>NZ_FNUF01000001.1:0-968558 GCF_900107065.1 Prevotella sp. lc2012 | reverse complement strand
TAAGCCCGCCTGCGCCGATGGTACTGCAATGCAATGCGGGAGAGTAGGAGGCCGCCACTTTTTCTTCAACCGAAGCCCTGGAACAGCAATGCTCCAGGGCTTCTTCGTTTTCCACGGTCCCTGAGTCCATCCTTCACGGTCCCTGAGCCTGTCGAAGGGCCATCAAACCTTCGCGTATTTTGCTTGTCTTTCCGTTTTTTTTCTTATCTTTGTAACCGAATAATATCTGTAACTAAAATGAAGAGAATTCTACTAACAATGATGGCCCTGATGTCTCTTACGATGGCGTGGGCTCAGGTGTATAAAACAGTGAGTGACATCAGCTATACAGTAAAGACAGATCCCTATGCTCAAGAACGACTGAAGTTGGATGTGTATTATCCTACTAATCTGAAGGACTGTCCAGTTGTCGTATGGTTTCACGGTGGAGGTCTGGAAGCCGGACAGAAGGAGATTCCGCAGAAACTAAAGGATATGGGTTATGTGGTGGTAGGTGCTAATTATCGTTTGTTGCCTAATGTCACAATCGACAAGACCATCGATGATGCCGCAGAGGCTGTCGCCTGGGTGTTCCGTCATGCGAAGGAATATGGTGGCGACCCGCATAAGATTGTGGTGACAGGTCATTCGGCAGGCGGTTATCTAGCCATGATGCTCTGTCTGAACAAGGTTTGGTTGAAAAACTATAAAACAGATGCTGACAGTGTGTGGATGTATGTTCCGTTCAGTGGACAGGCTATTACACATTATAATGTCCGGAAGATGCAAGGAATACCACCGTTTCAGCCCACCATCGATGAATATGCACCGCTTTACTGGGTGCGCCCTGATTGTCCGCCACTGGTACTGATCTGTGGAGACCGAGAACAAGAACTCTACGGCCGTTATGATGAGAATCAGTATTTGGCCAGGATGATGAAGCTCGTTGGTCACCAACACACCTATCTCTATGAGATTGATGGTCATGATCATGGGGCGATGGTCGACCCCTCCTTCCACATCCTCAATACTCACATCTCCCAGATGCAGAAATAGTATCTTTGCATCAGCAGACATACCTATATTATATAATAGGTGTAATGAGATATCTTTTATGATAGACGAAAAAAAGGATTGGCTTTAACCAATCCTTTGCTGTTTTGAGCCTCTTGTCGGATTCGAACCAACGACCCCGAGATTACAAATCACGTGCTCTGGCCAACTGAGCTAAAGAGGCGGGTGGGCAGCTACCTGCATCGCGCCGCTACAACCTAATACCCTTGCTGCGTTCCCACCCTGGGGGATTCAAAGGGAGCTGGCCGTACAGGACTGCCCGTTTTGCGGCTGCAAAGGTACATATTAAAATTCAGAAATAAGAATTCGGAAATAAGAAAATGTATCAATTTAACGATTTTTTGAGGCTGCGAACTCGTTATATGTGGGAAAATGCTTAATTTTGCATCTTGAACGTTTATATGTTAAAATGACACCACTGGAATATAAGCAATTGAAGGCATACGCCAGACAGGATGGGTTCTTTCTGTTCCTCTTGTGGGCTGCCAGTTTTGCCAGTTATATATATGGTCTCACCAACCAGTTGTTGGCGATGGTTGCCATCGTATTGGCTGTGATGACACCTTTCTTTGTAGCCGGTCGTCTCCGTAAGTTCCGCGATGAGGGTAGGGAGGGCATTATCTCCTTCCGTCGAAGCTATGCCTACACCATCTTCGTGTTCTTCTACGGAGCGGTGCTTCTGGCGGTATTGCAGTTCTTGTATTTCGCCTATATGGACCACGGCTTTGTGCTAAGTTCTCTTTCGAAGATGCTGTCGTCGGATGAAGGACGTTTGTTAGTACAACAGTATGGTATGACGCAGATGATTGACGAGAGTCTTTCTCAGATGGCTGCTGTCCGGCCGATAGATCATGCACTGAATTTTTTGACGATAAATATTATTCTGGGTTTTATCTTCGGTATTCCCATCAGTCTGGTGATGCAGCGGAATGTGGCCCCGAAATAGCCTATAAAGAAATAGAAGAATGGATATATCAGTTGTTATACCTCTTTATAATGAGGCGGAGTCGCTGCCTGAGTTGTATGCGTGGATTGATCGTGTGATGAACGCGAACGGGTATACGTATGAGGTGATCTTCGTGAATGATGGCTCTACAGACGACTCGTGGCAGGTGATTACAGACCTAAGTAAGACGTCTGAGCATGTGAGGGGCATCAAGTTCCGCAGGAACTATGGTAAGAGCCCTGCTCTGTATTGTGGTTTCGAACAGGCACAGGGGGATGTGGTGATCACCATGGATGCTGACTTGCAGGACTCACCCGACGAGATACCGGAACTCTACCGTATGATCAAGGAAGAGGGCTACGATCTGGTGAGTGGCTATAAGCAAAAGCGCTATGACCCAATCTCGAAGACCCTGCCCACTAAGCTCTTTAACGCGACTGCCAGGAAGATTAGTGGTATCAAGAATCTGCATGACTTCAATTGTGGTCTGAAGGCTTATCGTCAGGCCGTCGTAAAGAATATCGAGGTGTATGGTGAGATGCACCGTTATATTCCTTATCTGGCAAAGAACGCGGGTTTCAACAAAATTGGCGAGAAGGTAGTGCAACACCAGGCTCGGAAATACGGTTCGTCGAAGTTCATGGGACTGAACCGCTTCGTCAACGGTTATCTGGATCTGCTGACTCTCTGGTTCTTGAGTACCTTCGGTAAGAAGCCGATGCACGTGTTTGGTTTCTTGGGAACGATCATGTTCTTTATCGGTTTCCTGGCTGCCTTCTTGATTGGTGCCGACAAACTGTGGTGCTTGGCCAATCATATTCCGCAGCGTCTGGTGACAGACTCTCCTTATTTCTATATAGCCCTGACGATGATGATCATCGGTACCCAGTTGTTCCTGACAGGCTTCTTGGGTGATTTGATCAGTCGCTCGTCAAGTGGTCGTAACGACTATCAGATAGAGACGACAATATGAGGAAACTGACCTTTTGCTTCTGCTCTATCCTGCTGGCAGCTTGTTCATCTATCGATTGCCCGGTGAATAATACCGTGACCACCCGCTATTGTTTTTACAATACTGATGGTGACTCCCTGGTCTTGATGGATACGCTGACAATCTCTACTGTCCGTCAGGATGGCACGGACTCGATCATCCTTAACAGAAATGTAGGTAAGGCCTCGTTCAGTCTTCCTGTCAGTTATTCTCATCCGGAGGATATCTTGGTGTTTAATGTCTATAATAAGACTATGAGCATCTTTGATACCGTTTGGGTAAAAAAGGACGATATCCCGCATTTCGAATCTGTCGATTGTAATGCCTCTTTCTTCCATCGACTCACGGACGTACGTCATACAAAGCATTTCATTGATTCTATTGTGATAAAAAATCCATCAGTGGATTATGACAAGAATACCACACATTTCTATATCTATCCGAAGGTTAGCGATTAGTCTGCTGATGCTCTTGACGGTACCAACTGCTCAGGCACAGATGAAGTTTTTCAAAATGCAGAAAGACTCCATCCCCTTGTTCCGTGGTTTCTCCGTGTCGTTCGATCTTGTGGGTGCCGGACAGATGGCACTCTCAGACTACGGACAGTACGAGGGGGCTCTGCGAATCAATCTGCACGACGAGTGGTTCCCAATTGTCGAGGCAGGACTAGGAAAAGCCAGTCATGATGATGAGGTGACGGGTATGTGTTATAGTACGTCGGCGCCTTATTTCAAGATTGGTGTGGACAAGAATCTCCTGAAGTTTAAACATGGGCCCAACCGTCTATATGGTGGCCTGCGCTATGCCTTTACCTCGTATAAGGTTGATATCTCCTGCCCGGAATTCCCTGATCCTGTGTGGCAATGGCCGACCGGCTACGGAATGAATGATGTGGCATGTAACTACCACTGGCTGGAGGCTGTTATCGGTGTCGACGCCAAGGTGTTCGGTCCGCTTCATCTGGGTTGGAGCGTTAGGTATAAGAGGCGTATCGCCCATTCCGACGGTGAGATCGGAAAAACATGGTATGTCCCTGGTTTCGGCATTTATGGTGACACGCGTCTGGGAGGTACCTTTAATGTGATTATCGATATCTAAGCCGGTTGACGACTATGGAGGATAAACAGAAGAAAAAACTGATGTGGCAGCTGCCATTCTTGGCGCTTCTCATCGTCGGAACAGTCCTGGTCATCCATCAGCAACGCTCGATGCCTTATCAGAAGAATGCTGACCTAATCTTCGGCACATCTTATCATATTACCTACCAATGCGACTCGGATCTCAGTCGGAGCATCAAGGCAGAGTTGATGAAGGTTGACCGGTCGTTGTCGCCATTTAACAAACAGTCAATAATCACTGCCATCAACCAGAACGAGGAGGTTGTGCCCGATCAGATGTTCATGGATGTCTATCAGATGGCCATGAAAGTGTCACGGGAGACTGACGGAGCCTTCGATATCACGGTCGCTCCTTTGGTCAATGCCTGGGGGTTTGGTTTTAAGAATGGTATCGAACCTACGCGTGGACAGGTTGACAGTCTGATGGAGATTGTGGGTTATAGGAAACTGTCGCTGGAGAACGGAAAGGTTAGGAAAGGTGATCCGAGGATGATGCTCGATTGTTCTGCTATTGCGAAAGGTTATGGCTGCGATGTCGTGGCCCGACTGTTGCGCAAACGAGGTGTACAGAACTTCATGGTGGAAATTGGTGGGGAGGTCGTGACAAGCGGTCTAAACGAAAAACGTCTTCCATGGAAGATTGGAGTGACGAAACCAACCGATGATTCTCTAAATGTCGGGAATGAGTTGCAGACTGTTCTTAATGTGACCGATAAGGCGATGGCTACCAGTGGAAACTATCGTAACTTCTACTATAAGGGCGGCAAGAAATATGCTCATACCATTGATCCGAAAACGGGTTATCCAGTACAGCATAATATTCTGTCGGCTACGGTGCTGACAAACAACTGTGCGACTGCTGATGCCTACGCCACCTCATTCATGGTTATGGGTCTGGAGCGTGCCCAACAGATTCTGGAGCGCCATCCTGAACTGATGGCCTATTTTATCTATAGTGACGAACATGGGCGCAACGCCGTATGGTTCTCACCATCTCTGCGTGATAAGATAGCGGAATAGCTATGAGGATATATGACCAACTGCTTCAGTTCCCGCTGTTCCAGGGAATGAGCCACGATGATCTGGAGATTGTCGCGGGACATACTCGTCTCGGTTTTACGAAAGTGGGGGCGGGGAAACCGGTGCAGATGACGGGTGATGCCTGCAGTCAGTTGTATTTCCTGATTAACGGTGTTATCAAGATTGAGACCTTCTCGGAAGACCGTCAATATTCGGTTGTGGAACAGATGTCGGCGCCTTATATTCTTCAGCAGGAGGCTATATTTGGCTATTTCCAGCGTTACACGCATGATTTCACAGCGTTGACGGATGCGAACTTCATAACCATCGATAAAGAAGAGGTCGTCCGACTGGCGGAAGAATTCCTGGTGTTCCGCCTGAACCTGATGAATCTCTATGCCACACAGACACAGAAACTCTTAGGTCTGCCGTGGCGGCGGTGTCCACAGTCGCTCAGAGAGCGTGTTGTCCGTTTTTTTGTACTGCATTGTGTCTATCCGGCAGGGCCCAAGTCGTTCCATATTTTGATGACGCGTCTGGCCGAAGAATTGAACGACAGTCGCCTAAATGTGTCGCGTGCGTTAAACATGTTGCAAGGTGAGGGACTACTTGAGTTACACCGTGGTAGGATAGAGATACCACAACTGGAACGGTTGTTGATGTGAAATATTATAAAATAACAGGGGCAGATTTGTTTGGGTCTGTCTTTTTTTGTATTTTTGCATGCCGAATAATGTAGTGAAATGATGAACGAAAATATAGAAAGAAAGAATCCGTTTTTTCAGCCCTATGATACCCCCCATGGAGTGGCTCCCTTCGATCAGATCCGTCTGGAGGACTATGAAGAGGCGATGCTTGAGGGTATCCGCCGTGAAGACGAACAGATAGAGAAAATCATTAATAATCCTGAGAAACCGACCTTCGACAATACCATAGTCAGTGTTGATGATGAGAAGGATGGTGAAGGATACTATGATCTGCTGTCGCGGGTGTCGACAGTATTCTTCAATTTGCTCTCTGCTGAGACCAATGATGAGATGGATGCCTTGGCGCAGAAGATGAGTCCCATCCTGACCAAACATGCCAACGATATCCGACTGAATGAACGACTGTTCGAGCGTATCAAGTATGTGCATCGCCATCATCGTAAGTTGACACCAGAGGAGAAAATGCTTCTTGACAACTGTTACGATGGCTTTGTTCGCAGCGGTGCCTTACTGGATGCAGCAGGAAAGGAACGGTTGCGGCAGTTGACGGAGGAGGCATCGATGCTGGGGTTGCAGTTCTCCCAGAACCTGCTGAAGGAGAATAAGGCATTTACTCTGCATATCACAGATGAGGCGCAACTTGACGGACTGCCAGATACCGCTCGTGAAGCGGCTGCTCAGACCGCGAAGGAGCAGAACAAGGAGGGATGGGTGATCACGCTTGACTCACCGAGCTATAGTCCATTCATGACCTATTCGACACAACGTGAGCTCCGCCGGCAACTCTATATGGCGAAGAATACCGAGTGTACGCATGACAATGCGGAGAACAATGTGGAGATATGCAAACGTCTGATCAACCTGCGGCGTGAACTGGCACAGTTACTTGGACACAAGACCTATGCTGACTATGTGTTGAAACACCGTATGGCGGGTCATGTGCGTGATGTCTATAAGCTGCTGAACAACTTAATTGAAGCCTACAAACCGACAGCGCTTAAGGAGGTCAAAGAGATTGAGAAGATGGCACGGAAGATGGAAGGACGTCACTTCAAACTGGAGCCATGGGACTTCGGCTTCTATGCGCATAAGTTGAAGCTGGCGCGTTATCAGATCGACGCGGAGATGCTACGCCCCTATTTCGAATTGTCCAAGGTTATTGAGGGTGTCTTCGGATTGGCTAACAGCTTGTACGGCATCTCATTCAAGGAGAACAAAGATATACCCGTGTACCATCCAGACGTGAAAGCCTATGAGGTGTTTGACAGAGATGGGTCTTATCTGGCTGTGTTCTATGCAGACTTCCATCCTCGGCAGGGGAAGCAGGGCGGTGCCTGGATGACTGAATATCAGGGACAATGGATAGACCGGAAAGGAGTGAACAACCGTCCGCACGTCAGTGTGGTGATGAATCTTACGAAACCGACAGCGGAGAAACCTGCCTTGTTAACGCTAGGTGAGGTCGAAACCTTCCTCCATGAGTTCGGCCACTCTTTGCATGGGATGTTCGCAAATACTCGGTTTGAGAGCCTGAGTGGAACGAATGTGTGGTGGGATTTCGTGGAGTTGCCTTCTCAGTTGATGGAGAACTTCGCTATAGAGAAGAAATTCCTGCGTACCTTCGCCTTCCATTATCAGACAGGTGAGCCGTTGCCTGATGAACTGATAGCACGCATCGTCAGGAGTCGAAACTTCAATGTGGCCTATGCTTGCATGCGTCAGGTCAGTTTCGGTCTGCTTGATATGGCATATTATACCCGTAAGGAGGCATTCGACGAGGATATCATTACTTTTGAGAAGAAAGCTTGGGAGAAGGCTATGGTCACCGAGCAGTTACCTGACACCTGCATGACTGTTCAGTTCTCGCATATCATGGCCGGTGGTTACGCAGCGGGATATTACAGCTATAAATGGGCAGAGGTCCTCGATGCTGATGCCTTTAGTCTATTCAAGAAACACGGCACAATCAGTCCGCAGGTGGCGCAACGCTTTCGCGATTGTGTGCTCTCCAAGGGTGGAACGGAGAATCCGATGGTTCTCTATAAGCGCTTCCGTGGGGGCGAGCCCACTATTGATGCGCTCTTGAAGAGGAACGGCATCAGAAGGAATCATCACAAGAAATAATAACAACGATGGACGAGAAACAACAGAAGCTGGACATGCGCTATCTAAGGATGGCACGTATTTGGGCGGAGAATTCCTACTGCCAGCGTCGACAGGTGGGTGCTCTGGTGGTCAAGAACAAAATGATCATCAGTGATGGTTATAATGGTACGCCCAGCGGTTTCGAGAATGTGTGTGAGGACGATAATAACGTGACAAAGCCTTATGTGCTCCATGCTGAGGCGAATGCCATAACCAAGTTGGCACGGAGCAATAACAACAGCGACGGGGCAACCATCTATATCACGGCCTCACCGTGTATCGAGTGTGCCAAACTGATTATTCAGGCCGGCATCAAACGTGTGGTCTATGGTGAACAGTATCGTCTTACCGATGGCATTGACCTGCTGAAGCGTGCGGGTATTGAGGTGATATTCATGGATATTAATTCGACAAAAGAATATGAGTAAGAATAGGACAAACCGGTATACACCATTGTGGATGGCCTTATGTGTCGTCCTCGGTATCATGGTGGGCTCCTTCTATGCCAACCATTTTTCTGGCAACCGGCTGAATATTATCAATACGAGTGGAAATAAGCTCAACAACTTGCTGCATATTATTGATGACCAATATGTGGATACTGTCAATATCAATGAACTGGTTGAGAAGGCCATGCCGCAGATCCTTGGTGAACTGGACCCTCACTCGGTCTATATCACTGCGCGTGACGGACAGATAGCTAACGATGACCTGCGCGGCTCATTCTCTGGCATCGGTATAGAGTTCGTGGTCCGTCAGGATACAATCCGGGTGCAGAATGTCATCGGTAACGGACCGGCAGAACGGGCAGGCGTGATTGCTGGCGACAAGATAGTTGAGGTCGATGATTCTTCGTTCGTCGGTAAGAAAGTGACCAATGAAGAGGCCATGCATCATCTGAAGGGGCCGAAAGACACAAAGGTGAAACTCGGTATTGTGCGCTACGGTGAAAAGAAAATCCGTCATATCACGGTCACTAGAGGAGAGATACCGACCAAGAGTGTTACCGCTTGTTATATGCTCGACGAGCATAGTGGGTACATTAAGATCAAGAACTTCGGTGAAAATACATACCCCGAACTGCTCATCGCACTGGCTAAGTTGTCACAACAGAGCTTCGGTAACCTGGTTATAGACCTGAGGAGTAATACGGGTGGCTACCTGGAGTCGGCTGTGCAGATTGCGAATGAGTTCTTGTCGAAGGGACAGCTGATTGTCTATACCGAAGGAAGGCGCTATCCGCGTCAGGAGTATCGTGCTGATGGTCGTGGCTCTTATCAGCAGATACCACTGGTGATTCTCGTCGATGAAATATCTGCATCTGCCTCTGAGATTCTTGCCGGTGCCATTCAGGATAATGACAGAGGAACAATCGTCGGTCGTCGTTCGTTTGGTAAAGGACTGGTCCAGAAGCCGATGGAGTTCAGCGACCATTCCATGATCCGTCTGACTATTGCCCGCTATTATACGCCTTCTGGCCGTTGCATCCAGAAACCTTACGACGATAGCAAGAGTTATGAGGAGGACTGGATTAACCGTTACCAGCATGGTGAGTTCTTCTCGCAGGATAGCATCAAGCACACAGGGCCGGCTTATCATACCGCCAATGGTCGTGTGGTCTACGGTGGTGGTGGCATCACTCCTGACATCTTCGTGCCTGAGGATACGCTTGGGATGACGTCGTACTATAAAGAGGCTTCCATGTCGGGGCTGATTCTGCAGTTTGCCTATAACTACACCGATGAGCACCGTAGTAAACTGAGTACTTTCGATGAAGTGAAGGAGTTAGAGACTTACCTGAAGAAACAGAATACATTGGAGGAGTTTGTTTCATTTGCCGACAAGAACGGACTGAAACGGCGTAACCTCATGATACAAAAGTCGCGTAAGTTGTTGGAACGGTTTGTCTATAGTCGTATTATCTATAATATCCTCAATGATCAGGCGTGGACAGAGTATCTGAATCAAGATGACCCGGCTGTTATGGAGGCCCTCCGACTGTTCCGTAGTGGAACTGCCTTCCCTAAGAAAGGTGCCTCTGATACGAAGATTGCCAAGAAGGTTGCCATGCTCTTTGACGGACGTATACGAATGACAGGTACAACACGTATCGCCCATGCTTAAAGATGAGTTGCGCCTGCTGGTCAAGGAACGTAGACGACAGTACTCTCGACAGCAGCTTGAGACACTGTCGCAGACTGTCGTGAAGCGACTGGCACCGCATCTTCGTGATGCTTCTGTTGTCATGGCCTTTTATTCCTTGCCCGACGAGGTGGATACTCATCAGTTGATTGATGATCTTGTGGCTATGGGGAAAACGGTGCTTCTGCCAAAGGTGCTTGATGATGGAGGAATGGAGCTACGACGCTATACATCGGCTGCCGACTTGCAGGAGGGAGCTTTCCATATTATGGAAGCCGTAGGCGATTCTTTCACCGACTATAATCAAATAGATGTCGCATTGATACCAGGTGTGGCCTTTGATGCCCAAGGGCATCGATTGGGAAGAGGTAAAGGTTATTACGATCGTTTTCTTCGTGCATTGGGAACCGTTCCCCTACATACCATCGGGGTGTGTTTTGAATTCCAGAAGGTGGAGAATGTGCCTATTGAAAGGCATGACGTTTCCGTGGATATCGTGATCTAGTGAAAACGGATGTCGGCAATCACCTGACTGCCTACTTGTTCGTTCAATCGTTTTACCAGTTCTTGTCGTCGCATGGACAGGTCTGCGCGTAGAGCCGGACTAGTCAGGTGTACGAATAGCGTTTGATTACGGATATAGAGATCCTTGGTGTAGGTGGCTATAACCTCTCCTGCGACGCTTTGCCATGAGTCAATCAGTCGTTTCTGTAACAGAGGTGTCTCCAATCCCTGTACTCGCAGATTCCTTAGAATCAGATCTTTGATGCTCTTGACGTCTCTCTTAAACATGGCCGTTCTTCATTTCTATCTCTCCATCCGACACATGGAAGATCTTGTAGTCGTGTGACGAACGACTCAGTATTTGATCCAGATGTTCCCTGTTCGTGTCTGTGATGAAGATCTGTCCGAAGTCATCACCAGCCACCAGTTTGACAATCTGTTCTACACGTTCGGCATCGAGTTTGTCAAAGATGTCATCGAGCAGCAGCAGAGGAGTCGTATGACTGTTTGTTCGACGGAGAAAATCGAACTGCGCCAATTTTAGGGAGATGGCGAATGTCTTGTGCTGTCCTTGACTGCCTTCGCGTTTCATCGGGTGACCACCCAGAGTGAATTCCAGGTCGTCGCGGTGAATGCCGTGCAGGGAGAACCCCATGATACGGTCTTTCGAGCGGTCTCGTCTGATGACCTCCAGAAGTGGACCGCGCTGACAATGGGAGATATAGTTCAGGCCTACCTGTTCGTGGTTGCCGGATATGGTCTCGTAATAACGCTGAAACACAGGTGTTAACGCTTTTACGAAGGCATCACGACGTTGGAAGACAGCCTCACCTTCGACTGCCATCTGCTCCTCCCATAGACTGAGTATCTCTGGGTCTGGCTCTTCCTCCATCTTCAGCATGGCATTGCGTTGTTGAAGTGCCTTGTTATAACGGTTCATCGCCTCGATATAGCCATGGTCATATTGCGAGATGACCATATCCATCAGTCGTCGACGCTCCTCACTCCCTCCCTCAATTAGCAGGGTGTCCGAAGGTGATACGAATACCGCAGGAATCTGTCCGATATGCTCCGATAGTCGTTTGTACTCTTTTTTGTTGCGCTTGAAGTGCTTCTTTGTTCCACGCTTCATGCCGCAGTAGATCTGTAAAGTGGGGGAGTGCTCAGATTCCTTGTGCCAGTCGTCACTCAGATAGTCTCCTTCAATTACAAAGAAATCCTGTCCATGCCGGATCACCTGCGAGTCAATGGGATTGCTGGCAGAGTGGCAGAACGACAGAAAGTAAATCGCGTCGAGCACGTTGGTCTTGCCCACACCATTCTTGCCAATCAGACAATTAATCTTCGGCGAGAGGTCAAGCGTGGCCGTAGCGATATTCTTGTAGTTGATGAGTGAAAGTTTCTCGAGAATCATAATGCAAAGGTAGGCAATTTTTGATACATAATCAGGTGGAATGCCACAAAAATTAGTTAAAAACAAAAAACTCTTAATTCTTATTTCTTCATTCTTAATTAAAAATAGTATCTTTGCACGCACATTTTTAAAGAAAACAATAAAAAAAAGATTATAATGGCAAATACTAAGAATCAGCAGGCTGCTCCTACCATAGAGGAGACCCTGAGCAAGAGTGAGGCTTTCTTCCTGAAATACAAGAAGGCTATTATTGCAGCAGTTGTAGCAGTGATCGTTATCATTGCTGGTGTTATCCTTTACAAGACTTATGTTTCTGGTCCTAACGAGGTGAAGGCTAGTACAGCTATTTCTAAGGGACAGGCTTATTTCGAGCAGGGTCTTTTCAACGAGGCTCTCAACGGTGACAGCACAGGCTTTAAGGGCTTCGCCGCTCTCGCAAACGAGTACAGTAGCACCAAGGCTGGTAACCTTGCCAATCTCTATGCTGGTCTCTGTAATGCCCAGTTGGGTAAGTGGGAGGATGCCGTGAAGTTCCTTGAGGAGTATGATGGTGCCAAAGATCAGATGATATCACCTGCGGCAGAGGGCGCTCTTGGAAATGCCTATGCTCATCTGAACCAACTTGACAAGGCTGTGTCTCACCTGAAGAAGGCTGCCGAGAAGGCTGACAATAACTCTCTCTCTCCCACCTTCCTTATTCAGGCTGGTGAGATTCTTGAGAGTCAGGGAAAGAAAGATGAGGCTTTGAAATTGTATCAGGAGGTGAAGGAGAAGTACTTTAACTCTATGCAGTATCAGACCATCGACGAGTATATCGAGCGCGTAAAGGAATAATTGATAATTAAGGAATATGGCTACCGCCTTACATAACCTGAGCGACTACGATTTCTCAAAAGTACCCGATGCCTCGAACATGATCTTTGGTATCGTGGTGGCAGAATGGAACCCGGAGATTACGGGGGCACTGCTTCAGGGGTGCGTCTCAACGTTGGAAAAACACGGTGCTTTGCCGGAGAATATCCATGTGAAGACAGTACCGGGATCGTTCGAGTTGATATATGGTGCTCGTCAGATGACGCTCAACGACGGTTATGACGCTGTAATCATCCTCGGTAGTGTGATTCGTGGTGAGACTCCTCATTTCGACTATATCTGTCAGGGTGTCACAGAGGGTATTGCCCGTTTGAACGTTACTAGTAATATTCCGGTGGTCTTTGGACTACTGACGACCGACAATCTCCAACAGGCCCAAGATCGCGCAGGCGGTCGATTAGGCAATAAGGGAGACGAGTGTGCCGTCGTGGCTATCAAGATGGCAAAGTTCTAGAGAAAAAGTTTGAAAGATTTAATAAAATTACCGGGCGACGAGGGTAGACCGCATCGCTCGGTAATTTTTTTCTCTTTTTTATCAGGTGGTTAGTTCGTTACCTGTGTAAAGCTGGTAATACTTGCCTTGATGGGCAAGGAGTTCGGCATGAGTGCCGTGCTCGATGATACGACCGTGGTCGAGAACGATGATCTGGTCGGCATTACGAACCGTAGAGAGACGGTGGGCAATGACGAAGGTCGTACGACCCTGCATCAGTGAGTCCATACCGCGTTGCACAAGAGTCTCTGTACGCGTATCGATGCTTGAGGTTGCCTCATCGAGGATGAGCACGGGGGGATTGGAGACGGCTGCACGGGCGATGGCGATGAGCTGACGCTCACCCTGTGATAGGTTACCGCCGTCACCACTGAGTACAGTTTGGTAACCATTGGCCAGACGTCGTATAAAATCGTCGGCTCCTACTAATCGGGCAGCTGCGATACAAGCCTCGTCGGTGGCATCAAGTTTTCCATAGCGGATATTATCGAGCACGGTGCCGGTAAAGAGTTGGGTGTCTTGTAGTACAATACTCATTGACTGACGGAGCGACTCTTTGCGGATTTGAGTAATGGGGATGCCGTCGTAGAGAATCGTTCCTTTCTGGATATCATAGAAACGGTTGATGAGGTTAATGATCGTGGTCTTGCCAGCACCTGTTCCGCCAACAAAGGCAATTTTCTGTCCTGGGCTGGTGTTGATATTGATATCGAAGAGAACTTGTTTCTCGGGTGTATAGCCGAAATCGACACCGGAGAAGTCGACATCGCCCTTAGGATCCGTCAGGCTGATGGTGCCCTCATCGGTCTCAGGTTCTGCGTCCATGAGGTTGAACACCCGTTCGGCACCTACGGTGGCGTTGAGTACAGAGTTAATCTGCTGACTGACATGGGTGATTGGTTGTGTAAAACTCTTATTCAGTGTCAAGAAAGCTACGATAGTTCCGAGACTGATAGACCAGTTGCCGAGGGCAAGAGTAGCACCGACCACAGCAATGAGTACATAACCGAGGTTTGATAGGTTGCCATTGACCGGCATCACGATATTTGCAATTTTATTGGCATTATAGGTGCTATATCGCAGTTGTTCGTTGATATTCTCGAATTCCTGGATTGCTTGTTGTTCATGACAGAAAACCTTGACGACTTTCTGACCGGTCATCATCTCCTCGATAAAACCATTGACACGCGCAAGGTTCTGCTGTTGTGAACGGAAATAGGACCGGCTACGTTTACCGAGCCAGGTGGTGGCAATCATCATGACAACAGCCATCAGCATACTGACCATCGTAAGGGGGATGCTCAGCGCAACCATCGAAGCAAAAGTGACAGCGATAGTGATGAGGCTGTTAAACACCTGCGACAACGAGGTTGATATCATCTGTCGTAATGAGTCTACATCGTTGGTATAGACTGACATCATATCACCGTGTGAGTGCTGGTCGAAATAGCTGACGGGCAGTTGCTCCATCCGTTCGAAGATCAGTCGGCGCAGCCGGAGCATTGTCCCCTGTGACACGTTGATCATTAGGCGGTTATATAGATAGGAACAAATGACGCCAATGAACAGTACAAGACCGAGCTTGAAAAGAGCCTGTCTCAGTGAGGTATATTCTGGATCGGAAGTTTGTGTCAGTGGCGCGATATAGTCGTCGATGAGGGTACGTGTGAAGAGGGTGGATGCGAGTGTGGTCACCGAGGTGATAGCGATGCAGATGAGTACCGTTACAATGGCATACTTGTAATTGCTGAACACATACTTTGTAAGTCTCCAAATTACAGCGCGCTGACGACTGTCAATTCGTTGTATGCCGCCATGGTTCTGTGCCTGTGGTCCATGGGGACCTTTGAAACCGTTTTGCCTCATACATCACCTCCTTCCTTCTTGTCGAAATCGCCACAGTCAGCTTTCTGGATAGCGTTGATTTCCTGATAGAGCGCATTGTCACATAACAGTTGTTCATGGGTACCCAAACCGGTCAGTCGGCCGTTATCCATGACGAGGATGCGGTCGCAGTGTTCTACGGTGGAGATACGTTGGGCAATGATGAACTTGGTCATGTTGGACAGCTCCTCACGGAGAGCGCGTTGGATTTTTGCATCTGTCGTTGTGTCACAAGCTGAGGTGGAGTCATCAAGCACTAAGATACGCGGTTGTTTCAGGAGGGCTCTGGCAATGCAGAGACGTTGTCGCTGACCGCCGCTGACATTGATGCCTCCTTGCTCGATACGTGTGTTGTAGCCATCTGGCATCTGACTGATGAATTCATCGGCCTGAGCTAGTCGACAGGCATGGTGGCATGCTTCCTCGGTGGCTTGTGGGTTCCCCCAGCGGAGGTTGTCGAGGATCGTACCGGAGAAAAGGATATTGTTCTGCAGCACCACACTCACGGCATTACGGAGCGAGGTGAGGTCATAGTCTTTCACATTCCGTCCGCCTACCAAAACTTCACCCTGCTGTACATCATAGAGACGGGAAATGAGGTTGACGAGTGTTGATTTTCCGGAGCCTGTGCCACCGATGACACCGATAGTCTCACCGCTCCTGACGGTGAAACAGACGTTATAGAGTGCAGACCGTTTGGGAATATGTGTGGTTTCGGACAACTCGGATTCTTCAGTTTTTTTTGATTGATAATCAAAACGTACTTCTCTGAATTCCACACTACCGTCGGCAATCTCAGTGACAGGCTCACTGGGGTTCACAATATCTGGCTGTTCGTCGATGATCTCTGCCACCCGTCGACCACTGGCAGCACTTTGGGTGAGCATGATGAAGATCATGGAGAGCATCATCAGTGATTGCAAGATTGACATCACATAGGTGAACAGCGATGTCAGTTCACCGGTGGTCAGTGTACCACCTACGATGTAATGGGCACCCCACCATGAGAGCGCTATGATACAGCCGTAGACCACTAGGTTCATCACGGGGTGGTTGAGCGCCATCAGACTCTCTGCACGAACATATAGACGATATAATGCCTCGGCTGCCTTGGAGAACTTTTGGTTCTCATGTGTTTCGCGTACGAAAGCTTTCACCAGACGAATGGCACGGATATTCTCCTGCACCTCCAGATTCAATTCATCGTACTTGACGAAGACTTGTGAGAAGAGTCGGCTTACTCTGGAGATAATCTGATAGAGCGAGGTGCTGAGTATCAGCATTGCGATGATGAAGACCATACTCAGACGTGCATCGATGACCAGACACATGACAATGCTGAGCAGCAGACGGAAAGGGGCACGTACTGTGATGCGTAGGATTTGCTGATAGGCATTCTGCAGATTGTTTACATCGGTGGTCATGCGGGTGATAAGCCCCGATGTGGCATACCTGTCGATATTTGAGAAAGCGAAACGCTGGATATTGCGATACATTGCACTACGGAGGTTTGCAGCAAATCCTGAGGCAGCATAAGCGACACTCCGTCCGGCTTGGATACCAAAGGCTAACGAAAGGAATGCCATGCCGAGCATGATGGCGCCATAGAGATAAACGTTCTCCATGTTACCTGCATTGATACCCTTGTCGATGAGTGACGCCGTGACATAGGGAATGAGCACGTCCATCACAACCTCGAGGGCCGTCCATATAGGGGTGAGAATGGAGGCCGTACGGTATTTACCGATTTGTCGTCCGAGTGTTCTAAACATCAATACTTAATCCAAGGGGTGAGGTCAATTTTTCCTTCAAATGGGGATTTGAGGACGCCAGCTGTCTTAACATCGTTCTTGCCAAGAAGAAAGCGGTCGATAAACGCCTCTACCTCAGGAAATTGACTTTCTGGTAGTTGGCAGTGGGGGTGACCACCGTTGATGGAGTAGCCTATACGGTCGTCGATGCCGAACTGACTCCACACCTTACGTGCAGCGTTCATTGAAACATAGGCACTTTCGTCGGCAAGCCAGCGATAGTCGGTATTACCTAACATGAGTAACGCACGGGGACATACCATCGCGACAAGTTCATGATGATCGTATGGCATTAGATAAACGCTGTCGCCATGGAATCGCTCAAGCATGGACTCGAGGAACCAATGGTAGTCGGTACGGTCGAGATTCTCCACACTGTCAAGACGATGGCTATAGCGCCAAGAGGCAGCTCCTCCTCCTCCGGGTTCCTGAGCAATGGTTAAGGCAACGCGTTCATCGAAAGCACCGCAGAACAGAGCCATCTTTCCTGCATAGGAACAGCCGGAAACACCGATGTGCTTTGTGTCGATCTTCGTCTGTTCTGGACCAAGTTGTTCCAGTCCATCGATAAGACGACTGAATCCCCATGCCCATTCACTATAGGCTCCGTTATCCTTCAACTCAGGGTAAAGACGGTCGAAATTATGCTCACCGCGCTCATGATGTTTTCCCCATTGACCGTAATCATTAACTTGTTTTTCGTGGAAGTTCATCACAGCGATGGGACGGTTCTCGAATAGTGGCTTGGGCAGAGCCAGCATACTGGTACCGACCATCAGAGCATAGGGTGGCTGACCGACCGTGGGATACTGGATGACGGAACTGAGGGTGAGAGTCTCACCGTTGACTGTAACGTCGACGATAAGCGTGTCGCCCGCCATACGAGCTTTCACTGCTTCTGATTCCACTTCTGGTTTCTGACCGATACCGTAGTGTTGTATCATCTCAGCAATTTGTTGTCGTCTTACGCCCCAGTCTTTTATTTCTGTTACGCGTGTTTTACCGTCGTTCATCAGCAGAGGATCGGGCAAATCAATCTGTGGTGTGACCAACTGCGCCAAACCTATTGTCGTGCAGCCTAGCATGATGATTAATAATAGATGTCTCTTAAGCATGTTGTTATAGTTTTATGTTCCGATGTTTGCAAAGGTACGAAATAAAAGCGAAAAGTTTAGCATTTCTCTCATTTATTCGTATCTTTATAGTCTAACGATAGTGAAGTTGCGATATCATGACATAAAAAAGAAAGAATTCCTTTGTTCTGCGCTCGACTTTTCGTAACTCTGCGTCCTTCGACCGCGAAGTTACTACGTCTCGGCAAAAAAAGAAACAAGTTTCTTTGTTTTGCGCTCGACTTTTCGTAACTTTGCAAAATAAATAAAACAATCCGTTATATGAAACTGATCTCTTGGAATGTGAACGGTCTCCGTGCCTGTGAGGGTAAGGGCTTTCGTGATGTGTTTAAGACTCTTGATGCCGATTTCTTCTGTCTACAGGAGACGAAAATGCAAGCGGGACAACTCGACATGCAGTTTGATGGCTATCGGTCGTTCTGGAACTATGCCGACAAGAAAGGTTATTCGGGTACAGCTGTCTTCACACGTCATCAGCCACTGAATGTGTCTTATGGTATTGGTATTGACGAGCATGATCACGAAGGACGTGTCATCACTCTGGAGATGGAAGATTTCTTCCTCGTCACTTGTTATACGCCGAATTCGCAGGACGGTTTGAAACGATTGGATTATCGTATGGTGTGGGAGCATGATTTCCGCGAATACCTGAAAGGACTTGATGCAAAGAAACCTGTAATCCTCTGCGGTGATCTAAATGTGGCGCATGAGGAGATAGATATCAAAAACCCCAAGACTAACCGACATAATGCCGGCTTTACCGACGAAGAACGTGAACAGTTTTCAATCTTGTTGGATAATGGGTTTACTGACTCGTTTCGTTTTAAGTATCCTGATGAGGTGAAATACTCCTGGTGGTCGTACCGTTTCCAAGCACGTCAGAAGAATGCAGGATGGCGTATCGACTATTTTGTAATCTCTGATCGTCTGCGCGATTGTTTAGCGGATGCCGCTATACATACAGAGATCTATGGTAGTGACCACTGTCCTGTGGAATTGGTTCTTCAATGATATGACAGACATACTGAGCCGATATGAGAGCATCACTCTGGATGAGATGAAAAGCATCCGTCTGATGAACCGCATCGACACCAAGTTCGTAACGACGGTGCCGACACTCTGTCGGTTGCTGGAGATTGCACGTGATGACTATTTTGTGCAAGAGACTGGTGGACTACGTATCTCTCCATATTATACACTCTATTTTGATACAGACGACTATGTGATGTATAACCGTCATGAGGCTGGTCATTTAGAACGACAGAAGATCCGTATCAGATCGTATGTCGATGCAGGTCTGAGTTTTCTGGAGGTAAAGACAAAGAACAATCATAGGCGGACAAAGAAGAAACGCATGGCGATAGATGGTTTCGATGCCTTGCATCCGGATCATAATCTTCGTTTTGAGCGGCAAGATAAAAAGTTTGAGGCCTATGATGATTTCATCCGCTCTTATCTCAGATATGATCCAACGACGCTCAGTGGGAAGATGGAGAATCGTTTTGACCGTATCACGCTGGTGAATAAGGCGAAGACGGAACGTCTCACGATCGACACCAATCTGCGCTTCCATCATATCATAACTGATAAATATCGCTATATGGATGACATCGTTGTCATCGAGTTGAAACGTGACGGGCTGCAGCCGTCACCAATCCTCGGTATGCTCTGTCAGCTCCGTATCCATCCGCATGGGTTCTCGAAATACTGTATTGGCTCGGCCTTCACCAATGATAATTTACGTCGTAATCGAATCAAACCTCGTTTGAGGAGCGTCGAGAAGATTATGGGAATAGAACATACGTGGTAATAGTATAAGGAATAATCAATAAACTCAATAACAATGGAACATTTTATGCTATCTCATGATTTCATGATGATGTTTGTACGTCTGCTGATCAATGTGGTTGTTACATGGCTTCTCATTGATCGCTTGTACTATAAGAAGAGTCGCCGTCGTGATTTTTACTTCACGTTCATGCTGATTTCCGTCGCGATTTTCTTTATCGTCTTTTTCATGATTTTCGTGTTGGAGGATATGAAGGGCAAGACCTCCATGGGTGTGGGTATCGGACTCTTCGGTATCTTCTCGATTATGCGCTATCGTACGGATGCCATGCCTGTGCGCGAGATGACTTATCTCTTCGTTACAATCGCCCTTGCTTTGGTCAATGCTGTTTCTGTGGCAGTTCCGCTCTTTGAGGTAATTCTTACCAATCTTGTCATCGTACTTGCCGTATGGCTGTGTGAGTTCCACCTGAAGACCTGTCCTACAAAACTTGTACAGTATGACCGTATTGAGTTGATTACGCCAGACCGCCGTGAAGAACTGAAGGCCGACTTGGAGAAACGTCTGGGACTGAAGATAGTGAAAGTAGATGTTGGATCTGTAGATTTCCTTCGTGATATGGCCATGCTCCGTATCAGTTATGAAGGAGAAGCTTCGGCAGTGAGTCAGGAGCTGAAACTGTCGAAGGATCAACTCAAAGAGTTTTAGAGGAATAGAAGGATTGAAGAAATGAAACGATGTGTCTTATTCCTGATGATTTTGTTGCCGATGATGGCAGCAGCTCAGAGAGATGATTTTGGTCTTGACTTCTCTGTGGAGGTAGAAAAGAAGATTAACAAACAGTGGTCTTTGGAACTCGAGGGAGAATTACGGACACGAAACGATGCAAAGACGAATGATCGATGGAGTGCTGGTGTTGGCCTCGATTATAAGATATCGAAATGGCTGAAAGCTTCCGCTGGCTATACTTTTCTCTACGATAACAATGAACGTATCTCCTATTTCCAAGCAAACGATGATGAGGTAATCGACGGTGATGTAGAGATTGGTGATCCAAAGAAATGCGCCCGTTATTGGGCTCCGCGTCATCGTTTTGATATTTCACTGATTGCCGCAAAGAAGCTCATCGGCGATTTCAAGTTCTCTTTACGAGAACGATGGCAGTACACTTGGCGTCCGGAATATTGTGTTAGTGAACGTTGGAGTTATTACACCAACGCATATGACGGGAAACCGAAAACCTATCACGAGAAAGGGAAAAACGTGCTTCGTAGTCGACTGCAGGTGGAATATGATAGGAAAGGACTAGTACTCACGCCTTTTGCCAACATAGATTTTTTTAACGCGTGGAGTCTGCAGAAGGTGCGTTATCATGTGGGAGTTGACTGGAAACTGTCGAAACAGCATACGCTTAGTGCTTTCTACCGTTATCAGACTGTACGGAGTGATGATGACGACAATGAACCTAACCGTCATATGATAGGAGTTGGATATCAACTTAAGTTCTAATAGAACACACCTATTCTTTATGAGTGTTTTTCTTTTTTTTTGATTGCAAAAAAAAGTTAAAAGCGTAAATCTCTGTAGCTTTTATCTACTCTTTGGTCGTCTAATAGATAATCAGAATATAATCAATATATAAACGAAAAAATTAACGTATGAAACAGAACTTGTTTTTTGCAGCTTGTCTGTTGGTGGCGACATCAGCAACGGCTCAGACTGTATCGTCGGGTATCGACCCTGCGAATCTTGATACCTCGGTCAAACCGGGTGATGATTTCTACCAATATGCTGCTGGCGGGTGGCTGAAGGCTCACCCTCTCGATGGTGAGCATACGGATAATGGTGCATTTACCGATCTATATGAGGAGAATCAGATACGTATTCAGGAGTTGATCCTGCAGTATGCGGATAGTCCACAGGAAAAAGGTTCATTGGGACAGAAGATCGGCTCGCTCTACAAACTCAGAATGGATAGTGTGCGTCTGAACCGTGAGGGCTGGGCTCCGTTGAAGCCTGTGCTTGATCGTATTGCCGCCATCAAAGACCGTCGTGAATATCAGCTCGTCACAGCCCAGATTGACCGTCGTGGTGAGGCGACGATGATGTATGGCATTGGAATAGATGCTGATATTCGTAATGCCGGCATGAACCTCGTGTCTGTTGGACAGGGCGGTCTGGGCCTGCCAACTCGTGACTATTATCTGAACGATGATCCGCAGAGCACCCAGATTCTTGAGGCATATAAGGAATGTATGAAGACTCTTTTTATGATGGTAGGCAACGACTCCGTGACTGCTCAGAAGAAGATGCAGGCTGTGCTCGAAATCGAGACGCGTATTGCCAAGGCCAGCTATAGTAGGGTGGAACTCCGTGATATCGACAAGAACTATCATAAGATGTCCTACAACCAGTTGGTTGTTGACTTCCCTGGCATTGACTGGGGGAATGTGTTTTTCGCTTCTGGCTTCCCTACTTTCGAATGGATTGATGTGTCGCAGCCAGAGCCTATCCATGAGGTGGAGAAAATCTTGGCTGAGGCTTCGCTCGATGACCTGAAGGCATATGCTGAGATTAAGATCATCTCTGGAGCTGCTAGTCAGTTGAGCGATGATTTCCGTGCCGTGGCTTTCAAAATGAGCAGTGTGATGAGTGGTGTTCAGCAGGATCGTCCTCGTTGGAAGCGTGCCGTATCTACCGTCAGCAGTGTCTTGGGTGAGGCCATCGGTCGACTGTATGTGGAGAAGTATTTCCCAGAGTCGAGTAAGCTGCGTATGCTCGATTTGGTTCATAACCTCCAGAAGGCTTTGGCGCAGCGTATTGATGAGGCCACATGGATGAGTAATGAGACGAAGGCGCTGGCGAAGGATAAGCTTGAAAATTTCATCATCAAAATTGGTTATCCCGACAAATGGAGAGACTATAGTGGCTTGCAGGTGAATGACAGTCTTTCGCTCTATGAGAATATGGGTAACATCGCCGAATTCTTCCATAACGATGCTGTGAATCGAAAGGTGAACAAACCTGTTGATAAGACAGAGTGGGGAATGACACCGCAGACCGTCAATGCATATTATAACCCGACAACTAATGAGATATGCTTCCCAGCCGCCATCTTGCAGCCGCCGTTCTTTGATCCGCAGGCTGATGATGCAGTAAACTATGGTGCCATTGGTGGTGTGATTGGTCATGAGATGAGTCATGGCTTCGACGATCAGGGCTCTCAGTTTGATAAGACGGGTAACCAGCGTAACTGGTGGACAGATGCCGATAAGGCAAACTATGAGGCTCGTACAAAGGTGTTGGTCGATGCTTTTGGTAAGTATGAGACTGCCCCTGGCCAGTTTGTCAATGGTCAGCAGACATTGGGCGAGAACATCGGTGATAATGGAGGCCTGAACATCGCATATCGTGCACTTCAGAACGTAATGAAAGAGAAATCTTTGGGTACCATCGACGGCTTTACCCCTGAACAGCGCTTCTTCCTTGCGTGGGGCCGTGTGTGGGCAAGTAACATGCGTCCGGAATATGTGGAACTTCTGTTGAAGGTCGACGTACACTCACCAAATATGGCACGTGTAAATGGTGCTCTACCGCATATCAATGCCTGGTATGATGCATTCGGAGTAAAGAAGGGAGACAAACTCTTCATCCCGAAGAAGCAACGAGCACAGATCTGGTAAAAAGTGTGATATGAGATAAAATATAGAATGGGCTGCGATTAGCAACCCATTCTTTTTATTTCCGATAATTCGTCAGTCCTTGGTTAAGAAAGGTAAGATAGGCCTGAATATCTTCGTCATAGGAGCGGCTGCCATTGAGAGGACGCCCTTCGTTATCAAGCAGCACATAGAATGGTTGGGCGTTAGCACCGAACTTTACTCGTTGGAGATAAGACCATTTATCGCCGACAGTGCGTAGGGTGCGAGCCTGGCCGTTTTCCGTTACCTCGATTGGTTCAGGAAGTGTGGTCTTGTCATCAACATAGAGGGATATCAGCACATAATCCTGGTTCAGAATGTCGGCAACCTGTGTGTCTGTCCATACGGCTGCCTCCATCTTACGACAGTTCACGCATCCGAAGCCTGTAAAGTCGATGATGACGGGCTTATGTTCGGCCTTAGCTGCAGCCATACCTGACTCGTAATCGGTGAAACGTGCCTCGGTGACAGATTTCTGCAGATTAAAGTCCTGCGTGTTCATCGGTGGTGTGAAGGCACTGATGCCTTTTAGTGGTGCTCCCCAGAGCCCAGGGATCATGTAGACGGTGAAAGCTAGTGATGCCATCGCAAGGAAGAAACGAGGCACGTTCGTACGGCGACTCTCGTTGTCGTGTGAGAACTTCAACCACCCCAGTAGATAGGCGCCCAACAATCCGAAGATGACAATCCAGATGGAGAGGAAAATCTCTCGGTCGAGGATATGCCAACCATAGGCGAGGTCAGCTACGGATAGGAACTTCAAAGCAAAGGCCAGTTCGATGAAGCCAAGGGTCACTTTGATGACATTCATCCAGTCGCCTGATTTCGGAGCCGCCTTCAACAGTGATGGGAACATCGCAAAGAGTGTGAAGGGTATGGCCAAGGCGATGGCGAAGCCCAGCATACCGATGGTAGGTGCCACGATGCTACCCTGTGTGGATACGGCCACAAGAAGAAATCCGATGATTGGGCCTGTGCAGGAGAATGATACCAAGGCCAGTGTGAACGCCATCAGGAAGATAGAAAGCATGCCTGTGGTTTTCTCCGATTTTGCGTCAATCTTATTTGACCATGAAGAGGGGAGGGTTAACTCAAACGCACCAAAGAAAGACGCCGCAAAGAGTACCAGCAGCAGACAAAAGAAAATGTTGACGATGGCGTTGGTGGCCAGTGCGTTCAAAGCGCTGGCACCGAATAACATGGTCACGGCCAATCCCAGTAATACATAGATAACGACAATCGAGAGACCATAGCTGGCAGCCTCGCGAATCGCTTTCGTCTGTTCCTTGTTCCGCTTGAGGAAGAACGAAACGGTCATTGGAATGATCGGCCATACACAGGGGGTAAACAGGGCTATAAAACCGCCCAGTAGTCCTTCCAGAAAAATCATCCACCAAGAGAGAGCTTTATCAGAATCTGTCTCACCATTATATGCTTGTAACTCTTTGATGACGGGTTCCCATAGAAGGCTCTGGTTGTTGGCTGATAACGGCTGGTCAATGACCAGGGTGTCTGTTGTGGCAATCTGAGTTGGTTGACTGTCGTCATTCTGTGGAAGGAGACTTTTCTGTTGCTCCTTGTCGGAAGGTGAGGACTGACCAATAGGCTCTGTAGTCTTTCCCTTCTGTTTCAGGGCTACCTCTGACGGAGGTAGACAGACTTCATCATTACAGGCGCCATATTCTACATAACAGTTAATATCATATTCGGACTTCGTGAAACGGATCCGTTGAACGAAGGTGACCGCCTTCTCAAAATAACGGAGATCCATATCAAAAAGTTTGTCGTACTGCTTAATCTCGTGACCACGTGCCTGGAGTTTTCCAATAGTCTGAGCTCCATCCATCTTTACGATATGGAAGGCTGCAGAGACAGGACCTCCGTCGCCGAGATCGGTGGAATACACATGCCATCCCTGGTCGATAGTGGCAGAAAAAATCAGTTCTGCTTCACCACCTTTTAATTCCTTTAGCTGTGTAGTGAAGTGTATGGGGGTGAGCATCTGTGCTTGCATCGCAAGCACCATGAGCATCATGAATAGGGTAGATAGTAGTTTCCTCATGTGTTATTTCCCAAGAAATTGGATTTTTTTTGCTTGCTTTCCTTTCCTGAGAATATAGACTCCTTTCTGGGGCTGACTGCCAGCGGGGAGCTGACGGCCGTTGAGGTCATAGATGCTGTCAGCATGATCGAAGTCCGGTTCCTCTCTGTCCGTGCCGACAACTCTGATGCCTGTGGCATTCTCCATCACATCGATGAGTGGGAAATTCTGTATGCCACCTGTAAAGGTAACACTTCCTGCGGCTTTGATGGCAGATGCACCATAATCGCTGATGGCCAGCGTCCCTTCTGTCATGTAGAAGTTGCCTGTATCCTCATCTTCGGTTTCTGATCCTGCAAAAGGTTCCTCTCCTTTGAGCTCTACCTGTATACCGTCATCCTCTACACCACTGATGTTCACTGTGCCACTAGTCATCTTGAAGTATTGCTGACAGTGTATGCCGTCTTTTTTGGCACCAGTGATGTTGATGGTACAGTTCTTTATCTCCACGTACTCCTTGCTGAAGATTGCGTGACGAATGTTACTCACAATATTCAGTGTGCCTCTTCCAACAAACTCTGTATGTCCCTTGCTATGAAAACACCCTTTCGATTCTGTATCGGTAACTCCATCGGCGAGCGTACTAGTCGTACCACTCATCATACTGACTTTGATACGTTTACCGTCCTTGATGTGGATGGCCGTACTGTCGGGATTGGTCAACGTCAGACCGTTGAGTTGAAGGGTGGCCTTGTACTCACCTGTCATATAAAACTCACCGTCGGCACTGGAGCCACTGAGTTGGTAGATAATCTCACCAGGGTTATCGTCATTGGTGGATGTCTGTACCAGTTTGACGTGTGAAGAACTGCCACTGGTAACTGATACGTAACCAGCCACCTCTTCTGGTATGGTGATAGTGGCCTTATTGTCCTTGTAGACAACAGTTACTGTATAGTTATCCGCCCAGAGCGAGATGGAGGTCATGATGGCCGTGATGGCCACGAAGAGTCTTTTCATGTTTTATGTTTGTTTAAATCAATTCTTTGTCAGTAGTGCTGCAAAGATAGATATTTATTATAAACGGGGCAGATCCGTTCTACGAATGCCCCGTTTGTTTAACGAATCAGTGCTTTCAGAGTCTGACGTCTCTTCATCAGCACTATATAGCATTATTCCTGTCTTAGAGGCCCAGTGCCTTCTTGGTCTTGTCGGCGGCAGCGTCAACAGCCTCCCCGGCTTTTTCCTTGGCAGCATCCTTCACCTCTTCGGCCTTGTCGGCAGCAGCGTCAACGGCGTCGGCAGCAGCGTCCTTAACAGCATCACCTGCATTACCGATACCTTCCACGGCAGAACTCAGACCACTGACGATGGCATCAGCTGGAGCGGCGGTCAGTGCACTGATGGCAGTGTTCACAGCCTCGTTCTCACCAGCGAAAGCCTTGATCTTATCGGCATTCTCCTTCAGGAAATCCTGAACCTTGGCTACATACTCCTTAGCCATCTCAGGATTGGTGGTGATAAACTCCTTCACTTTTTCCTGCACGGTAGCGAGTACCTCCTGCAGCTTTCCTGCATCCTGAGCGTTGATTTGCTCCTGAAGGGCAGCAGTGATTTCACTGACAGCAGCCTCTACGTCCTGTGCTCCGTTGGCAGGAGCCTGAGCCTTGTTTCCGCACGATGCGAAACCGATGGCGATCATAGCGATCACAGCGAACAATACTTTCTTCATAATGCTTCTTTTTAATAGATTAATAAAAAAGTGAATTGATATTTGGCAACAAAAGTAGTTTTTTTTTCAATAACATATCACTTTCTTTTGTGCTTTTTAACTTTTTTCATACTTTTGCATCAGTTTTCCTGATAACATAAGGTTTTATAGACATGACAACTTTGGAATTTAAGCCGAAGCTTTTTTCGACATTACGACATTATGACCGTCGACAGTTCACTACCGACCTGTTGGCAGGTATTATCGTTGGTATCGTTGCGCTACCATTGGCCATCGCTTTTGGTATCGCATCAGGTGTGACGCCTGAGAAAGGTATTATCACCGCTATTGTTGCCGGACTGATTATATCATTCTTCGGGGGCTCGAAGGTACAGATTGGCGGTCCTACGGGCGCGTTCATTATTATTATATATGGTATCATCCAGCAATATGGGTTCGAGGGACTGACTATTGCCACTTTGTTGGCAGGTGTGTTCCTTATTCTTTTTGGCGTGCTTCATCTTGGTACGATTATCAAATATATCCCGTACCCTATTGTCGTTGGTTTTACCTCTGGTATAGCCCTGACAATCTTTACGACGCAGATTAAGGATCTCTTCGGCCTGACAATGGCTACTGTTCCTTCCGACTTCATTGAGAAGTGGTGGGCATATATCGGTGCCTTCCCTTCTGTCGACATATGGAGTGCTGCCGTTGGTATCGGCTCTGTCGTTATCATCGCTATCTGGCCGAAGATTGCTAAGCGTGGCGTCGTAGCTAAGCTTCCTGGCTCGCTGATTGCCATCATCGTGATGACTTTGGCAGTTGTCTTACTCAAACAATATGCAGGGGTGTCGACCGTCGAGACTATCGGCGACCGCTTCTCGATATCCAGTCAGTTGCCAGGTGCACAAGTACCTTCACTCACGTGGGATGTCATCAAGGGGCTCGTATCCCCTGCCATTACCATTGCCATCCTCGGTGCTATTGAGTCACTACTCTCGGCTACCGTGGCCGATGGTGTCATCGGCGATCGTCACAACTCCAATACAGAGTTGATTGCCCAGGGACTGGCAAATCTTGCCTCTCCAATCTTTGGCGGTATCCCAGCTACTGGAGCTATCGCCCGTACGATGACTAACATCAATAATGGTGGTCGTACCCCTGTGGCAGGCATTGTTCATGCAGCTGTTCTGTTGCTGATTTTCCTTTTCCTCATGCCATTGGCGCAATATATCCCCATGGCCTGCCTGGCTGGTGTACTTGTCATCGTGAGCTATAACATGAGTGGTTGGCGCTCGTTCCTTTCCATCATGAAGAATCCTAAGAGCGATGTTATCGTGCTCTGGGTCACCTTCCTGCTCACCGTCGTCTTCGACCTGACAATTGCTATCGAAGTGGGCCTTATCTGTGCATGTCTGCTGTTCATGAGACGTATGGCAGAGACGACAGACGTCAAGGTCATCAGTGACGAGATCAATCCCGAGGAGGAAGACAGTGACTTCCAGCTTGGAAATCTTGAGCATCTGACCATACCTGAGGGTGTGGAGGTCTATGAGATCAATGGTCCCTATTTCTTTGGGGCAGGAAATAAGTTTGAAGAGATTATGGGAGCATTGGGACGTCAGCGCCCGAAGGTGCGTATCATCCGTATGCGTAAGGTGCCCTTTGTTGATTCTACAGGTATCCATAACCTGACGAACCTCTGTCTGATGTCTCAGCAGGAGGGAATACAAGTGGTACTCTCAGGTGTGAGTCCATCGGTGCAGACGGTGCTTCACAAGGCAGGCTTCGATGCAATGCTTGGTGAAGAGAATATCTGTTCGCATATCAATCTGGCTCTTGAACGCGCCAAACAACTGATATAATAGAAAAAGCCCACCAATCGGTGGGCTTTTCTATTGTGCTCTTTTCTTTTCTTTTTATTTTTATTGCATGTCGTAGACAACCTGCATGAGCTGTTTGCCGAGGTCATCGGCCTGCTCCATAGTCTGGGCCTCACTATATACACGGATGATAGGCTCAGTGTTTGATTTGCGCAGGTGTACCCATCGATCAGGGAAGTCTATCTTCACACCATCTACATCGTTCACCTGGGCAGAGTTGTCCTTGGCGAACATCTCTTTAACCTTCACGAGGATGGCATCGACGTCAGTCTCAGGTGTGAGGTCTATGCGGTTCTTGGCTATCTGATACTCTGGGAAGGTGGCACGAAGCTCACTGACTGTGCAGCCTTTCTGTGCCAAAGATGAGAGGAACAGGGCGATACCCACAAGGGCATCACGACCATAGTGACTCTCGGGATAGATGACACCGCCATTACCCTCACCGCCAATCACGGCACCAACTTCCTTCATCTTAGTAGTCACATTCACCTCACCAACGGCAGCAGCGGTGTATTTGCCACCATGCTTTTCTGTCACATCGCGCAGGGCACGAGTCGAGGAAAGGTTGGATACGGTATTACCCTGCGTATGAGAGAGCACGTAATCAGCCACGCTGACGAGTGTGTACTCCTCGCCAAACATCTTGCCATCCTCACAGATAAAGGCCAGACGGTCGACATCGGGATCAACCACGATACCCAGGTCGAATCCGCCTTTCTTCATCTTATCCATAATGCCCTGAAGGTTTTTCTCCAGTGGCTCGGGATTATGAGCGAAATCGCCTGTGCACTCGCCATTCAGAATCTCGTAATCTACGCCAAGTGCTTTGAACAGGTCAGGCAGAATGATGCCGCCCACGGAGTTGATGGCATCCACACAAACGCGGAATTGACGTTTCTTGATGGCCTCTAGGTCGACCAACTTCAACTGAAGCACAGAGTCGATGTGGCGCTGGTTATAAGTATCATCGATGGTGCAGGTACCTAATTGGTCGACCTCAGCATAATTGAAGTCCTCCTCTTCAGCTATGCGGAGCACCTCAGCGCCGTCGGCAGCTGTCAGGAACTCACCCTCGCGATTGAGCAGTTTCAGAGCATTCCATTGGCGGGGATTATGTGAGGCGGTGATGATGATACCACCGTCAGCGCCTGCCATACGGACTGCCAGTTCTGTAGTGGGAGTCGTGGCGAGGCCGATGTCAATGACATCGTAGCCCATGCCCATGAGCGTTCCGACTACAACGTTGCGGACCATGGGTCCGGAAATGCGGCCGTCACGGCCCACAACCACCTTCTTGCCCTTGGCCTCACGGCCGATGAATGTAGCATAAGCGGTGGTGAATTTTACGATATCCAGTGGATTAAGGGTGTCGCCAGTTGCTCCACCGATTGTTCCGCGGATACCAGAAATAGATTTGATAAGTGTCATATTACTAAAAATGTGCTTTATGATTCTCGCTGGAATGTGATCTCATAGAAGTACGGTATCACATTGCCGGAGGCATTGGCATGCCCCTGAGAGTGAGGTACAATCAGACGTACCATGCTGTACTCTTCGTCGGCCGACTGTGGGCGCCCTACGTTGACGTATGAAAGGGGCACGAGCCAACCAGAGGGCACCGCGGCACTTTCGTATACAGAGTACATGATACCACTCAAAAAAGAGGCTGTGAAGGAACTGCCAGTACGTGATATCTGCATAATGTCCGGCATCGCCACCACATAATACAACTCATTGTTGTTGTTGCAGAGGGTGATGGTGTCCTCAAGCAGATTGTATTCTGAGAAACGGCATATAAGTCTCGTCTTTTCGCCATCCTGTAACTTCGTCCCGCACCCCTGACGCACGATCTGCATGTAAACACCGTTCTTGTCGAACTTTACATATTCGTTGCGTGCCAGATCCGTGGTCTGCCCCTGCCGATTAAACTGGTCTTCGGAGATGACTACGATAGAAGAGTCGGAAATGAATTTTGCAATAGCATTACGCTCTTTCTCTTTCTTATCACCGTAGGTCTCATAGTCGTTACAACTTGCAAACACTGCGGCAGCGGCAATCAGTATGAACAGGATTCTTTTCATTTTTTTATTTTAACGATGCAAAAATAGTTATTTTATTTAAGAATGTGGCATGAAGGCGGAAGAAATTGCACAGACAGAGGCAATTTTCTTAACTCTTAACGCTTTATTCCAGACTCTTAACTCTTTTTCAACAGGTCTTCGTAGGCTAGGAAGGCTTTCTTGACGATGGCCTCGGCTTCAGCCATCGAACAGTATAGACGGCCACCAGAGGCATTGAGGTGCCCGCCGCCATTGAAGAACTCTGCCGCCATCTTGTTGCAGGGGAAGTCATCGACGGAGCGCAGGCTCACCCAGATGACGTTCTCCTTCTCCGTGTCTTCGCGCAAGGAGACGCTGAGCTTCTGTCCTTTGATCTGCAGGGGCAGGTTGACTATGCCTTCGGCATCGCCCTTGATGAAGTGGAAGTCGCGCATGTCTTTCTTTGTCAGAGTGAAGTAGGAGGCATGACGCGCGGGGTCTGTGACGAGTTTCTGGTACATCACGTAGCCCATCAGTCGCAGACGATCCTCGCTGTAGTTATTATAGACGTTACGGTAGATTTTGTCTTTGTTGATGCCTTTTGTGAGAAGTTGTGAGATGATGAAGAATATCTCTGGCCGAGTGGAATTGAACGTGAACCCTCCTGTATCGGTCATCATACCGCAGTAGACAGGGGTTGCGAAGTGCTTGTCCTGCTGTTCGAAGCCTCCTAGTTGCCAAACGATACTGAAGATCAGCTCACTGGTACTTGATGCCTCAGGGCATGAGAGGGTCAGCACGGCAGGCACGTCGGGGTTGGGATGGTGGTCGATGAGCACGCGCTGGGCTGGCGATTCCACCAGTGCCGACTGCATCTCTTCCACTCGACTGGGGGTGTTGTAGTCAAGACAGAAGATCAGGTCGGCAATCTTAAAGAGCATGTCGGCCTTCTCTGTGTGCTTGTCGTAGCGGATGATCTTTTCCGTGTTGGGAAGCCATCGGAGGAAGTCGGGATATTGGTCAGGGACGATGACCACAGGCTCCTTGCCTTGGGAGCGCAGGTATTCTGCCCAGCCAAGTGAAGAACCGATGGCATCACCGTCGGGACTGGTGTGACAGGTGATGATGATATTCTGTGCGTCGGAAATCAGCTGGCTCAACTGAGCCAGCTGATCTTCGCTCATGATATTGATGTTCATTTAAAACAGTTTATTGGGATAGACACCCTCGTCGACGAGCTGCTGGATACGGGCCACGGTCGACTCACGGTCGGCAGCATAGGTCACGCCGAACCACTTGCTGGTGGTGTCGAGCACCTCGACGGTGGCGGTGTTCTCATTGATGAGCTTGTTGACCATCAGAGGAATGAAGAACTCGGCTTTCAGGTTCGTCATGTTCTTCGGATCGCTGAGGAACTCCTTGAAATAGGCCTCGCTATACTCGAAATAGTCGGGAGTGAAGCCCCACATGTTCATGGAGACAGGCGTGTTGTCATCGACGACTACCCATTTGCCGTTCTCATCCTTATAACGGATGGGCTGATCGGCAGCACCTGCTTGTGAGCCGTCCTCGGCACAGCGTACGATCTCTGTACGCTCCACCACCGTCGTCAGGTGGTTCTTCTCGTTCTTTGAGCAGACACCACGTGCCACAGTACCGTTTTCTGACAGCGTATTTCCTACGCGGAAGCCTACCATCGCATACTGGTTTCTTGCCCCCTCAGGCAGACTGCTCAGATACTTGCCGATGACCATGAAGGCATCGCGATTGTAGAAGTCGTCGCAGTTGATGACGCAGAATGGTTCCTTGATCACATCCTTGCCCATCAGCACGGCATGGTTGGTACCCCATGGCTTCTGACGACCTTCTGGTACAGAGAATCCCTCGGGAAGTGCATCGAGTGCCTGGAAGCATAGCTCGCACTTCACTTTCCCTTCGTATTTCGAGAGGATTTGTGTACGGAACTGCTCCTCAAAGTCTTTGCGGATCACCCACACGATTTTGCCGAAGCCGGCCTGAATGGCATCGTAGATGCTGTAGTCCATGATGGTTTCGCCGTTAGGACCCAGTCCGTCGAGCTGTTTCAGTCCGCCATAGCGGCTGCCCATACCTGCTGCAAGCAGGAAAAGAGTTGGTTTCATAAGCGCTATATTACAATTAGTACAATTAGTGTTTGTTTTTAAATTGTCTGCAAAGGTACAAAAAAAGCCTCAGATTCCGCAGGTTTTCTCGTACTTTTTTATATTCATTCCGTGTTAATGGGTGAGATATGTCGTTTAGAAAGGATAGCCGATGGCGAAGTGCAGCGTGTGCGCATCTTTGAAGCGGTTGACGTTGAAGTATCCCGACTTGCCCGTATCGTACGGACAGTGCAGGGCCAAGCCCCAGTCAAGACGTATGACGAGGAAGCCCAGGTCGTAGCGCAGGCCGATGCCAGTGCCCAGCGCCATCTCGTCGAGCATCCTGGATGGCTTGAATGCCGTATGCTCGACAGGTGCGCCGTCGGTGTCGTTCTCATCCCATAGCTCGTCGAAGCTCCACACGTTACCTGCATCGAGGAAGACAGCTCCGTTCAGATCACCGAACAGTCTTGTGCGATATTCTAGGTTGGCTACGAACTTGATGTCGCCATTCTGGAAAAGATAGCTGGCCTGTCGCGAGAGCACGCTGCCGTCAAAGGCTCCTGGTCCGATCCTTCGTACGCCGAAGGCGCGAACACTGTTGGCTCCACCTACATAGAAACTCTCACTGAAGGGGGTGTAGTCGCTGTTGCCGTAGGCATAGATCACGCCGGCATTCACGTGTCCCACCAGTTGCGATGTGGTGTTCAGGCTCCAGGTCTTCGACAGATCCGTCTCCAGCTTGACAAACTGTGAGTAGGGCGTCTTGAAGAAGCTCTTTCCCTTCTCGTTAAAGCTGTGACCGCCCGCCATATCCCATAGTGAGACGAGGTTACCCGCCTCTTCGATGGTGGTCTCCCAGCGGATGGGGTGACGCAGGGACGACGGACTGGTATAGGTGTACGAGTATCGCATCTTCGGGATGAAATAGTCCGACATCGAGGCGATGAGGTAGGGGTTGACCTGCATCATGGAGTCGAACTTCTCCGTATGACTGTTCATATACTGGTACTTCACCGTCAGTGGCGACAGCTCGTGCCGACTGCTTGCCGATGGCTGCCAACGGTAGGTCCATTCGCCTGTCACGACGTGCATCTTGTAGTATTTCGGACGGCGCACGATGTCTGTTGATATTTTGGCGTAGGTGACAGGTGTGGTATAGAAACGGTGACGCCGCCGCCTGGTACCGTCAGGTGTACGACTGCCACCAGGGCGCTGACTGCGACGTATCCTGTCGCTGTTGTAGAAGGGGGCGATGATACGCGGGAATTCAATCGACGCATCGGCACCGTATTGATAGCTGCTCATGTCTGATCCGCCGCCACGCTCCCATTCGTAGGCACCGTGCAGGTTGATGTCGAGTTTCTCGCCGGCACGGAAGGCATTGCGTTTCGTGAGACCGATCTTTGCCTCAGGACCGTAGCGGCCACTGGTGCGCCCGATGGCGTTGCCCTCGATATAGAAGTCGTAGGGCTTGTCGAAGACACAACTCAGCCGCAGGTCGAGGGTATCGGTTCCTGGGCGCTGGGTGAACTGGAAATCCGTGCTGCTGAAGACACCTGTGGAGTTGATCTTGCCGACGGACTCCTGGTATCTGTCATAGCTGAACTCCTGACGAGGACGGAGGCGCAGGTCGCGTAACACCACACTGGGACGGATAGGAGAGCGCCGCCCGTTGAAATGGATGGTCAGGAACCGCCGACTGATGGAGTCAGTGAGCGTCTCGCGCATCGACTTGCGGAACAGCACGTCGATCTTGCCGACATACCATCTGTGGAGCACCGCCTCATCCAGTCCGTCGGCCAGCTGGAGCCGCAGCTGTGCCTTGTCTGCGGTAGCAAACGTGTCGGCCAGGTACGAGGTGTAGCTGGGGTTGAAGTAATAGTATCCGTTGTTCCTGAGTAGGGTACTGATACGGTTACGCTCTCCGTCAAGGACCGCCACACTCAATGGTGTGCCCCTGTTGATGAGCCGTTCCTCCCTGGTGGAGTCGATCAGTGCTTGTATCTCGGCGGGGAAATTCGTGTACGCCACCGAGTCGAGCGTAAAGAGGGAGTCGAGTCTGACGGTATAGCCGATCTTGCTTTTCTTCGGGTTCTTCCTTGGTACGGCCTCGTAGCTCACGTGTCCTCTGAAATAGCCGTTGTTGCGGAGAACGGAACTGGCTACCGAGGCTCGAAGGGCGGGGTTCACCTGACTCATCAGGACGGGAGCCTTGCCGAACGATTTCGTCATCCATTTGGCAAAGCCCGACTTCTTGCCTGAGAATTTATTGTAGACCCACAGGTGCCACGACCAGGGCATGGAGATATAGCTGCTGCCGAACAGGGAGCCGTTGGGCTCTGTGGCCAGGGCGGCCTCTACCTCTTCCTTCGTGGTGGTGAGGTGGTCGTCGTAGCTCTTCTCGGCATAGTTCTTCTCATCCTCGTAGACAATCTTTGTCAGGCCTACGAAGAGCTGGTCGTCGTCGGGGATGTTCTTGGTCATCGAACAGGATGCCAGCAGAAGTAGAAGGGGGATATATCTGACTACTTTCATAATTTCTATTTTTTCTTTGCTTCGACGGGCTCAGCAACCGCGGGACGGCGCTTTGCTTCGGCAGGCTCAGCAACCGCCGCGGTCCCTGAGCTTGTCGAAGGGCCAGCGGACGGGCCTACAGACGGCCCAGCGGAAGAACTTGTCGAAGGCCTTACCCTTACACTGTCGCGCTTGCTGGTTGGTTGCCGCATCAGCGTAGGCAAAGACTCTTTCTTCTTGAAATGGAAGATGTCCTTGAAATGATCCAGTTTCCGTCGCCAGATGAAACCACCACCATATTCACCTGTATAACCCTCGAGCCAGTCGTAGACGTTCTGGTTATAGAACAGCTTGATATACTTTGTGGCATCCTGGTTCAGACGATATTCCATACTCACGTTGTCGAAGAACGACTGGTTCTGTCCCATGGCGTCGCTCGATCCTGTCGATACCTTACCGCCTATCTGTAGCTTCAGACGGTTGTTCATGAATCGCTTGGCGAACTTAAAGGAGTAGTCGGTACGTGTACCACCAGAGGCGTCCGTCGAGTTGTCGATGCCCACGCTGAGGTCCAGCGTCTTCAGTGCCGATCCGGCGATGCTGTTGATCTCGCTCTGCAGGAACGAGCTCAGGGCCGAGTTCATCGAGAAGTTACCCGTATTACCGTCGGCCAGGTACATACCTGTAGTGAGCATCGTCACGGCGATCTTTCCGCGTTCCTCCGTCGACATCGTGGCGAGCTCGCTGCTGATGGTGTTATCCTCTGGTGCGTCGATGATGAACTCCAGTCCCATGTCGTTAAGGGTCTTGGTGATGACGACACCACAGTCGAAGGCCACACTGCGGCTCTGTCCGCCCTCGTTGCCGACGGTCGCCTTGGTGCGTTCGGTGGCGGTGATGTTCAGCCTGGGGTTCATCGGGTCGCCAGTGAACTCCACATAACTGCCGTCCTTGATCGCGAAGGTCTTCAGTGGGATGATGGGCAGTGAGTATTTCATCTCTCCGCTCGCCAGGGTGTAGCGACCTGTGAGGTTGATACCCTCGGCATTGTATCTCATGCGCAGGTCTCCGCCTCCCATCAGGTCGACGTAGTTGGTCTGTTCCGTGTTCAGGTTACAGACGATATGAGCGCCCTGCGACACGTTGATGTTCAGGTCGGCATTCAGGCCCGTGGGCACAGGCCGCGTGACGACAACCTGCGTCGTGTCTGAGAAGTCTGTGAACTTCACCAGCTCGTCCATGCGGTTATCTGTTGAGAGCGGTGAGTCGAGTAGCATATAGGTGAGGTCGGTGGTGCCGAGCACGTCGAGTCGTCCACGCATGCTCAACTCCTCCAATGGTCCCTGCATCCGGGCGTAGAAATTGACGAATGCCTTGCCATAGGCAATCGACTTCGCCTCTTGCCGTGCGTTGATCAGCAGCAGGTTGCGTGCCTGCATCCTCATGTCCATGGCGATGTGCTCGGTATCCGAGAAGTCGATGTTGCCCATCAGGTTCAGCGGCTCGTCATTATAGGCATAGAGACCGAAGTTCTCCAACAGCAGATGGCTGCCCACGATGCGTACAGGGTCGTTGTCGAAGCGCATGCGGATACCGTAGGGGATGCTGACGAGATAGGCCTCGTCGACATACACCTCACCGTTTACGTCGGGATGGGTGGTGGTACCTTTGATGGTCAGCGTGCCCTCGCCGTAGCCCTCAAGACCCACCAGCTGGTCGGGCACGAAACCGTTGGCCAGGGAGAGTGGCATACGGGTCATCGTGAAGGTGGCGTCGATCTTGCCGTCGTCGCCTGTCGTGGGTGCCTGGTAGATACCGCTGAGTAAGCCGAACTCCTCATCGTCGAGCATCAGACGGGCCTCGACGGCATGGGTGTCGTCTTCCTTCATCAGATACACCAGTTCGGTGCTGATGTTTCCGATGGGCGAGCCCTCGTAGGTCATGTCGTAGACGGCCATGTCGGAAACCACGGAGATATGCTCTTGTTGGTCTATCAGGATATGATAGTCGCCATGTAGCTTACCTGTGACCTTCGGCAGATAGGGCACCACCGAGGATATCTCGCCCAGGTCGAGACGGTTCACCGAGAGTGTCAGGTCTTGCAGCATCGATGCGTCCTGGTTTGCCGTGTAGAGCTTCAGACCCGTCTTGTCGTCGGCTATCAGGTCGACCTTCGCCTGTATCTTCTTGTCGCTGCCCAGGAAGATGAAATTGTCCTCGTTCAGGTTGAACTCCTTATAGCCGAGTGTCGGTCGTTCGGGCAGCAGTTTGAAGCGGATACCGCCATCCTCCATCTCTGCCGTAGCACCGACTCGTACGCCCAGCTTGCCGTGGTCGTCGTAGTAGCGTACACCTGCCAGGGCACCGTGCTCATGGATGTGTCCGTCGATAAGGGCATTGAACACGAACTGTGGGTTCCGGCGGTTGTTACGTATCTGTCCCTGATAGGTCAGCTTGTCGCCTTTCTGTGTGAGGTCCAGGCGGATGGTGTCGATGCGGATACTGTCGTAGTTGAGCGAGTAGAGGTGGCTCTTGCCGTTGATGCCCGTCTCGGGCGAGCTGGCCATGTCAACGCACAGCTCCTTGAAGTCGATATTGTTGATGTTCAGCAGATTGACAATAGGATTGTCGCGCTTGCTCTCCACATGGAGCTTCATGGTGGGCAGTAGCCGTTTGATGGCTTGTTGGTCGATGACCTTCTGGTTGTATTGCGCCATGACGGAGTCGGCGAGGGTGGTCATCTGTCTGAGCAGTCGCTCGTAGCCGCCTTTGGCATCGAGCTTCACGATGAGGTCGCCGCTCTGTGCCCGTACATAAGTCGTGTCTGTTGTGGTGCTCACCAGCAGTCCCATGTCCTCTGGACGGTAGGTCTTCTTGTCGTCTTGGATATAAAGCTCGCTGATGAGGCCGTTCACGTGATGCGTCTCCTTCATGTCCGAGGTGATGTCCAGATGCCCGCACATGCCGATGGTGAGTGGCTTGTCCATGAGTCGCATGCGGAAGAGATCGGCCTTGGCCAGGTCGGCGCTCACTGTGCCGTCGAACTTCTTGGTGCTGAGCAGGGCATCGATGCCTACCGTACCGTCGAAGAGCTCGTTATGTCCCGTGACGTTCACCCGTCCTCGGCCGTTCTGCAGATGGGCCTGGGCAGAGAGGTTCTTCAGGTTCCAACTGCCGTATTGTATCTGGCGCACGGTGGTGCTGGCTGTCAGACGACTGCGACTGGACAGGAAGTCGGTGCCGTAGCCCTTCGCCTTGATGTCGGCGGATACTGTATAGATGGAGTCCTTGGGCATGAAATGATGCACGTTCAGACTGTTGATGCTGATCTGGGCATCGTAGCTCATCAGGTCGACCGCCATCTCTCCTTTCTTGTTGAGCGGGATCTGTGCCGATCCCTTCATGCTCACGCTCCCTTTCCCCTCACGCGCCACGAGGTCGGTGGTGTATCGTGTGCCGTCGGCCTTCAGTGTGCCGTCGAGTGTGATGCCATAAGGTATGCGGTAGTTGCCCGACAGCTTGGGGTCAACCAGCGTTGTGACGAAATTGAGGTCCTGTGCTTGGGCGTTCATACGGAGGTCGGCCTTCAGCCGGCTCATGTCCGTCAGGTTCTCTGCCTTGCCGTTGAGGGTGAGGTGGAGCGCAGTGGGCAGTGAGATGTCCAGTCCTGTGAAGGTCATCTGCTGCATGTTCCCGTCTACCGATCCCTTGACGACGAGTGGGTGGTTGGGATACCGTTCCACGAATTTCTGCGGCATGTCACCCAGGAAACGCATGATGTCCTGTTTTCCCAGCTGACCGTTCAGACGGAGATGCATCTTCCCCGGGTTCTGGATGTCGGCCACGTTGAAGTCGACGTCGGCCTCCGCGAAGATGTCAGAGTCGGGTGTGCGCATCGTCATGCCCTGCAGACGAATGTTGCTGAACGACGGGTCGAGGCGCACACCACCCGTGGCATCCGTGATCTCCAGGCCGCTCTTCTCTTTCATGGCGGCATGACGGATCAGCAGTGAGGTGCCCTCTGGTGAGTAACTGATGGAGTCGATGTCGAGTGCGAGATGACTCATGTCGATGTGGTTGTAGTCGAGCCCCTTGACCTCTGGCTGGTAACGGTCGTCGTAGGTGAGACGGCCTTCGTGCCAACTGAGACTGCCCACACGGTAGATGCCGCGTCCCAGGTCGATGTCGGCCTGACGGGCGACGGCCTGGCCGAGGGTGATACCCATATTCAGCGTGTCGCCAGGCATGTGGATCGTCAGGTCGCTGTGTGAGGCACAGATGGAGTCGGCGTTGATAATCCATTTCATGGCCGACTCTGTGGTGTCTACGGCTGCCGTGTCGCTTAGGGCGATGTCGAGGCGTGCACCCGACAGACGGGCACCGTTGATCTCTGCCGTCTCCTTATTGAGGTCGATGCCCTTCGACGACAGTCGCAGTTCGTCGAGCTCGCCCTTGACACGCAGGTCGCTGATAAAGCCGTTGGTGTTGATCTTAGCCTGCTGGAATGCCAGCTCCTTGATGATCACCTGTTTCTTCAGCAACGGCAGGAGACGGATGTCGACCACCAACCTGCGCACGTCGGCAATGGTGTCTCTCACCTGTGGCAGTGAGTCGTTCTGCTTGATGGCACGGAATCCGTCGATACCAAGGTCGAGCGGAAAGGCCAGACGGACATGGTCTATGGTGATCTCCATGCCTGTCTTCTCCGAGGCGATGGCTGCCGCTTTCTTCACCGCCCAGTTCTGTACTGGCGGCAGATAGAGCAATACGGCGAGTATGATGAACAGTAGAAGGGGAGTGATTACCGCTATCCCGAACCACTTAAGAGTCTTCTTCATTCGTTTCTAATGGTCGATGGTGCAAAAGTACAATATTTCTTTGAAATAACACGTCAACTTTAGATATTTTCACTTGTTTTTTCGTATCTTGACCAGATGTGAGTATTTGCGGGGGCGAAAATGTCATCTGATTGATTTCTTGCTGCAAAATTACGAATAATCGCGCCAATCACCAAGCATTTTCCTTGTGCGAATTCAGTTGTTGCACGTTATTGCATGTTATGGCATGTTATGCCCCATAGTTCTATGCGTTTTGCCCCCTCTCTCAGACCTCGCCATATGCCGCCGTAGGTCGTTCCTTCCTACGGAGGTAGGTCGCTTCTTCCAACGAAAGTAGGTCGTTCCTTCCTACGGAAGTAGGCTGCGCCTTCCTATGGAAGTAAATAAAATTTGTCAGGTGCTCGGCCGATCCTGAACGCCCCGTATTCAGGGCGTTTCAGCGCCCTCGGGGTTTCCTCCGTGGAAAGGCCGACTTTCCTCCGATGAAACTCCTGTTTTCCTCCGAGCAAACCGTGCCGTTGCTGGGAGCCTGCTGTAGTCTTACCTTCGGATGCGTTGGCTGTGTAAATTTATTCTATCAATATTCGCTTTGCTGAGGCCTTGGACATTTTGGACAATTGGACAATTGGACAATTGGACAAAAAGTTTTTTTCTTTGTCGAAACCAAGACAAAGAAAAGAAATAATTAATATATTATATTATATTAATTATATTATATATTATAATATATAATATAATTAAATTATTGTCATTAGTACCGTCGATTCCAATCAAATTTTAGTTTTGTCCAATTGTCCAATTGTCCAATGTCCAATACGTCAGTTTTGCACTATCATATAAAATGTTAAATATTTTCTCTTGTTTTTGCGTAACTCTGCGGTCGTTCGACCGCGAAGTTACTTGCACTCGGCATAAAAAATAAGTGAACTTATTTTGTTCTGCGCTCGTTTTTTCGTAACTTTGTAACCATTATGAAGAAAGTGAGTTTATTACAGGAGATTTTTCCTTTGGCAATTCTTGCAGGTATCTGTATTTCAATTGGTTGCGTGGTGAACCTGCGCGTGGGTGGCGTGGCTGGTGCGGTGCTGTTCGCCTTCGGACTGACCACCGTGGTGTACTATGGACTGAAGCTCTATACGGGTACGGCTGGATTCATCCGTCGTCAGGGCGACTGGGCGATGCTGACGGTCGTTCTGTTGGGTAATATCGTGGGATGCCTGCTCTCGGCATGGCTCATCGCTTATGCTCAGCCCGACTGCGTAGAGCCGGCCTCGAAGATCCTTGCTGGCAGGTTGGCAAAGGGACCGTGGGCGTGCTTCTTGCTGGCCATCGGCTGCGGATTTATTATGACAACGGCGGTGGAGTTCGCCCGCAAGGGGAAAATGCTGCCACTCGTGCTCGGTGTGCCTGTGTTCATACTCTGTGGCTTCGCGCACTCCATCGCGGATGCTTTCTATTTCCTGGTGTCTCCTGCCGAACAGGTGGTGCAGGGGTCTGTATTGGTGGTGTATGTGTCTGAGGTGCTCGGCAACTTTGTCGGCTGTAACCTCTATCGCTGGACGCTCTTTTTCTCGCCTAAACCTTGATATAATAGCATCGTCTTCTTTGCTCTGCTGCCTGATGGGGCAGTAGGGGAATCCCTCGTATCTTTAGGGGAAATCCTCCTCCGTTTTAGGAACATTCCTTTTGAAACGGAGCAGGATGTGTGTATCTTTGCATCAACAAAAGCAAATTAAAGTATAACCATTTAAACTCAACGATTATGAAGAAGATGATGATTCTGAGCATGCTGATGACGATAGCCATCACTGCCAATGCTTTAACACGTACCGAGGCCAGGCATGAGGCAAAGTATATGACGGATAAGATGACACATGAGCTCCATCTGATGCCAGCACAGTATCACGCAGTCTATGACATCAACTTCGACTATCTGCGCAGTGTCAATCATCATAGCAATGCCTATGGAAAGAGCTGGAAACACCGTAACCGCATGCTACGCAGAGTGCTCACGGCCTCACAGTACGACAGGTATATCCGTCTGTCTCACTTCTATCGTCCGATGCCGAAGCCCGCACCGATGCCGAAGCCCGCACCGATGCCGAAGAGGCACGCTCCGCATCATCGCCATCATCCTGCACCCCATCATACGCATGCGTCACTGGTGGTACACGGCTCGAACGGTCATGTGAGCATTCACTTCTGACTTGCAATAATCCATATATGCCCGATGTGCATATCGGGACCGTTAAAGGGAATTCCAGAAATGGAATTCTCTTTTTTTTGTTTATGAATGTAATTGACAATATTAATGTCCGCGTGTCAGCGGTTCGCTGGGACGAGGGCCTGCCAGAGCGGGTCTTGGGGGATGGGGGCGTCGACAATGATCGGCGCTTTGGATACGGGATGGATGAACTCCACGCGGCGTGACATCAGGGAGATGCTGCCGTCAGGATTGCTTCGTGGGGCTCCGTACTTGAGGTCGCCCTTGATGGGACAGCCCATGGCTGCCAACTGACAGCGTATCTGATGGTGGCGGCCTGTCATCAGGTTCACCTCCAGAAGTGTGTAATTGTCTGACTGTCCGATGGTTCTGTACTTTAGAATGGCTTTCTTGGCATTAGGTTTCTCATGGTCGTAGGCATAACTCTTGTTCTGCTTCTCGTTACGTACGAGCCAGTGGGTGAGCGTATGCCATTCTCCTGTATCCTGGCTTCTGGTTCCTGTCTCTTTCTTCACAATCGCCCAGTAGGTCTTGTGCACTTCTCCCTCGACGAACATCTTGTTGAGGCGTGTGAGGGCCTTGGAGGTACGGGCAAAGATGACCAGTCCGCTGACGGGACGGTCGAGACGATGCACCACGCCGAGGAAAACGGCTCCTGGCTTCTGGTACTTTTCTTTGATATAATCTTTTACAATATCAGAGAGGGGGCGATCGCCAGTCTTATCGCCCTGGACGATCTCCCCACTCTGTTTGTTGACAATGATAATATGGTTGTCTTCGTAAACGACCTCCATAATCCTACATGTTCATACCACCGTCGACCTGAATCACCTGACCGCTGACATAGCTTGAGAGGTCGGATGCCAGGAACGTAGCCACGTTGGCGATATCCTCAACCTGTCCACCACGGCGCAGGGGAATCTTGTTGATCCATTCCTTGCGGATGTCATCTGGCAGAGCCTGAGTCATGGCTGTGTCGATGAAGCCTGGGGCGATGGCGTTGGCACGGATACCCTTCGGACCCATCTCCTGACCAATACTCTTGGCGAGGGCAATCAGACCGGCCTTGGAGGCGGCGTAGTTGGCCTGACCAGCATTTCCGTGAACACCTACGACAGAGGCCATGTTGATGATCGAACCGCCACGCTGACGCATCATCACGGGGATGCAGGCGTGGATGAAGTTAAAAGCAGACTTCAGGTTGACGGCGATGACGGCGTCCCACTGCTGCTCTGTCATGCGGAGCATCAGACCGTCTTTCGTGATTCCTGCGTTGTTCACCAGGATATCGATGCTTCCAAACTCTTCCTTTACGGCCTTGACCACCTCTTCTGTCTGTGCGAAATCGGCAGCGTTGGATGCGTAGCTCTTGGCCTTGACGCCCTTGGCGGCAATTTCCTTCTCCGTCTCCTCGTTAACGGCGAGGTCGGTGAATGCGATGTTCGCGCCTTCTTCGGCAAACTTCAGTGCGATAGCTTTTCCGATACCGCGTGCAGCTCCTGTGATCAGGGCTGTCTTACCTTCTAGTAATCCCATAATTATTCTTTAGTTCTTTTAATGGTTATAATGTTTATAATGTTTATTCTTAATATGGTTTTTATTTCTTCTGGAACTTTCCAAGTGCTCCGTAGACGACCTTGGCTACCTGAGGCTTGGTGTCTTCCTCTTTCATGCCATGCGCGATGCGCCCATATATATAAGGTACCTCGAGACCCTTGATACAATAGTGGGTGATGTCGGCCACGAGCTCCACATTGTCGATGTCGAACTCACCGTCTTCCTTGCCTTCGGTGTAAACCTTGCGGAAGAGCTCTATCTCGGCATCGTCGAAATGCTTGCGCACCTTCTCGACCATCCAGATGTTACGGAAGAACTCGGCACGCAGGTTGCCGTTGCGCACCACTGTCTCACGAATCATGCTCAGATGGGTGTAGATCAGCTCGATGATCTTGTCCTGAGGACGGATCTTGCGGGCTGCCACCTCGTCGAGCTTGTCGCTCAGGCGCTCCAGCTCACTCTCGATGACAGCATAGTAGATCTCTTCTTTCGACTTAAAATAGGTATATAATGTACGACGCCCCTTGCCTGATTGCAAGGCAATGTCGTTCATCGTCGTATTCTCCAGTCCGTTCATGGCGAACAACTGGCGTGCTACGTCTACCAGTTTTTGTCTTGTCTTGGATATGGACATATTTTTTTCCTCCTTGCTTTTGTGGAATTGCACACGGCAATTATAATGTGCAAAAGTAAAGGATTTCTTTGAAATGAACAAAGAAAAGGACGTGAAAAGTTATAAAAACAATGTTTTTTCAAAAAAATGGCCTAATTATTTGGTTAGCTCGAAAAATAGTTGTACCTTTGCACCCGCTTAAGAAAAACAACATCGCGGAGTGGAGCAGTTGGTAGCTCGCCAGGCTCATAACCTGGAGGTCGCACGTTCGAATCCTGCCTCCGCAACTACGGAACCCGACAGTAGTCGGGTTTCTTTCGTTTACGGAGGATTCGACCGTGTTCCCGGTCGACGTTCTTTGACCAAGGTCAAAGCGTTTGCAAGCAAACGATTACGAATCCTGCCTCCGCAACAATGAAGTCCGAATGCTCGGACTTCTTTTTTTTGCTCCGTCTGGTTCTCACGTGCTCCCGTATGGGCAAAAATAAAATCCGGTCGCCAAGTTTGTACCTTGGCAACCGGATTTGTATAGTTCTTGAAATAGATAGCTTACTTCATCTTTCTCATAACCTTCTGATAGTAACGTTCGGTCGCGCGGACGCTATAACGCACTCCTCCGTTCCAGGAGCGAATAGCCTTTTCAATGCTATTCTCAGGGTTATAATGCTGTTGAATTAACAGGAACATCTCCTTCGACTTGGCGACGCTGTAACGGTCGGCCATCGTGAAACGCTTACTACTCTTCCTCCTTTTCAGAATATCATTGCAATCTCTCACAAGAATCGGAGTAATCTGCATAGCGCCTACAGAGTTTCCACTCACGGCGTTGGGATTTCCTTCGCTTTCTACTTGAATAATCGCATCCATTACTGGATTCCAGTTGACGCTTGATGTTTTGCTGCTCTTGGCGACACTCTTGACGCTTGTCTTATTTGGAGAAGTAGCGTTCTCTGTGGTGCGGTCTGAAGCCGAAGCTGTCGTGGTGACCAATGCCAGAGCCATCAAGCTCACACTAACCTTTTTAAATATTTGAATCATATCTCTATACTTTAGGCGGAAACTCATCGCGAGTACCGCGTTATCCTTTAGATTTCCTTTTCAAATATGGTACGACTTCGCGTCGTGCCAAGCGCCCTTCGCTACGGGCGTTTTTGTATTTCTGCGTGCAAAGGTACGGAAAATCAGTGAGTTAGCCAAATGTTTTTTGATTTTTTTGCAGTTGCGTGTGTGTCGCTTAATCTATATCAAGGTGCAAAAATCAGTCTAAATCGACCACCGTGATGCCTGAACCACCGAACTGAACATGCTCGTCGCGGAAGGCTCTGACGTTAGGAATCGTGCCCAGATATTGGCGTATCAGCTGCCTCAGGACACCTGTTCCTGTGCCATGGAGAATACGTACGCGAGGCATGCCGACAAGGATGGCATCGTCGATGAAATAGGTGACGGCATTGATGGCCTCGTCGCCTCGCATGCCTCTGACATCGAGATCCTGACGGAAGTTCAGTTTGCGGTTGTCTATGACCTCACGCGTGTCGCGCGAGACGGTGCCGTATGCGCCTGCGATGCTGCTGTTGCGCTCCTCTGTCTTGGACAGTGCCGACGTGGTGGCCTTGGCATGCTCCAGTCGTTCTGTACGCATCTTGGTCTTCATGCCGCCGAAGATGACGGTCGCCATCTCTCCGTTGATCGACTCAATCTCGCCGACAGAGGTGAGACCCTTGATGCGGACGGTGTCGCCCTTCTGGAGCGGGGCTGTGGCACGGGGAGACTTGGGACTGCTTGCCGAGGCTTCTGCGTTGCTTCCCGTTCCGTCTCCTTTCCTCTCCATCTTTTCTTGCTTGCGCTTCTCGCGACGTTCCTTGCGCTCTTGTATCTGACGGATCTTCTTGGCGATGGCCTCGTCGCTGGCCTTGGCGTCTATCTCGGCCATCTCCTCCCTGAAGGTGTTCAGCTCCTCGCGGATCTTGCGCGTGCGCTCTTTCTCGGCCTGTGCCTCGCGGATCTCGCGGATGGCGTTCTCGATCTTCTTGTTACTCTCACGCAGCAATTCCTCGGCCTGCTCCTTGGCCTTGCGCAGGATGGCCTTGCGCTCTGCCTCTATCTCCTCAACGGCAGCCTCCAGGCGCTCGCCGCTGGCTTGCAGCTTCTTCTCATGCTGATGGATGGTCTGTCGCTTGCCCTCCCAGTAGCGCTTGTCGCGTACGATATCCTGCAGGTATTTGTCGCTCTGGATATAGTCGGAACCAACGATCTCTGATGCGTCACGGATCACCTCCTCAGGGATACCTGTCTTACGGGCAATCTCGATGGCAAACGAGCTGCCAGGCTGGCCGATGGCCAACTGGAACAGTGCCTGCATCTGATGACGGTCGTAGAGCATGGCTCCGTTTACGACACCAGGATGGTCTTCCGCGAAATGCTTCAGGTTCTGGTAGTGGGTGGTGATGACACCAAAGATCTGCTTCTTCCAGAACTGCCTGAGCATAGCCTCGGCGATGGCACCGCCTATGGTCGGCTCCGTACCACTGCCGAACTCGTCGATCAGCAGAAGCGTCTGCTTGTCGGCCTGTCTCATCATCTGCTTCATGTTCATCAGATGACTCGAATAGGTGGAGAGGTCGTTCTCGATGCTCTGCTCGTCGCCGATGTCTATCATGATGTGGTGGAAGAGGCCTGTGGTGGAACGGTCGCCCACGGGGATGGGAACACCGCACTGGAGCATATACTGCAACAGACCAGTGGTCTTCAGACAGACGGATTTTCCGCCTGCGTTCGGACCAGAGATGATCAGTATGCGTTTGTCGTGGGTGAGCGTGATGTCGAGTGGGACCACACTCTTTCCCTGCTTCTCGAGCGAGAGCTGCAGCAGCGGATGGATGGCGTGGATCCAGTCGATATGGGGTTTGTCTTCGACGACGGGCTCGAAGGCCTTCGTCAGTCGGGCCCATTCGGCCTTGGCATGTATGAGGTCTATCTGTGCCAGGAACTGGTACGAGTCGAGAATCTCCTTCACGTGTGGGCGTACCTCGTCTGTAAATACGGTGAGGATTCTGATGATCTCGCGTCTCTCCTCGGCCTCCAACTGCCGCACCTTGTTGTTGGCCTCGACCACCTCCGTCGGCTCAATGAACACGGTCTTTCCTGTGGCCGACTCATCGTGCACGATACCGTTGATACGACGTTTCAGCGATGGGGCGATGGGGATGACCAGTCGACCGTCACGCATCGTAGGAGCGGCGTCCTTGTCAACCAGTCCGTCTTTCTGAGCCGTGTGTAGTATGGAGTACAGGGTGCGCGAGATGCCGCCTTGCGTCTTCGCCAGCTCATGACGGATGCTGGCCAGGGTCATCGAGGCCGAGTCCTTGATTTTCCCGAATTTGTCGAGGATGGAGTCGATACGCCTGATGAGGGCAGGGAAGGTCACGACACCCTCTGTCAGACGGTATAGGGCGGGGTAGGGTGATGCCTCCTCGCTGTCATCGTCGTGACGGTTCAGATACCTCACGATATTGGCGATGGTCTCCAGTGAGCGTCGCAGGTCCCACACCTCATCCTCCTCCAGATGCGTTCCTTCCATCCTGATGCGCGTGATAGCCTCTCGCACATCGAAGAAATACTGCATGGGGAAATCGTCTTTCTCCTCCTGCAACCTGCGGAACTCACGTACCTGTGTGAGCCATTCGTTGACATCATGACAGTCGGCAGAGAAGGTCATCTCGTCAACCTTCTCTTTCCCCAGCGTACTGAGACATCGCTCCTTCAAAAGTCGGCGAATCTCGTCGAAACCAAGCTTTTGCTCGAAATTATTAGGATAAATCACGTTGCAAAGGTACGAATAAGTGAGGGATTTTCCAAATGTATTTGGGAAAATCCGAGCGAGAGTACCTTCGGGCTGTTGCCTCAAAGGTACGAATAAGTGAGGGATTTTCCAAATGTATTTGGGAAAATCCGAGCGGGAGTGCCTTCGCCATCACAGATGGCAATGGTATGAATAAGTGAAGGAAATGCAAAGGGAAAACGAAAAAAGTTGGCTGAAAATTTGTTCATTCCGAAAAAACTCATTACCTTTGCACCCGCTTTCAAGACATCGAAGCACTGGAGAGATGGTAGAGTGGTCGATTACAGTAGTCTTGAAAACTACCGTACCGAGAGGTACCGGGGGTTCGAATCCCTCTCTCTCCGCCAAAAGTTGAGCAACCCAAAAGGTTGCTCTTTTTTTTTGTTATGTTTTTGGTTTTTTAGAAATGAAATGTATATCTTTGCAGTTGAATAAAAACTTAAAACATGAAAAAGTTAATCATCCTGACGCTGATGGCAGTTGTTTCAGTCGCTGTCTCAGCACAAACCAAGAAAGTGTCCATCCTGGGCGACTCGTATTCCACCTTCCAGGGTGTTATCCCTGCTCATTACTCCTCGTTCTACCCCAACGACAGAAATGACGTCGTCGAGGTGGAGCAGACCTGGTGGAGTCTTTATATCAAGGCGAAAGGCTATCAGTTGGAAAAGAACGATTCCTGGGGTGGCACCACCATCTGTGGCACGGGCTATGGTGGTATGGACTTCTCGCGTAACAATTTCATTGCGCGTGTCGACAGTCTGGGTAATCCTGACATCATTTTCCTGTTTGGTGGCACTAACGACGCATGGGCTAAGTCGCCTGTGGGCGAATATCAGTATGCTGACTGGACGAAGGAGGATTGCATGAGCTTCCGTCCAGCCCTCGCATGCCTGCTCGAGAAACTTCAGAAACGCTATCCCAGTGCAGTGGTCTATGCTCTGTTGAACTCTGAGCTCGCAGAGTCGATTAACGAGTCGTTCCGTGAGATCTGTAAGCATTATAACGTTCAACTCATCGAACTGCATGACATAGATAAACAGAACGGACACCCCTCTATCAGTGGTATGAAAAGCATCTGCGAGCAGTTGATCGAGGCGATTCAATAGTCAACTGGTTTTTGCTTCGCATAAAAAACATAGGTCGCTAGTCCTTGAGAGCTAGCGACCTTATTGTTTTTATGTTTTCCTCTTCCTTAATACTGTTCTATGAAGTCGCGCACCAGACGGAATACTGGCTCGTAGCTGTCGAAGCGGACAGTCTTATATGTGTCGAAGATGGTGTGATAGTATTGGAAGGCGTCACCATTCTCATTTTCCAGGAAGATGCAGGGCACATGTCGCTCGGCAAAGGGATAATGGTCGCTGTTGGCTGCCAGGTCGCCGCGATGCAGGGACTCGAAGTGTTTTTTCTCGGAGTTGATCTGCTCGAAGAGTCTGAAGCCGCGCATACCCTCTTCGCTCACCTCACAATACTGGGTGGGGTTGTTATCACCAATCATGTCGATATTAAAGAGGTATCTGATCTGGCTCAACGGCACCTTAGGATGCTCGGCATACCAAGTGGAACCACGCAGGTTGGCATCCTCGCCTGAGAAGGCAATGAAGTACATGTCGTACAGAGGACGGTTCTTGGCGTAGTATTCTGCCAGGGTCACGATGGTGGCAGTGCCAGAGGCATTGTCATTGGCACCAGCGTAGAAGATCTTCTTTCCCAGATTACCCAGATGGTCGTAGTGGGCTGTGAAGACGTAGCAACTGTCGTGCCGCTGTCCTTCGACCTTGGCGATGACATTGAAACACTCATAGTCCTTCAGGAACTGGTTGTCCACATCGGCCTTTATGCGCTCCACACCCTCAATGGCCTCTGGCGTTACCCAGATGATGGGTTTGTCGATCACCCTTTCTCCGTATGCCTTAAAGAACTTGACAGGTGCCTCCAGCGTATAGAGGAGTCCTGCGTTGGGGCACTCTCCTGCCTTCTGGAGCTTGGAGAAAACCTTGCGATGACGGTAGGTGAACCAGAACTCGCAGGCAACCATGCAGTTGGCATTCTCAGGCTTGGACAGGTCGGCCAGTAGACGGTCGGCATCGAAGTTCAGTGTATCTACGTGGTAAACGGGGAACTCTCCGTGGACACCAGGGGAGTACTCGCGCATGGAGAAGTCGATGCCAGCACGAAGTTTCTTGCCATCGGCCCATATCTGCATCTGACCGCAGAAGGTGTTGATATCCAACTTGAACGGTTGTAGCGTCACCTCGTCCACTCCTGCCTTCTGGAACTCTTTCTGTAGGAATCTTCCGGCCTTGTTGGCACCATGCTTGGCATAGCCGCGCCCTTGATACTTGGCGGAGCTCAGTTCCTTGACGACCCGTTTGTAATGTGACAGGTTCTGCGCACCAATAGTCATGGTGGCAAGAGTCAGCAACATTGTAAAGACAGTCTTCTTGTCCATGCTTTCCTTGTATCGTTTTATTTCTTCATTTTCTTGGCTACCCAGAGCACCCAGGGGTCGATGTTATCAGTGAGCTGCTCAGGATAGGGCAGGGGGATGATGACATCGGGCTTATGACCTGGTTCCCGCTCCTTGCAGGCTTCCTCAAAGGCGGCGTCTACTGTCATGGGGTAGGTCAGGGAAAGATTGCTGTGGGGCAATCGGATGGTGTTGCAGTTGCCTGACAGCTCACAGCCGTTGGTGCGCTCACGACCATAGACGGCGGCATGTTTCTTGGAGTAGTTGCGGACAAAACGGACTGGTGACTCACCGGCGCTGGCGCTGTAGTTGTCGATGATGATTGCTCCCTTACGCACCAGCGGCGTGTATTTGTCTGTTCCTTTGAGGGTGGTATGCCAGTTGATGAGGGCTCCTTCCTCTGTCGAGAGCGCCTCTGTCAGGATATGGTTCATGTAGGAATAGACACTGCTGATTTTCTTCAACCGCTCATTGTTCAACGTGCTGCTCCTGTAGAAAGACTGTTCGTCGTTCATCGCACTGCAGTCGCACATCATCTTGGCAAAGATCTCGCCAAAGGCGTCGCTGCCACCATGGTTACCACGCAGGTCGAGGATAAGGTATTGGCAGCCTGACTGCTTGAACTCCTCGGCCTTCTTCTGTGTCCATTCCCAGGTGGGCTTGTCGCCCATACTTGATGGCAGACGAAGGAGGTAGGTCTCGTCGTCTACCTTACAACCTACGGGCTCTGGCGCATATTGCGGAATGAGTTTCTCGTAGTTTACGAAAGCTTCTGAACGCAGCTTGTAAAAGCGTTGCGAAGAACAGTTCGTATGACGGTCGAAGTTCTTATAGAACCAGAACACATATTGTCCTACAGCATCGTCAATATTGATCTCACCTCTCATGAGACGTGCCATGAGCGAGTCTTTCAGTGCCTTGTACTCATCTTCAAAACCGCTTCGCATCAAGACAGGGAAGATGGCGTTGTTCCGCTCGTTGGCATCAATGGTATAGTCGAAGGTCTCATAGGCCTGACGGATGGAGTCGGGTTGTTGACCGTATTTCTCGATGAAGCCGTCCGTATAGAAACGGGAGAGGTCTTTCGATGTCTGCGGTGTGTCTGTGCCGAATGCTTGTTGAATATTTTGGGGTAGACCGCAACGATCCCAGATGGTCACGTATGGGTGTCCGTCTTGGAGGGCGGTAATGGAAATCGTTTCCTCATTAAACCAGTGTACGATGGATGCCTTTCCGTCGTATTCAAAGGCGTTGTCGCTGAGAATACTACAAGGGGTGTAGAAACCCTGCAGATTGGCTGATGGGGAGCCTGGGATGGGAATGGCGATGACGGCCTCGTGCTCTCCGAGGATCAAGTAGGTGTCCATCCTGCCTCGTCGTATCCAATACTGTGAATTGGCGTCGTTCGTCTGTTGTATACCGCGTTGTTTCCATATGCCTTGTAAACGGTGCTGCTTGGGACCCAATTTCATCTGCAACAGGTTCAAAGCCCGTTGTGCTGCATCTGTAGAGTCTTTTACCAACATGTATGCCTCGTCGATATTCGTCTGATAGGGGAACAGTCGCTCGTCGGACTTGTTTTGGTTGTTATACCAGCGATAGGTGAAGGTACTGTCTGAAGTACCGATAATCTGTGTTCCTTTGTTGTCTGTCTTTGACAGTTCTCCTGTGAGGGTCAGTGGTTTCCCGTCAGGACTTGTAATCTGGAAATCGAATGACTTTTCGATGTTGTCGATAGAGGGGGAGGTCAATACGATCGTAGAGTTATCCAGGCAATACCTGTACTGTCTATAACCTGTCTCCAGATGTTTGCCATCCTGATGAACGATCTCGGTAAGCCTGTACAATCCTCTAGGATTGGAGTTTTGAGCCATTATGGAATGGACGACAAAGACTGACATCGCCATAATGACTGGCAGTCTCTTCTGATTTTTGATGTATGAAAAGAGTTTCATGTTTAGGAATGTTGATATGTTTTTTAAGTTTCTAAAAGATTGGTAGTTGCAAATGTACGACTTTTTTTTCATAATGACCCACCTTTTGCTGAAAAAGTGCAGGTGTTTTCAGACAGGTTCTACCAGTTGGGGGGCAATACGATGTTCTCCACGTCGTGTGCATCCCTGAACAGTGGCGCGATCTCTTCATCAGTGAATCCGGCGATGCCACAGCCGATGCGCGTCACGAGGAAGGTCAGTTCGGGATGTGCCTTGGCGAACAGGATAAACTCGTCCACATACGGGCGGATGGCTTCCACGCCGCCATGCATCGTGGGTATGCCGTAGCTCTGTCCTTGTAATCCAACGCCCTGTCCCATGATGGCGCCAAACTTACGATAGGCGGTATAGGCGGCCCCACCGCCGTGCATTCCTTCCAGGTTGCTGCCGAACACGAAGATCTCGCCCGGCTGGAGTTCTGTGATGAACTCCGATGTTGTTCTTTTCTGTGTCATGGTTGTTATCTGAATGTGATCTGAGTTGATGGCAGTCCTTCTGCCGATACTCTCAGCGTTGATTTCCCGGAGCGACCGTTGTTGCGGATGACGGCCAGAGCACGGCCATGCCATACCTGATGCGTCGTATCATAATAGGGCGCTTCATCCTTGACATTAGCGTTGCCGACAGCAAGGAGCGTGGCATTGCCATCTACGGTGAAGGTGAGGGTATGATCGGCTGTAGGAACAACGCACCCCTGAGCGTCAACCACCTCTGCAGTGATGAAGGCAAGAGATTGTCCATCAGCCTTCAGGGTGCTGCGGTCGGCAGTGAGACGGATGGCGGCAGGGGTACCTGCGGTCTGCAGTTCCACGCGTTGTTCGCCAGCCTCGGCACATAGGGTGCCCGTCTGGTATGGGAGGGTGAAGGTCGCTTTCATCTCTTTTGTGTCCTGTTCGGCAACCAGTTGACCGTTCAGTAAGAGACGGACCTTCGGCTCACGGCTATAAACTTCCACCTCGATGGGTTTGCCTTCCCATCCTGGCCATGTCCAACTGTTCTGTGTCGGCCAGGTGCTCCACATCGAGGTCTTGACCTTGCCTAGATAACCGTCTGGTTCGCGCACAGCAAGGTAGAGTCCCTCTTCCTGCTCCTTCGTACGAGTATTCCACAGCATCGAACGGTAGAAGCTGATAGGCTTGCGGGAGCCAGTGAGGTCGACATCGCCGCAATAGGCGGCATGCCACGGATAGAGCGGTCGCTCCCACGACTCACCAGGTACTTCTCCTTCATAATAGTATCGTCCGATGCCTGATTCTCCGATATAGTCGAGCCCAGTCCATACAAAGTCGCCGATGATATAGTCGTGGGTCTGTACGGTCTGGTAGTTGCGCCAGGCATCACGGGGATAGCTTTCTGTCTGCATCATCACACGCCGTGGCACACGCTGATGGTCGCTCTCAGCCATGAAGATCATGTAGTTGTAGCCCACGATATCATGCTCGGCAGCCAGGGGATCGTAGATATCCCAGTCGCGGTCCCAGGCAGCCAGTGCCGAGGTGACAGGGCGTTGCTGCGGATCGAGGGCGCGGATACGGGATGCCAGCTGATGAGCGGTCTTCACCACCTCGATCTTCTTCCGTTCGATGACCTCGTTGCCAGTGCTCCAGCAAAAGATGCTGGGGTGCAGACGGTCGCGCAGTACCATGGCGTCGATGTCGCGCTGCCACCACTGGTCGAAGAGCGTGGAATAGTCGTAGATGTTGTCGTTCTTCTTCTCGCGCCACCCGTCGAGAGCCTCGTCGATGACCAATAGGCCCAGTTCATCGCAGGCGCGGAGGAAGGCCTCTGAAGGTGGATTGTGTGAGGTGCGAACAGCATTGAAGCCGGCTTCTTTCATCAATCGTGCCTTACGGTATTCGGCATCGTCGTAGGCTGCAGCACCAAGGATACCGTTGTCGTGATGCACACAAGCACCGTTCAACTTCAGAGGCTTGCCGTTGAGCAGGAGCCCTTTCTCTGCACTATAGTCGATGGTACGGATGCCATAGGTGACGCTGACGTGGTCGCCCTCGGGAATCGCTAACTCTGTTTGGTAGAGATAAGGGGAGTCGGGCGACCAGAGTTGAGGATCGGCCACCTCGATGGTGCGCTGCAGGGGACGGGTTGTGCCGTCGGGCAAGATAACCGTGGCAGTCAGTTCCACATGATGGATATCGGGGGTGCTCACGGCGATGCTCCAATCGTCAATATAGGTCTTATCAGTGGTCACGAGCCACACGTTACGATAGATACCAGAACCAGTATACCAGCGGCAGTTCTTCTGTTGGGAGTTGTCCACACTCACCACAATCTCATTGCGTCCTGTAGAGACATAGGGGGTGGCATCTACCCAGAAGCCAGAGTAGCCGTAGGGCCATCCGCCAGCCTGATGACCATTGATATAGACGTGTGAGTTCATATAGATGCCCTCAAAGTATAGACGTATCTTCTTACCCTCATAACGCTTGTCGAGGGTGAGGATGCGTCGATACCAGCCCTTGCCAGTAGGCAGGTAACCTCCATCATTGCCGGCAGGTGCTTTGGCATCGAAATGATGCAGGATGCTCCAGTCGTGAGGAAGGGTCACGGTGTTGGCCTTGGTGAAATCGCTGTCGTTTTCGACAAACTGCCAATGATCGTTAAGTCGTTGTTTGCGCTGAATAGTTGATGTCTTTGCCATGACGGTATCAGTAACTGTCAGTAGGACCGCCAGCAGCAGGATTTTAGATTGCACTCTCATGTTGATCTGTTCGTTTTTTGGTTATTCGCTGCAAAATTACATTTTTTTTCGCAAACAGACTACACCAGAGGGAAAAAATCATCCCCGCTATGAAATACAAATTCATAACGGGGATGAGATGATCAAGCGATGATTGTAATAAAACTCTCGGCAGGCAATCGAACGGTTAGCTGACCATCGTTGACCCTAACGAGACGGGCCTCGGCATGACAGTCTCTGTTGGTCACATAGACAACCACTTCTTTTGTCGTGACAGGCAGTCCTGAAATGGTTGACTCGCACGACGCACCATTGTTAACTAGATGGATGGCCCACTCACCTGTGGCCATCTTCACAAACCCCGCTGTCTGTATGTTTTCCTTGTCACAAGATACAGGTACGGCAAAGGCGTCTTGTGGAGTCATAGCCAATTGCATCAGGTTGAAAAAACGTTGTGTAGGGTGCAGGGGCCCCTTCGATCCATAGATGCCGTCGCCCCATAGTGGTGAGTAGTCAGAGGTGAGTTGCCATTGCAGAATGCTCAGCGGTTGGCAGATTGCACAGAGCCGCAGGTAGAGGTTGATCTCGTAGAGAGCGAATGTCGATTCATTGAAAATGGCGGGATATTGGTGAGCCGCAGCGTCTGTACTACCTTCACCAACAATCAGAGGCACATTGATTTGTCGTGAGGCCTCCGCCCATTTGTTGAGTGTCTCGTCATCACATCCTCTCCAGGAGTGGAATGAGATGGCACCGATGTATTTATGTGCAGACGGGTCGTTGAGTGTTGGTAGGATAAAGTCGAAGGTCGTGGCGTCGGAATTGTCACCCAACAGCAGGCGGGTTTTCAAACCGCGGTCAGCCAGATACTGTCCGAAAGCCTTGATGAAGTCACGGTGTTCTTCGGGGGTGAAGACCACGTTGATGCCTAGGTCCGATTCGTTGAATGAGAAATAGTCGGCCTCCACGCCGTAGTCTCTCTTCAGAAACTCCAGATAGTCAGTCAATGAGGCGAATATCCGTTGCTGTTCCGAATCCTTTAGACGGAAAGCGAACGACGTACCGTCGGAGCGGGTGGTCCTCTCACCAGCCCACATGGGTGGGAACCAGCAACTGACAATGACGGGCATACCTGTCTGTTTCAGACGTCGTGCCATCTCTGCACTTTGCTTCACATGTGGGGCAGCCGCTCCTTGCATGTCCCAGATCATCCATGGCATCTCCACACGTCCGAAGGCCACACGCATATTCCTTAGACAATAGTCGATGACCGTGGGATCCTTGAGGGGGTTCTGGATGCGGAAGTTCCCGCCGAAGCCAGTGAAAATCCTACCAGGGTGCATGTGGTCGAAGGTTATCGTCGCAGTCTCATGATGACGTTTGCCATTAACGGACATCGTGGCAGAAAGGGTTGCCTTGGCTCCTTTTCGAAGTGTCGGCATTAGGGTGATATAGAGCACCTTGTCACCATCTTCCTCCCTGACTGTCGCCTCAACAGAACGGTCGAAGGTCAGTGTGATTTGACGTTCAGGAGCAGTGACGGTCACTTTCCTCTTTTGTATGCTGATCTTGGCTGTGGCATAGTACCGTGGCGAGAAACTCATGCAGAACCACGCTTTCTCGTCGAGATCCTCCTTCGCTTCGATATGCCACTGCAAGGCGACGGTCTGACTGGTGGTGTCGGTCACTGTCTGCGTGATCGTTGCTCCGTGCATCGGGGTGACGGTCGTCTGGGTGTTGCCATCACGGTGATAACGGATATGCTCCTGTTTCTCTCTCCCACTTTTCTCAATATCTCTGCCTAGTGTGCCGACACGCAATGACGACTCAAAGTCGATCAGTTCACCCTCTAGTCGGACACCCGTCATGTTGCTCCACGCCATGACCTCGGTATGCGCCTTGATGGGCTTCAGTCGTTCCGCCAGTTCGAAGGCCACCCGACTGTGATGATAGGGACAGTTCCAGTCGCTTACCTTTGGAGCATTTATTGGAAGACCGTCTTCGGTGAGGTATTTATACCAGTCACCCTGTTCGTGGTCGACAAAGTGGGTCTTGACGTATGACCAGTTCCGAAGAGCAGCATTGAGAAATGACTTGTCGCCTGTGAGTTGCCAGGCGTTCACGCAGCCGATGATCATCTCGCATTGAGGCCACCATGACAGTTTCTTATTCAGGCCTTGCGGAGTCTTCTCGTAATACATCGTCCCCTCGGCACTGACTCCCTCCCTGAGAGCTGTACGGACCATCTTTATGGCCTGTTGGTCAACCTGTATCTTCAGAATAGAATCGCCTACGACGGCGGCGGCCTCTGTCAACAGCCATGATGTCTCAATGTCGTGGCCATAGGAGTCATTTTCTCCTATCGCATTCCAGTCGTCGTCGCAGTATAGGATGAGGTGACTACGCTTAGGGGAATAGAGCTTAGTCTGTAGGATGCCGATCAGTTCCTTAAGATTGTTCCGCAATCCTTCATCGGGCCATACTTGATACAACGCGGTGAAGGCTTCCAGCAGATGGATATGCGTGTTCATCGTCTTGGTGGCATTGGCCAGTCCGTCAACCCCTTTGATGGGTGCTTTCGAGTAGTTACGCTGGAAAGACTCAATATAGCCCATTCTTTTTTTGTCGTGCACCTTCTCCTCTAATGTGGCGTATAGCTTCAGTGCCGCGTCCAGACTCGTCCGATTGCCTGTAGCCCTGAAGTGCTCTGCTAGTCCGTAGATACCGAAGGCGCAGGCATAGGTCTGTTTGGTGGCATCTTCGATATGCCCTTCATGGGTAACTGACCAAACGACTCCACCGTATTTCGGGTCGATGAAATGGTGTATGTAGTAGTCTGCAGCACGGTTGGCCATCGTACGGTATATCTCGAGACTGTAATGACGATAGGCCTTCGAGAAGGTCCACAGCAGGCGGGCATTTAGAACAGCACCCTTGGGCGCTTTCCCAATAGCCTGACCATCGTTCAGTACCAGACCATAGAAACCGCCGTTAGGGTCGACGGTATGTGTAATCCAGAATGGTAGGATGTTCTCCATCAGGTCTTGTGTGGTCTCTGTCCGCAGCACCTCTGCCGTATTCCTCACCTGTGCCATAATGGTCGTGATGTGACAAAGACACATTATCGAGCATAGTGTTATTACTTTCTTATACATATCAAGACAAAAATATTTTGTTTGCAAATATAGTTATTTTTTTGAGTCTGGGCGAATAGGTCGTTGAAAATAAAAAGGGAGATTCTGTCATCACGACTGTACCTCCCCTGCCAAAAACTAAATACTAACTAACCTTCCACAATAAATATTCCAATCTATTTAGTAACCTGTGTTTTGTACACATTCTGTGTTGGCAGTTAATTCTGAGGTCGGAATCGGGTATACCAGATGGATCGGGTTCCAGTCCCACTTTCTTGGGGTTACAGGAATCATAGATGCACGTTCTGCCTCTGACGCATTGTTCCACGGCTCATTGTAATCATTGCCCGATGGGATATAGTATTTGCCTGTTGCTGTGTTATAGAACGTGGCCCCGTTGTTCTTGGGATATTCGCAGTTTAACCACTCTTCTACGAAGTTGCAGCGGCATAGGTCGTACCACAAACTGAACTCATAGTAGAGCTCTTTACGACGTTCCTGGAAGAGAGCCACCATCCAGATAGGTGAGGTATATCCCTTTTCCTTTGCATATTTAGCATAGTGTGCCTGTGCGTCGGGCACCGATACCGTCTGCGTGTTCAGCAGTTCCTTGGGGAACGGCAGGTAGCTGCCGCTAGCCTCGTCGGGATCATAGCCAACCTCGAGGTTACCCCAGGCACGATTACGAATCTGAGCGATGGCATTCCATCCTGCCTGCTCGTCACCAGTTCTGAAACAGCACTCTGCATAGTCAAGCAGGGCACCGCCGAAACGGTAGAGGTTGACCGAGTGTGCAGAATAAACATCGTTTGTGCGCCACCATTTTGTACCATGGTTGTTCGGGTTGCCCTCGGCATTGGAGAGAAACCACGACTGAAATGCCTCTGTGGTGCCGATGATGTCACCGGTGTAGGGGTTAGTGTCACCCTTGTCACCATGCCATCCGACGATAGAGTAGGTTTTTCGTTTGTCTCCGGGCTCGAAACTGCGCACAAGTTCATATGATGTAAAGGAGTCGCCCCATCCACCGAACTCACGTGCCTTGGTCTGCATGCCGAAATAACGGCAGTCGCTATTCTTGGCCCATGTCCACACATCCCAACCCATACCTGGGAATTTGGGGAAGGAGATCTCCCACAGTGCCTCCACGTTGCCGGGATTGTCCACCCAACTGGTCATTGCATAACAGGGATTCAGTTGGATTGTCCCATTTTCGATAATCTGTTTGTAATAGTCCTTGGCCTTATTGAAGTCACCGAGATACATGCATGCTTTGCCGGCGTAAGCTAGGGCAGCTCCTTTCGTGAAACGACCAGTCATACCATCGGCAGGCTTCCAATCGAGTACAGAAGCTGCATATTCAAAGTCGGAGAGAATGGTCTGCCATGCTTCGTCATCGCTTTCTGGACGTGGTTTCGTCGGTGATGTCTGATAGGTCTCACCAGTCATGAGCATTGGCACACGGCTGAAGTTGATTGTCAGGTAATAATAGGCACTGCCGCGGATGGCACGTGTTTCTGCCTCATAGACTGCCTTCTCTGAGGCACTCATGACATGTTCGTCGACGCCTTCCAGGTCACGCAGGAAAAGGTTACAGGCCACGACAGTCTTATACGAGTAGATCCAGGCGTTCTCAAAGAAAGCCGATTTCGATTCAACGGTCCAGGAATGGCTAGACATCTCGGCATCCCAACCGTCGGCCTGTACGTCGAGTGTCGGGTAGTTGGCCAGGGCGGGGTGGGGTTTGATATAGTAATCGCTGGCTCCTAGGAGAGAATAGTACACACCCATGAGTCCCTTAAATACATTCTCTTTGTCGGAATATACTCCTTCAGGTGATACGATGCTATAGGCATCGACGTCGAGGAAATCGTCACCACACGATGTCAGAGAGATTGATGTGGCGGTGGCGGCCAGCCCCATGAGGGCTCCTATAATGATTCTTTTCATATTCTTTTCTGTTTTAAACAATTAAAAACCAAGTTGGATACCTAACATAAACGTGCGTGGGAAGGGATAACGACCAGCATCGTAACCCATGGTGGTAACACCGCCATTGACCTCAGGATCACCGTATTTGTTGTATGGTGAGATGGTCAACAGGTTCTGTATACTGGCGTAGATACGGGCATTGTTGATATAGTTCGCAACTTTTTTCGTGTTGAAGGTGTAGCCTATTTGTAAGTTCGAAATCTTCAGGTAGTCGGCCTTCTCCACATAATAATCAGAAACACGATAGTTAGATGACATGTCGTCGCGTGTCAGTCGAGGATAGCTTGCGTTGGGGTTCAAGGTACTCCATGAGTTTTTGGCATAGTCAGCGAGCAAGTTATAGTAACCTTCGTTCTCGCTTCGTATGGAGGTCATGTAGTTCTTGGCCCATGAGAGGATTTCCTGACCGATGACACCGTATATATAAGCTGATGCGTCCCAGTTTCTGTATCTTGCAGTGAGGTTCAGTCCATAGGTTAGGTCGGGGAATCCGTCGCCGAGGTATGCCTTGTCGTCGGTGGTGATATGACCGTCGCCGTTCAAATCCTTGAATAGGAAGTCACCGGGACCTGTTGTCAATCTGTCGTAGTAGCTACCGTCACCGTAGATTTCTACAGCCTTGGCGTTCAGACCGTCAATCTCGCCTTGGTCTTTGATGATATGGTCGACAACATAGCCTTGGAAAGTGCCGAGTGGTAGACCATTGTAGCATACCTGCTTGTTCTCCCAACCAGCGCCTGTGGGACCAGATGTCGTGGTGCCAGTACCGATGTCGACAGCTTTGTTCTTGCTGGCTTCACCATTTAGGGCGATTCCAATGGACCAATCGTGGTTCAGTTGCTTGTTGTAGGAAATGTTGAACTCCAGACCCTGGTTACGGATCTTACCGAAGTTGGTCTTAATTGAAGAGAAACCTGCAGATGGGCGGATGGCCTTGTTGAGGATTAAGTTTCTTGTATCTCGGATATAGTAGTCGAGGGTGATGTTCAGGTCACCGTTCAGAAAACCGAGGTCGAGACCGAAGTTAGTCTGCTCACTGGCCTCCCACATCAGTCCAGTGTCTATCTCTGAGGTCTGTGCAAGGCCGAAGTAGCGTTTGTAGCGCTCACCGTCGATATTATAGAAGTCGTAACTGCCTGATGACGAGAGCTGGGGCAGGGCATCTGTGGCGTTGACATTTGCGTTTCCAACGCGTCCCCAGCCGAGGCGCACTTTCAGGTTGCTGAATATATCGAGATTCTTGATGAAGCTCTCTTCGGAGGCGCGCCATGCCAGTGAGGCAGACGGGAAGGTGCCCCAATGATTGTCAGCACCGAACTTCGACGAACCGTCTCGACGGATGGTGGCTGTCAGCAGGTAACGGTCCTTGTATGCGTAGTTGATACGTCCGAAATAAGAGGCGAAACGCTCTGACATGTTCGGCGCACCATTACCGTTGTTGTATTTGTCGGGATCCTCAGAGAAGAAACCGCGGAGGAAGTTGAACCGCAGATCCTTAGTCGAGGAGTTGTTCCATGACCCATGGCTCTTGCTTGCTGACTGTCCAATCATCATGGTAAAATGATGGCTCTTGAAGGTTGTATCGTAGGTGAAATAATTCTCTATGCCATAATGAGTCTGTGCATATCCATTGGTACCGAATTCGTCGACACCGTATTTGTTGCCGTTCTCGTCGGTATCCCATTGCTCCCATGTGTACTGAGTGTCGGCATAGGGGGCATTGTAGTACCAACTGTTGCTAGCCGAAAAGTCGAGGTTCATGTTACTGCGAAAAGTCAGTCCCTTCAGAATCTTGACCTCAATGAAGGCGGAGTTGCGAATAGCCGCATTATCATTATCCCAGTCGTCCTTGTAGCGGCGCACATACTGATCGGCATAGGGGTTGCTTTGGTATTTGCCTGCCGCATATGAGATGGTTGTTGGATCGTAGTTCCAGTGGCCGAAAGAGCCGTCCTCATACTGAACGGGCACGTGGGTCAGAATACCATTTTCAACATAGTCCATCGTCGGTAGAGTACGGGCGTAGTTGATCAGGTTACCGCCACCCTTTCCTTTGCCTGTGCTGAAGTTCGAGTTGAAGCCGATTTTTACTTTGTTTTTGAGATTTGCATTCATGCCCAAACGTAGGGTGAGGCGTTTGTTCCAGGAGTTCACGATGATACCTTTATTGTCGAGATAACCCACGGATGCGTTAGCCTGGAGTACGTCGGAACCACCGCTGATAGACAGGTTATACTGCTGACGGAAGGACTGCTGTGTCATAACATCCTGCCAGTTGATGGCATGGAGCTGTTTGTCATACTCCCCGTTATAGGCCGTATAAGGTACTTTCCCGTCGGCCTCGATGGCCTGACGGTAGGCAGAGAGCCAATCACCGAGACTGGCCATGTCAAGTCGTCTCGCAAGTGTGCTGATACCGAAGTCTGCTTTCATATCCACGTGCAGTCTGCCGACCTTTCCATGTTTGGTTGTCACCATGATGACGCCGTTGGCACCACGTGAGCCGTAGATGGCAGTTGCAGAGGCATCTTTCAGAATCTCGATGCTCTCCACATCGTTAGGGTCGAGCCAGTCTAGATTGGAGGCGTTGCCGTGTTGGATACCATCAACGACCCAGAGGGGGTCTGTATTGCCATCCATCGTGGCGACGCCACGGATACGGATATTATAACCACCGGTTGGATCACCACCGGCTTGTGTAACGACTACACCAGCTGCGGCACCCTGCAGTCCTTGAGCAAGACTGACAGGTGTACGGCGCATCATCTGTTCCGTGTTCACAGAGGTCACCGAACCGGTGATATCGCTCTTCTTCATCGTACCATAACCCACGACGACCACTTCGTTGAGTGTCTCATTATCCTCACGTAGTACGATCTGGTAGTTGGTTTTGCCTGGAGAGACTGCGACCTCTTGTGTTTTGAAACCGACAAACGATACTTGTAATGTACTATGCCCACTGGGAATCTGTAATTCAAAATTTCCTTCTAGATCGCTGACAACGCCTGCTGAGAGTCCCTTCACACGGATGCTGGCACCGATAATCGGTTCACCGTTGCTGTCTGCCACCTTTCCCTTGATGTTGACATTTTGTTGTACTGTTTGTACACTCGTTGCATTTTCTCTGATGCCGTCGGCTGTAGCGACTGTCGGTGACATGGAGAAAAACAGAATTCCTAAAATGCCTGCTTTCTTTAGATTAATAGTTTTTTGCATAAACATAATTTAAAATTGATTGTTATTGGTGTTTATAAACAATGATATCGGATGACTCTTTTTCTGTTGTGTGATATTAATGCCCTGCAAAATTCTCAATAAAATCGCAGTTCATGGGGCTGAAATCGATCATTGGACTTCTTGTTTGTCTTCATGATACAAAAGGGAGGTATAAAAGACACAAAAAAGGATGAGGCTGCAATGAGCCTCATCCCAGAGAATGATGAAAGATAAACACTATCTAAATAATAGTGGTAGGAATGCATTCAGGCACCTTCGCCATGTGAGCCACTCATGGGCTGTGCCCTCTGATGTGTAGTATATTGTGTTGATCCCAGCCTGATGGAGCATCGTGTTGACATGACTGCTGCCGAGGTCCTCTTCTGTACCTGTGCCGATAAAGAGAGTGTGTATTTGTTCGTTGAATCTTGCTGCATCGGCAAAGATACCATTGTATAGTTGGTCAATCTTGGTGTTGGGAGTCATGAACAGGGCACCGCTGAATGAACCGAGGTGGGCGAACATGTCGGTATGCGTCAGCACTATATCAAATGTCTGACGACCACCCCAAGAGAGACCGGCCATAGCCCTATGCTCTCGATCGGCGTAGGTGCGGAATGTCTTGTCTATGAACGGGATGATCTCCTGTATTAGGATGGGCTGGAAGGTCGCACCGAAAGTGTCGAACGACACTTCTGGCTGTTTGCGCATCAGACTCTCGAAGCCGATGCCACAGTTGCCATTGTCCATGACCACGATCATTGGACGGCACTTACCTGACGCTATCTGGTTATCGAGAATGGAACCAGCCCGTCCCTGTTTAACCCAACCCGTCTCATCCTCGCACATGCCATGCTGGAGATACAGCACGGGATAGCGTTTTTCAGAGTTCAAATCGTATTCTGCGGGAGTGTAGACCATGCAACGTCTATAGCGCGACTCTATTGCTGACCAGTATACGACCGAACTGACACGTCCATGAGCAACATCCTGATTCCTATAATAATCGCCTTCCACACCTTCCGGTATTTCTATCATGCTTGAGCGTCCGTAGCTGCCGCAATAGGTGTCGGTGTTGATATCTGTGACGCAGATTCCGTCAACCATGAAATGGTAGAAGTGGGGACCGACCACTAGAGGGTTGATGACGGCATACCACCAACCGTCGTCATCGCGTTCCATGTCGTGGGTTCCCTGCAACTCGAGTGTCACCTTCTTCGCCTGTGGGGCATAGAGTCGGAAGTAGGCCCTATGTTCCCTGTCGATACGTGGGTAGTCGCGCTGGAATAGGACCGTTTCCGACACCATGGTGTTTGCGGGTATTGGCCGTTCTTGTGCCGTTGATGAAAGAATATATGCCATCATGGAGATACATAATAAGATAATCTTTCTCATTATTATTTTTATGTTTGATATTTTGTTATTTAATCTTTTGGATATCTTTCAGAAACAGATAATTCTTATTCTGTTTCATCACTTTCAGATAATCTTCGTGTCTCGGTTGTCTCAGCCACTGGAGGTAATGCTCACGTACATCCGCTGGCAGTTTTCTTATCTCGTCGTCGGTTAGCATGTGTGTGGCAGAATGACTACCACGTGGTGGGGCATGACGCCATGTCAGCAAGTAAACCGACTCATAGTTGACCAAGAGATCTTGAAGACCAGTGCTGATGGGACCGCATTCGCTGAGTGCATGTAACTTGTGCTTCTCGGTGGCCAAGGCGGTTGTGAACTGTAAAGCTATGTTCACATCACGGTAGAACTCGTCCCCCGATCCATACCAGTCGATAGACAGCATGTCGATATAATCGTCGCCTGGATATCCCTTCAGGTATGCCTCAGGTGAGTAGACTTTATCAGTATTATAGGCATAGAGGATATTGTGGAGTCCCTTGGCGCGCAAGTAGTCGACGGTATAGCGCCAGAGATTTGCATATTCATCGTCGCGGCAGCGTGTCTGTCCCCACCAGAAGAAATTGCCAGAATGCTCATGCCATGGACGGAAGATAAAAGGGATGAGATGTCCGCTGTCGTCACGCCAACTGAGGAAGAAACGTGCTAGTCGTTCGAGCCAGTTGTTGAACATGGCGTGGTTGCTACCACCAGGAAGAATGCTCCTGACTGCATTGAGTCCGTCGGCAGAAAGCATGCTGACATCCCATGCAGAGCCAGCCCCATTGGGCTCCTTAATGCCTGGCCATTGGGATGAGATGGGGTTGACGACATGCCAGCTAACGGTGATGATACCTCTCTGACGATGCCACCACCGTACTCGTTCGCGAATATCGCGGAAGGCCACAGAGTCGAGACTGCGGTCACCGCCGAGTTCAATCTCTCCTAGTTCGAAGCCTACCACAGCGGGATAGTCACCTACGGTCTCTTTCGTGTCAGAACGCCCCTGCTCGTTCCACCAGGTGTGTCCGCACATCAAGTCATCTTGATGGCCGTACATCGTGCCCTGTTTCTGACTTTTCCATAACCATTCATATAATGCGCGAGCTTCGGGGGTCGCCTCAGGGTCGGCAGGTCGTTTGGTGCCGGCCTGTGCATAGCCGTTAATCAGTCCTGTGATAAACAGGAATACGAACAAAACATTTTTTTTCATACTCGTTATCAATTTAAAAATTTCTTTGTGTGATTGAGTGTTGACTGTTTGACAGCGGCAAAGATACGAAGAATGCGTGAAGGGGGAGTCCGCCAATGTATCAAAATACATTTATGGAGAAGAAAGATACAAACGGAGAGTGTGTAGGCGAAAAATATTCTCAAGAAGAGAAAAAATATTGGAAGAGCGTATGTCAAAACGGTTGAAATGCTTATATTTGCATCGAGAAAAGTTGAAAGTAAGATGAAGAAACGGATATTCTTTTTGGCTGTATTCTCAGTTTTCCTCCAGATAACTGTTCTTGGCAATCCTGTATACTGGAATGTGAATGTCCAGTCTGGTTTGTCCGATAGTTTTGTGAAGGACATTCTTCGTGATCAGTTCGGTTTTATGTGGTTTGCCACCAACAACGGGCTTGATCGCTATGATGGTTATCAGTTTCGTAAGTACACCACCATTCCCTTGGGCAATCTCAATGATGATATTGAAAGTATCTGTGAAGATGCTATGGGCACCATCTGGGTGCTTTCTGTGAATGGGATATATGCCTATGATTGTGTGAAAGATCAGGTCTTTGAGGATGTTGCCGATAGACTTGCAACGTTGGGTATCACCGAGCCGATTACTTGGTTATGCACTGATGATCATTTAAATCTTTGGGCTCTGTCAAGACATCGGATATTCTTCTATGATTTCAGTGGGAAAAAACTATCGGTTATCGATAACCTCTCCGAGACGTCAATCATACGAGTAACCTCGTATGGCGGTGAGGCATATGCATTAGCAGAGAACGGCGACTTCTTTCGTGTTGACATGCGCTCATGTAAACTGATGTATGAGAATTCTATTTACATGCCAGACACTTTTTGGCGTATGATATATTTGGATACCCAAGGGCGACTTTGGTTTTATATTAAGCATTATCCGGACAATTGTCTTCATTGTTATTCGGTCAGGGAGAAGAAATGGAGTGCCTCTACGGTGTTGGAGCCATTGTCAAAAATGATATTGACTTCTCTGACTGACGACGGGAAGGGCAGTATATGGATAGGAACAGAGAACGATGGCGTATATATATATAGTACGAATGTGGGCGGAGAAGATTTTCGTCGGTTAGACTGTCGGGAAGGCACCGGAAGACTGCCTAGTAATCATATCAGCAGTTTATACAAGGATTCGAGAAATACGATGTGGATCGGGACGAGCAAACGAGGTGCTGTCTATATGGATCTGACAGATCCGTTGTTCTCCGTGAAGCGGTTCAGTGGAAAGGAGGATGTCAGTTGCATTGTCGATGATAGAGAAGGGAACCTCTGGGTTGGGTTCGACGGGAGCGGGCTATTAAGGATCGATTCCAACGGGCATGAGACGCTTTTCAACCAGAAAAACGGTAGTCTGCCGACTGATATTGTCACCTGCTCTTTGGTAGATAGGTCTGGTAGGCTCTGGATAGGGACCTTCGGCCATGGTGTCTTTTATAAAGAAGGACAGCGCTTCGTGCCGTTTTCTTGTGGTGATGTAAAGCAGCAACTCTTCATCACATGCATGACAGAGGATAGTGACGGCAATCTGTGGTTTGGCTCCATTTATCAAGGGTTGTCTTGCTATCAGCGGGATGGTGGTGAACGGTTATTCACAACAGATAATTCCATCCTGAAGACCAATAGTATCAACTGCTTGTATAGCGACAATAGTGGGCATCTGTACATTGGATCAAGTACGGGGTTCTATATTCTCGATGTCAAGACAGGGTCATTCATGAAACGGAAGGGTTGCCTGCTGCCACTAGCCGATACGTTTGTGACTTCTTTATACAAGGATAGAAGAGGACTCGTTTGGATTGGTACGCGGGTGGAATTGATTGTATATGACGAGTATCGCGACACCCTCTATCGGCTTACGCAGAAAGATGGTCTGTCGAACCCGTATGTCAGAACTGTAACAGAAGACAATGCTAAAAATGTTTGGGTTAGTACGGACAATGGTCTGACATGTGTCTCGGTCAAGAAAAGTGGTGTTTCTAGTTGGTCATTTGTCTGCACTCCGTATTTTGAGGAAGATGGTTTGCAAAACTCGATGTTCAGTAGTAATGTGACATGTCATACCCGTAAGGGCGATTGCCTCATTGGCAGTACCAATGGTTATCTATGTATCCTTCAAAACCGGAGTCAACCTTCTTATCCACCAGTGAAAATCATCTTTACGTCACTCTATTTTGGAGAGCGACAGGTCATAGTGGGCGACGATACGGGCGTTCTTGATCGAGGCATCCAGCAGACCGACGGTATCGTGTTAGATTATGACCAGAACAATCTTGTTCTCACAGTGTCGGCCATGAACTATACACGGAAGCACAAGATACATTATCTTTATCGTCTGAAAGAGACACAGAAAAGGTGGGTGTTGCTTGACGGGAACCGTATTAATTTCAATGCACTCGCACCAGGCTCATACACTCTTGAGGTGAAAGCTTCCGATCTTGGTGGGTGGACAAGCGACGTCTCTGTACTTAGGATTCGAGTTAGGCCCCCATTCTGGCTGTCGTTACCCGCTTTTGCCTTTTATTTCTTGTTAGTTGTTGCTGCTGTCTTTATGTATGTGAGAAGGATGATGAGAAAGCATCAGGAGACACTTGCCGTACAGAAACTGGAGTTGGAACTAGAACAGCAGCATCGGTTGGAAGAGAATAAGATCCGTTTCTTTACTAATGTGAGTCATGATTTGAAGACTCCGCTCTCGCTGATTATTACGCCATTGGAGAAAATACTGTCGGGTAATTTGGAGACGAAGCTCCGGATGGAGTTGGAGTTGGTGTGGCGCAATGCGTGTTTGTTGATGGATGGGGTAACTCAGCTTTTGGATTTCCGGAAGATAGACGTCGGTACAGAGAAACTACAACTCTCACATGGGGACTTTGTGGAGTTCCTTCGCAAGACCGTTGATAGTTTCAGGCACTATTCTCAGGGGCGAGGCATACATCTGAGCCTGCGTATTAATGCCCAGAGTTTAGAAATGAACTTCGACCAGAACAAAATGCGGCGTATTGTAACGAATTTGCTTTCCAATGCTTTTAAATATAATAAGGAAAATGGGAGCGTTGTCGTTACGGTTGGACGGACGGTTGCAGGCGATGGCTATCCTCAGATGCGCTTAGAGGTTGCTGATACTGGTATTGGTATTAAGGAGGCGAGTAAGGAACGTGTCTTTGATCGTTTCTATCAGGAAGAGGGTAATACGGAATATGTAGGGAGTGGTATCGGTCTACATATTGTGAAGGAATATGTGGCGATGCATCATGGAGATGTCTTTGTTGAGGATAACCATCCACAAGGTAGTGTGTTTGTGGTAACCATTCCGATGGATTTGCCTGTGATGACAGATGCACAAGCTGAAGCCCCCCTGCAGGAGGAGAACAAAAGTGTAGAATCTCATGACATGGAGGATCGCTGTAACGGAGTGACCATTCTTGTCGTCGAGGATAACCTTGATTTCCGTATGTTCCTCGAGAGATGCTTGAACGAACAGTATCGTGTGCTCTTAGCAGCGAATGGTGTTGAGGCGCTTGGCATTTTGAAAAGACACGATGTGGATATTGTCATCAGTGATGTTATGATGCCAGAAATGAATGGCCTGGAATTGTGTAACCGTATCAAGACCGATGTCTGTTTCTCACATATCCCGGTTATCCTGTTGACAGCTAAGTCGACAGAGGCAAACATCATCTCAGGATTAAAGGACGGTGCCGACGATTATATCACTAAGCCTTTTAATTTGAGTATCCTGAGACTGCGTATACAGAAGATCCTGGATTGGACTCGTAATAATCATCGTCGTTTTACTGGAACGATGGATATCTCACCGAGTGAGATCACTGTTAGTTCCCTCGACGAACAACTGATTCAAAAGGCCATAGAGATTGTGGAGAAAAATATGGGCGATTCCGAGTTCTCTGTCGAGGATTTCGGTATGGCTATAGGTATGACGCGTGGCCATCTTTACAAGAAACTTATGACTATAACGGGAAAGTCGCCTCTTGAGTTTATACGTATCCTAAGAATCAAACGTGGACGGTCTTTGTTAGAGCAGGGGCGCACGAACATCTCTGAGGTGGCATATACTGTAGGCTTTTCGCCTAAGCAGTTCAGCAAGTATTTTAAAGAAGAGTATGGATGTCTTCCGTCGGAATTTGTAAGAAAAAATGACTAATATAACTAAGTATTGTAATTAAAATGAAACGAAGACTATTTTTAGCTTGTCTCCTAGGAACCGTGATATGTGCGTCGGCTCAGACGGGAATGCGTGAGACCGTTCGACTTGACGAAGGGTGGAGGTTCGCTTACGGACATGCAGCAGACCCTGTCAAGGACTTTGGCTGTGGCACGGAGTACTTTAACTATTTAACAAAGGCCAACTCTATTCATAATGAGGGACCGTATGCTGTGAAGTTCAATGATTCGACATGGCAGGAGGTGATGGTACCCCACGACTGGGTGGCCACCCTGCCTTATGCGCCTGAAGCTAGTCACTCTCACGGTTATAAAACGGTGGGTTACAAATATCCCACGACAAGCGTGGGCTGGTATCGAAAAACTATCAGCATTCCGAAAACAGATGAGGGCAAGCGGCTTACCTTGCGCTTTGATGGCATCTTCCGAGATGCTCGGGTGTGGTTCAATGGCTTCTATATGGGTTCGGAGCCCAGTGGCTATGCTACCCAAGAGTATGATGTGACGGAATATGTGAACTATGGTGGAGACAACCTTATCTGTGTGCGGGCCGATGCTTCGTTGGAGGAGGGGTGGTTCTATGAAGGCGCAGGTATCTATCGGGATGTGTGGCTTGAGAAGACGGCTGCTGTGAGTGTGGCTCCCTTTGGAACGTTTGTCTATGCCGAACTGCGGTCGCCCTATACCTCTGCAACCATCTATATTGAGACAGAGGTGAATAATCACTCGTCGAAGGTACAAGACTGTCAGGTGGAACAGCGGATCCTAGATGCCGAAGGGCATGAGGTAGGCAAGACAATCTCTGTGATGATGGATGCCTTGAGACCAAGGGAAACACGTGGATGTAAGCAGCAACTGACATTGTCAGATCCTCATCTTTGGAGTACGACCGACCCTTATTTGTATAAGGTTGAGACCCTTATTCGTGTTAATGGTCAAGTGACTGATTGCTATCAGACGACAATTGGTATTCGTGAAATCGCATTCGATGCAGACAAGGGCTTTCTGTTGAATGGTCAGCAGTTGAAACTGAGGGGAGTCAATCTGCATCAGGATCATGCCGGAGTCGGGACTGCCATGCCCGAGGCTCTGATGGCGTGGCGCATCCGACAACTCAAGGAATTGGGTTGTAATGCCTATCGTTCTTCTCATAATCCGGCATCGCCGGCACTACTCGATATCTGTGACCATGAGGGCATTCTTGTGATTGACGAGAATCGTCTTACGGGCGTCAACGAGGAGCATCTGCGTTTGTTGGAAAGGCTAATTAAGCGCGACCGAAATCACCCTTCTGTCATCCTCTGGAGTTGTGGTAATGAGGAGTGGGGTATCGAGAACAACGTACAGGGTACGAGGTTGGCGGAAGCGATGAAAGAATATGTACGCCTGTTTGATCCTACACGACCATCGACGCTGGCTAATGCTGGAGGCTCGGAGCTGATCAAAGGGGTCGATGTGGTGGGCTACAATTATATCTCACAGAATGATGTGGTGAATCGCCGTCTCCAGCATCCAGAGTGGCGGATTGTGGGTACTGAGGAGTTTACCGGTTGTGGTACCCGTGGCGTTTATTTCGATTCACCCGATGTGCCAGGCCGTATGCGTTCGATGAACTTCGACGAGAAAGGCTATGGCGTGGAGAACGTAATTGAGCGTGGTTGGCGCTTCTATGCTGAACACGACTGGGCGGCTGGCGCTTTCTTTTGGACAGGTTTCGACTATCGTGGTGAGCCAAATCCTTTGACCTATCCTGCTACAGACTCTGAATTTGGTATCCTTGACTATTGCGGTTTTTGGAAAGATGAGGCTTGGTATCTGAAATCATGGTGGACAGACGAGCCGGTACTCCATATCTTCCCTCATTGGAACCTGCAGGGACATGAAGGCGAGGAGATTGAACTTTGGGCCTATAGCAATTGCGAGGAGGTGGAACTGACTGTGAATGGCCGAGACCTCGGACGTCAGACAATGCCTCGCAACGGTCATCTCAAATGGAAGGCTGTTTATCAGCCTGGTAAAGTGGTGGCTGTTGGCTATAAGAATGGTCGACGTATCATGAGTAAGACCATTGAGACTACAAAGCCCGCTGCTAAGATTGTACTGAGATCTGACCGTCAGACTATCGATGCCGATGGAAGAGATCTGGCTGTCGTGACGGTTGAAATACAGGATATTGAGGGACATATAGTCCCAGATGCAAGTCCTCTGCTCACTTTTTGTTTGGATGGGGATGGGCGTATCCTAGGAGTGGGAAATGGTGATCCTTCTTATCTTGGGGCGGATCATCCGCAGGGAAAAGACTGTAAGACGTTCGTGATTCCAGCCTTCAATGGATTGGCGCAGGTGCTTGTCCAGAGTAGCCATTCTCCTGCCGTTCTTACGCTAACGGCTTCGGCCGAACAACTGAAAAATGGAAATCTAACTATAAATGTACAATAGAAGAAAATGAAGAGTTTAATCAAAATGATTATCTTGGGCGGTATGATTGCCCTGATGGTGATGCCTGTAAGGGCACAAAAATGGGAGAAATTGGCTGACACTCCGCAGATGGGATGGAGTACGTGGAACAAGTTTCAAGGAAATATCTCTGAAGAGATTATTAAAGGTATCGCTGATGCGATGGTGGAGAGTGGGTTACGTGATGTTGGTTACACCTATATCAATATTGACGACTGCTGGCATGGACAGCGTGATGGCAATGGCTTTATCCAGTCAGACCCCGTTCGTTTTCCCAACGGCATAAAGGCTGTGGCCGACTATGTGCACAGCAAAGGTCTTAAGCTTGGTATATATAGTGATGCAGGCACAGCTACCTGTGCTGGGATGTCTGGCTCACTCGGTCACGAGTATCAGGATGCCATCCAGTATGCCCGTTGGGGAGTTGACTATCTGAAATACGACTGGTGTAACACAACGAATATCAATCCTATAGGAGCCTATCATTTGATCAGCGACGCCCTCCGCGCAGCTGGTCGTCCTATCCTGCTCAGCATGTGTGAGTGGGGTAATAGTCGTCCGTGGAAGTGGGCGAGGGAAGTAGGACATTCTTGGCGTACCACGCCTGATATCTGGTGCGACTTCGACTCTCTGCGTATCTTCCCAGGTTATACGCAGTTCGGAGTGATGCAGTGCATACAATTTAATGACACTTTGCGACAGTATGCCGGCAAAGGGCATTGGAACGACCCCGACATGCTGGAGGTTGGTAACGGCATGACGGAGAATGAGGATCGCGCCCACTTCACTATGTGGTGCATGATGGCCAGTCCTTTGATTCTCGGCAATGATTTGCGCTCAATGAGCGAGGCTACCCGTCGTATCATCATGAACAAGGAGATGATTGCTGTTGATCAGGATACGTTAGGCGTTCAGGGACTACATTATAAGGATCGTGACGGTCTGCAGTTCTGGTTTAAGCCCTTGGCTGGTGGTGACTGGGCCTTTACCATCCTCAATCCCACCCGCCAGGATATCACTTGTGAGATGAACTGGCAGGACTTTAATCTCACCGATGAGCAGGTGAGCAAGCAGAGTACTGCTTTTGATACAACCGTGTATAAAGTGTACAATCTGTGGACGCATAAGACCGAGGGAAAGACTAGCGTGAAGAACAAGACCGATCGCCGCATCATTGTCAGGGCTCGTGACGTGGCCTCCTATCGCCTGATCAGATAATCAATCCTTGGGCTTGCTGAAGGGAAACTACGATAATCAAGAAAAGGGAGTCCTGCGTGGACTCTCTTTTCTTTTTCTTACCTCTCTGCGACGACCTCAATCTCGACCAAAGCACCCTTGGGGAGGGATTTGACGGCCACGGCCGAACGGGCAGGATATGGTTCTGTGAAGAATTCTGCGTACACAGCATTCATATTGGCAAAATCGTTCATGTCAGCCATGAAAACTGTGGTCTTTGCGACATTACCCATCGTCAGTCCTGCTTCTTTAAGAATCGCCTGTACGTTCATGAGTGACTGACGAGTCTGTTCCATAATACCTCCATCAACGAGTGTACCTGTAGCGGGATCTATGGGTATCTGTCCAGAGGTGAATACGAGGTTTCCGATAGTTTGAATGGCCTGACTATATGGCCCGATGGCTGCTGGAGCCTGTGGAGTGCGGATTACTTTTTTCATATTTGTTCGTTTTGTGTTTTATTTAATGTGTTCTTTTCAGTGTAACTTGTTTCTCAGAACCGTCTGGACTCCGAAACTTCAGTCGTGCTTCCTTGCCATCCGTCTCCATCCGTCTATACGAGCAGAGGTCTGTGATAGGTGTGTCGTTGGCTTCTATTAGGTAGTCTCCCGTACGTATGCCTTTCTTGTAAGGTGTCGAACCCTTACGTACAACGGCTTTCAACACACCCAGCGTGTCGTCTGCCTCTGCGGGTAGGAATGACAAAGAACCAACCTCTTCGTTGCTTACGACGATTTGCTGTTGCCCGTTGTGCGGAAGAAACACGAAACGCTTCTTATTCGAATCGATAATCAGTGAGGCGTGTCTTAACAAAGCGGCGCCAACTCTCGAAGTCTGATGGGCGGTAGATACATACAGGTCGTTGATACCCAGTCTGCCTATCTTTACTGATGGGAAATGAAGGATGCGCTCTTCAAGGGTGTCTCTCGACCAGCCATATATGCCCCAGCTAGTGTTGATGGTCGTGTCGATAGCAGTTGTTATCTCGTCCACCATCTTCCTCTTTTGGGGTCGTTTTGTCAACCATCTGTTCAGATCTTTCTGTGGCACCAAAAGCCATGTGTTCTGTGCTCCAGTGTCGAAAACGGTCTCCATATATCCAAAAGATAGGTCGATGGTCACCACGGGGCGCGATTTTCTAATCAGTCTGTATCTTGCAGCTGGTTGATTCTTCTCTTCAGCGGCAAAAAATCCCTTTCTGTCAGTGACAATCAGCAGACTGTCTTTTGTGTCGAGTTTGAACGACAGCCCTTGCCCTACGAGGTTGAAGCCCAATATACCGTCAAACTCGTTGCATAACACATTTCGCATCGTAGCCTCGACCGTCAGAGGGTAATGCTCAATCACAAGACTGCCAAGCTTCATCGACTTGCATTGATACATCACGTGCGTATTCTGTTGATTGTTTACGTCATAAAATGTTATGCTGTCTGTATCTATTGGCTTCATCCATTCTTCCTCCTCACCGAACCACAGGCCAATCGGACTGCCTGTGTCGAACAACAGATACTTTGTGCTTCCTTCAATCTCAACGGGCACAACAACTTGTCCGTGCATCATCTTAATCTTGATGGTATCGGCAAAGTCCTTCTTTGAGAAGGTAACCAAGTCCGAAACGGATTCAATCTGACTTTTAGCTGTCACAGAAATCGTTGCCATCAATATGGCCGATGTGATAAGAATGCTTCTGGTGTACATATCGGTTGGTTTTTGGTCGTTTTGTCTCTGATATTCCAGAGGTGGCGTAATCTTGCCATTTACAAGGGACAAAGATAATATAAATACCATAATTATAGCTATGATTTGTGGAAAATCGTGCAAAAAGGGTGCTATTCCATACAGAATACGGAGATTTTTCATAACTTTGCGAGGAATCTTGAGAATGACAAACAGATGTCAGACAAACAGCGCACCTATATTGCTATCGACCTGAAGTCGTTCTACGCTTCAGTGGAGTGTGTGGACAGAGGGCTTAATCCCCTGACCACGAATCTGGTGGTGGCTGATGTGAGCCGTACGGAGAAGACAATCTGTCTGGCTGTCTCTCCATCGCTGAAACAGTATGGTATCAGCGGTAGGGCTCGTCTCTTTGAGGTAGTACAGCGGATACGTGAGGTGAACTATCAGCGACAGTGTCGGACAGCCTCTCATCGTTTGATGGGGAAATCGGTATCGGACACGGAACTGCAGACTCATCCTGATTGGGCCGTGGACTATATTGCAGCTAAGCCGCAGATGGCACACTATATTGAAGTGAGTTCAAAGATATATAGCATTTATTTGAAATATGTTGCGCCAGAAGATATCCATGTATATTCGATTGACGAGGTGATCATGGACGTAACGGCCTATCTGGGCAGTTATAAGATGACGGCTCATCAGTTGACGATGAAGATGATCTGCGATGTACTCTCGCAGACGGGTATCACGGCTACGGCAGGCATCGGCACGAATATGTATCTCTGTAAGGTGGCAATGGACATCGTGGCCAAGACGATGCCTGCCGACAAGGACGGGGTGCGCATCGCCGAGCTCGACGAGATGACGTATCGCCAGAAACTATGGGACTACCGGCCGATTACGAGGTTCTGGCGGGTAGGGCATGGTATTGCAAAGACGCTGGCTTTCTATGGCATTGATACGATGGGTGAGTTGGCGCGTATGTCTGTGCGGAACGAGGAACAGCTCTATCGACTCTTTGGCGTGAATGCGGAACTGCTGATTGATCATGCATGGGGCTGGGAACCATGTACGATGGAGGCTGTGAAGGCCTATCGTCCAGAGACCAACTCCTTCAGTAGTGGGCAGGTGTTAAAGGAACCGTATACCTTCAGAAAAGCCCGTGTAGTCGTGCAGGAGATGGCCGAGGCTATGGCTCTAGAACTGGTATCGAAGCGATTGGTGACGGATCAGTTGGTGCTGACTGTTGGCTATGATGCGGAGTGCCTGACACGCCTGGAGATTCGGGCTCGATATCGCGGTTTGATAACCACGAACTACTATGGTAAGCAGGTACCGAAACATGCTCATGGAACGTTCAGCATCGGTATGCCTACCTCGTCGTCAAGGCTCATCATGGAGGGGGCGGCAGAGCTCTTCGATCGCATCGTCAATCCTGACCTGCTCATTCGACGGCTGAACCTGACGACTAATCATGTGATGACGGAGGACTCTCTTGCCGTCAGACAGACAGAACCAGAGCAACTCGACTTGTTTGCGGATTATGAGGCCAGAGACGAACAGCGCCAGAAGGAACAGGCTTGGCTCGAGAAGGAACGTCGTGTGCAGGAGGCGCAGTTGAAGATTAAACAGCGTTTCGGAAAGAACGCCATCCTCAGGGGACTGAACTTCGAGGAGGGGGCTACTGCCAAGGAGCGCAATCAACAGATAGGGGGACATCAAGCATAATAAAGTACAATGGGGAAATATGACGATATTATCAACCTGCCGCATCATGTCTCGAAGCGTCATCCGCAGATGTCGATGTGGAATCGAGCGGCGCAGTTTGCACCGTTCTCAGCCCTGACTGGCTACGGTGATGCCATCAAGGCGTCGGAACGAGAGAACGAGAGAAGCTATGAACAGGCAGACATTGACCAGGAATACCTCAATCAACAGGATTACAACCAAGACGACTACTAGCAGTCAGACTACGACGGAGGCGATTGCTAAGCCTTCACGAAACCCTTGTCAGTCCATTTCTTCGAGCGCCAGCGTCGCATGAGGATCACCCCACGGACATTCTCGTCCAGCGCGAAGGCTACCCACATGCCCAACAGACCATAGCCTAGCGGGATACCCAGCACATACCCCAGTCCCACGGCGATGCTCCACTGATATATGATTCCGATCACCACAGGATATATTGCGTCGCCCGTCGCCCTGAGCGTGCCTACGGCGAAGATGTTCGATGTGCGCCCCACTTCCAGGAACAGGTCGATCACCAGCACCCAGCATCCCATCCGTATGATCTCCTCATTGTCCGTGAACATTGTCAGGATGCCTTTTCCCGTCAGAGCGAGCAGAGCCGATCCTGCTAGTGTGATGATCAGCGACAGTCGGAAGAAATAGTTGCCCAGCACGTAGGCCGCCTGATGCCGTCGCTGACCCACAAGATGGCCCACGAGGATCTCACCTCCCTGCGTCGAACTCACGCAGAACAGATACACGAACATGATCATGTTCACACAGTATGTCCGCGCTGCCAATGCCTCGTTGCTGATCTGGTTGATGAAATATGTGATCACCACCTGCGACAGACTGTACGATATGTTCTCGCTCATCGCTGGTATGCCGATATGCAACAGGTTGCGCAGTTCCTGCCAGGGCATCGGCCTGAAGTATCGTAGCGGGAAGCGTCTGATATGTACACGGAAATGGATTGTGCCCAACAGAATCATCGAGATACCTCGGCTCACCACCGTGGCCAGGGCCGCCCCCTCGACACCCATGCGCGGGAAACCCCAGTGGCCGAATATCAGGGCATAGTTGCCCAACATGTTTGTCACATTCACGATGCCCGTTACGATCATCGGGTATACCACCTTGTCGGCACTTCTAAGTGAGGCCGAGAAGGTCAGCGATAGGGCTTGGAAGAACGAGAATGCTCCCACTAGTCGCAGGTACACCAAGCCGTCGCCCATCAGTTCTGGGCGCAGGCCCATCAGATGAAGCAGACTCTCTGCGAAGAAGAACAGCATGGCACTCACCGATAGTCCTATGAGCAGGTTCACCACCAATGCCATACCCACCACTTGCACCAATCGCTGTTTCAGTCCGGCACCGAAATACTGGGCACAGAGGATGGCGGCACCCATCGAGAAGAACTGATACACGAGGAACACCAGCGATATGAGCTGGTTGTCTAGCCCCACCGCAGCCACACTGTTGTCGCTATATCGACTGAGCATCACGGTGTCCACCGCCCCCAGCATCATCACGAGTGCGATCTCTATGAACACAGGTATTGTAAGTACCCTCAGTTGTTTCTTCAGTGAGTTATTCGGCATATTATTATATGGTTATCCTGCTTTTGAGCATGCAAAGGTACAAAATAATCCCTTTCCATGCAAGCGCACGCACCTCTTAGTCGTTTGTTTGTCTAACGTCTTGATTTAGAGCAATAAGCGCTTACGGAGCTTTCTGTCAGTCATCATCGTTACTCAATCCGTCCTGCGGAAGTATACAAAATGTGTCAGGTGCTCGGACGACTCTGAGAGCTCCGTTTTCAGAACGTTTTGGCGCCCTCGAGGTTTCCTCCGAGGAAAGTCCGACTTTCCTCCGATGAAACTCCCACTTTCCTCCGGGCAAAGTGTGACGTTGCAGGGAGGTATCTATTTCTGATGGCAAAACATTTGATTTCTCGCTTTTTTTTGTATCTTTGCAGAGTGAAGAGTCGTGTGAAAAAACAAGATGAAAAGAAAACCTGAGATTATGAATATGAAAAGATTTTTAATGGCATTGGCTGGGGTGCTGTCGATGACAGCCGCCAACGGTCAGGAAGTAAAGACTGTGACCCCGAAGAATTGCGAAGGCGCTAGCATTCTGGAGAATATCATGACGCGTACTAGCGTGCGCAGGTATACTGACCAGGCCGTGAGCGCCGAAACCGTTGAGACGTTGCTTAGGGCTGGCATGGCTGCTCCCACGGCCGTGAACAGACAACCGTGGCACTTCATCGTGGTGACAGACAAGGAAAAACTGGCAGGACTGGCTGAGGTAAACCCGAATGCGGGTATGGTGCGCAGGGCTCCACTGGCCATCGTGGTGTGCGGTGATATGAGCAAGGCACTTGATGGACCGTTGCAGGCGTACTGGGTACAGGACTGCTCGGCGGCCACGGAGAATATCCTGTTGGCAGCGCATGCCATGGGGCTGGGTGCCGTCTGGACGGGTACATACCCTAACAATGCACGAGAGGAAAGCGTGCGCCGCGTACTGGGACTTCCAGAGAGCATCGTACCACTGAACACGCTGGTGATAGGCTATCCTGCCGAGCAGCCGAAGCCGAAGGACAAGTGGCGCCCAGAGAACGTGTCGTACAATGTCTATGGCGGACAGAAGTAAATGGGATGGGTTTTATAGCACGATTTTATAAGACGTTTTCTGTGATGTGCCTCATGGCCTGCGTGCAGGGAACTGCGGCTCAGGGATGGGTGCCGAAGGTGAAACATGACATCCCGCTCGAGTCGATACGACTGAGTGACCCTGCTGTGCTGGCGGATCAGAAGACGGGTCTGTATTACATGACGGGTACGGGCGGCATGATGTGGCGCAGCAGCGACCTGAAACGGTGGGAAGGACCGTTCGTGGTGACGTCTTTCGAGGCTGACTCATGGATGGGACCGCATCCGATGATCTGGGCTGCGGAACTGCATCAGACTGGTGATGGGAAATACTATTACTTTGCGACGTTCACAAACCGTGAGGTGAAGATCGACACGGTACGGGGGAATGTGATTGAACGGCGGGCATGTCAGGTGTTACGTGCGGACGATCCTATGGGACCATATCGCGCTTTTGGTGATGCGACCTACCTTCCAGCTGGCAGACCAACACTTGATGGTACTTTCTGGCGCGACACGGATGGGAAACCTTATATGGTGTTCTGTGGAGAATGGCTACAGAATTGGAACGGGACCATAGAGAAAATCGAATTGAAACCGGACTTAAGTGGGACGGTGGGGGAGCCGAAGGTGCTGTTCCGTGCCAGCGACTCACCCTGGAGCAGAGAGAAGGATGAGAACGGACAGGTGACCTGGAACAAGGTGACTGACGGACCGTGGCTGTTCCGTACAGGTTCAGGACGACTGGGTATGCTCTGGACATCGTGGGTGTTCGGCGACTATACGCAGGGGGTGGCCTACTCGCAGAGTGGTACGCTCGATGGCCCGTGGATACAGGAGCCAGAGCCTGTGACACCCCCGAACTATGGGCACAGCATGCTCTTCCAACGGTTCGACGGTCAGTGGATGATGTCTGTGCACAGTCATAGCCAGGATGCCTACGGCCGTACAGTGAGGATCCCGCGCTTCTTCGAGGTGGATCTCACGGGTGATAGACTGGTGGTACGGCCGTAGGGCATGCCCTGTACTAACAACAATAATAAATCAACCTAAATCTATACTATGGCTTATTAATTCTTGATGACGAGACGGCCATTTCTGCCGAGGATGTTGAGCATCTGGGTAAAGCCTTTGGACTGCTGCTCGTTGTTCGCATCATCCGTGAGGCTTCCCGTGTAGTGCTGGGGGAGATGCAGTTTATAGACAGATAAACCCTGTGGGCCGTCATAAATCATTTCCTTCATGAGAACTGGGGCTGGCACGAAATGGCTCGAGTGGATGGCAGAAAGATTAGCCTTGAACAGCAGTTGGTTCTGGTTGAAGAAATATATCTCGTGTGGCGGTGTGGGAAAGGCCACCGAATCGAGGTATTCTGTATCGCGGAAATAGAACGTAGAGTCGGTAGGATCGAACGACTCGATGTTGCCGATAGTGATTACGCTGTCGCTCGGAGCAAAATGACCGTCGGGCTGAGGGGCTCCTGTAGTCTGGATGACAGCCCAGAGGTAGGAGGGATCCCAGTCTTTGGTGAACTCCTTGTGGTGTTCATCATTATTACATGAGGTGACCACGAGCACGCCTACTGCGATGACTATAATCGTGTTGATAAGTCTTTTGTGCATTGTTGTATGGTTTTAAAGCTTTGTTTCTGTCAATATAACCTGAAAAAGCGGAAATCTTGCAGACCACGGGGGGAGATTAACTTTTTTTAAAGCAAGAAGGCAGAGCGGTTGGTTGACCGTTCTGCCTCTTTGCCTATCTTTTATGCAGGCTGATTGCGTATGAGTTTTTCTATTTTGTCACGAGGTCCTTGAGTGCTGTGCCGAAGATGATATACTGGGTGTTGCCAGCAATCGTTCCCTCGTTCTGTCCCCAGAGGAAGGGCCAGTCATCGAAGTTCTCGAAATGGTCGGGCTGACGGAACAACAGACCTGGGGCCACATTGCCTGGGATGGCAGAGAAGTCGGCACGGTTGTTGCCATAGAACACCTGCTTCGGGCGGGCGGCACCCACTACGGCCACGAACGAGTAGTTGTGATAGGGGTGACAGCCGTAAAGCCAGTTGGCCGCGCGATAGATCTCTTCTTTCTTGATGATGTCGGGGAAGTACTGACGGGCATAGTTCACGGTGACACCAAAGTTGAGAATCATGTTCACACCAGCCCAGTTGCCCAGTCCGATGGGTACGCCGTAAGGGTTGTTCTTGTCGAAGCTCTTGATGTAGTCGTTGTATTTCTCCACGTATGGGCGCAACTTCTGCTTGTAGGCCTCGTCCATGTAGGGCATGGCATCTAGGGCTGTCTGCATGTTCATGGACACGTTCAGTTCAAGGGCATCCCATATCTGCGTCTCGAAGTTGTCGAGGTATTGTTTCTCGTGCGTGGCACCATAGAGTTGCAGGTTGGTGGCCATGTCGCCGAGTTGCTCTCTTTTTCTCCGACTGCGTTCCATCAGTTTCTGGCGTTGCTTGTCTGGTTTGATGTTCATGTTTCGTCCCATGAAACCGTCAATCCAGCTGAAGTCCATCTCCATCACGCCTGCTCTGCTCTGCTGACTCATGAGTTCGGTACCCTCTTTCAATAGTCGCTTCGACTGGGTGAGAGCACGCTCGGCCAACTCGTCGTTGTAGCCCTTGAGGGCACGGCTGGCGGCGGCAAACATGGTGGCGGCGAGGACGTCGAGGTGGGCATTACGGGTGGTGAAGGCCCACATGTCGTCGGGGGTACCACTGCGCTTGCCATCGGCCGACACCTCATAGGGTTTCAGGCTGGGGTCGTAGTGCAGGCCATCGGTGATCGAGGCGGCATCGCCCAGGTGGTGGTAGTTGTCGAGCACGGAGTTCGAAAGGGTTGTGGCCATGTGTCCGATCTGTTCGGCCTGTGCCACGAGGTTCAGGGTGCCATGTTCGATGAACTGCAGGATATCAGGCACGCCATCGGGACGGTGCAGGTCGACATAGCGCTGCTTCTGACTGACGAAGGTCTCGTCGCGTTCGGGCTTGAAGAGCTCCCAGGCGCGGATGAAGTTCTGTACCACACTGATATTGGCACCTGTCTCGATGTCGAAATCGCCAGCATCGAAGAAACCGCCGATGTTCAGCCCTGGGATGAGCTCATAGGCCTTGTACTTCGTGTCGATGGGTGATTTCTGGAAATGATTGTCGAAATGATCGGTGGGCGGTGCTTGGAGATAACCCTCCTTGAAAGGCTCACCATGCCAGGTGCGATAGCCTTCGTTCACATACATATGGTTCATGTGGATGGGCACCCACACATCGGTGGTGGCATCGGTGATCTTATCATAGACGTGCTCATCGATGAGGAAGTTGTTCGTCTTCGTGTCGCCATACTGGATATAATAGACACCTGGTTCCTGGACACTGGAGAAGTCGAACTTCACGTAGTTGTATTTGAAGTAGGGTCCCCAAGGAATGATAGCACCCTTGTAGATCTCTTCTGTGGTGCCGTCGTCTTTGATACGGATAAGTGAGGCCGTGGCCTTAGCCTTGTCTTGCTTGTCGAGCTCGATGACGGCTACCTTCGGCTGGTCTGGCACGTATCCCACCTGTGAGAATCCGATGTTCGGCTCACGGATCCAGCCTGGAATGGCATGAGGTTCGACGGTCCAGGTGACAACCTTACCTGTCTTACCCTCTGGAAGGACACTACGAAGCACGAACCAACCGTTCTGTGCCAGCATACGGCCATCGAAGAGCTGCAACTCAGCGTCGTCGCTGCTGATGCGGATCATTCGTTCGGGGGCATCAGAGGCCATGACGATGCTGTGACCAGTCTCCAGCGGACATGGGTCCACAAAGCGGTTAGTACCGCGATCGTCGTAGGTCTTGAAACCCTTGAACTGACGAGGTTTCTCACTGTTTGGATGAGTCACAGTCTGACTGGTGGCGTAGCGCGGAAAACGGTTCAGGCGTCCGTCCATCGTGAAGGTCTTTAGCCAGTATTGTGAGGGCAGAAACTCCATATTGAGACCAGCCTTACCAGCCAGCTCCTCGGGCACGGGCTTGTCGAGCCAGATGGCAATCTCCACGGCCTTGCCTTTGGCGGTGACCACCACGCGACTGTCGAAGTCGTAGTCGTCATAGCACATGCCAACTTCGATGCTCTGGTTGTCCTTGTCCACCTTACGACTCGTCATCTTTGGCACCAGATCCCATTGCTCGGGCGTGTTGTTCAGACGGACGGCTCCGCCTTGGATAGTGCGTACGCCGTGATGGATAATCTCAATGCCTGAGTTCTTCTCGTCATTGAAGGCCCCGTTGAAACTGTTATTGAATACAAGGACGTTCACCCCCTGACGCTCGAAATATTCCAGCTCGTTCAGTTTCAGGTCTTGCGCCCAGCCAACGGTCGTGGCAAATACGGTTAGTGATAGGAAGATTCTCTTCATATAGTATTGTTGGTTTAGTTATTATGCGGTTTATTTCGTGTAGATAATCTCTCTCACCTTCTTGGCAAGTTCTTCGGTGGATGAAGACTGGAAGGGCTGGAGATACCAGCGTACAGTCCAGCAGAGTTGCTCCTGGGGCTTCAGACTGGTATAGGCGCCCTGACTCTCCAACTCGATATAACTCTTGCCACGGTTCACATAGACCTGTATCTCGGCCTCACCAGGGGCTGGCTGTGAGGTGTTCAGATCGTCGAAGCGCTTGATGAGAAGCAGACTACTCTCGTTGTTGTAGTATGCCAGCCAACCCTTTCCGTCGGCATTCACCTTGCGGTTCTCGTTGGTCTCGTCGGGCTGATACCAGGCGATGTTATGTGCATCTTTGAAGTCCATCAGTCCCTTAGGCCAGATGCTGTCGGAGGGCGCCTCGAAAAAGATGAGGCTCCTTTCGTTGGGCACACGGGTAATCTCCCAAGGTGCTACCTGACGGGTCTCGCTACTCTCGTTGGTGAGGGAATAGGTGACGATGATGGCACCGTCTTTCGGATCGGTGCTGAATGTCTTTCGGACGCGGAAGCCTAGTTTATTATTTACCTGACTGGTCATGATCAGTTGACCGTCTTTCTGCTCCACGCTGTAGGACTGCTTATCATACTCGGGCACGGGAGGCCAGTTCCACTCTTTCTGAGGACTGGTCCAGAAGGTGCTACCAAACGACTCTGGCCAGCGCGACTGTGAGATTACTTCTTGACCGCCACATTTCAGTGACATGATCTTACCACCGTTCTCGGCATCGATCTTCATCGTCACATTTCCGATACTTAGCTTTAGGCGCTTCTGATCCTGCCGGAACTCGTCGAGCTGCTGGAAACAGTGCTTGTCGATAATCTGTTGCAGCTTGCGATCGGGGTTGTTGCGGATGGTGCACTGGTGATCGAATACCATCAGCTCACCGTTAGCCTTGGTATAGGGCTGCCATGATGGCAATGAAGCGATATTGGGATCACCTGTCTTGGCAAACTGTGCCCACACGTTGCTCATGGTGTCGGCCAACTTGAGGTCGGCCTCGGAGGGCTCTGGCAGGTCGTGTCCAGCGCGATGGAGGGTGTTGAAACAGAACTTCAGCTCATGGCCGTGGACACAGCCTTTGTTCACTGGTGAACGCCATGTGAAAAGATACATCCAAGTCTTGGCATTCCGACTCTCGGCAATTTCGTCGGCCGTGATGATGGTCTTGGCGCGGAACAGCCAGTCGATGCTCAGTAGGTCTTGTGGCGTATAGTCGGGATAGGCCTCGGCAAAAGCCTTGATATAGTTGTTCGTATCGAAGCCGAAGGTTCTCATCAGTTCCTTGCGGGCATCGTCCATTGTAATCGGTTGGTCATAGCGTAGGGGCTGTAGTTCGTTAAAGGTCGTACCAATGAGGATAGGTATGTCTGTGGAGATGTCTGAGAAACCATTCTGGAAAGGTTGCTGCAGAAGGGTTTCACCATCGGGGGTGGGCCCGAATCCCCACATCATGGGAGTGCCAGGCTTGCGTGTGCCGATGCTGGCTGCCATCGCTCTTTGACCAGCTGCATAAAGTTCCTGGTAGGGTACGTCCTTGATGCGGTCAATATGGGTGTTATCGATGTTCAGCTCCTTCAGTACAGCCTTGCCCAGTTCCTCAGTCATGGCCTTCGTGTTGATATTGAGGATGGTACCACTCATGATGATGGCCTTGTGAAACAGTCCCTTGGCCGACGGCATGGAGAGTAGGGTTCCCACCTTTCCACCACCACCAGACTCGCCGAAGATAGTCACGTTGGAAGGGTCGCCACCAAACTGGCGAATGTTCTTCTGAATCCACTGCAGGGCCTGAACGATGTCGAGCATACCCACATTGCCAGAATACTTGTATTGCTCGGAACATGCTGATAGGTCGAGGAAACCGAGGATGTTCAGACGGTGGTTGACACTGACAACCACCACGTCTTTTTTGGCCAACTGCATGCCTGGATCCCAGGCCGAGGTGCCTGAGTCGAAGCCGCCTCCGTGCAACCATACCATCACGGGCTTAGAGCCCTTTTTGTTGGTGGTCCACACATTCAGAACACAGGAGTTCTTCTCTGACATCTCTGTCTCGCTGAGCTCGCGACCTCCAGTGTTCTGCATGGCCTGTGGACCCCAGTGGTCGCAGACGCGGATTGTGTCCCACTTGTCTACGGGCAATGGTGGCATGAAGCGCTCAATCTTTGCATAGGGAATGCCAAGGAATCCCATCGTTCCTTCGTGGTCAAAACCTTTTACCTGTCCGGATTCTGTCTTGACCACCATTGAACCCTTGACCTGCGCCATGCTTGTCATCATGGACAGCATGACCATCATAGATAATAAAACAGCTTTTCTCATAAATAGTTGATAATTATATTTCTTTTGACGTAATCATGCTGCGTAAGTTAAGTCGTATGTCTGATAATTATAAAACATTAACGAATCTGTCATGAAAAAATTCTCTATTTCTGTTTATTATGCGTACTTTTGCACATCATAAGGAAGATATGGAGAGATTGTGGAACAGGAACTACTGTAAGGTGATGGCGGCGAATTTCGCGTTGTTCTTTGCCTTTTATGTGCTGACGCCGCTGCTGCCGCTCTATCTGAGTGAGCATTTCGGAGCGACGAAGGACGTGATAGGTCTGGTGCTCTCGGGCTATACCATCACAGCACTGCTGTTCCGACCCTTTAGTGGCTATGTGGTCGATTCGTTCCCAAGGAAAACAGTGCTGATGGTTGCCTTCGGTGGTTTCGCAATCTTCTTCGCAGGCTACTTGGCTGCCTCGACCTTATTGCTGTTCACAATCATTCGCACACTGCATGGTGGACCTTTCGGAGCGCTTACCGTGTCGAACTCGACGGTAGCCATCGACGTACTACCTTCCAGTAGGCGTACGGAGGGTATAGGCTACTATGGACTGAGCAATAATCTGGCGATGGCCTTGGCACCTACCGTTGGTATCTTTATCTACCAACTGACCAACAGCTTCGATTTCCTCTTTTGGTTGGCTCTGATCGTCGCCTGTCTCGGATGGCTAGTCGATGCCACGATCAAGGTCCCTCAATCACTTCCCAAGAAATGTGTCCCTGTGTCAGAAACCCCGTCGCAAGAAGTGCAGCGGGGCGCTCGTCCTCTCTGGGGTGGCAGGGTAGGACTGGACCGCTTCTTTCTAGTGCGTGGCTGGCTGTTGGGGGTGAACATGGTGGCTTTTGGCTTCAGTTTCGGCGTACTGAGTAACTATCTCGCAATCTACGGTAAGGATGTCATGGGTATCACGGGGGGCACAGGCACCTATTTCATGCTTTGCTCCATAGGTCTTATTCTCTCGCGATTGCAAGGCGGAAGGGCCTTGAGAGCTGGTAGGGTAACGCATAATGCAGGAGAGGGCATGGTGATCTCGCTCGTGGGATATACCTTGTTTATCCTCATGCCAACTTTCTTCACCGAGAACCATTCAGCCATCATGATGGGCTATTACGGTTCGGCTCTGCTGATAGGACTGGGCAATGGACATATGTGGCCTGCCTTCCAGAATATGACCATCAATGTGGCTCATAACAACCAACGCGGAACGGCCAATTCGACCATTCTCATCTCGTGGGATATCGGTATGGGACTGGGTATACTGGTGGGAGGCATCGTGTCAGAGCTTTTGGGCTATGGTGCTGCCTTCTGGACAGTTGTGTTGGTTAATGCATCAGGAGTCGCCTGTTTCTTCCTCGCTACGAAGACTTTCTTCCTCAGGAGGAACCTTACTCCAACAGTGAGATAAGGCAATACATCTCCAAGGAACAGACGTTCCTTAAGGTTACAGTGATTTCTTATATCTGTGATGATGCCTATATGTTAACAATCATCCCCAACCGTTTGGCTGGGGATGATCGTTATTTCTTTCCATTGATGGTGTAATCGAGTGCGGCTCCGATGGCGGTGCAGTACTGCGAGTATTGAGGAATATGGAATTTAATGTTATAGAGTTTCTCTAAGGCTGGGAACACTTCCTTGCACTGAGGCAGCAGCGATAGGTTGCCAATCAGTACGAAATTGCGGATGTCACTGCCAAGCGAAGCCAGCCATGCAGCGGAGCCGATGCTTTGAAGAACCATATGGATCAGTCCTGCTGCGATGTCCTCCTTAGCAGCGTCGCTTTGGGCTCGGGCAAAGTTGGAAGCAGTGGTGTCCATCGTTAAGCCCGGAACAGGAATGGCGCTGATATCGCCAATCGTCAGGTCAATGTTGCTGACATTTCCCTGCTTAGCCATCTTAGCTACCTGACTGATGTCGCTCGTATTGAGCAGCAGGCGTGACAAGCCCGCCAGGGTTCCACCTCCAACGCCGATACCACCGATATGCTTCATTTCCTTACCATCGCATTTGACGAATGACGTTCCAGTTCCCATGGAGACGACGATTGTGTGGTCGAGTTTGGATTCAAAGCGGGCACCAAGACCATCAGCCACGAACTCTTCCGACTTAGCTGTTGGTAGTCCGTAGATGGGCTGGTCGATATAGGCGGCACCCACACCAGTAAGCATCACCTGCTCCACATCCTTCAGGTCGATATCGTTGTCGTGCAGGTATTTTCCGAAAGCACCATAGAGAGATGTAATAGGATCTGCGGCAGTAATGTGAATAGGTGCCGATACATGACCGTCTGTGATGCCGACGATCTTTGTGGTTGATATGCCCACGTCAATGCCAATGACTATTCCCATAAGTCGACTGTTTAGGGTTATAAAAGAAAACCCGGCCGCCATAACGCGAAACCGGGCTAATGAAAGGAGGAGTGGTACCTCCAGGAATCGAACCGGGGACACACGGATTTTCAGTCCGATGCTCTACCAACTGAGCTAAGGCACCAATTTGTCAATTTGCAATCGCCTTTCATCGTTTTGCGGGTGCAAAGGTACGAACATTTTTTGAACCCACCAAATTTTTAATGAACTTTTTTCGAAAAACTATTCACTAATCTTAATTCTCGATTCACTTCTCCAGCGGGTTCCATCCTTGTGCTTTCAACTCAAACTCCTGATTGTCACGGGTTACAAGTACTTTTCCGAATTTCTCATCCGTGATATGCCCGATTAGCTTGATGTCTTCGATATTCTCGATTTTCTCGTGATCACCGATAGGAACAGTGAATAGCAGTTCGTAATCTTCGCCGCCATTCAGGGCACAGGTGGTGACATTCATGTTCATTTCCTCGGCCATGACGGCAGTCTGGTAGTCGATGGGAATGTTTTTCTCATAGATGCGACAGCCTACTCCCGACTGTTTGCAGATGTGCATGAGCTCGGACGAGAGTCCGTCGCTGATGTCCATCATTGCGGTAGGACGGATGCCAGCCTCACGGAGCTTCTCGATAATGTCGCCGCGTGCCTCTGTCTGCAACTGCCGTTGCAACAGGTACTCTTTTCCAGCAAAGTCGGGCTGGAAGTGCGACAGTTCCTCTAGGGCACGCTTGTCGTTCTTCTTCCTGGCTTCTTCCACTTGCTGATAGTAGACGCTTTTCTCACGCTCCAGTAGTTGCAGTCCCATGTAGGCGGCTCCAAGATCGCCAGAGACACAGATGAGGTCCGTATCCTTCGCTCCGTTACGGTAGACGATGTCCTCTTTACGGGCTTCACCGATACAGGTGATGCTGATGGCCAGTCCAGTATAAGAAGAGGTAGTGTCGCCACCGATGATGTCGACATTCCATTTCTCGCAGGCCAGGCGAAGACCCTGATAGAACTGTTCGATATCTTCCACGCTGAAGCGCTTGCTGATGGCCAATGAAACTGTCATCTGGCGAGGTGTGCCATTCATGGCGAAGATATCGCTGATGTTAACCATCGCTGACTTGTAGCCGAGGTGCTGCAGGTCGATATAGGTAAGGTCGAAGTGTACGCCCTCCATCAGCAGGTCGGTAGTGATGAGCACTTCCTTGTCAGGGTAGCAGAGTACGGCGCAGTCGTCACCCACGCCGTACTTCGTACTCTCGTTCTTGGTCTTGATATCTTTTGTGAGATGGTCTATCAGACCGAATTCTCCTAGTTTCGCTATATCCATGTTAACTCCTCTTTATCATCTCTCTCATAATCTCAGTCATCAGCGGCTGAGCCTTATTGGCAGCCTCCTGTACCTCCTCGTGGCTCACCTCCACAGGGTCGTCGAAGCCACCAAGATCAGTGATGACAGAGATACCGAAGGTGCGGATGCCGCAATGATGAGCCACGATTACCTCTGGCACGGTTGACATGCCGACAGCATCGCCGCCAAGCAGGTGGTACATCTTATATTCTGCAGGTGTCTCGAAGGTGGGACCCTGTACGCCGACATAGACGCCGTGCTGCACCTTGATGTCTTTCTCCTTGGCAATCTTGTCGGCCAGCGCCACCAACGACAGATCGTAGGTCTCGTGCATATCCGGGAAGCGCGGACCTGTAGGGAAGTTCTTTCCACGAAGCGGATGCTCAGGGAAGAAGTTGATGTGGTCGGTGATAATCATCAGGTCGCCGATGCTGAACTGTGGGTTCATACCGCCAGCGGCATTGGAAACGAAGAGGGTCTTGATGCCCAACTCGTACATCACGCGCACAGGGAAGGTCACCTCCTTCATCGAGTAACCCTCGTAGAAGTGGAATCGTCCCTGCATGGCCATGATGTCCTTGCCTCCCAGTTTACCGAAGATCAGTTTGCCTGAGTGGCCTTCTACCGTTGATATGGGGAAATTAGGGATGTCCTGATATGGAAACTCATAGGTGTCAGTTATTTCGGAAGCTAATTGTCCGAGGCCTGTCCCCAGCACGATCGCTGTCTTTGGGCTTGTTTTCATCCTTGCCTTTAACCAGGATGCTGTTTCTTGAATTTTTTCGTACATATCCTATAATGTTTTGATTAAATGCTTCTTCTTGATCGAGCAAAAGACTGACGCGTATCGGTAGTACGATCAGATGTTGCTTCACCTCATCGCTCAGTCCCTCTGCTTGCTTCAGACGTGTTGCGTCTTTCTCCGTCGTGACAATCAACCCCGGCTTAGGGAGTTCGTCAAATGCCTGGTTGATACGTTCGATGTCATTCCGCTTGAAGTTGTGATGGTCGCCGAAAACTAGCGGCTGAATGCTTTCTGCATACGGCTCCAGATCCAGTCTCATCTGCTCTGGCGAGGCGATGCCTGTCAGCAATAGGATATTCCTCCCTTGTAAGGACTCGATGCCAGATGGAACCTCCGTTGGCTCCTGACAGTCAGGGAATACGAGGCGTGGTGTGTCATATTCGTAGGTGGAGAAATATAGCTGCTGGTAAGGGTAGAGGCTCATCGCCTTCGTGATTACACGAAATTCCATTGGCTTCAGATCCTTGGGGCACTTCGTGATGATAACGATATCGGCCCTGTTCTTGCTCTTGACAGGCTCACGGAGCCGTCCTGCAGGGAGCAGTTGATCGTAGATAATCAAACGATGATAGTCGACGAGTAGAATATTAATGCCAGGCTTCACGTATCGGTGCTGGAAGGCATCATCGAGGAGAATGACATCGATGTTTGGCGTATCCTGATCATCCGTCAGATGATGTATGCCTCTGGTTCTCTTCTTGTCTACTGCAACGGTCACCTCAGGGAACTTCTGTTTTATCTGATAGGGCTCGTCGCCTATGGCCTCCATCGGCGTCTGCTTGTCTGCTAGAACGAAGCCGTGACTCTTGCGCTTATAACCGCGACTGAGCACTGCCACCTTCATCTTGTCCTTGAGCAATCGGACTAGGTATTCCACATGAGGAGTCTTTCCTGTGCCGCCCACAGTGATGTTGCCCACGGAGATCACAGGGACGCTATACGAATGACTTTTCAGGAAGCCTGTCTCAAACAGCATGTTCCTGAAGCCTACTCCCATCCCGTAGAGCCAGCTGAATGGTTGCAGTTGACTGTTAATCTTAATGAAGTCTCCTTCCATTTCCTCGTTTTATGCTGTTGGTAGCTTTTATTTTACTCTGACATCGTCGAGCAGGCGGGCCTGCATATGACTGCTGCTTTTGAGCGTATATCGTACTTCCATCAGCGGCTGATACAGTTCGCCCAGTAGTTCGCGTAACTCTGCGTCAAGGTAAGAACCCGGAGCCTCCTTAGACAATAGTTTGTCCAGCCAACTCGACTCGACAGGGTAAGGAACAGAGTGATAGTCGTCGAGCTTGGCCAATTCGGCAGCTTTTTTCACAGCATCGTCCAGACTTCCCAGCTTGTCGACCAGTTTGATTTTGAGGGCATCGGTGGCCAGCCATACGCGGCCCTGACCGATCTCATCCACCTCTTCGGGCTTCATGCCTCGTCCTTCCGACACGATGTTCAGGAAACTTTGATAGCCGTGCTCAATGTATGTCTGCATATGCTTCATCACATCGTCACTATTTTTGCCGAACACAAGGTCCGTCTCGTAGTCTGAGTATTTGTGAGTGGTTACACCGTCGAAGGTGATGCCCAATTTATCCGTCACGAGACCGCTTGCATTGGGGAATAGCCCGAAGATGCCGATGCTGCCCGTGATGGTGGTAGGCTCTGCGAAGATATAGTTGGCTGCAGAACTGATCCAATAGCCGCCTGAGGCAGCCACACCACCCATCGACACCACCACTGGTTTCTTGCTCTTCAGCAGTTTTATGGCATGGCGTATTTGCTCTGAGGCGACAGCACTACCACCGCCAGAGTTCACACGAAATACCACGGCCTTGACGTCGTCATCGTCAGCGAGTTTGCGCAGGTCCTCTGCAGTGGTCTTACCCACGATGCAATGTCCGCCACCTTGAATCATGTTCATGGCTTCATTGTCGACGATATTTCCATAGGCGTAATAGATGGCGACCTCGTCGCCTCTGCTCTTTTTCTTTGACTTCACGTTGAGCATGTCAGACACGAACAGTTGAGTGATATCGTCGTCCACACCAATCTTCAGTCGTTTCTTGATCTCAGCCTTGACTTCTTCAGGGAACATGATCTTGTCGACCAGTCTGCCCTTTACATAGTTATCGGTATTAGCCAGTGCTATGATGCTGTCGCCAGCCATTTTATCCAACTGCTCAGGCTGCACCCGTCGACCCTCGGCCATTTCCTTCAGCCAGTAGTTCCAGATACCAGTCAGGTAGGCTGTGCGTTGTTCACGGTCGTACTCGCTCATACCCGTCTGAGTTTCCTTTTCTACATAGCTCTTATATTTGCCAACCTTGGCCATCAAGTATTTGATACCTAGCTTGTCGTATAATCCTTTCCAATACTCGCTCTTACCGCCAAGCCCCTTGAAGTCAATCATGCCTTCTGCGTTCAGGTATATGTTGTCAGCCACTGAGGCAACGTAATAAGAGCCTTGCGTATATTGGTCGGCGTATGCAACAATCCATTTGCCGCTTTTCTTGAAATCCTTCAGGGCATCGCGCAGTTGCTGCGCTGTGGCAGGAGCGTCGAATGAAGCGACTCCACCCTCCAGATAGATACCTTTGATGTTCTCCTCCTCCTTGGCCTTACGGATGCTGGTCACCAGATCGTCAAGACCCATCGTACTCATGTCACCTAAGCCAAGCAGACCGTCAATCACCGTCCCTTCTAGCGCACGTTCCTCGACAGTGCCGTTGAGCTTGATCACAAACACGGAATTGTCCTTGACCTTGGTTGGCGTTGACTCGTTAGCCAGCATGCCCACAAATGAGACGATGAAAAAGAAACCTGCGATGAACAGGAAGATAACAATACCACAGATGGTGGCAAGCGTCATTTTGAAGAATTGTTTCATAACTTACTTTTAAGTAATAATTGTTTCAGAGGGCAAAGATAGTATTTTTTTTTGAATCTTGCATAAAAAACCTCTAATTTCTGAATAAAAAGGTGTGTTTTTGTATAGCTATTTTGAAAAAATAACATATCTTTGCATCCGGAAAAAGAGACTAATCTAAAAAAACAGACAAGAACATGAGAGTAAGACTGATGATGGCTTTCACACTGCTGGTGGTATGTGCTGCGGCGACGGGAAAGACTGAGTGCTCCCCGTTGGGTGGGAAAAAAACATCTGCCGCAAGGGCAATGAAGAAGAAAACCGTGAAGCAAGGGCTGTGGCCAGATGGAACGGAAATAGCTGCATGGTTTCAGGATACGACGCGTGTAGACCTGTCTGGTTTGCGGCACTATGTAGTAACAGACTATGGTGTTGATCGTTATGGCGATGGTGTACAGACGAAGGCTCTTCAGGCCGTTATCGACCGTTGTGCGGCAGAGGGAGGTGGTGTGGTCGTGATTCCCAGAGGTACATTCCTGAGCGGATCGCTGTTCTTCAAGCCGAAGACACATCTCTTGATCGAGGAGGGAGGCGAATTGAAAGGATCTGACAGGATTCGTGATTTTCAGATTGTGAAGACGCGGATGGAAGGACAGACGCTCGACTACTTCGCAGCCCTTGTGAATGCCGATGGTGTGGATGGCTTTACGATTACAGGACCAGGCACAATCAATGGTAACGGACAGAAATACTGGGAGGAGTTTTGGATCCGTCGTAAATATAATCCGCAGTGCACGAACCTTGAGGCGATGCGCCCGAGAAATGTTTACATTTCAAATTGCAAGAACGTGACAGTGCAGGATGTGAGGATTATCAATTCTCCTTTCTGGACGAACCACCTCTACCGTTGTGAGAATGTGCGCTACCTGGGATGTTATATCTTTGCTCCTACGGAGAATGTTACACCTGTGGATCCTAGTCGTGGTGCACCTTCGTCTGATGCCATAGACTTAGATGTGTGCAAGAATGTGCTTATACATGGCTGTTATATGCATGTGAGCGATGATGCTGTCGTGCTGAAAGGGGGTAAGGGCACTTGGGCTGATCAGAACCCTGATAATGGTCCGTGTTCGAACATCATTGTTGAGGACTGCACCTATGGGAAAGTACATGCCTGTCTGACCCTCGGCTCCGAGTCGCTTCATGACCGTAATGTGATCTTGCGCCGTATCCATGTGAAGCGGGCCTCTCGCGTCCTTTGGCTGAAGATGCGTCCTGATACCCCTCAGCATTATGAGTATGTGACGGTCAGTGATGTCGAAGGATGGTGCCGCTCATTCCTTGTCGTACGTCCTTGGACCCAGTTCTTCAAGCCTGAAGATCGTGAGGATATGCCTCTCTCGCAGTGCCATCATATCACAGTCAGAAACATACGTATGACCTGTGGCAATTTCTTTGATGTCGGCACGTCTGATAAATATCATCTGGCGGACTTCTCCTTTGAGAATATCTCAGTTACCGACGAGACAGATGCTTTCGACAAGTCCTTGATTGAGGGCGCTGTGGTCAGAAACGTTGTCATAAACGGGGTGGAACGCTGACAAGTTGGCATAAGCGGGTCGTTTGGCACGCTTTTGGCAGATGGGTTGGCGGAAATTATTTAAACAATAATATAGAATTATGAACATCAAACCATTAGCAGACCGTGTGTTGGTATTGCCAGCACCTGCAGAAGAGAAGATTGGCGGTATTATCATTCCTGACACCGCTAAGGAGAAACCGCTCCACGGAACCATCAAAGCCGTAGGTCAGGGTACAAAGGACGAGGCCATGATCCTGAAAGAGGGCGATGAGGTGCTCTATGGCAAGTATAGCGGCACTGAACTCGAGTTCGAAGGAACCAAGTATCTGATGATGCGTCAGAGCGACGTTCTCGCAGTGATTGAGAAGTAATGTTCGATTATCAATTTTCAATGTTTAATTAGAGAAACTATGGCAAAAGATATTAAATTCAATATTGACGCCCGCGATGCAATGAAGCAGGGCGTCGATCAGTTGGCTAACGCTGTCAAGGTGACACTTGGCCCGAAGGGACGTAACGTTGTTATTGAGAAGAAGTTCGGTGCTCCACAGATCACTAAGGACGGTGTGACTGTCGCTAAGGAGATAGAACTCGAGGATAAGTTCGAGAACACAGGTGCACAGCTTGTGAAGAGCGTGGCTTCGAAGACTGGTGATGATGCAGGTGATGGTACGACTACCGCTACCATTCTTGCTCAGGCCATCGTGTCTGAGGGCTTGAAGAATGTCACTGCAGGTGCCAACCCCATGGACCTGAAGCGTGGTATCGACAAGGCAGTGAAGGCTGTCACTGAGCACATCGCCAAGAGCGCTGAGCTCGTTGGCGACAACTACGATAAGATTGAGCAGGTGGCTACCGTATCTGCTAACAATGATAAGGAGATCGGTGAACTGCTCGCCGAGGCTATGCGTAAGGTGTCTAAGGATGGTGTGATCACCATCGAGGAGAGCAAGAGCCGCGATACCCACATCGGGGTGGTTGAGGGAATGCAGTTCGATCGTGGTTACCTGTCTGCTTACTTCATCACTGATAGCGAGAAGATGGAGTGTGTGATGGAGAATCCATACATCCTGATTTATGATAAGAAGATCTCAAATATTAAGGATTTCCTGCCCATCCTGCAGCCTGCAGCAGAGAGCGGTCGCCCCTTGCTCGTGATTGCCGAGGATGTTGACTCTGAGGCTCTGACGACACTCGTCGTGAACCGTCTGCGTGGTGGTCTGAAGATCTGTGCTGTCAAGGCTCCTGGCTTCGGCGACCGTCGTAAGGCCATGCTCGAGGATATCGCAGTCCTGACTGGTGGCGTTGTAATCAGTGAGGAGAAAGGTCTGAAGCTTGAGCAGGCTACACTCGAGATGCTGGGCACCTGCGACAAGGTGACCGTCTCTAAGGACAACACGACTATCGTAAATGGTGCTGGCGACAAGCAGGCCATCCAGGATCGTATCGCCCAGATCAAGAAGGAGATCGAGAATACGACAAGCTCTTACGATAAGGAGAAGCTGCAGGAGCGCCTGGCTAAGTTGGCTGGTGGCGTGGCTGTGCTCTACGTAGGTGCTAACTCAGAGGTAGAGATGAAGGAGAAGAAAGATCGTGTTGACGATGCTCTTTGCGCTACTCGTGCTGCCATCGAGGAAGGTGTTGTTGCAGGTGGTGGTACAACCTACATCCGCGCTCAGGAGGCTTTGGCGAACATCAAGGGCGACAATGCCGACGAGCAGACGGGTGTTAACATCATCCGTCGCGCCATCGAGGAGCCTCTGCGTCAGATCGTTACCAACGCTGGTGGCGAGGGTGCTGTGGTTGTTCAGAAGGTTCGCGAGGGTAAGGGCGACTTTGGTTACAATGCCCGTCTCGACAAATATGAGGATCTGCGTGAGGCTGGTGTCATCGATCCCGCAAAGGTGGCTCGTGTCGCTCTGGAGAATGCTGCCAGCATTGCTGGAATGTTCCTCACCACCGAGTGCCTTATCTGTGACAAGCCTGAGAAGGAGCCTGCTATGCCGATGGGTGGAGCCCCAGGCATGGGTGGAATGATGTAAAAGTGTTAGAGCGGGATGTTCGATTGATACATTTTTGCAAACCTAACATAACAAATCAGGGGATGGACATGATTGTCTATCCCCTTTTTGTAGTATTTTTATTTGCTTTCTTCTTTTTTCTTGCATAAAAACTTGTGCGTAATCTTAAATCGCTGTACCTTTGCAGCGTGGGATCTTATGTTTGGGTTCTGCAAGATAGTATTAGAGACATTTGAGTAAAAGATATTTTTTTGATTTGTTTTAGTAGATTAGTTTTTAAGTAGTTTGTTTTTTGGAACCGGGTGTCGTGAGATACCTGGTTTTTTAATGCTCTGATGTGAAGACCCTCCGAGCAAACTCCGACTTTCCTCCGGGAAAACTCCAAGACATAACAACATAACATTTGCGTTTTCATTTTTCGTGCAAAGATAGAGAATACTAATTGGGTGGTTGTCGATGTGTCGCGGCATCATAGTTGCAAAGATGCAGGTCGGGAGAAATAAATTGACGGGTTGATGGCGATTACTTTGCAATAAGTTTGGAGGTCTCGTGTAAAAATCCTAATTTTGCACTTGATATGGAGAAACTGATAGAACTATATAAACAGTGGAAAGGGACAGAACCAGCCGATGTCCGTCAGTTGCCAGGTGCAGGAAGCAATCGCTCGTATTTCCGTATGACAGATGAGGAAGGACAGACTGTCATCGGTGTTATTGGCACCAGTCGTGACGAGAATCATGCTTTTGTATACCTGACGGAGCATTTCAATAAGCGGAAACTCCCAGTACCAAAGATCCTTGCTACCAGCGACGATTGCTTGCGCTATCTGCAGACCGATCTTGGCTCTGTATCTCTCTTCGATGCTGTCAAAGGCGGTCGTGAGGCTGGTGGGCGGTATACGCTCAGGGAACAGGAATTGTTGAAGCGCACCATCCGTGAGTTGCCAAACGTTCAGATCCGCGGAGCACGTGGCCTCGACTTCTCGAACTGCTATCCGCAGGCAGAGTTTGACGTGGACAGTGTGCTGTTCGACTTGAATTACTTCAAGTATTGTTTTCTGAAAGCTACGGAGATAGACTTCCATGAGTTGAAGCTCGAGGCTGACTTCCGATTGCTGGCCAAGGATCTGACCAACGACGATTCTGCTGTGGGCGACTGTTTTCTCTATCGTGACTTCCAGGCGCGTAATGTGATGCTCGACCGCGATGGTAATCCATGGTTCATCGACTATCAGGGTGGTCGTAAAGGACCGTTCTACTATGACCTCGCCTCGTTTCTCTGGCAGGCCAGTGCACGCTATCCTCACAAGCTGCGCCGCGACTTGGTGTATGAGTACTACAACTCGCTGAAGAACTATACTGAGGTGCCGCCTGTGCGCCATTTTGCCAATCGTCTGTCGCTCTTTGTGCTCTTCCGCACACTTCAGGTGCTGGGTGCCTATGGCTTCCGTGGCTATTTCGAGCAGAAGAAACACTTCATCGACAGCATTCCGCCTGCTATACAGAACCTGCGTGAACTTCTGAACAGCTCTTCGCAGTTCCACTATCCTTATCTGGTGGAGATACTGAAACATCTGACAGAGTTGCCACAGTTTGCCCAGATAGAGGCAACTGCCAGTCGGGCCGATGGTTATAAGACGACGTCGCTCAACCCCTATAAGACTCATCCGCAGGACGGACCTGCCACCTTCTCGAAGTATGATGCCCAGGGACCTCTGGTCGTGAAGGTCTTCAGCTTCTCCTATCGTAAGGGCATCCCAGAGGATGAGAGTGGTAATGGTGGCGGTTATGTGTTCGACTGCCGAAGTACGCATAATCCTGGCCGCTATGAGCCGTATAAGCAGTTAACAGGGCTCGACGAGCCTGTCATCCGATTTTTGGAAGACGATGGTGAGATCCTCACCTTCCTCGATTCGGTCTATAAACTGGCTGATGCCCATGTGCGCCGTTATATCCAGCGTGGTTTCACCTCGCTGATGTTCTCTTTCGGCTGTACGGGTGGTCAGCATCGCAGTGTCTATTCCGCCCAGCATCTGGCGGAGCATATCCATGAGAAGTTCGGTGTAGAGGTCCGCATCTGTCATCGGGAGCAGGCCGTCACTCAGGTTCTTGAGGCAAGATAAGTATATTATCAATTATATAAAACTGACAGATTATGAAAGGAAGACATCTTTTGATTTGTGGTGCTTTGGCACTGACATTGACCTCCTGCTACACGAAGCAGGCAGCAATCAACCAGTTGGAGAATTTCTCCTATGAGTTACGTGACAACAGTCGCTATTACGATCTGAACGATTGGGAGCATGCTGGTAAGAAGTTCGTGAAGATCACCAAACGGGTGAAGAAACACGAGTTTGATTATACCCCTCAGGAGAAGGCCAAGATCGGCCGTTTGGAGGGAGAGTGTGCTGGCTATATGGCCCGTGGTGCCAAGGATAATGTCAGCGATCGTCTGCGTGGCATCTTTAATGAGATCCGTGGGATCCTTGATGGTGTCACTGACGTCTTTAAATAGATGTTATAAAAATGGAAGAAAACAAAGAGAAAGTGAGCCCGAAGTATGCTGATTATAAAGTAAAGGCAACAGTTATCGAGAGTCATTGTCCCAAGTATAAGGTGGGCGATGTCGTTTGTTTCGAAGGAAGCATGCTCGATAAGGAACACAGTGATAATGTCTGTATGGTAGCAATGAACGCGATTTATCCGTTTGTCTACGCATTCAGAAGAGGCGGCAACTTAAGAAACGGTCCGTACCAATGCACGGATTGCGGTGAGACCGTTAAGTTCATCATAGAAATAGTTCCTTAGGGGCTGATAAGAAAAAGGGTGCCGAAGGGCACCCCTTTTTGTGAAAAGGCTTGTATTCAGGGTTGTGGTTTGATCTTTGCCGCACAGCGGATGCCGATATAACCTGCTAGCGCCGTCAGAAGCACCAGAAGTATCAATGCCCAAGGACTGGCAAATGCCATGAGTCCTTTCGCGTAGTCGGCACTCATCTCTCTGGTGGCTCCTTCGTAATACCATGTAGTATGGGTCCACAAGGGCAGGATCCATGCAATGACGCCTATACTCTGAATCGGGTAGCCAAAGGTCATGGCTTCTTGCGATTTGTTACCTGCCACCATGCGAACGATGTCTCCCAGTACACCAGCGATAACGATCAAGAGGCATCTCGGGGGGGTACATTCGTCGAGGATGAGCAGGAGGGCGGCAAGCACGACAGCCAGTAAGGTGCTCACGCCGAAGCTCTTCCACTTAGAAGCAATCATGTAGTAAGAGAATGCTCCGAACAGGGCGGCTATCACAGGGAAACCGACCCAGCAGAGAGGTGCTGTAAAACCGAGAAAAGCAGTCGCGAAGGTTGTCACGACATAGAGAATGGTGAATCCGCAGATTCTCCCGTAGTTGATTGATTTGTCCATTTTCTTTTAATAATTAAATCGTCGGCAAAGGTACGATAAACGACTAATCCGTGCAATACCCAAATCGGATGATTTTCTGTTTACACGGATAGGTGCATACTTTGTTCCTGTGATACTCCTTCGTGATCTTCGTGGATGATGTAACGAATGTGTTATATGTTTCTTAAAATGTGTCTTATTGGTGAAAAGCGGCAGATGAAAACCTGTTTCCCCGAGAAAAAATCGTACCTTTGCATAAAAATATAAAGATACAAAATGAAACGATTATTGACAGTCTTGTTCGTTCTCGTGCTCACCATGCCGGCCATGGCGCAGCATATGATCAGTCACCCCTGGCAGGGTAAGCGTGTTGCCTATTTCGGCGATTCAATCACCGATCCGTCCAACAGCGGTTCAAAGAAGAAATACTGGGGCTTCTTGAATGACTGGCTCCAGATAGAGCCTTATGTCTATGGCATCAGCGGACGTGAGTGGAATGATATCCCTGCCCAGACCGATAGACTGAAGGCAGAGCATGCCGACGAGGTTGATGCCATCCTGATTTTTATAGGTACCAACGACTACAATACGGGCATCCCCATAGGTGAGTGGTTCGTGGAGAAGGATGAACAGGTGATGGCTGGCATCCATGAGGCAAAGCGTCTCGTGAACCGCAGGCACCGTTACCCCGTGATGGCCGACTCGACCTATCGTGGCCGAATCAATAAGGCACTTGACTATGTGAAACGGAGCTATCCGTCGAAACAGATCGTGTTGTTGACACCCATTCATCGTGCCGAGTTCTATGCGAACACGTACAACTGGCAGCCCCGTGAGGACTACACCAACAAGTGTGGGGAGTATATCGATGCTTATGTGCAGTCGGTGAAGGAGGCGGGGAATATCTGGGCTGTGCCTGTGATTGATCTCAATGCCCTTTGCGGACTTTATCCGTTGATGGATGAGCAGACTCTGTTCTTCAAGAATGCTGAGAACGACCGTCTGCATCCTAATGATGAGGGGCACCGTCGCATGGCCCTCACCATCATGCAGCAACTTCTGTCTCTCCCTGTGTTCTGAACGGGGTACATTCGTACCTCTACCATCAAAGATGGCGAAATTACTTTGTTTCAGAAAAAAAGAAAACGAGTTTCTTTGTTTTGCGCTCGACTTTTCGTAATTTTGCAGGCAAATTGCGGAAGATGAAGCAAGCGATGATTTTTGCGGCTGGGTTGGGCACTCGTCTCAAGCCCCTTACCGATGCGATGCCAAAGGCGTTGGTAAGGGTGGACGGACAGCCCCTGCTCTGGCATGTCGTTATGAAACTGAAAGCCGCCGGCTTTGAGCGGATCGTGGTCAACGTGCACCATTTCGCTCAGCAGATCATCGATTATCTGGAAGAGCAGAATCTCTTTGGGATAGATATCCGGATCAGTGATGAGAGCGACGGTCTGCTAGAGACGGGCGGGGGTATCAAGAAGGCTCTGCCGCTGTTCGACCCGTTAGAACCTGTTCTTATCCATAATGTCGATATCTTCAGCAATGTCGATCTGGCCGCGCTTTATGCGTTTGCCAAAGAGCATGAGCCCGATGCGCTGTTGCTGGTGAGTCGCAGGAAGACCAAACGCTACCTGCTCTTCGACGACGAGTATCTGCTGGATGGGTGGACGAACATCGAGACTGGTGAGGTGCGGAGCCCGTATCCGACTCTCGACACGACCGCACTCAAGCAGTTGGCTTTCTCGGGTATCCATGTGATTTCGCCGAAGGTTTTCTCTCTCTTCAGTGAGATGCCTGATCGCTTCGGCATCATTGATTTCTATCTGAAGTATTGTCACCAGCGCGCCTTCCTCGGCTGGGAGAAAAGCGACCTGCGTCTTCTTGATGTCGGCAAGCTCGACTCTCTGCATGAAGCAGAAATTTTCATTAACAACTTATAATATGACACAGAAGATTATTATTTTGGATTTCGGCTCACAGACGACCCAATTGATCGGTCGTCGTGTGCGTGAGCTGGACACCTTCTGCGAGATTATGCCTTACAACAAGTTCCCGAAGGACGATCCGTCGGTGATCGGTGTGATCCTGAGTGGTTCACCGTACTCGGTGCACGACCCGGAGGCATTCAAGGTGGACCTGAGTCAGTTTATCGGCAAGCTGCCTGTACTGGGTATCTGTTATGGCGCGCAGTTCATCTCCCATACGCTTGGCGGGAAAGTGGAGAAGGCCGACTCTCGTGAGTATGGTCGTGCGAACCTCCAGACGGTGGACACGACGAACCCTCTCTTCAAGGGCTTCGACCAGCACTCACAGGTATGGATGAGTCATGGTGACACCATCACCGCCATTCCCGAGAACTTCGAGGTAATCGGCTCTACGGCTGACGTCAAGAATGCGGCTTTTGCCAGTAAGCAGCAGCCAGTCTGGGCTGTGCAGTTCCATCCCGAGGTGTTCCACACCCTGCAGGGCACACAGCTGCTGAAGAACTTTGTGGTCGACATCTGCGGTAGTCGTCAGGAGTGGAGTGCAGCCTCGTTCGTCGACTCGACGGTGGCAGAGCTGAAGGCTCAGTTGGGTAACGATCGTGTGATCCTCGGCTTGTCGGGTGGTGTCGACTCCTCTGTGGCAGCCGTGCTGCTGAACCGTGCCATTGGTAAGAACCTGACTTGTATTTTCGTCGATCATGGTATGCTCCGTAAGAACGAGTTTACACAGGTGATGGACGACTACAAGGTGCTCGGTCTGAACGTGATTGGTGTCGACGCTTCGGCGAAGTTCTTCGGTGATCTGGCTGGTGTGACGGACCCTGAGCAGAAACGTAAGATTATCGGTCGCGACTTTGTGGAGGTGTTCAACGCAGAGGCGAAGAAGATTACCGACGCCAAGTGGTTGGCACAGGGTACGATCTATCCCGACCGTATCGAGTCGCTGAACATCACAGGAAAAGTGATCAAGAGTCACCATAACGTGGGCGGACTGCCGAAGGAGATGCATCTGCAGCTCTGTGAACCGCTGAAGTGGTTGTTCAAGGACGAGGTGCGCCGTGTGGGGCGTCAGCTCGGTATGCCAGAGCATCTGATCACCCGTCATCCGTTCCCAGGCCCGGGCCTGGCTGTCCGTATCCTCGGTGATATCACACCCGAGAAGGTACGTGTGCTCCAGGATGCCGACGATATCTATATCCGCGGTCTGCGCGATTATAAGGTAAAACTCTCTGGTGAGGAGGCCCGTAAGGTCCTGGCTGCAGGTGTACCTGCTCAGATGACTGATGGTGAGATCGAGGTGTCGCTCTACGACCAGATCTGGCAGGCAGGAGCAATTCTGCTCTCTACTGTACGCAGTGTGGGTGTGATGGGTGATGAGCGTACCTACGAGCATCCCGTGGCCTTGCGCGCTGTGACCTCGACTGATGCCATGACGGCCGACTGGGCTCATCTGCCTTACGACTTCATGGCTAAGGTGTCGAACGAGATTATCAACAAGGTGCGTGGTGTGAATCGTGTTTGCTATGATATCTCGTCGAAGCCACCCGCAACCATCGAGTGGGAATAGTCAACTGGCTATTTCAGTCTGACCTCGATGTTCCGTCGCCTGAAGGCAAAGAGATTCTGACGGAGTTGGGTATCGGACTTATTAATGGAGAAATTCTTCTGTGACCGTTGCTGGATGCTCGGAACACGGAATGAGATAGAAGACCGGTCTTTGCTGTAAGTATATGGCAGAGGCTGGTTTTTCTCGTTGAGTAGGATTAGTGTGTCGCTGATGCTGATATCGAGCCATTGACGGATGGTGTCAAGGGCGATGGTGACCTCTCTGTTCTCCAGGGGCTGGTCGCTGCTGTTGGAGATCAGAATATTGACAGAGTTTTGGTTGTCGCATGCCGCCAGCATGACGGCGGACAGTATGAATAGGAGTATCTTCTTTCTCATCTTATCTCTTTGATTTTGTGTATGCCCTTCCTGCTCATGCACACACGATAACGATAGAATCGGGTGGTGTTCTCGTACTTGAACTGGATGATGAGGTTCAGGTAATACACTTTGCGTCCTTCGGCCGGCACGTACTGGCCGTCGCCCTTGTTGGCACACAACGGGACCTTGGGGTTATCCATCTTACGCATGAACTCAGAGAGGTTGTAGCGTACGATATCGTTGATGCCACTGAGCGGATAGGGTGACAGACGGTTGACGGCCTTCTGGTTCAGGTGGATACGCTTACGATACTGGATGACCTGTTCTTCTGTTCCTCGGCCGATGACTAGCGGCGAGTGCCTGTTGCGCATCTTCCTCACAGGCGATGATATCTTCTCGGGTGTCAGGAAGTCGAACCCTTCCTTACACCAGCCCACCTTGATGTCGCCCACGCGGATGCCAATTTTATAGTCGAACAGACGACTGCTCAGACGGGTGGCGAAGTAGATTCGCACCAACTCCTTGATACGGTCCTTGAACATATAGCTGATGACGAGGGCGATGAAGAAGGGGAGGGTGAAGTTGCCATAGGTCTGTTGGAAGGCAAACGAGATGACTGTTGCAAAGACCATCGACAAACCAGCCGCCAGACTGAACACCATCTGCTCGAGGAAGACGGCATTGCGACGTTTGTGGGTGGGCAAGTAGAGGTTACTCTCGATATACTTCTTGAGTTGACCAGCGTGATAGACGAACTGGGTATTGCTCTCGTCGTCTTTCTCTTCGACGCAAAGATAGCCGACGCGCTGACGATAGCTGTGCTCGTTGTCGAGCACCTGACGGATTGAAGGCTCTAGTGTCGTGTAGCTCTCTGGGGCCTCGGAACGCAGTCGCTCGATAAGGCGCGACACATGCTGTTCCACAACGTTAGACATGAACTCGTCGCCGTAGTGGAAGTAGAGCATCTGCTGACTGGGTACTGGTCGTTGCTCCATCTCCTTGCCGAGTGTGCGATAGATATCGAAGATCTTCGATATGCTCTCCAGAGCATCCTTGCAGTGGGCCTCGCGGAGCGTCCCTTTCTCGTTGAGCGCGTTTCGGAACGTGTCGCGGATGCTGCTTTTGAAGATCGAGGCATACATCTTAATCTCGCGTTCGTAGTTCTTCTGCTCTTTCTCGTCGGGCTGCCGATGGAGCGCCATGCACACATCGCTCAGGCGACGGTAGGGCAGGCACGTGGTCGAAGCCAACTCGTCAAGATGGTAGAAAGGGGTAATCAGTCGTATATATGACAGTATGTCACGATAGAAATTCTCCTTCAGATAGGTGTGACGGTTTACACCCAGAGTCTCTGGGATATAGATCCATGTGTTCATCTCGAAGTCATTATATGTGGCTCCGTTAGAGGCCTTATAGCCCACCTTGAACTCGAGGGTATTCCTGTCGTGTATCTTTGGTTGAATATCTATCATGGCAAAACTGTTGGATGGTTAGAAAAATACGCCGCTGGTGTAGCCGAACCACTTCAGAACGGTCTCACCCCATAGGATAATGGTGAGCCAGCTGATGAACATCATGGTGATGCCGAACTTGAAGGTGTCGCTCCAACTATACTGATTCGTGGTGTAGAGCAGGGCGGCAGGCTTACTGTTGAACGGGAGCACATAGACATGGCCTACGAGCATGGCTACGGGAAAGGCGAGACTCATAATCGGATAACCGTTCTTCTGTGCCACGCCGATGGCTATCGGCACGAAAATAAGCGTGAGCATCGTCTTTGACTGGAATATCAGTGAGAAGAGCAGCATACCAGCGGTCAATATCAGGTAGAGTACCCAGAACGGTGTCTCGGCAGTGATGCCGAGACTATTAAACAGTGCGTCGATCAGAGTGCCGGGAAGTCCTGTGGCGTCGAGTCCGGCTCCCAGAGTATATGCTCCAGCGGAGAAGAGTAGCAGGTGCCAAGGGATATCCACGTCGTTCCATTTCACCACGCCAATGCCTGGTAGCAGCGCTACGACGGCGCCCATGAAGGCAACGGCCGTCTGGTTGATGCCGTGCTGCTTGTCGGTGGCCCAGAGGATAAGTACGACAACGAAGATGGCGACGGCTTTCCACTCGTCGGCGCGCATCTTACCCAACTTCTGCAGTTCCTCGCGCAGACGCTCCATGCCTCCTGCAATCTGAGGCACACGCTCCTCCTTTTTTAGAGGGAAGAAGATCTTTGCACCCATGAACCAAGCTACGAGGATGAGAAATACGCTCATGGGGAAGGCAGCCTTGAACCAATCCTGATAGCTGAACGAGCCGATGCCCATGGCGCCGGCGATGAGAGAGCCTGCCAGGAGGGTGGCGCCTGATCCTGTCAGAAAGGCGTTGGCGCCGAGGTTGATCTGGAACAGGTTCTGTAGGATGAGGTTACGGCCGAAGTTATTCCTGTGGTCTCCACCTGTGGCACCATAGATGGCTGCCACCACCATGAAGATAGGTAACAAGATAGCAGCCTTTGCTGTGGTGGCGGAGATGAAAGCCGAGAGCACCAGGTTGATGATGATAAAACTGATCATGATGCCTCCTGCATTCTTGCCGAACTTTAGCACGAACCACAGGGCAAAGCGTTTGGCAACCTGTGTCTTGACAAGCATGCTCGCCAGAATGAACGAGAGAATGTTCAGCCACATGACAGGGTGTCCCAACTGGGCATAGGCAGTCTTGTCTGTGGTGATGCCCGTGAGCACGATACCCAGTATCACCATCAGTGAGGTGAGGTAATTTGGAATAGCTTCTGTGATCCATAGGATGATGGCGGCTATAAAAACTGCCAGCATGGCATAGTTGATACGTATGAATTTCTGATGGGCTGTCTCTTGTGCCTGTTCCTTCAGTTGCGGAGAGACCTCTTGGGCGGTCTCGCCCATCGTGAGCTGTTTCATGGTGGCGTTAGCCAACTGGTCGTAACGGCTCATAGCCGATTCCGTTAGGGTAGTAGTAGTCTTGTTGGTGTCGATCCTGTCCACAAACGGGATATCCACCACCCAGTAGATGAGAATGAATGCCAGTAGGGCGAGTGGTGCGCCAATGCGCTGCAGCACCCGCTCGAAACCGGACTTCTGCATCTTAGGCAGTTTCTCGATGCGGTAGTTGTTCATGTCCAGCGGATCGAACGCTGTATGGGTTTGGATGTCGTTGTTCATAATTGTCAGTTGAAAAGAATAGAAGAGGGGTGGGCTCCAGCTTGAGAGAGCCCACCTCCCTCAGGTCGTTAGAAGAATCTGGTGCTTATTTCCAGTTCTTGTACGGGTTCTTCATGAGCATGGAGTTGTAGAAGCGTACATCGCCTGTTACCTCCTCGCCCAACCATGCTGGACGATTGAACTCGGCCTGCTCGTCGGGCAACTCGATCTCTGCCACCGTCAGTCCTTCGTTGTCACCGTAGAACTCATCCACCTCGAAGGTGAACTCACCGTTCTTTACCAGGTAGCGCGTCTTGTCGATGACACCTGGCTCACATATCTTCAGCAGTTCGCGGACCTCCTCCACGGGGATTTCCTTCTCCCACTCATAGCGGCTGGCTCCACTCTCGTTGCCGATACCTTTGATGGTGATGAATCCCTTCTCGCCCTTCACTCTGACACGAACGGTGCGCTCGGGTACTGAACTGAGATAGCCCTGAGTGATGCGAGTGCTCTTGAAAACTTCGCTTTTGAAATCACCTTTTACAAGGAATTTACGTTCTATTTCCTGTGCCATGATCTTAGTTTGCTAAAGGTTTCTTAATCATTCCAATCACTCGCTTGATAGCCTGTAGGTAGTTGATGTTCTCGACACCCTCCAGTCCTACGTCGGCAATGGTCTTCTTGATGTCCTCAATCTCGGTTGACTCCGAGTTGATGGTCTTCACCAGAGCACCGTTGATATAGACGTCGCCGGTCTCGCAGATGGTGTCGTTCACCATATAGCCAAAACGTACCTTCTCGACCTTCACAGCCTCGAGGTCGGGGTGAGCATCGATGATGCTGAGAAATTCCTCGAGAGTGTATGTAGGCTTGTCGAGCTTCGGCAGGCCATTCACCTTGAAGGCGGGGAATACATCGTTCTCCAGCACTTCCTTGGCGATAGGAAACTCACCCTTCATCAGCGGGTTCCACTGCTCCAGGCCGTCTACGCTCTGTACGAAGGTCTTGATGTCCATTTTTCCGTCACGGATCTTGGTGTTATTCACGTCATTGGTGCGGCTTACGATATAAGTCTCTGTGCTGTGACGCTCCCATACTTTCTCGGGAACAGGTACGCTGAGGCGTGCCATGCGCTTGGCGGCGTCGCAGAAGCAACGGCCGAAGCTGCGGAATTCAAAACGCGGTTTAGAGATCTCGCCGATCTTCAATTTGTCTTTTTCCATAATGTTTTTTAACTAATAAAATGTGATTTTGGTATTATGATAATTTTACTGTACTATAGTCGCATCGTCCTCTCCGGCAGTGGCGTTCTTCTCACCGCAAGTGGGATCGGCAATCTTCCATTTGCCCTCACCGTCGGGGATACGGCTCCAAGAGCCTTTCACCTTCTCAAGTGACTGACTGCCCCATTCGGCTTCCTTTTCTCCACGCTGGAACTTGTCGATCAACTGTCCGCTGGGGTCAAAGAGCTCGATCAATACAGACTTCTTGTTGGAGAAACCGCTGCTGATACCGCGCTCGGTGGTACCCTTGGCTCCGATGATGGCAAACACACCGTGTGCAGGAATCACTTCGCCCTCGATACCTGTCCATGACAGTTTCTCGTCCTTGTTGATGGTGATACCCTTCAACTTGATGGGGAACTCACTCATGTTATACAGTTCGATAAACTTACCCTCATCGGTATCGGCGGCTCCGTAGAGCTCGTTCAGACGCAGTTTTGTGAAGTCAGTGGGGGGATCGCCGACCACATACTCACGTTCTGGAGAGGTGGTAGCGTAACCAGCCTCGTTGACAACGGTCACGGTGTACTTGACGGTGGTACCGTCGGCCTGAGCTGGTATCACACCTGTATAGGTCGTGCCGTTGCCGGTCATGGCAACCTCATTGGCACTGCCGCCATTGAGCGTGTAGGACAGTGTTACAGTCTTCGGTGCCTGGAGACCAGAGAATGTGGCGCTCACGGTTACAGCATCGTTGGAGGTCGGTGCTGCCACATCGGCAGTTACCGAGTCAATATTTGAAGGGCCTTCATAGACCTCATCTTCTACGCATGCAGCCATCAGCGACATGGTGGCGAGCACGAGCATATATTTTATTGTCTTCATGATTTTCTCTTTTTAATGTTATTATTGATGTCATGACTTAGAAATTGATCTCGAAACGTACTGCCAGGGTGTTGTATTTGATACCTCCCTTGCCCTTGGGCTCTGTGACCTTGGTGAAGTCGGCGGTCGGTTTGCCGGCGGCATCATGACCGACAATCAGCTTACCCTTTCCGTTGGCATAGCGGTCATTAATTGAGCGCATGTAGTTCAGTACCATCTTGACAGAGTTTCCGAAGTAGAAGGTCAGACCTGCTGTATAGTTCTGGCCAGAGCCTCCGTAGATGTTCCGATCGTTCAGGTCGAGATAGTCGTAGCGCAGACCGAGTTCGATGTCACCCCATTTCTTACCTGGAGCGATTGATGTGAACTCACCCTCTGCCACGTTGAAGTGCTGCTGACCGCCGAGGAGCAGAAAACCTACTTGTGCGTAGTAACCGCCGAAATCATAACCCTCGCCAGGTACGGCTACGTGGGTGTTGATCCACTCAGTCTGGTATTTCATACCTTTGTAGTAGCCGGCCGACTCAATACCATAGAGCCACTGGTGGTGCACGTTAGGGATGACATCCGTGTCGATATACTTCTTACGGTTGATGCTTGTAGAGTTACGGGTGCTGAAACGCATGCCACCGTAGTCGGAAGCAGCCTCGTCGGTCTTAGGTGTACGGTAGGAACCTTTTCCTGCAAGGTAGACTCCCATGGTGCGCTCTTGGTTGTAAGGCATCCATCCGATCTTTGAGGTGATGGAGTAGCCCTGGCTGCGCCCGAAGTCCTTATTGTTGGTCTGTACATTCTCAGCTGCCTCTGCTCCTTCGATAGCCTGAAAGAAGGTTCCGATAGATGCACGGAAGTGGTCGCGCAGATAGGCAGCCTGGAAACCCAGATGGCGCGATGGCGCAAGTGCCTGTGCAACCATTGGACGCTCGATGAACTGCAGGTAGCGTGAGGTCGTAGTGCGCTCCATAGAGAAGTCTTCTTTGAAGTTACCCATCTTTAATTCGACGTTCTTCAGGCCGTCGTACTCGATGATAGCATCTTTGAGTTCAAAGACACCGTCGGCCATATCCATGTCGACTTCACCGTACCAGTCCTTTGTAATCTGTGCCTTAATGGCAAAACGCACACGACGGGTGCTCACGCCGTTTCCGATCTTGTCGAAATCGGAACCTGCGCCCCAGAAGGAGGCTCCGTCAACCTGTACGCGGTTGTCCATCCACAGTTTGTAGCTTTGGTCTTTAGACTCCATGACCAGAATGTTGTTGCGTGCTTCTGTATGCAACTCCTTCCTGTCGACCGCCACACCATACTGGTTGTAGCGTACTTCATCGTTCTCCTGAGCCGACATGCTGCCGCTTATCAGTAGCAAGGCTCCTAAAGTCAGAAATGCAGTTTTTCTCATAATTGTTGTTGGATTAGTGAAATAATATATATTTGGTCGTTAGATAAGTTTGACATTGGAATGATCACAGCATCTGCAGATAACTCACCAGGTTCTCCCCGCGGTCGAGTTGCAGTTTTTTCCGCAGGCGATAACGGTTTATTTCGATACTCTTCGTCTCCAGGTTCACAATACTGGCAATCTCCTTGCTCGAGAATCCCAGTCTGAGAAGGATGGCAAGTCTTCGCTCACGCTCTGAAAGATTCGGACAGCGCATCTGCAGACGGCATACAAAATCGTGGTGCATCTTCTCCACATCCTGATAGATCTTTTCCATCTCTGGTGGGTAGCGCAGCGTGTCTTTCAGGTCGCGATCGATATCGGTCAGCGACTTCTTGATGCTCTCTATGCTGTTCTCTTGGATGAGGCGTCTGAGACGGGTACCCACCTCGGTCATATATTCGCGTTGTTGTTGCACGAAGAGCGACAGATCAATGAGCTCTCTGTGCTTGAAATCAATCTCGCGTGTCATGCTGTCAAACTGTGAGGTGACAGCCATCACATCCAGACGGTTCATCTCATGACTTACCTCATCGCGGTGTCTTAGCTCATCGCTGAGCATCCGACTGACATACTTGTTCTTTTTATATTGTACGTAGTAGAGTCTGATCATCGAACAGACGAGCACGGTAAACAGCGACGCTGCCCAGAAGATGTAGGGACGGGCATAGAACCATCTCATGCCTGCTCCGATCAGGAAAGCCAGCAACGGTGAGGTGACGGCTATCGACACGATGTTCATCACACTCCGGCTTTCCTTCTCCCGTTCCAGAATGAGAGTGTTGCTCTCTTTCAGCAGGTTGGCCGACACAAGCACAGGGGGAAAGAATCCTGTGGTAAGTGGTAACAGGGTGTTCATGATGGTCATCACCAGAGTTTGTGCATAGAGCGATGATACGTGCCTGGACATTCCGTTGCTATGTGAGCGTTGGTAGACACATCTGACGATGGGACTCAGGCATACCACACTGGCGGCCACTACAAACAGCCACAGACACCAGTTGCCGGCATGACCTCGATACAGGGGCGTGAACAGTGAGTCGATAAACAGGCCGTAGTTACAGGCCAAGGCGATGCCTCCCAGAATCAGCCCTACATAAGCAATCCATTTGGTGTAGAGTTGTTTCATCAGAAGGTGCATGTTGCTCTCTTCGATATAGCTGCGTATCATCGAATGGAAAAGTACGGAAGCAGCCATACTTAGTAGGGGAGCGATGATGATGGATACCATGATGGTAGCCCAGATGATGCTGTCGGCATGCCCTTCTTGTGTGTATTTCATGGCCAGCAGCACACCCCAGAAGATGGTGACAGTGGAATACGGTCTGTTGATTGTCGACATGAGTACGAGAGTGAGCACCATAGATACTAGAACGGTGATCACCTCGCCCATGCCTGCCATAAAATAGCTGTTCTCATGCAGAATAATCAGTCCTGTACCTGTCGACATCGCCACGAGCAGACAGATTAGGAACGGCCACACCCTCAAGATATCTGCCACGTGGATGTCGGAGAAGCTGTTGGCAAGCTCCTTCCATCCGAGACAGAAGCATATCGATAATATGAGGATGATGGCAATGATCAGCATGAGCGAAAAGGATTTTTAGTAACGCTGTTTAACTGCCAGTACCGACAACAGGTCGGCGGCCTTGACGGCCTCCTCGGCTATTTGTTCTACATGGAGCGTGAAATAACGCAAGTGTATTTTCTGACTGAGTTTAAAGTTTTCCATCTCGTGGAACACCTTACGCTTGATGGCCTGAGCCAGTTTCTCCACCTCTTTTTCATAGAAATAAATGGTGTGAATCTTTTCCGTCAACTGCTGCGGCGAACGGAAATGATCGCGGATAGCCTGTGCCACGATTTCCACAGAGAGCGAAACCAACTCCACCAGCTTCAGGAACTCGATGTTCAACTCAGAGGGGAAGAAAGGAATCTCAATCTCATATTGCACTAGGTTCTTATAGAGCTGTCCTACAATCATGTCCATGTGCTCCAACAACTGCAGAATGTCGATACGGTTCTCGGTGATGAGGGCATAGGTGTAGAGACTGTTCTCTATACCGCGACGCATGTCTGTAGTGTTGTCGCGAATAGCGGTGATCGCCTGGATATTACCATTGAAAGCATCCTTGTTTCCTTCCAGGTAGTTCCTGATGCCGTTCTTATAAATCAGTACGCACTCGTCCATCTTATCAATGAACTGGTCGAGGTCTGCTACAATCTGTTTTACTTTGTTTCGTCCAAGCATATGCTGCTAAGTTGATGAGTTTGAAAAACGGTTTCTAATTACTGGGTACAAAGGTAGTGAATAGTTTTGAAACTACAAAATCTGATATAGAGTTCGAAAAATAGCTGTGTTAAGGAAATGGAGAGTTGTGGATATGTGCTAAATTATTAAGACTTAATGTTTTATAAATTTTGCATGTATTGTGTTTTGAGTGCCGTAAAAATGTGTTTGTAGAGTTTTTGTATAATTCAAACAAGGGTGGATGTGGCTAAAAAAGAAGGACTGCATCATCGCCATGATGCAGTCCTTGTGCTTATTGCTGTCCGACAACTTACTTGTTCTTCAATAGGTCGCGGATCTCAGCGAGCAGTTCCTCCTGAGATGGACCCTTCGGTGCCTCGGGAGCTGCAGGTTCTTCCTGCTTGCGGTTCAACTTGTTCATGCCTTTAATCATCAAGAAGATACAGAATGCGATGATGACGAAATCAATGACACTCTGAACAAACTGGCCATAGGTGATGTTGGCATCACCGATAGTTGCCTTCAACCCGGTAAAGTCAATACCGCCAGTCACGATACCAAGGATAGGCATCAGAATGTCGTTTACCAGACTCGTAACAATCTTTCCAAACGCGCCGCCGATGATGACACCGACTGCCATGTCCATCACATTGCCTTTAACGGCAAACTCCTTGAATTCTTTAATAAATCCCATAATTTAATAGTTTTAATGTTTAACGTATCGCTTGGCTTTGCCGGTTGGCTCGGCCAATAATGATTGAATTGTAATCTTCGTTTTGCAATCGTCCGTGTAAAAGCACCGATTTGGGAGCTTTTTACTTTTAGGTTTTCACTTTTTGCTTCTTTTTAGTTAGATTTCATGTGCAAATATAGAAAATATTTCGTAACTTTGTGCCCGAAAACGAGAAAAAGTGCAAAAATGCACTAAAATTAGTAAGGATTAGGTATAAACCCTTTAAATATTTAATGTAAAATGACAAAAGTAGCAATTAACGGTTTTGGCCGTATTGGTCGTCTCGCATTCCGTCAGATGTTCGAGGCTGAAGGTTATGAAGTAGTAGCTATCAACGACTTGACAAGTCCTAAGATGCTCGCTCACCTGCTGAAGTATGATACCGCTCAGGGTGGTTTCTGCGGCAAGTTCGGTGAGAACAAGCACACTGTTGAGGCTGGTGAGGATTTCATCGTAGTTGATGGTAAGAAGATCACTATCTATGCTATTCCTAACGCTGCTGAGCTGCCTTGGGGTAAGCTGGATGTAGACGTTGTTCTGGAGTGCACAGGTTTCTACACATCTAAGGAGAAGGCTTCTGCTCACCTGACTGCTGGTGCTAAGAAGGTTGTTATCTCTGCTCCTGCTGGTAACGATCTGCCTACTATCGTTTACAATGTAAACCACAAGACTCTGACTCCTGCTGACACTGTTATCTCAGCTGCTTCTTGCACAACGAACTGTCTGGCTCCTATGACCAAGGCTCTGAACGACCTTGCTCCGATCCAGAGCGGTATCATGACAACCGTTCACGCTTACACTGGCGACCAGATGATTCTCGACGGTCCTCAGCGCAAGGGTGATGTTCAGCGTGCTCGTGCTGGTGCTCAGAACATCGTTCCTAACTCAACTGGTGCTGCTAAGGCTATCGGTCTCGTTATCCCCGAGCTGAACGGTAAGCTGATCGGTGCTGCACAGCGCGTTCCGACTCCTACAGGTTCTACCACCATCCTGCACGCTGTTGTTAAGGGTGATGTAACTGTTGAGAGCATCAACGCTGCCATGAAGGCTGCTCAGAACGAGAGCTTCGGTTACACTGAGGAGAAGCTCGTTTCTAGCGACATCATCGGTATGAAGTTCGGTTCTCTGTTCGACGCTAACCAGACCATGGTAAGCAAGATGGAGGATGGTAACTCACTCGTACAGGTTGTTTCTTGGTACGACAATGAGAACTCTTACACTTCTCAGATGGTTCGCACCATTAAGTACCTCGCTGAACTCAAATAAGCAGCGAGAGCAAACGAAAGTTTGTTTTCAGTTTGCCGAGTCGCGTATTTGAGTCGATGAAGTCAACTGAAATAATCTCATAGAGATATCAAATCCTTAAGCCGTCCGATTCCGTCGGGCGGCTTTTTTTTTTGATTAGCTGTCTGTTAAATAGTACAAATTATAGGGGGGGGGTAATGTTAATTTGCTTTACTTTGTTTTGTAATTAGCGAATAGTTATTTAATTTTGCATAACAAAATAAAGAGGATAAACCTTTTTCATGAAATGGCGGGTAAACTGATGACGCTTTTTATGGTGGTCACATACATCAATGATGAAGTATAAACGGAGGTTATGCTGAAAATCCGGAGAAACAGAGTAAGCATATTGTATTATTAACAAACAATTATCAATCAAAAATGATGGGAAATTTAAGAACGGCTTTTGCTGTGCCAACTTTTAAAATACGTATACTTTATACAGGGATGATAGAAATGATGGTTGTTCCAGTAACTGTTAGATGATATAAATATTTCAGTCGATGAAGATAAAAGTTATATTATTGTTGATGGCTGTGGCGGTCATGTCGTCATGCCATAGTGATTTTGAAGATGATGGTAAGGTGAAATATCTCCGTTTCGGATATATTGAAGGGAATATAGGTGACTCTTATGTCAATCTATATAACACAGATGACGATTGCGATAGAGTAGGATGGTCATGGCGTGAGGAAAGGTCTAGTCTAGAATCTGCTAATTGGGGAGTTACACTTCAATCTTCTTCTTCGTCAGTATCACGTATATTCTTGCGTCTCTGTTCCTTGCATAGGGGAGAATACAATATTAAAAGGTCGTTTGACGACGTGTATAATGATTCATCCGAAGACAGATATCTTAATAGCGGTTTTGAATTGGAGATTATTAATAATGGTGACACAATAATCTATGGCCCCAAAAGGGAGAACCCTTTTCTCGTGTATGTCACTGATGTGAGATATGATCCGTATGGTTTTGGCTATGACCTGTCAATTGTAGAAGGTTATATGAACGGCGTTCTTTATAACAGAGAGAATCCTTCTGACAGTATTGTATTCGATCATGTAAGGTTTGGGTTTCACTGATGGCAATGCTTTCAGATAATCATTAACTTAAGCCGTCCGATTCCGTCGGGCGGCTTTTTTGTACTTTTTATTTGGTTCTTTCCTTGATTTCAGCTATCTTTGCATCCGATAGGCAGTGCCTGTAGTGTCGTAAATGATGAACGAGAAGAAAATGATAACGATATTAGGTCCGACGGCATCGGGGAAGACCACGGTGGCGGCTCATCTTGCGGCCCTCGTCGATGGCGAGATTATCTCGGCCGACTCACGACAGGTGTATCGGCGGATGGATATCGGCACGGGAAAAGATCTGGCCGACTATCGTCTGCCTGCCGCCGATGGACAGGAGCCAGTCGTCATTCCCTATCACCTGATTGACATACGGGAGCCTGGTACGAAATACAACCTGTTCGAGTATCAGCAGGATTTCTTCGATGCCTATCAGGATATCCGTAATAGAGGGAAGATGCCCATCCTCTGTGGTGGAACAGGACTTTATATCGAGGCCGTGCTGAAAGGCTACCACCTCTCGCCTGTGCCTCAGAATCCCGAACTGCGAGAACGTTTGGATGGGAAACCACTCGCAGAGCTTACGAAGATGCTTGTGGAACTGAAGTCGAAGACGGGCTCGAACATGCATAACACGACGGATGTGGACTCCTGTCAGCGAGCCATCCGCGCCATCGAGATCGAGACATACAACCTGCAGCATCCGACACCGCGACGCGAGTTGCCACCTGTTGAGTCGCTCATCATCGGTATCAGCATCGATCGTGATGCGCGCCGCGAGAAGATCACCCGTCGACTGAAAGCCCGTTTGGAGGAGGGAATGATCGACGAGGTACGTGCACTGCTCGATGAAGGCATCCCACCGGAGGATCTGGTCTATTACGGACTGGAGTATAAGTTCGTGACGGAGTATCTGACGGGTAAAACCACCTACGATGAGATGTTTACCCAACTGGAGATCGCCATCCATCAGTTTGCCAAACGGCAGATGACCTGGTTCCGAGGGATGGAGCGGCGAGGCTTCAAGATCAACTGGATCGATGCGACCCTTCCCATGGAGGAGAAGATGGCTCAGATCCTAAAGCTCAATGTTTAATCGACAATCATCAATGTTCAATCATCAATGTTCAATAGTATAACATGGCAGTAGAACCAACAAGATGGGCTATCCTGTATTGCCCGAAAGCAGGCATCTCCAACAAACGTAAGCGTTGGGAGAAGATCCAGAAGGTGCTCGACGAGCGCAAGGTGGAGTATGACTTTGTCCAGAGTGAGACGGCCAATAGTGTAGAACGCCTCATGCGGATGCTGATCAGCAACGGCTATAAGACCATCATCATCGTTGGCGGCGACTCCGCGCTCAACGATGCCGTTAACTGTCTGATGGCAGAGGAGAAGGCTGTGCGCGACAGTATCGCACTGGGCGTGATACCCAATGGCATCATGAACGACTTCGCCCGTTTCTGGGGTTTCGAGGAAGACAAGATCGAGCAGACCGTCGAATGGCTTCAGAAGCGTAGGATACGGACGATCGACCTGGGCTGTATCCGTTATCAGAACGCGAAGGGCGAGCGCTGTCACCGTTATTTCCTGAACTGTATCAATATCGGTATGACGGCCGACATCATGAACCTGCGTCGCCAGACCCGTCGCTTGTTCGGCTCACGCACGCTGTCGTTCATCTCGTCGCTGTTTGTCATGCTGTTCCATAGGATGGAGTACAAGATGAAACTGAAGATCAACAACGATGTGATTGAACGCAAGGTGATGACCATGTGCGTGGGCAGTGGTCCAGGCTATGGACAGACCCCCAACGCCGTGCCCTATAACGGCATGCTCGACGTGTCGGTGGTCTACCATCCCGAGGTGGTCCAACTGCTCGAGGGACTATGGCTGTTGGTCACTGGCCGCTTCCTCAACCACCGCAGTGTGCATCCCTATCGCACCAGGGAGGTGCTTGTCGACTATGCGAAGCGGGCGATGGTGGGTATCGACGGTCGTTTGATGAAGACACCGAAGGGCTCTTATCGCATCGATATCGAACAAGAGGTTATCAACTTCCTTATACCAGAGTAAAAACCAGAGGGCAGGCTGTGCCCTCTGGTTTTTACTTCATAGATACCCTCTGGTTTCTTAAAATAAGTGTTAAATCATATCGAACGCTTTGTCGACTGCGTAAAAATACCTACCTTTGGAAAATTAATGACTAATACAACAATAATTAAATACCTTTAGACAGGAGCTATGAGCTATTTACGATTAGAAAAGGCCGTGATGACCAACCTGCAGGAAAGTCTGCGTCGTGAATTCCTCCGGACTAACCGTTCCGGCGCCTATAGCAGTTCAACGCTTGTTGACTGCAATACGCGCAAATACCATGGTCTGCTGGTAGTTCCCGTACCCGAGCTTGACGACGAGAACCATGTGCTACTCTCCTCGCTCGACTGTACGGTCATTCAGCACGGAGCAGAATTCAACCTCGGACTACACAAGTATCAGGGCAACATCTTCAGTCCTAACGGCCATAAATACATCCGCGAATTCGATGCCACCATCGTGCCTACGACGACCTATCGTGTCGGAGGTGTCGTGCTGAAGAAAGAGGTGATCTTCCAGCACTACGAGGACAGCATCCTCATCCGCTATACCCTGGTCGAGGCCCATTCGGCCACCACCCTGCGCTTCCGTCCGTTCCTGGCCTTCCGTTCCGTGCGTCAGTTCACCCACGAGAATGCAACAGCCAGTCGTGAGTACAGTCAGGTGGACAACGGCATCAAGACTTGTATGTATGCCGGCTATCCCGACCTCTTTATGCAGTTCTCCAAGAAGAACGAGTTTATCTTCCGTCCCGACTGGTACCGCGGTATCGAGTATCCGAAGGAGCAGGAGCGTGGCTATGCCTCCAACGAGGACCTGTATGTGCCTGGCTATTTCGAGATGCCTATCAAGAAAGGCGAGAGCATCGTCTTCTCGGCCTCTACCTCGCAGATCAAGACCTCGACGCTCATGGCGCTCTTCGACAAAGAGGTGGCTCAGCGCGTGCCGAGAGATAACTTCTACCACTGTCTGGTCACTGCCGCCCATCAGTTCCATAACCGTCAGCCCAACAACGACCGTTACCTGTTGGCGGGCTATCCCTGGTTCAAGTCGCGAGCCCGCGACACGTTCATCGCCTTACCAGGACTCACCCTGTCGATTGGCGAGCGCGACTACTTCGAGTTGGTGATGAAGACCGCCGAGAAGGGGCTCCGTGAGTTCATGAAAGGTAAGCCCCTGACGGTGAAGATCTATGAGATCGAACAGCCCGATGTGCCCCTGTGGGCCGTGTGGGCTATCCAACAATATGCCAAGGAGGCTGGGCGCGACGAGTGCTTCAAGCGCTATGGCAAACTCCTGCAGGATATCATCCATTACATCATCGACGGCGGTCATCCGAACCTCCGCCTCGACGAGAACGGCCTGCTCTATTCGAATGGTCGCGACCGTGCCGTCACATGGATGAACTCCACAGCCAACGGTCGTCCTGTGGTGCCGCGCTCAGGCTATATCGTCGAGTTCAACGCCCTCTGGTATAACGCCCTGAAGTTCTGTGCCTCGATGGCAGCCGAGAGGGGCGATGCCGAAGGTGCTGCCGGCTTGGAGCAGCGTGCCGACTTGGCCAAACGCTCGTTTGTCGATACCTTCGTCAACGAATATGGCTATCTGCTCGACTATGTCGATGGTAACATGATGGACTGGAGCGTGCGACCCAACATGATCTTCGCTGTGGCGCTCGACTACTCACCGCTCTCACAGGAGCAGATGAAGAGTGTGGTCGATATCTGTACCCGTGAGCTGCTCACACCGAAAGGACTGCGCTCCTTGTCGCCTAAGAGTGGCGGCTATAATCCCATCTATGTGGGGCCGCAGACCCAGCGCGACTATGCCTACCATCAGGGTACGGCCTGGCCTTGGCTTGGCGGCTTCTATATGGAGGCCTGTCTGAAGCTCTACAAACGCAGTCGTCTGAGCTTTATCGAGCGTCAGCTCGTGGGCTATGAGGACGAGATGGACTATCATGCCATCGGAACCATCAGCGAACTGTTCGACGGTAACCCGCCGTTCAACGGGCGCGGTGCCATGTCGTTTGCCATGAACGTGGCCGAGATCCTGCGCACGCTGAAGCTCATGGATAAGTATTCATATCAAAAGTAAGGAGGAACGACGATGAAAGTATTGATGTTTGGTTGGGAGTATCCTCCTCATGTGTTTGGTGGACTGGCTACCGCGAACTACGGTATCTCTGAGGGCCTGAAGGCCCAAGGCGATATCGAGACCGTGCTCTGTCTGCCTCATCCCTTTGGCGACGAGAGTCAGCATGCCTGTCGTATTGTTGCCATGAACGCCGTTCCTATCGTATACCGTGATGTCGACTACGACTACGTGAAGCAGCGCGTGGGCAACATCATGGACCCCGATTATTATTTCAGGCTCCGCGAGCATATCTATGCCGACTTCAGCTACATGAACGTCAACGATCTTGGTGCCATGGAGTTTGCCGGAGGTTATCCGGGCAACCTGCACGAAGAGATCAACAACTATTCGATCATTGCTGGACAGGTGGCACGAACGGAGCAATTCGATATCATCCATGCCCACGACTGGCTTACCTTCCCTGCCGGCATCCATGCCAAGCAGGTGAGCGGCAAGCCTCTCTGCATCCATGTCCATGCCACCGACTTCGACCGCTCACGCGGTAAGGTGAACCCCACGGTCTACTCGATCGAGAAGAACGGTATGGACTGGGCCGACTGTATCATGTGCGTGTCGGAGCTGACCCGTCAGACGGTCATCCAACAGTACCATCAGGATCCGCGTAAGTGCTTTACGGTCCACAATGCCGTCTATCCCCTGCCGCAGGAGTATCAGGATATTCCGCGCCCCGATCATACAGGCAAGGAGAAGGTGGTGACCTTCCTCGGACGAATCACCATGCAGAAAGGTCCCGAATACTTCGTTGAGGCTGCTACGATGGTGCTCCACCGTACCCGTAATGTTCGTTTCTGTATGGCGGGCTCAGGTGATATGATGGACGCGATGATCCATCTGGCCGCCGAGCGTGGCATCGCCGACCGTTTCCATTTCCCCGGCTTTATGCGAGGCCGACAGGTGTACGAGTGCCTGAAAGCCTCCGATGTATATGTGATGCCCTCCGTGAGTGAGCCTTTCGGCATCTCTCCCTTGGAGGCCATGCAGTGCGGCACTCCCTCGATCATCTCCAAGCAGTCGGGCTGTGCCGAGATTCTCAACAACTGTATCAAGGTCGACTACTGGGACATCCATGCCCTGGCCGATGCTATCTACTCGATCTGCCACAACGACTCGCTCTTCCAATACCTCAAGGAGGAAGGGCAGCGCGAGGTCGACCAGATCACCTGGGAGAAGGTTGGCCGCTGGATACGTACCCTCTATCTCAGAACCCTGGGGTGGGAATAATTAAACATAGAATAAAGAATTAAGAGTTATGAAAACGATTTGTTTATATTTCGAGATACATCAGATTATTCATCTGAAGCGTTACCGTTTCTTCGATATCGGTACCGATCATTATTACTACGATGACTATGAGAACGAGCGTAGTATCACCGACATCGTAGAGCGTAGTTATATGCCCGCCCTGAATGCCCTTCACGAGATGATCCTCGAGAACGGCAAGTACTTCAAGGTGGCCTTCTCCCTCTCGGGCACAGGCATCGAGCAGTTGGAGATGCATGCCCCACAGGTGCTTGAGAAACTGCAGCAGATGAACGAGACAGGTTGCGTGGAGTTCCTTGCTGAGCCCTACAGTCACGGACTGTCGTCGCTCGCCAACGAGGAGACTTTCGCCCGCGACGTGAAGAAACAGGCTGCGAAGATCGAGGAGATGTTCGGTAAGAAGCCCACCGTCGCCCGTAACTCGTCACTTATCTACAGCAACGATATCGGTGCACAGATTGCCGCCATGGGCTTCAAGGGTATGCTCACCGAGGGGGCCAAGCACGTACTCGGCTGGAAGTCGCCCCATTATGTGTACCACTGTCAGAATGCTCCCAGTCTGAAGCTGTTGCTCCGTGATATCGAACTGTCCGATGATATCTCCCTGCGCTTCAATAACTCCGAGTGGGACGGTTATCCGCTCTTCGCCGACGACTATATCGACCGTATCGCTCGCATGCCCGAGGAAGAGCAGATCATCAATATCTTCATGGAACTCTCCGCCCTGGGTATCGCCCAGCCCCTGTCGAGCAACATCCTCGACTTCATCAAGGCATTGCCGGCCTGTGCCAAGGCCAAGGGCATCACGTTCTCCACGCCCACCGAGATCTGCAAGGCCTGCAAGAGCATCAGCGAGCTCGACGTTCCCGACACCCTGTCGTGGGTCGACGAGGAACGTGACGCCAGTTGCTGGCTCGGCAATGCCATGCAGCGCGAAGCCTTCGAGAAGCTCTACTCCGTGGCCGACCGTCTGCGCATCGCCGACGATCCGCGCATCAATCAAGACTGGGATTATCTGCAGGCTTCCAACAATTTCCGCTTCATGACTACTAAGCCCTCTAATGTGGGACTCGACCGTGGTATCTACAGTGGACCGTTTGATGCCTTCACCAACTATATGAATATCCTTGGCGACTTCATCAACAGGGTGAACGCTCTCTATCCGCTCGATATCGACAACGACGAGCTGGAGAGTCTGCTCACGACCATTAAGAATCAGGGAGATGAGATAGAGATGAAAGACAAGGAGATCACGCGCCTCAAGGCTCGTCTCGAAAAGCTCCAGTCCTCTGCCGCCAAGAAGCCTGCCGCTAAGAAAACCGCCGCTCCTAAGAAAGCTGTAGCTAAGAAGTCAGCCGCCAAGAAAGACTGACGCGACGGCGCTCAGGCGTTCCTATTGATTATTGATATCCTCCAGCACCAGTCCGCCCAGCATGAAGCCGAAGATGGCGGTGATGTGAGCCATCGTACCGTTGATCTGTGCCTTCGCCGAGCACCACTCGTGGTTGAGTAGGGTGGGGTCGCCAGGCCCCGCTTTCGTCTTCGGACACACACACTGCTCCGTGCCGCAGGTGCCGTTGTGACCGCGGTTGGTCAGCAGTTCATCGCTGTACACACACTGGAACTTACGCTTGGGATACAGCCCCTGACTCTTGAACTTCTTACGGAGGGCTCGCGCCAGTGGGTCGCCCTTCACCTTCCAGAACTCCGTTACCTTGATGCGTGTGGGGTCCATCTTCAGGGCAGCCCCCATCGACGAGAAGAACTTCGCTTGTGTCTGACAGGCTAGACGGATAAGCAGCGCCTTATCCTTTAGTGAGTCGATGGCATCGATGATATAGTCGTAGCTGTCGAGGTCGAACGCGTCGGCCGTCTCTTGGGTGAAGATTTTCTGCAGTGCGTTGATCTCTGCCGACGGGTTGATGGAGAGCAGTCGTTCTTTCAGGGCTTCCACCTTCACCTGTCCGATGGTCTTGGTCGTCGCCATCAGTTGTCGGTTGATATTGGTGATGCACACGCGGTCACTGTCCACGATTGTCATCTGTCGGATGCCGCTTCGCACCAGACACTCTGCGCACCACGATCCGACACCCCCCACGCCGAAGATGATGACCCGTTGCCGGGCGATCTTCTCCATGGTGTCGTCGCCGAGCAGCAGCTCACTTCTCCTGAATATCGCATTCTCTATTGCCATCGTTCTTGTATTTTGGCTGCAAAGGTACATCAAATCGTCTGAAAAACCAAAGACTTTTGTGCTTTTCCTTTCTCCCCGCCACAGCCCCAATGCCCTCCATGCTCCCTGAGCCCCCTCCCTCCGCGGTCCCTGAGCCTGTCGAAGGGCCGAAGAGGCACGTCAAATCATCGAAGGGCCGCTCCCTGTGCTTCGACAAGCTCAGCACCCGCATCGCATTCTAACGGTCCCTGAGCCTGTCGTAATCGACCTTTGGTCGCTTGGCTTGTCCAAGAAGGGACTATCACGATATATTTTTACAAATACTCCCTCATAACTCGCGTGGCGGTCAGAAACTTCATCTGAGCCCTGTACACGCGATTTTTGGGTTGTTTGTGTATTTGACTGATAATAAGCGAGTTAAGTTTATTCACGAAAGGGGTGGCATCTTTCGTTCAAAGAGATAGGCCCCATGAGTCATTCAGATAGGGTTTACGAGTGAAAGAGATAATCCCTTATAGGGTATAGAGATGATCCCTTTCTCTCGTAAGTGCCATTCCTTACAGTCGTGGAGATAATCTCCTTGACTGTAAGAAGCCGGGGCTACCCAGAATACCCCCTCTCTCTACACCGAACAGGGCAAAAAGGGACTAAAGAAGCCCCTTGTTTTTTCTAGTTTGCAACTTCAGACGAACACTTTTTTCGGCACTTTTTCAGGACAAAACGAAGGTTGTAACTACTCTAATTCAACAGACCTTGACGGAAATATGAAGACTTCTAGAGCCGCAACGGAATACTTTTCTTGTATCTAAAGTCCTATCACATAGGGTGATATATAACTTTTATCATCAAAGATTTGGTTCGATACGAGGAATTTGTTATCTTTGCGGAGTAGAACTTAAAACAATAGTCTGACATCAATAATAACTATATAACCAATCCCTTGTTGTTTTATACAATGAGAAATAAAATGAATAACTATGATTATAAATCGTGTTTGGACCGAGATGTATAAGGCAAAGAGCTACCTCTTGCAGATTGAATTGTATAACGATAAGAAACGCAGGTTTAACAGAGTTGCGTCGTTATTGATTGTGTTAGCTTCTGTTATTTGTGCTTCAACAGCATCGTTCTCTGAATGTAAATGGGCAACCATCATCTCAGCCGTCATAGCTGCTGTTTCTGCCATTATAAAAGAATGTTTGCCTCTTCTGATGCAGTCTGATGAAGAGCTAAAGAAGATGGATAATATATATGACTTTTATAAAGGTTATTTGCAGAAACTCGAGAAACTCTTCATGGAGCGGTACGATCCCAATACTGATGTAGATGATGTGAAAATGACTGCTCGATTTGACGAGATAGTAAAGACAGAAGGCAGCAACGAGTCTGAGCTAAACTGTTTGTGTCGTAGCTTAACAAAAAAAGAGGAAATGAAGATCCAAGAGCTTACTGATAGATATTTTGATCGGATTTATAATGATGTCTACGATAATAACATACAGTAAAAAGAAATATGGGAACAAGAACATCTGATTCGGAGAAACGCCCAACGCCTCCTAGAAGAAAGCTGGTGAATGTTGAGCCAAAGAAGCGACCTCCTGTAGCTCCTCAGAAGTAGTTGCTTGGGTTAAGAATCTTGGCTTTTATACAAGTAGTAGGCAGTTAGGAAACTGCCTACAACTACGTGTTATTTAAAACGATAGACTCTACTAAGAATGGTGGTAGACTTCGTTTTAGATCTTGTTGATGTCGACGTAGCCGTGCATGACGGCATAGATGGTAAGGGCGCTGACACTCTTCATGCCGAGCTTCTCCATGATGTTCTTACGATGGGTGATGACGGTGGACAGACCGATATGCAGACGGTCGGCAATCTCTTTGTTGATATATCCTTGTACGATGAGCGACATGACCTCGATCTCACGGTCGGAGAGGATCTTACGGGTGAGGATGTCGGGCATCGGCGGGAGGTTCTCACCGTGGCCGTGCGCGTGCTGCTCGAGCATGAGCAGCGCACGCACCAGGTCGGACTCAGGCACATTGATGCAGAGGCTGTGGAACTCGGACAGCTGTGACATACTGTCGAGCGAGAGCGTGAGCACAATGGTCTTCCGTCTGCGCTCGGCGAAGAACGCCTTGTTTTCGAGCACGATGTTCATCGCGGCAAAGTAGTGGAAGTAGCTGTCGGGACTGTTGGCCTCAAGCTCGGAGAACGAGCCGAAGGTGTCGACCGTCATGATGGGCATAACGGTCTGGAGCATCTGCTTCAGACCCATGGCCGCCAGAGTGTTGGGGTCGATGATTGCTATCTTCGGTCTACCTTGCATCATGGTGGTTATTCTATGAAAGGAAGCCGAGCAGAGCGCCGGCAGCTACGGCCGAGCCGATGACACCAGCCACATTCGGACCCATGGCATGCATGAGCAGGAAGTTGTGGCGGTCGTACTCGAGACCGAGGTTATTACTGATACGTGCGGCCATCGGCACAGCACTCACACCGGCATTACCGATCAGCGGATTGAGCTTCTTACCTTCTGGCAGGAAGAGGTTCATGATCTTGACGAAGCATACACCGGAGGCGGTGGCTATCATGAAGGCCATGGCACCGAGGGCGAAGATCTTGATGGTGTTCATCGTGAGGAACTCGCTGGCCTGGGTGGAGCAGCCGACGGTAAGGCCGAGCAGCATGACCACGATGTCGTTGAGGGCAGCGCCAGCGGTCTTGGCCAGACGGGTGGTCTTTCCACTCTCCTTGAGCAGGTTGCCGAAGAACAGCATACCCAACAGCGGCAGGCCGGAGGGCACAATGAACGTGGTGAGCAGCAGACCGATGATGGGGAAGAGGATGCGCTCGGTCTGTGACACCTCACGGCCGGGCTTCATCTTGATGACGCGCTCTTTCTTCGTGGTGAGCAGGCGCATGATGAACGGCTGTATCACTGGCACGAGGGCCATATACGAGTAGGCGCATACGGCGATGGCACCCATGAGGTTGGGCGAGAGCTTACTCGACAGGAAGATGGCGGTAGGACCGTCGGCACCACCGATGATGGCGATGCCTGCTGCCTGTGAGGGTTCGAAGCCCATGGCCAGCGCTACCATATAGGCACCGAAGATACCAAACTGTGCGGAGGCGCCGATGAGCATAAGCTTGGGATTGGCCAGCAGCGCTGAGAAGTCGGTCATGGCACCGATGCCGAGGAAGATAAGGGGTGGATACCACCCTTGTCGTACGCCCTGATAGAAGATGTTCAGCACGGAGTTGTCTTCGTAGAGACCGATCTCCAGTCCGGCATCAGCGCGGAAGGGGATGTTACCCAGGATGATACCCAGTCCGATGGGTACCAGCAGGAGTGGTTCAAAGTCTTTCCTGATGGCGAGCCAGATGAAGAAGGCTCCCACCACAATCATGATGAGGTTCCCGACGGTGGCATTGGCGAATGCCGTATAGGTGAGGAACTCATGGAAGTTCTGTATGATAAATTGTCCGAGATCCATGTGAGTAGACTATTGATTAATGCTATCCGATGGTCATGAGGACGGTGCCTTCCATGACACTCTCGCCCTGCTTGACGGTGATGGATGTGACTGTTCCCTCGTACTCAGACTCGATATTGTTCTGCATCTTCATGGCCTCGAGCACCAGCACGACATCGCCGCGCTTGACACTGTCGCCCACGGCTACCTTCACGTCGGTGATGGTGCCTGGCAGTGGGGCCTTGACAGCCGAGCCTGTACCTGCTGCCATCGGCTTACTGGCGGCAGGAGCCACCTCGGGAGCCACGGCCGGACGGGCCACGGGCTTGGGAGCCTCGACATGCACCTTCTTCAGGGTGCTGGCGGGGTTGATGGGCTGTTTCATCTCCACGTCAAAGAGGATGCCGTTGACATTCACCTTGGCGATGTTGCCCTCTACTTCTTCTATCTCAACGTCGTAGTCGACGCCTTGTACTCTATATTGATACTTGTTCATCTTTTCTGCTATAATCTGTAAAACTATAAAAACTGCGATACACTATCTCATATCCGGGGTCGTTGGAATCACCGGCGCCGTGTGATCCTGCGGTTGAAGCGGATCGTGGAAGTGGGTCATCTGGGTGTACTCATAGCTCCAGTCGGTTTCTTTCGACTTGATGGTGATGATGCCACTCTCCACATCGTGCACATCGTCCTGGTACTGCTTGAGTGCCAAGGATATGACAGCGATATAGACTTCTTTGTCGATACCCTTGGTTTTAAGACCATCCTGCAGGAGATTGCCCGTGGCATGTGCGAGGTCGTGGGTCACCTCGACGGTCTTCGTGACAGCCTTGATGGGCTGGGTGTTGACGACCTTGCGCGCCGTATCGATATGTCGCATGATAAGGCCGAAGAGCCAGAAGAACACGAAGAGTACAGCCAGACAGAAAAACACGATGCCCATGGCCAGCAGTGTGATGCCGAAGCCGTGGGGATCGTCGCGCTTCAGCTTGGCATCCTTGGTCTCGTCGGTCTTGATGAAGTTCTCAATGCCTGGAGTGACATTGTCGGCCGACTTCACGCTCCAGCCACTGGCATGGCGTGCGTAACTCTGGTCGGCGACCAGTGCCGGGATGCTTACCGAGTCGATAAGCTCGGTGGCGTTGCCGTTGTAAAGCGCCAACCATACGGGTTCGGAGATGGGCATTGGGAGTGAGAGATGCAGCTTACCCTGTGCAGGGTTGGAGTTGCAGAAGAAGACAAGATGCTGCCGACCGCCAATCTGTGTGCGGGGATCACCACTGGGGATGACGCTCATACGTTTGATGCGCTCGGGAACACTCATCTGCGGGTCTAGGACGGAGCGGTCGGTGGTGAAGTACATGCCACGGATGTTATAGGTGGTGAACGAGGTGTTCTCCAGCTCTATCCATGCTTCACGACTGCCGTATTCGTCCACGACGCTGGCAGTGTTATTGGTCAGCACCTCGTTGATCCGGATGTTCTTGGCTCCCTGAGCAAACATCCCCGAGACACTGAGCAGCGCACCGCCGAGCAGTAGTAATGTTTTTTTCATTCTGGTTTTTGTATTATTATATAAGTTATTGTTTTTTGTGTCAGTCTGTTCAGCACCCTAGCCACAGAAGAACAGGACGATGATCTGGGCGGTGAAGATGCGAAGGAACATAGCCAGCGGATAGACCGTGGAGTAACCTACGGCCGGGGCCTCCTTAGAGCAGATGCTGTTGGCATAGGCCAGGGCAGGGGGGTCGGTATAGGTACCAGCAATCATACCTGCGATGGTGAAGTAGTTGAAACGGTAACGGAGGCGTGCGATGGGGCCGATGATCAGGATAGGGATGATCGTGATCAGGAAACCTGTGAGTACGAACAGCAGTCCGTTGCCTTGGATGACCGTCTCGAAGAAGTTGGCACCTGCCTTGATGCCTACCGAGGCGAGGAAGAGTACCAGTCCGATCTCTCGCAGCATCATATTGGCCGAGGTGGTCGTATAGGTGACCAGGTGAATCTTATAGCCATAGCGGCCGATGAGGATGGCGATGATCAGTGGACCGCCAGCCAGTCCGAGCTTCACGGGCACAGGCATGCCGGGGATGACCAAGGGCAGGGAACCGAAGATCAGTCCGAGGAAGATGCCCACGAAGATGGTGGCGATGTTAGGTGCCTCGAGGCGGCGGATGCTGTTACCCATCTTTCCGGCTACGCGGTCGACGGCATCCTCGGGACCAACGACCATGATGCGGTCGCCCACCTGCAGGGGTAGTGCGGCTGAGGCAAAGAGATCCATGCCATGACGTGTCACACGGGTGACGTTCACACCATGCACACTTGAGAAGTGCATGGATGCCAGGGTCTTGCCATTCACCTTCGGGTTGGTAATAAGAATGCGCTTCGATACGAGCGGCTGGTCTTGTTGCTCGAAGTCGATATCGATGATAGGACCGATGAAGGCGACGATGGCCTCGTAGTCGGCCTCGGCGCAGACGATCAGCATCTGGTCGCCCACATGGAACACCGTGTCACGGTTGGGTATCGAGAGCTCACCGTTATGTACGATGCGAGAGCAAACGAAGTCACGGTTCAAGAAGTCATGTACCTGCAACAGGGTCTTGCCCTCCAGATATTTGTTGGTCACCTCGAGGTGCATCTTATAGGGCTTTCTGTTGACATTGGTCTCCTCCATGCATTTCAGTTGGGCTTCCTCCTTCTCGAGCTTCACCTTGCAGATGTACCTTATTAATATGGTGGCACCGATGATGCCCAGCACACCAAGGGGGTAGGCGCACGCATAGGCCGATGCGATCTGGGGTGCTCCTTGCGGGAACACAGAGGTGAGCGCCTCGTTGGCAGCACCGAGTCCGGGGGTGTTGGTCACAGCACCATAGAGCGTTCCAACCATCATAGGCAGGTTGGTCACGTCGCTGGTATCGAAGAACAGATAGTAACAGGCGAACATCACCACGATGTTCAGCAGAATGGCGATGGCAGCCAGTCCGTTGAGCTTGATGCCGGCCATGCCGAAACTCTCGAAGAAGCCCGGGCCTACCTGCATACCAATCATGAAGACGAAGAGGATCAGACCGAAGTCCTGTACAAAGGTGAGAATAGGTGTCGGGGCTGTGAAGCCGACATGTCCGGCGATGATACCGGCGAAGAGAACGAAGGTCACTCCCAGGGAGATACCGAACAACTTAATCTTTCCTAAATAAACACCGATGGCGATGACGATGGCGTAGAGCAGAACAATATGCGCTACGGAATCTGTGGCCGTAAACAGGTCCTTCAACCATTGAAAAGAATCCATATCCAATTACTAACTTTTACTAATCCCAAATTTGACTGCAAAGTTACTTAAAAAAATGCGCATGACAAGTATTTTATATATTAAATATTGAATAAAAACTGATTTTTTATTTCTTTCACAATTCATTGTGGTTAATTGCTTAAATATTTCGTAACTTTGTAGCCTAATAGTAATAGTAAGCAAGAACCAATTTAAAACTTAAAACAAACTTATATATAATTTATACGTATGATGGAAAACAAAGAGAAGCTCTTTACCGAGTTTACGGCGCCGACAACCCAAGAATGGCTCGACAAGATTGAGGTCGACCTGAAGGGTGCCGACTTCCAGAAACGACTGGTATGGAGAACAAATGAAGGTTTTAATGTGCAGCCCTTCTATCGCCGGGAAGACCTGGCGAACCTGAAGACCCCCGACGCACTCCCGGGTGAGTTCCCGTTCGTGCGGGGTAACAAGAAGGACTCTAACGAGTGGTATGTCCGTCAGAATATCGAGGCTAGTGACCCGAAGGCCGCCAATGCCAAGGCTCTTGACATCCTGAACAAGGGAGTCGACTCGCTAGGATTCCACATCCCTGGCAAGATCGTGTCTATGGAGACGGTATCAACGCTGCTCGAGGGTATCTATTGCGAATGTGTCGAGGTGAACTTCTCGACCTGTCAGCGTCACTCGCTCGAACTCGCTGAGATCCTGAAGACCTATTGGCAGAGGAAAGGCTACGACAAGGAAAAGATCGTTGGCTCTATCGAGTGGGACCCCATGAAGAAGATGGTACTGAAAGGAAAAGATGTATCCGCAGTATTGGCGTTCGGTCCTAAACTGGCAGAGTCGCTCAAGGAGTATCCTCATTTCCGTGGTATCGTAGTTCATAGTGATGCACTCAATAATGCCGGTGCCTATATCGTTCAGGAGTTGGGCTATGCACTGGCCTGGGGTAATGAGTATCTGCAACAGCTCACGGATGCCGGAGTCGATGTGGATCTGGCAGCTAAGAGCATCAAGTTCAATATGGGCGTTTCCGAGAACTACTTCATGGAGATTGCCAAGTTCCGTGCCGCCCGTCTGCTCTGGGCTCAGATCGTGAAGCAGTATGAGCCGAAGTGCGACTGTGCTTGTAAGATGATCATCAATGCGACCACCTCGACATATAATCAGACACTGTTTGATTCGTACGTGAACCTGCTGCGTTCGCAGACAGAGGCTATGAGCGCTGCCTTAGGGAGCGTGCACTCGATGGTAGTTACTCCGTTCGACGCGCCCTACGAAGAGGCCACGGATTTCTCGGAGCGTATTGCCCGCAACCAGCAGTTGCTGATCAAGGAGGAAAGTCATTTCGACCGTATCGTCGACCCGTCGGCAGGCTCTTATTATATCGAGCACCTTACTGATGCGTTGGCCACCGAGGCCTGGAAGATCTTCCTGAAGGTGGAAGATGAGGGTGGTTTCCTTGCCGCTGTGAAGGCCGGCACCATCCAGGATGATATTAACGCCACGAACGTGAAGCGTCATGGCGATGCTGCTAAGCGCAAGGAGTTCCTGTTGGGTACCAACCAGTTCCCTAACTTCACAGAGAAGAGTGAGGGTAAGCGCGCCTATCATCATGTGTGCGGTTGTGGTGGCGCTCATCATCATGGCGGGGATAGCGTTTCGCTGAAGACGATCGAGAGTACCCGTCTGGCGGCTGACTTCGAGGACCTGCGCATCCATACCGAGGAGACGAAGGTGCCTACAGCCTTTATGTTGACTATTGGTAATCTGGCCATGCGTCAGGCTCGTGCACAGTTCTCGTGTAACTTCCTCGCCTGTGCTGGTTACAAGGTCATCGATAATCTCGGTTTCAAGACCGTTGAGGAAGGTGTCGACGCGGCGCTCGAGGCTAAGGCTGATATCGTGGTAATCTGCTCTTCGGATGATGAGTATGCCGAGTATGCTATCCCAGCCTTTAAGTATTTGGACGGTCGTGCGATGTTTGTCGTGGCTGGTGCTCCTGCTTGCATGGAGGACCTGAAGGCTGCCGGCATCGAGAACTACATCCATGTGAAGTGTAATGTCCTCGAGACTTTAAAAGAGTATAATCAGAAACTTGGTATCTAAAAGAATAGGAGATTGAATGATGCGTAAACAATTTAAAGATATAGATATCTACGCGGGCATCAAGGCTCAGGATGGTGCCAAGTGGATTAAGGATAATGGGATCGTAGAGAACTGGAAGACGCCCGAGCATATTGAGGTGAGACCGGTCTATACGAAGGAAGACCTCGAAGGGATGGAGCACCTCGACTTCACAGCCGGTATCCCTCCCTATCTGCGTGGTCCGTACTCGATGATGTATCCGTTTAAACCGTGGACTATCCGACAGTATGCCGGATTCTCAACGGCCGAGGAATCGAACGCTTTCTATCGTCGTAACTTGGCTTCTGGCCAGAAGGGTCTGAGTGTTGCCTTCGACCTGCCGACCCATCGTGGCTATGACCCCGACAACGCCCGTGTAGTGGGTGATGTGGGCAAGGCTGGTGTGAGTATCTGCAACGAGGAGAACATGAAGGTGCTCTTTGGTGGCATCCCTCTCAACAAGATGTCAGTGTCGATGACCATGAACGGTGCCGTGTTGCCCATCCTGGCCTTCTACATCGTGGCTGGTCTGGAGCAGGGCGCACAGCTCGAGGAGATGGCTGGTACTATCCAGAACGATATCCTGAAGGAGTTTATGGTGCGTAATACCTATATTTATCCCCCTGCCTTCTCGATGAAGATTATCGCCGATATCTTCGAGTATACCTCACAGAAGATGCCGAAGTTCAACAGTATCTCGATCTCGGGTTATCACATGCAGGAGGCAGGAGCTACGGCAGATATCGAGTTGGCCTACACCCTGGCCGATGGTATGGACTACCTTCGTACGGGTGTGAATGCTGGCATCGACGTGGATGCTTTTGCACCGCGACTGAGTTTCTTCTGGGCCATCGGCATGAACCACTTCATGGAGATAGCCAAGATGCGTGCAGGTCGACTGCTGTGGGCGAAGATCGTGAAGAGCTTCGGTGCCAAGAACCCGAAGTCGCTGGCACTGCGTACCCACTCGCAGACATCTGGTTGGTCGCTCACCGAACAGGATCCCTTCAATAATGTGGGACGAACCTGTATCGAGGCCATGGCTGCCGTACTGGGACACACCCAGTCGTTGCATACCAATGCCCTTGACGAGGCTATCGCACTGCCTACCGACTTCTCGGCTCGTATCGCTCGTAATACTCAGATATACATCCAGAACGAGACAAAGGTCTGTAAGCAGATCGATCCGTGGGCTGGTAGCTACTATGTTGAGACCCTGACCAATGAACTCGTACATAAGGCTTGGGAGCATATCCAGGAGATCGAGAAGTTGGGCGGTATGGCCAAGGCTATTGAGACCGGTCTGCCCAAGATGCGTATCGAGGAGGCTGCAGCTCGTACCCAGGCTCGTATCGACTCTGGTGTGCAGACCATCGTTGGTACTAACAAGTACCGTCTGGAACATGAGGATCCAATCGATATCCTTGAAGTGGACAACACCGCTGTGCGTAAGCAACAGGAGGAGAGTCTGAAGGAGGTGCGCAGCAAGCGCGACGAGGCTGCCTGTCAGGCAGCCCTGAAGGCCATCACCGACTGCGTACGTGAGTTCAGCGAGGGTAAGAAGAGTAAGAGCAACCTGCTCGACCTCGCCGTCAAGGCTGCCCAGTTGCGCTGTACGCTAGGTGAGATCAGTGATGCCTGCGAAGAGATCGTAGGCCGTTATAAAGCAGTAATCAGAACAATTTCAGGTGTGTATAGTTCAGAATCAAAGAACGACAGCGACTTCGAGTTGGCTTGTAAGCTGACTGATGAGTTCGCAGAGAAGGAAGGTCGTCGTCCTCGTATCTTCATCGCAAAGATGGGACAGGATGGGCATGACCGTGGTGCTAAGGTTGTGGCCACCGGCTATGCCGACTGTGGTTTTGACGTGGATATGGGACCGCTGTTCCAGACGCCCGCCGAGGCGGCTCGTGAGGCTGTGGAGAATGATGTGCACTGTGTGGGTGCTTCTTCACTCGCCGCTGGTCATAAGACGCTCATCCCGCAGTTGATTGAGGAGTTGAAGAAATTGGGTCGTGAGGACATTATGGTTATCGCCGGTGGTGTGATTCCTGCCCAGGACTATGACTTCCTCTATAAGGCTGGCGTGGCTGCCATCTTCGGTCCTGGTACCTCTGTGGCGAAGGCTGCCGTCGAGATGATGAAGATATTGTTAGACAAAGAATAAATGAAGCATGTAGATGTACTGATTGTCGGAGCCGGTCCAGCCGGCTCCGTTTGTGGATACCTCCTTAAGAAGGCGGGGGTTGACTGTCTGGTGGTTGATCATGCGACCTTTCCTCGGGATAAGGTCTGTGGTGGTGGACTCAGTTCGAAGACGTGTCGTCTGCTCGACCAGTTAGTGCCGGGTCTCCATTATGATTATAACACAGTAGGACATATCCGTCTTTCTATTGACAACAAGGCGCATTGCGAGTTTGATACCAAGGAGCCCCTCCGTATCGTTCAGCGTAAGCATTTCGACCATGATTTGCTGAAGCAGTACATATCGGTTGGTGGCGCCTTTCAGCAGGCTGCGTTCGAGCGTTTTGAGGAACAGAACGGGCAGATTGTTGCCAGACTGAAATCGGGAGAGGAGATTGCCTGTCGTTATCTGGTGGGGGCCGATGGCTCGAACAGTCGTGTGCGCCGCTGTCTGAAGCCTGATACTGAGCGTGGTATCCTCGCGATGGAACAGTATGTCGAGAAAAGCGGAGACAATGGTGTCGATGTGGTTTTGTCGCAGTCGTATGACACTGGTGGTTATTTCTTCCGTTTCCCCAATAAGGCGTTTGATGTGGTGGGCTTCGGTGATGTGTCGACCACCCCGGAGAAATTCCGTAAGGTGATGCAACTGAACAATATCGCAGATGGAAAAGCGCGTGGTGCCTTCATCTATCTTTCCAACGATTATCCCATGCATGATCATGTGATCCTGATAGGTGATGCCGGTGGATTTGCAAACCGTTGTACCTGTGAGGGACTATTTGATGCCTTCAGAACCGCCCGGAATGCTGCGGAGGCTATTACCAGTGGACGGTCTTTCCGTGAGGTGAATGCTCCTATATTTAGGAAAATGAAGAAGGAAGAGCGATTGGGCAGGGTCTTCTTCAGTTCGTTTGGCTTCGCCATACTCAGGTGGTTGTGCGGTCATCCTGGATTGGTAAGGTGGGCCTTCGAGGCAAAGATGAAACGAGAAACTTTTTTTAAGAAATGAAGAATATAGACGTTTTGATTGTTGGAGCCGGTCCTGCCGGTTCGGTATGTGGTAGTCTGCTGAAGCAGGCGGGTGTTGATTGTGTGATCGTTGATCAGGCAACGTTTCCACGCGACAAGGTGTGTGGTGGCGGACTGACTGTGAAGGCTTGGCGCCTGCTCGACCAGTTGTTGCCAGGCATCAAGTATGATTACCGTCCTATCTACCGTATGCGTTGCCAGTTCGAGAACGATCCCGTGTGCGAGTTCCATTCTGAGTATGAGATCCGTATGACGCGCCGTAAGGACTTTGATTATACACTGCTGCAGTATTATATGAATCATGGCGGTGAGCTCATCAAGGGTTCCTTCGCCCGATTCGAGCAGCAGACCGATGGTCGTATTCTCGTCACCCTGAAATCAGGTGATCAGATCTCCTGTCGTTATCTGGTAGCCGCTGATGGTGCCAACAGTCTTATTCGTCGTCAGATGACCGGAGCGCCGAAGTTGCATGCTCTCTTTCTCGAGCAGTACAACGAGGGAGAGACTGATGACGATGTGTTCGTTCATTTCTCAAATAATTACAAGCCCGGCGTGTTCTATAAGTTCTCCAGTAAGGGGCGCGATATGTATGGTTTCGCAGCGTTGGAGTCGAACGAGGACTTCCCTCGTCATAGAGAGAAGTTCCGTGAGGCCCTGACAACCTTCGGCATACCTGTAGGACGCATCCGTGGCGCCTATATTCCTTTGAATACTGTACAGTCGACTGTTGATAATGTCATACTTATCGGTGATGCCGGCGGCTTTGCCAACAAGTTGACAGGTGAAGGACTCTACGATGCTTTCAAGACAGCCGCCAATGCACAGCGTGCTATAGTTGAGAATAAGCCTTTCACCGAGACCAATAAAGAGGTGTTCCGTAAGATGGAACACCAGGTGAATGTCTTTAAGTTCTTCTTCAGTCCTTGTGGCTGGCGATTGATCCGATGGGGTATGCATCATCCTCGTCTAATCAAATGGCTCTTCGATGCCAAGATGAAACGTGAGACATTCCGTAAGAAATGAGAACTCCGTTCATCATTCAAACTAAAAGATAAAGTATCTATAGGTGTACAGAACTCGGCAGTCGCCTTAGTTTCCCCCTTTTTAAAAGTATGATGGCTGCAAGCCATAAGCGCTGCAGCCATCATTATTGTTATTAAAGAGTTTCTTATTACTCGCCCTTAATAGCGGCTACGCCGGGGAGAACCTTACCCTCGATGGCCTCGAGCAGAGCACCACCACCAGTAGAGATGTAAGATACCTGGTCGGCCAGACCAAATTTGTTGACACAAGCTACAGAGTCGCCACCACCGATCAGTGAGAACGCACCTTCAGCTGTTGCCTTAGCGATAGCCTCACCGATGGCACGTGAACCTGCAGTGAAGGCGTCGCACTCGAACACACCAGCAGGGCCGTTCCATAGGATTGTCTTAGCACCCTTGATAGCCTCGGCAAATGCCTTCTGGCTCTCGGGACCAGCGTCAACACCCTCGAAACCTGCGGGAACCTGGTTTGCAGGGCAGGTGATGATCTGAGCACCCTCCTTGACACTCATCGTGCCGAAGTCGAGACCGTTAGTAGCGGTGCAGTCAGAACCCAGAACGAGCTCAACACCGTTCTTCTTAGCCAGCTCCTCAACACCCAGAGCTACATCCAGTTTGTCGAGCTCAACGATTGAATCACCAATCTCACCATTGTGAGCCTTAGCAAAGGTGTAGGTCATACCACCGCAGAGGATGAGCTTATCAACCTTACCGAGCAGGTTCTCGATGATACCGATCTTAGAAGATACCTTAGAACCACCCATGATAGCAACGAAAGGACGCTTGATGTTAGAGAGAACGGCATCAACAGCCTGAACCTCCTTCTCCATCAGCAGACCCAGCATCTTGTTGTCAGCGTCGAAGTAATCAGCGATAACAGCGGTAGAAGCGTGCTTGCGGTGAGCTGTACCGAAGGCATCCATTACGTAGCAGTCAGCGTAGCTGGCAAGCGTCTTTGCAAACTCTTTCTGGCTGGCCTTCATAGCCTTCTTAGCCTCGTCGTATGCAGGATCAGCCTTGTCGATACCTACAGGCTTACCCTCTTCCTCAGGATAGAAACGAAGGTTCTCGAGCAGCAGAGCCTCACCCATCTTCAGAGCCTTAGCAGCATCTGCAGCCTTAGCGCAGTCGGGAGCGAAAGCAACAGGGACACCCAGTGCCTTCTCAACAGCCTCGCGGATCTGACCGAGTGACTTCTTTGCATCTACCTTACCTTTGGGCTTGCCCATGTGGCTCATGATGATGGTAGCACCACCGTCGGCCAGAATCTTCTTAAGAGTGGGGAGGGCACCGCGGATACGGGTGTCGTCAGTGATCTTACCATTCTCATCGAGGGGTACGTTAAAATCTACACGTACGATTGCCTTCTTACCGGCAAAGTTGAATTCGTTGATTGTCATAGCTGTGTATAATTTAATTAATGTGAACTACTCAATTTTAATGCGCGTGCAAATTTACGACATTTAATTGATAATTAACGATTGATAATGGATTATTTAAGTCTTTTTTGCGTACCTATAATAATAATGTAAGGCGGAGTTGACAAAAACTAAGAAAAAAGCCGTAACTTTGCGGCCGGAATGAAAAAAGACACGATTATCATACTGAGTGGTGGCATGGATTCTGTGACACTGCTCTACGATCAACAGGAGCGTATCGCCTTGGCTGTTTCGTTCGACTATGGGAGTAATCATAATGCTCGTGAGATACCCTTTGCCAAGTTACATTGTGAGCGGTTAGGCATCAAACATGTGGTGATACCTCTCGACTTTATGGCGCAATATTTCAGAAGTTCGCTGCTGGAAGGTGCAGAGGCTATACCTGAAGGGCATTATGCAGATGAGAACATGCGTTCGACAGTTGTGCCCTTCCGCAATGGTATTATGCTTGCCATCGCTGTGGGTATGGCAGAAAGTAACGGACTTCGCTTTGTGATGATGGCCAATCATGGAGGAGATCATACGATCTATCCAGACTGTACGCCTCAGTTCGTGGAAGCCTTTGATGAGGCTTCTCGGGCTGGTACATTTGTAAATGTCGGATTGCTCACGCCATTTGTTAACTGGTCGAAAGGAGAGATTGCCCGTAGAGGTAAAGAACTCGGCCTTGATTACGCGGAAACGTGGAGTTGCTATAAAGGCGGCGAAAAACACTGTGGAAAGTGCGGCACATGTGTTGAGCGGAAAGAGGCCTTAGCCGATGCCGGCATTGACGATCCGACCGTATATGAAGGCTAGCCGAAGAGCAGGCGAAGGGCTTCCTCGACCTTGCGGACAGGGTGAAGGGTGATGTGGTATTTTTTTGCATCTATCCCCTGCATATTATACTTCGGAATAATCATATCGCTGAAGCCGAGTTTCTCGGCCTCGGCGATTCTTTGTTCGATACGGTTGACAGGACGGACCTCTCCAGAGAGGCCAACCTCACCAGCCATACACCAACCGCTTTCGATGGGTGTGTCAACATTCGAAGAAAGAACGGCAGCGATGACTGATAGATCAATGGCCAGATCTGTCACCCTAAGGCCACCTGCGATGTTGATGAACACATCCTTTTGCATGAGCTTGAAACCCACACGTTTCTCGAGGACAGCCAAGAGCATGTTCAATCTTCGTTGATCAAAGCCTGTGGCAGAACGTTGGGGAGTACCGTAAGCTGCTGTGGAGACGAGGGCCTGTGTCTCTACTAAGAAAGGTCTAACACCTTCGATGGCTGAGGAAATGGCGATTCCTGATAATCCTTCGTGATCTTGTGTGAGCAGTAGCTCGGAAGGATTGCTGACTTGCCTTAGTCCGTTCTGCTGCATTTCATAGATGCCTAGTTCGGAAGTTGAGCCGAAACGGTTCTTCATAGAACGGAGGATACGGTACATGTAATGCTGGTCGCCTTCAAACTGAATAACGGTATCGACGATATGTTCCAGAATCTTTGGACCAGCCAGTGTGCCTTCCTTCGTGATGTGTCCGATCAGGATGACGGGTACACCACTTGACTTTGCAAAACGGAGTAAGGCAGAAGCACACTCACGCACCTGGGCGATGGATCCAGCTGAAGATTCCACATCTTCGGTCATGATGGTCTGGATGGAGTCTATAACGACAATCTCAGGTTGTTCTGCTTTGATATGATCGAATATATGCTCAAGGGAGTTTTCACAGAGAATGAGGAAGTTGTCAAGACCATTAGACAAATTGTCGGCAGATGTCCTGTTTGTCGTAAGACGATTGGCGCGCATCTTTAGTTGGTGTGCACTCTCTTCTCCGCTGACATAGAGAATTCGCTTATCAGGCATGCTGAGCATCGTTTGGAGGGATAGGGTGGACTTACCGATGCCTGGTTCACCACCCAGAAGGATAATACTCCCAGGAACGAGTCCCCCACCGAGTACACGATTTAATTCTTCGTCATGCATGTCGATTCGAGGATCGTCATGATTGGAAATGTCCTTCAGACGAAGCACGTGGTTCCCTTGTGTATGGGACTGTACACCGCTTCGGAGCGAGGCTGCAGCAGAACGTGCAGCCTGCGTACCCGTATCATTGGCTATCCGGATTTCCTTGAACGTGTTCCATTGTCCGCATGATGGACATTTGCCTATCCACTTTTGCGACTCTTGGCCGCAGTTAGAGCATACGTATGCAATCTTGTCTTTTGCCATAGTATTGCAAAGATAGATATAAAAGTGAAGACAGAACCATAAAGATATGATGTTTTTCTCCTTTTTAACTTTTCTTTGTGTCTTTGTGTCTTTTTGTTCCATATAAATGTTGTATCTTTGCAAACTAATGAAGAGACTTGTTATAGGTATTTTGACAGTATTGATGCTCATAGGTTGTGGGCAGTCATATGAGGAGACAAAGCGTCTGTCACGGCAGCAGCGTCTTCAGTTGGCGCGTGAGGACTCAGCTGCGTTGAAGATTGCTGTGATGCCTACACTTGACTGCCTGCCTGTTTTTGTCGCCAAAGAGTGTCATCTTTTTGATTCGGCTGTGGACATTCGTTTGAAGCGGTTTGCTGCTCAGATGGACTGCGACACAGCGCTTTTGCGAGGTAGGGTGGAGGGTGCTTTCACAGATTTGGTCAGAGCCGAGCGGATGATTAAAAGCGGGATGCCCTTGAAGTATGTTTCTTCCACAAATGCCTATTGGCTCTTGATTGGCAACAGACAGTCACGTGTGACCCAATTGAAACATCTTGATGATAAGATGCTTGCTATGACACGCTATTCTGCCACAGATATGTTGGGCGATCTGGCGGTCGATAGTGCCAGACTAAAGAGCGAGCGTGTTTTCCGTATACAGGTCAATGATGTGAATGTTCGTCTGAAGATGTTGGAGAATAATGTGATGGATGCCTTGTTGCTGACGGAGCCTCAGGCCACGCAGGCGTTGTTAGCTAAACATAAGGTATTGCTTGATACACGAAAACTTGACTTTCATCTTGGCGTTGTCGCCTTCCGCAAGGAGGGTATGGATCATCCGAAACGGAAACAGCAGATAGAAGCCTTCATGAAAGGCTATCGTGCAGCCTGTGATTCCATCAACCGAATGGGAATTGGTCATTATAGACAAATCGTAAAGAAATACTATGGTATTTCCAATCAAACCTTGAAAGCCCTTCCAGATACTTTGAAATATACATATGCTCTTCCTCGAGAGAAGGATGTTGAGAAAGTCAGGGAATGGCTTCATAAAAAACAGCTATGATACAGAATGAAGCGCTCAACTTGGTTCTAGACCGTTTGATAGAGAGAAATCTCGGTGAAGCAATACAGGCAATGGAGTCTTTTCTTTCCGTTCATCCTCATCAGGTGAACACTGATAGGCTTTTCGCCATTAAGACCGATTATCAGACGATGGTTGACTATTGGCGAAAGGGTTTCAAAGATCCACAGTTGAATTCCCTTTATGATAAACTGTTGCAACGGATGTATGTGCTCTATACAAATATAGCCATCAGCTATGCTATTGGTCATTCCTCATTCTTGTCATCAATCCATATGCGTGTGCATATATCAGCTAGAGATTGGTCTCCTCAGGTTATTAGGGAAGAATTGGAGTCGTTTGTGTCGGATGTTGCCATGCTAAGTCTGGAGACAGGTCGCATGTCACAAGATAGTCGTAGGGAGATATATGTACGGCATCAGCAGTTGATGGCGGGACTCTTTGATTTCATTCTGACATCCTCGGTGTGGTCTGACGGTTTTGCCGGAGCCATGGAGGGTATTCTTCTTTCACCGACTGTCGACACGAATGATCAGCAGTTGATTGTTAGTGTAATCATGCTTTCTCTCATAGAGCATTTTGATATGGCGAAATTCCGTTTGTTGGTGCATGTCTATCAGCAGACAACGGATGAGGCTGTCAGACAGCGTGCTCTTGTCGGATGGGTATTCGCCTTAAATGAAGAGATCGGACGGGAAATATACCCAGAGCAAATATTTTTGGTAAAGGAGTTGCTTAAGGATGAGAACTGTTGTCGGGAGTTGACGGAGTTGCAGGAACAGATGATCTACTGTATTAATGCTGAGAAAGACCATCAGACGATTCAGCAGGAGATCATGCCAGACCTGTTGAAACAACAGAAGATACAGGAGTCTATCGGTGGAGTTGATCATATTGATGATGAGGCTCTCCATGATATTCTTTACCCAGAAGAAGCCGAGCAGACCATTGAGAATATAGAAGCCAGTTTCCTAAAAATGCAGGAGATGAAACAACAAGGATCGGACATCTATTTCGGTGGATTCTCGCGAATGAAACGATTCCCCTTCTTCCAGGAGCTCTCAAACTGGTTTGTGCCGTTCTATATTGATCATCCGGATATTGCCTCTGCTGCAGAGAAAATGCAAGGACTTCGATTCCTACAAGATATGATGACGAAAGGCACGTTCTGTAACAGTGATAAGTATTCTTTTATGCTTGCATTTGAACAGGTGATGGGACAGATTCCACCACAGGTGCGTAAGATGATGGAGCGTGGCGAATTACCTTTAGATGATTTTGGTGAGGAAGACATTCATAGTTCTGCGTACATCCGTCGTATCTATTTGCAGGATCTTTATCGTTATTCCAGAATATATCCGAAACGTAGTGAGCTTACTGATGTTTTCGGTCAGGACAGTGGAGGGTATCTTTTCTTCGCTAATCGACTGTTCTCGAATACCCCATTAGAAGAACACTTTAGTGAAGTGGTTTCTTTCTTGATCAAGAAGAATAGAAACTACGATGCTTGTCGTTTGCTGAAGAATTATGGAGAGCTTCGCCGTGATTTCCGATATTATATGATGGCAGGCTATCTTGCCCAGAAAGGCTATGATGTGGTTGCAGGAAGTAAAGTAAAGAAGACTGATCCGGCGGAATATTATGCGAAAGCTCTGCTACAGAAACCAGACCACGAGCGTGCGCTTTTCGGGTATATGCGTGGGCTGATAGCATCGGAGCATTTTGTGGAAGCGTTGGATGTCTGCAATAGACTGTTAGAACTCCGATCAGATAAACGTATCTATCTATCCTTTAGGGCCTTGTGCCTTTTGCGACTTCAACGCTATGAAGAAGCTCAACAGCAGTATTTCCGTCTGAACTATGAGTATCCAGATGATCTAGAAGTTCGTAGGTCATTGGCATGGGCTCTGACATGTAATGGAAAGTATGATCAAGCTGATAAAATATATGATCAACTGATATCTACAGATGATTATAAGCATGTCGACTTGTTGAATTATGGCTATTGCTTATGGTTTGGGGGGCATGTAGACAAAGCTGTTGATTGTTTTCGTCGTTATTTGAAAGAGACAGAAAAAAGTTCGGATGCGATCCTTGAGGAGCGTCCGCTGATACTGGCCAAGGGTATCACAGAGGCAGAGATCCAGATGATGCTCTACTTGCTTTGATTTTCTCTCTTATGATCTCGCTAAGTTTAGTGAAAAAAAGAGGTATTCCAACACCGGCAATCGTGTAGAGAATCCAGAATAAATCTTGTTGTGAATAATCATGAATGACCATGTGACATCCAATTTGTTGGGTGTCTAGGTGGTAATACCATATTTTGATGAGACTAACTGTTTTATAGGCGACGATATGGAAGATGAAGATGTTGAGTGTATGGTCTCCGGTATACACTAGAAACCGTTTCAGCCATCCTTCATGCCTATCAAGCCAACGGCTGATATTATATGTCATAAGGAAACCGAGGATGGCGGGGATCGGAAGGGAAAGAAATTGAACGTAGGTAGATCGCCAGTTCATATTTGCTGTCAGGTGTTTTGAGAACATAAAGACGATGAGTGCAAACAGAAACGTAGAAAGAACGGACATGTAGTGTCTGTCCATAAACGTCCGATATCTGCTTACATATTGTCGGAAGATAAACCCGCAGCCGAAGAAGAAGCACCCCATCATGTCACGGTAGCCGCCTTGTACAAGTGTTACAATCTTCAAACCCTCGTATGTCTTCCATCCACAGAGAAATAGTAATACCAGACAAACAATATATGGAGTCAGGTCGGACATCTTAATTCTTCCGAACCAACGGGATAGTTTGGTGAGTCCTGCATCTGTCACCTTATATATAATAAGATAGAGAATGCTGGCAACAAATAATCCTCGGAAGAACCAGAAAGCGCCGCAGAGGAACTGATCGTAACCTCCCATGGATGAAATAATATGCCATAGATTTTGTTGCATCTGATGCCATGTATAGGGATGAGTGACACCCCCCATCTCATTGCCGAATTTCTCATTGAGGATACCAATGTCGAACATCCAGTTATGAATAATCAAGAAGAATACCGACCACTTGACGAAAGGCAAGTACAATCCTTTGATACGCTTCTTGATAAATTCCGCTTCATTATTTAAGTATTTCAATGAAAAGAAGAAACCGGCAGTGATGAAGAACAACGGCATGTGGAACTCAAAGATAAACTTACAGAGCGCTCCAGGGGCCTCGGCATGCGCAACGACCATAAGGATGATAGCGACGCCTTTACAGATGGATATGGTGGTATCGCGACTCATATGTTATAGAAATGGTGTTAGCATATGACCAAGCCATCCGCGGATTTTCTGCCATCTCGTGCGGCATTTCTGCCACTCATCTTCTGATAGATAGACACTTTTACCCGTGTCTTGTATGAACTTATCCTCAAGTTCACGGGTAATTGCTTTATCGATAATGAGGGCGTTTATCTCATAGTCGAAACGCAGACTACGTGCGTCAAGGTTGGTGCTTCCAACTGTGCAGAAGAGACCGTCAACCATCATAATCTTGGAGTGGTGAAAGCCAGGTTGGTAACGCCATATATGTGCGCCTTCCTTGATAAGCTTGTGAGCATTATATAAAACAATATCCGGTACGAGTGGAATATCATTTTTTGCGGAGATGAGAATATCTACCTTAACCCCTCGTTTAACTGTGCGCTTGAGTGCCTTCATAATCGATGGCGTAGGGACGAAATAAGGGTTGATAATCTTAACGGAGTCTTTTGCCTTATCCAGAGCGTCGATGTAAAAACGACGCATGATCTTGTTTGAGATGTGCGGCTCACGGTTGGCAATGCCCACCATCTTATCTCCTGCAGCCTTTCCTCGGAAATACTGCTCATCAGTAATATCCTCTTTGGTCACTTTCTTCCAAATGCGACAGAAAATGTCTTGTAATTCATTGACAGCTGGTCCCTCAATGCGACAGTGCATGTCACGCCATTCACCTACTTGTTCTGTACCCACGATGTAATAGTCGGCCACATTCATACCGCCTGTATAGGCAACCTCACCATCGATAACAACAATCTTCCGATGGTCGCGCGGCCATATGTGATTAAACCACGGGAAACGAATAGGGTCGAATTCGTAGATGTTGATGCTGTCTGCATGTAATTTGCGTAGGTGCTCTTTCCTTAACGGTTGGTTATTGGAATCGTTTCCGAAACCATCGAATAGGGCACGTACTTCCACTCCTTCCTTGCGTTTCTCTTTTAAGATGTCGAAGAGCAGATTTGCAATGGAGTCGTTGCGAAAATTGAAATACTCCAGATGGATGCTTTTCTTTGCCTGTCGTATGGCGGTGAACATATCATCGAACTTCTCTTTTCCAGACATCAGAAGATGTACGCTGTTATGATGTGTAAAGACAATACCTTGTTGGCGCATCTTCTCTACTATGAGGGAGTCGCTACTTTGTGCATTCGCTATGTTATAGGAAAAAAGAAGAACGATGAATGATAGACAAATCCTCTGTGTCAGCTTTTCTCCTCGCATTCTAAAAAAACAATTATCATTCATTTCCCTTCATTGACGGTGTTGTCTGTGACAGACCAGAACCGTATTATTTCCTATGCTTTAGTCTGTATTCGAGTGGTGTCATACCAAACTTCTCCTTGAAGATATTGATGAAGTTCTCGGCAGTCATGAAACCTATGTTCGAGGCTAATTCACTCATATTGATATTTGTACGTTTCAGCAATATACATGCATGCTTTAGACGCATATCACGCACCAATTCCGCAGGTGTCTTGCTAGTTAGGTTACGGACTCTGTGGAAGAAAGGTACACGTCCCATGCCCATAGCAGTAGCCATTTCCTCAAGGCTAATCTGACCACGGCTCATATTTTGCATCACATACTGCTCGATGTTCCTTAGCAGTTGCTGATCCATGGCATCCAGCATGGAGTAATCTGACAACGTCTGTTCCTCTCCATACTCCTGTTCCTCAGTGACTTGGGTGACTAATTGACTTTCTGTTCGTTTAATGATTTTGGTGTCAACCTTGTTCATAGGATCGTCAGCATCTGCTTCACCATCGTCTTGGGGAGAGTATTCCCCAATGCTATAACTTTCTGTCGCAGTAGTCATACTTGAGTTCCTATCTTCCAACATACGGGTCTCTGCTCCTTCAATCAGGTTGCTATTCATCTCTATGGGACCAAGACCAAGGAGTTTGTTCAGACGAATAGAAGCCTCCTGTAGATTAAAAGGCTTGGCTAGATAATCATCAGCAGAGAGGGTGATATTCTGAGAACGCATATCTTGCGGTGTGAGAACACCTTCTGTCATCAGTACGAATTTGATATTCTGGGTTTTCATGTCCATCTTCAACTGATTACAGAGATCGCTACCAGTCATTCCTTTCATGTCTTGTTTGCAGACAACGATGTCACAACGCATTTCATCTAAGTCGGTGGCTGCTTTCTCAATGTCATCGTATGCGTGGAAGTCGTAGACATACTGTAGACGTGCGGTGGCAAACTTCAGAAACTCTTCATTGTCGTCAATCATCACCACAGTGAACTTCATTGTTGGCGTGTCAAGGGCGGCACGTGATCTGCCGGCATCTGACGTGAGCGTCTGATTGATAATCTCGGGTAATTCGATCTCTCCTCTGCCGTTAAGTTCCAAACGGTCTTGAACAGTATTCTTGGCTCTCTCCTCAGGATTCTCAAGGTTGGTTTGCATATCACTTACGCGGGTGATGATTTGTAACATCTGGGAGTGAAGCGCATTCAACTGCTCTTTCTCCTCTAGCGATTTCTCTTTTTCTGAGAGGTTGCCGATAATAGAGGTCATTCGCGCCATCGGTTGTCGTAGATCCTCGCTAGCTGCCTTAATCTCCTCTCTCTGTAGGGTGAGTTCGCGGATTACTGCTTTTTTCCTGGCCTTGATGACTGCCAGTTGTTTGATGCCAATACGCCAGAAGTAGATAACGACTAGAGCAAGGATGATGTATGCAAGAATCATCCACCATGATAATAGCCAGTGTGGTTCGATAATTATTTCCAGTCTGCGTTCCTGGTTGCTGACGGCACCTTCTGCGCTGATGGCCTTTACATGGAGGATATATTTGCCACTTTTCAGGTTTTTGAAGGTAACGCCATGTGTTAAAGCGTTTCCATTGCGCCAGTCCTCATCTTTACCTTCCATCCAATACATGAACTGGAGACGCTCGCTCTGGTTGTAGTTTCCTGCAGCAAATTTTATCGTAAACGTGTTCTGGTTGTGCCCAAGAACAAGTTTATTGGTCTCGTTAAGTGCCTGGGGCAAGACAATCCTTTCATTGTATTCGTGACCAGTAAGGATCTCTTCTTCACCGATGAATAATTGTGTCAGCATGACGCGTGGAAGGGCATCGTTATCATCAGATGTTTTCTGAAGCACCCAGTTTACACCATAGAGACCGCCCAGAAGCACATTGCCATCTTGTCTCGTAAGTATAGATCCCGGATTGAACTCGTTGCTTTGCAGACCATCTGCCGTAGTATAATTATATAGGCCGTAGTTATTCGAACCATCTTCATGGTTACGTTGTACGACGATACGGCTGACACCGCTGCTTGTCGTTACCCATATACTATGGTTCTTATCTTCTGCGATACCACAGATGTTATTGTTACATAACCCTTGCTTTTCAGTCAGGTAGTTCAGAGTATCATTCTCCAGATTCAATATATTCAGACCTTCGCGAGTGCCAATCCAAATCAGTCCACGTGAGTCTTGGAGTACTTGTGTGATAAAATTGTTTGTAAACGATTTTGTGTTTGTTGTATTTCCTGTAAGGACTGTCTTATCGGTTGTGGAGAGGTTCAAAATAACCAATCCTTCAGATGTGCCTATATAAAGATCGTTAGATTTTCCATGATGGTTGTAGTACAAACTCGTGATGTTATTCGTGTTGAGTTTACCGTTCTCCCGAGTATATGAGGAGAAAGTGTTCATCCGAGGATTATATACCTGAAGACCGCCGTTAGTGGCAATCCATAGGTTGCCAATTTTGTCTGTGCAAAGTGCATTGATATGATCATCAATCAACGTGGAGGTACTGTCTTTTGCCAGAGAATAGATAGTGGACGTTCCATTCTTGATTCGAGTCAGACCATTACGTTTCGAACCCACCCATAGACTTCCGTCTGGAGTCGTTGCCATAGTGGCCACCTTTTTGCTGGCCATTACACCCTCATAACCTATAACGCCTTTGTCGCTTGTTCCATACCAGATGGTTCCATTCGCATCTTGTGCAATGGCTGTGATATCACCGTTCAGGTTTGATCCAAATCGGTAGATGTAGTTGCCAGAGTATGCCACACCTGATTTTTCTGTACCGACCCATATTAGGTCCGTATCATCTACATATACACTCTGGATGCTAATCTTCTCCTTGATCCACTGACTGTCATTAATGTTCCGTGGTTGTACCGCTTCCACAACGTGGGTATGAACATTCATTTTAAGCAGTCCGAGTTGATCGGAGCCAATCCAGATGTTTCCGTTACGATCACCGGCCATACCATTGATATTACGATCTACTCCGACTCCGGTCAGTCCTAACTGGTCACCGATAGAGGTGTCCCATGAATCTGTACCCTTATTGTACATCGCCAAAGTGCCTTGTCCGTAAAGCCATATATTATCCATTTGGTCGGCATATGCCCTCAGCGACTTGTTTTTACGTCGTTTGAGTGATGCAAGCCCTTGAGTGGCCCAGACAGTATGTTGTTGATGCATGACATCGCAGCATACCATGCGTCCATCATCGTAGACAATAATCGCTCCGTCGCGGCATTCGCTAATAGAGCAGATGACACCTTGCGGAACACCATGAGCATCGTCGGTATAGCCAAACTCATAAAGAAGTTGTTGTTGTTGGTTATAGCATACAACACCTTTGTTGGGGATGGCTCCCCATAGGTTCTTGTGTCGGTCGATAAAGACAACGCTAGGGATAGTTTCAATACCCATTCTTGCGAAAGACTGTTTCATGTCACGCTCAAAGCTTTCGGTTTGCGGGTGATAGATACAATAGCCAGAAGAAGTTTCTACTAATAGGTTCCCGTCGAGAGTTTCTTGAATGGAATTAATATAACTATCGTTAAGCGAAGAGCCGTCCTGTGAGTCGCTTTGAAAGTTCTTGAACGTATAACCGTCGAAACGATATAAGCCTGCCGGCGTTCCGAACCAGACATAGCCTCGTGAATCTTTCAATATGCAGTTTACTTGACTAGAAGTCAGACCGTCATGTGCGTCTAGCGTTTTGAACAGATGGTCGGCTATAACTGCCAAGGGCAGGAAAAGTAAAAGGATTAATAATATTTTCTTGGTTGTTTTCATAAGGCTCGTTTTCGTGTTATATCATACAAGAGTAGTGGTCGACGACTCCAAGCAAATGTTCGTCGTTGTCGGTGACCAGTACAGAGTGTACTTTATATTTGTTCATGATTTGCTGTATCTCTGTAATCTTTGTGTCAGGTCTGACTGTCTTTGGTGTGCGTGTCATAATGTCCTCAACGGTACGGCCAAAGAATTCTGCCTGCCATTTCTCCATTGCACGACGGATATCACCATCGGTAATCAGACCAACGATCTTGCCGTTTACCTCAGCGATTCCAAGTCCAAGTTTCCCCTTGCTGACCAGAATGATAGCCTCTCCGAGATGCATCTCGGGAGGAAGTATGGGCATGTCGTCTGAACGCATCACGTCTTGCGCAGTTGTCAAAAGTCGTTTCCCCAGTTCTCCTCCGGGATGGAATTGGGCGAAGTCATGCGGTTGGAAGTTTCTTTTTTCAATCAAGGCTACAGCAAGCGCATCACCCATGGCCATCTCTGCCATAGTAGAACTTGTAGGCGCAAGGTTAAGAGGGCATGCTTCCTTTTCCACGCGGACGTTCAGATGACAGGTGGAGTATTTGGCTAATAACGATTCGGAATTTCCACTCATGCCGATGATCGGGATATGCATGTGTAAAACCATCGGAATGAAACGCAGCAACTCATCAGTCTGTCCGGAGTTTGATATGGCTAGAACTACGTCTTCGGGTGTCATAACACCTAAATCACCGTGAAATACATCTAATGGATTAATGAAGAATGAAGGAGTACCGGTACTTGATAGGGTAGCAGCAATCTTAGCTCCGATATGGCCACTTTTGCCGACACCTGTTACGATTACCTTGCCTTTGCATTCGTACATTAGCTGTACAGCCATGTCAAAACTGTCACTGAGTTGCTCAATCAGTCCTGTTACGGCTGCTGCCTCATCCTTAAAACACTGTATCGCGTACTCTCTAGTTGTCATCTTCTTCGTCTTCCCTTTTTGTTACTCTACAATCTTTGTAATCAAATCCTCTAGTTTGTCCAATTCCAACATGTTAGCAGCATCACTTAATCCTTCGTCAGGAGAGGGATGTACCTCAAAGAACCATCCGGTCGCCCCAAAAGCCTTTGCTGCTAACGCCATCTGTGGCACAAATCTGCGGTCGCCACCAGTCTTTCCGTTGCTCCCTCCTGGCCGCTGTACGCTATGGGTACAATCCATAATGACAGTTGGTACAATCTCTAACATATCGGGTATATTACGGAAATCCACCACAAGGTTATTGTAGCCCATCATGTTACCACGTTCTGTTAACCATACCTCTTGAGCTCCAGCGTCTTGTGCTTTTTCTACGGGGTATCGCATGTCCTTTCCACTAAGAAACTGTGCCTTCTTGATGTTGACCGTTTTCCCAGTTTTTGCAGCGGCCACAAGCAGATCAGTTTGCCGGCAAAGAAAAGCTGGTATCTGTATGACATCGCAAACCTCGCCTGCAAGTTTGGCTTGCCAACTCTCGTGAATATCGGTGAGAATCTTTAGGCCATATCTTGATTTGATATCAGCCAACATCTGCAGCCCACGCTCTATGCCGGGGCCCCGGAAAGAATGAATAGAGGTTCGATTGGCCTTGTCAAAGGAGGCTTTAAATATGATGTCAGTGCCCAATTTGGCATTGATATCCTGAAGCTTGCGCGCCACAGTGCTCAGTAGCTCAGCCGACTCGATGACGCATGGTCCTGCAATAATCGTTCTCTGATTACTCATAATGATGATGCAAAAATAAGTATTTTATCTAAATCTACCAAACAAATTGACTGTTTTTTAATCTTTTACCAGATGGATGTCACGTTGTGGGAACGGGATGCTGATGCTGTTTTTGTTCAATGTCTCGTAGACACATTTCAGTACATCACTCATCACGTGTGTTTTTTTCGTAGCCTCGGCCCAGACTAAAAGTTTGAAGTTGATGCTCGAATCGGCCATCTCTGATACAACTGCTTTTGTTTCCTTAGAGGCATCCATCCAAGGGTGATTCATCGTATTGACGGCATCCTCGACCAATTGAGTCACTTCCTTTAGGTTTGAACCATATGCGACACCGAAAGGAATGACTGCAAGTACATACCCATGGTTACGAGTCAGGTTCTTGTAGTTCTTCGCAAACAGTTGGGAATTCTGAAAGGTGATAACCTCTCCGGATCGTGCTTCCACGACAGTTGAGGTATAGCTGATAGAACTAACTTTCCCCATAGTTCCATCGACCTCAATCCAATCACCTACTTTGATACGACCTGCCATGAGTGAGGCGCCGTAATAGATGTTTTCGATGATATCCTTGGATGCGAAACCTATACCGGTTGATAGACCTCCAGAAATAGCGAGTAGCCATGCGACACTAATATGCAGGACGGAGAGTGAAATCATCAACCATATTCCCCATACGAGTACTTGAATCACATTTCTCCCCATTACTTCTTTCGAGGCAGCTGTTGACGGGTCATCTGTTTCATAATGGATACGTAATAAGGCGAGGATGGTGTGGGCAATGTAACGGAAGAGAAACCACAACGTGATGACCATCGAGAGTTTTAGGATGCTCACTTGCAAATTCGTCATGTCTATAAAACTGTATTTGAAGATCTGCCAGCAGAGCTCACTCAGATTGAACACCTTCGCTGCCCAGTAGATACTTAACATAATAGAATTCACGCTCAAAGCAGGCATTACTACCTTTTCGACAAATAGATAGGCCCATGTCTGTGTGATGGGTTTCTTGTCATATCCTTTGCGTTTTGCAAAGATTTCAATGTATTGGCTGACACAGGTAATAGTTAGGATACAGGTTAACTGCATGATCCACCATATCAGTAATTGTACAGCCAGTAATGTATATCCGGCCCAGGAGCAACATACAGATGCAATGAAGACAACGAGGGAGATATAAGTATAGAAAATGTCCGACTTGGGAATGTTTTGATTGTGTTTTCTGATGACCAACCATTGCCAGACTGCACACGCGAGCAATATTGGAGGTAATGCAATGTTTACTAACTCGTTGGGAATAAGAATGATGCGGCATCCGATAACGATAAACCCTACAGCGATTAAAGGCGCATAGATACGAAAGGCGCTACCTATCTGTTCACCTTTTACACGGAGTAGCAATGAGATAAGAATTACACCAAGCAGCCATGCGTATTCCACCAATAGGTTTGATGCCATAAGAATGAAGTTTTGAGTGGAGTTGCTCATTAGTAATCCTTGTATCACCGCGAAGGTGATGGTGGTGGTAGCCATGATGATGGCGGCCTGCTTCTTCTTAAACTCCTCAGTCTTAAACCGCTTTGGTAAGAGAAAACGGAAAAAGAGCTGGTTGAGGACTATGGCAACGATGACATAAAAAGCTATGGCGATAAATAGTCCGAATATCCACCGTGAACTCCATTGAGAATTGTCATCGTTATTGATTGTATATTTCTTTTTGACAGTTTCTGTCATAGAACTCCAGCGCCGTCCGAGGTTGTTTAATAGCGTGGGATAGCTATCGCTACCATTGATGAAGATGCTCCGCTGAATATCTGTGTAACGGTTTCTGGCATAATCATTCAGTTCGCTGAGGCGCCGCTCTGTCTGTTTGTAGAAGTGGATGTTGCGCTTTAGTTGTTGCTCGCCATCAGCTAGCATCGAACGGATGTTTTTGGCTAGAACTAGACATGAATCACGCCGCTTAGAGCCGTAGGCAGTTGTCATCATCTCTGGCATCGCCTCCAAACGTTTCACAAGACTATCGTATCGCGCAAGTTCTGCTCCGCTTTTCTCTAAGAAGGAAGTGAAGGGAATCTGGTTTTTGTGAAAGTCCTGATACTGTTTTGTGGCTTCGTGACAAGCGTATGTCATGTCGAATACGTTATCCTGTTGCTGTGAATAGAGCATTAGCGCATTCTGGTCTGCTTGTTTCATCGTTAACAGCAACTGGGTGATAAGCTGCTTGGCACGTACCTTTCGTACAGCACTCCGAGCGGTCAGCTCGTCGTTGTATTGTTCCAGTTCTTTCTGTAAGATTGATAGCGTCTGTTCGAGATCTTTCTCTTTCAGAACGGCATGGGTCTCTATACCGATAGACAATAGAAGTAGTAATATGGCTAAGAAACGTTTCATTTGATTAAAATGTTGTTTAGTTATGCAAAGATACGAAAAAAACTTCTTAATTCTGAAAAATAAGATTATTTATGGGGGAATTTAATGTATTTTTGATTACTTTTGCATCATAATCCTTATAATAGATTGAAAATGATACTGATTGCAGACAGTGGAAGTACAAAGACGGACTGGGCATTCGTACCTTCGGATGCGGACAGCCTTGAGATGTCATATCGCGTCTTTAGTACGCAAGGCATTAATCCATTTCATCAATCACAGGATGAGATATCTTCTATTCTTCAGGAAGAGTTGGTTCCTCAACTTCCTGAAGGAAAGGAAACCGTGACGAGCGTAAAATTTTATGGTAGTGGTGTGAGACCAGAATTTGAGATGCCGATGGTGCGACTTCTTCGTCAGTCGTTTTTATGTGCAGAGGATATTGAGGCACATAGTGATTTGTTGGGTACTGCTCGTAGCTTGTGTGGATGTAATGAGGGGATTGCGTGTATTTTGGGAACGGGTGCGAATTCCTGTTTGTATGATGGAAAGATTATTGTTAAGAACACTTCGGCTCTTGGTTATATCCTTGGCGACGAGGGAAGTGGCGCTGTGATTGGAAAGCATTTTTTGCATGCACTTTATATGGGCCTGTTGTCAGAAGAAATTAAGTCCCAATTTGAAAAACAGACAGGACTATCTTTGGCCTCGATTATTGATCGTGTCTATCGCCAACCTATGGCGAATCGTTTCTTGGCCAGTCTTTCAACGTTTATTTATGATCATCTTGATAATCCCGACATACGTTCACTTGTCGTTACGAGTTTTACAGACTTCTTCCGTTATCATATCTCACCATATAATCGTCATGATTTGCCTGTTTCATTTATTGGTTCAATTGCATGGTACTATCAGAAGGAATTATGCGAGGCGGCAGCCAGTCAGGGTTTCGTCGTAGGACAAATTCAAAAGAGTCCGATGGCCGGCTTATTGCGTTACCATAGGAAAACTCTTTCATGAAATGCCATCTGCTCGTTTTTCTAATGTGGTTTATAATACTCTTTGAGCGATTTCTGACACTCAATGCTCATTTGTCGTAAGTTTTATTATAATTATTTGGTTTTCTGAAGAAAAATGTGTATCTTTGCCATTGAATTAACCAGCCAATAATGATGAAACTGAAACTGTTCGTTACAATACTCTTTTTTATGGCGTTTGTGGCCTGTCGTGGACAACAGGGAGAACGTAGTGATTTCGTACGTGTGGCGAATGGACATTTTGTGAAGAACGGAAAACCCTATTATTACGTGGGTACTAATTTCTGGTACGGGGCAATTCTTGGCTCCGAGGGGCAAGGCGGAGATCGCGTGCGGCTCTGTCGGGAACTCGACTTTATGAAGTCTGTGGGAGTCGATAATCTTCGTATTCTTGTTGGAAGCGATGGGGAACGTGGGGTAACAACGAAGGTAGAGCCGACACTACAGGTGAAGCCTGGGGAATATAATGATACGATCCTTGCAGGTCTCGACTTCCTATTGCAAGAAATGGCTAAACGTGATATGGTGGCGGTTCTTTATTTGAATAACTCATGGGAGTGGAGTGGTGGTTATAGTTTCTATTTGGAACACGCGGGCGAAGGGCGGCAGCCACGCCCCAATGAAGATGGCTATCCTGTTTTTATGAATGCGATGACAAAATATGCAACCAACCAGAAAGCGCACGAATTGTTTTATGATTATGTGCGTTTTATCCTTGGTCGGACGAATCGCTATACAGGAGTGGCTTATAAGAATGATCCAGCCATTATGTCGTGGCAGATTGGTAATGAGCCGCGTGCTTTTTCTAGGGAGGCGTTGCCTGCTTTCGAGAAGTGGCTTGCCGAGGCTTCTTCTCTCATCCGTTCGCTTGATTCAAACCATCTGATTTCTATCGGTAGCGAGGGCGCGTGGGGCTGTGAAGGCGATTTCGATTGTTGGGAACGTATAAGTTCGGATGCCAATATTGACTATTGTAATATTCATCTGTGGCCTTACAATTGGGGCTGGGCGAAGGCTGATTCTTTAATTGAGAACTTGCCAAGGGCAAAAGAGTACACCCAGAAGTATATTGAACGTCATTTGGAGATATGTGCACGAATAGGGAAGCCTTTGGTGATGGAAGAATTTGGTTATCCACGTGATGATTTTCAATTCGCGTTGGGCACACCTACTAAAGGGCGTGATGGATTCTATGAGTACGTATTCTCACTGGTGGCTGATAATGCAGAAAAAGGTGGCTATTTCGCAGGCTGCAATTTCTGGGGGTGGGGTGGATTTGCTAAGCCCCAGCATTATGAACAGTGGCAGGTTGGTGATGACTATACGGGAGATCCTGCGCAGGAGGCTCAGGGACTGAATTCTGTTTTCACAGGTGATACTTCTACGTTGTCGGTTATTAAGTCACAAGCAGATAGGATGAAAAAGATAGAATAGTTATCAACTATAATTGTATTACATAAAGCAACTGCGTATGAAAAAATTATTTACCCTGATCGTTGTTGTGTGTCTTGCGACATATGCAAATGCACAGGAATGGGCTGAACAAGCTAAAGTGGAAGATACTCCGTTTGGTCTGATATCAGATCAGAATGTGAAGAAGAAAGCCACTCGTTCATTTGATGGGATTATATCTGCGGTTCTATGGGAAGGAGAATGCGTGTTTAATAATTCCCCGAATGAGGTTGGTATATGCATTGATGCAGAGGAATTCTCTCATGTTGCGGTTGGTGATGCTTTGGAGCTTGTATATTCTACATCATCTGTCGACATGGAGAATTGTTGTCAGATCAAGATGGTCAGTGCTAGTGTGGATGATGCCTTGGAAGGCAATGCTTCTGAGTTGAATGACAGAGGGTATGTCGTTGTTGAGGAGGGTTCGACGTTGTATGATATCATATTAACAGAGACCGATGTTGCCAATTTGAAGAAGAATGGATTGCGTGTAAGTGCCGACAATCTCGTGGTATCTCAAATCAATCTGATTAAATTGACTTCTTCTATTAAGGTTGCAGCCTCGGAATTTATACCGGCGAAAAAGAAAAAGAAGAAAACAAGTGTCAGTTATAATATGTCGGGTCAAGTGGTCGACGAAAATTATAAGGGTATAGTTATCCAGGATGGTGTAAAAATGGTAGTAAAATGAAATCCTTTAGTTCTTTGAGGTAGTTGAATACTATAGGCAAAAGACGAAGAAAACCGACTCTCTTTGTCTTTTGCCTTTTTAGTAAAAAAGTACTATAAATAGATAATATATTATTCTGCGTTTCGCTGTTTTTTGCGTAACTTTGCACCCGACAATTTGAAAGCTCAAAACTGTACATATAATGAAAAGACTGCTTGCTATTTTTCTTTGTTTAGCGACGTTGGGGAATCTGTATGCTCAGATTCGTGGTAATAATATTGTTGTGACTGTGCAACCAGACCATAGGGACTGGACTTATCAAACTAATGAGAAGGCAACATTTGTGATTAATGTGCTCAAATCTGGAACGTTACTTGATAATGTGAGTGTCGATTATGCTACCGGACCAGAGATGTATCAGAATGTCAAGAAGAACGTTGTCTTGAAAAATGGAACATTGAAGTTGACCGGCTCCATGAAGCAGCCTGGCTTTTTCCGTGTTGACGTGGTGGCTCATGTCAATGGCAAGAATTATAAAGGAGCCTGTAGCGTAGCCTTCTCACCAGAAAAACTGCAGCCGTCGACAGTCTTCCCACGCGATTTCTGCGATTTCTGGGAGAGTGCCATCCGTGAAGCACGTAAGACAGACCTGAATCCAACGAAACGGCTATTACCAGAGCGTTGCACAAAGGATGTGAACGTATATGAAGTTTCCTTCAATAATGAACGATGGGGGGTGCGTACCTATGGTATTTTATGTGTGCCCGTTAAAGAAGGCCGTTATCCTGCGTTGCTTAGAGTTCCTGGAGCAGGCGTGCGACCATATGCAGGCGATATTTATACGGCCTCTCAGGGAGCTATTACGCTCGAAATCGGTATACATGGCATCCCGGTAACAATGGAACAAGGAGTTTACGATGATTTGGGAAACGGTGCTCTTCAGGGGTACTGCGAGTATAATATGGAATCGCGTGAAAAACATTACTATCATCGTGTGATTATCGGTTGTATTCGTGCTCTTGATTACATTGCCGAATATACGCCGTGGAATGGACAGGAGCTGGGTGTGACAGGCTCCTCTCAGGGAGGTTTCCTGACATTGGCAACTGCAGGATTGGATCGACGTGTGACCTTTTATGCCCCTGTGCATGCGGCTCTCTGTGATCATACTAATTCGTTGCGTGGTATCGCATGCGGTTGGCCTCATTACTTTTATGGGAAACCCAATATTAAAGGATATCGATTACCCAATGAGCGTGACATAAGAACTACGCTTGACGACCAGATAGAGACCTCACGTTATTATGATGGTGTCAATTTTGCCCGTTTGATTACTGACAAACAGAAAGGATGGTTCTCTTTTGGTTATAATGATGACGTTGTGCCGCCTACAACGGCATGGGCCACTTATAACACAGTAAAAGGGCCCAAAGAAATCTCACCATATCAGGCCACATGGCATTTCTGGTATCAGGAACAATGGGATGAGTGGGAAGAGTGGCTATTGAAACAGATGAAGTTAAGATAGTATGTATATTCGTGGATTTATGAAGTAAGAATGATATGAAAAAGATTTATGTTATATCGATTATAGCGTTTGCTGTGACAGCTTGTTCTGCAGCGAAGCAGTCTGAACAGGAGAAGACAAAGGGTCAGCGGTTAATGGAACGCCTTGATACCCTTCGTCAGAGGGGATATATGTTTGGTCATCAGGATGATCCCTTTTATGGTCTGACATGGGAATACCAAAAAGACTCAAGTGATGTAAAAAATGTTTGTGGCGATTATCCTGCAGTGATGGGATTTGAACTGGGTGGTATCGAAATGGGTGACAAGAAAAGCCTTGATAGCGTTCCTTTTACGAAAATCACAGAGGAGATCATCAATCATTATAATCGTGGGGGCATCATTACTATTAGCTGGCATCCACGTAACCCGTTGACCACGATAGATGGAGGTGGTTTGGCTGGACAGAAGTTTCCTGAGGGTACTGCATGGGATATCAGTGATACAACTGTTGTGAGAAGTATTCTGAAGGGAGGAGAAAAATATGATCTTTTCCAGATCTGGATGCAACGCTTGTCTGATTTCCTTGCCACACTAAAGACGGAAGATGGTGAGAGAATACCCGTTATATTCCGCCCATGGCACGAGAATACCGGCTCTTGGTTTTGGTGGGGTGAGAGACTTTGTTCTGCGGAGGATTATAAGGCTTTGTGGAATATGCTTCAGGATAAACTAGATGCTGACGGATTTGATAATCTACTTTGGGCATACTCGCCGGGTATGGCTCCAGATCTCACGCAGGAGAAGTATTTAGAGCGTTATCCTGGCGACGATCGTGTCGGCTTGGTTGGTATCGATGGCTACCAGTGGGGTTCCAAGAAAGATTTTATAGCCCAACTGGATATGAATCTTACGATGCTCACGAGGTTTGCTGCAGAGCACGGTAAGGTAGCCGCTTTAACGGAATGTGGTTTGAAAAATCTCACTGACCCGACGTGGTGGACATCAACGCTTACTCCTGTACTTGATAAGCATCAGATAAGTTACTTCCTCGTGTGGCGTAATGCACGGCATGAGTGGTTCGGACCTTCACCGTCGAAGCCTGATGCAGTCTTTTTTAAGGAAATGTACGATAAGAAGAACGTTCTTTTCTTAAAGGATATTACAGAATAATCAATAGAAAATAGAGATAAGGAAATGACAGAATTTGAAAAGAAAGTAGCAGCCCTGCGAAAGCGTCATGAGGAACTCCTGAATCGTAAAAACGAGGTTATGGAGTGGGACTGTTCGAATTCACCATTCTGCTATGCGGAGAATGGCATTTATGAGAAGTATAAGAACCCTGTTTTGACAGCTGCACATATCCCCTTGGAGTGGAAATATGATTTTAATGAAAAAGATAATCCGTATCTGATGCAGCGTATTATGTGTAATGCGACATTAAACTCGGGTGCCATCAAGTGGAACGACAAGTATCTGCTTATCGTCCGAGTGGAAGGAGCGGATCGTAAGAGCTATTTTGCGGTTGCAGAATCGCCCAATGGCATCGATAATTTCCGCTTTTGGGAGGAACCTATTACCATGCCAGACGACGTGATTCCTGCAACCAATATTTATGATATGCGCATAACAAAGCATGAGGACGGTTGGATTTATGGCGTATTCTGTGCAGAACGCCATGATGATTCACAGCCAGGCAATCTCAGTGCTGCCACTGCCACTGCTGGTATTGCTCGTACAAAAGACTTGAAGACCTGGGAGCGCCTGCCAGACCTGAAGACAAAGAGTCAACAGCGTAATGTGGTACTCCATCCAGAATTCGTAGATGGCAAGTATGCCTTCTATACTCGTCCGCAAGACGGTTTTATTGATACCGGTTCAGGTGGAGGCATTGGGTGGGCACTGATCGATGATATTACCCATGCGGAGGTGAAGGAAGAAAAGATTATCAATGCGCGTCACTATCATACGATTACGGAAGTGAAGAACGGAGAAGGCCCGCATCCCATCAAAACCCCGAAGGGTTGGCTTCACTTGGCTCATGGTGTACGTGCTACGGCTGATGGTCTGCGTTATGTGTTGTATATGTATATGACCTCGTTGGACGACCCCACAAAGGTTATTGCACAACCGGGTGGCTATTTCCTTGTACCAGAAGGTTATGAGTATCTCGGTGATGTGATGAACGTGGCTTTTGCAAATGGTTGGATTGCTGATGAGGATGGACGGGTATTCATTTACTATGCCTCTGCTGATACACGTATGCATGTGGCAACATCAACAATCGATAGGCTAATTGATTACTGTATGAACACACCAGAGGATGGCTTGACGACCGCCGCTTCTGTTGAGACAATCAAAAAACTGATTGCCAAGAATCGCAACTCGTAAATTCAAATCATAAACTGTCAATCAAAACACATTATCAAAATGGCAAAGTCTAAGTTAATTGAAAAAATCGGTTATGGCTTCGGCGATATGTCGTCGTCGACTTTCTGGAAGATCTTTTCCTATTATCTTCCTTTCTTCTATTCGAATATCTTCGGGCTGTCGCTCTTGGATGCCGGTGTCCTCGTGCTAATTACTCGTATATGGGATGCGGTCTCAGATCCGATGATGGGTATTATCGCCGACCGTACCAATACCAAGTGGGGTAAGTATCGCCCCTTCCTGCTTTGGGTGGCTCCGTTGTTTTCCATCTGTGGTATTCTCTTGTTTACGACTCCGGACTGGAATTACGGTGCGAAACTCATCTGGGCATATGTTACTTATATCATGATGATGACTGTCTATACGGGCATTAATGTACCATACGGTGCTATGCTTGGTGTGATGACCGACGACTCAAATGAGAAGACCGTGTTTTCTTCTTTCCGTATGTTCTTTGCCTATGGCGGATCGTTCCTCGCCCTGTTTCTGTGGGAGCCGTTGACGAATATGTTTGGTGGCTACAATACTGCTAACGGGTGGTTCTGGGGAATGGTTGTTGTCGCCTCGGCCTGTTTCGTGATGTTCATTCTGTGTTTCCTCCTGACTAGGGAACATCTGAAGACCATCTCGACAGTGAGCGTTGGTTCAGACTTTAAGTCGCTTCTCTCTAATAAGCCGTGGTGGTTGTTGATAGGTGCCGCCTTGTGCTCTAATCTTTTCAATACAGTCCGTGGAGCCACGGTTGCCTATTTCTTCCAGGATATCATAGGCCCGGATGTTAATTTGGTGTTCTTCACGATTTCCTTCCTCTTCTACGCAGGCCTGTTCCTTGGTATCGGTGAGGTGTCTAATATGGTTGGTGTGGCACTCTGTGTCCCCATCGCTAATAAATTAGGAAAGAAGACAACCTTTATCTTTGTGAACGCAGCCTTGGTTGTGCTCAGTATCGCTTTTTTCTTTGTACCATGTACACCTGGCGGTTTCTGGACAATGTTGATTTTGCAGATTGTCATAAGTGTCTTTACTGGTATCATGTCGCCGCTGATTTGGAGTATGTATGCTGACGTCAGTGACTATGCAGAATTGAAGAATAAGACAGCATCTACGGGCCTGATTTTCTCTTCTGCTTCTATGGCGCAGAAGTTTGGTGGTGCCATCGGTGGTGCGGCTGTACTCTGGTTGCTTTCTGCCTTCGGCTATGTTACAGATGTAGATCAAGTGGCAGCCTCTGTGGCGCAACCCGAAAGTGCTTTGATGGTACTTCGCTGGCTGATGAGCTTTATCCCTGCTGCTGTCGCACTGATTGCAATCCTCGTAGCCTGGTTCTACCCATTAACGACGGAGCGTATTGAAGAGATTAATACGGAACTGAAAAAGGTCCGTTCCATAGAATAAATATAAAAGCCAAACAATGTGTTTTAAAATGATGAGCGTGGAGATGCAGGATGTTCTACAGCAGAACATCCTGCGCTTCTGGCTCGATAAAATGGTTGATATCGAGAATGGCGGCTTCTATGGCCGTATTGACGGACATGGTATACTACACCCTGAGGCAGAGAAAGGTGCTATCCTCAATGCCAGAATCTTATGGTCGTTCTCTGCTGCTTATCGGGTGATGGGCTGTCCGGAGTATTTGGAGGCTGCAACGCGCGCCAAACGGTATTTCATCGATCATTTTATTGATCCAGAGTATGGTGGGGTGTATTGGAGCGTGGATTATAAGGGACAGCCTCTTGATACAAAGAAACAGTTCTATGCCATTGGCTTCGCCATTTATGGCTTGTCGGAATATGCTCGTGCAACTGGTGATCAGGAGGCGCTTGACTATGCGCTTCAACTTTTTGACTGTATAGAAGAGCATGCATACGATCCTGTTTATAATGGTTATATTGAGGCATGTACACGGGAGTGGGCTGAGATTGCCGACATGCGGCTCTCGGAATATGATGCCAATTATCCGAAGTCCCAGAACACACATCTGCATATTATTGAACCGTATGCCAATCTTTATCGCGTATTGAAGAGCCAGTATCCTGATAACCCCGATACATTAGGGGGCAGTGTTTTCGCACCGCAATACGGCCCTATGGCTTATTACGAGGATGTTATCCGAGTCGGACGCGCATTGCGAAACATTATAGGCATCTTCACGGATAAGATTCTTAATCCAGAGACACATCATTTAGACCTTTTCTTTGATATGGACTGGACGCGTGGTGCTGGGCATTTGGAGAGCTATGGACATGATATCGAGTGCTCATGGCTGTTGCATGAGGCGGCCATTGTACTTGGCGACTCGGAGGTCCTGGCAAAGGTTGAACCCATTGTGCAGATGGTCGCAAAAGCATCGGAGAAAGGTTTGCGCCCTGATGGTTCGATGATCCATGAGGCAAATCTTGATACTGGACATGTCGATGATGATCTTCATTGGTGGGTACAAGCAGAGAATGTGGTCGGTTGGTTTAACCTCTATCAGCATTTCGATGATCAGGATGCCTTGGAAAAGGCACAGCGTTGTTGGGATTATATCAAGAAACAACTGATTGATTACGACAACGGTGAGTGGTATTGGAGCAGGCATGCCGATGGTTCACTTAATACCGATGATGATAAGGCTGGCTTCTGGAAATGCCCATATCATAACAGTCGTATGTGTCTGGAGCTGATTGAACGTACTGCGGAGATGTAGAAAAGTTTTTCTCGTAAAGAAATTGTTTTATAGAAGAATTCTTCGTATATTTGCACTCGTTATGAAAAAGTTACTACTATTAATTGTGATGATGTGTGCGGCAGCTCAGCTACCAGCACATAATGAATTCGGAGAACGACCGAAACTTGTTGTTGGAATTGTAGTGGATCAGATGCGATGGGATTACCTGTCGCGGTATTACGACCAATTTCAAGATGATGGTTTCCGAAGGCTGATAGACAAGGGCTTCTCTTGTAATAACTGTCTTATCAACTATGTGCCGACGGTGACAGCTATCGGACATACAAGTGCTTATACGGGAACGACACCGGCATTCCATGGTATCTGCGGTAATAATTTCTTTATAGATGGCGAACCCGTCTATTGCTGTGCTGATCAGACCGTGGAACCTGTGGGAACTGATAATGCAAAGCGTGGTAAGATGTCACCACGTAACCTGCTTTCTACGACCATTGGTGATCAACTTAGGATGCATACCGATTTCCGTTCGAAGGTTATAGGTGTCAGTTACAAGGACCGTGCGGCAATTCTTCCTGCCGGTCGCTCGTCGGATGCCGCTTTTTGGCTTGACATAGACAATGGCCAGTTTATCACCAGTACTTACTATATGGGGGAGTTGCCAGAGTGGGCGAAATCCTATAACCGGGAACTGAAAAAGAATAAGCGTATGCAGGAACTTGGAAAGAGAATCGGTTATGATCCGTTGTGCGGTACGATAACAACGGAGATGGCGATTGCGGCTCTGCAGGGAGAAAAGCTCGGTAAAGGTGAGGTGACGGACATGCTCTGCGTGAGTTATTCGCAGACGGATGTGATTGGTCATGAATGGGGCACACGCGGAGAGCATACCGATGGCGCTTATCTGCAGCTTGACAGAGATATTGCCCGCCTATTGAAAGCTCTTGACGATCAAGTCGGTGAGGGTAATTATCTTGTATTTCTGACCGCTGATCATGGTGCTGCGCACAACTATCAATATATGGAGGATCATAAGATGAATGGCGGTGCGTGGAAAGGTGACATCGAGATGTTTGGAAGTGGCCTGGAAGGGTATCTTAAGGAGACGTTGGGTGCTGACTTATCCGTCATCAACAGTGTCAACAGTTATCGCGTATTTCTAAACAAGAAACGTATAGTAGAATTAGGTTTGGAAGTACAGAAGGTTAAGGATGCTATTATTGGTTATGCGCGCCAGATGCCCCATGTGCAGTTTGTGATGGACTTTGAGAAGGTGAATACCTGGAGTGTACCCGATATTATCCGGAGCCGCGCCCTGCTCGGTTATCATCCCCGTCGTTCAGGTGATATACTGCTGGTGCTTGAAGCAGGATATTATGAGTTCTGGTCGAGTTCCTCTAAGACAGGTACAACGCATGGCGAATGGAATCCGTATGACGCACATATACCTCTGTTATTCTATGGCTGGAAGGTAGATCATGGATCAACAAGTCGTGAGGTGCATATCACGGATATTGCACCGACTGTATGCCAGATGTTACATATCCAGCAACCGAATGCGTGTATCGGTGAGGCAATTCCGGAAGTGGTAAGATAAGAAGAAAGATTTTTATAAATATTCGGAAGATTTACAAATATTATTTGTACCTTTGCAGCGATTTTGCGGCAAAGGTACTTTTGTATCTGTGTAACTGCTTAAGAACGAGGACAATATTGTTATAATAGTATAATTACTTATGAATTTTACTTTGTTGATTACCGTCTTGTTGACGGCTTTAACATTGGTGGTAGGGGCTTACGTTGTTGCCAAATTGATAGGACCACGATCCTACAATAAGGTGAAAGGTGAGCCCTACGAGTGTGGTATCCCCACACGAGGCACGTCATGGTTGCCTCTGAGCGTGGGATTCTACCTGTTTGCCATCCTATTCTTAATGTTCGACGTGGAGACAGTCTTTCTGTACCCGTGGGCAGTAGTCGTAAAAGACTTCGGTGCTCTTGCATTATTGAGTATTGGATTCTTTATGGTAGTATTGGTGTTGGGCCTGGCATATGCTTGGAAGAAAGGAGACTTGGAATGGAAGTGAGAAAGCCGAGAATCAAGAGTATTCCCTATGAGGAGTGGAACGACAATGCCTCATTGGAGAAGATCATCGAAGAACTCCATGAGGGAGGCGTTAACGTCGTTACAGGTTCTCTCGACCAATTGATTAACTGGGGACGAGCAAACTCGCTGTGGTCATTGACCTTTGCCACCTCTTGCTGTGGTATCGAGTTCATGGCCTGTGGCTGTGCCCGCTATGACTTTGCCCGATTTGGTTTTGAGGTGACTCGTAACTCTCCTCGTCAAGCTGACTTGATTATGTGTGCCGGAACGATTACTCATAAGATGGCGCCTGCTTTGAAGCGTCTATACGATGAGATGGCCGAGCCGAAGTATGTGATTGCTGTCGGTGGCTGCGCTATCAGCGGTGGCCCCTTCAAATCGAGCTATCATGTCGTAAAGGGTATCGAGGAGATCGTACCCGTTGATGTCTTTATCCCTGGCTGTCCTCCACGTCCTGAAGCTATTATGTATGGCATGATGCAGCTTCAGCGTAAAGTGAAGATTGAGAAGTTCTTTGGTGGTGCCAACCATAAGCAGACTCAGGAAGAGCGTGAGCTTGGCGTATCCAATGAAGAGCTCACATTCCGTCATAAGCTTGGTGATCATCGTCGTGAACCAATTGTGGTAACCGATGTCCCCCAGGATTTTGTTGAAGAGATGAAAACTGCGAGTGAGCAGGTTCGACCAGAGGTCAACCCTGCCCCGACAGAAGTAAAAGTAGAGGAGGACAAGGCATGAAATTAGAATTTCTATCATTCGATTTTGACAAGTTCGCCTCTGAGATGCAGAACTTGAAAGAGAAGAAACACTTCGACTACCTTGTTACCATTGTCGGAGAAGACTTTGGTGAAGAGGGACTCGGATGTGTCTATATTCTCGAGAATACTGATAACCATGAGCGTTGCTCGGTAAAGATGCTTGCCAAGACACAGATCTGTGGCGATGGCATGTCTTCCAATGGTACTGGTGTGACCGATGGTCAGTTGATCCCGTATATTCCTACTGTGTCAAACATCTGGCATGTCGCTGATCTGTTGGAACGTGAGGTCTATGATTTCTATGGGATAGTGTTCCTTGGGCATCCCGATATGCGCCGTCTGTTCCTTAGGAGTGACTTCAAGGGCCATCCTTTCCGTAAGGATTGGCAGTTTAATGATGAGTACACCCTGGAAGATGACGTTGAACCGGATTATGGCTTGGAGTATTATCTTGACAAGGATGGCCATCTCCAGTCTAAGCAGAATAAGCTTTTCGGTCCCGATGACTATGTTATTAACATCGGTCCGCAGCACCCTTCTACTCATGGTGTACTCCGTCTGCAGACAGTGCTCAACGGTGAGACGGTAAAGCGTGTATATCCACATCTTGGTTATATCCATCGTGGAATCGAGAAGATGTGTGAGAACATGACTTATCCCCAGACACTGGCATTGACCGATCGTCTGAACTACCTCTCTGCTATGATGCACCGTCATGCTTTGGTCGGTGTTATTGAGGAGGGCATGGGTGTCGAACTCACAGACCGCATCAAGTATATCCGCACCATCATGGATGAGCTTCAGCGTCTTGATTCGCATTTGCTGTATGTCGGTTGCTGTGCTCAGGATATGGGTGCTCTTACTGCATTCCTTTACTCTATGCGAGACCGTGAGCATGTGCTCAACTGCATGGAAGAGACGACGGGTGGACGATTGATACAGAACTACTACCGTATTGGTGGTCTTCAAGATGATATTGATCCGAACTTCGTGAAGAACGTGAAGGATCTGGTGAAATACATGAAGCCTATCATTCAGGAGTATGTTGATGTGTTCGGTGATAATATCATCACCCATAACCGTTTTGAGAAGGTCGGTCCTATGTCGCTTGAGGATTGTATCTCATATGCCGTGACGGGTCCTGCCGGACGCGCTTCTGGTTGGAAGAATGACGTTCGTAAGAACCATCCGTATGATATGTACAGTCAGGTGGAGTGGGAGCAGATCACGATGACCGGTTGTGACACGATGGATCGTTACACTTGTCACATTCAGGAGATGTACCAGAGTCTCCACATCATCGAGCAGCTCATCGACAATATCCCCGAGGGCGACTTCTATGTAAAGCAGAAGCCTATCATCAAGGTACCTGAGGGACAGTGGTATTTCTCGGTAGAGGGTGCCAGTGGTGAGTTTGGCGTATATCTCGATAGTCGTGGTGACAAGAGTCCATACCGTTTGAAGATGCGTCCGATGGGACTCTCGTTGACGGGGGCGCTCGATCCGATGTTGCGCGGACAGAAGATTGCCGACCTCGTGGCTACGGGTGCTGCTATTGACTTTGTTATTCCTGATATTGACAGATAGTCGGAGGATTGAAGAATTAAGAATTGAAAAATTGAAGTAATATGTTCGACTTTTCTATAGTTACACAATGGTTCGACGCTCTCCTTCGCGATACACTCGGTCTGGGAGATTTTCTGTCGATATTGATAGAGTGCGTACTGGTAGGTGCTGGTATCCTTGTGGGATATGCCCTCATCGCCATCGTACTGATATTCATGGAGCGTAAGGTATGTGCCTATTTCCAGTGCCGTCTGGGCCCGATGCGAGTTGGTTACTGGGGTTTGCTTCAGGTATTTGCCGATGTCTTGAAGATGCTCATTAAGGAGATCTTCTTCGTTGACAAGGCCGATAAGTTGCTTTATGCCGTGGCTCCGCTCTTGGTGATCATCGGTTCTGTTGGTGCCTTCTCGTTCCTTCCGTGGAATAATGGTGCTACAGTGCTTGACTTTAATGTGGGTATATTCCTGCTCACTGCCATTTCTTCGATTGGTGTGGTTGGAATCTTCCTTGCTGGCTGGGGTTCAAACAATAAATACTCTGTGGTCAGTGCCATGCGTGGTGCCGTACAGATGATTTCTTATGAAATGTCACTTTGCCTCTGTCTGATTACAGCTGTAATCCTGACGGGTACGATGCAGATGTCTGGTATCGTAGAGGCACAGACCGGTCCTTTCAAATGGCTGATCTTCCAGGGACATATTCCCGCTATCATCGCCTTCCTCGTGTTCCTCGTGGCAGGTAACGCAGAGGCAAACCGTGGTCCGTTCGATATGGCTGAGGCTGAGAGTGAGTTGACCGCTGGACACCACACCGAGTATTCGGGTATGGGCTTCGGCTTCTTCTACCTCGCAGAGTTCCTGAATCTCTTTATCATCGCAGGTATCGCTGCTACGGTATTCCTTGGTGGTTGGGCTCCTATTAACATCGGTGTTGATGCTTTCGACACTGTCATGAACTACATTCCTGGCATTGTATGGTTCATGGGTAAAGCCTTTGCTTTGGTTTGGGTACTGATGTGGATTAAGTGGACGTTCCCTCGTCTGCGTATTGACCAGATCCTGAAGTTGGAGTGGAAGTATCTGATGCCGCTTGGTCTTGTCAATCTTGTGTTGATGACTGTCATCGTGGCTCTTGGATGGTATATTAAATAAGGTATAGCAATGGAAGATAATAAATCATATTTCGAAGAAATCGGACATGCTGTCAAGACGTTGGCTACAGGCATGAAGGTTACTTGGAAGGAATATTTCAAGGACTTCTTCACCAACAAGTCAACAGAGCAGTATCCCGAGAACCGCAAGACCACACTTCACGTGGCTAAGCGTCATCGCGGTCGTTTGGTGTTCAAGCGCAACGAGGATGGCAGCTACAAGTGCACGGCTTGCACATTGTGCGAAAAGGCCTGTCCTAATGGAACCATCAAGATTACTGCTCACATGGCAGAGGATCCGGAGACGGGTAAGAAAAAGAAGGTGCTTGACGACTATCTGTACGATCTGGGCGACTGTATGTTCTGTCAGCTTTGTACGAACGCCTGCAACTTCGACGCAATCGAGTTTACAAATGATTTCGAGAATGCTGTGTTCAATCGCAACAGTCTGGTGCTCCACCTCGACAAGGAAGTCTATGAGGGTGGGTCTCTGCCCAATCTGCTTGACGGTGGTGCACCGCTGACAATCGGTAAGTTTAACACCAAAACGAAGTAACGATATGGCAAACTATGTAATGTTTCTCATTCTCGCCGTTGTCATACTCGGTTCTGCCGTGATGTGTGTGACGACGAAGCGTATCATGCGAGCCGCAACATTCCTGTTGTTTGTGCTCTTTGGCGTGGCAGGTCTTTATTTCCTGCTCGACTATACGTTCCTTGGTGCTGCTCAGATATCAGTATATGCCGGAGGCGTGACAATGCTCTATGTCTTCGCCATCCAACTGGTGGGTAAGCGCTCTCTTCAGGGACTCGTTGAACGGATGAAGGGCAGTCGTGTCATCTATGGTGCGATGCTCTCGCTGGTAGGTCTGGCTACCGTCCTGTTCGTACTGCTTAAGAACAAGTTTATGTATGCTGCCTGTCAGGTAGCCGATGTGGAAGTGCCGATGAAGGAAATCGGTATGTCGCTGCTCGGTACTGACAAGTACCAATATGTACTCCCCTTCGAGTTCATCTCAGTATTCCTGCTGGCATGTATTATTGGTGGTTTGGCAATCGCAAGAAAGGAGGAGAAGTAAGTTATGGTACCCGTACAGTATTATTTTATTCTCAGTGCACTGCTGTTTTTCATCGGTGTCTATGGCTTTATCAGCCGTCGTAATCTGATTGCGATGCTCATCTCTGTGGAGTTGATCCTCAATGCCGTAGAGATTAATTTCACTGCATTTAACCGTCTGTTGTTCCCCGGACAGCTCGAGGGCTTCTTCATGTCGCTCTTCGGTATCGGTGTGGCTGCAGCGGAGACGGCCGTGGCCATCGCCATTATTATCAATGTGTATCGCAACTTCAACAGCGATAATGTGGATAGTATTCAGAATATGAAACGATAGTTAAGGAGTTAAGAAGTAAAGACGTTAAGATTATGTTTAGTTACACGATATTTATTATGCTTCTGCCCCTGCTCTCGTTCATCGTTCTGGGCTTGGCTGGCATGAAGATGAAGCACAAGGTTGCTGGTCTGATCGGCACCTGTTCGCTTGCTCTCGTAACGATACTCTCTTATCTCACGGCTTTCCAGTATTTTGGAATGGATCGTGTGGATGGGGTTTATCAGACGGTTGTTCCGTATAATTTCACTTGGCTGCCGTTGGGCAAATTACATTTCGACTTGGGAATCCTGTTGGATCCAATCAGTGTTGTGATGCTGATCGTCATCTCTACGGTATCGCTGATGGTTCATATCTATTCATTCGGCTATATGCACGGTGAGAAGGGCTTCCAGCGTTACTATGCTTTCCTGAGTCTGTTCACGATGTCAATGTTGGGCTTGGTGCTTGCCACGAACATCTTCCAGATGTATATGTTCTGGGAACTTGTGGGTGTCAGCTCGTACCTGCTGATAGGTTTCTATTATCCGTTGAAGCCTGCTATTGCAGCCTCAAAGAAGGCCTTTATCGTGACTCGTTTTGCCGATATGTTCTTCCTGATCGGTATTCTGATGTTCGGCTATTTCACAGAGTCGTTCAGCTTCTCGTTTGCAGGGCATGGGGCAAATGTCGTTATGGGTGCGGGCACCACACCGTTTATTCCCGTGGATATCGTAAGGGCCCTGAGTGCAGGAGCCTTTATCCTTCCGACAGCTCTTACGCTGATGTTCATTGGAGGTGCTGGTAAGTCTGCCATGTTCCCGTTGCATATCTGGCTGCCTGATGCCATGGAAGGTCCGACACCTGTGTCGGCACTCATCCACGCTGCAACGATGGTGGTGGCAGGTGTGTTCCAGATTGCCCGTATGTTCCCGCTTTGGATCACCTTTGCGCCTCAAGCGCTGAGCATTGTGGTTTGGGTCGGTGTATTCACGGCGTTCTATGCAGCAGCAGTAGCCTGCGCGCAGAGCGACATCAAACGTGTGCTTGCCTTCTCGACCATCTCTCAGATCGCATTTATGATGGTGGCTCTGGGCGTGAGTCTGCCAGGCCATGGAACCATCTTTGACGATCATGCTCAGTTGGGTTATATGGCAGGTATGTTCCATCTGTTCACGCATGCCATGTTCAAGGCCTGTCTGTTCCTTGGTGCAGGATGTATCATCCATGCTGTCCATTCGAACGAGATGGCGCTGATGGGCGGTTTGCGTAAGTATATGCCTATCACTCATGTGACCTTCCTCATCTCCTGTCTGGCTATTGCAGGTATCCCGTTCTTCTCTGGTTTCTGTTCGAAGGATGAGATTATCACAGCCTGCTTCAGTTACAGTCCGGTGGTTGGTTGGATCATGACGGGTATCGCAGCCATGACAGCTTTCTATATGTTCCGTCTGTACTATGGTATCTTCTGGGGTACGGAAAACAAAGAGGCTCATGCACATCATACACCACATGAGGCTCCTTCATGTATGACTATACCTCTGATTGTGCTCAGTGTGATCACTGTTGGTGTCGGTATCTATTCCACGTTGGCAGGTTTCCTCGGATGGGGTGGCTCCTTCGGTAGTTTCGTATCTTCGACGGGAAAGGATTACACCATCCACTTTGATACACAGATCGCTGTTACCTCAACGGTTATTGCCATCCTGAGTATATGTCTCGCTACTTATATCTATAAAGGGGAGAGTCAGCCGATTGCTGACCGTCTGTATAAACAGTTCCCAAGATTGCATCGCGCAGCCTATAAACGCTTCTATCAAGACGAGATATGGCAGTTCGTTACGCACCGAATTATCTTTGCGCTCGTTTCTACGCCTATCGCCTGGTTCGACCGTCATATCGTTGATGGTACGTTCAACTTCCTGGCATGGGGTGCTAACGAAGCCGGTGAATCCATCCGTCCTTGGCAGAGTGGCGACGTGCGCCAGTATGCCGTCTGGTTCCTCACGGGTACGGTTGCATTATCATTAATCCTTTTATGCATCTAAAGATATGAGTATATTAAGTGTTTTCGTATTGATTCCCGCCCTGATGCTTCTGGGATTATGGCTTGCCAAGAATCTCAATCAGGTGCGTGGCGTGATGGTGGCAGGTGCATCGTGTCTGCTTGCCCTCTCCATATGGCTGACCATCTATTTCGTTCAGCAGCGTGCGGCAGGTAACTCTGCAGAGATGTTGCTGACATATAGCGTGTCCTGGTTCAAACCACTGAACATTGCTTATTCGGTGGGCGTCGATGGTATCTCGGTAGTGATGTTGCTGCTGTCGAGCATTATCGTGTTCACAGGAACCTTTGCCTCATGGCAGTTGAAGCCCATGACTAAAGAGTATTTCCTTTGGTTCACCCTTCTCTCGACGGGTGTGTTCGGTTTCTTCATCTCAACAGACCTCTTTACGATGTTCATGTTCTATGAGGTGGCCCTTATCCCGATGTACCTCCTGATAGGTGTCTGGGGCTCTGGTCGTAAGGAGTACTCTGCCATGAAGTTGACGCTGATGCTGATGGGAGGTTCTGCTCTGCTGATCCTCGGTCTGCTGGGCATCTACTTCTTTAATGGCCAGTACAGTGGCTCATACACCTTTGAGTTGACCACGATCGCAGCCAATCACTGCATCCCCGGTCACATCCAGAACATCTTCTTCCCGTTTATCTTTATCGGCTTCGGTGTGCTGGGAGCTCTGTTCCCGTTCCACACATGGTCACCCGACGGTCATGCCTCTGCGCCTACCGCCGTGTCCATGCTCCATGCTGGTGTGCTGATGAAGTTGGGAGGTTACGGCTGCTTCCGTGTGGCTATGTATCTGTTGCCTGAGGCTGCTCAGGATCTCTCGTGGATCTTCCTGATCCTGACCACTATCTCGGTCGTCTATGGTGCACTGTCTGCCTGTGTGCAGACCGACCTGAAGTATATCAATGCTTACTCTTCAGTGTCTCACTGTGGACTGGTGCTCTTCGCTCTTCTGATGATGAGTCAGACGGCTGTGACGGGTGCTATTCTCCAGATGCTCTCCCATGGTCTGATGACAGCCCTCTTCTTCGCACTGATCGGTATGATCTACGGTCGTACTCATACTCGTGATATCCGTGAACTGGCCGGCTTGATGAAGATTATGCCTTTCCTCTCTGTCGGCTATGTGATTGCCGGTCTGGCCAACCTCGGTCTTCCCGGTTTCTCTGGCTTTATTGCTGAGATGACTATCTTCGTCGGCTCGTTTGGAGCTCATCCGCTCTCTGGCGATCCCAACACGTCGTTCCGTATGGTTGCCACCATCATCGCCTGTATGTCGATTGTCGTTACGGCTGTCTATATCCTGCGTGTGGTTGGTAAGATCCTTTATGGTGAGGTAGAGAACAAGCACTACCTTGAGCTCACCGATGCTACATGGGATGAGCGCGTCGCAGTGATCTGCCTGATCTTCTGTGTGGCTGGTCTGGGTTGTGCACCTTTCGTGTTCAGCGATATGATCTCACCGGCTGCTGGTACGATCCTTCAGTCAATAGGTGTAATGTAAAAAAAGGAGGACTAAGATATGAATTATAGTGAATTCCTGAAAATGATGCCTGAGGCCTTCCTGGTTCTCTCGCTGATCATAGTTTTCTTTGGAGACTTCTTCCTGACGAAGGTAAAGGTTAAGGGATACCTCCTGCAATACCTGACGGTAGGCATGCTGGCCGTTACGGCAGTGGCAACGCTGGTATGTTCAGATCCTGTCACAGCATTTGGCGGATTGTATGTCAGCTCGCAGGCTGTCAATGTCATGAAAGTCATTCTCGCTTTTGGCACGATCATCGTCTGCATCATGGCCCAGCCATGGATTGTCAAGTCGGCCATGAAATTGGAGGGCGAGTTCTATATGCTGGTGCTGAGCACCCTGCTGGGTATGTTCGTCATGATGTCGAGCGGCAACTTCATGCTGTTCTTCCTCGGACTTGAGATGGCTTCGGTGCCCATGGCCTGTATGGTCGCTTTCGATAAGTGGAAGAAGGATTCTGCCGAGGGCGCTGCGAAGTATATCCTGACCGCCACATTCTCCAGTGGTGTGATGCTCTATGGCATCTCGTTTATCTATGCTGCTACAGGCACTCTCTATTTCGACGATGTGGCTGCAACGATCACCGCTTCTCCATTGGCGATTATCGGTCTTGTGTTCTTCTTCAGCGGATTGGGCTTTAAGATCTCACTCGTACCTTTCCACTTCTGGACGGCCGACACCTATCAGGGAGCGCCGACGCCTGTGACTGGTTATCTGAGTGTCATCTCTAAGGGTGCCGCTGCTCTCACGCTGTGTATCATCCTGATGAAGGTGTTCCAGCCGCTGGTAGCTTATTGGGAGTATCTGCTCTATATCGTGATCGTGCTCTCTATCACCGTGGCCAACCTGTTTGCCATCCGTCAGAGTGAGCTTAAGCGCTTCATGGCGTTCAGCTCTATCTCACAGGCCGGCTATATCATGCTTGCTGTGGTGGGCAACGGACAACTTGGTGTGGCTGCGCTGACCTATTATGTGCTTGTCTATATCGTTGCCAACATGGCGGTCTTCACCGTCATCAATGTTGTTGAGAGCAATCACAACGGACGTACTGATATGGCTGCTTATAACGGATTCTACCAGACCAACCCCAAGCTGTCGTTCCTGATGACACTGGCCTTGTTCTCTCTGGCAGGTATCCCGCCGTTCGCAGGTATGTTCTCGAAGTTCTTCGTGTTCATGGCTGCTGCTCAGCAGGGTAGTGCCGCTGCCTATTTCGTGGTGTTCATCGCACTGATCAATACGGTAGTGTCACTCTACTACTACCTGCTCATTGTGAAGGCCATGTATATCACCAAGACCGACACACCGCTGCCCGCTTTCCAGAGCGACCTCAGCACCAAGACGGCCCTGGCCCTTTGTACTGCGGGCATCGCCCTCTTTGGTATCGTCAGTTGTATCTATGAGTGGATTGCTGCCGCAGGGATTTAACCGCGAAAGTGAGTTGTCAACCATTAATATTAACAACTAGACATTAAGACTATGAATGAAGAGACGATGAATCCTGGAATGACGGGAATGTTCGTGAACCAAAGTATGAAGGACGACCTGCTGTGCTCTGCCAAGTGGATGGCGTTCCTTTGCATCATTGGATGCATTGGCGTTGTGCTGATGATCATCCTCGGCATTATCATATTAGCTGTTGGCTCTGCTAATTCAGTCATCGGGGCAGGCGCGGGTTTCCTCTACTTGATTCTCGCCGCCATCTACATCTACCCCCTCATCAAGGGCTTCCAGTTTGCCAACGGCACGAAGGCTGCCTGCCTCACTGACAATGCCAGTCAGTTGGCCCGTGGCTTCTCTGGCCTGAGCGCCATGCTGAAGTTCTTCGGCATCATCACGATTGTCATTCTGATTATCTACGCGATCGTGTTTATCGGTGCCTTGATCTTTGGCGCAGCCTTGATGAAGTCGTCTATTTAACGTAAGATACATCTTGTCCACGCCGAGGAACGCTAGTTCCTCGGCGTGACTTATATTCATCTCTAAAAGTAAAACAAGTTGTTTTTCTTTTGCAATCTAGTATCCTTTGTATCGTTAAGCAGATTCTTTAGGTTCTCATCCCTATAAAGTAATGCTTTCAATAGGCTTTTGTCTATTACTTAAGGAACTGCGGGGTGTAGCCTTTCTTCGACTTGGCAATCTGTTCCGGGGTGCCGACAGAGAGAACCTGTCCACCCTTACGACCGCCTTCCGGTCCCATGTCGATGATCCAGTCGGCCAGCTTGATGACATCGAGGTTATGCTCGATGATGATGACGGTGTTACCACGGTCCACCAGTTTCTGGAGCACATCCATCAGAATACGGATATCCTCGAAGTGGAGACCCGTCGTCGGCTCGTCGAGGATGTAAAGGGTCTTGCCGGTATCCCGCTTCGACAGTTCGGTGGCGAGCTTCACGCGCTGGCTCTCTCCGCCGGAGAGGGTGGTGGACGACTGCCCGAGCTTGATGTATCCCAGTCCGACATCCTGTATGGTCTTGATCTTACGGAGGATATCCGGTACGTTCTCGAAGAACTCCACGGCCTGGTTGATGGTCATGTCGAGCACGTCGGCGATCGACTTGCCCTTGTAGCGCACCTCGAGCGTCTCACGATTATAGCGTTTGCCATGACATTCCTCGCAGGGCACCTGGATATCCGGAAGGAAGTTCATCTCGATGGTCTTGTAACCGTTACCGCCACAGGCCTCGCAGCGCCCACCTTTCACGTTGAACGAGAAACGACCAGGCTTATAGCCTCGTATCTTGGCTTCGGGCAGGTTGACGAAGAGGCTCCTGATATCTGAGAAGACACCCGTATAGGTCGCCGGGTTGGAACGCGGCGTGCGCCCGATGGGCGACTGGTCTACGTTCACCACCTTGTCGATATGCTCCAAGCCCTCGATGCGATCGTAGGGCATGGGACGTTTCAGGGAACGGTAGAAATGATGTGAGAGGATGGGCTGCAGCGTCTCGTTGATAAGTGTGGACTTACCCGAGCCGCTGACACCTGTGACGAGGATGAGACAGCCGAGAGGGAACTCCACGTCGACGTGCTTGAGGTTATTGCCCGTGCATCCCAAAAGACGGAGACGCTTGCCGGAGCCCTTACGACGCTGCTGTGGCAGTTCGATCTTCTTCGTTCCGTTGAGGTATTGTGCCGTGACGGTATCGGTCTGCAGCATCTCCTGTGGGGTGCCTTGGAACACCACCTCACCGCCCTTGCGCCCGGCACGGGGACCGATGTCAACGATATAGTCGGCATTCAGCATCATGTCCTCGTCGTGTTCCACCACGATGACGGTGTTACCTAAGTCGCGGAGTTCCTTGAGCGACCTGATGAGTCGCTCGTTGTCGCGCTGATGCAGACCGATCGAGGGCTCGTCGAGGATGTAGAGCACGTTGACGAGTTGTGAGCCTATCTGTGTGGCAAGACGGATGCGCTGACTCTCACCGCCTGAGAGCGAGGCCGACTGGCGGTTGAGCGCCAGATAGTCGAGTCCGACCTCAAGCAGGAAGTCGAGTCGTGTCCGTATCTCCTTCAGTATCTCTGTCGCAATCTGCTGTTGCTGGTGGTCGAGGTGCTCCTCTACATGGTCAAGCCACTCACGCAGTTCGGCGATATCCATCGAAGCGAGCTCGGCGATGTTCTTGTCCCATATCTTATACGACAGTGCCTCTCTGTTCAGACGCTGACCGTGGCACTCGGGGCACTCGCACTCGGCGAGGAACTGGTCGGCCCATTTCTGTCCGGCGGCGGAGTCGTCGTTGTCCATGACGTTGCGCAGGTATTTGATGATACCGTCGAAGGCCACGAAGTAGTCGCTGGACGTGTGTACCAGTTCTTTGTCGATGCGTACGTTCTCGATAGCACCGTAGAGCACCTCACTGAGTGCCTCGTCAGAGATATCCTGAATAGGAGTCTTGAGACTATAGTCGTATTTCTTCAGAATGGCGTCGATCTGCCAGAAGATCATCTGGTTCTTGTATTTGCCCAGTGGAACGATACCGCCGTCGTGGATGTTGACCTTGCGGTCGGGGATCACTTTCTTCAGGTCGATCTGGTTGATGACACCCAGTCCTTTGCAGTGAGGACAGGCGCCCTGTGGTGAGTTGAAAGAGAAGTTATTGGGGGCGGGGTCGGAATAGCTGATGCCTGTCGTAGGACACATCAGTCGTTTGGAAAAGTACTTCACCTCTCCCTGTCCGCTTCCCTTGGAAGCAGCGTCGGTGACATCGAGGATCATGATCAGACCGTCGCCCTGTTTCATGGCGATGGCAACAGACTTCTTGAGGCGTTCCTCAGACATCTGAGCTCCACCTCCTTCGGAAGAGATAGCGGGGAGGCTCAGCTTATCGATGACCACCTCGATATCATGGTTCTTGTAGCGGTCCACCTTCATGCCTCTGACAATCTCCTTCATCTCGCCGTCTACCCGTATGTTCAGGTAGCCCTTGCGGCGCATGGCCTCGAAGAGCTCGCGGTAGTGTCCCTTACGACTGCGGACGAGTGGGGCCAGGATAAAGATCTTCCTACCGGCATAGTCGTGGATGATCATGTCGAGCACTTTCTCCTCCGTATATTTCACCATCTCCTCACCGGTGGCGTAGCTATAGGCCTTACCGGCCCTGGCGAAGAGCAGACGCAGGTAGTCGTATATCTCCGTCGTCGTGCCCACCGTGGAGCGCGGGTTCTTGTTGGTGGTTTTCTGCTCGATACTGATGACGGGCGACAGTCCTGTGATCTTATCCACGTCGGGGCGCTCCAGTCCTCCGAGGAAGTTACGGGCATAGGCAGAGAAGGTCTCGATATAGCGCCGCTGTCCTTCGGCATAGATGGTGTCGAAGGCCAGTGAGGACTTGCCGCTTCCGCTGAGTCCTGTGATGACGGTGAGAGACTGGCGCGGAATCTCTACGTCGATATTCTTCAGGTTATGTACACGGGCACCGTATACGTTGATCTTATCGTCTTCTCTTCTCATGTCTTAGTTCGTCGTCGTTCTTTCAGTATATCCCCTCAGCAGGTTCACGTCTCTGCGGATATGATAGGTCCGTCCGTCGGCCCCCTTGGCCTTGACGAGTACAAAGTATACGCCGTCTTTCACATCCTTCCCGTGGTAGGTGCCGTCCCATCCGTCGGCAGGGTCGGTCCACTCGTAGAGTTTCTGTCCCCAGCGGTTGAAGATGTAGGCATGGAACTCCACGAGACTCTGGTAGTCCTTAGCCTTGTAGATGTCGTTGATGCCGTCGCCGTTAGGTGAGAAGGCGTTGGGGAACGAGAGCTTACTCTCGCTGACGGTGACACGTATCACGACGGAGTCGAGACGCTCACCGGTGTCCCCCTTACTGACCAGGAGGGTGACTCTTGTCGTACCCGAGGTGGTGAAGGTGTATTGTGTGTTCTCCTCGTAGCGTACCATCAGATCCTTGGCCTCTCCCTCCATGCGGAAGTGCCACTCATAGGTGGGCGAGTAGTCTTCCATGGCGGTCGGATTGGCGCGGAAGGTCACCGTCAGCGGCGCCTGTCCTGCGAAATCCGTCGTTGTCTCCGTCTCCGTCCCGTCATCGTCGGTATAGATGGCCGTTGGGGCCACGGAGGGACGACTGCTCTGAGCTGGGCAGACGAAGGGGATCATAGCCGCGAAGAGGGGTAGGATGATCTGTCTTATTCTCATGTTTATGATAGTCAATTGAACGGCAAAGATACGAAGAAATGTGGGAATATGGAAGGATTTTTAGTTTTTTTCGCCCGACTATTTGATAAATAGGTGGACGGTTGTGGTGTCTGTGGCAACGACCAGACAGTTGCGGGGTGATGCCGCCTGCTCGTTACTCGTCGCCTGATTGTCAAGAAAGAATGCCTAAAAAAGTGCCCGTCTGAAGTTGTAAACCAGAACAGCCAGGGGGCCTCTTTTATCCTCTTTTTGCCCTGTTTTGGCGTATCCGGAGTGGAGAAGGGGACTACTTGGGGTACCCCCGGCATCTTACAGTCAAGGAGATAATCTCCACGACCGAAAGGAATGGCACTTACGAGAGAAGGAGATTATCTCTTATAGGGTATAGGGATCATCCCTTTCACTCGTGAACCCTATCTCCACGACTCATAGGCCCTATCTCCTTGACTGTAAACTCCTACCTCTGTGCGGTATTTGTGTAACTGGCTTATTTTCAGTCGAATACGGAAATGGTTCAAAACTCGCGCCTACGACCCGCACTTCGCCGTTGATGACCTTGGCGCGAGTTATGAGCGTCGATTTGTCAAGATAATTACTGTTGTCGTCAAGCGATATGATGGCCTGTGGGAACACTGTTTGGTCAAAAGATGCTAAATAATTCCTAATTCTTAATTCTCAATTCACAATTATTTTGTACTTTTGTAGGCGGTAAGGATAAAACTTGGATTTATGACTCGACTATTAAGATATTGTTTGCTGTTGGTGACTTTCTTCCTGGCTGTCGGCATTGCGTCGGCACAAGTGACGGATTCCATACGTGGCTTGCACAAGGTGAAGAAGAAGGAGACCATCTTCGGCATCTCACGGATGTACGGTCTTTCTATCGAGGAACTGATCCAGGCCAACCCTGAGATGAAGACACCTGGCTACGAACTGAAGAAGGGAACCGTCTTGCAGATTCCATATCCCGGTAAGGCGGCGGTCGCCTCCCAACCAGTCCAGTCGACCTCTAAGAGTCGAGCCGACGATGTGCGCGATCGTGCCATCCGGTTGGGCGTGATGCTCCCCTTGCATGATCTCAATGGCGACGGCAAGCGGATGACGGAGTATTACCGTGGTGTGTTGATGGCCTGCGACAGTCTGAAGAAATTGGGTATCTCGGTGGATGTGCATGCATGGAACGCGGCCGAGGATGCCGATATGCTGAAGATCCTGAAGGACAAGGCGGCAGCGGAGTGTGACCTGATCATCGGTCCGCTCTATTCCAAACAGGTGGCCCTCCTGTCGGATTTCGTCCAGGAGCATGATATCCGTCTGGTGATTCCGTTCTCGATCAATGCCCCACAACTCGCGACCAACCGCAACATCTTCCAGGTGTGGCAGTCGCCGACGGAGATCAACGAGACGACGATCACCCGTTTCATGGAGCGCTTTAAGAAATACCATCCCGTCATCATCGACTGCAACGATTCGACGAGCAGGAAAGGGACGTTCACGACAGGACTGCGCCGACAACTTGAACAGCGTGGCATCGTCTATTCCCTCACGAGCCTGAAGTCGGGCGAGGAAGAGTTCTCGAAGGCCTTCAGTCGTAAGGAGCGTAATGTCGTCATCCTGAACACGGCCCGCTCGCAGGAGTTGGGTGTCGCCTTCGCCAAGCTCAACGGTCTGAAGCATACCTATCCGGAACTGGAGATCTCGATGTTCGGCTATACGGAGTGGCTGATGTACAACCGTGCGCATCTGGAGAACTACTACAAGTTTGATACTTATATCCCCTCGGTATTCTATTATAATCCAGTCTCGCCGGCCACACAACGGTTCCAGCAGAAATACCGTTGGAACTTCCATGCCGACATGCAGAGCGTGCAGCCACGCTTTGCCATCACAGGCTTCGACCATGCCTATTTCTTCCTGAGAGGACTGAACAAGTATGGCATGAAGTTCAATGGGGCAAAGGGTATGTTCGGCTATCTGCCTATTCAGACAGCCTTACAGTTCGAGCGTTATGGCAATGGTGGTCTGCGCAACAGGACATTCCTCTTTGTTCACTATACGCCAGACCATGTGATCGAGACGATTAACTACTAACTGACGGGAGTCAAGGAACGCATTCTGTTTTATGAAGATAGTATTTGAGAAAATGATAGTGGGAAGATGGAAGCTGGTCATGCTGACGTTGGTCTTCGCTTTCCGCTCTTCACTCATCACGTCGTATGCCCAGGTCGGCGAGTATCGTACCGACTTCGCCCTGGGTGTGAACGGCGGATATGTGATGAGTAATGTGTCTTTCGTTACGAAGGTCCCACAGGGATTGTTAGGGGGCCTGACCGGCGGACTGACCGCCCGTTATACGTGTGAGAAATATTTCCATAGCATCTGTGCCGTCGTGGCGGAGGTGAACTATGCGCAGATAGGCTGGAAGGAGAAGATCCTGACGATGGACGACATGCCTGTGCCCTTGCATACGGACGAGACGCAGTCGCTGAGATACTCACGGAAGATGACGTACGTGCAGGTGCCCCTCCTGGCTCGTATGGGTTGGGGACGTGAGCGGAACGGTTTTCAGGGCTTCTTCCAGATAGGACCGCAGATCGGCTTCTATATAAAGGATGAGGTGGATGCCAATTTCGATGTGCGCCAGCCGGCGTTCGATCCAGGCAGGGACTACCCCAGGGAACAGAATCCGGAGTACCAGTACTATGGCAAGCGCGCCTCGCAGGTCGTGGCGCAGGATACCATGACGGTGAAGAACAAGTTTGACTACGGCATCGCCGTAGGTGCTGGTATGGAGTACAGTCATCGTCATCTGGGGCATTTCCTCATCGAGGGCCGTTATTACTATGGACTGGGGAACATCTATGGTGATTCGAAGCGTGACTACTTCGGACGGTCGAACTTCGGCAATATCGTCATCAAATGTACCTATCTGTTTGATATCGTCAGAACAAAAAACACTAAAATAAAATAATTAAAACATGTTCGAAAATCAACCAAAAGGTTTATTCGCGTTGGCATTGGCCAACACAGGTGAGCGCTTCGGCTACTACACGATGCTCGCCGTTTTCGCATTGTTCCTCCGTGCAAACTACGGACTCGATGCTGGTTGGGCAGGGGAGATCTACAGCGACTTCCTAATGCTCGTCTATTTCCTGCCTATCGTAGGCGGTTGGCTGGCCGACCGTTACGGCTTTGGTCGGATGGTGACCATCGGTATCCTCATCATGTTCGCAGGCTACCTGTTGCTCTCAGTGCCCTTGGGCGGTGATACGCTGGCACTGGTCGTGATGCTGGCCGCATTGGTGCTCATCGGTCTGGGTACTGGTCTCTTCAAGGGAAACCTCCAGGTGATGGTGGGCGATCTCTATAATGATCCGAAGTATGCCTCGCAGCGTGACTCGGGCTTCTCGATCTTCTACATGGCTATCAACATCGGTGCACTCTTTGCTCCGACGGCGGCCGTGCGCATCATGGAATGGGCCCAGCAGAACCTCGGCACAAGCGTCAACGACTCTTATCACTTTGCCTTTGCCGTGGCATGTGCCTCACTGATCCTCTCTATTGCCATCTACTATATCTTCCGTGGAACCTTCCGTCATGTGGAGGGCGGCACGAAGAAGGAGGGGGTGCAGGCTGAGGTCGAGGAACTGTCGAAGGAGGAGACGAAAGCGCGTATCGTGGCTCTCTGCCTGGTCTTCGCGGTGGTTATCTTCTTCTGGATGGCTTTCCATCAGAACGGTCTGTCGCTGACCTATTTCGCCGATGAGTTCACGGCTAGGACGTCGACAGGTGTCGAGAGTATGGCCTTCAGCGTGTGGAACCTCGTGGCCATCATCTTTATCGTCTATGCCCTGTTCTCACTGTTCCAGTCGAAGACTGCTAAGGGTAAGGCCATCTCTTTCGCTGTCATCGTGGTGGCTGTGGCCTTCCTGTTCTTCCAGTACGATGCGACGACGGGGCAGATCGTTGCTGTCTCGGCGCCTATCTTCCAGCAGTTCAACCCCTTCTATGTGGTGGCTCTGACACCTGTCAGCCTCGCCATTTTCGGCAGTCTGTCGGCCAAGGGTAAGGAGCCCTCAGCACCGCGTAAGATCGCTTATGGTATGGTTGTGGCCGGACTGGCTTACTGTCTGATGGCTGTCGCCTCGTTCGGACTGCCGATGCCGCAGACGACTGTTGGTGCCGACGGTGAACCCGTGGCCGTGCATGTGGCTGATGTCACACCGCAGTTGCTCATCTATACTTATCTGATCCTGACATTCGCCGAGCTGTTGCTATCGCCGATGGGTATCTCTTTCGTCTCGAAGGTGGCTCCTCCGAAGTATAAGGGTCTGATGATGGGTGGCTGGTTCGTGGCTACCGCCATCGGTAATAAGCTGGTTGGTGTGGGTGGCTATCTGTGGGGTAATATTCCTCTCTGGGCCGTATGGAGTGTCTTTATCGCACTCTGTCTCATCTCCGCCGTCTTTATGTTCTCCATCATGAAACGACTTGAGAAGGTGTGCTGAGCCTGATACCCTTTTTAGTGCTCGTCGCACTCATAACATGTTGCGTTGCCGTTTTCGGTAACGCAACATTGGATGGTGCCAGTCAGGTATCCCTGCTGGTAGCCTCGGCTGTCAGCGTGCTCGTAGGTCATTTCTCCAAGCGACTGGAATGGGAGAACCTGGAGAAGGAGGTGACGGACAAGATTGCCAGTTGTACACCGGCGATCATCATCCTCCTGCTGATTGGTGCCATCGGTGGCACGTGGATGGTATCGGGCATCGTGCCTACGATGATATACTATGGTATGCAGTTGATCCGTCCTGAGGTGTTCCTCGTGAGCAGCAGTGTGCTCTGTGCCTTGGTCAGTCTGATGATAGGCTCGTCATGGACCACTGTCGCCACAATCGGTGTCGCACTGATGGGCATCGGCAAGGCGCATGGCTTTGATGACGGATGGATAGCTGGCTCGATCATCACTGGTGCCTACTTCGGCGATAAGCTCTCGCCGCTGTCGGATACTACCGTACTGGCTGCGAGCGTGTCGGGGACACCGCTCTTTACCCATATCCGGTATATGCTCTATACAACGGTTCCCACCTTCTGTATATCTCTCTCCGTCTTCCTGATAGCTGGTCTGACGATGGATGTCTCCGGACATGGAAACGTGTCAGAGTTCATGGATGGTCTCCAGCGTACCTTCATCATCTCTCCGTGGCTTCTGGTCGTACCTGTGTTGACAGGTATCATGATCGCACGTCGCTGGCCGTCGATGGTCGTGCTCTTCCTGGCTATCCTTCTCGCTGTCGTCGTCGCCTTGATCGTCCAGAGACCGCTCGTCCATTCCATCTCCGGATCGGTTGATGGTGGTCTGCTGGCTTCGTACAAGGGTATGATGCAGGTGTGCTATGGCAGCACAAGCATCGAGACGGGTGTGCCGATGCTTAATGATCTGGTGCATACAAGTGGTATGGCGGGTATGATGCCCACGATATGGCTGATTATCTGTGCCCAGACCTTTGGTGGTGCTCTCACGGCTACGGGACAGTTGCAGGATCTGATGCGGAGGGCTTTACGTTTCGTCAAGGGGGCAGCCTCGCTGGTGGCCTCCACAGTGGGTACGGCGCTCTTCTGTAATATCGCCACGGCCGACCAGTATCTGTCGATCATGCTCTCCAGTTCTATGTTTAAGGATACCTATCGGGAGAGGGGGTATGAGTCGCGTCTGCTGAGTCGTAGCTGTGAGGATGGTGCGACGGTCACTTCCGTACTTGTACCATGGAATACCTGTGGTCTGACGCAGAGCACGGTGCTGGGTGTGGCCACACTGACTTATCTGCCTTTCTGCTTCTTTAATTATCTTTCTCCTCTGACGAGCATCGTCGTTGCCGCCTGTGGATGGAAGATACGTCGGACGAATAATAATCATTAAAAACGATATCGAGTATGTCAATGTTTCTTGGTCTTCTTCTTTCTTCATTCCTCACATTGGTGGAGTATAATGTGGAGAACCTCTTCGATACGCATCATGACGAGGGAAAGGATGATACGGAGTATTTGCCGGATGCCACCCGACAGTGGACGGAAAAGCGTTATTGGAAGAAGTTGGACTGTATAGGGAAGGCTATCCTCTCTTGTTCTGAAGAGGGCATACCCGACCTGGTGGCCTTATGCGAGGTGGAGAATGATGTGACGATGCACGACCTGACTAAACGCTCTCTCCTTCGGAATGCGGGGTATGAGTATGTGATGACTTCGTCGCCCGATGCCCGAGGCGTGGATGTGGCACTGCTCTATTCGCCTTTCACGTTCTCTCTGATCAACTCGTACGGCATCGGTGTGCCGACGATAGAGGGCATGAGACCGACTCGTGATATCCTCTATGCCTGTGGCCAGTTGGTCTCGGGTGATACCTTACATGTGTTCGTGGTCCATGCGCCCAGTCGTCATGGGGGAGAGAAGGCCAGTCGACCGTTCCGACTGCATGCTGCTGATTGTCTGTTGCAGTCGGTGGATTCTATTCGTGCTCTCTCTCCGAATGCTTCAATCGTCATTACAGGCGATTTCAATGACTACCATGATTCTCCTGCTTTGCAACGACTGTATCAGCACGATCTGAGGAACATCAGTAAGGGGGCTTCTGCCCGTTACGGTGTGGAGGGTACCTATCGTTACAAGGGGGAATGGAACAGTCTGGATCATGTGGTGGTATCTCCTGCCGTAGCGGCTAAGGTGGATGCGGCATTCATCCAGTCGGAGAAGTTTTTGTTGGAAAAGGATAAGTTCTATGGCGGTTATCTGCCACGTCGTACCTACAAGGGCATGAAGTATCAGAAAGGGTATAGCGACCATCTGCCACTGGTTACACGATTCCGCTGGTAGCAGACGATCACATAAGATACAGACGAATCAAGGCCCTATGAAGTAGGGCCTTGATTCGTTTATAGTGACAGCATGTTATACGCTTTCGTCTGTGGAATGAAATCCGGACTCAGCAGGTCGCGCTCTGCTTGGTATGACTTGGTCTTGATACCTGCCAGATGGAATAGCATATGACAGACATTATCGGTTGTGAACTCCCGGTCGGCTGCCTGCATGATCGTCTCCCACTCGGTCTTGTGTGACTGCTTCCATTTCTCTGAGCACCATACGATGAAGGGGATCTCTATCTGGTTCCGGATCAGTTCGGGGGTTATCTTGTCCTGACTGAGGATTTGTCGACCGTAGAAGTCACGGTAGTCATAGATCTCTTCACCGTGGTCGGGGAAATAGACCAGCAGTGCGTTGGTCTCCTTCACCATGGTCATGATCTGATGGATGACCGCATCGTTATAACGTGTGGCATTGGCGTATTCGGCGATACGCTGACGACTCTCGTCGTTGAGGTAGGGCGCATCGTCTTTGACATCCTTGGCCGTGAACACCTGATATTCCGGCACGTGAGGATACTGTGTGGTAGCGAGGAAATGCTGACCTCCCAGATGGAAGATGATCAGGTTCTGTTTCCCCAGTCTGCCTTTGGTCTTCTTCTCGAAGTCGGTGATGAGTCCTCCATCATAGGGCGCCCCCGAATCGTTGATAGCCGTATAGGATAACTGTTGGATACGCTCGTTGAACATCACGGAGTTCAGGGTAAAGGCCCAGGCTGCGTCGGGATTCCACTTGTACTGGTTGTCCCAGAGCCACACGTCGTATCCTGCATTCTTGAAGATGGCAGGGAAGTACGGGAAGTCATACCAGCGTTCAGCCTCATGGACATTGTTGCAGCAGAGCACGTTCTTGATGACGATACTGGTCATGTTGTGTGGTGACTTGACACGGTTGAAGGCACAGAGTCTGTCGTTAGCCTGTTCTTCGCATTGATACGGTGTCGTGTCAAGGGGGTATCCGTAGAGTGAGGCATGGTGCTTATTGTAGGACTCGCCGATGACGACGATGATGTTCAGGGAATCCCCGTTCTCACAGCTGACATCCTTGATGGCGTTCTCTGTTGCGGCAATCATATTGTCAAGGTCCTGTCCTGCCAGATGGATGGCATTCAGCGAATAGCACAGATTGGGCATGGGCATACCATAGCGGAAGGGGATGTTCATCAGCCATCGTTCTGCCTCATAGGTGTTTCTGCATCTTATAAGACCGGCATATCTCCCGATGGCTGTGGCTCCGCAGATAACGCCTGTGAGCAAGAAAACAGTCAGCAGACATCTGACGACAGGCAGGTCCAGTCTCTTACTGATCACTTTCTTGAAACGCTCTCCGATGATGATCATCGTCAGCACAATGACGAAAGCGCCAACGGTCTTGAGCATGCCGTCAGTCATCATATAGGTCTTGAAAAAGCCTGAGACCTCCTTCGTGTTCGTCTCAAACATCAGAAGAAGGATCTTTGGCGAGATGTCTGTTCCAAAGGAATACCTCAGGTAAAAGTTCACGATATAGACAACGAACAGTATGACGTACAGGAGAAGATGGATACGGGTCTTCCTGAGAAGGTAACATACGACGTTGATGAGGTATGCCATGAAGATCATCTCCGCATAGCCCGACAGAATGTCGCAAGTCTTATACTCGTGGTAGAGGTGCTGATAGTAGAGAAGGTCGAAACCGCCCAGCATCAGGATGGAAAGAACAAAGAGGGTGATATTCCAATAGACAGGGGTCGTAATACTGGTGATTCCTTTTGTACAGATTTGTTTGATGGTTTGTATGAGCTGATGATTCATGATTCAAATTTGTTTCTGGATGTTAGGCTGTTGTAGACCATATCCTTTCTTTCTATCGACAAACAGCATGGTCACGGCTGTAAGGGCAGCACCAAGTGCTGTGAAACCGAAGATAAGCATCGAAGTCGTATATGTCGGATCGGTCTCGTTGGCGCGTCCTACACAGACAGGGATGATTGTTCGTCCGAAGTTCTGGATGAAGAAGATCATCGAATAGGCGGTGCCGAGACATTTCATGGGGATGATCTTTGGTACACATGGCCAAAGCGCAGCGGGAGCCAGTGAGTAGCCGATGGAGAGAATCACCATCAGTGTGATGGCGATGGCGCTGCTGTGCATGGGGAGCGAGAAGCCGAAGTGGACGGCGGTCAGCATGAGGGCACCTGTGATGACAAGTGTCACGCCTTTTCCATAGCGGTCGTAGATGAGTCCGAAGAGGGGTGTCATCAGGATCGTTCCGAAGGGGGCTATTGATGAGAAGAAACCAGCCAGATCTGCGTCCACGCCATACTTGATCACCATCAGTTTGGTGGAGAACTTCAAGAACGGTGATACGGCGGAGTAAAAGAGTACGCAGAAGAGTGTGATCAGCCAGAATCCCGGATTACGCAAGGTCATGCCGATATCGGAGAAATGGAACTCGTCGCTGCTGTCCTCGGATCTGACAGATAATCCGGCATCGTCGGATCTGTCGAGTCGACGGTCCATCACACAGAACACAAGGAAAGCCAGTAGTCCGATGATCAAAAAGGCCAGACTGATCAGCAAGGGCATCGAGAGCGTGAAATGGCGCGCTATCGGAGCAGAGATGCTGAGCGCGGCGGCCGTTCCCAGTCGGGCCATCGCCAGTTGGATGCCCATGGCCAGGGCAAGCTCATGACCTGTGAACCAGCGTACCATCGCCTTGGCGACAGTGATGCCTGTCATCTCGTATCCCACTCCGAAGATTGCGAAGCCGAGACTCGCCACCATCACGGAGAGCGGAAAGGTAGAATGGAAAAAGGTGAATTGTGCCTGACCGAAGTCGACCGTCACCGCATAGATCTTGATGATGGTACCGATGGCCATCAGACTACAGGCGAGGACACCAGTAAAGCGGATGCCCATCTTGTCGAGAATCAATCCCGAGAAGAACAGCATGAGCAGAAAGACGTTGATCAGTCCGCTCGATCCGGAGAAGAATCCGTAGTCGCTAGGTGTCCATCCAAGACCGCCTGCCTCTTTCGGTAATTCCAACAACGTTTCCAGTGGCGACATGACGTCGTTTACGAAATAGCCCATCATCATGGCTGTTGCTACAATGAGCAGGACAGTCCATCGTGCCATGGGCGAGTCGTTGAGTCGTTGTCGGATTACCTCGGTCACGGTTGTCGCTATTTCTTCTTAACGGGGTCGCAAGTCAGATTACAGCCAAGCTTCTTGAAGATCTTGCGATCTACCTCTGAAAGCATGACCGTGGTGTGTACTTGACAATTGCGAAGCTTCGGCAACTGAGCCAAAGCCTTACGGCAATTCTCATCGTGAGTGGAGAGGACACTGAGTGCTACCAACACCTCGTCAGTATGCAAACGCGGGTTCTTACCACCCAGATATTCTATCTTCGTCTTCTGAACGGGTTCGATGAGACTCTGCGGAATGAGTTTTGCCTCGTGGTCGATCTCTGCCAGATACTTGGTGGCATTGAGTAGAAGAGCAGCACTGCAACCAAGAAGTGGCGTCGATTTGGCGGTGATGATGGTACCGTCCTCAAGTTCGATGGCTGCTGCCTGCAGACCAGTCTCCAGTTTCTTCTCGTAAGCAGCTGTCGTGACAGGGCGGAAAGCAGTGGTTATCTTCGCCTGATTGAAGAGCATGCGGATCTTGTTAACCTCACTCTCGTTGTCTGCGCCATCAGCCATCTTGTTGGTCGCATCGTAGAAACGACGGATGATTTCTTCCTTGGAGGCTTTGCAGCACACTTCATCGTCGCTGATGCAGAAGCCGATCATATTGACACCCATGTCTGTCGGCGACTTGTAGGGATTCTCACCATAGATACCCTCGAAGAGCGCATTCAGTACAGGGAAGATCTCAATATCGCGATTGTAGTTGACAGCCGTCTTCCCGTAGGCTTCCAGATGGAAGGGGTCGATCATGTTCACATCGTTCAGGTCGGCAGTGGCTGCTTCATAGGCGATGTTCACAGGATGCTTCAGCGGCAGGTTCCATACAGGGAAGGTCTCGAACTTGGCATAGCCGGCTCGGATGCCGCGCTTGTTCTCATTGTATAGCTGCGAGAGACAGGTTGCCATCTTACCGCTACCAGGACCAGGAGCAGTCACGATCACCAGCGGACGGGTGGTCTCTACATAGTCGTTCTTTCCAAAACCTTCATCAGATGCGATGAGCTCCACATTATGCGGGTAACCGTCGATGGGGTAGTGGATATACGACTTGATGCCCTCGCGCTGCAGACGGTGACGGAACTGGTCGGCAGCATGCTGACCGTTGTAGTGGGTAATGACAACTGAGCCTACCATGAAGTTACGACTCATGAATTCATCACGCAGACGGAGCACATCCTCGTCATAGGTGATGCCCAAGTCGGCACGTACTTTGTTCTTCTCAATATCCTCTGCACTGATAACAATGAGGATTTCGATGCTGTCGCGTAACTGAGCCAGCATGCGTAGTTTTGAGTCGGGCTTGAAACCTGGTAATACGCGTGAGGCGTGATGGTCGTCGAAGAGCTTACCACCTAACTCCATATAGAGCTTGCCGTCAAACTGAGCAATGCGCTCTTTGATATGCTCAGATTGTATCTTGAGATATTTGTCGTTGTCGAAACCTATTTTCATAATAGCAGTGTATCTATGTGTTGATGTATTCCCTTGTTTACTCCGTGATGTTCGGAAGCTCCAGACCGATGCCTTTCTTACGGTCCACTACCTTAAGGACCAGCCCCAGGAGCAGGGCTGCCACACCCAGTGAGGCGAGCATGACGAGTGGAGCCGTATAATCGTAGCTGACAGCTGCCACATCGGGAGCAATCGTACCGTTCTTCACTCCCTCGACAATCTGCGGGTTGGTCTGGTCGAGCACCTTGCCGATGAGCAGGGGGAACAACCACAGACCGATGTTCTGAATCCAGAAGATCAGGGCATAGGCAGAGCCAATGACCTTAGCGTCAACCAACTTAGGCACTGAGGGCCACAGAGCGGCAGGCACCAGAGAGAACGAGGCACCCAATACGAGTATCGTCGTGTAGGCGATGATGATACCTCCCACGGCACTGTCCTTGAACATCGGCAGTACGAAAGCAAAGGTGAGGTGGCAGGCGATGAGCAGGAGCGATCCCAGTACCAGCATGGATGCAGCCTTTCCGTGATGATCAAGGTAGCTGCCCAGAATCGGGGTGATGAGCACGGCCAGCAGTGGGAATACTGCGAAGATGCTCTCTGCCGACTGGCGCATGAAGCCCATATAGCAATAAGTGATAAGTGCTGCGATTGACAAACCTAGCAAACCGTACTTCAGGTTGGCTTTCTTCTGGAAGTTTGAGGCGAAGCCGGCTGCGGCCACGACTAGCATGATCACATACTGGAAGATTGTTACGCTCGATGAGGCCCAGAACGAGTCGGCGTCAGGTGCCGTGAGTGTGAGGTTACACTGAAGCATATTCACGGCGTACTTCTGGAAGGGGAAAATAGCGGAGTAGTAGAGCACACAAAGCAGTGCCACGATCCAGAAGCCCATGTCGGTCAGTATCTTGCCAAGGTCCGAGATCTTGAAGGGGTCGTCCTTCTCTTCGGCCTCACCAGTCTGAGCGTCAAGTTTCTTGTCCATGAAGAAATAGACGATCGACATGATCAGAGCAATGCACATCAGTACGACACCGAAGGCGACGCTGCGGCTGACGCTGACCTCACCGCCCAGACGGGCAAAGAACGGAGAGAAGATCATACAGGTGGCTACACCCAGACGGGCCAGAGCCATCTCGGATCCCATGGCCAGAGCCATCTCACGGCCTTTGAACCATTTCACGATACCGCGGCTAACGGTGATGCCTGCCATCTCACAGCCACATCCGAAGATCATGAAGCCACAGGCCGCAAACTTAGCTGAGGCAGGCATACCCTCGTAGAAGGGCGATACACCCAACTCATCGAAGACGGGGATGTAGTTGAGGTTGTTGTTAAACCATGTCTCAAGTCCACTTCCCATGAACGCCTCCGTCACCGCATACCATTTCACGCATGCACCAACGAGCATCACTGCGGCAGAGAGTACGGCTGTAAAGCGCACACCCATCTTGTCGAGGATGATTCCTGCGAAGATCAGGAAGAATACGAATACGTTGAGGAAAACCTCTGAACCCTGCATGGTTCCAAAGGCAGTGGAGTCCCAACCGCGAGTCTCTTGCATCAGGTCCTTGATGGGTGAGAGGATATCCATGAAGATGTAGGCACAGAACATGGCTAGTGCCAGAAGAAGTAGCGCTGTCCAGCGCATGGCTGCAGAGTCGCGCAGTGTTTTTTGAATTGCTTGAGTCATTATTCTATTACTTTATATTTTGCATCTATCGGTTTGCTCCGGGGAAACTCCCACTTTGCTCCGGGGAAACTCCCACTTTGCTCCGAGGAAAGTCCCACTTTGCTCCGAGGAAAGTCCCACTCTACTTTAACCAACGATCGAGCCAGTTGAAGAACGTGCGCTGCCAGAGTATACCGTTCTGTGGCTTCAGCACCCAGTGGTTCTCGTCGGGGAAGATCAGCAACTCTGCCGGTATGCCACGCATACGGGCGGCATTGAAGGCACCCATTCCCTGGTTGTAGACGATACGATAGTCTTTCTCGCCGTGGATACACAGGATAGGCGTGTCCCATTTGTCGACAAACTTATGGGGTGAATACTCGTAGGTACGTGTGGCATTAGCGGTCTGATCCTGGTTCCAATAGGCATCGTCGTATTCCCAGTTGGAGAAGAATACCTCTTCTGTGTCGGTATACATCGACTCCAGATTGAAGGCACCGTCATGGGCGATGAAAGCCTTGAAACGCTTGTCGTGGTGACCAGCGAGATAGTAGACGGAGAACCCTCCGAACGAGGCACCCACGGCACCCAGCTTGTCTTTGTCGACATAGGGCAGGTTGTTAGCCGCATCATCGATGGCAGCGAGATAATCTTTCATGCACTGACCTGTCCAGTCGCCAGAGATCTGCTCCAGCCATTCCTGGCCGAAACCAGGTAGTCCGCGACGGTTAGGAGCTACGACGACATAGCCGTGGGAAGCCATGATCATGAAGTTCCAGCGATAGCTCCAGAATTGTGATACGGGACTCTGTGGACCACCCTCGCAGAAGAGCAAGGTGGGGTATTTCTTAGACTCGTCGAAGTTGGGTGGCAGGATAATCCACGTGAGCATGTCTTTGCCATCGGTAGTCTTCACCCAACGCTGTTGAACGGTGGGCTTGCCGAGTTGGTCGAGGATATGCTTGTTCTCGAAGGTGAGTTGCGTGACAGTGGTCTTCTCTGGCTTCTTAAAGGATGGCGTTACCACATAGAGGTCGGCAGGTGCTGTGTAAGAGTGGCGCTCCATGAGCAGCTGACGGCCATTGTTCATCAGGTGGATGGATCCGAAGTCGGCCCAAGTGTTGGTGAGTTGTTTCATTTCACCTTTCCAGTTGACGGCATAGAGATTCTCTGTGGCATGCCATACGCCGATGAAGTAGATCATCGCATCCTTAGAGTCGCTCCATACGAACTCATCGACGTTTGAGTCGAACGATTCCGTGAGATAGCGCTTTTCACTTGTAGCGAGGTTATAGCAGCACAGACGGTTACGGTCGGCCTCATAGCCGTTGCGCTCCATCGACAGCCACGCGATATACTTGCCGTCGGGCGAGAACTGGGGGTTGGTATCGTAGCCTACATTGTTCTTCAGGTTCTCCTCCGCATTGACCTTCTGGTATTTCATCGTCTTGGTAGGGTCGATCTCCGGCTCTACATATCCCTCCGGCTTGCAGAGGTTCTTTGTCTCTCCTGTACCTATATTAAATAGGTAGATGTCGGAGTCGGTGGAGATGGCGTAGTTGATGCCTGTCTTTTTGCGGCAGGTATAGGCGATGGATTTCGAGTCGTTGCTCCATGCCAGTTGCTCAATCCCTCCGAAAGGCTCCATCGGGCACTCGTAGGGCTCGCCCTCAAGGATGTCTATACCGTCTTTGATGCCTTCGGCAGTCACGTCAGCCACAAAGGGGTGTAGAATACTTTCCACATAGTGGTCCCAGTGACGGTACATCAGATCGGTTACCAGTCGGCCCGACGCCTTGGGCAGATCATCCGGGTTCTTCTTGATGATCTCGTTGAAGTCGATCGAGTGGAGCAGAATGACCTTACTGCCATCGGGTGAGAACTTGAAACCTTCGATGTCCTTGGATGTGTTGGATATCTGCTTGCGTTCAGAGCCGTCGGCATTCATCACCCAGAGCTGGCCATCGCACAAGAAGGCAATCTTGCCCTGATACCATGTGGGATCGGTCTCGCTCTTAGAGCCCGTGGTCAGCGTGGTGTTACCTGTACCATCGGCATTGATAACTGCAATCTTCTGTTGGCTCTTGTTGGCCTTGACGCTGTAGTAACCGATCTGGTATACAATCTGCTTACCGTCGGCACTTGCCTCTGCACTACCGATGCGCCCCATCGCCCATAGGGCCTCGGGGGTCATCAGGTCAGTTGACAACTTGATATTCTGTTTTCCGATTTTCACGTCGTCTTTTGCTTTTGAGGTGAGAGGGTGTAGTGTGAGTAATGCGAACAGAACTACGAGGGTTGATATCTTTTTCATGTTATTTTTTCTGTTGGTTCATGCGTTGGCGCTGCATCTCTTCGGCCTGCTTCTGCATGGCTTCGAGGCGAGCAGCGAGTCCGCTGGTTTTCTTTGTCGGATTATTCTTGTTCTTCTGATAGTTGGCTTCCAGAATGGCAAGTAACTTCTCGTCGTTGGTCGTCTTGCGGAGCACCCACATGATGGCTGCCGAGAGGAACAGCGAGATGAAGTAGTAGAAGTTCAGACCAGAAGAGTAGTCGTTAAGCAGGTAGAACATGAAGAGGGGCATGAGGTACATCATCCACTGCATCATCTTCATCTGCTCGGCTTGCTGACCAACCATCTGGTCTCTCTGCTGGCGCATTGTCATATAGCTGTAGAGCACGTTGGCCACACAGAAGAGAATACAGGTCAACGACAGATGGTCGCCAATACCCCAGATATGGGTGCCCCATTCCACGATAGGATCATAGGTCGAGAGATCATCAATCCAAAGGAAGGACTGACGACGCAGTTGGATGGCGTTTGGCACGAAGTTGAACATCGCAATCCAGATGGGCATCTGGATGAGCATGGGCAGACAGCCACTCAGGGGCGAAACACCATACTGAGAGTACATCTGCATCATGGCCTGTTGCTTCTTCATCTGGTCTTCGGGCTTGTCGTACTGCTTGGTTGCCTCGTCGAGTTTCGGCTTCAGCACACGCATCTTGGCGGATGACATATAGCTCTTCTTGACCATTGGGAAGGTAATAGCCTTCAGCAACAGGGTAATCAGAATCAGTACGATACCCATCGAGAAGCCCCATGAGGTCAGCCAGTCAAACACATAGATCGTGAAGAAACGGTTGATATAGCGGAAGAGTGGCCATCCGAGATAGACAAGTTGTTCCAGATCGAGGTCTTTGCCGAAGGCACTCTGTTCCTCTACATCCTTGATCAGACGGAAGTCGTTAGGACCAAGATACATCTCAAACTCAGACGGACGCACGCCAGAGGGGTCGAAGGCGGTTTTCATTTTAGCGCAGAACTGCTTCAGATAACCTGATCCCTTTTCCTGGGGAATACTTGTCATCAGTGAGTTGGCTGCGAAGTCGTCTTTTGCAATCAGGGCGGCAGAGAAGAACTGATTCTTGAAGGCTACCCAATCGAGCGACTTCTCGATCTTCTCGTCGATCTTCTCTGACGTCTCGCTCAGATAGTCGGTTCCTCCCTTACTTTCTTTATAGGTGAGGGTAGAGTAGCGGTTCTCGAACGTGAAACCTTTTTCCTGTTGACGTGCGAGGTCAGTCCACTCAATATCCATCTCTTTGTAATTAGGTGCAAAGATGCCGTTCAGTCCCTTAACCTGTAGGGAGAAATGCAGCAGATAGTCTTTGCCAAGCGTATAGTCGAGCACAAGACTGCCACCGTTGCCTGTCTGTGCCGTCATCGTTACCGTTGAGTCGGAAATGTTTGAGGGTGTGAAATATAGATCTTGTGTGATGATGTTCTCCGACTTGCCAGCCAACATGAAATTCATCTGCTGGGTCTTCTCGTCGAAGAGGGTTACATCCATTTTATTGTCACGGTCTTCGAAGCCTTTGATGACTGCCTTCGAGATGGTGCCGCCCTTGGTGCTGAAAGTCAGCTCAACCTTGTCGTTCTTGAGGATGACAGGCTGGTTGGTACCTTTAAGGGCAGAGAAGAAGATGGCCGTGGAATCGTCCGTGATTTCGGCCTCAGCCTGCGCTTTGTGCTCGGCCTCGCTGGCCTTCTGCTGCTTGACTGCGTTATCCTTGATGGCTGCTGCAATACTGTCTTGTTTTCGTGCGGCCTCGATCTCCTCGGCCGAGGGCTGGTTGTACCAGCTGAACCCGATTAATACCAAAGCGATGAGCACGAACCCGATAATGGTGTCTTTATTCATTGTTTATTCGTTTATGTTTTGCTTAATTTATATATTTACACAATAAATCAAGGTGCAAAATTACGAAAAAAATGCGAAAAGTATGCAATCGATAAAGAAAAAAATGTAACTTTGCAAATAGTTATGCGAAAACTAATATTATTCTTTGCGGCAGTCTCTGTGCTCAGCGCAGACGCCGCGCAGCCAAACGACACTCTGGACGGACGTTATTACCGTCTGTTCGCACCGTTGACGTTTTATCACAATGTAGCCGACAAGACGTTGGCTTTGAACTCGGAGTCGGCAGGTAAGGATGCTGTCATTGATGAGGTTGACGCTGCCCTGCTGAACATCTATCTGAATCGTCCGGATCTGGTAAGTACCACTGAAACGGAATTGCAAGAGACTGGTAATATCCGTGAAGATGTGTATACACCGATAGAGAATCAGGTTGAGTTTGTGGAGAAGGTCGAGGCTCCTGTTATTGATGCGCCAGAAGAGATTCTTGACACATTGATGGTTCAGAAACCTAAATTCTGGACCAAGAAGGGTGACGGGTTCCTTCAGTTCATGCAGAACTATGTATCTGGCAACTGGTATAAGGGTGGTGAAAGCAATTACTCTATGGTTGGCGCCCTAACGTTGGAGGCAAATTACGATAATAAGAATAAATGGAAGTGGGATAACAAACTGGAAATGAAGCTTGGCTTCCTCCGTTCTCGAACAGACTCGCTCCACAAGTTTAAGGCTAACGAAGACCTGCTTCGTTTTACAAGTAAATTGGGACTTGAGGCCGCTAAGAACTGGTATTATACGCTCCAACTGCTGGCGTACACGCAGTTTACCAGGGGATTGAAATCTAACGATCCCTTTACCTACTCGGATTTCATGTCACCATTCAACCTGAACCTGGGTCTTGGTATGGACTACAAAGTTGAGAGCAAGAACAAACGACTGACGGGAACGATCAACCTCTCTCCGCTTGCTGTTAACTATCGTTATGTGGGACGTCTCCCCCTTGGACCTAGTTATGGCCTGAAGGTTGGTAAGCATACCTTGCTTGATTTCGGTTCTCAGTTGACGGCCGACTTGGTATGGAAGATGAATGAGAATGTCACATGGAAGTCAAGACTCTATGCCTTCACTTCTTACAAGCGAGCAGAGATCGAGTGGGAGAATACCTTTGAGTTGCGCGTCTCGAAGTATATCACAGCCAATCTGTTCCTCTTCCCGCGCTTTGACGACGCAGGCGTGTATGACAGTGATTTAGGCTATTGGCAGTTTAAGGAGTACAGTTCGTTAGGTTTCACCTATGCGTTCTGATGCTAAGTAGATAAGCAAACAGCCCACCAGTTGGTGGGCTGTTTCTAATTTATTTGGCTTCTGTCATATCGCCTTCAATGTAGAGCCTTGTCATCTCAACGGCTCCGTTGGTTCTCACCGTGATGGATTTCTTAAAATGACCTGGGAATTTACCCGTTCCGTTGTATGTCACTTTGAGCTTTCCTTGTTCTCCGGGTTTGACGGGAGTTTTCGTGTATTCTGGTACTGTACATCCACAACTGGCAACAGCCTGATTGATAACAAGAGGCTGTTCGCCTACATTGGTATAGATGAAGGTGTAGGTCACGACAGGATTTTTTTCAGAGAAAGTTCCGAAGTCGTGAGTTAACTTTTCGAATTTGATCTCTGCAGGTTTCTGTGCAAATGCGGCTGTCATTCCGCATAAGAACATCATTGTCAATACAATTAGTTTCTTCATCTCTGTATGGTTTTTTAATTAAATTCGGTGGCAAAGATAATAAAAAATTGAGAAATAAGAAATAAGAATTAAGAATTATATTTGCTACTTATCATTTTTTTATGTAATTTTGCACCTCAAAAGAATAAAAATAGTTTAAATATGTATAGAAGCAAGACGTGTGGAGAGCTACGGCTTTCCGATGCAGGTAGTGTCGTGACACTCGCTGGCTGGGTACAGCGTAGTCGAAAGATGGGAGGTATGACATTTGTCGACCTTCGTGACCGCTATGGTATTACGCAGCTGGTTTTCAACGAGGCCGTAGATGCAGAGCTTTGTGAGCGCGCGAACAAACTTGGCCGTGAGTTCTGTATTCAAGTAAAGGGAGAGGTCAGTGAGCGCCAGAGCAAGAACCCAAAGATGCCGACGGGCGATGTGGAGATTCTAGTGAAAGAACTGAATATTTTGAGTGAGAGTCTCACACCCCCCTTTACGATTGAAGATAATACCGATGGCGGAGACGATATCCGGATGAAGTATCGTTATCTCGATCTTCGTCGTGCTGCTGTCAGAAAGAATCTCGAGTTGCGTCATCGTATGACAATCCTGATTCGTAACTTCTTGGATTCAAAGGATTTCATTGAGGTTGAGACTCCGATTCTGATTGGTTCTACACCAGAAGGTGCACGTGATTTCGTAGTGCCTTCTCGTATGAATCCTGGGCAGTTCTATGCTTTGCCACAATCACCGCAGACATTAAAGCAGTTGCTGATGGTGAGTGGTTTTGATAGGTACTTCCAGATTGCCAAATGCTTCCGTGATGAAGATTTGCGTGCGGACCGTCAGCCTGAGTTTACACAGATCGACTGTGAGATGTCTTTCGTGGAACAGGAGGACGTGCTCCAGTTGTTCGAGGATATGGCTCGTCACCTGTTTAAGGAGGTTCGTGGTGTCGAACTGCCGCCTTTGCAGCGTATGACATGGCATGAGGCGATGCGCCGTTTCGGCTCTGACAAACCAGACCTCCGCTTTGGTATGGAGTTCGTCGAGCTGATGGATGTTCTCAAAGGAACGGGATCATTCCCAGTATTCAACGATGCTAATTATATCGGTGGTATCTGTGTGCCTGGTTGTGCGAACTATACCCGCAAACAGTTGGATCAGCTTACTGACTTTGTGAAGCGTCCGCAGGTCGGCGCCAAGGGACTCGTATATGTGAAGTTCAATGAGGATGGCTCTGTCAAGTCAAGCGTAGAAAAATTCTATGAGCCGGAAGTATGGGCAAGATTGAAGGAGGTGATGGGTGCCAAGGACGGTGACTTGGTATTGATTCTTAGTGGTGATAATGCCAATAAGACCCGAGTGCAGCTCTGCACGCTGCGTTTGGAGATGGGTGACCGTCTTGGACTTCGTGACAAGAATCAGTTCGTCTGTCTGTGGATTGTAGATTTCCCGCTCTTTGAGTGGAGCGATGAGGAGCAGCGTCTGATGGCTACGCATCATCCGTTTACGATGCCGAACCCCGATGATATACCTCTGCTTGATACGGCTCCGGAAAAAGTACGTGCTGTTGCCTACGATTTCGTCTGCAATGGCGTGGAGGTCGGCGGAGGATCACTTCGTATTCATGATGGAAAGTTGCAGGAGAAGATGTTCCAGATCCTTGGTTTTACACCAGAACGCGCGATGGCTCAGTTCGGTTTCCTTATCAATGCCTTCAAGTATGGCGCACCTCCTCATGCAGGTCTCGCTTTCGGCCTTGACCGTTTTGTCTCATTGATGGCTGGTCTCGATAGTATTCGTGACTGTATCGCCTTCCCGAAGAACAACAGCGGACGTGATGTGATGTTAGATGCTCCAGGCGAATTGGACCCCAAACAACTAGAAGAATTACAACTGAAATTGGATCTGCAATCGTCGGTTGACATACATCAAGAATAGGCTGCGTTTTGCTAAAAAAGCCTAAATATCAATAACTTGTCTGAAATAATAGTGGTATTTTTGCACACGAAAAATTTATGAGGAGTATTCACTTCAATACGAATTAATTTTTTTAACTATGGCAGAAAAGAAAGCAACAGCTAAGAAGGCTACTGAGACAAAGGCAGCCGCAGCTAAGAAAACCACAACTGTAAAGAAAGCAGCTGCTCCTAAGGCAGCAGCCAAAAAGTCTGTTCTCGCAGTGAATGCGGAGAACATCGGTTTCAAGGCAGGAGATGTTTATCAGGCACTGGCAGCAGCAGGAAAAGCACTTACCGTGAAGGAGATTGCAAAGGCTGCGAAGATTTCAGAGGAGGAGACTCTTCTCGGTCTGGGTTGGCTCTTTAAAGAGGGCAAGCTCGTTAACGCCGGGGAGAAGGTTACATTAGCTTAATCCGTTAACGTACTATAGAAAAGGTCGGTAAGTTCGTGTTACCGGCCTTTTTTAATCACATGACATACGACAGACAGATACTTCAAATCCTTACCGATGTTGGTGACAAGGGCATTAGCGTACAGCTGTTGGCCAAGCATGTTTATAACCTGAACTCTTCCTTGTTCTATACCCCGGATTTGGAGAATATCCATTCTTATGTCCAACAGTATCTTCTCAAGAACTCAAAATCTTCTTTATCTCTGATTGAGAGCATGGATCGTCGTGGATATTACCGCCTGAACATCCAGAATAATCAGGATGCTCGACAGTTGATGATTGATTTTAAACGGGAATCAAGTTCAGAGGAAAAAGAGGAGAACTCGCCGAAAGACCTCTCTTTGGATCTGTTCCTCTGATTATAACTGCTTATATACCTTTTCGTAGACACTCAGAAGCATCTCTGCCGTTTGTCGCCAAGAGAACTGTTCCGCACGTCTGATACCTATATCTTCTTGCTTTCTGTAAAAAAGGTCATCCTCTTCTAACTGTATCATCTTATTCGCAATCTCATCGGAATCTTCTGGATTGACGAGAATAGCATCAGGGCCTCCGATCTCTGGCATGGATGAAGTGTTGGATGTTATGACAGGAGTACCACAGGCCATCGCTTCCAGAAGGGGAATCCCGAAGCTTTCTCTGAGAGAGGTGTAAAGGAATGCAAAAGCATTATTGTATATATACGGCAGGTCATTGTTGACAATGTAGCCAGGAATGACTACTCTTCGCCAGATATTCTCGATATGGTTTTTCTCAATAATTGCCTTCAAGTACTCATTATCTAGGTCGGCCATCAAAAGTTTGCGTTTAACATTCGATCTCTCCAGATATTTGGAATAAGCGATTAGTGTCCTTTCGGTGTTCTTCTTAGGGTCTGTATTGCCAAGGAAAAAGAAATAACCTTGAACGTCAATATACTTCTTGTATACCTGATTGAGGTCCTGAATAGGTTTGAACCAATCATTATAACCATTATATATCATCACCATCTTTTTCTGAGGAATACCCAGTCTTGATACAATATTGTTCATCTCGTAGTTTGATACGGTGATGATACGCCTGCATTTTTTGAGAATGCGAGGTACGACCAATCGTCTGTAAAGCCATCCCATATTCTGATAGAAGGACTTGTTCGACTTGTCACGAGGCTCCATGAAAATGATATCATGAAGCGTGAGTATGAGAGGTATACGACACCAGATCGGAGCAGTGTTGCTTGTACAGTGTAATATGTCTAGGTTCCACTCCTTGACTGCTCTTGGTAATGAAAACTGTTCCCATAATGGATAGAAGCTGCCACCTATCTCAATGATATGAACATGCTTCGATTCTTCCAAGCATTTGTCTTCGCCAGGCGCGACAAACACGAAATATTCATTCTGGGTGTCTATTTTCTGTAGTTCCTTGATTTCTTGCAGAACCACATAATCCATCCCGTGCTTGTTCTTCCTGAAGATACGTTGCGCTTCAATACCTATTCTCATATCTGTTTGATGATTTTTGCAGGGATACCAGCTGCTAGTGAATGTGGTGGAATATCCTTCGTTACAACAGCACCGGCTGCAATGACAGAGTGTCTGCCGATTGTCACTCCTGGCAGAATAACTGCATTGGCACCAATCCAAGTATCGTCTTCTATTATAACTTGATTAGTGCAGACTCCTTGTTCATCGATTCTTTTCTGTGGATCTGAAAAGATGTGGTTGAGAGCTGTGACGGTAATCCCCTGGGCCAAATTAACGTGACTGCCAATGATGACGGGGCCAATGATGGTATTATGCAGACCGATACGAGAGTAATTGCCGATATTCACGTCACCCACGGCGTTGTTAATGCATGCGAACGACTCAATGACAGAATAATCTCCCAAACTGAACCTCCGATAAGGAGGGGTGTCCATTCTGACGGAGCGATGGATCACGGAATGTCTGCCTCGGTGCTGATATAAGGGCGCGAACAGTCTGATATACCATCGTGGACGGGTTTCAACCTGATTCATGATGAACCAGGTCATTAGCTTCTTGAGTTTCGGACTAGCTTTCAATCTCTCTCTGATTCGCTTGTTGTCCATAGGCATATGTTATTAGTTGTTGATATTTTCGATGAGTATTTTCCACTGTCCAATAATCTGGTCGATGTTAAATTGCTGGGCAATCTTGATGGCCTCTTCTGATTTTGATGGCCAGTCAATATGTGTGGCTTCTTCTAGTTGCTGTGCCAAAGAATCAATATCTCCATTTTTAAAATAGAGACCGAAATCACCCATGATTTCCAGACTTGTTGGCAGGTCTGAGGACACGACTGGTAGTCCGTGCGCCATGGCTTCAACGAGAACAAGTCCGAAGCCTTCCCATCTGGAACTGAGCACATAGATTTGAGCCTGGCTATAATAATCTTGTATGCGGTTCGTGAAAGGATGGATGGTGACTCTATCTTCTAAGTGAAGTTCTTGGATTAGCTCTCTGTACATTTCCTCTTCAACACCCTCGCCAACCAGATCTAGATGCCACTCTGTATTCTTTTGGGCAAACAGGTGAAAAGCTTTGATCAGTAGGTCGTATCCTTTATGTCGTCGTGAGAAGCGGCCAACAGACAGGAAGGTCTTAGAGTTTCCTACAGAACGCTTGTCAGGTATCAATGTTAAGGGATTATAGATGACGGTTGGCCGGAATCTTCTATCATATCGCTGATACGAGTCGGCATCATGATGGCAAAGCAGGATTACATCATCCAACTCTCTGAACTGGTATACATAGTGGCGTTTCCGCTTTGCTCCGATGTAGATAAATGTATCACCGAATAGAGCCTCGAAAGAGTTGTGAATCCAACCGATAGTCTTAACTCCTGGCAGTTCCTTCTTGATGGTTGCCAATCTTCCTGCTAAAGGCGCATGGACACCGATAATAACTTGATAGTTGCCTTGTCTTAACTCTTCTGTCAGTGCTTGGCGGAGTTCATAAGGGAAAGAACTTCTGGCATAAAGATTGGATGCCCATTTGGAACTGGGACGGAGTTTCATGTAAAGTCCGCTATATGCTTTGCAAATTATATTCTTGTATCGTTTGACAGTCGGATATGTGAAGAAACGAAAGTGAATGTCAGTATCATTCAATTCATAGAGCGACAGGTCTTTGGCTTCTGGCTTGTCGAACGTGACGATAGTCACATCGTAGGTTTTTGCCAATTCTTTGGCAATCACAGCAGTAACACGTTGAACACCTCCGATACTGAATATGCTGTCGACTAGAAAACAGATTCTCTTTCTCATCCAAATATCTCCTTAATTACGTGTCTCATCTGATTCTCCCACGATAGATCTTGGATAGAATCGCGAATGGCCTGAGGCGACATTCTTAACTGACGATAGAATCGAACAAGTTCATTGATGTCAATAGCAGACTCGTCGGCAGGCGCTTTCATAACGAACGGCTTGCAGTCAAAGTCTTGATCTGTTTCGGAATAAACAAACGGGATTCCTCTGGCTGCATATTCCCGATTCTTAAGTGTTTTGATGCTCTGGATTCCAACACGATGTCGTCCAAGACTACCGATGCCGAAGTCGCATGAGTCAAAAATACGGTCAAGTTCCTCTCCATGTTTCTTTCCGTGCAGAATCACATATTCATCCATCTGTAAGTCGGAGACTGTCTTCCTGAATTCCTTTTCTCCCTCAGCAGAGTAGAAGTATCCAACCACATGGAAGCGGACGATATAAGCAGGCTGTTGTGCGTAATAAACGGCAAGTCCTTTTACGACCCTATCGAAACCATGCCATCCGTGGATCTCAGCAACACCTATCAGATTCAATGATTTATTTGTGTCGTTTTCTGCTGTCTTAACCTTTACATTGCGGAAGTCAATGCCATTGGAGATTCTGATCGTCCGCTGTCCAAAGATCCTCTCATCGTCAGAGAATGTGATGATGGCATCCAAATGCCTGGCCAGTGAATGACGGAAAACCTTGTCAAGGAAGATCAGATTGTCCATTCCTTGTGCATGGTACTCTGTGTCATAAGGATATGTCGGAATCTCCAAGACAACCTTCATGCCAGCCTGCTTCATACGCTTCACCATTTTGATGGTGAATGGATTCGCATTATGATTCGAACGAATGTAGACAAAGTCGATATGTGAGTTGATAGCATATTTTACAATTGACGCGAACTCCGTTCTTTTAAGGATCTTGCTGATTGTACTATTGCCATAGTCTGCAATGACCGTATTGTCCACTATTCTTTTCTTAGAAGATGACTCGTCCATATAGCAGAGATGTACTTCCATGCCGCATGTCCTAAGTGCATCGACCTGGTACGAAACCTTTTTACTGATTCCATTATTGGGGTCAAATCCGTGGAATATGAGAAACAGGACTTTTTTCATAGCAGGTGTTTGTATTTGGCAATGACAGTGATGATGAAGACGGTAAGCCATCCTGGCAGGACTCCTAGTACGTAGAATGCGAGATTGGCCATCTTATATCTCTTGAAGGTCATAATCTCTAATAGAGAGGCAGGATGTTTCATCGCGTCTTTGATCGTTTTGTTTGTCAGAGCAGGGGTGATGATCTTCCTGTTTTTGATAAGTCCGGAAACGATATATAGCATCTGCGTCATACTCCTGGCGCATCTGGCTTCATAGTAGGGTTTCCCCTTCAAGGATTGGTTTTTGTTCTTGACGTAAGTGTAGATATCTATGAACTCCATAATCTCTTGCAGATTGATGGTATTTCTTCCTTGAAGGTTCGATAGGGAGTTATTTCGGATTACGTAATAGTAGGTGACATCAGGGAGTAATATGGCTTTAGTTACTAACGGCACCATGTCAGTACTGAAAATCACGTCTTCATGGAAACGACTTTGAGGAAATTCAAGCTGTTGTTCTTTTAAGAAACTGACAAGAAATAACGTGTTCCAGATATAATTCCGCAGGTTCTCATGGAGATTCTGGAATGCATAGGAGGCCAGTTCGTCGGTTTTGTTGAAAACCTTATATGGCTGTGAGAGGTAGCTGAGTTCAACGTTAGTGTTTATCGTCTTGACTGAACCATAAACGACCTCTGCCTGATTTTTTTCTGCTTCTGCATATAGCTTCTGTATACAGTCTGGGGTGATATAATCGTCGGAATCCACAAATAGCAAATACTTGCCTTGTGCTTTCTTGATAATCAGGTTTCTGGACATGCCAATACCCAGATTCTTTGATTGGGTGTGACAAAAGATCTGCTGTCCTTTGGGATGGGTCTCTTGTAGTTCTCTGATGATCTCCATCGTTTTGTCTGTGCAGCAGTCGTTGACAACCAGAATTTCCAGATTGCCGTCAAATGTCTGATTCAATATCGATAGCAAGCATTTCTGGATGTAATGCTCAACATTGTAGACGGGTATTCCGACTGTTACATCGTAAGTTGTTCCCATTTTAGACAGTAGCCGTTTTGATTTTATTGTGCTAAGGTAGCCATTTTTTTGATATCCCCCAAATAATCTGCCTGATTTTTTTGTTTTTCCGATAATAATTAGTACATTTGCGATGTATTCATAATCTGATGGAGGATGAAAAATCCCAAATATAAGATCGTATATTGTACACCTGCCTTGTATTCTGCTGGAGGGGTAGAGCGAATTGTTTCATTCAAGGCAAGCTACTTCGCGGAGCATCTCGGACACGATGTGACGATAATTGTGACGGAAGGGAAGGGACGTTCGTCATTCTTTCCTCTATCTGATCAAGTAAAGGTCGTTAATCTGGAACTGGGTTTTGAAGAACTTTGGACGGCTTCGTTCTTCAAGAAGGTTATTCTATATCTCCATAAACAGTGGAAGTTCCGACGCATGCTGAGGGCAGAACTGATGCGTATCAGACCTGATTTTACGATTAGCATGCTTCGTCGTGAGATTAATTTCATAACAGGTATCCATGATGGCAGTAAAAAGATTGGAGAACTGCACGTCAACAGATCGAATTATCGTAACTTTGAGGCAAATGATACGAATCTTCTTAAGAAAGTCTTTGCCAGAATATGGATGGGTAGTTTGGTTGAAAAGCTGAAAAAATTGGACAGACTTGTCGTTCTGACAGAGAAAAATAAGGACGCATGGCCGGAATTGTCAAATGTTGTAGTTATTCCTGATCCTTTGCCCATTCAGTCTAAAACTTCAGCAGATGTGCATACAAAGAGGGTGATAACCATCGGACGCTATGCCTATCAGAAAGGCTACGATATGCTGATTCGTGCCTGGGCGGAAGTTGAGAAACGGTTCCCGGATTGGCAATTGTCTATTTATGGCATGGGAGATCAGTCGTCGTGCCGACAACTGATTTCTGATTTAGGAGTTGATCCCCAGCGCTGTCTGTTGAATGGTGCTGTTTCTGATGTGTGTCAGGAGTATATGAATAGTTCTGTCTTTATTTTGAGTTCTCGCTTCGAGGGTTTCGGTCTAGTCTTGATTGAGGCGATGTCTTGTGGGCTTCCTGTCGTTTCCTTTGATTGTCACACAGGACCTGATGAAATTATTTCTGATGGTCATGATGGTTTCCTTGTGCCAGCCAATGATATTCATGCATTGTCGAAGAAACTGATGGCTCTGATGGGGGATGAAGAACTGAGACGTCGTTTTTCGGAGAATGCTCGTTTGAGCTCCAGGAAGTATGATGCGGATAAAATCGCATCTCAGTGGACTTTATTATTCTCTCAGTTGAAATAGAAAATGAATTACGACGTGACCATAGGAATCCCAGTCTATCAGGCAGAGGCATATTTGACTCAGTCTTTGTTGTCTGCCTTGAATCAGTCGTATGCCTCGATAGAGTTCTTGGTCGTAGATGATGGTTGTACGGATCGTTCGATGGATGTCGTTCGTAAGTTCCAACGAGAACATTCCCGGGGGGATGATATACATATCCTGTCACATAAAACGAACAGGGGGGTGGCAGTCTCAAGGAACAGGATTATTGAGAAGGCCCAAGGTATTTTCCTGTATTTCATGGATGCCGATGATACTATCGACGAGAATTGCATTTCACTTTTGATGAGTCAGGTCCGGAAATATGATGCAGAGGTTGTTTTCGGTTCATATGAAAAGATAGAACTGTCAGGCCATAAGTCTTTATATTTGTATCCTTCACTTCTGTTGCTTGAGAAAGATCAGTTGGCCGATTATGCCTATCGCCGGTATGGGGGAATCCAGGCTTCTGCGTGCAACTTCGTGGTGAAATTGGCGTTGTTGTGTGAGAAACGACTTCGCTTTATCGAAACGAATTATTGGGAGGATATGGCATTTGTTCTTGATTTGATAACAGAAGTCTCCCGTGCAGTCTTGCTACCTAATGTTACCTACTGCTATCGTTGTCGAGAAGGTTCTCTTTCGCATTATCAGAAGAGAGAGATGATAGAGAAACGAGAGATTATACAGAATATGGAGACGATTGACTATCTGAAGAGATCCTCCCTACGCTTATGTGATAAAGAATATTATCCCCGTCGGTGCTATTATGTCGTGATGACGGACTTGTATATGGCTTGTCACATTATCAGGTATCGAAGACATATAAGTCCTTCGGTCTCAAATCGTGAGGTGAGGGATATGCTTTCACATCCGGCTTCTTTTCGCCAGATATGTTCTTTTCGTCAGATGCGCATGCGTAATCTGCTATTATATGTGTTGGGTAAACTTCCGCCCTCTCTATGTGTGGCTACTGTATGGTGTATAAATCAATGTAAGAGACAATCTTAATTTTTTTTGTATGGCGTGGTATGATAAATATCTTTCAATTTACGGGAAGTCTTTTGACAAAATGCCTGACGATGTGCTTGACGATATCAAGACTCGTCTAGCCCAGAAGCAGAGCGAAAATCCTCTCGTATCGATAGTGGTCATTGCCTATAACGAAGAGAGACGACTAGCCGCCTGTCTGTGGTCTTTGAGTGAAATGACATCCCAATATCCAATAGAGATTCTTGGTGTAAATAATAATTCTGGAGACCGGACAGAGGAAGTCTATCAGCGTGTAGGACTGCCTTATTTCAACGAGACCCGACAGAGTCCAGGCTTCGCTCGACAATGCGGGTTGACGCATGCCCGTGGAAAGTTTCATTTCTGTATAGATGCGGATACACTCTATCCGCCTCGATACATTGATCTGATGATGTCGAAGCTGATAAAACCAGGTGTTTCCTGTGTCAGTTCTTTCTGGAGTTTCTTCCCAGATGAGAACCATTCCTCATTTGGACTGTTCCTTTTTGAACTGGTTCGGGATGCTTTCTTATATGTGCAGCATTTTAAACGTCCAGAGCTATGTGTCCGTGGGATGGTTTTTGCCTTTAATACGGAGTATGCCAGAAGTGTCAAAATCCGAACTGATATCCGCCGAGGTGAAGACGGATCCTTGGCGTTGTCATTGAAACCGTATGGAAAAATTGCCTTCCTTTATCACCGAAAAGCCCGTCCTGTGACTGGATACGGCACGATAGGTTCTCATTCGTTATGGCAGAGTTTTGTCCAACATGTCAGAATACAGAGTAGAGGTATTACGCGCATTTTTTCCAAACAAGACCATTATGAGGATAGAGAGGATAATCTACTAAATCCGCAACCATGAGAATCATGTATGTAAACGATGCTCTTGCCATCTGGGGAGGATTGGAGAGAGTGTTGATAGAGAAAGCAAATCTCCTGGCAACTCTGGCGGACTATGAGGTGTGTCTTGTAACCTTGAACCAAGGAAGCCACCAATTGCCTTATCCGATAAATCCTAAGGTCCGTTTCTATGATCTTGGAATACAACTCCATCGGCAGTACCAAAATCATGGACTGGTGAGACTTATCAAACGGTTAAGACTAAACCGTATGTACAAGCAACGTCTGCGTCAGAAAATACAAGAAGTATGTCCGGATGTTATTGTGTGTACAAGAGCAGAGTTGGTAAGCACTATTGTCAAGGTAAAGGGTGATATACCTTTGGTGTATGAGTCACATACCTCTCGTCGTGCCCATGAATTTCTTGGCTCAGATTTCTATACCCGTTTCAAGGTGGCTTGTAACAATCGTGATGTCAAGGCTGCTCAGATGGTGGTCGCCTTGACGGAGGGTGATGCAGAAGACTGGCGGGAGATCAATCCTCGGGTTTGTGTGATTCCGAATATGGTGACGCTTAATAATACGGATTCATATAGCGATTGTCAAGCGATGTCTGCAATCTTTGTGGGACGTTTTTCTACCCAGAAGGATATATCAACTCTTTTGCGGATATGGAAGAAGATACATCAACGATGTCCCTACTGGCAACTGCATTTGTATGGAGGATATGGAGAGGAGCAGGACAGATTGTTGCCTGTGATAAAAAAGATGCAAGCGAACATTGTCGTTCATGATCCTACTCCGGATATCTTTAATCGATACAAGGAGAATTCAATCCTTTTGTTGACCTCCCGCTTTGAGCCTTTCGGTTTGGTCCTTCCTGAGGCCATGAGTTGTGGCCTGCCTGTTGTCGCCTTCGATTGTCCGTACGGTCCGGCAGATATTATCTCAGACCGTATTGATGGTTTCTTGGTTCATGACCGTAGTGAAGAGGAATTCGTTGAAAAGGTTTGTTTGTTGATGGAGAACTCTGGCTTGAGACAGAGGATGGGACAAGCGGGGATCTTGTCTTCTCAACGGTATAAGGCCGATCGTATTTTGCCACTTTGGAAAGAGCTGTTTGAACACCTGTCTCGGAAATAGTGGTATTTGGCTTAGTAAAATTTGCTTGAATAAAAAAATGTTTGTATCTTTGCCAGTAGAATTAGAAAAGGAATGATACTTTAACTGAAAGCCTTATGATACCGAAGATCATACATCTCTGTTGGTTAAGTGGTGACCCATATCCTGCTAAGATCGCTAGATGTCTCAAAACGTGGGAGCAACATCTCCCAGATTATGAGGTTATCCTATGGGATACGAATCGGTTTGACCTGAATTCTTCTATTTGGGTGAAACAGGCTTTTGAGAAGAAAAAGTATGCTTTTGCGGCAGACTATATCCGTTTCTTTGCTTTGTATCACATGGGTGGAATCTATTTGGATTCCGATGTGGAGGTGCTTAAGAGTTTTGACGACTTGCTTGATCTCCCTTATTTCATGGGAGCAGAGAAAGCGCAGACCCCAGAAGCGGCTATCATGGGCGCCGAGAAGGGATGCGACTGGATAAAGGCTTGTCTGGACTACTATACAGATCGTCCGTTTATCAATGAAGATGGAAGCCTGAATATCCAGACTGTTCCTGATATCATGATCAGGCAGATAGAGCGGATCAAGCCAATACGTGTGCTCTCATTGGGCGATAGTTTGAACATCCGCAAATTGGATATGCAGAGGGAGGTGTTGGAGTTTAACGACGCATTCTTCTCACCGAAGGTCTTTGATTCTCGTGAGGTAGAGATAACTCCTTATACTTATGCCATCCATCATTATCAGAACTCTTGGTTCTCACCAAAGGCGAAAGCCTATTATCGTGCTCGTGCTTTCCTTGTCAAACTGTTTGGGCAGCGTCTCGTCCGTAAGGCGGAAGTTTTCTTGATGCCGTGGAAGTTCAAGAAATAATCTCATAATTGTATGGAAGAACAATATGACAACTCAAAGAATAGCATGCCTCTAGTTTCTATAGGTATGCCGATATACAATGTGTGCTCCTTTATAGAAAGGAGTTTGCTTTCTGTTTTAGATCAAACATATGATAACATAGAGATATTGGCCGTGGATGATTGTGGGTCTGATAACTCTATGGATATTGTAAAACATTTGCAAATTGAACATCCAAGAGGATCGGCCATAAGGATAATTCGTCATAGTGAGAATAAGGGACTCGGGGAGGCTCGTAATACCGCGATTGACCATGCAAGTGGTAAGTATTTGTACTTTATTGATTCTGATGATTATATTGAACCCGAGACCATCAGTATTATGGTCCCTGAGGCAGAGAAACATCATGCAGATGTAGTGCATACGGTTGCTAGGACTGTGTACGATAAGACGCATCGAGTTGAACATTCTTTCCCCGAACAACCATATAGAGTGTTAAAAGGGAAAGATGCTTTCGCAGATTTTGTCTGTCAAGATCATAGACGCCATGTAAGTTTTACGTCATGGAATATATTATTCAGCATAGAGTTCATAAGGAAAAATAATCTTCATTTCTACCCTATAACATGTGAGGATATCCTTTTCTTTTATGATTATTATCCATTAGTGGAAGTAGCTGTCTTAATGCCAAATGTTACATATAATTATTTAAAACGAGAAGGATCTATCATGGATAGCGCTAGAGGGGGACGGATACCTGTAAAAAGTATAAAAAAGTGGTTTGAAGCAAATCGTATTATGCTAGAACACTCTTTTCAATATGTTGACCGTCCTTTCTATTGTGTCCATTGTGCAAGGATGCTTAAACAAGATTTCCGTGCTGTCTGTATAGCTCTAAGACATCGTAAGCGATTTGATGGGAAACTAACAGATAAAGAAATTTGCCAAAACCTACGTCATCCTTCCAATTACGCGCAAATCCTCAAATTTAAGCGTTATCGGCTTGTCAATTTGTTCTTCAAGATTCTGGGTTCATTGCCTGTCTGGATGTGTGTACGACTATCTTATATAATCGGTAAGGCAATTCGCTGGATATGAGGTTGTTGATTATACATCGGTCATTTGCACTGGTCGGTGGCGCGGAACGCGTGATTATCGACAAGGCGAACTACATGTCTAATCATGGACATCAGGTCATGTTGGTGTCGTATGAGCAGGGAACACATCTTGTGCCATTTCAGCTAAACCCTTCGGTCCTGTTAAAGGATCTGGATTGCCGTTTCTTTACCTTATCTAGATTCCCGATTCCTTTACGATTATACCATTTCTTTCATCTGAAGCATCAGTTGAGGAACGCGTTGAGGGAGACCTTCAAAGATTTTCAGCCAGATGTTGTGGTGTTGGCGTCTGATTGGCAGTTCCTGATAAATGTGGTCTTGGATGCAGCACAGTCGATACCTGTTATCGCTGAATTCCATAATGCATATGATTTTATCACTAAAAAGATTGGTAATACAGGTAATGGTATTATTGTAAAACTGACAAGGTTCTATTATCGACATTTCTTGGATCAGTTCCGAAAGTGTGCCCATCTGGTGGTACTGACAGAGAATGATGCACAGCATTGGAGAAAACATTCTGACCATGTAACGGTTATCCCTAATCCTGTAACACATTATCCGGAAGTGGTAGATGATGTGCCAAAAGAGGAGGGACGTATCATCTGTGTGGGACGATTGAATGGACAAAAGAGAATCGACAGACTCATTAGCGCTTTTTCAATGATAGCCGACAAATATCCGAAGTGGCATGTGGATATATACGGTGAGGGTGATCTGAAAGCGGCCTTGGAAAGGCAGATTCAAGAAAGTCATCTCCAGGGACGTGTGGTCATACATGAACCCGTGAAGACCATATATGAGGAGTATAAGAAGAGTCAGATGCTGGTTCTTAGCTCAGAGTATGAGGGGCGCCCGCTGGTATTGATAGAAGCGATGGCATGCGGTGTTCCTTGTGTCTCTTTTGACTGCCCATCTGGTCCGAGGGAGATCATAGAGGACGGTGTGACTGGTTTGTTGGCTGAGAAGGGGCATGTGGCGGATCTTGCGAAGAAGATAGAATGGATGATAACCCATGATCAAGAGCGTAAGGCGATGGGTGAGAAAGCTTATGCGGCAGCAACGGTATATAAACCGTCTGTCATCATGAAAAAGTGGGAGGTCTTTTATGAGAGTGTCGTGAAATAGTCTGTCACTTTTTTTGTTTACCCATTATCTCAAACTGGTAGCACCAGTGATGTTGGGGGTATCGTTTCCCTTGGATGCTGATGGAGTCGTTATCGCCTTGCGAGTCGCGTAGATTTCCTCTTGGTCCAATCTTCCAACCACTCTTGTTACGTTCACCATTGATAGCGTATCGGATCTTACACCCAATAGGCGACTCTTTGCATTTGATGACGATTGTGTCGCGATCCAATCTGACTTCAGAGATGATGTCCGTATTGTCATTTCGTATAACATTGAAACCATAGTTGGCTACTTTCGTGACGTTATTTGTGTCTATGCAAAGTGGGGGATGGGGTACCTGAAAAAGAATGCGGATGTCATGACCATTGATAATTGCTTCGGTGGGAACCACACCTGTATTTCTTTTCTCCTTGCGTAGAATACCCAGGACCGATCTGGCCGCAAGGTTGCCGAGTCTCTTCTGACCTATGGCGTCGATATGTAGCACATCCCTTACGAAAGAATATGGGTAGGTTGGTCCACTTGCCCATACGAGCGTGTCATCCCTGACAAGTTCCATGAGTGCTTCTGGCGTACGCGCCTCTGTACCCTCATAGTGATTGGGCATGTATCGCTCTCCCTTGGTGATGACATTTGTTTGGTAACAGATCATACGTACATCTTCTTTCTGCTGGGTGATATGCTTAATATCTGTGTTAAGGTTATGGTACATCTGTCTGAACACTTTCTTATAGTCGTAATCGGGGTAGTTGGCAATATCCGACTCTCCCTGCATCCAACAGATGGCAGGAACAAAGAACTCCCATCCCTTTTCCTTCGCTTTCTTGTAGGCATGTGCAACTTCACTAATGAACTTGTTGTAAGGTTCAGATGGTTTCATCAGATCCGATATGGTGTTCATTCCATGGCCTCCCGGGAAGATACAGATAAGAGTATCTACCCCTAGCTGACGGACCAATGTCTCTGCCATGCCATATACAGATAACTCAAAGGCTTTCTTGTCATAGTGGAGAAGCCTTTTGATGTTTTGCTTTAATATACTACTGTGGTCATAATAGCCGAACGCATGGTCCAGGTTCTCTGTGACGATTCTTCCGTTGTTTCTAATTCTTAGACTGTCAAAGTCTGTTATTCTGACGGCCTCTTCTCCCAAAGCGAGGCTCTGCCCATATACAGGAATACATAGGACAACACGCTGTATGTCGTTTGTCTCTTTCCTGTTGAAATGTTGATAGACGAGGAATCCTATAAGGATTATGCTTGCAGTTATGAGGAACTTGTGGACGTATCTTGTGTTAATGTGCATCGGAGTTATGTTGTTAAATTATGTATGTTATTGGAATCCCATATCTTGTGCCATCTTCAGAATGGTCTTGGTCTTCTCCTTTGAGAACTCCTCCGGATGTGATGAGTGTGTCCCTATGACCGCAAAGGCTCTGCCTTCTTTGGCGCGAAGCAGGAGGCGTTTTACCTCCAAAGGATCCGTGTCTTTTGTAATGAAGATGCGCCCTATCTGGAAGACGCTTGTATCAGGGTTGATGATATGAGCCCCAGTAACCATCTGATAGCCTTTTCTCTGAATAGCTTCCCTGATATTTCTTGTGTTACAACCATATGGAGGGACAACAATCCTGATCTTCTTCATGTCAAAACCTCTCTGTTTCATATACGACTCGCAGAGGCCTATATCGGCCAGTATGCTGTCTACAGACCATTCTTTCCATCGATGGTGTTTGTAGCCGTGAATGGCTATTCCAAACCCTTCCCGCTGCCAAGCAACTAAAGTGTCGCAGATGGCCCGACTCGTCTTCATTGGAATCATAGCGTATGTCGCTTTCATACCAAGTTCATCGCAGATGTCTTTGATCTCATATATCCCATCTCCTGCATCGTCATCAATGAGTAGAAGCTTTGGACTTGCGTCCGCTATCTGACAATGTATATAATTGATGGCAGAAAGATATACTGTTTGCTTGGTCCAATCACCCATGATGATAGGAGCACGCAGATAGAGAAATGCTGCTATGAGAATGATTCCTCCTGTTGTGAGGATTGTCCAATGCTTGGGTTTCACTTTCTGATATGTGGTATGTCTTTACGATTCATTTTCCTGCAAAAATAGGGATTAATATTGAATCTTCCAAATGGTTTTATATGTTTTTCCCCGTATCTTATGGAGAAACAAAGAAAAATGCGTATCTTTGTCGCGACAAAAGTCAAACGGTTATGAATATAGGACTTATAATTGCTGGCGGATCAGGTAATCGGATGGGGCAGGAGATTCCCAAACAGTTTATGCATGTCGATGGTGCCCCAATCATTATCCATACATTGTTGTGTTTCCAACAACACCCCGATATAGGAAAGATCGCTGTGGTATGTCTGAGAGGGTGGGAGACGGTGTTGCAGAGTTATGCAAACCAGTTTAACATCACGAAACTAGCTCATATATTTCCTGGCGGAAATTCCGGTATGGAGTCCATCCATAATGGTATCTATGGTTTGAAGGAGGCAGGTTATGACGATAATGATCTTGTGTTGATTCATGATGCAGTCCGTCCCCTGCTCTCCCAGGAGATTATTAGCAGCAATATCGCTACCTGCAAGGCCTATGGCTATGCCGTGACAGGTATCAGATGTCGGGAGGCGATTTTGGAGAGTTCTGATGGCTTTTCTTCTATGACCACTATTCCTCGCGATACACTCATCCGTACTCAGACCCCTCAGACTTTCAGTCTGAAGAATATTATTGCGGCACATGAAGAGGCTAAGGAAAAGGGTATCACCGATTCTGTTGCCTCATGTACTTTGTGTGCGGAATTAGGTGGCCGGGAGATGCATATTGTCCCAGGATCGGAGAAGAACATTAAGGTTACGACTATTGAGGATTTGGAGATTCTCAAGGCTTTGATGCACACGTCGAAGGACAAGTGGTTAAAATAATCCCTTTGCGTCTTTTTTCCCCAATAATATGGGGAAGTGTCGCTTTGCAATCACGATAATGGGATAGAGCACTGCCAAGATAATGATGGTGACAGGAAGGGCTGTATACCAGTGATAGCAGATGTTTCCAGAAAGCCCGAGCAGATGTTTGAGAATGAGATTGGTCAGACTGACAAGTGGGTAATGGAGACCAATGATGACCAATGTACCGATGGAGAGATTGATGACGATATTTGCTTTGTACCTATCCAGAAGCAAACAGCCGTAAAGGGTCCCGAACAGAAATAGTAGGTTCACTGGGTAGAATAGGACGATATGCAACAGAAAGTTGCCTTCATGCAGGTGCCAGAAGAAAACAAGGAAACTTAGTGAAAAACAACCCAGACACATCAGTAGATCCCTCTTGAAATGACACTGACGGAACATCTTTCTTTGTCCCATGACATAGCCGATATAGTAATAGGGCAGTCGACTGAAGATGCCAATGGGTGTGAGGTTCGGTAAAAATTCGTATCTCTTATTAGCGGCGTAGAGAATAACGGAGAGAAAACATAGCGTGATCATAATCGCATGTAGATGCCGTCCTTTCCTGCACCAGTCGATTAGAAGATGCATGAATAGGATAGCTGGCAGGTACCAAAGAGAACCGTTCAAGGGTTCTGTAAAAGAGTTTTCGTGTTGGAACAGCAGGGCGCCGAGGATGGGACGCATAGCATGGAACAGATCAGGCATCCCTCCATTTTGCAGATAGAATCTGACCAGCCAGAAAGGGTAGACGAGTGCATTATACAGGAGGTAGGGGAGAATAAGGCTTATCCAGTATTTGTGCCAACGATCTTTCGTACTCTCCCTGTCCTTCTTTAAGTAGCCTGATGCCCAGAAAAATACGGTAATGATGGTTGCCTGGAGAAAGCGATAGTAAAACCACTCTTGAGACTGGGGCAAATGACAGAATACGACGGTACATACAGCCATGCATTTTCCCCAATCAATCCAGTTGATGCGCTCCCTCATAAGTTGTCAGCCCTTAGTCGTTCCTTCAATTCATTGCATAGTTGTTTGGAGAATTTCTCCGCACCTTGTCTGTTGAGATGACCAAAATCATAGAATAGTTCTGCGTGTCCCACGTATGCACTATCCCTAAAGTGGTCTATGATGGGGATGCCGTTTGCCTGCGCCAGTTCCTTAGGGAAACGATATATATCTTCCTGCGAACATATATACATGGGCGAAACGGTTATAAACAGCTTGATATCCTTTGACTTACAGTCTTGAATAAACCTTTTCATCAGTTGTGCTTTCTCTGAACTGATAGGGTATGGGTATTCTTCTGCTTTAACACCAGTGGTGTCGAGTGTTCCGTCCAACGGTTTCCAACCTTTCAGACTCCTGTCCATGGAACCATGACTGCCAGTAATTAGGTTAGGCAGGCTTCCAGTATATCTGTAGACCATAGACAGACGGTAAGGCCAATAATTCCCAGAGAGTTTCAGCATCTCGTCACAGGTTTCACTCATCCCACAATATGGGGCCAACGATCCAGCCCGCTCTTTTCCCGAGTAGGGCGTGTTCAGCCAGTCGCAGGGATGAATCTCGAAGACGATGATCTTGGGGGTATAGCGAGATAGGATATTCCCCAGCAATCCATAATGATAGTAGATATTTTTAATGCCCCAGTCGGCGGCATTGTAACATGACATCTGGAGTCCCTTCTCAAAAACCGAAGGTATGAAATGGTGCAGACATCTCGAACTGCCGATGAAGAGCAACGAGTCGTAGGTGCTCTCGTTCGAATAACTAATCTTGTACTCGTCTGTCGCATTCGATTGCCGATACAGATATCCCAACGCAGTTCCCAACGCACGATCCATAATAAAGAACAGACAGGCGATGATGACGATATGTATGAGTAGCTTTTTCATTTTAGAACTGGAAATAAATGAACTGGTTATTGTCGAATACACCGAAGAGCAGGATACAGACGATCTCAAAAGCCATCGTTAATTCATACTTCCATTGGTCCATCACTCGCGGAAGGGGAATTGTCGTCTTGGGGAACCATTCTTCTTGGATATCTGTATATATCAGGGCGATTGTGCAAAAGGCTGCATTGCACATTGTGGCCATATCTATAAATAGACCACCCGACCAGTGTGAGAAGATACAACTCCAAATGTTGAAGAACTCAGAGAGGGTCGACGAATGGAAGAACATTAAACCAAAGGCAACGATCAGGTATAGTCCTGCCATCTTCAACACGTATGGCTGAGTGGGCCAGCCATGTGAGTTGACCTCAATTTTCCTTTTTTTGAAAAATGCACCGTTTCTCATCAGAGGGATATACCAGAGTCCTTGGTAGATACCGAAGATGAGAAAGGTCCAGTCGGCACCGTGCCACATGCCAATAAATGCCATGTTAAGCATAATGGCGATGATGGTGCCGTTGACACCCAGTTTTCTGTATTTAATGTTCAAAGGCAGGAACACATAGTCTGTCAACCAACTCGTCAGTGACATGTGCCATCTGCTCCAGAACCCTGCTATGTCTGTGACGAAAAATGGCCGTTTGAAGTTCTCTGTCACCTTGAATCCCAGTATCAGTGCGACACCAATAGCCATCTCACTGTATCCGCCGAAGTCGGCATACATTTGGAGCGGATATAGTAATGATGCAAAGATGATGGATATCGTAGAATGGTGCTCGTAGTTGTTCCAGATAGCGCTCACATAAATGTCCAGCCGGTCGGCGATACACATTTTCAGAAACATTCCCCATAGGACTCGTCTGAAGCCAAGTGTGAAGTTGTCCGGGTTAAAGACTCGTACCTGATTAAGTTGCTTGAGGAAAGGCTTGGGACGGTCGATAGGGCCGGATAGGATTGTCGGAAAGAAAGCGATGAAGTTCGCGAAGCATATGAGGTCTTTTTCCTGATGAATCTTACCGTTGTATATGTCCAGCACGTAGCTCATCAACTTGAAGGTGAAAAAACTTAGACCTATGGGGACAACCAGGTGTAGCGTTGTCCAACTAAGGTGTAGTCCTACGGCTGAGGATAATGATACAATGGACTCTGCAAAGAAATTGAGGTATTTGAAATAGAACAGAGCACCGATGCCGATGACTACTCCCGCGTTGGTCAGTATGGCAGCCTTACGCTCGTCTTCCTTGTCAAGATAATGACTGACGCCCTTGCCGAGAAACCAGAATGCAAGTGTCAGAGCTGCTAGTCCTCCTGCCATCTTGATGCCCACCTGTGAATAGAACCAATACGAGCAGCCCAAAAGAAAAAGATTCTGCAGACTTCTCTTTGTCTGGCATATATAGTAGATGACCAGAATAATCAAGAAAAACCACAAGAAAGACAGAGAGTTGACTACCATCTTAGATTCTCTTCATGATACTGTCTATCAAGTCACCAACGTTTTCCCATGAGAGGATTTCGCGTGAGCTGAACTCAATGCCGAATACATTTTCAATGGCAGCAACCAACTGAACATGACTGAGCGAATCCCAGCCTTCTACGTCTTCAGCTGTCGCCTCGTCGTATAGTTCGATATCGCTCTGTCCCAGCTCTTCACGGAATATCTCTTCCACACGTTTTAATACTTCATCTCTTTCCATATGCTTGTTGGGTTAATATGAGTAAGGAAATCTTTTGCCATGCAAAAATAATATTTTTTGGTGAATTAACCAAATCTTAGATGTCTTATTTGTATCTTTGCAGTCAGAATGGCAACGCAACGGATAAGGTATATTGATGCAATGCGAGGGTTCACGATGATCCTCGTCGTGTTTGCGCATGTCTGCCATTTCTGCTTGGGCGATTCTAGAATGGGCTATAACACGGTATTCATCCTCTTCCGTTTGCCGTGTTTCTTTATGCTAAGTGGTTGGCTGTTTGAACCTGTTGCCCGTTATCCTTTCATGACGAATGTCCGCCATAAGTTCATGGTTCAGATTGTTCCTACGTTTATCTTCCTCATGCTCTTGGCCCCTCCGCCCTTGTTCTTCCATCAATTGGGTGCATTGAAGGGTGGCTATTGGTTCACGTTTGTGCTCTTCGAGTTTTTCATTCTGTATATGCTTTCAATTCGATTGGGCAGAAGGTGCAGTCTCCTAATGCCTTTGGCAATCAGTGTGGGAGCATACTGCTATGCTCGTTATTATAGCAGTATACAGTCATCGGCCGTTGGCATCCAAGCCTCTATGGTCAGTGTTCTTGGTTTCTTGAGTGTTGTCTTGTGGCGCTTCTTCTTCTTTTTCGCCATCGGTGCATGGATGAGGCGACATTTCGATGCTTTTATCTGCTGGACAAACAAGCCCGTTGTCTTTCTGACTATTGCGGTTGTATTCTGTGTCGTTGCCTCTTCGCCACATCTGTCAGATATGTGGTACGAAATGCTCCGATTCTATGTCGGAGGTATCTCGGGCATGTGGCTAGTGTTCACCTGTTTCCGTCTTACCTGTTCATGGCTTGAGCGTATACGTCTATCCAGGCCATTGCAGTATGTGGGACAACGGACGCTTGACATCTATCTGCTTCATTATTTCTTCCTGCCTCGATTCCTAATGCCATATGCAGATCGACTGCAAGCCTTTGATAGCCGACTTGTCGAGTTCGTGGCGATCATGGTCATCTCACTTGTAATTTTGGCACTCAGTCTACTGGCTAGCCGCATCATTCGCCTCAGTCCTTTTCTGGGGCACTATCTCTTCGGAGTGAAGTATGCGAAAGAACAGCCTATAGGTAAATGATGATGAAGAACGACGCAATCCAACCGATGATGCAGAATTGAATGAAATGATCTTTCACCAGAGCCTTCGTCGGACTACCGCTTAATCCATAGACAATCATGTTCTGCAGGTAGCGTAGCAGTCCTGCCAGCACCCATCCGCTTGTCAGATAGACATAGCGAGTTCCCATTCGTGCGATTACTTCTTCCGACATGGTATACATGATGTAGCACACCATCGTAATTGCGGCGATGATTGCTGTTGCCTCGTTGATGAATGTCTTGTTATAGCCTGTAATGCTAACCCTCGGCTTTGTGCCCGTCTGCTCGAAGATACGATAATCGTCGTTACGTTTGGTAAAAGCGAGGAACAGTGTGACGAGGAAAGTCATCATCACAAGCCAGTGCGATACCCAGATGTCAGTTGCCAGTCCTCCGATGAGTACGCGCATCACGAAACCGATGGCGATGATTGATACATCGACGATGGCATACTGTTTCAGACGAACACAGTAGGCGATGTTCATGAGCCAGTAGGCGATGATGATACCATAGAGAAATGGGGCATTCTGACTCTGTATGAGTGTCAGCAGAGCAAAGGCGCTGATAGTGCAGAGAATCATCATCGTATATCCGCCGCTTGTCGATACAGCTCCCGAGGCTATCGGACGCTTACATTTCTTAGGATGCTGACGGTCGGCCTTTACATCCTGCAGGTCGTTGAAGCAGTAGATGGAACTGGAAATAAGGCAGAACGAAACGAACACGATGAACGTGGGCCAGAAGAATGCTTCTTTCAGCAGGTTACTACTAAAGAAAATAGGTGCGAACACGAACCCGTTTTTGAGCCACTGCAGAGGCCGAAGCAGTTGAATATAGGATTTGATTTTTTTCATGTCAGGTGGTCATTTGTCATTTTTCTATTGCAGTGAAGAATTGTTGGGCGAAGGTGTCCTTGTCGAAGAGCCTGGCATGCTCAATGGAAGCCTGCGCCATTGCCGCCCGTTTCTCAGGATGGTCATAGAGATCGAGAATGGCTGAAGTTAGGTGATCGACGAACTGATCGTCTGTGTCGAGCAGTATGGCATTATGTTCTGTTACTTCCTCTGGGATGCCGCCGCGTCGTGTAGCGATGATAGGCAGTCCCATCGCCTGTGCCTCCAGAACGGTAGTTGGGAAAGGGTCGTCCCAGACAGAGGGGATGACTGCCGCGTCAGCCAGTCGGATGTAATCCGGCACCTGCGAGTAGGGTATGAAACCCGTAAAGATAATCTGATTCTCAATATCCTTCGTCTTCTTCTGCAACAGGTTGATATATGAATCGTTGATGCCCGTATTGCCATAGAACGTGCTGCCTAGGACAAGCAGTCTGATATGCGCATACTCCTTCAGTCTGAGCATGGCATCAACTAATTCACTGATTCCCTTCTCTTTGTTGATCCGTCCACTGAACACAATGACGAAATCGTCATCGGAGAGTCGAACATCTTTCCTGCTGATTTCTCTTTTCGTGATTGGAGAGAAAGCCTTCAGGTCGATGCCGTTATGCACGGTGACACACTTGTTGTCTCCTGGAAGGATGGCCTGGACACACCTTGTGATATGGTCAGACACAGATACAATCACAGATGCCGCATCGTAGATCTCTTTGGCTTTAGGAGAGTTATAGCTTAATTTCTCGTTGTGAAGGTGGTAGACTAGCCTTGCTGTCGTCTCATCCTTTAGTTTAAGCGCATAACCAGGTCGGTTCTCTAGAACGATGAGGTCGTAGTGTCGCTTCTTGAGATGTCGCAGGGCCTGATCAAGGAAATATTCGATGGCGTAGTGGTAGTATTCCTTACCATGCGTTTTCTGGTAGATTTTCTTTCTGATCCTTGCAAAGAGGGAACGAACCTTGATATACACATAGTGGTTCACTTCTGATTTCTGGGCGGGATGCTTCTTTACATCAGGATGCCACACACTGTAGATGGTGATATCGTGAAGCCTATGCTGATTGTTATATGCCAGATAGAAGTCTATCAAGTTCTCTACAGCTCCTCCTTGTACGGCAGGAACGGGTAGGATGCCAGATGTCAGGATCGCGATTTTCATATGATCTACCAGTCTAAGATCTCTTTGCCGTTTTCAAAATGGAAGAAGTCGATAATTTTCGAAAAACTGTCCTCCGTGAACTGCTGTTCTCTGGTCTCCAGAAAACAAAGAGGTACTTCACCGATAAATGAAGCCCAACGGGAGTAGCTGCTGAAGGGACCGATGATACGGTCGCATATCGAGAGCGTATATAGATCAAGGATGGCGCCAGACGGCTCTTTACCGAAGCGACGACAATAGCAGTCCGGGAACATATCCATCGCGAAATCTTCATTGCTGCTAATGAAGAAGGCGACCTTTTTATTTTTGTATAACTTTTGAAGTCGTAGCATGAACTGGTGATAATCCTCCAATTCGTAGAAAAATCTTCCCTGGTTCCATGTCGCATAGTCTCCACGACGGATATGTACGCCAACGACCATATCGGCGGATTGCCTCATCTCACTCATCAGCCATTCCGCCTTGCTGGTGATATCGTCGTGAGGACGGAAAATGTGCTGAAGTTCATGTTTTGTCTGTTCTAGATAATGGGTGTCAGTTCGTGTACTCCATCCCTTGGTGCATCCGAAGAATTTGAATATCCGGTCCCATCGCTCGTTGTGCGTTACCTTCCAGGTCAGTCCCTTGTAATTATTCCAGCCATTGCCTCTCTCGAGATACCACTTATGGTATAAGGGGAAGTAGATGAATGGGCAGTGAAGCAGGTTGGGAAAGTCCTCGATTGTCCAGTCGAAGAAAAGAATAACCATTCTTTTCCTCTCGGCAATGCATCGTGCAATGGAGGTTACATATGTCCAAAGCCTATTGCACGTCTGTCCTGGAGCATCACAGATAATTCTCATGACCGTTGTACATTCTTTACATTTTCTGCAGTGCAAATATAGGATAATCTGTTGGATTATACAAGAAAAAGTAGTGTTTATTTGGGATATATAGAAATAAATCACTATTTTTGCAGTCAAACATCAGATGACATGAAGACATGTAGGATCTTCGCCGTTGTGATCTGTGCTGTCGTGGCTTTGGTACTCATCTTTGGCCTTCTATATCTACGATGGCGACATCTTTGGGCTCTTGACGAAGCTCGTCCTGCCTATGAGATGATCCGTCACCACGACGATACGTTGAGGGTAGTCATGATAGGGGATAGCTGGGCTGGACTGCATCAGACGATGATGGGCGACACTGTTTTTCAGGCTCTTTTGTCTCGTGAGGTTGGCAGACCTGTCCTGTTCCGCTCATCAGGCAAGGGAGGTGAGAAGAGTCGTGGCATCTATCATCTGATGTTTCAGGATGATGGCTATGGCACCCGTCCGTTGTTGGTTGAGCATCCCGACTTCTGCATTATCTCTGCCGGCATAAATGATGCAGCTGCCAATCTTGGGCCTCGTCAGTACTGCCATTATTATCGTCTGATACTCACTTTTTTATTGGATCATCAAATCCGTCCTGTCGTCTTGGAAATGCCAGATGTCGATATCTGGCATATCTATGGGGGAAAACCTATGAAGGATAGGGTGGGCGACTTCCTGAAATCCGTGATGACGGACTGTCGTATGTACAGTGTCACGGCATATCGCGAAGCCCTATTCCAGATGCTTAACGATGAGGCTCTGATGGATCAGATCGTTTATATTCCTGTGTCACGATGGAATAGAAATGGTCTGGGCATCAATCAATCGCTATTCATGGACGATCTGATTCATCTGAACCTCCGTGGTTACGAATTGCTCGATCTCTCTATCGCCAATGCAATAAAAGAATCTATTCTGAGGTTACTATGTACCAGTCACCATCGGGAACAGACTTGTAGCCTGTCAGCACGTAGTTGGTGCCAGCACCCTCTGCAGCATTGTTGGCAGGATCGAACTTGTAGAACCGGCCCCCCAGTACGGTAATCTTCGCAGCACCAGTATTCTGGTTCGTATCTTTATTGGTGCGGTTGGCATCAAAGCAGTTGAGGGTGAACTTGCTGCCGTCGGCATTGAACTCGCCACCATTGATGGTCAGATTGCCAGTATATACGTAGAAGAGCTCACCCTTTTCCAACTGACTGAACCTACCTCCGTTGACAACGCATGTGGGAATGCCGTCGTAGAGGGAACCGCTGGATTTCTTACCGCGCTCTGTCCAGACCATACGCGTTGGCGCGACATATTCTGCATTCCCGTTGAATGTCAGACTGGTGTTCGTGGCACTGGATGTCTTCATATAGCACATCGCATCTGTCGTCACATCGGAGGTCACCTTACCATTGCCTGTGAATGTCAGTCTACCACCATTGAAGAGATAGATGTTACTATAGAGCTTGGACTTGTCAGCAGAATTGGTGCCGAAGTTGTAACGTCCAGTAAACTTCAGATGATAACCGTTTAGGTTGATAGTCACATCATAGCCAGAGCCAAAGGAGAGATAGTCCTTACTGTCGATGTCGTTGTTCAGTTTGATGTTTATGACAGTATTCTTTTTAATGTAGTAGGCATAGTTATATGCCGCCTTGATGTTAGGGAAGGTATAGTATGTTCCAGTCTCTCCGTCGAGAGATAAAGAAACACGGCCTTCTTCAGGGTCAGAGGTTGGTGAAATTTGGTAGATACAGTCATATGTACCTCCTATGGTATTTATCTCTCCCCACCGAAGACCTTCATCGGCTGTCAGGAACACATTGATGTCTTTTTCCAACTTAATATTGTCAATGTTTCCTCCTGGGACCAGATTGAACACCTGGGCATTCGAACTGCTGGTTTTGATAGTCAGTGTCTTTGTCTTGTAGCTTACATCTGAGAGGATGCCTTGGTTTAGGGTACTCCAGATAATCTCCTTTAATGGCTCGTTGGTGGTTAAGGACTTGATGCCACAACCTGAACTGCCATATTTGCAATCGATGATAGCATTATCTGTGTTAACAACGAGATCGTCGACCATACCGTAGATCTCAGCACCGGCAGAGCCAGAGGAGAGATGAAGTTTTTTGATACTGTTACTGCCGCTATAGGTCATCTTTAGCATCGATGGGGAGCTATGTGTCACTGAGCCTGTTACTTTACATTTCGTCATGGTGGTCGTTCCACCTGTAATGATCATTGTACCGACGGTGACAACTTCCGCTTTGGAATCTTTGCTGCCAAGGGTGATGTCGTGGGCGGTTGTGATGACATCGATAAGGTTGTCCTTGTTGGTGGCGGTGATTGTTGTACCCATTGTGGAGTTGTTGATGATATTGTCCACCTTGCCACCATCAATGATGATGTTACCACCGTTAATGCTTAGGTTCTCCACTCTTACACCATGGCCAATGATTAGTGTATTGGTGGCGGTGGTGGCAGTGATTGACTTGTATACCGTGGTCGAGCCCGATGATTCCAGAGCCACAGTTGTCTTAGGCAGACTGATATCCAGACTGACGTCAGAAGCATCGGGCTGTGTAATGGTCAGACTATTCTGTGCCTCGCTAGAGTCGCTGGAAGAGTTGTCCGTGATAACCAATGGACTGGTAACGGATGTGCCGACAATCGGTTGAGCGAAGTTCAGTCCGATAGATGCGTTCCCGCCGATGTTTGGTATGGCGATGGTGTTGTCTCCATTTCCAGATTCTATACCACTTTCGGAGGCGCTGGTGATATTTACCTCAATCTTCTCACCATTTCCTATGGTACTGATTTTATCGCTGATCTCAGAAGGATATCCTGCTGTTATATCCACGTAATTCACTTCTGCGCGATAGAGTTTGCCACGTGCGAACTCACGGCTTGTCCACGACTTGATGTCTCTGATCTCACCATGAACCTTTGCCTGTAGCTTCAGATCATAGGTGTTGGCAGGGATTGGTATGAACACTATACGGTTCTCCTGACTGGTCGTCTCTGGAAAGGTCACCTTCACTTGCTTAGCACCTCCGGAGACATAAGATAGCTTGGGCAGGGATGTTTCCGACAGACTGCCCGAGGTAAACGTACCTGAGAGGAACTGTGTGGATGACGATAAAATAATGTCCGATGTCCCCACAGGGAGGTTCTTGAATTTAATCCTGATCATAGCTGCCAGATGGTGGAACGCTAGGGAAGTATTCCACGATGCCCACATTGGAATGACTGTCTTCATCAGTTCTTTTTCGTCAACCGTCTGCGAACTGTAGGCGATTTCATTGGGTAGCGTCATGGTCAACTTCTTCGATGACAAAGCATCGACATTAGAGGCTGGGAAGACGGCATATGCCTCTGTGCCGTTTTCAATCACTGGTGCCCCTGCATAGGTGAAGCTGGCGCTCTGCTTGCCACTGTCTTTCGCTTTAATGTTCCATGTCTCGTCCTTAGAGCCGTCGCTGTTGAACACTTTAATAGCATCCTCACTGGTCCACACGATATTAACATCGTCGACAGCGGCACGAGTGGTACTCCCATTGTCGATAGTTGCTATGATACTCTTACAGATTAGAGACTCTTTAGAGAGTCTATCTTCGTTTGCGCATGCTGTTGCTAGCATGGAGATCGCAATTGTGAAAATGATTTGTGCGTATTTCCTCATGTCGTTTGTGGTTGGCGTTGTTTAGATATCTTCTGGATCAAAAGGATCGGCCGTACCGCTACCAGCTAATAGCTGCGGGTAGTTCTCTGTCTCATAAACCTTCATGCAAGGTCTTTCGTACTTTTTCTTTATCTCTTTCATTTTAATGATGTAGGTTTATTAATTAGCATAATGAATGATCAGATTTTAGGTCTTTTAAAGGACTGATGCAAAGGTATATAAATAATTTCTAATAGCCAAAACATATGGGTCTTTTTTGAGAATAAATGCATAACAACATATATTCAAAGGTTGCTGATGGCTTTCTGATTCCCGATGGACTCCATTCTGTCCAGAATTCAACTCCGACAAAAATATTTCTAACGGTGCTCCAGTGTCGTAGCATGGTTGTAGATTATAGAAAGGATACTCCAACTGAAGATATGAAATAGTTGTAGGCAGTTTTTTACTGCCTACAACTATTTCTCGAGGGCTTCGAATAGACGATCGAGGGCCTCATCGGCATTGCTGCTCTCATTCAGCAGAGTGACAAACTTCGAACCGATGATGGCACCATTCGCATTCTGTTGGGCAGCCTCGAGGGTCTGCTTGTTGGAGATTCCGAAGCCAATCATACGGGGGTTGCGCAGATCCATTGCATTAATACGACGGAAGTAGTCTTGCTTGGCATCGTCGAAGCTCTTCTGAGCACCCGTGATGGCAGCTGATGAGACCATATAGATGAAACCGTCGGTGTGGTTGTCGATGAAACGGATACGATCCTCGGTGGTCTCAGGAGTGATGAGCATGATGACGCGCAGGTCGTACTTATCGGCGATGGGCTTCACAATATCTTGATAGTCTTTGAAGGGCAGGTCTGGGATGATCATGCCACTGACACCACTTTCGACGCAGCTTTGGCAGAAGGCCTCGAAACCGTATCGAAGGATGGGGTTGAGGTAGCCCATCAGCACCAGAGGTATCTCCACCTCGTCTTTGATGGCCTTCAGTTGGGCGAAGAGTGTCTTGAGGTTCATTCCGTTCTTCAGGGCCTGAGTAGCGGCTCCTTGGATGACGGGACCGTCGGCAAGAGGGTCACTGAATGGAATACCCACCTCAATCATTGCGATACCACGGCGCTGCATGGTCTTAATCACCTCGCCAGTACCCTCGAGTGTGGGACATCCGGCGCAGAAATAGAGCGAGAGAAGCTTGCGATTCTTGCTGTTTGCGAAGAGTTGATTGATCTTGTTTGTCATATTTTTTATTTACTTTCTTATTTCTTCAACGAATGTTTTGAGCTTGTTGATGTCTTTGAGGCCTGGGACAGTCTCAAAGCGTGAGTTGAGGTCGATACCGATGCAGTGCCCTATGTTTAACTTCCCGTGTTCCAAAAAGCTGTCACTGACGTGATTGTCGTGGAGGAATGAATATACTCGTTCGGCGTCTTTGGGACCGATGCCGCCACTGAGGATATAGGGCGTGGTACCGTGGTAGTGGACGAGTATGCTCCAGTCGAATTGCTCACCATTGCCGCCCACCATCTTTCCTTTTGTGTCGAAGAGGAAATAGTCTGCGAGACCGGCATAGGACTCCGTGAGTAGAAGATCATCGACCGTGGCGATGTTGAATGCCTTGATGATCTTGATGGTAGAAACACTGCCACAAGTGTTACGGAGGTCGCGAAGGAACTCGGGATGCTCACTACCATGCAACTGGATGATGTCCAATTGGTAGTTGTGTATGTGCTGACAGATATCTTCGAGACTGGCGTCGACGAATACACCCACCTTCTTGACATCCGTAGGCAGGTAACTCGGCGGGGTCGCCACATAGCGCTTCGACTTCGGCCAGAAAATCATTCCGAGCCAGTCAATGCCGAGGGCCTCGACCTCGCGAATATTCTCGGTCTCGCGCATGCCGCACACTTTGATGATGGGTCTGCTAGTCATAGCTGTGAGATGAAATTGCTGAGTGACTGTCCCGGATCGACGGTCTTCATGAAGGTCTCTCCGATAAGGAAACCACGGAAGCCCGCAGAGCGGAGAGCGCGGACGGTAGTAGGATCGGAGATGCCACTCTCACTGATGAGAACGGGGGCAGAGGTGCCATCGCATGCAGTACAAAGTTTATCGGCAAGACGGAAGGAGGTCTGCACATCAGTGATGAATGTGCCGAGATGGCGGTTGTTAATGCCGCACATGTCGGGCTCCAACTCGGCATACTCCAACTCGGCTTCGGCGTGTGTCTCGAGTAATACTTCGAGTCCCAACTCGTGGGCGATGGTGAGCAGTGATCTGCACTCCAGCTTTGTCAAGTCGGCTGCAATCAGTAGTACGGCACTAGCTCCGCAGAGACGTGCCTGAAATAACTGGTACTCGTCGATGATAAAGTTCTTGTAGAGGATGGGGATGGTGACACCGGCTGTCCGGGCTGCCTTAATAAAAGCGTCGCAGCCTCCGAAGAATTGCTCGTCGGTGAGTATGGACAAGGCTGCAGCACCATGCTGCTGATAGCTTAGGGGGATGATTTCGGCCTTCCCCTCTTCCTTAATCCAGCCCTTTGACGGTGAACGACGTTTGAACTCGGCGATGATGCCGGATGAGGACTCCCTGAGGGCGGTTGCCATTGATGCGGGACGGAAGTCGAGCAACGGTTCTACCATACGGTGTATATCGTGCTCGCTTAATTGCTCTTTGAAGCGCTTGACCTCCTCACGTTTGTGGGCTATGATTTCTTCTAAGATATCTGTCATGATACTTTCTTGTCTGTGATGGGTTATGAGTTCAACTCAACGAATTTCTTGAAGGTCCTGAGGGCTGAGCCGCTGTCGATAGACTCCTTAGCGATGGCAACACACTCCTCAATGCTCTTCTGCCCCTTTTCGAGCACTTGAATGGCAAAGGCGGCATTGGCAAGCACAATATTCTTCTGGGCAGGCAAGGCACGGTTCTCGAGCACACTGTCGAAGATGGCGGCTGCCTCTTCCTCTGTAGCACCACCAACCAGTTCCTCTGGCTTAGCGATGGCGAAGCCTAGATCCTGTGGTTTGAAGATACGCTCATACTGATTGGTGGTTACCTTGAAGTCGCCGGTGAGAGAGATCTCGTCGTAGCCGTCGATGGAGTTAACAATACCGTAGTCGATGCCAATCTTTTGGTATACCTGATGATAGAGGCGCATCTGGTCGAGGTTAGCTACGCCGAGTAACTGACATTGCGGCTGACTGGGGTTAACCAGTGGTCCCAGTAGGTTGAAGATGGTGGGGAATTGCAGAGCCTTGCGGATAGGTCCAACGAACTTCATGGCCTTGGCGAAGAGCTGTGCATGTAGGTAGACGATACCAGCCTCGTCGAGACTACGGTTCAGACGGTTCACGTCGTCTGTGAACTTGATGCCGTGGTGCTGGATTACGTTTGAGGCTCCGCTGACGGAGGTGGCAGCGTAATTGCCGTGCTTGGCCACCTTGTAGCCAGCGCCAGCGATGACGAAGCAACTCGTCGTGGAGATGTTGAAGGTGTTTTTACGATCTCCACCTGTGCCTACGACGTCGATGTAACGATCGGCGTTCAGAATAGCGGGCACACCCGTCTCGAGGATGCCGTCGCGGAAGCCGAGAAGCTCGTCGACCGTCACGCCACGCATCTGCAGGGCTGTGAGCAGTGCTGTAATCTGTTCTGTGGGATACTCACTCTGTGTGATGCCAATCAGAATGTTCTTCATTTCTTCACGAGACAGTTCCTCGTGGTTTAGCATCCTGTTCAGGATGTCTTTCATTGTCTGTGCCATATCTTTTATTTTTATTTCTTTTTCTTTTACAGGAACAACCAGTTTTGGAGCATTTTCCGTCCGTCTGGGGTGAGCACACTCTCGGGGTGGAACTGTATGCCTCGTATGTTTAGTGTCTTGTGACGTAGTGCCATAATCTGTCCCTCGTCGCTCTCAGCGGTCACTTCCAGACAGTCGGGCAGTCCATCCTTGGCCACCACCCACGAATGGTAGCGGCCCATCGTGATGCGCTTGGGCAGTCCGCTGAAAATCTCGTCGTTGCCAAATTGGGTGCCTTCGGTGGCTACACCATGGTACACATCGGAGAGGTTTTCCAGACGTGCACCGAACACCTCACCAATGGCCTGATGGCCGAGGCAGACGCCGAGAATGGGCTTCTTGCCAGCATAAGTGCGGATGACATTGAGTAGCAGGCCTGCCTCGGATGGGATACCAGGACCTGGCGAGAGGATAATCTTACTATAGGCCATAAGGTCGGAGAGCTCGAACTGGTCGTTGCGTACAACGGTCACCTCGGCTCCCAGTTCCTTGACCAGATGACTCAGATTATAGGTGAATGAGTCGTAGTTGTCTATAATTACTATCTTCATATTGGTTCGTTTTTTCTCTCACAGATTATATTAATCGCAATCTTTTGCCTTTTGTTTTTTAAAGGTTTTCTGCTTTAATAATCGCATTCCTTAATGCTCCTAGTTTATTGTTAACCTCTTGTAGCTCGTATTCTTCGTTGCTTTTGGCCACGATGCCACCGCCAGCTTGGAACCATAGTTCTCCGTTGCGTGATACGAACGTGCGGATGGTGATGGCTTGGTTCAGAGAACCATCCAATCCGATGTATCCGATGCAGCCACCATAGGCACCACGGTTGTGTGGCTCGTATTCTGAGATAAGTTGCATAGCGCGCACCTTAGGTGCGCCAGAGAGCGTGCCGGCAGGGAAGGTGTCGATGAAAGCTTTGATAGGATCGGCGCCCTTGTCGAGTTCACCGCTGACACGACTCACGAGATGAATGACATGAGAGTAGTACTGCAGATCCTTGTAAAAGTCAACCTTTACGTCGTGGCAGTTTCTTGAGAGGTCGTTGCGGGCCAGGTCGACTAGCATGACGTGTTCGGCATTTTCCTTTGGGTCGTTACGCAGAAACTCAGCTCCTTGACGGTCGGCCTCTGCGTCACCTGTACGCTTCGTTGTACCAGCGATGGGGTCGATGTAGGCTTTGTACATTGAACATTGATCATTGCTCATTGAACATTTCTCGATGCGACAGTGGGTCTCGGGCGAAGAGCCGAAGATGCGGAAGCCGCCAAAGTCGAAATAGAATAAATAAGGTGAAGGGTTAATACTGCGCAGAGCTCGGTAGAGCTTGAAATCGTCGCCCTCGTACCTTTGAATGAATCGTCGTGAGAGTACAATTTGGAAAACATCGCCTCGTAGACAATGTTTGATGCCCTTGCGGATATTGGCCTTGTGCTCTTCGTCGGTTAGTGGCGAGGTGGTCTCACCTATGGGGTGGAATTCATAGGCTTGTACGTTGGTCTTGTTCATTTGTTTGTAAATGGTGTCGAGTTCCTGCTCATCGCCCAACGTGACGATAGTAAGCTGGTTGTTGAAGTGATCGAACACGATGATATCCTTGTAGAGAATATATAGCATGTCGGGGGCATCGTTCTTCTGCTGGGTCTCGTCTTTTACGGCGATGTTCTCAAAATAGCGTACGGCATTGAATGAAGTGTAGCCATAGAGCCCGCAGATGTTGGCATGATCTCCCTCTACGTGGATGGTGTCAATGAGTGCGTGGATGGCTTTGTCAGAGCGGTATTCTGCATCTACGTGGTGTTGCTCGGTATGTCCGTCGGGGAAGGTGATGGTCGACTCTCCATGACCGATGGCGACACTAGCTATCGGGTTGATGCCGATAAACGAGCGGGAGTTGTTGGAGTCGTGGTAGTCGGAGCTCTCCATCAGGGCACTCTGGGGGTAGATGTCGCGGAGTCGCATATACACACCTACTGGGGTATAGAGATCCGCAAGGATGGTCTTCGATGTTGTGGTATAATGAAAAGTACTCATAGTCGTCTTTTTTCTTAGTATCTCAGTTTCTTCTGTTGAATGATTCTTTATTCATTAGAAATTGCCGTATTCTTTCGCCATAGCCTTGTTGCTGAGGTAGGTCTGTACATCCTTGTCGCCACGCCCGCTGACAGTAAGCACGACCAGATCGTCGGGCTTGAAAGTCAGTTTCTTCAGGGCTGCGATGGCGTGTGCACTTTCGATGGCAGGTATGATACCCTCCATGCGAGTCAGTTCATAGCCACCGTAGACAGCCTCGTCGTCGTTGATGCTGAGCACTTTCGTACGGCCTTTCTTCGCCATGTTACAATGCATGGGACCAACGCCGGGGTAGTCGAGGCCGGCCGAGATTGTAAAGGCCTCCTGTATTTGACCATCCTCATCCTGCATGACAAGCATCTTCGCACCATGCAGGATACCTGTTACCCCCTTGTGGATGGTAGCAGCCGTGTGGTCTGTCTGCCAACCGTGTCCGCCCGCCTCTGCTAGTACAATCTTCACACGCTCGTCGTCGACATAGTGGTAAATTGTGCCAGCGGCATTACTGCCGCCACCGATGCAGGCGATGAGATAGTCGGGATAGTCACGACCTTCTTTCTCTTCCAACTGCCATTTGATCTCTTCGGAGATGACGCTCTGCATCTGTGCCACAAGGTCGGGGTATGGGTGTGGTCCCATAGTCGAACCCACGATATAAAAGGTATCGGCAGGATGACAACACCAGTCGCGGATGGCAGCGCTACAAGCATCAGAGAGTGTCATGTTACCAGTGCGGACGGGATGAACCTCGGCTCCCAGCATCTTCATGCGTTCCACATTTGTGTGTTGCCGTTCCACGTCTGTCGCGCCCATGAACACTTCGCACTTCATATTCATCAGCGCACAGACGGTTGCTGTGGCTACACCGTGCTGTCCAGCACCTGTCTCTGCGATAATACGCGTCTTCCCCATCTTTTTAGCCAATAATATCTGTCCGATGGTGTTGTTGATCTTGTGCGCACCAGTATGGTTCAGGTCTTCACGCTTCAGATAGAGTTTACAGCCATATTTCTCACTCATTCGCTTGGCATAGTAGAGTGGTGAGGGACGCCCCACATAGTCTTTTAACAGGGCGTGGTACTCTTTCTTGAACTCCTCTGACTCGATGATGGGGCGATAGGCCTCCTGTAGGTCGTGTACGCACTTGTAGAGAATCTCTGGCACATAGGCACCACCGAACTCTCCGTAAAACCCTTTCTCATCTACAAGATAATTCTCTTTCATATATTTGGTTGTTTTTGTGATTGACATTAAAAAAGCTCGCCGCTGTCGCGACGAGCCTTTTGTATCTGTGGTTGAATAACATATACGGCTATCAGCCTCGCGACGTTTTTGATCTCGAGCTCTGCCACCACCAATAGTTATTCATCATTTTCATTTCAGAATTTCTTTTTTCTGGCTGCAAAGGTATATATATTTCTGTTTCTGTGCAAACTTTTCTGCGTTTTTTTTAATAAAATGAAAGAAATAGCTTAATTTTGCCGACAAATTCTTAGTTGACGATGACTTTAAAAGATTTTTTGGTACAGGGTGACCGTTTCGCAGCGGACAACGGCTGTATATTAAAAGAGGTTCGTGAAGGGTATGCTTGTGCGGAACTCATCGTGACATCACATCATCTGAACGCAGGAGGTGTTTGTCAGGGGGGAGCATATTTTACATTGGCTGATATTGCACTTGCCGCTGTTATGAACAGTCGGGGCGCGATGACCTTCGGTATAGAGAATCATATCGTGTTCCTGAAAAGTGCCAAGGAGGGTGATACGCTCATTGCTGAGGCCACGGAGATCTTCAACCATCATAAGATTCCCTATGTTGAGGTACGCGTCACAAACCAAAACGGTGATCTCTGTTGCGTACTTACGGGATTAGCCTACAGAAAAGCCGTCGACTTGAATGTCGACGGCCTGAAGTAATATCGGAATGTCCAGATGATTCCTATTGGATTTCCCAACCAATGGCGGAAGCACCAAGCACAGCAGCGCTGGCACCGTCTAGGCCACTCACGAGGAACTGTGCCTTGTTCTTAAATATCTTCAGCACATGCTCGTTATATGCCTCCCGGATAGGTTTCATGATGAGTTCACCTGCCTTCACCATACCTCCAAAGAAGATGAAAGCCTCTGGTGATGAGAAAGCAGCGAAATCGGCACAGGCCTCACCAAGCATATGACCCGTGAAGTCATAGATTTCCTTGGCCAGTTCGTCGCCCTTGCCAGCAGCAATACTTACATCGAGAGAGGTAATCTTCTCTGGATCAAGTTCGCGGAGTAGACTGGGGCGCTCTGTCTTCGATAATAACTCACGAGCCGTGCGAGCCACACCTGTAGCGGAGCAGTAGCATTCCAGACAACCCTTACGGCCACAGCCACACATGCGACCTTCCTCGCCGCGTACCATCGTTACATGCCCCAACTCACCAGCAAAGCCGTCGTGACCATAGAGCAGTTGGCCGTTGACCACAATACCTGATCCTACACCTGTTCCGAGGGTAATCACGATAAAGTTCTTCATGCCACGAGCCACACCGTATACCATCTCGCCGATGGCGGCAGCATTTGCGTCATTGGTCAATGCTACAGGGATTCCATTCAATCGTTCGCTGAACATCTTGGCCAAGGGCACTACACCGTCGTGAGCCCAAGGTAGGTTGGGGGCGAACTCGATAGTACCGTTATAGAAATTGCCATTAGGAGCGCCGATACCCATCGCCTTAATCTTCTCGATGCCGCCAACCTGGTCTATAATCACCTGCAGCACATCTACGCAGGCGTCAACATATTCTTCCACCTTCTCGTAGCTGCCCGTCTTGATGGCTGTGGTCGCCTTGATATCTCCACGCGCGTCTACAATACCGAATACAGAGTTTGTGCCTCCCAGGTCTAAGCCGATGACATACGGCTTCATAACAGTTTGATCATTCATATGTATTTTAAGTTTTATTGTTTATTGATTGTCTCTTCACGATTTCTATCGCAAAGTTACGTAAAATCTGTCAAACTCTGTGATATTTTACGGAAATTAACCATGAAATTTGTTTTTTCGGGCATTTCTTTGTATCTTTGCACTCGTTATGCCGTTTCATGTACCAATTAACATATTGGACTTTATTTTCAAGGGGATGATGATTGGCGTGATTGCCTCTGCCCCGATGGGTCCTGTAGGTATCCTTTGCGTACAGCGTACGCTGAATAAAGGACGCTGGTTTGGTCTTGCCACTGGGGTGGGAGCCGCAGTCAGTGATATCATCTATGCCGCCTTCGCAGGATTCGGCATGTCGTTTGTCATGGATCTGATCAATAACGATCAGAATCGTTTCTACCTACAGATCGTGGGAAGTGTGATGCTACTCTGCTTCGGTATCTATACCTATCGCACTGATCCGACGCGGAAGATGCACCAGTCGGGACAACAGAAGGGTACGCTCTGGTATAATACATGGACTGCCTTCCTCGTCACGTTCTCTAATCCACTGATTATCTTCCTCTTTTTGGCGATGTATGCACAGTTTGCGTTTGTGCTGCCGAATCATCCGTTCGAGATGCTCGTGGGGTTTGCCAGTATCGTGTGTGGTGCCCTCCTTTGGTGGTGGGGCCTGACGTGGTTGGTAGATAAGATTCGTACTAAGTTTGATACCAATGGCATCAAGATCATCAACCAAGTTATTGGCGTGGCTGTGATTATCGGAAGTGTTATCATGCTGCTTGGTACGACCACGAATCTTGTGAGATTCTTTTAAGAAATAATAAGAAAGTAAAAAAGAAAAAAGTGTTTATTGCACAGGAACTGAGGAAAAAGAATATTGCCGAATATCTGTTGTATATGTGGCAGATTGAGGATACGATACGTGCATTTGACTGTTCATTGCGCAGGGTTCGTGATGAGTATGTGGCTCGTTTCGACTATAGTGACGAGCAGAAGGAGGAGGAGACCGACTGGTTTGGAAACTTAATTAGGATGATGAATCAGGAAGGTTGCCGTGAGAAAGGTCATCTGCAGATCAACAAGGTGACAATGCAGATGCTGACAGACTTGCATAACCAACTGCTACAGTCGACGAAGTTTCCATTTTATAATACTGCATATTATAAGGTCCTACCGTTTATTGTCGAGTTGCGCAATCGCGGGGCCGACAAGGAGGAAAATGAATTAGAGACCTGTCTAAATTCATTATACGGTGTGATGATGCTACGTCTGCAGAAGAAGGATATCTCGCCCGACACACTACATGCAGTGAAGGAAATATCGACATTCGTGGGCATGCTCTCTGACTATTACAAGAAGGACAAAGAGGAAGGACTGAAGTTCGAATAGACATGAAGATACTGGTGACGGGCTGTAAAGGCCAACTGGGAAACGAAATGCAGCTGCTGGAGGAAAAGAACCCCCAGCACCTCTATTTTAATACGGATGTTGAAGATCTCGATATTACAGACGAGGTGGCAATTGAACGTTATGTTGACGAGCATGAGATAGATGGTATCGTTAACTGTGCTGCCTATACTGCTGTCGATAAGGCCGAGGAGAATCCTTCCATTTGTCGTATGTTGAATGCGACCGCTCCAGGTTTTTTGGCTGCAGCGGTGGAGCGACGCGGTGGATGGATGATACAGATATCTACCGATTATGTGTTTGATGGCACAGGTCATCAGCCTTATGTGGAGACTGATCCGACATGTCCTGACAGCATCTATGGCACCACGAAGTTGGAAGGAGAGCAAACCGTGATGGCAACATGCCATCGAACGATGATTATCCGTACGGCGTGGCTCTATTCCGCTTTTGGCAATAACTTTGTAAAGACGATGATTCGTTTGGGCAAGGAGCGACAGGAGTTGGGCGTGATCTTCGATCAGGTCGGGACACCGACCTATGCGCGCGACCTGGCGGTGGCTATCTTTGCTATTATCAATCAAGGAGTTGTGCCTGGCATCTATCACTTCTCGAATGAGGGCGTGATTTCCTGGTATGACTTCGCGAAGGCGATACATCGTATAGCTGGCATTACTGACTGTGAGGTCCGGCCGTTGCATACAGTCGATTATCCCACACCAGCCAGACGACCGCATTACTCTGTGCTTGACAAGACGAAGATCAAAGAGACCTATGGCATCAGCATTCCTTATTGGGAAGAATCACTTGCTGACTGCATGAAAGATATAACGAGAGAATTATGAATCAAGTTCCGAGCTTGCTCGTCTGAACATATATAAAAAGAAAAAATGCGTGAAGAAATAGGAAGAAGAAGGACATTTGCGATTATCTCGCACCCTGATGCAGGTAAGACAACGCTGACGGAGAAATTCCTGCTGTTTGGTGGACAAATACAAGTGGCTGGAGCTGTCAAGAACAACAAAATCAAGAAGACGGCTACTAGCGACTGGATGGATATTGAAAAACAGCGTGGCATCTCGGTTTCAACCTCTGTGATGGAGTTCGATTATACCCCTCAGGGCTCGGATATCGAATATAAGGTGAATATTCTCGACACTCCTGGACACCAGGACTTCGCGGAGGATACCTTCCGCACGCTGACTGCCGTTGACTCGGCTATCATAGTGGTCGACGGTGCCAAGGGTGTGGAGACGCAGACTCGAAAGTTGATGACAGTCTGTCGTATGCGTAAGACTCCTGTCATCATCTTTATCAATAAGATGGACCGTGAGGGACGTGACCCCTTTGATTTACTTGATGAGCTGGAGCAAGAGCTGGAGATCAAAGTGCGACCGTTGAGTTGGCCGATTAATCAAGGCGCAAAGTTCAAAGGTGTGTATAATATCTACGAAGAGAAACTCGATCTCTTCACACCTGATAAGCAACGTGTGACTGACAAGGTTGAGGTGGATATCAACAGTGTGGAGTTGGACGAACGGGTAGGTGAGGAGAATGCAGCCAAACTGCGTGAGGACTTGGAACTGGTAGAGGGGGTATACCCCACATTCGATGTGGAGTCATATCGTGAGGCGGAGGTTGCCCCTGTATTCTTTGGATCGGCATTGAACAACTTCGGTGTGCAGGAACTGCTGAACTGCTTCGTGGAAATTGCACCGAGTCCACGGCCAACAAAGGCCGAGGAACGTAATGTGCAGCCTGAGGAACCGAAATTTACTGGCTTTATTTTCAAGATTACCGCGAATATTGACCCGAACCATCGCTCGTGTATCGCTTTCTGTAAGGTCTGTAGCGGACAGTTCCGCCGCAACCAGCCTTATCTACATGTGAGACAGGGTAAGACGATGCGTTTCACCTCGCCTACGCAGTTTATGGCGCAGCGTAAATCGACAGTCGATGAGGCTTGGCCTGGAGATATCGTAGGACTCCCAGATACTGGTGGAATATTTAAGATCGGTGACACACTGACGGAGGGAGAACAGTTACATTTCCGCGGTCTGCCCTCTTTCTCTCCGGAACTGTTCAAGTATATCGAGAACGACGATCCGATGAAAGCCAAGCAGCTTCAGAAGGGTATTGACCAGTTGATGGACGAGGGCGTAGCACAGTTGTTCGTCAACCAGTTCAGTAATCGAAAGATCATCGGAACGGTAGGACAATTGCAGTTCGAGGTTATCCAGTACCGACTAGAGAATGAGTATAATGCCAAGTGTCGTTGGGAACCTGTGCACCTGTATAAGGCTTGCTGGATCGAGAGCGACGACGAGGCGGAACTGGAGAATTTCAAGAAACGGAAGTACCAGTATATGGCTAAGGACAAGGAAGGACGTGATGTGTTCCTTGCTGACTCTGGATATGTGCTTTCTATGGCACAGGAGGACTTTAAAAATATTAAGTTCCATTTCACAAGTGAATTCTAATGAAGATAGAAGAAGATATCAAAAAAGCAGTAGAGACGATGCGTAAGGGTGGAGTGATACTCTATCCGACAGACACAGTCTGGGGCATTGGTTGTGATGCGACGAATGCAGAAGCTGTCAAGCGGGTCTATGAGATCAAACAGCGTGACGATTCGAAGGCTCTGATCTGTCTGGTAGACAGCGATGCTCGTATGCAGCGCTATTTCAGACATGTACCTGATGTAGCGTGGCAGTTGATCGACAGTCTGAAGGATGATACTCCAATGGCAAAGAACGCTTCTCCGTCGACGAAGCCAACGACACTGGTGCTCGATGGAGCTATTAATCTGGCTGAGAACCTGATTGCGGATGATGGTAGCGTGGGTATCCGCATCACTAACGAGCCATTCTCAAAGGAACTCTGCTATCGTTTTCAAAAGGCTATCGTGTCGACCTCGGCAAACATCAGTGGGGAACCTGCTGCCCAGAACTACTGTGATATCGATCCTCATATTCTGGAGGCTGTCGACTATGTGTGCTGGAGTCGTAGACAGGAGCATAAGCCTCATACACCATCGTGTATCATCAGACTGCGTGAGAACGGTGAGGTTACAGTCATAAGGAAGTAATAGAACGTGGATGCAACGATAAGTGACAGAAGACCCAAGTGGCTTCAACGACTGCATGAGTGGCGTGTGGAGCATGTCAGTGAGAAGATGTTTATGATCATCCTCGCACTTGTTGTGGGTTTCTTTGCTGCCGTTGCCGCTTTCTCCTTGCATTGGATTATCAACCAGATAGTGCTCTTGCTGACGAGCTCGTTCGAGAAGTCGCATGCCAACTGGCTCTATCTGGTCTACCCCGTGGTGGGTATCTATCTCACATCACTCTTCGTGAGGTATATTGTTAAGGATAATATTTCACATGGAATCACGAGAATACTCTATGCCATATCGACCAACAAGTCGCGACTGAAGTCACATAATTGTTGGTCGTCGGTGATTGCTTCGGCCATCACCATCGGCTTTGGCGGTTCTGTTGGAGCAGAGGCCCCGATTGTACTGACGGGTTCGGCCATCGGGTCAAATCTTGGACAGTTGTTCCATCTTGATCGTAAGATGTTGATGACCTTGGTGGGATGTGGTGCGGCTGGTGCTATCGCAGGTATTTTCAAAGCGCCTATAGCGGGATTAGTTTTCACGCTTGAGGTGCTGATGATTGATATGACGATGTCGGCTTTGTTGCCAATCCTCGTCTCATGTGTGACAGCCACATGTTTTACCTACATCTTCAGTGGTGATGCATCTCTGTTCACCTTCCATCTCGACAACGAATGGTCCATACAACGTGCTCCTGCGTATATTCTGTTGGGCATCGCCTGTGGAATTGTATCACTCTACTTTATTCGGATGATGGGAGCCTGTGAGGATGTGTATGCTCGATTCAAGGACCATCCGCATATCAAACTGGCCATCGGCGGAACGATGCTGAGTCTGTTAATTTTCCTATTCCCTGCTCTGTATGGTGAGGGTTATAGTAGCATTAATCTGTTGTTAAATGGACAGACTGAGGCCGATTGGGATAGAATACTGAACAACTCACTCTTTTCTGGACAGGGATCGTTGCTGATTCCTTACATTGCATTGGTACTTCTGACGAAGGTGTTTGCCACCTCGGCTACGAATGGTGGTGGTGGCTGTGGTGGTACGTTTGCCCCCAGTCTTTTTATAGGTTGTTTTACTGGTTTCCTATTCTCCCGCCTGTGGAACATGCAACAGATTGGCGTTTATATTCCGGAGAAGAATTTCTCACTATTGGGTATGGCTGGCGTGATGTCGGGTGTGATGCATGCACCCTTGACGGGTATCTTCCTGATAGCGGAACTTACAGGTGGTTATAGTATGTTTATGCCGCTGATGATCGTCAGTGTGTGTGCTTATCTGACCATTATTATTTTTGAGCCTCACAGCATCTATGGCTCGCGTTTGGCCAAACAGGGAAAGTTGCTCACTCATCATACCGACCATGCAGTACTGACGCTGATGAACCTTGACAGTGTTATTGAGCGCGATTATCTGGCTGTCAGTCCTGATATGGAATTGGGACAGATTGTGCATAAGATCAGTCGCAGCCATTCCACTGTACTTCCCGTGATTGATGGGGCGGGGACACTTCTGGGCGAGATTGATATCATGAAGATTCGCAATGTTGTGTTCCGTATAGAATTGTATCATCATTTCACGGCCTCCCAGTTGATGAGAGACCCTAAGGCTACCTTGAGCGATGATGCTCCGATGGTCGATGTAATGCGCATCTTCGATCGGACAGGAGCCAATTGGTTACCTGTCTTCGATGCACAGGCTCACCTGAAGGGTTATGTCTCGCGGCAGCGTATCTATACGATGTACAGGAAGATGGTGGCCGATATGAGTGAGGATTGATAAAGGGAAATAGAATGGAGAAGAAGGATTTACGAATAGTGTTTATGGGAACACCAGAGTTTGCGGTGGAGACACTGAAGGCTCTGGTGGAGAACGATTATCATGTGGTGGCAGTTGTGACTCAGCCCGACAAACCTGTTGGTAGGCATGGTAGCGTTTTACAACCATCCGCTGTGAAGCAGTATGCCGTGGAGCATGGAATACCAGTGTTACAACCAGTGAAGATGAAGGATCCTGCATTCGTGGAAACTCTCCGCAGTTTTCATGCCAACCTTCAGGTGGTCGTAGCCTTCCGTATGCTACCTGAGGTGGTATGGGATATGCCGGAGTATGGCACTTTCAATGTGCATGCTGCGTTGTTACCCCAGTATCGAGGGGCGGCGCCTATCAACTGGGCTGTCATCAATGGTGAGACCCAGACAGGTGTCACAACCTTTTTCCTCGATAAAAATATAGACACTGGTCGTGTGATTATGCAGAAGCCTTTCGATATTCCTGATACTGCAGATGTCGAATATGTCTATGATGGACTGATGCACCTTGGTGCGGAGATATGTCTGGATACCTTGGAACGACTCTTGGTTGCCGACGGTCATCTCGAGAGTATACCACAGGAGCAGTTGATCACTGCAGGTCAGGTGCTTCGGCATGCTCCAAAGATCTTCAAGGAAACCTGTGATATCGACTGGAATTTGCCCGCCAAGCAGATCTATGACTTTATACGTGGACTTTGTCCTGTACCATCAGCATGGACCACGTTATGCGATAGCACTGGCAGGCAGACTACGCTGAAAGTTTTCAAGGCAATGGTTTCGGATATCGTCCGTCCTGTTGATCCAGGAACTGTTGTTGTTGAAGGAAAGAAACTCTATATTGCAGCCAGGACAGGAAAACTCTTGCGCATTGACGAACTTCAGTTAGCAGGCAAGAAGAGGATGACGGCTATGGACTTCCTGAATGGCAACAAAAACATTACCGAAGCCCGCTGTATCCATACTAGTTCTGAGACTGAGACTGTATAATAGAACTTTCCCGTTTGATCTGTGACATAAAAAAAGAGAAATATATAATAAAGTAGGTGGTGTGTGCGTTTGTAGGATAGAGAACATCATATAAAGTGATTGCCTATGAAGCATTTTACTCCCGATGACGCGCTGTTGAACTTCGGAGGAAACCTGAAGCCTAGGGAACAGACGCTTATGCTAATCCGACAGGTTGCATACACCTATCGTAAGAACATTAAACAGGCATGTAGCCTAAACTGAGAAAATGGCATTAGTATCACCTTCATTACTCGCTGCCGACTTCCTGCATCTCGACCGCGACATCGACATGATTAACAGGAGTGAGGCCGATTGGCTTCACCTTGACGTGATGGACGGCTCGTTCGTCCCAAACATCTCCTTCGGTTTTCCTGTGCTGGAAGCTGTTGCCAAGGTTTGTAAGAAACCGCTTGATGTACATTACATGATTGAACGCCCAGAACGCTATATCAGTCAGACTGCTAAGTTGGGGGCAATGATGATGAATGTTCACTATGAGGCATCCACCCATATCCATCGTACGATACAGGAGATTCATGATGCTGGTATGAAGGCTGGCGTGACCCTAAACCCTTCGACACCTGTATGTGTGCTCGAGGACATTATTGGTGATGTGGATATGGTGCTGCTGATGAGTGTCAATCCGGGGTTTGGCGGACAAAAGTTTATCGAGAATACTATCGATAAGGTGAAACGCTTGCGTCAGATGATTACCGAGCAGCAGTGCCAGACGCTGATTGAGGTCGATGGTGGTGTACAGGGCGAGACTGCTCCCCGGCTGGTTGCAGCGGGTGTTGATGTGCTCGTCAGCGGTAGCTATGTCTTTAAGGCTCAGAATCCTGAGCAGATTATTCATGATCTAAAGGCTTTTAGACGTTAGCCTTTGCTTTTGCGATTTACCATTGGTTTTATTCCAGCGTTAGATTCATACCATACTGGTGACTGAGCTTGCGAAGGTTCATCAGTGCATAGCGCATGCGACCTAACGAGGTGTTGATGCTGACATGGGTCTGCTCGGCGATTTCTTTGAAAGACATCTCTTGGAAAAAGCGCATGAAGACCACTTCGCGTTGTGGCTCCGGAAGTGCTTTCATCAGTCGGCGAACATCACTTAGTACCTGAGCATTGCTTATTTGTCCCTCTCGGTTTCCTTCCAGTATTGAACTGCTATTTAGGTTGCTAAGGTCGTTCTCTTTATTCAGATCCACGACCTTACGCCCCTTCTGGGCTCGATAATGGTCGATAATCACGTTGTGTGCTATCCGCGTGACCCACCAGATGAATTTTCCCGACTCGGCATATCTTCCGCCCTGCATCTTTGTAATCACCTTCAGAAAGGTCTCCTGAAAGAGTTCATTGGCCAAATCCTCGTCTTTCACCACATACATGATGTAGTTGAAGACCTTGTCTTGGCTTCTGGAAAGCAACTCGTCGAACGCACTATTATTACCATCGATATAAGCTAATGCCAACTCTTCGTCGGACATCCTTTTTGTTGTACTCATACGAAATCATTTTGTATTGAGTAGAGTTGTTTCGATAGGCAATAATATTTTGTATAAATGGTGTTTAATGGCAGCAAAAGTATGCATTTTTGTCGAAACAGCCAAGAAAAAACAAAAAAAAGTTGTTATTTTACTCACTTATTATTACCTTTGTGACATAAATAACCCAACAAACATATGATAAAGCTTTTTGTTCCAGGTCGCTTGTGCCTGTTTGGAGAACACACAGACTGGGCAGGACATTATCGTACGATGAATGCCGACATCAAGCCAGGTGCTGCTATTGTGACAGGTATAGAACAGGGTATCTGTGCTGAGGTGGAGAAATCGAGTATCTTTGAGATGTACAGCACTGCAGGAGAGATTGATGACGTATGGCAGGACTTCTCATGCCGAATGGACGAAGGGGAGTTGAAGCGCATCGCCAAGTCGGGTTCCTTCTTCTGCTATTGTGCTGGGGTCGCCTCTTATATGCTGGAATGGTATAAGGTGGGGGGCGTGCGCATCCGTATCACCTCAATGACTCTTCCCATGAAGAGTGGGCTGTCTAGTTCTGCGGCCATCTGTGTGCTCGTCGCTCGCGCCTTCAATCTTTTATATAATCTCAACCTGAACACGTTGGGTGAGATGAATATCGCTTATTTAGGTGAACTCCGTACCAGTAGTCGTTGTGGTCGTCTCGATCAAGCCTGTGCCTTCGGTGTGAAACCCAACCTGATGACTTTCGATGGAGACGAGATTGAGGTGCGCTCATTGAATGTTAAGAAACACCTCTATTGGGTGTTCGCTGATCTCTGTGCCGAGAAGGATACAATCAGGATTCTGTCGGACTTAAACAAAGCCTACCCATTTCCGAGTAACGAGGCGGAAAAGGCAGAGCATGAGGCTCTCGGGTCGCGTAACTTGGAGATTGTCAATCGGGCTGTCAATTATATGGCAGAAGGCAAGGCCGAAGAACTCGGACGACTGATGACCGAGGCAGAGGCTTTGTTCGATGCCCAAGTTGCTCCGATGTCAGTTGCTCTTTGGTCACCAAAACTCCATGCTGTGTTGAACGATCCTGTTATTACACCGATGGTGTGGGGTGGCAAGGGTGTTGGTTCACATGGCGATGGGTCGGTGCAGTTCCTGGCTCGTAGCGAAGAAGACCAGTTGCGGTTGGCCGACTATCTGAACAAACAAGGGATGAAGGCTTATACGCTGACCCTTAAACCTGTACATACCGTGCGTCGTGCCATCATTCCAGTAGCAGGTTTTGGTACTCGCCTCTATCCTGCTACACGTGCCCTGAAGAAAGACTTTTTCCCGATACCATGTCCTGATGGTATGGTGCGTCCGGTGATTCTGATCTTATTAGAGGAGCTGGTGCAGAGCGGCATTGAAGAAATCTGTCTGGTACTGGGCTCCGAGGAAGAACGCAGACAATATGCCGACTTCTTTGAACATCCCCTGTCCGATGATCATCTACAGAAGCTCAATCCCGAGGCTCAGGAGTACGAGAATCGCATTCTTGATATAGGCAAACGCCTCCGTTATGTGTACCAGCGAGAGAAGCGTGGCTTCGGTCATGCCGTCTATCAGGCCGCACAGTTTGCTGGCAACGAGCCTGTGCTGTTGCTGTTGGGAGACACCCTCTATCGTAGCGACAGCAATAAACCTTGTGCCTTGCAGATGGTCGAGGAGTATGAACGCTACAACTCGCTTTTGGTCAGTATCCACACGGTTCCTTTGTCGGAGGTCAGCCACTATGGTATCCTGCACGGAGTATGGGAAGACAAGGAACGTACAGCCCTGAGTGTCGATGTCATCAATGAGAAACCGAAGCCAAGCTATGCCGAGGAATTTTTGGGTGTTCGCAATAATAATGGTGAGAAAGAATATTACAGTGTGTTTGGACAATACATCCTCACTCCGGAGGTGTTTGAGCAGTTGCATTTGGATATCATGAAGGCTGAGATGGACAAGGATTATTCCCGTGAAATCGAACTTACATCGGCTCTCGAAGCAGTGCGCCAGCATAGTGGGATGATGGGCGTTCGCTTGAAGGGACGTATGTATGATATGGGTAATCCTGCAGCACTTGTCCGTGCTGTCACGGAGTTCTCCAAATAAAGATAAAGGCTCATCAATTGGTGAGCCTTTATCTTATCTACTTGATCAGATTCAGGAGATATCTGCCATATTCGTTCTTGGTCATCGGCTGGGCTGTCGCCCGAAGTTGTTCTTCTGTGATCCATCCCGACTTGTAAGCAATCTCCTCTAAACATGCGACCTTTAGTCCTTGGCGCTTCTCGATGACCTCGATGAAAGTCGATGCTTCCGAGAGTGAGTCGTGTGTGCCAGTGTCGAGCCAGGCAAAGCCTCGCTGTAGTGTCTGTACCTTCAGTATCTTCTGTTCCAAATAGGCCTGATTCACTGTTGTGATCTCCAGTTCGCCGCGAGCACTTGGCTTAATGTGCTTGGCTATCTCAACGACACTGTTCGGATAGAAATAGAGTCCTACCACAGCGTAATTCGACTTCGGATGCTCAGGCTTCTCCTCGATGCTAAGACAGTTCCCCTCGTCATCAAACTCAGCCACACCATATCGCTCGGGATCGTTCACATAGTAACCGAAAACAGTCGCCAGTCCTTTCTGCTCGGTTTGTCGCACACTCTCACGAAGGAGTCCTGTAAAACCGGAACCATAGAATATATTATCACCTAGCACCAGACAGACACTGTCGCTGCCAATGAAGTCCTCACCGATGATGAATGCCTGTGCCAGTCCGTCTGGCGAGGGCTGTTCAGCATATTCGAAGTGCACTCCAATCTCATGGCCATCACCTAGCAGACGCTTGAACCCTGGCAGGTCGTATGGGGTGGAGATGATGAGGATCTCACGGATACCAGCCAACATCAGAACCGAGATGGGGTAGTAGATCATCGGCTTGTCGAAGATAGGAATCAGTTGCTTACTGATTCCTTTTGTGATGGGATAGAGGCGTGTACCGGAACCCCCAGCTAATACGATTCCTTTCATGTGTAAAGATGTTTATGGCGCAAAGGTAATAAAAAATAGGAATCAAGAGATAAGAATTAAGAAAAAAGTTGTACCTTTGCAAGTGTATTTAATATCTAATAGAGATTATATGGGACTTTTTAATAAATTATTCGGAAAGAAAGATGAACAGAAGGCCGGTGGCATGGAAGACTTCATGACCCTGATTCGCGTGTACTTCCAGGCTGCTATGGCTGCTGATCTCGGCATTACGAACATGGCTGCGCTGCCAGACCTGCGTGTGTTCAAGACCACGTTGAAGGTACCTACAGTGAACAATAAGCTTGGCGTGGGCGAACGGAGTCGTTGTAAGAACATGCTGAAGACCATGTATGGCATGGAAGATGAGTTTTTCAAGGAGATCGACCAGAGCCTGCGCAAACACTGCAAGAAAATTCAGGATGCACAGACATACTTGTTGCAGTTCCAGGGTTTTACGCAAGATATCATGATGCTTACCGGTAACTTGATGAAATTCAAACTCCGTTTGCCGGGCTTCATGAAGAAGGCTCTTTACAGTATGACAGAGAAGACCGTCAATGATATCTTTAACAAGAATAACTTCTCGGACGCTGGTGTTCTCAAGGCTGTGGTCGCTGTTCGCGAGTACAACCGCCGATTGGGTTTTTCGCAGAAGTGGGTCACTGATTTTGTCTATAAAGTGGTGATGTTGGCAAAGAAAGAGCCAAAACCATCGACCACTGAGCAATAAAGAGTGGAAAACGGAGTGAAAAGTTAAAAAAAGGAAAATATTGTATACTTTTCTCTTTTCACTTTTTACTTTTCACATTTTCTTCATAACTTTGTATTGCAAATAGTTACGTGATGAGCCAAAATGAGAACACTTTGACAACGTTCGAGACGCGCGTGCGACAAATGATCCTCCGTTTTCAAGAATTGAGAAAGGAGAATGAAGAATTGCATACGCTCATCGGTAAAAACGAACAGGACATCCAGGAACTGCGTGCCAAGTTGACTCAGGCGGACAATGACTATAACTCACTGAAGATGGCCAAGATGATGGAAATCACCGATGGCGATTTGGAGCACGCAAAGGCGCGACTAGCTAAGTTGATCCGTGATGTGAATAAGTGCATTGCAATCCTCAGTGACGAACAGTAAAGGCGTAAGCAATGGCAGAAGTAAACAATGAGAAATTAAATATCCGGCTGCATGTCTACGATGAAGAGATTCAGGTAGCAATCAAGCGTTCCGATGAGGAACTCTATAGAAAGGCAGCTAAGCTCATTACTGACCGATATAATGCCTATGCACAGGCATATAATGGTCGGAAGGGTGAACATACGATCGCGTTGATGACGCTGATTGATATCGCCTTGATGTATGAGCGGGAGCACGGAAAGAATGATACAGCTCCTTATGACGGTATTCTCGAAAAGTTGACTTCTGAGATTGAGGAAGCGCTGAAAGACAAGTAGTGGGTGAGCCTACCTTGGAGAAGAGAATATCGTATTAACAATATATTTTATATGGACCTAATTATTACATTATTGATTGCTGCCGGCGCTCTTGTTTTAGGAGGAGTCGGTGGATATCTGGTTTTCCGTTATGTCATTAAGGGAAAATACAATGAGATGATTGACGCTGCTGAGAAAGAGGCGACGGTTATCAAAGAAAAGAAACTACTCGAAGTGAAAGAGAAGTTCCTGAACAAGAAAAGCGAATTGGAGAAGGAAGTGCAGCAGCGCAACCAGCATATCCAGCAGAGTGAGAACAAACTGAAGCAGCGCGAGATTTCACTGAACCAGCGTCAGGAAGAACTGGGTCGCCGCAAGGGTGAGCTCGACAACCAGCAGGTTCGCATCGACAACGAGAAGAAACTGTTGGCTGTGAAAGCCGAGGAGCTGGAGAAGATGCAGCTCAAGGAGCGTGAGAAGCTCGAGGAGGTTTCAGGTCTGAGTGCAGAGGAAGCCAAAAACCGTCTGGTTGAGGCCATGAAGGATGAGGCTAAGACTGCTGCTGCCAGCTATATTAATGAGATTATGGACGAGGCTAAACTCAATGCCAATCAGCAGGCCAAGAAGATTGTAATTCAGACTATCCAGCGTGTGGCAACTGAGACAGCCATTGAGAACTCCGTCAGCGTGTTCCATATTGACAACGACGAGGTGAAGGGTCGTATCATTGGTCGTGAAGGAAGAAATATCCGTGCTCTCGAAGCTGCCGCTGGTGTTGAGATCGTAGTAGATGATACTCCCGAGGCTATTGTCATTTCAGGCTTCGATCCTGTTCGCCGTGAGGTTTGTCGTTTGGCTTTGCATCAGCTGGTCAGCGACGGACGTATCCACCCCGCACGTATTGAGGAGGTGGTCGCCAAGGTAAAGAAACAGCTTGATAACGAGATTATCGAGACAGGTAAGCGCACAGCCATCGACCTTGGAATCCATGGCTTGCATCCTGAACTCATCCGCATCATCGGTAAGATGAAATACCGCTCTTCTTATGGTCAGAACCTCTTGCAGCATGCCCGCGAGACAGCTAATCTCTGTGCTGTGATGGCCTCAGAGTTGGGCTTGAATCCGAAGAAGGCTAAGCGTGCAGGACTGTTGCACGATATCGGTAAAGTGCCCGATGAGGAGAGCGAGTTGCCTCATGCTATCTATGGTGCTAAGATTGCAGAGAAGTTTAAGGAGAAACCCGATATTTGCAATGCCATTGGCGCTCACCATGATGAGATGGAGATGCAGACCCTGCTGGCTCCGATTGTTCAGGTGTGCGATGCTATCTCAGGTGCTCGTCCAGGTGCCCGTCGTGAGATTGTAGAAGCATATATCAAGCGACTCAATGATCTCGAGGCAATCGCCATGAGCTATCCTGGCGTGACGAAGACCTACGCCATTCAGGCTGGTCGTGAGCTCCGCGTTATTGTTGGTGCCGACAAGATGAACGATGCCGAGTCGGAGGCTCTCAGCGCCGATATCGCAACGAAGATACAAAACGAGATGACCTATCCTGGACAGGTAAAGATTACGGTGATTCGTGAGACGCGTTCGGTGGCTTATGCGAAATAAAAGGACTCATCCTATATAATTTTAAAAGCGGAATCTGCAGTGATTCCGCTTTTTTTGTTTCTTTACCTTATAATGATTAATAACAACTTGTGATACAGTCTATTTTATGCCTACCCAAAACTGATGATTTTGATATCTAGCTCTTGTGTCACTGATTTTTTCTGTTTAACTTTGCGGCCGATTTAATCAACCCAGTTAGTTAATTATCTAATTTATTTTGAGATGAGAAAGATTGTTTTAATGATGTTTGCCAGCATGCTCGTGGGGAGTATGATGGCTGGTAATGTGAATTTCAAGGTGACCAACATGCATTGTGGCAACTGTGCTAAGCGTGTTGAGAAAACACTGAAGGCCAACGAGGCTGTCAGTGAGGTCAAGGTCAATTTGGAGAAGAAGGTTGTTACAGTCGCTTTTGATGAGCAGAAAACGACAACAGATGATTTGCTAAATGCATTGACCGATGCCAAATTCCAAGCTGAAGTTGCTAAAGGTGGTTGTAATCATCACGCTAACAATGCTCAGCAGGAAGGTAAGGGCGGTTGCGGTCATCATGGTGGCGAGGCTCAACAAGGAGGAAAAGGTGGTTGTGGGCATCACGACAAGAAGGCTGAAGGCGACCAATAACTCTTTCCTTTATTCACAAATCAAGGCACCATCCTATTACAAGCTACGCCAATAGAACGCAATAGTGATGGTGCCTACTTAATTGATATAAGCATGGCAAAAGTAAATGTTTTTGCTGAGGTAATAAACTGTTTACCTCAGAAATCATCGCTATTTTTGATATTATTAACGACGCTTTTCTTTTTTTGTCCTAATCTGATGGCTAGGACAATCGTCGGCACTATTGTTGAGAGTAGTGAGAAACCATTGGTGGGAGCAACCGTTATGGTGATTAATTCCAAGAATGGCACGGTGACAGATATTGCTGGAAACTTCCATCTGAATCTGGAAAATCAGAATACTCCAGTAATATTAGTTATTAGGTATCTGGGTTATAAGACCCGTGAGATACGAATCTCTAATACTGCGGTGAAGGATCTGGGAATGATTGTGTTGGAGGAAGAAGGCTATTCGCTCAACGATGTGATGGTGATAGGATACGGACAGCAGTCGCGTAAGAAACTGACAGGCGCTGTTTCGAAAGTGAGGGGCGAGGAGGTCGCAACTTCCACCCAGGATGCCCCGATTCTTGGTCTCCAAGGTAAGGTCGCCGGTGTGTATGTGGAGCAAGCTTCTGGTGTTCCTGGAGGTGGTAATTCAGATTTTCATATCCGAGGTCAGAACACGTTATCAGGCGTAAAGAAACCGTTATATGTCATCGATGGAGTGCCCTTTAACTCCTATCCGAAAGATAATTCTGTGGTAGCTTATACCGGTACAGGTGTACTGGGTACTCCCGATGAGCTGGCTTTGCTGAATCCAGATGATATCGAGAGTATCGATATCCTGAAAGATGCTGATGCGACTGCCATCTATGGCACGCGTGGTTCCAACGGTGTGGTACTGATTACAACGAAGAAAGGTAAGGAAGGTCGCGTGAAAGTAAGCCTTAACATGAGCACCACCGCCCAGTTTGTCTGCAAGCGTCTCGACTTTCTCAGTACAGAGGAACTTCTGGATTTGCGTCGTAAGGCATTCGAGGCCGACAAGGCCAAGGGTTATGTGACAGATGCCGATTTGACACCAGCAAAGTTTCCTGATCTGACACTCTGGGACCAGCATGCCGATTACGACTGGCAGGAAATCCTGATGGGGGATACAGCTTGGGGCACGGATATTCAACTGAAAGTGTCAGGTGGAAATAAGAATACAACATTCCTCGTCAGTGGCGCCTATTATAACTCGGGTACAGTTGGAATTGGTGATGATGACTATACGCGTTGGACAGGACGCTCGAACATCCAGCATCACAGTGAAGATCGGCGTTTCACTCTCGATACAGACTTCTCTGTTACGAAACTGGCGATGAAAGCTGATGCTTCTGGAAATGGTTTCTCATATCTGAATACGATACCCAATACACCACCTTATGATGAAAACGGTGAGCCATATTGGTTACCTGACAATTCTAATTTCTCTTCACCGCTCTCAATGCTTAATTACGATGGAAGAAACGATGTCACCTCAATGAATGCCAGTTTTAATAGTAGCTACCGTTTCTGGAATCAGTTGACTGCCAAGGTGTCACTGGGCTATAGCTATAATTCGGGCAGTCAACACAACCTGTATGAGCGTACGTATTATCATCCGACGAAGAATAATCAGTATAATCAAGCACGATACTTTGACCAGAATAGCAGTACGTTTATCATAGAGCCGCAACTGACATACGGATGTAATATCATAAAGGGTAAGGCCGACTTCTTAATAGGGGCTACCTATCAGCGTTCTGATACGCATGTGCTGTTTTTCTATGGTCAGAAGTATCCTGGTGATATCTTTCTAAAGGATGCAAATTCTGCTTCCCTGATCAATATGCACAAGAATCCAGCGACACAGACAAAAAGTGCTTCACTGTTCGGTCGTATCACTTACGACTATAAGGACCGCTATCTGTTTAATGGCACTTTCCGCCGCGATGGAAGCTCTCGTTTCGGCGTCAATCATCGCTATGGCAATTTCTACTCTGTCGGTCTTGCCTGGCTATTCAGCAACGAGGCAATTATCAAGAACAAACTCAATTGGTTTAGCTATGGAAAACTGCGAGTATCGCAGGGGAGGACGGGTAACGACGGTATCGGCGACTATCAATACATGACCAAGTATAAATCCAGTCAGTATCCTTATGAGGGTAATGTGGGAATTAAGCCTGAAAATCTGGCCAACAAAAACTTGCGATGGGAGACTACCGATAAGTTTGATGTAGGTTTAGAACTTGGATTCTTCGATGATCGTTTCTTGCTGACTGTTAATTATTACAAGAATACGAGTAAAGATCTGCTCACGCGTGAATATCTTCCTACGCAGACAGGCTTTACTTACTTCATGTCAAACCTTAATGCGGAGATCGTGAATAAAGGATGGGAGTTTGAACTGAACACCCAGAACATCAAAACAAAGAACCTCCGATGGACCACCCAGTTGACGCTGACCATCCCTCGTAATCGACTCGCTAAATTTGAGAATTTAGAGAACTCTGGCTATTATAATACCTATGCTATCGGCCAATCCGTTAATGTCATTCGTGGTTATAAGTATCTCGGTGTGAACAACCAGAACGGAATGCCAGAGGTGGAGGACGTGAATCATGATGGTAAGATTACCAGTGCTGATGACTATCAGAATTTGGGCGATAAAGATCCGCGTTATTATGCAGGATTGAACAATACCCTGCAGTGGAATGGTTTTACGTTGGATGTCAACTTCTACTATCGTAACAAACCGCTCCAGACAGGATACCTTTGGCGCTTCTATTATCCGATAGGTATGGGATATAATGTGACTCATGAGATGGCAGAGAACTACTGGACCACACCAGGTGTAGATGCGAAATACCCAGGACTGACCACCAGTAGTGCCAGCGATATCTACAATGCCTATTACCGTTACCTTTCCTATAGCGATGCGGCCTATAGTAATGCCAGTTATCTGCGTCTGCAGAATGTGCGATTATCCTACGACTTCCCCCAAAAAGCGATTCGCTCACTGGGCATGAGTGCGCTGCAGTTCTATGTGCAGGGGAAGAACCTATTGACCATCACCGATTACGATGCATACGATCCTGAAACGGGTGATGCATCTATGCCGGCAGTCCAGTCGGTCGTATTCGGTCTGAATGTCACTTTCTAATCCAATAAAACAGAAAACGTTATGAAAAAGAAAAGTATAGCACTATTGTTGCTTGCTGCAATGACAATGATATCGTGTGAGGATATTCTCAACATTGACTCACCAACAGATTCTTTGACTGCCGATGTAACATTCAGTACACCAGAAGGTATCCGTACAGCAGCGATGGGGTTCTTCACTAGCAACTATCACACAAACATAATGTACTATCAGGCGCTGGAACTCTATGTCAGCGAGTTCTGCGATGAACTGAAGGCCCGTGATGTCACAATGGCCGAGTATTATCAGTCTTCCTATAGTGCCTCGACGTCGAATATTGAGAGCATGTGGACAAAACTCTATGAGAGTATCTATATTTCCAACGACTTCCTTATTCATGTGGAGGGTTCGACTGTTATTCCTCAGAAGGAGTTGGATATCTACCAAGGTGAGGCACTCTTCTTCCGTGCTTTAGATTACTTTTATTTGGTGAATCTCTTCGGTGATGTGCCTTTGTTGACAACCAGCGATGTGAGCGTGACGAGTGCGGCAGGACGAACACCGAAGGCCGAGGTCTACCAGCAGATTATTACCGACTTGCAGAATGCCCAGCGTATGTTACAGGGCTCGACCAATGGCAATACCCGCATCACGGTAGATGCGGCCACAGCCTTGTTGGCACGTGTCTATCTTTATCTTGAACAATGGGATAAGGCCATTGCAGAGGCAAATCGTATCCTGCCTGTCGTCGATGGTGGACAGAGTAATAAGTATCAGTTGGAAACGATTGATCGTGTGTTTAAGTCAAATAGTAGTGAGACGATTATGCAGTCTAATCAAGAGGGCTTCAGTGGTACGGGAAGCTATATCGGATATACCAGCATTGGTAATCTCTTTCTGCCTAATCCGCGAGTCACCTATACTAATTACTATTTCAGTGATGAGCTGGTGAATGATTTACGCTCGGTGCCCGAGGATCTGCGAAATGATTGGATAGGCGAGTTGCCGGGCAGTGGTGGTGTCATCTATTATTACCCCTATAAGTATAAGAACCTGAATACTCCAGGTTCTTCCGCAGACTATGAGTCTTATGTCATTCTGCGCCTGGCTGAAGAGTATCTTATTCGTGCTGAGGCTAACGCTCATCTTGGTAAGACCGGGGCTGCCATTAGTGATATCAACAGAATCCGTAAGCGTGCGGCCCTCTCCGACTATACGGGAGGCACATCGCAGAATGATGTACTGAAGGAAATTGAGGTACAACGCCGCAAGGAGTTTTTCCACGAACAGGGTCACCGTTGGTTTGATCTGAACCGTACAGGTCGTACCGATGAGGTGTGCAGGAACATCGGATACAAAAAGGCCAACTGGAAAGCGTATAAGTCGCTGTTGCCTATCCCCGAGCATCAGATAGGACGCAATCGTAACCTGACTCAGAATCCTGGTTATGAGGATATATAAAATGGTCATTTCTAGGTATTTCGCATGTCATATATTATCTGTACCTTTGCAACCGCGAAAGCGCATTGTGTAGTTATATATAAATAAGGTATAAAAGATTATGAAGATTGAAAAGATTCATGCAAGAGAAATCCTCGACTCAAGAGGTAATCCGACTGTCGAAGTAGAAGTAACACTTGAGAATGGTGTGATGGGCCGGGCCGCCGTGCCTTCTGGCGCATCAACAGGTGAGAACGAGGCTTTGGAGCTTCGTGATGGTGACAAAGGACGCTATCTTGGAAAGGGTGTACTGAAGGCTGTCGAGAATGTGAACACGGTGATTGCACCTGCTCTGAAGGGCGATTGTGTATTGGAGCAGCGTGCCATCGACTATAAGATGCTGGCTATCGATGGTACACCTACGAAGTCGAAGCTGGGGGCCAATGCCATTCTTGGCGTGTCACTGGCTTGTGCTCAGGCAGCTGCTCAGGCATTGAATATCCCCCTTTATAGGTATATTGGTGGCTGCAACGCCTATACGCTTCCTGTTCCAATGATGAACATCGTAAATGGTGGCGCTCACTCTGCAGCTCCCATCGCATTTCAGGAGTTCATGATTCGTCCGGTAGGAGCTAGCACAGAGAAAGAGGCTATCCGTATGGGTGCTGAGGTTTTCCACAATCTGGCTAAGTTACTAAAGGCTCGTGGTCTCTCTACTGCCGTGGGCGATGAAGGTGGCTACGCTCCTAACTTCGATGGCATTGAGGATGCGCTTGACACCATCGTCGAGGCTATTAAGAAAGCAGGATACGAGCCGGGCAAAGATGTGAAGATTGCCATGGACTGTGCTGCTTCAGAGTTTGCTACCTGTGAGGATGGCAAGTGGTTCTACGACTATCGCCAACTGAAGAATGGTGCCAAGAAGGATCCTAACGGCAAGAAGCTCTCTGCCGATGAACAGATTGCCTATCTGGAGCAACTTATTACAAAGTATCCTATTGATAGTATTGAGGACGGTCTTGACGAGAACGACTGGGACAACTGGGTGAAGCTGACAGAGAAGATCGGCGACCGTTGTCAGTTGGTGGGGGATGATCTGTTTGTAACCAACACCAAATTTCTGGAGAAAGGTATCAAGATGGGGGCAGCCAACTCTATTCTGATCAAAGTGAATCAGATTGGTTCGCTCACGGAGACACTGGAGGCTATTGAGATGGCTCACCGTCATGGTTACACCACAGTGACCTCTCACCGTTCTGGCGAGACAGAAGATACCACGATTGCTGATATCGCTGTGGCCACCAATAGTGGTCAGATTAAGACAGGTTCGTTGAGTCGTACAGACCGTATGGCCAAGTATAACCAGTTGATCCGTATCGAGGAGGAGCTTGGTGAGCAGGCTACCTATGGTTATCAGCGTCTGAAGTAGAATAAGATATAAACAACTTTTTTTGTATAAATCATTGACAATGAAAAATGCGGATAGGCTGTGAAGTCTGTCCGCATTTATTATTGAATGATAAAGGATGTTAGAACTTAGGCAAGGTAGGAATGTCAACCGCCTTCACGGCCATGCATTCCATCTCAATGAGCCAACCGGGACGACATACGGGTGCGTGGACGATGACGTAGGGCGTGCCATGGAACCGCTCCTCGAAGAGTGCCTTCACCACTTGGTAGTCTGCCGTGTCACGTAGGTAGACCACCATCTCGCTCACCTCCTCGAAGGTGCAATCAGCTTCGGCCAACAGAGCCTCCACATTCTCCCACATTCGATGGGTCTGCTTCACGATATCCTTCGGGTACATGATCTCGCCTTTGTTGTTGATGCTTGCCGTACCAGAGATAAAGACCTGTCGGCGGTCGGCATAGTCGATATAGGTGCCGCGCTCAAACGACACTCCATAGTCGCTGGTGCGGTTCAGATGCGTGGATGCATAGAGAAAATGACGCTGCTCGGGTTGCAGTCCGGCGATGGCGTAGTTGTCCATCTGCGAGAGCACGTTCGGATCCTGTTGACGTCCGCCGATGCCTGTTGACGAGATAAAGTGCGTGTTCACTGTCAGTCCCTGCGTGAAGAAGAACTGGTTGCGTGCGCGCACCACACCGCCGTAGTTCAGGTCGATATCGTTGACGAAGAACCATGTGCGGATACAGTTGTCTTTCAGCGTGCACCCCTCTTGTAGCAGTTGCATGTTATATTCATTGAACAGCAGTCGGGTCTGATACTCCGAGTTGGCAGCCATGTTATGGGCGCTACCGTTCCACAGGTGTCGGAAGTCTCCATGCTTAACTTCATAGAGCCCGCTCTCTCCGATGCAAGTCTGCACACCCGTCATTAAGTATACCCACAGTGCGATCTTCGTCCCGTCGAGGGGAGCCTGTTCGATGATACTTTTGGCACAGTCAGTCACGTCACCGATGATCACAGCATCGGCCTGATTGGCTGCGTCGCTGAGGAAATAGCGTTTAAACACAGCCTGTGCGCCCTTCATGGGTCCGTCAAGTAGTTGACTATAAGCATTGAATATCTCCTCCAATTGTTCGCTGAATGGCAAACATGGTGAGCTCACGTGTATCATCGCATGATACTCCTTTACCTCTGTCCCGTTGTCGAAACAGAAGATATCGGTCGTCGTATGCTTATCAGTGATATGAGTTAGGTTTTGATTCATTGTTTTGTCTTTGGGGTGCAAAATTAATAAAAAAAGAGGGAATATACAAATTTTATTTGTACTTTTCAGTTTGTGCATCGTTTGTGATGCTTATGACGGACCGATATGACAAGCGGTAGGGCGAGAAAAAGAGCGATGAGTACAATCAGGTAAGGCGAGGTCAGACTGACCTTCCGACCGTTGCCTCCATACTGGCATTGGTACTGTATCATGCGGTCGATGCACTGGTCGGCATATTCCCAGTTACCTGCCTGTACCTCTCCGTTGAGGCGAGCAAACACCTCGTGCATGTACTTCCTGTGCTCCATACCCACTGTCTCTGGAATCGAGTCGGTGGGTGCATACCATACGGTCTGTCCGTTGGCGCTCAAGTGGGGGAACACCCGCAGTGTCCGTCCGCTGTGCAGTTCTTCCACGAGCATCTGTCCCTGTGCGTTGCCATAGAGCAGAGGTTCCCCCGACCAGTCGTCGTAGAAGAAAACGAGTCCTGAGAACACCTGCTCGGCTGTATAGTCGCCATATCTTGTCTCGCCACATAGCATCGTGGTGAGATGTTCTGCGTACAGACTCAGAGGGTAGATGCTGCCCTTGCCATCGTTGACGAGCAGGCGGCAGAACCGTTTTGCTTGTTCCTTAGGCATGACCCTTGGTGCTGCATTCATGACAACTGACCCTGCTAGAAGCAGGGCCAGTATCAGGAAATGTCGTATGATGTGTGTCTGTGTGTGCATATCAGATCGACTCGAGGAATTTCACGACCGCGTTGCGGTCGGCCTTAGGTAGGTTATAGAACTTCTCTGTTGCACGATAGGCATCCGATTGCTTGCTGTACCCGTGCCACATGATGGCCTCGATAAGTGTGCGTGCCCGACAGTCGTGCAGACGGTCGTCGGCACCAGTTAACTGACGTGACAGTCCGCGTCCCCAGAGGGGTGTCGTACGGCACCAGCCTGTTCGTATGTCGTTTTTCATGAATAGTCGGTGCTGTACCATGTCGGTGTATGGCCAGATGGTCTGGTTTGCATATTTCGGCAATAGCTTGGTGTAGTCGCCATCCGCCGCCAGACGGTTTGCGTCGGCATACGCTTTGATGCTTGCGTCTACCCACATGTTGTCGGCACCTGTTTTCCAAGACGGACGGTGGCACTGGGCGCAGCCTATCTCCGAGAACAGTTTCTTGCCCCGTTTCACGGCCTCGTTGTTCAGGTTGCGTGCAGCAGGCACAGCCAGTCCGCGATGCCATACCATGAACTGATAATACTGCTTGTCGTTCATCTCTTCCTCACCGTTATAGGGCGCTCCGTTGAGCAAGAACTTCTCAAAGGTGTCCTTGAATCCTATCGACGAGGCACTCAGAATCTCGTAGATACGAGCAGAAATGCCCTCGTCGGTGCCGTCGGCATAGTAGGGGTGCAGCATACTCACCATAGACTCACCATGCTCCTTGATATACTTAATCACCTCAGGATCCTCGCTCTGAGCCTTTGCCCATGCGGCGGTGGTGTAGAGCCAGTGGCGGTCGCTGCGTGTCACGTTCGTGATGTTCCAGATGGCGTTCGCTCCGGCACCGTCTTGCAGTGTGCCGCGTGTCATGGCATAAGTGAAGCGCTTCAGGGGTCCGCGTGTGCCATGGAATGATCCCGTGTTGTTGTAAGGTGCACTGTAATAGGCTGAGGCCTTGAAGGAACCTGCCTCCTTATCCCACATGGCGGGGTTCAGTTCGACGAAGCGCGACTCTGATTTCCACTGTGCCTCGATATCCTCGTCGGCGATGGCGTCGAGCAATCCTGTGCCGTAGACACCGATGGTTGACTCCAGACGTACGTCGTAGTTGTCGGGCTTGGGGTTGGTGTTGAAGGCCGACTGCGGTATGCGCACCTCAGGGTATATCAACTCGTAGCTCTCGCCGTCGGGGAAGGTCATGGCTAATCCGCTCTCCATCTCGTTGACAGTCTTCCAGTCTATCTGTATCTGACTCTCGTCAATCGGTGCCTTAAACGGACTCATGGCCGCCGTCTGCGGCATGCCCGTCACCTCCGATATATAAGCGTTGTTGTCGGGATGGTAGATCACGAGCAGATAACCGTTGCCGATGGTGTTGGCACGATATTCTGTCTGGCGCTTGCCGTGGCCGTAGTTTGGGTGACAGGCGATACAGCTATTACGCACCCAGGCCGGACCGAGTCCTTTACGTGGTGCTACATCGAAGGTGTACAGATGCTCGAAGAAGTCCTCGCCCGTGTTGAAGTCACTCTCCATACCTCTGATGTTTTCTACGGCAGGTGCAGGTGCCGAGTAGCTTGCCTTCGTGGTCGTTCCCAGTTCTCCGCCAGGGAACCACTCCTCGGCGCTGAAAGTGTCGTTGGCCTTACCGAACTCCACGTCCTCGGGCACCAGTGGCCCCAGTTCGGTACCGTTGTCATCGTCGGTGCAGCTTGTCATGGTGAACATCGCCACCATCGCCATGAGGGCCAGTCTGGTAAATCTTAGATCTCTTTTCATAAAGTTTGTTTTGTTTTTATTCTAACCGTGAAAGCGTCTCACCCTTTCAGGTGAGGCGCTTCGTGATATTTCATGCTTAGTGGTTTACTCCTCTACTTCCCAGTCCTCGTCGTCCTCGAAGGCGATGCCCCAGATGGAGCTGCAGTACTTCACGAACGGTGACGGCATGTTGCTGATAGCCTCGATGGCACCTACATATGCGTTTTCCACCTTCTGGTTGGTCGTCTCATTCTTCACGCTGGCGAAGAAGGTGTGGAAACTGTAGTCGTTGGCAGTCTTGTCGGTCGATCCCAGCCAGATGTTACGGATGGAACGGATATTATCGCGGAAGTCAGCGATAGAGTTGTAGCTATAAGGCGATTCTACATATGAGATGTCACCGGCAGCAAACGGGTTGGCAATCTTCGCTGTACCCACCTCATTGGCGATGCCCACACAACTGCCCTCATCATCGGAGAGGACTTGAGCGATGGCGGCCTTCAGGGTGGGGAAGGTGCTCTTGCTTCCTTCGAGACCGGCAGTGATCAGGTTGTCGCCGAATGACAGACCAGCCTCGGTTGTGTAATCAAGATTGGCAGCCTTGACGACGGCCACACGACTGGCGTTGGCGCTGGTCTCACCCTCCCAGGCCACCTGTAGCTGGAAGGTGCGTTGCTTCAGCAGAGTGCAGATAGTCTGTGCGTAGGCCAGTTCCTTGACACCGCTGATCTTCTCAAAGTTCTTATAGGTATCGTTAGCCTGTAGCTCAGCTACCTTACGAGGCTGTCCGTCGCGGAACAGGATGAACTCCAGCGCGTGGAAGCCCAGGATGGTAGCATCCTCGAGCATCTCGTCGTTCATGCCGTTGTTGAAGTAGCTCAACAGCAGTGAACGGTTCAGTGGCCATGAGTCGATGGTCGGGTCGATGTCGAAGTCGCCTGCGGCACCCATGAGGAATGCCTCACTACGCTCCCAGTATTTACGAGCCTCCTTGAAGTCCTCGCAGGCTGCGTTGATCTGAGCCTGGGTGATTGTGTTCACGGTCAGACCGTTCAGTGTGCTCTCCAACTTCTCCGTCTCATTGGCGAGTTGTGTGTAGGTCGGCACGATCACGTTGTCAACGAGGTTCTTCAGCACCTTATAGAGATACGCCTCCTGTGCCTCCGACAGATGTGACTGTTGGATGACGGCATTGGCTGCAGTCAACTGATCCACGAGGTCGCCACAGTTGTCGATGGCATCTTCACCGAAAGATTTCTTCGCGTAGTTCTCGGCCGTCGTATTGGCCGTGTAGGCATCCTGATCGACAACAGGTGTTGTCTTGACCAGTTCAAACGTTGTCTCCTCATTCTCATTCTTGTCATCATCATCGCATGATGTCAGTGTCAGTGCGCCCAAGATCAGCGCGACCGGCAGGAATTTCAATTCTTTCATTTCTTTTTATTTTTTAATGTCAGATATCATAAGAACCATCCCTCATACGTCACGGCGATATTCACTGCCGGCTCGTTATTATAGAGACTCTTCAGGAACCGTTTCGTATACTCCGCCTTGATGGCAATCTGTGGTACGGGGTGGTAGTTCACTCCCGCGGCCATGCGCTTTACTGCCGTGTAGTCGTAGGCCGTACCCTTTGTGTTGCTCGCATAAGGATTGTACTGTTCATAGCGACCGAATACATACATCTTCTGCTGGTCTGCATGCAACCGCTGTATCTGTGAGAAGATGTCATAGCCAGCCTCGATTCCTACGGCGTAAGCGTTCTTGCTCACAAAGGCCGAGTGCTTGTAGGGCGACTTCGAGTTCAGACGGTTATATACATATTTCAGTTGGTCGGCATCACCCAGATAACCATAGTCTGCCTGTCCGCGTACGATCCAGTTGTGGCCCTTGTAGGTAAAGTCGATAGCCCCTACGGCCACCTTGCCTTTGAACTCCGCATCCACACCGTTGGCATTCCTGGGGTAGCTGTTGCCGATGCTGTGTCCGTAGTAACCGCTCAGACCGATACGTAGTCCTTTTACAGAATAATTATCTATGCGGAGGGCCACACCGTATTTATTCGCTACATCGAATTCCAATGGCGACATATGTCCCTTGTTGATCCAACCCGTGTTTGTGAAGTTGTCTGCATTCAGTCCGGCGAGGAACTGTGCCTCATAACGGAAGTCGCCCGTGCGTCCCCAGAAGCTCACACCCGTCTGGTGCCATGTCGATGGCAGCATCGCACGCTCGCCCTCCGGACGGTATGCTGTGAAGAAGTTCAGTGGTTCATGATACGCATTGGTCAGTCCCACGGGTACCACGATATGTCCGAACCTCAGATGGGCTGCCTTCGAAAACGTCTTCTGTATCCAGAGTTGTTCCATTTCTACCTCACCGCCTTTCTCTGTCTCCTGTTCCCATTCGCCGCCTTCCTCGTCCTCTTTCTCGTAGGCGATACCGGCACCACCATGCTCGAACTCTATCTCTGTGCCGAATGACCATCCCTTACCGAAGTCGTAACCTATGTATATGACGGCATGCGGCATGTCGAACCGTCCGTGGCTCGGGTCGTCCTTATGCGACTCTGGCTGACTGTACCGGCTCACGTGGTCACTAAAAAAGTTGCGGCCATAGACGATCTCGCCATAGCCGCCAACGGAAAGTTTTTTGCCGGACGCGTGTTGCATCACACTATCACCGGCTACTTCCTGTGCTCCTGTGCCTGTCGTGCATAGACAGGCCAGGGCACATATAGATAATCTGCAAAATTGTTTTTTCATTACCTTTCGTATCACTTAATTTCCTGAAATCGGCTGCAAAGGTACGGCGATTCGGGGGAACCCGCAATACCTAAAAATGATGAAATAGCCTGATAACGCCTCTGTGACCGATGACAGGTAAGGGTAAAATACCTAGATATGATTATTGTGTATATCGGAAATAATGTATAATTTTGCAGCCGTAATCATAACTAGGTAGCAGACGATGAAAAATCAGAAAATGTACGAGGCCGATGATAAGATGATCTCTCTTATCCGCGATAATTACGACCTCCTGCAATCGCTGGGCAGTTTCGGTATCAGTCTGGGCTTCGGCGACAAGACCGTGCAGGAGACCTGTGACGACAATCATGTCGACACCTACACGTTTCTGGCAGTGGTTAACTTCACCATCAATGGGTATGGTGATTTTGAGACCGACGAGCGCATCTCCGTACAAACGCTTCTTCACTATCTTGAGGCCAGTCATGCCTATTTCCTCGACTTCCAGTTGCCCTATATCCGTCGCGAGCTCACCGAGTCGCTCGATGCCAACGATTCCTTGGCGCAGCTGATCCTGAAGTTCTATGATGAGTATGCCCATGAGATACGCCGTCACATGCAGTATGAGCAGAAGACCCTCTTCCCTTATGTCGAGAGTCTGCTCGACGGTCGTCCTGGTAATGATTATAATGTGGAGACTTTCTCGAAGCATCATGGCGCTGCCGATAAGAAACTGCGAGAGCTGAAGCTCCTTATCATCAAGTATCTGCCGTCCGACGGTCTGCACAACAACCAGCTGACAGCTACCCTTCATGATATCTACGACAACGAGGCCTGGCTGCGACAGCATGCTTTGGTCGAGGATCATATTTTCGTGCCGGCTATCCGTCGTTTGGAGCAAACCACCAAACAGAGCGATGTCTCTCGTAATATCTCTGATATGGTGTTCAAGGGTGGAAGCGGTCAGAACAGTGATGCCCTCAGCGACCGAGAGAAAGATGTCGTGGTGTCGTTAGTTCAGGGTATGTCCAACAAGGAGATCGCCGACCATCTGTGTATCTCCATCAATACCGTCATCACTCACCGTCGTAATATCGCCCGTAAGCTGCAGATCCATAGTCCTGCCGGCCTTACCATCTACGCCATCGTCAATGGTCTCGTCGACATCTCCAGTGTCAAGTTGTAGTTTACATGAATGAGTATAACATGTATTCTACCGTTTCTTAGTAGGGTGTCATCATCTATTGGATGCCAGGTTACAACGTAACATGACGTTTCATATGGTAGTGGCATTGGCTTTCCTGACAGTAAAACAACTTGTTTTACTGTTGAAGGGATGCCTCCTTCGACTCATAGAGATACCTTCTATGAAGGTAAAACAAGTTGTTTTACTTTTACGTTCTACCTCTCTTTCTTCGTAAGGGCCTATCCCTTTGTGGGATGCCGATGTTTGTTTTTATCATGGATGTGCTTTGTTGTTCGCATCAGATATAATACTTTCTTTGCAATCTCTTCATCATTCTTTTTCTTTCACGTAAATTTTATCCCGTTTTTCTTGCGTATTCTGCTGATATACGTATATTTGCAGTGTTGTTAACATAATAATTGGTTTTTGTTATATAAGAAGTTGACAGTTTATTGGGGTGCGGCGGCGCCCCATTTTTTGAGGGCCTGTTTTCATGAAACAATTGGTGTTTTCACTCGAAAAGACTCAAATCTATTAGACTGATCCTTCGATTTACGTATCTTTGTCGTCCTGACGAAAAAAAGGAAACCCTTTCCTTTGTTCTGCACTTGTTTTTTTGTATCTTCGCAGACAAGAAATACCTATAACAATGAAACAGATTACTAACCGTATCCTGATCCTAACGATGATGGGACTGATGTGGGCATTGCAGAGCATGGCACAGGAGTCCCAGATGGTGATTACCGCTTATGTGACCTCGTGGACTGACGAGGTACCAGACCCTAACGTGATGACTCACATCAACTACTCGTTCGGCCATGTGAACAGGGAGTTCAATGGCGTGACTATCAGCAATCCCGACCGCCTGAGAATGATCGTACGACTGAAACAGCAGAACCCGAAATTGAAGGTGTGTCTGTCAATAGGCGGATGGGGCAGCGGACGGTTCAGTGAGATGGCAGCCTCGAAGGAGAACAGAGAGGCATTTGCCAATGACTGCAGACGGGTGGTGGAGGAATACGGGCTCGACGGCATCGACATCGACTGGGAATATCCCACCCAGAGTACGGCCAACATCTCCTCGTCGCCTGACGACACGGCAAACTTCACGCTGCTGATGCGTGACCTGCGGAGCGTACTCGGACAAGAGAGACTGTTGACGGCAGCGACGGTCTGCGATGCCTTGTATATCGACTTTAAGGGGTGTATCGACTATCTGGATATGGTGAACGTGATGGCTTACGATATGAGCGATGATGCCAGTGCACACCATGCGGCACTCTATCCCTCGGCGATATCGGGCGACTGTACCTCGAGCGAGGCGGTGGAAGCCCACTTGAAGGCCGGTGTGCCCAAGGAGAAGCTGGTGATGGGCATGCCCTTCTACGGCAAGGGTGACAGGAAAGATACCGGCATAAGGGAGTTCTGGAGGACGGGTGTGCTGCCTCTGGGCTATGAACGTCGGTGGAGCGAGGAGAGTCAGGTGCCGTATGTGGTCAACGAGAAGGGCATGTTTGTGTGGGGCGGCGAGAACGTGGAGTCGCTGACAGCGAAATGCCAGTATATCCTTGACCAAGGTCTCAGGGGTGGCATGTACTGGGATTACGCCAGCGACACCCCCCAGCATGAGTTCAGTCATACCCTCTCTCGCATGCTGTTGAATAGATAGAGACAAAAATCCTTCGCTCTATAGGCAGAAACTAGATTAGCTTTATAGCCACGTAACAAAACAATAGGTACACTACAGCTATTTTTCCTGTTTTATCTCAGGAAAAGGGGATGTGCTATCTCTTTTGTGTTTCCAATAATGCTAATCCTTTTGCCGTCAGAAGATTCTTATGATGTAACAAGTGATTATATGTCTGGTAACAATAAAAAGGGGGCGCTTGTTGGCGCCCCCGGGACTTAGTAAAGAATGGCGGCATCACTGCCACTGAAAAGAATAATTTAAGGCTTGATCGTTCGCTGGGAGCGTGTCCAGTCGAAAAGGCGCTCCATGAGTCCGACCGACTCCTGATTGGGGTTGGCGATGAGGGTGGCGCCGTTCCTGAACTGCATCACGCACTCCTCTTTGGGATCGAGGCTGAAGGCGGGCCAGTATGGCAGTCCTTTGCCGTTGGGGTTCATGTGCTTCGCGAAGTTCGTCCAGTACTGCTGTATCATCTCAGAGACAGCATATTCGTGAGGGTACTTCTCGGGCTCATCGTCGAAAGCGCCACCCACATAGAGACAGTCGTCGGCATGGGCGGCGCCGCGCAGGTTGCCACTGCCGATGATGGTACGCTCCGACTTCTGGGCGAAGTAGGCATAATAGACGGGACTCTTGCCTGTCTTGGTCTGCATCTTGGCCCAGCTGTCAATGTCGGCGGCATAGTTCAGGTCGCGAACCATGTCGCGGATGGCGAAGAGCGCCTGCTCTTCGTTCTCGGCAGGATAGCAGATGAACATACTGTCGACAAACTGTTCGGGATAGTCTCTGAGCTCCTCCTGATACTCGTCGAGCGTCACACTTTCAATTCCTGCGCCCCCCTCGTCGTTGTTGTACATGACGATCACAGGCACATCGTTATACTCGCCACGCTCATAGAGGTCGAAAAGCTCGGCATTGAGCACATAGCCGTCGAAGACGGGAGTGCAGGGAGGGTAGACGCCTTCGCCTGTGAGCGAACGACTATTCATCTGGCGCAACTCCTCGACAGACTTCTTGCCCAACCGCTCCTGGTATTTCACGCCCCATGTCTCGGCATCTCTCTGGGTGAGGGGATGCATGGGCGTGAAGAAAGCACCGCTCTGACTGATGCAGGCGCGGAAGAGGCCCTTGGCGAGAGGTGAGGCACAGAGAATGTTACAGCTCATGCCACCCGACGACTCGCCGAAGATGGTGACCTTCGAGGGATCGCCGCCGAAGTTCTTGATGTTACGCTGTATCCACTGCAGCGCGTAGATCTGGTCGAGAATGCCGTAGTTGCCAGAATGACCGTCGGGCGACTCCTTCGAGAGCTCAGGATGAGCGAGGAAGCCAAGGGCACCGACACGATACGCAATGGATACGGTGATGACACCACGACGGGCCAGGTTCTGCCACAGAGTGGCACTGTAGTGCTCAGTCATGAAGCCCCCGCCATGGATATACACCATCACGGGCAGGGCCTCGTCGACCGTCTTGGCAGGAGTGACGACACTGAGGTAGAGGCAGTCCTCGCTCATCATGTCGTAACTCACGTCGCCACGTTCAGGCTGTGGGGGCCACTTGGCACACTCCTCAGCCTTCAGCACGCCCTTCCAGGGCTTGGCGGGCTGTGGTGCCTTCCAGCGCAGGTCGCCTACGGGAGGTGCTGCAAAAGGGATCGCCTTGTAAACGGCGAGGTCGCCTTCGAGTACACCCTCCAGATCGCCTGTCTCCACATGGGTTCTCAGCAGCGGCTGGGCTTGAACGGTCATCGCACCCAACAGTCCGCAAATCGCAATGAATAGTTTCTTGTTCATGTTGCTTGTCATTTTAATATATCGTTTATACTTCTCTCTGCTTAACGTCATAGGCAGAATATCACGACGAATCCATCAAACGCCGTACCAGAAGTGTAACGTACTGATAATCAATATGCTGTTAAATCGACGAACCAACGCCATGTCCAGAAATTAGACACTCCTTGTCTAACTTCTGGACATACCACAGGATTGATACGATGATATGAGCCGACAGATAAATTGAGAAACGCAAAAAACAATAATTGTCTTGTCTACCTCTTGGGGAGGCACTTGTCAATGAGGTGGTGGGAGATGATGCCAAGCAGTGTGCAGAGGAGCATGAGCCCAAGGGTGATGGCATCGTGCCATGGGGCGGGAATGGCGACCAGATGGTGCACGATGGCGTAGAAGAAGATGCCCTGGATGAGGAAGATCTCCAGACTGGCATTGCCCACTCGCGCCATGATGCCGTTCAAGGGCTTGGTGATCCTGCAGAGGAGGATCAGACCGTAGACAAAGACTGGCAGCAGGAAGGCAAGGGAGAGGTATTTGTAGTTGTATATGTCGTGATGTCGGGGGAAGAGCACAAGGAAGAAGGGAATGCCGATGAACATGATGATATAGAAGTATCTGATCGGCGCCTTGGTCTTCAGCCAGTAGGCACAGGTCATGCCGAACAGGAAGGCGGGAATCCTGTAAAGCAGGAAGAAATGGGGCTCCTTCTCGTAAATCAATTCTCTGTCGACAAGCAGGTAGGCGACAAGGTAAATGGCGATGACGGTCAGCGAGAGGATGACGGCCCAGCCTTTCTTGTCGAAAAGGACCTTCAGACAAGGTGACAGGAGATAGAGCAGGACGAGTGAAGGGATATACCAGTCGCAATACAGGCTGTCAGTCCAGAACCCCAGTGTGGTGTAGCGGAACAGGTAGTCGATGATACCATCGTTGAAGACAAAGAAACTGTAGAAGGCACCAATGATGTAATAGGCGGGGAAGATACGCAGCCATCTTCTCTTATAGTATGAGCGCAGGCTGGTGCTTTTCTCCAGTGCGAAGAAGAGACCATAGCCAGAGACAAAGAGGAAGATGTCGACACCCGCGATGCCATATTGGGCCACAAACCCCAGCGGCTTCAGTTGGGTGAAGGTGAAATGCAACATCATCACCCATACGATAGCCCATCCCATCAACTCCGAACGGTAGCGGGAGATGTCGTGGTAGTCGTTCATGACGACATGCTTTCTCAGTAGACCAAAGATGGATGCGATCATGCGGCATTTGTTATTTGAAAATCTTTCTCTTCAGCAGTACATCCCAGCTGCTGACCCTGAAGTCCTGGGGGAGCGGACGAAGGGCGTGTTTGGAATAGAGCACCTGGTGGGTGTTGTTGAATTCGTGCTCATGCACCTGGTGGTATCCTGCCGCTTGCAGGATACTGTCGGTCATGGCAAGGGGCTGCGCGAAGTCGGAGGCCAGCACAAAGTCGGCTGTCCCCTTTCTGACCCCGTCCAACTGTGAGTCGAGCATCTCCTGGGTCGCACCCATCTGTGACGACCAGTACCGTGTTCCTGGTAAGGCGTCGACGGGGGTGCCGATACCTTTCTCCATGCTGGTGTAGTAGATGATGGTAGGCTTTTTAACCTGCGACATGTAATAGGCTGCCTCGTAGTACCACTGACGACCGTCGTTATTCATGAAGAACAGGTCCTGGTTGACATACCCTTGTGTGAACATGTTGGAGAAAAGGGTGTACAGGATAAGGACAGACGAGGTCATGCATAGGATCCTGCGTGATGAGGCGGCATATTTCTCCTGAAGATAGCCCACGGAGCCGATGCACAGCCATATCGGAAAGAACAGGCAGATGCACATGTACTGGATGCGGTAGGAGGAACTGTGGTGGATGGCAATCGCATAGAAGGCGAGGAAGGACAACAGGAAGAAGTACTTGTATCGTCTGACCCTGTGGGCCATCATCAGCGCACCTGCACAACAGACCGTGAAGAGCACGACGTATAGGGGATCGTAGGTGAGGAAGAGCCACTCCTTGACATACATGGATGAGTTGTTGAACGAGTCGATGGTCTGCATCGTGTTCAAGAAATACTCTCGGATGAAGGCATCGAGATTACCTGCGCTCAGCATATAGAGGTAGAAGGGAACCATGACAAGCAACAGTCCCGCGACAAAAGTCAGGACGGCAAGGAGGATGTTCTTCCGTTCTCGGATGAGGGCATAGAGGACATACAGGGCCAGCAGTCCGAGCATGACGGTGATGTTATACTTGATGAGCAGGGTGGCGGCCATGCTGACACCATAGAGGAAGCAGGTGAGGAAGACATGTCTGTCGCTCTTCCCCTCGTCAGTATACAGGAAACGACACAGATGGTAGAACAGGAGTGCAATGAAGAGATGGGCCCAGTCTTCCGCCCTGATCTCATAATGGTACCACTTACAGAAGAAAGCGGCGATCATCAGGAGTACAACGAAGAACGCGTGCCTCGTGTCCTTGAGGAAGATGAAGGCGGTCTTGTAGACATAGTAGAAGATGAAGGCATATAACACGACACTGAGCCAGAACATACCGAGGTAGTTGTGGGGCGAGAGCAGATAGCCTATGCCATAGATAAGCCATAGGAGCGGTCCCTTGCTGTCGGCGAAGTCGATATAGGGAATCATCCCGTTCATCCATGCCTTTCCGCAGGTGAAGAACCAGGCGGTGTCGATGCGGAAGAACAGGTCGTGTGTATACGAGTCGGGAGAGATGATGAACAGCACGCCCAATGCCAGTATGAAGAGTAGGCCGAATAGCTTAAACGGTGATGTCTGCATCGTGGGTCTCTTTTTGGGGTTATACAAAGGGAATGATACGCTGTTGTATGCGCCATCTGATCTTGTCCTTGCTGGCAAGGAAGCAGACGGGGGGCATCAGACAGATAAAGAGCAGAAGCCTGTGCCAGGTGGTCTTGTGAATGATGGAGAGTGACATGCGGCATACCCTGCTCCAGAACCTGAGCCATTGGGCGACGGACATGATGTTTGCCAGTTCCACCAGACAACTGAGGAGGTTGACGGCCAGATACTGGCGTTGGTACTTGTTGGCGTTCCCCTTCCTGATGTCGGCCAGGTAGACCCCACTGGTCCACAAGCGTGATGTGAACCATTTCATGCGTGTACTCTTCTTGGGCGAGGTCATCATGCTCCCCTCATTAATATAATAGGTGTATAGACCCTTGTGGGTGAACGACACGGCCTTGACATGCTTGGCGATGAAGTAGCCCCAGTACATATCCTCTGTGAAATAGCCCTCAGGGAAATAGAGCTTGTGAGTCAGCACGAAGTCTCTCCGGATAAGACGGTTCCATGCTACAGTGGTGATCTCGCTGAGCATGATCCTGTAGATGACTGCTGTGTCGGCAGTGTATTCCGGCATCTCGCGCTGGAAACCGTAAGAGCTGATGGTGCCATCTTCGGCCAGGATATTCCCTTGGGCAAAGTCGATGTCGGGGTATTTCCCGAAAAGAGCCAAAAGGCTCTCGATACAGTCGTCGACGATTGTGTCGTCGCTATCTAGGAAAAAGAGATAGTCGCCTGTCGCCGCATCGATGCCCGTATTCCTGGCAGCGGCCAGTCCGCGGTTCTTGGTGTGGTGCAGGAACTTGAAGACGATAGGACCCTGATAGGCTTGGATGTAGTCCTCGGCTATCTGCACACTGTGGTCGTTGCCGCAGTCGTCGACAAGGATACACTCGATATCCTGACAGGTCTGGGCTGTCACGGAATCAAGACATCTGACGAGATAGTTCTCTACGTTGTATACGGGGATGATGATGCTTACCTTCATAGCTTGTGGGTCGTGATTCTGATCATGCGACGGGCAAACATACGCATGCCTGCCGTTAGGATGTATAGCGTGATGAATGTGGTGACGATGAAGAAGAGTAGGGAGACGGTCAGCCATACCACGAGCATGAGCCAGTCGGAACCATCCTGCCAGACGTAGAAGTGCTGATACAATGCCTTGGCGAGACAGGCGAAGACAAGTAGTACGGCGCAGTGGACAACGAACTGGAGATAGTAGGACAGAGGTGATGCTCCCAGTCCTTTACGGAAGGTATAGTAGGGCTTCCATATCAGTACGATGATGATCTGACTGAGGATGCCGCCCAGGAGGATACCGTTCAGTCCCCAGAAATAGCCTAACAGGATGGCGCCTCCCAGATGGATGGCGGCCTCGGCGATGGGTGCCCACACATCCGCGAATAGCTGATAGGCGTTCTTGAAAGAGTCGACGACGGAACGCGTGATGCGGATAAACATCGTTGCCACGAGCAGTAGTAGGGTGGTCTCGCCCAACAGGTATCTGCTGCCGATCCACAGGGTGATGAAGGGACCGATAAAGAGGTACAGTCCATAGCAGGCGATGCCCGCGATCCAGATGCGTGACGTGAACAGTTCCCAGAAGACATCGAGCGTATGTGCTCTGTTCTTCTCCGCCACGAGGTTGCCGATAGAGGCTCCCATTCCCTCGAAGACCACGTTCATGAGGGTGACCACATAGCCGATGAGTATCATGTAGTTACCATAGAAGGTCACCATCGTGAGGGATACGAAGGCATAGATGATCAGAGGGGCTGTCTGCTCGATGACGAACAGAGCGATCTTATGAACGAAGACCTGCTTGGTCTTGACGATCAGTCCGTGGTACCTATGGATCAGGTCCTTCGTGGATGTCTTCTCGGCATAGAGCCACGGATACTCTTTCCGCATGACATAGTTGATGGCGAGGACGGTGGCCACATTGCCAATAAACTCGATGATAATCCATCCCCAGATACCCCAACTGAAGAAGATCAGGACAAAGATCTGCAGCAGGATCTTCACATACCTCAAACCATGAACCCAAGGCATCAGCTTGTAGTTCTTCTGGTCGGCCTGTATCAACACCTGTCGGTAGTTCCACAGATAGCCGAAGATGGAGCCGCTCAGGAAGACGATGTAGGCCACATAGACATAGGCGATGCCACATGCTGTGGAGGGGAAGATAAAAGGAAGGGCGATGATGATCGGGATGCTCAGCAGGCACAACAACAGGGCGATGCGCTTGTATAGGAAACCCTGTACACCGAGGATCTCACGGATGGTGTGACGGTCCTGATCGTGGATAGGCTGATACAGCGATGTCGCCATGGCGATGCCGATGCCCAGTTCCGCGAGATTCAGGAATCCCAGGATATTACCCAGGGTGGTGTTCAGACCGATCACCTCGTCGCCAAGGTGGTCGAGGAAGACCTTACGAGAGTAGAACCCGATCAATACCTGAATCAGGAATAGCAGCAGTGACATCTGACTATTCTGAATGGTCCGTTTTGTACGACTCCCTTCCATCATCTATGAATTGTGCTCCGTATGAATAAAGTCAGTACTCTTCCTGTCCATGTGCAGGATGTTCGTCAGCATCCTGAATACCAGTCCAGGGATGGTGAAGACCTTTGTGATGGTTCGAAGGCGCAACTGACAGGGAAGGGCGATGAACAGGGAAAGGACAAGCAGTCCTAAAAGGAGCCACCATTTCTCGCACCAGACGGGTACCAGCAGCGTCACCAGTATGGAGATGACTGTCAAGAGAACGATCAGAATGGAACGAGGAATCAGGGCCTGTTGGATGGTCTTGTCGATGAAGTTGATGTTGCCATGGAAGATGGCGCGAGGGAGCTTGGGGAGATTGCTGAGCAGACTCTGTACCTGTGCTGTCATCCAGCGCATACGCTGCCGTTGGAAAGTGTCCTGACTATTCACCTTCTCGTCGTAGACATGGATCTCGGGGGCATACTTGATATAGACATCCTGTTGGAGCAGTAGGGCTTCCATCTCACGGTCTTCGCCAGCCGTGGACAACTGGAACACGTTCTGTTTAAACAGATCATAGCTGAAGCACATGCCTGAGCCGATGAGCGCTGACGACAATCCCAGACGGTTGTGGGCTTTGCGGAAGATGGTGTTGTTGATCTCCTCACTGGCTCCGTCGAGCACAGCCACATCGTTGTCAGCGTTCTTGGCACAACGGTGGCACTGGACGGCATCGTAGATCGTGCAGAGCACATTCAGCTTGGAGAGAAAGTCTGGACGTACGATATTATCGGCGTCGAGGATGACAACGTGGTCGAAGTCGCCCTTGACTTCATTGATGGCATACTGCATGGCTTTCGCCTTGGAGCTTTTCTCGAAGGTGGGCGTCAGCAAGGTGATGGGGAGCTTCCCAAGTGCCTCGTTGGTCTCGGGCTGCATGTGATCGGAGATGACAGCCACCGTGTAATGGTCCTGGGGATATTCCTGTTCCAGGAATGTCTCGACGGCGTTGGTGATGACCGCATCTTCCTGATAGGCAGGGAAGAGAATCAGGAATCTGTTCATACGACCACTGAGAGAGGCCGCATGGATGGCCAACTGGTCTTCTTTGTCGTAGAAGAGGGAGATGAAAGTGAAGAATACCACATATGCGACAGACCCTAAGATCAACAACCAGAGGGCGATATCGATGATATGTAGGATTGTCCACATCATTTACGCTTTCCTAACAGTCTGACATTAATTAATCCCCATAGACTCACGAATGGCGAGCGAAGGAAGGTCTTGTCCCACATCTCATCAACCAGATAGTCGGGGGTGGCTAGCGCGAAGAAGAACAGAGCCAGTGCACCTAGTATCCACCATTTGATGACGAGTGTGACGTAGATAAACGGCAGGACGATGCTCATCACCATGATGATGCCCATCAGCGTTGTTCTCGGAACGAGCATCCATTGTATGATCTTGTCCGCGAGGTCATATTGCTTCCTGAAGATCGCGCCTGGCAGGAAGCGGATGTTACGGATGAAATTATGGAGCTGTTGTGAGGCCCAGCGTCCGCGCTGTTCGTTGAGTTTAGCCGTGCTCCGTTTCTTCTCGCCATAGACGTAGATATGGTCGAAATAGTCGATGAAGATCTCCTGACGCAGCAGCAGCGCCTCAAGTTCCTTATCCTCGCCAGAGGTCTTCGTTCGCATGACATTGGTCTTGAACCATGTGAAGTCGTAGGCTGTGCCAGAACCCGCTATGGCGGATGACAGTCCGAGGTTGATATGTCCTTTACGGAAGATGGCGTTGTTAATTTCTTCAAAGATAGCATCCATTCGAGCGGCTGCCGTGTCTCTGTTTCTGGATATACGATGCAGTTGAATAGCCTTAGTAGCTGCTACGTCAAAAGCATTGTTGACATTCTCCAGGAAATCTTGTTCCACGATATTGTCGGCATCCAGTACGAGTGCGATGTCGTAGATTTTGAACTCTGGCAGGTTCAGGATGGCGTATTGCAGGGATTTGGCCTTCGTGCTCTCTTCGAAGTTGGGTGTCAGCAGTGTGATGGGATATTGTGCCAGACGCATGTTGGTCATCTCGTCCTGATGGTCGGAGATCACCGTGACATCGAACATGCGCTGGGGGTAGGCCTGTCCCAGGATGGAGATGACCGTATGCTCAATGACTGCATCTTGCTTGTAGGCAGGGATGAGTACCACGATGCGCTTCTGCTTCTTGGCTTTCTGGAGCACGCTTGTTCGATTGAATAACGATGCAATCGAGAAGATGCCCAGATAGAGTACTGTGCCAGCTGTTGCGATAAACAGAATTCCGTCGATGATGTATAGTAGTTGCCAAAAATCCATATGCTTTTACGATTTCATTGATGATGATACGTTGAGGCTGAAGTCTCGTAATCCTTTATAGGTTGCCTTGGCGAGATTGAATCGGCCTTTTGTGATGTGTCTGAGCATGTCGCGGGGTGCGACGACTGCAGTGAGATAGGCGTAGGATAGTCCTCTGAGGATGCCCCGCCTGTTACGTCTGACGAACAGCAGTCTGTTACGAGTAATATAATAGGTGCGCAGAGGACTGTCTTGTCCTGTGGCCTGACTCTCCTTGTGATAGATGGTGCACTTCGGCTCGTACCATATCTGGTAGCCTGCTCTGGTGAACATCATCGACCAGTCTATCTCCTCGTAATAGAGGAAGTAGCATTCTGGCATCAGTCCCACCTTGTCGATTGCCTCTCGCTTGACGAGCATCGCAGCCCCGTGGGCATACGGCGTGGGGTGGGCTGTCTCATATTGTCCATGATCATCCTCGCCATAGCCGATAGACCGATTCCGCATCGTCACCTTGCTCAGCATGGTGTAGCCAGCAAACTGAATGGGGTTCTTGTCCCAGGCAAAGCGTATCTTGGGACAGACAATCCCAATGTCGGATGAGGACTCCAGTCTGTCGATCAGGGCAGAGATGTTGAAGTCCTTGAATACCGTGTCGTTGTTGACGAGAAAGAGGTATGTGCCTTGGGCGGCCTGGATACCGAGATTGTTTCCTCCTGCGAAGCCTACGTTCCTCTCGCTCTTGATAACCTTCACCTGAGGAAATCGCTCTGCGATGGTGTCTGCTTCCTGATGGTCTGAGGCATTATCTACCACGATCACCTCCATGTCTTCATTGAAGGGAATCGTCTCAATCAATGCACAGGTATCTGCCAGCCCATTGTAATTGATTGTGATAATAGATGTCTTGATGCTCAACGTTCAATTATCAGTTTTCAATCTCTTTATACTCGTGATGCTAATTTCTTTTCCCGTTTGATTCGTTTCTTCTCTTCCTGTCTCTCGTACATCTTGTTCTCCATCTCAATCCATGCCGGCTCGAGGTAGGGCAGGACATAGACGATGGCCAGACCTCCATAGAAGGTCAGACAGTTAGGCATCTGCATCAAGATCTGGTTTCCATAGCCTCCTAACTGGATGGCGACAAAGGCACCGCATAGTCCACCTCCGATACCTATAAGCGACTTGTTCTTGAGTTTGAAGAGTACCACCCTACAGGCACCTCCCAGCATGATGAGCATGGTGATGACGAAGATCGTGATGCCTATAGGTCCTGTTCTCAGCCAGATGAACACATACTCGGAGTCGGGGGGGATCGTAGCCAGTCGCCAATACTTATTGTTAGCAGGCACATGCTCCATGCCCATACCCAGTCCGATACCCCATGGGGCGTCCTTGATATGTTTCTTCATGACCTCCTGGTTAATCTCACGCACACTCGCAGACGCGTCGTCCTTGTTGAACGCCGATCGCATTCTTCGGATTTGCTGGTTGCTGTTTCCGATATTGGTGAACATCAGTATAAAGGCGAAGATACCAAAGACGATGGTGAACGGAATGGCAATCTTAAACGACTTCGACAAGAAGATATATACCAGCAGTCCGGCTGCCAGACAGAAGATGGCTGTTCGAGTACCCGATTGGAACATGCCCCATATCACTGCAATGGCAATAATACCGAAGAACAACTTGAATTTCTTGATCTTATTGGTGATGGCAAAGATGATAAAGGCGGCCGATGTCGCTGCGGCATAACAACCATAACAGGCAGCATCATTAAAGGTCGACCAGTATCGTATCAGTGTACCAGCATTCAGCAAGTGCGTCGTATATCCGCTTGTCTGCAGCCAGACATTCTCCTTGACAGTCAGACCGAGGTAGACCTGCTTCCATGTCCAGAAGGCGGAGAATAACGATAGTAATGCCCATAGTATCAGGTAGTTCTTCAACGTCTCGGGTGTCGAGATGTATAATGAGAACACAATAAAGATATATAGGAGCTGGAAAGCCATCAGTCGGGCTCCATTATACCATCGTGCGATGCTGATGCCCAGGTTACAGGTGTCGTTGAGAATCTCTAATAAGCAGAAGCCGCACCAGATTACCAGGGCGAAGAACATCAGATTACCGATTCGTCCAAAGGGTGAGGTCTGACGGATGTCGATCACGGCGATGGCCATAAGGATGATCTGCAGCATCTCGTTGGGCAGTGACACCGGGATAGGCAGTGTGACATCCTTCATCTGTACAAAGAAGTTGATGATGATCAGTGCCCAGAACGTCGACATCCTCCATCGGAATGCGACATAGACACAGAAGATCAGCACTGGTATGATACAAATGGTCGCAAAGGCAGAGAAGCCGGCAGTAACGAATTCGTATATGGCAAGTAAAAACAGGAGAAAGAGTAACAGGACTCTTCCTCCGTTTTCATGTGAGTATTCTGATAGTCTATTTGAAGAACTACTTGCCATTTATTTTATTTCGCGTGACTGTTTTCAATTGCAGTGAGACCCATCTGCGACATCCGATATACGAAGTTGTTGAACCTGGTATATGGTGGCAACTGTCCCACGAACTCCTCTACCGCATAGCGCTGAGCCTCGGTCAGATACATATATAAGGTGTTCTGGTCTTCCAGCTGCGACTGAAGTTCCTTCAGGGCTTTCTGGTCAACGTCTTTCCAAGTACGGTTGGCGCGTGTTACCATGAGGTTCACTGTACCCATGTTCAGCAATGCTGGTGGGATAGAGTGGTCGTCGAGGTTAGGATATTCCACAATGGCAATCTCGTTGGGCAGGATGTCGGCGCAGATGTCCTTGATATCCTTGGCCATGATAAAACGACTGTCTTCGGCGAGGAAGTCCTCATCGTATGTCAGGCGACGTACCTGCAGACCGATAGAGATCCAGTAGTTCTCCAGTTCCTGCGCCAGATAACTCTTTCCGTTGGCGGCGTCTGTAGAGAGCAGGTTCAGCACATTCTGCTGTCCCTCCTTGAAGTGCGGCAGCAGGGCCTTACTCAACTGGCGCAGTGCCATATCGGCGATGGTCTTGTTGAAGCGGCGATAGCGCAGGGTACTCTCCTTCGGGAAGCAGCCCATGACAGGAATCTTGGTGATACGTTCCGAACGCATACGGTCACGTAGCGTGCGATCCAACAGCTCGATGATGAAGAAGTACATGGCTGTGAGCACGAAGGTCAGCATGAACGCACCCAACAGGATCATCAGACGGTTGGTGGGCTGGGCGTTCATGGGGAACATCGGCGGATTCAGCACGCGCAGGGTGGCTGTCGTCATCTGGAGGTTCTTCTGACGGAGACGGGCCGAGTTCAATGCTTTCAGCATCTCCATATAGTTACCCTCGATGAAGCTGATATGACGGTCCTTACGGGCGATGGTCGCACCGATAGGAGCGTAGTACAGAATCTGCTTGTCGAGCTTCTGGCGCATGATATCCTGAGCGCTCAACTCAGCCTTGGTCTTCTCGAGCAGCAACACCTGATCCAGCCATTTGCTGATCATCTCGTTGGCCTTGACACCAGTCTCGGTGCTATAGGTACCAGCCTCGATATCCTTCACAAGACTGCGTACGTTATTAGAGGCATCTTGCAGCATTCTCTCGGCTTTGGCGAGCTCCTGCTGTGATTCGATACCACTGCCACCGCCTTCACTATTCATGAGGCGTAGGTTAGATATTCTGGACTGGATACGTGAGATATCTGTTACCTGGTTGGTGAACTCCTTGTTGGCCTTGATAATCTTGGCACGGTCACCCAACTGCCGCTCCAGATAGTCCATCAGCGCACGTGTCGTCGTCTGGTTCTTCAGCAGGTCATTGTCGGATGTCTGCTGAGTGGCATCAAGTCCTGTAAGGGCCTTGGTCTGCTCACCGTAGTTGATGATACGCTTCTCTACATTGTAGCGGATCAGGTCATCCTCTGCGCCAGTCAATATACGATACAGACGGGCAACCTCGCGCTCAAAGAACTTAATCACATTATTGGTCTCACCATAACGAAGCTGTGCATACTGACGGGCGAAGACCTCGTTCAGGATGTCCAGTGTGTTGTAGGCGATACCTGCGTCGTTGGTGGTATAGCTGATATCAATGATATCACTCTTTTGGAGCTGTTGTACCTTCAGACGACTGGTGATGCTGTTGATGCCAAACCACTGGTTGTAGTTCAGGAGTCCGAAGATATAGTTGTCCTGCGACGGACGCTCATATGCCTTCAGGTTCGCATAAGTGGCATTCTCACTGTTGTGATTGATCAGCGCCTTGACATCTGTCGGCACACTGTTGTTAAGCTGACGGAAGTGCTCTGCAGAGATGTAGTTATTGTCTTTGTTGGCGTTACCATACATCATACAACGGGCAAACAGGCGTAGTGACACCTCGTGGATCGTTGCGTCAGTGGTAATCAGCAACATCAGGTTCGTCATATTCGTCTGCGACTGTCCTCCAGCCGTTCCCACCGTTCCTTCAATATTGTATCCAGTGATCATACCTGTATAGATCGTGGTGTTGGTGTCATAGACCCTCTCCATGTTACGAGTCATGAACCAAGCAACTACCAGAGCTATGAGTGGTAGGATAATGAGAAACCAACGAATCTTGTATAAAAACCGAACTATATACCTAAATAAATCCATCGTTGTATTGTTTTTGCGTTCTACATTTGTTTTTTAGCCGCTTTCGCAGCAGCCCGTTCAGCCTTCAGCTCTGCTTTCTCAAGAGCCTTCATCTTCTTCTCGCTCTCTTCAACAGATTTCTTGATACGCTTCTCTACTGCCTTGTTTTCCTTGGCAATCTCCTTCTCCGACTTCTGAATGGTTCTGTCGAGCGTGATCTCTGTTGTCGAGTTCGTGATAATAGGCGTGTGTGTTAGAATTTCCAAGGTAATAATATCCGTCGTGATCTCCGTCTGCAAGGCCTGATAGCTTGTGACCTGACCACTCTCATACAATTTTGTATGTGCGTACGACTGGATATCCAGATTACCGTTCTCAAAGTCCTCTCTGTTCAATGCGCCAGCACCTTGATAGGCGGCAGCAGCCTCACCGAGGGTCTTCAGGGACACGAGGTTATTCGTAATCTTGACGAACAACGATGCGATCTGTAATTTTAATTGATCGTATGCAATATCTTTGGCGATAATCGCCTGATCGACCTCCAGCTTCTTACGCTTGACAGCTGCTGTCAGGTCGAGGATGTCCTCTACAGGGATGGCCAGATGAACACCAACGTTCCAATAGCTTTGTTCTGTTCCCTGATACTGATAGATCATCTGATTGTACGAGGAAGAGTTGTTTCCCCACATGTCGGCCATACCATAGCTATAGCTTGCATGACCAGTCAGATACGAGAAGATGTGACGCTTCTGCTTGGCGACCTCTGCCTGAGCGATCTGCCTTGCTTTCTCCAGCGTCATGATCTGCGGAGTAGACTTCGCATTCTCAAATAATATGGACAATGGCGGTAGGTGGAACTCAGAATAGTTGATATCCTTCTCCTTACTCGAGTCGAAGAATCCTGCCGCAATACCGCTCTCGTCAAACTGAGCGAAAGCAGTGGAACCGATGCTTGTTGTTGTTATAATTAATAACAGTCGTCTTAACTTGTTCATCGTTAGAAAACTATCTATATTGTCTATACATTATCTTTCTGTATAAAAGCCGTCAAAGTGCGGAATATGATTTTCATATCCAGAGCGAAATTGTAGGTCTGGCCATAGATGATGTCGAGCTGCTTGCGCTCTTCTGCCGACATCATGCCGCCCTTGCCGCGTTCCTCCACCTGCCAGAGACCTGTCAGTCCGGCTGGTGCCATGAACCTGTCGATGCTGGAGTCGACAGTGAGTTTCTCCGCCTCGTAGAGTGGAAGCGGACGGTTACCAACGATAGACATGTCGCCTCGCAGGATGTTAAAGAGCTGCGGCAACTCGTCGATGCTGTATTTGCGGATGAAGCGGCCCACTTTCGTGATGCGTGGGTCGTTCTCGATCTTCACGAATGCATTATTGTTCTCTACCTCTTTCTCTTTGTTGAAGTCGGACTCGGCCACCACGTAGTCGTCGCCAACCAACATGACCTCGTCGTCGCTGATCATCATGTCGGACTCCATGCCGAGATTCATCATCATCTCCTCAGCCTCCTCACCTAAAGGAGCTGTGATGACGCTCTTCGGGTCTTTGTCATCTTCCCTCTCTGCATATTGGTTGCCCGACTCTTTCGTGACTTCCTTCAGACGTTGCTCGGCATCTGCGTACATTGAACGGAACTTCAGGAAATCAAAGATCGTGTAGTTGGTACCCACACGCTTGGACTTGAAGACGATAGGACCCTTGCTCTCCAGTCTGATGGCAATGGCTGTCAGAATGAAAATAGGGGATAGGATGATGATACCTAAGGCAGAGAAAACGATATCGAACAAGCGTTTCCAAAGGGGTATCTTAAAACGAAGAATACGATGCTTAGAAGGAGCATCGTCGAACAGCATCCCTTCACGGTCTGCAATAAACTGTATCTTCTTATTCAACTCGGTGATGGAGGCACCGACGTCGATCGTGTCGTTGATTCCACATTTCTGGTACATCTTCCTGTCATCGATCGTCAACTGATGTGTCAGCAGGATGATGTATACGTTCTTACATCTTTTCTTAATGTAGGTGATGGCGGTGATATCTTCTGTCTGAACATTCTGTTCATAGAACATGATGAAATGCTCATTGCGAACATGCGGGGCGCAGACAGCGGCTGCGTCCTTGTAGTTCTTTGTGTATTGTACCAATCGACCGGGAATGTATTTCAGGCGCTCCTCGGTTTCTGGATTGCTACCAAGATATACAACACCTATCATAATCTAAACACTCCCGTCAAGGGATAATCTTCTTTACGCGTATCTTCAATTCCATCGGGTTAAACGGCTTCACGATATAGTCTTCGGCTCCAATCTCTAGCAGACGGATGCGCTCACTGGTAGAGTCCTCACTGGAAAGCATGATGACTGGAATATGCTGAAACAACTCGTTCTGCTTAATCCACTCAAGAAAGTCGTCGCCTCGCATACCGGGCATACGTATATCTGAAATAATTAGGTCGGGCGTGTTTCCTGCTTGGAGCCATTTGACTCCTTGCAATCCGTCAGGCAACCACTGTACGTCGTAGTCGCTCATCAGGTAGATTGAGAGGACCTTGGCAATGGTCTCTTTGTCGTCAAGTATTAGTATTTTCTTCTTCATATATGAATAATATTTATCCTTCGGTTACGTTATTCTGCAGGCAAAGGTAAAAAAAATATTTTAATTCAACACAAAATATGGTAAAAAAATCATTTTTTTTTGAAAAAAGATTGTGTGATTGAAAAAAAATGGGGAAATTTGCAGTTAATCCGTATTATAAGATAGATATATAATCGAATTGTAATAAAATAGTTATGGCAAATAGATATCTATTGGGTTTTGATGTCGGTAGCTCTTCAGTGAAGGCATCTCTTGTTAATGCCGATAGCGGCAAGTGTGTGGCAACGGCTTTCTATCCTGAGAAGGAGGCGCCGATCCTGGCCGTTAAGGCAGGATGGGCCGAGCAGGATCCCCAGATGTGGTGGGAAAATGCGAAGTTGAGCCTTCAGAAGATCATGGCAGAATCAGGTGTTACTGCTGATGAGATTAAAGCTATCGGTATTTCTTACCAGATGCATGGTCTTGTCTGTGTGGACAAGAATCTGAACACCTTGCGTCCTTCCATTATCTGGTGCGACTCCAGAGCTGTGCCTTATGGCGAGAAAGCCTTCAAGGATCTGGGTGCAGACCAGTGTCTGGGACACCTGCTGAACTCTCCTGGCAACTTCACAGCCGCCAAGTTGGCTTGGGTCAAGGAGAACGAGCCAGAGCTCTATAGCCAGATATATAAGATTATGCTGCCTGGTGATTATATCGCCATGCGTCTGAGTGGTGTTGCTAACACAACTGTCAGTGGACTGAGTGAGGGCATGTTCTGGGATTTCAAGAACAATCAGGTGGCCGACTTCCTGATGAAGTACTATGGCTTCGATAGTTCTCTGATTGCAGATATCGTTCCTACGTTTGCAGAACAGAGCGTTGTCAGTGCCGAGGCTGCTGCTGAGTTGGGTCTGAAGGCAGGCACACCTATTACCTATCGTGGTGGTGACCAGCCCAATAACGCCCTCTCGCTGAATGTGCTGAATCCTGGTGAAATCGCTGCTACAGCAGGTACGTCAGGTGTCGTATATGGTGTGCTGGGCGACGTGAACTACGACAAGCTGAGTCGTGTGAACACCTTTGCTCATGTGAACCATACGGCCGAGCAGACCCGTCTGGGTGTGCTGCTCTGTATCAACGGAACAGGTATCCTGAATGCATGGACACATCGTAATATCACGCCTGAGATCGGCTACGCTGAGATGAATGACTTGGCAGCCTCAGTGCCCATCGGCAGTGAGGGCGTCACCATTATTCCTTTTGGAAACGGTGCCGAGCGTGTGCTTGAGAACAAGGAGACAGGCTGCTCGATTAACGGCCTGAACTTCAATAAACATAATAAGGCTCATCTGGTGCGTGCAGCCCAGGAGGGTATCGTCTTCTCATTCTGCTATGGCATGGAGATCATGCAGCAGATGGGTATGGACATCAAGAAGATCCATGCAGGTAAGGCCAATATGTTCCTCAGTCCGCTCTTCCGCGACACGCTGGCTGGCGTAAGTGGCGCAACAATCGAGTTGTACGATACTGACGGCTCAGTGGGTGCTGCCAAGGGTGCAGGTATAGGCGCTGGCATCTACAAGAATAGTGATGAGGCCTTCGCTACTCTGGACAAACTGCAGGTTATCGAGCCAGACGAGAAGCATCGTCAAGACTATCAGAACGCATATGCGGCCTGGAAGGAGACTTTGAAAAGAATCAAAGAGTAATAATATAGTTTAAAACTTCAAAAACAAAAACAATTATGGCAAAAGAGTATTTTCCGTTTACCGGTAAAATTCCTTTCGAGGGAAAGGACAGTAAGAATGTAATGGCTTTCCACTATTACGAGCCTGAGAAGGTCGTGATGGGAAAGAAGATGAAGGACTGGCTGAAGTTCGCTATGGCTTGGTGGCATACACTGGGTGGCGCTTCTGCTGACCAGTTTGGTGGTCAGACTCGTTCTTATGAGTGGGATAAGGCTGCTGACGCCGTTCAGCGCGCAAAGGATAAGATGGACGCTGGTTTTGAGATCATGGACAAGCTGGGTATCGAATACTTCTGCTTCCACGATGTTGACCTCGTTGAAGAGGGTGAGACGATCGCTGAGTACGAGCGTCGCATGAAGGAGATCACAGACTACGCTCTGGTGAAGATGAAGGAATATCCCAACATCAAGCTCCTCTGGGGTACAGCTAACGTATTTGGCAACAAGCGCTATGCAAATGGTGCTTCTACCAACCCTGATTTCGACGTTGTGGCTCGCGCCATCGTTCAGATCAAGAACGCTATCGATGCTACCATCAAGTTGGGTGGTACCAACTATGTATTCTGGGGCGGTCGTGAGGGTTATATGAGCCTTCTGAACACTGACCAGAAGCGTGAGAAGGAGCACATGGCAACCATGCTGACCATGGCTCGCGACTACGCTCGCGCTAAGGGCTTCAAGGGTACGTTCCTGATTGAGCCGAAGCCCATGGAGCCTTCAAAGCACCAGTACGATGTTGACACTGAGACCGTATGCGGTTTCCTCCGTGCTCATGGTCTGGACAAGGACTTCAAGGTGAACATCGAGGTAAACCACGCTACTCTGGCAGGTCACACCTTCGAGCACGAGCTGGCTTGCGCTGTCGACAACGGTATGCTCGGTTCTATCGACGCTAACCGTGGTGATGCTCAGAACGGTTGGGATACTGACCAGTTCCCCATCGACAACTTCGAGCTGACACAGGCTATGCTGGAGATCATCCGCAATGGTGGTCTGGGCAATGGCGGTACCAACTTCGACGCTAAGATCCGTCGTAACTCTACCGACCTCGAGGATCTCTTCATCGCTCACATCAGCGGTATGGATGCTATGGCACGCGCCCTGATGAATGCTGCTGCTATCCTGGAGGAGAGCGAGCTGCCGAAGATGAAGAAGGAGCGTTATGCTTCATTCGACAACGGTATTGGTAAGGACTTCGAGGATGGCAAGCTGACTCTCGAGCAGGCTTACGAGTACGGTAAGAAGGTTGAGGAGCCCAAGCAGACTTCTGGTAAGCAGGAGAAGTACGAGACCATCGTAGCTCTCTACACCAAGTAAGTATCGGTACTCTCTATAAAAAGAATGCCTCCTACGATTGGTAGGAGGCATTTCTTTTTGACCAAATCCGGCGGTTTTGCCAACCAAATCCGGCGGTTTTGGTTATCAATTTCGGCGGTTTTGGTTCAGACTCTGCTGATACCATTCGAAGAGTCTACGTACGCCATCCTCTATCTCAACCTTGTGTGTCCAACCCAGGGAGTGGAGTTTTGAGACGTCGATGAGCTTGCGCATGGTGCCATCGGGCTTGGATGTGTCAAACTCGACTGTTCCCTCAAAGCCAACGGCCTCAACCACCAATTCTGAGAGTTGGCGGATGGTCAACTCCTTGCCAGTGCCTACGTTGATATGACAATTGCGGATCTCGCCCAGAGATGGAATCGCTCCGCCACGGCCTGCTGAATGGTTGCGATCGACGGCACCATTGGTGGATGCACCATAATGAACACTACTATATTTCTCGATGCCGATGATATCTGAGAAGTTCACATTCAGAAGCACATGCACACTGGCGTCTGCCATGTCCTCGCTCCAAAGGAACTCGCGCAGGGGAGTACCAGTACCCCAGAGCACGACCTTATTGTTGAAGATGCCGTATTTGGCCAGAATCTCAAGAATCTCGTCGTGGGTGGCCTTGCCTGTGACACCTTCAACAGGGCGTTTGTCGAGGTCGACCGCAATCTTTTCCCAATCACCATCATGGATGAGCTTGGCCAGATATACCTTACGCATCATAGCTGGCATGACGTGGCTGTTCTCTAGATGGAAGTTGTCGTTGGGACCATAGAGGTTGGTTGGCATCACGGCAATATAGTTGGTGCCATATTGCAGGTTGTAGCTCTCGCACATCTTCAGGCCAGCAATCTTCGCGATAGCGTATTCCTCGTTGGTGTACTCCAGTGGTGATGTCAGCAGACAGTCTTCCTTCATGGGTTGTGGCGCATTCTTCGGATAGATGCAGGTTGAACCAAGGAAGAGTAATTTTTTGACACCATGGGCATACGATTCGGAGATGACATGACACTGCATCTTCATGTTCTGCATGATGAAGTCGGCGCGATAGAGCGAGTTGGCCATGATGCCACCAACAAAGGCAGCGGCTAGCACCACAGCATCAGGACGCTCCTCATCGAAGAACTTTCTGACAGCCAACTGGTCTGTCAGGTCCAACTCCTGATGACTGCGGCCAACAAGATTGGTGTAGCCACGCTGCAGGAGATTATTCCAAATAGCGGAACCCACAAGGCCGTGGTGTCCCGCTACATATATCTTGCTATTCTTATCCAGACTCATTCTGCTACCTGTGCTTTGATAAACAACTTCTTGACAAACTTCATGTCGTGCTGTACCATAATTTTCACCAGGTCGTGGAAGGATGTCTTCTGTGGATTCCAGCCTAACTTCTCTTTAGCCTTTGTCGGATCGCCAAGTAACTGGTCAACCTCTGCAGGACGGAAATACTTGGGGTCAACTTCTACCAAAGCCTTGCCGGTGGCTTTGTCGTATCCTTTCTCGTCGATGCCTTCACCCTTCCATTCCAGTTCGATACCTACTTCCTTGAAAGCGAGGGTTGCAAACTCGCGGACGGTGTGGTAGGTGCCAGTGGCAATGACGAAATCGTCAGGCTCTGGCTGCTGGAGGATGAGCCACATACACTCGATATAATCCTTGGCATATCCCCAGTCGCGGAGCGAGTTCAGGTTGCCGAGATAGAGCTTATCCTGATAGCCCTGGGCGATACGTGCGGCAGCCAGAGTGATCTTCCTCGTTACAAAGGTCTCGCCACGACGCTCACTCTCATGATTGAAGAGGATACCATTACAGCAATACATGCCGTATGACTCACGGTAGTTTTTCATGATCCAGAAACCGTAGAGCTTAGCCACGGCATAGGGAGAGCGGGGGTAGAACGGTGTCGTCTCGCGTTGGGGCACCTCCTGAACCTTTCCATATAGCTCGGATGTGGAGGCCTGATAGATGCGACACGACTTCTCCAGTCCGCAGATGCGGACAGCCTCAAGCAGGCGGAGCACACCAACGGCATCAGTGTCGGCAGTGTACTCAGGTACGTCGAAGGATACCTTGACGTGACTCTGTGCTGCCAGGTTATATATCTCAGAGGGTTTCGTTTCGCCAATGATACGGATGAGCGATGAAGAATCAGTCATGTCTGCCCAATGAAGGTTTACAAGACGCTTCTTCTTCATGTCGCGTACCCACTCATCGAGGTAGAGGTGCTCAATACGTCCTGTGTTAAAAGAGGACGAGCGGCGCAGAAGACCGTGTACCTCATAACCTTTTTCGATGAGAAATTCTGCCAGGTATGAACCGTCTTGTCCTGTGATACCTGTAATAAGAGCAACTTTTTTATCCATAAAATCTAATTATTCGTTTCCTGAAAATTGTTTGATACGCTGTTCCTCGGAGAGCTTGCAGATCAAGAGTGTGTTGTCATTCTCCGCCACGATATAGCCGTCGAGACCTTGGATGACGACCTTCTTCTCTTGTGTGGTGTGAATAATGCAGTTGTGGCTCTCAACGATATCAATCTGCGGGCCGATACATGCGTTTCCATAGAGGTCCTTTTTACTCTGCTCGTGCAGTGATCCCCATGTGCCAAGGTCGCTCCATCCGAAGTCGGCAGGACAGACGAAGATCTCTTCGGCCTTTTCCATGATGGCATAGTCGACAGAGATGTTCTCGCATTCTGGGAAAAGATGGTTGATCTCTTCCTGTTCCTTTTCCGTGCCATAGACTGGGAGCATAGACTCGAAGATTTTCGCCATCGACGGCTGGTATACTCGGAATGCATTAACAATGGTGTTGACATTCCAGATGAAGATTCCTGCGTTCCAAAAATAGTTATTCTTCTTGATGTATTCCTGAGCTGTCTGGAGATTGGGCTTCTCACGGAAGGAGTCTACTCTGAAGACCTCCTTGTTGCGTAGAGAACTCGTGCTGAGGTCTGCCTGAATATAGCCATATCCAGTCTCTGGACGGTTGGGCTTCATGCCTAAGGTAACGATGGCATCTGTCTCGCTGGTGAACACCATGCATTCTTTGATAACGCGCTGGAACTCCGTCTTATCTGTGACGATATGATCGCTGGGCGTAACAACAATATTGGCTTTAGGGTCCTGCGACTTAATCTTCCAACTGACGTAGGCTATACATGGGGCCGTATTTCGGCGACAGGGTTCACACAGAATATTACCCTCTGGCATCTCTGGAAGCTGCTCTCTGACGATTGATGCGTATTTCTGGTTTGTGACAACCCAGATGTTCTCTGGCTTGACCAGATTGCCAAAGCGCTCAACCGTCAACTGAAGCAATGTCTTCCCAATCCCGAGGACATCAATAAATTGCTTCGGATTCTCTGACGTACTCATAGGCCAGAAACGGCTTCCTACACCGCCTGCCATGATCACCAGATGATTGTTTGTTCTCGCCATATGATATTATTGCTGATAATAATATGCAAATATAGATAAAAAGAATGAAAATAAAGAAGAAACGAACAAAAAACAACGTATTATGCCTGCTTTTCCTGCTTTTTCTTAACCCATGCCTTGAACGAGAAGTATACGATTGCTGCAACGATCAGGGCTAATATGACAATCTTAATGTATTCGGCATATTCATTGATCTTGTCGTTCAACTGATCCTCTGGAACAATGGCATGCAGATACCAACCTAATGCAGCAAGCACACTATGCCAGCCTCCTGCTCCAATGGTCGTGAATAGAATAAACTTCCCATAGTTCATACGAGCGAGTCCGGCAGGAATAGATATCAGGTGGCGAATAACAGGCACAAAACGGCCTGTAAGCGTTGCTGCAATACCGTGATCGTCAAAATATTTCTCGCTACGTTCGACCTTCTCTTGGTTCAGTAGGCACATCTTTCCCCATTTGCTGTTGGCAAAACGATAAACGACGGGGCGCCCCACATATAAGGCTACAAAATAATTGATGCTTGCTCCGATATCGGCTCCTAAGGTCGCAAAGAGAATGACTAGGAAAACATTCAGTGAGCCACTGGCTGCGTGGTAGGCTGCAGGCGTGACGACAAACTCGGAAGGTACAGGTACGACAGTACTTTCCAAGAGCATAAGAAAGAATACCGTAGGATACCAGCCGAGACTGTTTAATATATTTGTTATGAAGTTCATACTTCGTTTTGCTTGATTTTGTTCAACATATACTCATAATACTCCTCAGGAGCCATTCCTTGTGGGAAATACGGGGAGAGTACAAGTTTCGCCTCTTTAGGGTTCTTTTCTGCTGCAATCTTAATGAACGAAAGGAATTCGTCAGTCTTTTTCATCTCCAGACAACAGATGGCCATGTAGGAATATCCCTCATTCCAATCGTCACTGACATGCTGTAGGAAGATTTTAAACAGATGGTAGGATGAGTGAAGGTAACCATTATCGAATAAGGATACAATGATGCGAAGCATGGTTCTCTCAGAGTTGCTTGAAAGCTGAAGTGCCTTTCTGAAAGCTCTTTCTGCCTCTTCCAGTCTCTCGTCGGCTAAGAGGATATGACCTCTGGCAACTTCAAGGTTGACATGATCGCATGGCATGCTCTGGGCCTTATCAATGTAATAGAGTGCAGCCTCTGTCTTGTGGAGCTCACAATGGGCAAACGCCTGTTCCTGATAGATCTCCGAGAGGTAGGGAGAAGCGTCTCCTGCTGCTTTTTCTCCTTCGAGCAAAGCCTGTATGGCCTCTTCGTATCTTCCGAGATTGATCAGACACATACCTTGGTGCAGATAGCCGGCCTCGTCGTGAGGGACCTTGTCGCTATACTTCCTGTAAAACGATAAAGCGATATCGTAGTTCTCTAAGTTGTATAAACTGTTTGCCTTGGAGAGCAGCCCTTCCGTATCATCAGGATTGATAGCGATAGCATATTCGCTACTCGTGATGGCTGCACCATAGTCCTCACTCATGTATTGCGCATTTGCCAGTGCATTCCAATAACGGGATGAGTAGGGGTTATGGTCAATCAGCTCATTAAAGATACGTTCGCTATCCTTATATTTCCCGAGTCCGAAAAGAGTATGGGCCAACAGTTCCTTGAAGTCATCAGAACCGTCTCCCTTCGTGCGCATAATCCACTCAAAGGCCTTTTCGAATGCATCGTAATCGGAGAAGATGTTGGCTACGTCATAGGCATAGTCTGTATGCTCATCGGCCATCACATCTTTTTGGTGCTCCCTAAAGAATTCGTCGGCCTCTTCTATGTGACCTTCGCAAATCATCATCTCTCCTTGAAAGTACAAACCTTCCAGATAATCGGCAGCCAGGATACGTTCAGCATAGGTCTTTGCAGTGTCGAAGTCATTTTTGAATAGGGCTTCGCGACCTTTGAAAAGCAAGGGACCAACAGCGTCAGGATTGAATTCCAATGCCAGGTTTACAGCCTGACAGGCCTCTTCCTGACGATTATGGTATTGATAATAGTCTGCAATGTCTGCCAGGTCGTCGGCATCCATATAAATAGCATGTCCTGACTCGACAGATTCTTCGTATTTTCTCAGGATATCCTTGAACTCCTTGCTCTCAAAATATGCTGTGTCGTCTGTCATTTACTTATTGATCTTCGCCCATGTGTCTTTAAGTCCGACAGTCTTGTTGAAGACAGGCTTATCAGGGGTGGAGTCTGTATCTGGCGTGAAATATCCAATGCGCTGGAACTGCAGATATGTCAACGGCTTCATGGCGGCGGCATAGGGCTCTATGTAACAGTTCTTTATGACGGACAGAGAGTCGGGATTGATCATCTGCTTCATGGCTGTCACGGCATCGCAATTCTGCTCTTCACGGATACGAGCCAACTCATCGCGAGGATTCTCAACTTTCCATAGACGCTCATAAAGTCTCACCTCAGCCTTAACAGCATGCTGACAGCTAACCCAGTGGAGGGTCTTACCCTTGATCTTGCGGTTGGAACCAGGCAGTCCGCTACGCGATTCTGGGTCAAAGGTGCAGTAGATGGTGGTGATACGGCCATTCTCGTCTTCATCGCAGGGATGCTCTTCGTCGCATTTGATGATATAGGCGTTCTTCAGACGAACCTCCTTACCCGGAGCCAGACGCATGAACTTCTTCTCTGCTTCTTTCATGAAGTCGTCACGTTCGATCCATATCTCACGACTAAACTCAACAGTGTGTGTGCCATCGGCCTCGTTTTCTGGGTTGTTAACAGCAGTCAGCTGCTCAACTTGTCCTTCTGGATAGTTAGTGATAACCACCTTTACAGGGTCGAGCACGGCGCTGACACGGATGGCCCGACTGTTCAAATCGTCGCGGACAGCACTCTCCAGGAGAGCCATCTCATTCAGAGCATCGTATGTGGTGTATCCGATCTTATCGATGAACTTGATGATACTCTCAGGACTATAGCCACGACGGCGGAATCCGCAGATGGTCGGCATACGAGGATCGTCCCATCCGTCAACAAGTCCTTCGTTGACAAGTGCCAGGAGGTTACGTTTCGACATCAGTGTATAGCTGAGGTTCAGCTTGTTGAACTCCGTCTGACGAGGACGGTTATCCTCTATATTCTCTGTCTCACCTTTGTATTCCTTCATCCATGTGACAAACAGATCGTAGAGGGGGCGGTGCTCCACAAACTCCAATGTGCACCATGAGTGAGTAACCCCTTCAAGGTAGTCGCTCTGTCCATGCGTGAAATCGTACATCGGATAAGCATTCCACTTGTTTCCTGTCTTGATGTGGGGGATGTTCAGAACACGATAGATCAGCGGGTCGCGGAACAGCATGTTGGGATGGGCCATGTCGATCTTGGCTCGCAATACGAGTGTTCCTGGTTCGCACTTGCCACTGTTCATATACTCGAAGAGCTTCAGGTTCTCCTCAACAGAACGGTCGCGATAGGGACTGTTGGTGCCAGGACTGGTCGTCGTACCTTTCTGCTGGGCGATGACCTCAGAACTCTGCTCGTCTACATATGCTCTGCCTTGTTTGATGAGCCACACGGCAAAGTCCCACAACTCCTGGAAGTAGTCGCTGGCATAGTAGATATTAGCCCATTTGAATCCCAGCCATTCGATATCATGCTTGATACTCTCGATATACTCTGTATCTTCTTTGATGGGATTGGTATCGTCGAAGCGGAGGTTGCAGATACCTCCATATTTCTTGGCGAGTCCGAAGTCAATGGCAATAGCCTTGGCATGGCCGATGTGCAGGTATCCGTTAGGCTCTGGTGGGAATCGCGTCTGTAGTCTTCCGCCATTCTTACCTTCTGCCAGATCGTCTTTCACCATCTGCTCCACAAAACTGAGGCTTTTCTTCTCCTCTGTGTCGCCATTCTTTCCTTCGGCTACTGATCGTATGTTCATATTGTTCTCTTCCATATAATCGTCATATTATTATTTGCGGCTGCAAAGTTACGAATTAATTCTCAATTATCACCTCTTCACCTTGATTTATTTAATGCCGCGGTCGTTGAGTGCTTGCGCATATCTAGCTGCATTCTTCAAATGATCTTGGTAGTTGCTTGCGAAGTTGTGTGTGCCAGAGAAGTCTTCCTTGGCGCACATATACAGATAGTCGTGCTCGACCCTGTTCAGAACAGCATCGATACCAGCGACGGATGCAATTTTAATAGGACCTGGCGGAAGACCCGTATTCTTGTAAGTGTTGTACGGACTGTTGTAATTCAACATGTCGTGATAGATCCGGCGGAGGGCAAAGTCCTTGAGCGCGAACTTGACGGTCGGATCGGCCTGTAAGGGCATTCCCTTTTTCAGGCGGTTGAGGTACATACCCGCTATCATCGGCTTCTCTCCGTTGTTTGCAGTCTCTTCGTCGATGATACTGGCCAAAGTGCAGACCTCGTTCTCTGTCAGTCCAAGGGATGTGGCCTTCGCAACGCGTTGCCCGTTCCAGAAATGGTCATGTTCTTTTCGCAGTCTTTCCATCAGGAGGTCGAGTGGGGTGTTCCAGTAGATCTCGTAGGTGTCAGGAACGAAAAGACAGGCGATGGTAGCTGTGTCATAGCCCAGATGTGCGCAGAAGGCAGAGTCTTGCAGGCTAGTAACCAGTGTCATGCTGTCAAGCATCAACTTTCTGGAGAGGGCACCGGCCAAGCGCTCCATGGTCCTGCTTTCAGGGATCGTCAGTCTGACCGGACTCTGATGCCCGTTCTTTAGATGTCTGAATACGGTGGTTGTACTCTCATCGGGTGTGATCGCATAGCGCCCGCTTCTGATGTGGTCGGTATATCTCCAGTATTTGGAGAGTATGCGGAAGGCCGAGATCGTCTGTTCCGAACCAATTGGTTTCAACTTGACGCACACGGAGTCTAAATCGTCGTCGTCGTCGATAAAAACGTACTCCGTCTCATCCGACTTGGAGAAACTACCTAAGAAAAAAACGAATGTTAAGGCTGTCAACCCCAACAGACAGATAATGAGAGGTATCAGATAATACTTTTTCTTTATGATATTCATGTCTTTTGGCGATGATAAATCGTCTGCAAAATTAATAAAAAACTCTTAACTCATCACTTAATATCCTAACTTTTTTATATCTTTGCTCCTAAATATACAAGATATGAAGCTGAAGTTTGCCATTAGATATGGAACGCAGTGGGGAGAGAGCCTCTATGTGATAGTCACTTATAGGAGTCTCGATGGCACGGAGAAATCCAGTAGACTGGCTATGACGACCACTGACGGATGGCAGTGGGAGTTGGAGACCTCAGCTCTTGAGTCACGACAGCATCCGATCGATTCGTTTGTCTATTATTATCAAGTGGAGGATGCCGAAGGCACTGTTCTCCGCAAAGAATGGACGATGGTGCCGCGATGCTACCATTTCGATTCGTCAAAGAATTATGTGTTGGCAGACCAATGGAGGGATATCCCATTGCAAAATCATCTATATAGCAATGCCTATCGTACGACGGCAGGTCTTCCACTAGATGATGAGGTTAAGACCTTACGAGTACCATTATACCGAAAGACACTTCTGTTCCGTGTCTCCGCGCCTCAGTTGAGTAAAGGACAGTCGCTGGCTGTGATTGGTGATCATCCCGCTCTTGGCTGTTGGAATACGGCACGTTATCTGAAGATGGCGTATGCTGGTGGCTATGACTGGCTGTTGTCAGTTGATGCCGATGCCATCCCTTTTCCTCTGGCGTATAAATATGTTGTGGTGGATGACCATACACATGGACTATTGGCATGGGAAGAGGGAGATAACCGTGTGATTGATGAGACCTTTCTTATGGGACTTGCTTCAGCGCCCTATGAGGAGGTGCCAATGTCACAGGCTCAGATACGCGACGGGGCTGTGCTGGTGGTCTATGGCGAGACCTTACGTCTCAAGGAACAGACATGGCGTGCCGCAGGGGTTGCTGTTCCTCTGTTCTCATTACGTAGCACCCATTCCTATGGGGTCGGTGATTTCGGTGATCTGCGCAGGATGGTCAGTTGGGCGGCGGCAACAGGCATGAAATTGATTCAGCTTTTGCCTGTGAACGATACATCCTTGTCGCATACTTGGAGCGACTCCAATCCTTATCGCATCATTTCTGCATTCGCCCTTCATCCTCAGTACATGGACTTGGAAGCCTTAGGCAGCCTGAGAAAGAAGAGCCGGATGACCATGTATTATCGACAGCGGCAGGAGTTGAATGCTCTTCCCTACAGCGATTACGAGGCGGTGGAACGGGTCAAAGGGGCGTACATTCGTGAGATCTATGATGAGAAAGGGAAGGCAACCATAGAGTCCAAGGAGTTTAAGCGGTGGCTTGAGGAGAACAGGGAGTGGCTGGAGCCGTATGCCCTGTGGTTGAACCGCCGTTCCGCTCATGATGATGATACGTTGTTTGTATATTATGTGCAATACCATCTACATCTGCAACTGAAGACTGCTGCAGATGAAGCTCGTTCGAAGGGTATCTTTATCAAGGGGGATCTTCCTATCGGGGTCAATCACGAAAGTGTAGAGACATCTCTCCATCCGGAGTTCTTCAACCTTGACTGTCAGATGGGGGCTCCACCGGATGCCTTCTCTCAGAACGGGCAAACCTGGTGCTTCCCGACATATAGATGGGATCAGAAGGTCCTGACGACGTGGTTCCGTCGTCGCCTCCGTTGGATGGCGCAGTATTTCGATGCCGTCCGCATAGATCATGTGCTGGGCTTCTTCCGCATCTGGGAGATTCCTGAGGATGCTGTGTTTGGACAGATGGGGCATTTCTCTCCGGCGCTCCCGATGACCGTAGGAGAGATTGAGTATTTCGGTCTTCCCTTCCGTAAGGACCTCTTCACCCGTCCGTTCATCAACGACCAAGTCCTTGACCGTCTGTTCGGCATGCATGCTCCTTATGTTCGTGAGCATTTCCTGGCGTCCCGTCCATATGGAATGTATGATCTGAAGTCAGCATACGATACCCAGAAGAAGGTTCGAGCTTATTTCGAGGGGAAGGTTGATGAGAACAGCCTATGGATCCGTGACGGATTATATCGTCTTGTCAGTGGTGTGTTGTTTCTGGAGGACCCCCGTCAGCCAGAGATGTACCATCCCCGTATCGGTGCTTACCATGAGCCGGTGTTCGACGCACTTACGGCTGAGGAAAAAGATGCATATATGCGACTGTATAATAACTATTATTATCAGCGTCATCATGACTTCTGGGCATCAATGGCCATCCGTCGCCTACAAGGAATCATCGGAGAAACCAGAATGCTGTGTTGTGCCGAAGATCTGGGTATGTTGCCGGATGGGGTTGGTCATGTGCTTGACCAGCTCCGTATGCTGAGCTTAGAGATTCAGTCGATGCCCAAGCAGAACAGTTTCGAGTTCGCCCATCTCGGTGCAAATCCCTATCGTTCTGTTGCCGCCATCGCTACGCACGACATGTCACCGTTGAGGTTGTGGTGGGAGGAGAGCCCGGAGCGTACACAGCGCTACTATGTGACGATGCTCCAGAAACAAGGGCGGGCGCCGGAACATCTGCCAGCTCATCTGGCAGAGGAGATCATCGCGCGGCACCTCTATTGTCCGTCGATGCTCTGCGTCCTTTCCCTTCAAGACTGGTTAGCCATGGATGGTGAGCTCCGCTCGAAGAATCCACGCGAGGAACGTGTTAATATTCCGGGAGATACACATCATCGTTGGATGTATAGGATGCATCTGACCATTGAAGAGCTTCTCGAAGCGTCGAAATATAATAATAAGGTGCAGACCATGATCACACGAAGTAAACGATGAACAAACAGGAATAACGAATGATGTATTCAACTTATATATTCGATCTTGACGGTACTCTGTTAGATACCCTTGAGGATTTGGCGGCGGCTGTCAATTACGCCTTGCGGCAACATGGTATGCCTGAGCATTCCGTTGATGCCGTCCGATGTTTTGTGGGCAATGGTGTCCGTTTACTGATGGAACGTGCCACACCAGATGGTGCCGCTAATCCGAGTTTCGAGAAAGTCTTCGAAACATTCCGTCAGTATTATATGGCACACTCGCTTGATACCACAAAACCTTATGAGAACATTCCCCAGGTCTTGGCTTCGCTGAGAGCCCGTGGTTGTCGTGTCGCAGTGGTCAGTAATAAGATGATGGCTGCCACGCAGGAACTCTGCCGTTACTTTTTTTCTGATACGGTCGAGGTGGCTATTGGTGAGGATGAGGCTTCTGGTATCCGTAAGAAACCGGCACCAGACACGGTCGAGGTGGCCTTACAGTCTCTTGGAGTAGGAAAGGAAGGGGCTGTCTATGTGGGTGATAGCGACGTCGATATCATGACAGCCCGGCATGCCGGACTACCTTGCATCTCTGTCCTTTGGGGATTTCGTGACAAGGCGTTCCTCCAAAGTCATGGGGCCACGACCTATATCACTCATCCCGATGAATTGCTAAAACTATAACTGTTGTAGTCTGGCGATGTATTTGCCGAGAATGTCGAATTCCAGATTGACAACGCTACCAACTTTAATGTCACAGAAGTTTGTGTGCTCGAGTGTGTAGGGAATGATAGCTACTTGAAATGTGTTGTTGGTAGGATTACATACTGTCAGTGAGACACCATTAACGGTTACGGATCCCTTGTCAACAGTGAAGTAGCCTTTCTTGGCCATTTCGCGGTTCTCAGGATATTCGAAAGTGAAATAGGTGCTGCCATTTGCATCCTCCACGGCAATGCAACGAGCAGTTTCGTCGACGTGTCCTTGTACGATATGACCATCAAGTCGGCCGTTCATGAGCATGGAGCGCTCGACGTTCACCTTGTCGCCAACCTTCAGCAAACCCAGGTTCGTTCTGTCAAGTGTTTCCTTCATGGCAGTGACTGTGTAGGTATCGTTGTCGATACGGACAACTGTAAGGCACACACCGTTATGAGCGACGCTTTGATCGATACCCAACTCGTTGACGAAAGAACACTGAAGGGTGAGGTCGATATTATCGCGGTCGTTCTTAACAGCCACAACAGTGGCGAATTCTTCGATGATTCCCGAAAACATAATGATTAATTATCGTATTATACATAAATAAAAAAGCGGGTTCGTGCCGATGATTTGGTGAAAACTCCTGTTTCACACGATATGGGGGCTCCCTGCTGTTGTAATCCACCGGCATTGCTGCTCTCCCGTAAGGGATGACTGTGGCCCGCCATTGGCAAGGGAAACGGTCCCGATGATTATTTTAATGTAGAGTATCCCGATCTATGCGGCACGACCCGTGTTTCTGTGTGCAAAGGTACAAAAAAGAACTGAAGGAGCGAAGTGCAAGAGATGAAAAAGTGCAGTGCCTTGTCTTTTTTTAACTCTTCACTTCCAGAATTGTTTTGAATCAGTTGTTCTTTTGAATGCAGATATTTTTCTCGTAAATTGCTTCCCATGTCAGAAGAAATCGTTATCTTTGCAATATCAATTCATATGGTATGGCGAAGAGAATATGTATTATTGCTGGTGCAAGACCAAATTTTGTTAAGGTTTCACCACTAGTCCGGGCTATTGAGAGACATCCTAGTGCTGAATGTATGCTTATTTATGCCGGACGGGCTGATGACCCAACTCTGGAAGATTCTCTTTTTGATGATCTTCAGATGCCGCGACCACAATATTTCTTGGATGTAGACAGTACGAGTCTCAACGAGATTACGAGTCGTGTGATGGCTACCTTCGACAGATTTCTTGATGAGCATCCTGTTGATGTAGTAATTGTTGTTGATGATCTTGCCTCTACGATGGCCGCCGCTATCGTTACAAAGAAAAGAGGCATACGTCTAGCCCACCTGGTCGCCGGCACCCGTTCATTTGATATCAATATGCCTAAAGAGATCAACCGTCTGGTTATTGATGCGCTCAGCGATGATCTTTTCACTGCAGGTGTCCGTAGTACAGGTATCGCTACTCGAGAACAGTCGGAGAATTCGCAAACCTACTTGGTGGGAAATATTCTTATGGATACGTTGCGATACAATTATGATAGATTCAAGAAACCAGTCTCTCTGCCGGATCTGTCGGAAGGACAATACATTGTGTTTACACTCAATCGGCGTGCGTTGATAGCTGACAAAGAGAACCTCGCAAGAATGGTTCATGCGATGGTGGCTGCTGCCGGAGACGTACCTGTTATAGCGCCATTACGAGGAAATGCTCGTAAGGCAGTTGAGGAAATGAATGAAAAAGTTCGTATTGTCAATCCGTTAAGTTACTTGGAGTTCGGATGGCTTACTTCCCATGCAAAAGGCGTTATCACGGATTCTGGTAATGTGGCAGAAGAAGCAACATTCAACAGCGTGCCATGTATCACGCTCAACAACTATACGGAACATCAGGAGACGGTAACTATTGGTTCTAATGTGTTGGTCGGCGAAGATGCAGAGAAGCTCCGTGAATCTGTGGGTCAGATGGTTAAGGGTGAGTGGAAGAAATGTGCTCTGCCAGATCGATGGGATGGACGTACCGCAGAACGTATCGTACAAATATTGGTATAGATAATATCTGAAAAATTAGAGTTGATAGTTGTTATAGCTATCAACTCTAAAAATATAATTCAATAATTCTCTGCCTTAACCTGGAAGTAAGCTTGGGCATGGTTGCATACAGGGCATTCCTCTGGTGCTTTCTTACCAATAACGATATGTCCACAGTTAGAACACTGCCAAATAACGTCATGATCCTTTGAGAACACACACTCGTTCTTGATGTTATCAAGTAACTTGCGATAGCGCTCTTCGTGCTCTTTTTCGATTTTACCAACACCTTCGAACTTATCGGCTATTTCGTCGAAGCCTTCCTCACGAGCTTCCTTGGCCATCCGGGCATACATGTCTGTCCATTCAAAGTTCTCACCATTGGCGGCATCTTCCAGATTGTCGATGGTACCACTGATTTTTCCACCATTCAGATACTTATACCACAATTCGGCATGTTCCTTTTCATTGGCTGCTGTCTCCTCAAATATCTTGGAAATCTGGACATAGCCGTCTTTTTTGGCCTTTGAAGCGAAAAAAGTGTATTTGTTACGTGCTTGTGACTCACCTGCGAAAGCCTCCTGCAGGTTCTTCTCTGTCTTTGTTCCTTTCAAACTCTTCATAATTGTACTCCGTTTAATTTTAGTAAATGATGTGTCTACAAAGATACAAAAAGAAAACGAAAAACAAAATGAATTAAAGTTTTTTTTGATAGTTAAACTCCCTTCTATATCAAATGGCGTTCAATAGCTGTGCGTACCATTGCTGCACTATTGCTGCAGCCAAGTTTTTGACGGATGTACTTGGTGTAGCTGTGTATGGTCTCAAAGCCAAGACAAAGTCTATCTGCAATTTCTTTTTGGGTCAGTCCTGCCACAATCAGACGTAGGATTTCCAATTCGCGTTTGGTTAGCTCAGGTGGCGCCTCGCCATGACCTATCATCAGTTCCTGTGCTTCCTTGCAAATGTAGATGTCACCTTTGGCAACGACCATGATCCCATCTGTCAATTCGTCTGCTTCGGAATTTTTTAGAATGTAGCCATCTGCTCCATTATCCATAGCACGTTGTATGACTGCTGGTTCAGCATAACTTGTGACAACAATGATGCGCATTGACGGGTGAACATCTGTAAACATCTTGATCGCGTCAATGCCGTCGCCATCAGGCATGGCCACGTCTACCAGAAGAATGTCGGGTTTATGAGTGGCCAATAGCGATATGGCCATGCTGATACTATTGGCGATGGCTATGACCTCGATCTTTTGGCATGCACCGATAATCTTTGCTACACCTTCGGCCACTAACTGATGGTCGTCGACAATGATGACGCGGATCATACTATGTTATTATTAATGTCGTTTAACGGGGGCAAATATACTTTATTTTTTTCAATTTAGCAACCCCCCAATTGTGGGTTTTTACAAGTTTGTATCTCAATGTTGATCTCTGTGCCTTCTCCAGGCTTTGAGTAAATGTCAAGTTTTCCGCCAATGGCATCTACACGCTCTCTGATATTACGGAGCCCACAGCCACCATTACATTCATCTGTTGATAATCGTCCATTGCCATCGTCGCTGACGTTAATTGCAGTATAGTCTTCATCTGCAATGAGTTGTACGAAAATATGTTCGGCGTTGGCACTTTTCACGGCATTGTTCACCAATTCATAAACGATGCAGTAGATCACCTCTTCATACATCTTGTCAAGACGTTGTTCTTCCCCAGAGAAACTGAATTTGACGTTTTTCAACGTCCTACAGTAATCGCGCAGTGCGGTGCGCAAACCGTATCGACTGAGAGAGTCGGGTAGTAAGTGGTGTGAAATGTTGCGCATCTCCCGAATTGCATCATCTGTGAGCTTGGCACCGTTGGAGTCAGGTGACAATGTATGCTTGATACTTGTCAGAACGCCCCCGAGCCGATCATGTAAATCTCTTGCAAGTCGTACGCGTTCACCGATTTCTCCGTTGAGCTTTGCTTGAATGAGAGCGGTTCTCCGTTTCAGTTTGAGTCCTCGCCAGAGAAGGAAAAAAGTCGTGGCTGTAAGCAGTAGCACAAGTGTCGTCAGAATACCTCCCCAGAGAAACCATCGTTTCTCTCGTGTCAATTGCAGAATCTCTGATTCCTTCTTCTTAGTCTCATAGAGTACCTCTGTCTGACTAAGGGCGCTCTGATAATGCTCTGTGGCGAATCGTTCCATAGTAGTACGTACCTTTTTTATATAAAGGCAGGCTTTTTCCTTGTCTCCGAGTTGTGTGTATATATTAGCTAATGTCTCATAACCGTCAGCATCGGAATAGGTCGCCTCGCTATCATTCTCATGTATAGACTTTAGAGCATAATCCAGAGCCTGTTGCCATCGCTTTTCTTTCATAGCCACCATCGCGGCGGCACCATAGACATCGCATCGTGTTTCTGTGCCAACTCTGTCATTGATGAGACTGAGGGCTTCATGAGCATATTTTCTTGCCAGATTAAGATTCTCATGTCCCTCCATTAAATACATCTTAACCATCGAGGAAAGAGTCTCAGGGTAATCGTTTGTCTCTTCGTAACTGTGAGCATGATAATAACGATAGGCGGGTAATAGCGTTTCCTTGGCCTTATCGTAAAGGCCTTTGCCTATATAAATCTTGACCAACCCCTTTCTAGGCAAGAACATCATCAAAGAGTCGCCAGACTGTGTGCCTTTTTCTATGGCAAGTAAGTATTCCTTTTCTGCTTTCTCATCGTTGCCCATTGACAGCCATAATTCCGCAGAATTATGGTGGAGTATGCATTGGCTCTGCAACCATCCGTTTTTCTCGAAAATCGTCAGCGCCTTTTGATACCATTCAATAGCTATCAATGCTTGGTCCTGTATATTGTATAGATTACCAAGTGCACCATAAATCTGTGATCGATTATCATCGATGGTACTTGCTGTATAGCGTTTGTCATTGACCATCGAGTCTGTCAGGGATAAAGCCCATTTGAAGTATTGCTCTGCTTCCTTCCATCGGTCCTGCCCGTAATATTGTAATCCTAGGTGATAGAGAACTCTCTCTCTGGCATTCTTGCTGTCAAGTTGATAGGAAAGCGCTAATGCCTTACGACAATAATCATTGTGCATTCTCGTATCTTTTCCCAGATAACCACGTATCAGTTCCATGTAACAACTCATTAGATCGTTACCTTTTGGAGGGGTCTTGCTATTAAGTAGTGCCTCTACAGAATCTACTTTTGTATAGCGATGATCTGTGTAAGCAGCAGCAGACAGTGTTGACAATAGGCACAGCAACCACATAGTCGTTGCTGTTTTGATGGTTGTTAAGGTAATTGATTTTGTCATAGGCATATAGTCATAATTATGTTCTCACATATTTCATTTGCAAAGATATTCTTTTTTTTCAATATAAAATCTACTTTATATGAAAAAACCCCAATTGGGGTGTTGCGATTTCTAAAATAATTGTTTATATTTGCACCCAGAAGAGAAAGAGAACAAACAATTTATTAATCCTTTTAAAACAAATAGCTTATGAAGAAACTATTGATGATGGCATGTATGATGCTGTGTAGTACCACTATGTTTGCAGAACAGGGCGACAAGGCATTTGGCGTAAATCTGAACTACGGCCTGCATTCTGACTATAAGAATCTTGGCCTGGGCGTGAAAGGCCAGTATGAGTTTATTGATAATGTCCGCGGAGAGGCATCTTTCAACTATTATCTGAAAAAGGACAATGTCTCGATGTGGGAACTTAATGCCAATGTGCATTATCTGTTCCATATAACAGATCAGGTGACACTTTATCCGTTGGCAGGACTGACTATGCTTACAGCGAAGGTTGAGGCGGCAGATTTTGGAGGCATCAAGACGAGCGCTAGTGATACGAACATAGGCTTGAATCTCGGTGCTGGTATTTAGTATCCGCTGAGCGATACTGTCAAACTGAATGGCGAGATCAAGTATCAAATCGTCAACGACTTTGACAGACCGGTAATTTCTGTCGGTCTTACGTTCGCATTATAAGTTTAGTATTGTTATTATAGGGGCGTGTCTGTTGAGATACGCCCCTATCTGTTAAAATTCCCCCATTTGGGGAATTGCATAATTCAGATGGATTGCGTAACTTTGCCCTTAGATTTGTTTATTCACTTAAAACCAACAATCATATGATGAAAAGATTAGTATTTTTGTTGATGGTGATGGCGTCATTTGCTGTCAACGCCGATGCGCAGGGATTCCTGAAAAGATTGAAGGAAAAAGCAATTAATGCTGCAGAAAATGCTGTGGAACGTAAGGTGGAACGTAAAGTTGACCGTGAGACTGAGGATGCAATGGATGAGGTGCTTGATGGAAAGAAAACCAAGTCGAGCAAAAAGTCAGATAGAACAAGGAATGACGATGTAGATGATGGAGTCGATGATTATCAGAATGACACAAAAAACGTCAAGAGTGATTTCGTGCGTGGCTCAGTGATTATGTTTGAGGATGACTTTGCAAATGAGCAAGTTGGCGAGTTTCCTTCGAAGTGGGATCTCGTTAGAGGTAGTGCTGAGGTGGCTGTCATCAATGGTACAAAATGTATTGAGATGGATAAGCACGACTGTTGGTTATCTCCGCTAGTCAAAGGAGGTGTTAAGAACTATCTGGGCGATGTTTTTACCATTGAATATGATATGTTGTATGATGACAGGCAGAAAGATGGTGCATCTTCTGTAGAACTTGACATTATGCATGAGACATCGTCTCGTGATAATGAATTGTTTACAATTGAGTATTGGTTAGGAGACGATAAACAGACTTTTAATTGTAATTACTGCCTGACTTCAGAACAGAGTTTTACGCACAAAGAAGGCCATGCAAGTTCTCAGGGGGGGACGTATAATGACGGACGCTGGCATCATTATGCTCTCTCGTTCAACAAGCGTGCCGTTAAGTTCTATGTTGATGGTAGACGTGTAATCAATGTCCCGAATGCCAAACCTGGTGCAGGATGGATAACATGGTTCAGTAGAGGAGGAAGTCATCATACCTATATGAAGAATGTTGTTATTGCTAAAGGTGCTGTTGAACTTTATGAACGTAATGCAACTGATATTGATGCAAAGATCGCTGCCGTCGAGAAAGCCATTGCGGAGACGGGCAAGTTTGTAACAAACAACATCTTGTTTGAAACTGGCAAAGCGACGTTGATGCCAGAGTCGTTGGCAGAAATCCAGAAGATAGCTGATTACATGAAAAAGAATCCTTCTGTGCGCTTCGAGGTGCAGGGGCATACGGACAATCAAGGTTCTGACAAGGTGAATGACCCTCTTTCTCAGCAACGTGCCGAGGCAGTTGTTAAGGCTCTTGAGGGAATGGGCTGTGATGCCTTTAATCTTCGTGCAGTTGGTAAGGGCTCACATGAACCTGTCGCTGATAATTCAACTGATGTTGGGCGTGCCAAGAACCGCAGAGTAGAGTTTATTAAAAAGTAATATCTGGAATCAAATAAATTAATAGACTATGAGTAATCTGCAAGAGAGTTTTGAGGAGAAATTCTCAACCATTAACAACACTGTGGATACGACCTCAGAGTATGATCCGCAGGACATCGAGGAAAACAAATTCATGGCTATCCTTGCCTATTTCGGCATTCTGGTCATTATTCCCATCTTGGCTGCCAAAGATTCGAAATTTGCGCGTTTCCATTCTAACCAAGGACTAATCCTCTGTATTACTGCCATTCTTTATTCTTTGGCATACCAAATCTTTGCAGGTGTCATTATTTCCATCTCTTATCATCTATCATGGATGGTTGGCATCGTGGGATTATTGGGAGTCGTTCTCCTCATTTGGTTCATCATTGGTATTGTCAATGCCAGTAAAGGGCGCGCCAAAGAATTACCTTTCATTGGCCATTTCAAACTTCTGAGAGTGTAATGATACCTTGCTATGTATAATTAAAAACTGAGATTTTATATGAAAAGAGTATATTTTTCTTTAATGGTAATAGCTGCTGTATTTAGTAGTTGTGGTTCAAAGCCCGGAGGAAATACCTCAAGTAATGATTCTAACGATTCAGGCCTTGCAGAAGGTAAGTGGCCTGCAGCTATATATGATAAGTATGGTATCCCGGAGATAGAGACGAAGGGCAGAATCGTATATACAAATTTCTCAGGAGATGACGATTCTTACCAGTATCAGGTTTTTTATAATGGTGTGACCAAAGAAGAGATGCAAACCTGGGTGAAGGTGTTGAAGGAAAAAGGCTTTAGAGTTCCGAAGTACACGCAGGAACGCATCGATGCCGGCCACAGAGATTATGATGCCTTCCTATATCAGAAAGAGCCGCAGAAAGATAAACGTCTGAGAATGCAGTTCGATTTTGATACCCCAATGTCATTCGAATACTATGCTGATGAGCCTAATCCTGCCTATGAGGTGGTGGAGCGTGATGGCGAACAGTACATTGATTATAATTTCACGGTATCGCTCAACCCATTGAAGGACAAGGTCGAGATGGCAGGAGCCATTGAGGCATTAACCTTGAAGGCTGATGAAATGGCAGGCATTCCTGGAGTTAGGGTGGTTCGTATGTCAGATAGTCAGATGGGACCAAGCATGGATGTGAGCTTCTATAGCGACCATCAGTTGACGAAGGAGAGCATTGAGGGCGTGCATAAAAAGGTGCTTGAAGTGCTGACGGCTAAAGGGTGCAAGTTCCAGCATGCATTTAGTGGCAAGGAAATGACTCCGGAAGAATTGGCTGCCAATGGTATTCACAGCTATGGTGTGACGTTAAACGATCAGAAGTTCCTCATGATGACCATCTCCGATGATCGTGTTGGCGACTTCGGCGGTAGCATCAAATTCATGTTCAACAAATCAAGAAAATAGGAATTAAACCGTAATCTCGCCACGTAGACTCTGGCCCATCAAACGTCGTACAGTGTCTGGATCGTCAGGATAGTGCGATTGCAGGAACATTAGTTTTGTAACGGCTGATTCAACGGTCTGGTCGTAACCGCTCACGACTCCGGCTTCCTGTAAATGGAAGCCGCAGTCGTATCTGCTCATTTCAACTGCTCCCTGCATGCATTGGCTGATGTTCACAATTACCTTGCCGTTGCGTGTTCCTTCTCGAAGGGCTTTCAACAGCCACGGTGATTGCGGTGCATTACCACTACCGAAGGTGCGCATGACAATGGCCTTCAGGTTGGGGGTGTGGATGATATGACGAATCAGGTCTTCACGGATACCAGGGAAGAGCGAGAAGATAATCACGTTGTTGTCGAGTCGGAAGTGGGGTTTCATCGGCTTCTTCCAGTCGGGTTTCAGTATCCGTTCACGGTGATAGGTGATGTTCACGCCGGCATTGACGAGGTGCGGATAGTTGTACGACTCGAAAGCATTGAACTCTTCCGCGCTTTGTTTGGTGGTGCGGTTACCACGCAGCAGATGACCGCCGAAGTAGATTCCTACTTCTGGTACCATGGCGTGCCCCTCCTCATCTCTGGCAGTGGCAATCTCTACCGCTGTAATCAGATTCTCTTTTCCGTCTGTCCTCAACTGACCGATAGGTAGCTGTGATCCCGTGATGATGACAGGCTTAGTCAGATTCTCGAGCATATAGGAGAGTGCCGATGCTGTATATGCCATCGTGTCTGTACCGTGGAGTACGATAAAGCCGTCATAGTCGTTGTAGTGGTCGGCAATGCAATGACTGAGGTCTGTCCAATGACGTGGTGACATGTCGCTGGAGTCAATCGGCGGGTCAAACTGATAAGTGTCTATCTGTGTGTCGAACTGCTTGAGTTCTGGTACGTTATATAGGAGGTGCTCGAAATCGAAAGGCTCTAACGCACCAGTGTGGGGGTTGCGGTTCATGCCGATGGTGCCTCCTGTATAGATGAGAAGGACTTTGCTGCGGTATGTCATTGTTTTCGTTATTTTTCTGCAAAGATAGAGAAAGTTTCGGAGAATTATTCGTAACTTTGCAGAAAATTTTAAAAACGAAATCTAAAACAAAAGAAGATGAAACAGTTCAATGACGATAATTTCGTGCTAGAGACTCAGGTCGCTCAGGACTTGTACCACAACCATGCGGCAAAGATGCCAATTATTGATTACCATTGTCACCTTAATCCGGAGATGGTGGCCAACGATCATCAGTTCAAGAGTATCACGGAACTATGGCTTGGAGGCGATCACTACAAATGGCGTGCCATGCGTACTAATGGTGTTGAGGAGCGCTATTGTACTGGCAAGGATACCAGCGACTGGGAGAAGTTCGAGAAATGGGCTGAGACAGTACCTTATACTTTCCGTAACCCTCTTTATCATTGGACGCATCTTGAGCTGAAAACAGCATTCGGCATTACCAAGCTTCTCTCGCCGGAGACCGCTCGCGAGATCTTTGATGAGTGTAATGAGAAGCTGAAACAGCCCGAGTTCTCTGCCCGTGGTCTGATGAAGCACTATCATGTAGAGTGTGTATGTACCACGGATGATCCGGTGGACGACCTGCATCATCATATTGCTTATGCCAAGAGCAAGGCTGCTGATGATCCTGTCATGCTTCCTGCATGGCGGCCTGACAGGGCAATGAATATCGAGAAGGCCGACTTTTCGAAATATGTAGAGCAACTGTCTGAGGTCAGTGGTGTGAGCATCGTGCATTTCAATGATATGATTGATGCCTTGCAGAAACGTCATGATTTCTTTGCAGCCCATGGCTGTAAGCTCTCCGATCATGGTCTTGAGGAGTTTTATGATGAGGACTATACCGACTCTGAGATTGAGACGATCTTCGAGAAAGCCATGCGTGGTCTGTCCCTGTCGGACCTGGAAGTGCGGCAGTTCAAAAACTGCTTCCTGACGGTGATGGGCGAGATGGATGCTGATGCCGACTGGACACAGCAATACCATTACGGTGCCATCCGTGACAATAATACCGCGATGTACAACCAGATAGGCGCTGATACAGGCTTCGACTCTATCGGTGAGTTCAATACAGCCAAGGCCATGTCCGCGTTCCTGAATAAGTTGAATACGAAGGGGAAACTCACACGTACCATCATTTATACGTTGAATCCGTGTGCCAATGAGATGATTGCCACGATGCTGGGCAACTTCCAGGGCGGTGAACCCGGGAAGATCCAGTTTGGTTCCGGCTGGTGGTTCAATGACCAGATGGATGGAATGGTACGGCAGATGAATGCCCTCTCCGTACTTGGCTTGCTGAGCCGTTTCGTAGGTATGCTCACTGACAGCCGCTCTTTCCTGAGTTATCCGCGTCATGAGTATTTCCGCCGTATCCTCTGTAACCTTCTTGGTAATGATGTAGAGAAAGGTCTGCTGCCAAATGATCAGAAGATCCTGGGACGTATGGTAGAGGATATCAGTTATCATAACGCACGACGTTATTTTAAGTTCTACTAAGATCATATGAGATATAATAGTGGGTATAACCGTGAAGGCGACTATGAGCATCTGACCGTAAAGGAACCGATGCCGTTGCTGGATTTCCTGTTGGTAAATGTGAAGCAGTCGAGATCGAAGATCAAGGCTACCCTGCAGGGTAGGGGAATTAAGGTCGATGGGAAGACCGTCAGTCAGTTCGATTTCCCTTTACAGCCTGGCATGAAGGTCGCAGTGAGCAAGACGAAACGCAACCAGATGGGATTCAAGAGCCGCTATGTGAAGATTGTCTATGAGGATCGTTGGTTGATCGTCGTCGAAAAGGCTATCGGCATTCTGTCGATGGCTGCAGGGCACTCCTCGCTGAACGTGAAGTCGGTGCTTGATGATTACTTCAAGAAATCGCGTCAGAAATGTACGGCGCATGTGGTGCATCGTCTGGATAGAGACACCAGTGGATTAATGGTCTATGCGAAGGATATGGAGACGGAGCAGATTCTTGAGCACAATTGGCACGACATCGTCTATGATCGCCGTTATGTTGCTGTTTGTTCCGGTGAGATGGAGAACGATGAGGGAACGATTGCCAACTGGTTGAAAGACAATAAGGCATATGTTACCTACTCGTCGCCTGTCGACAATGGTGGAAAGTATGCGGTGACCCATTATCATGTGATGGATCGAACGACAGAGCACTCACTCATAGAGTTCAAGTTAGAGACGGGCCGGAAGAATCAGATTCGTGTTCATTCGGCAGATATGGGACATCCTGTATGTGGAGATCCGAAGTATGGCAATGGTGACGACCCACTGCACCGCCTTTGCCTGCATGCTTGGCTCCTTTGTTTCCACCATCCGGTGACGGGTGAACCGATGGAGTTTGAGACACCCGTGCCGACCGCATTCAGAAAACTATTTAAGTAAATGGAGGGTATCGGATTCTATTTGTTTGTCCTAGCAGCGATTATCGTGGGCTTCTTGGTTGTGAAGAAGGTCGCGTCGTGTCTTATCAAGACGGCTGTCATGATATTGTTGGTAACTGCGTTGGCTGTGATTTACTATCTGTATTTCAGGTAGACTCCTCGGTAAAGATTCTCTCGAATGCTTCACGCAACTTGTCGGGTTGTGCAATTAGATTGCGCAACTCGTTGAGTTTTATGGCATTGGGTGAATTCGGAATCCAAAGGCGTATGTACCCGTCTTTTGAATACTTGTTGTCCAGATGTTCCTTGAATCGCTGCCATTGCCCCTCCTTGTCCAGTTCAGGGTAGTTGCTCAGCCCGTATTGGATGGTGCGACGAATGACAATCTGTGTGTCAATGTCACGGTCGGCCTCAGCAACAATCTTTCCGTAGATGCTTCTGGGAGCACGACTGGCAGAGGCTCGATGGTCCTCTACTGCCTCTTTCATGATCTTAATCTGTTCTGGGGAAAACCATTTTCTTAGTCTGGTATCAGCAGCTAGGATTTTTCCACCACGTATATGGTGGTCTGCCCGATGCCCACACATCCCCAGGTCATGATAAGCTGCAATGGCGTAGGCCATATTAATGTCTGCTCCAGTGGTCTTCACCAGTTCCATGGAACGTCGGATGACACGCGTGACATGTTCCATGTTATGGGCACGGTCGAAGGAAGCATACTGGGGGAGAATCTGAGTTTCAATAAACTCCACAAGATCCAAACTTGGTGTGTTTGCGAGCATAAAAAGTAATGATTATTTTTGCAAATGTACGATTTTCTATTTACTTTTGCAAGAAAAAACAGAAAATAGTGATGGAAGAGACACGAATAAAGACCAATTCCGTGAGAGCGTGGCTACTTGCTGCTCGTCCGAAAACTCTCTCAGGCGCTGCCGTACCCGTGATGATTGGTGGAACCCTTGCATATGTTGATGCTCCTTTATATGGGGATGATGTGTTCGGATGGTCGGCTGTGATTCTGTGCCTTTTGTTCTCTTTTGCTATGCAGATTGATGCTAACTTCATCAATGATTTCTTTGACTTTGCCAATGGTACTGATGATGTGGAGACTCGCTTGGGACCGCGACGTGCCTGCGCCCAGGGATGGGTGACGCTTGACATGATGAAAAAGGCGATAGCGATTACGACATGCCTGGCATGTGTGATCGGTTTACCGTTGGCTTGGTATGGTGGTCTGGAGATGATACTTGTCGGGATACTGTGCGTTGTGTTTGCTTTCCTGTATACGACATTCTTTTCTTATCAGGGATTAGGTGATATCCTAGTACTGCTTTTTTTTGGGATCGTACCCGTTTGCTGTACATACTACGTACAGTTACATACCCTTACATGGGAGGTCTTTCTTGCATCTGTGGCATGTGGCTTGGTGATAGATGCATTACTGATCGTGAACAATTTCCGTGATCGCGATAATGACCAACAAGTTGGGAAGAAAACCCTGATCGTACATCTTGGACCTGATCTTGGTCTTCGCTTGTATTTGGGCGTGGGTCTTGGAGCCTTGATTCTGGGGACAGCGTTTTGGGCGAACGGTCATCTGCTGGCATTCCTATTCCCTTTCTTCTATTTCATCCTTCATGTCTTCACCTTCTTAAAGATCAAGCGTATCTATCAAGGAAAAGCGCTGAATCTCTGCTTAGGAGAAACAGCGCGTAATATCTTTATTTACGGATTATGTGTGTGCGTCGGCCTACTACTGGTCTGATGCTTTAATTGTAGAAATTCCAAGAGACTCCGAAGTGGAGGACGGAACCATTGGTAGGGTAGTGGGGAGTAAGGAACTTCATGTGGTTACCAGAACCGTTGTTCACGTGACTCATCATCACGAAGAAACGTACACCTTTAAGTACCATGTTCGCATAGACATCCACAAAAGGATATCCGCCTAGTTCCACCCGGCTGTTCTTGTTTTGCTGTATAGCAAACTGATTGATGGTTGGGCAGAAGTCTGGTGCAAAATATTTACTGAAGTAGGTCGCATCGGCTCCAAGTTCCACACCCAGTACTTTCGCTATCTTGAACTTCAAGTACAGGTTGGAGAAGATGTTCCAAGTCGGCAAGGGCAGAACCTCTGACTTGTTGCAGTCCTGATAGGTGATGATGTTTTCCCAATGAACGGGACCAATATGGAAGTCCTGATGCAGTTGAGCGGTAATCAGGTTGATATGGTCGGACTCCTGATATATTCCAGCCGTCATGTTAGTACGTTTGTCCTTGGTGGCATCATAACTCATCCCATAGTAGGTGTAGTCTTTTATCTCATCGATGGCTACGCGAAGCTTGGTGTTTGTCTTCGGATAGCTGAAGACGCCTTCCAGATGGGTACGCTTCTCGGCGGACAAGTCATCCTCTTTATCCCACCAAAGATGTTTGGAATGGTATTTGGCTTGGAAGAAGGCTGGGTAAATCTTATGGAAATAAGCATTGGCAGCCAGTTGCACGGTATCACCAAAGAGTGGGAAATTCAGGTCGGTACTGAAGTCAAGCGTTAACTGCTTGGCATTGGGGCCGGCAATCCACGCTTCTAGGCCTGCGTTGAAGTGTAAAGTCTTTCCTTGTGTCTTACTAAGTTGGGCTCCAATACTGAGGTCACCTTCCGTCCATTTACTCTGGCTGATAATGCCGTTGACGGTGTCGGGGAGTTGATAACTACAATAATCGTAGGTGATGAATCCTTTGAGGCCTGCTTTCACATATTTGTTGAAACCTTCTAACAGGGCTAAAGCGAAGGTGTTCTTCGCCTGCATGTGCTTTGTTTGATCATAGATGGAATCGTTACCGTATCTGATTCCTCGTTCATAATATCTGTTGAGATAATAGTCGGTAGGCGTGTCGTATGCTTGGTAGATATGGCGATAGTTGTGCCATTCTAACGTGTGAATGAAACTGGTGACGGGTACATACTCCCGTTTCATGGTGGCATCAATGGAATCTTGCATGGCCTGTAAACGGTTCAGACTGTCAATGGCTGCCTGGCCTTCGACTTTGATACGGGTACTGTCAACCGCCACAGCTATAGAGTCTACCTTCGGCTCTGCTCCCATGATGCGGGCACCGTCCGGTCGACCACTATGACGCTTTTCCTGTTTTGTTCCGCCCTTCCTGTTCTTGTCTTCTCCTCTGTCTGCCATCTTGAGTTCCTTTTCCTGCTTTGATTCCATGGCGAACAGTCTGGCTTTCAGCTCCTCGTCAGTCATCTTTACTTTCCGGTAGAAACCAATGTTATATCGGTGACTCAAGAAAAGATGTTGGTGGTCGTTACGGTTCCAGTTCTGTGACAGGATTGTCGGGATTTCATTTTCAGAATAGCTGTCTTGGAAAGACTCTGGATGAGTGATATATTCGTCGTTGGTGATACCGCCATTCTCTGCCGCCTTCTGATGACTGGTCGTGAACAGTGCATGCATTTGGTATCTGTCACCGATATAAGAGCTAAAGAGCGTACTGTTGAAATGTGAAATGTTCTGGTTGCTGAAATAGCCCCTTGCGTACTCGTAGTCCAGGTCAAAGCCGAAACTAAGGCGCTTGTTGGCATTCACAGCAAACTTTGCATCGATGTGATCCTCACCATTGGTTTTGTCACCACAGTTGTCATAGAGGATGTTTGTAAATGGCGATAATGTATTGATGAATAAAAAATCTTCTGGACGTTTAAGCGCAAAACTGTATGGCTGGGTGAAGACAAAGTTCTCGGTGTCATGGCGGTTGATGAAGATACGACTCAGGCGCGGGGTATAATTGCTTCCTGTGCTGTTGTATTCTCCATACATGCCGCTATTGAAGGTGGAATTCATGAATAGATGAGGCACTGTGTCGGGAGTGGCAGGTATGACATCACCAAACCTCCTGTCAACGGTCCATACATATAGTCCCTTGGGAATTTCCTTGTGTTGCGTCGTGTCGTTATTGTGCTTGTTGAAGTTCCTGTTTTCGCTGCGTTCTGTGATATTACCCATCTCGTCAATCTGGTTGTAGGTATCCTGGGCCATGACGTGTGTCAGTGCCGGCAGCATCAGAAGTATGAGTGTCAGTCTTGCTTTCATTTAATCATCCTCATCGCAGATTCCGTAATCTTGACGCACATGGCCAAAAGGATGATGTACAACCCTCTCATGTGTGTCATTTCGTTTTTCGATAGGAACATAATCACTCCGATCACAGCCATGACCATGAAGATAATGTTCAGCCAGTTGCGTATTTGTTTTTTGTTCATTTGCTTTCGTTTAGTATGGTCTCAAATTTGTTGAATATGAAATCTTTACGGTCAATTGTCTTGCGACGGAACTTGCCCGAGATGGGATAAAGTTTTGTGCGCTTCTTGTTCACGGCATACTTGTCTGTAATCCACTCTTCTGCACGGTAGCGGATGGGCTTTCTTTCAACGTCATAATCGTAGAAGATATTTGTCATCTTGATTTCTGCCTTCCCGTCAGTGCAGTTTACGAGAATTCGGAAATTGAACTTTGTCTGGTCTAGGGAGAGAGACACACTTTTGAAAACCAACCATTCATGGAAGACAGCTCCTAACTGGTGAAGAACAGAGTCCTGCAATGCAACTCTGCTGTATTCTAATTGATTGGCCTCTTTGGTCATCTTTGTCAACTGCTTGAGTAGAATGTGATATATCTGATCTGCAGTTTTCCCTGGAGCCTCGATAATGGTCTTAAAGCATACTTTTCCATCGCTGACGGGAATCGCATCGGGATTCAGGTATTTCGCATCTGGATTTTCTACGGGCTCTTGCTCGATTTTCTCCCATGTGTTGTCTTGCGCTGAAGCAGCCAACGGCACTAGCATGATGATGACAAAGAATAATTTTCTCATATTTATCATGATTATCTCGATTTTCTCGGCAAAATTACGAATTCTTATTCGATATCTTGGTACCTAATACTTATTCTTTTGATTTTTTCACTTTTTTACTTTGTTTCTTCCCTACTTCATCTCCAGTTCTTTCTGTAGGCGAATAACCTCATCACGGTATTGTGCGGCCTGGAGGAAATCGAGGTTCTTGGCAGCCTCCTTCATGAGACGCGTGACCTCCGCAATGCTCTTTTCCAGTTGAGGCCTGGTCATCCGCTCAATAATAGGATCTGCAGCGATGTCCATGTCAGTACCAGAAACTAACAGGGCTCGTCGTAATTCCCTGACATCCGGTCGATTCTCCTGTGTCAAAGACATTTCACTGGTATTCTTTACAATCTGTTTTGGGGTGATGCCGTGTGTCTCGTTATAATGGATCTGCTTCTCTCGGCGACGAAGGGTCTCGTCAATAGTCTGCTGCATGGATGCCGTGATGGTGTCAGCATACATGATGACCTTACCATTTACATTACGAGCAGCTCGTCCCGCTGTCTGTGTAAGACTGCGGTGACTGCGCAGGAACCCTTCCTTGTCAGCGTCGAGAATTGCAACGAGGGATACTTCTGGGAGATCAAGACCTTCTCGGAGAAGATTGACACCAACAAGAACGTCATATTCGCCTTTTCGTAAACTTGCTAGAATCCTAACTCGGTCGAGCGTTGCAACGTCACTATGTATATACGCTGTCTTTACACCATGGTTTAACAAATACTCGCTCAGTTCTTCTGCCATGCGCTTGGTGAGTGTTGTCACCAAAACACGCTCATTCCGATGAGTACGCGTCAGTATCTCGTCCATCAGATCGTCAATCTGATTTTCGCTGGGGCGTACTTCTATCTCTGGGTCAAGTAGGCCGGTGGGACGGATCACTTGCTCAACAACGATACCCTCTGCCTCGGCTAACTCAAAGTCGGCGGGGGTGGCACTGACGTAAATCACTTGGTTGATTTCCTGTTGGAACTCTTCGAAACGGAGTGGACGATTATCAAAAGCAGCAGGTAGTCTGAAACCGTATTCGACTAGATTGCTCTTTCTGCTGCGGTCACCGCCATACATGGCACTTAGTTGTGGTACACTGACATGACTCTCGTCGATGAACAAAAGATAGTCTTTGGGGAAGAAATCAAGCAAGCAGTAGGGGCGTTCTCCAGCTTTTCGACCATCAAAATAACGACTGTAGTTCTCTATACCTGAACAATGCCCCAACTCTTTAATCATTTCCATGTCGTATTCGACACGTTCCTTGATGCGCTGAGCCTTAATCGGGTCACCGATGCTCTCGAAGAATTCCACTTGTTTCGTGAGGTCATCTTGAATATCATGTATAGCGATATTCGTCTGTTCTTGGGATGTCATGAAAAGATTAGCTGGATAAAGCTTATATTCTTCGAAACGGGCAAGATGATCGTAGCTGACGGCATCCACTTCTTCGATGGCATCTATTTCGTCATCCCAGAATGTGATTCGTAATACGACTTCGCTGTAGGCCATGAAAATATCTACGGTATCTCCCTTCACCCGAAAATGGCCACGTTGCAGATCAAGATCGTTTCGAACATAGAGAGACTGTACTAGTTTTCTTAACAAAGCGTTGCGATCTATCTTCTGTCCGACATGTAGCTCAATCACATTCTCTTGCAAAGCAACAGGGCTACCCATACCATATATACACGAAACAGACGATACAACAATAACATCGTTTCTTCCTGAAAGTAAGTTTGATACGGCTGACAATCTGAGACGATCTATTTCGTCATTGATAGCAAGGTCTTTCTCAATATAGGTGTCTGTGGTCGGCAGATATGCCTCAGGTTGGTAATAGTCATAATAGCTGACATAATACTCGACTGCATTTTGTGGGAAAAAGCCTTTCATTTCCTCATACAGCTGGTGTGCTAATGTCTTGTTGTGACTGAGGATCAGAGTAGGACGGTTGCGATTGGCAATCACATTGGCCATTGTAAAGGTCTTGCCTGATCCGGTTACACCCAGCAATACTTGTGAACGGTCACCACGCTCAAGGCCTTCCGTTAGTTGACGAATGGCTTCGGGCTGGTCGCCCGTTGGTTGGTAACTGGATTCTAATATGAATTTTCCCATAATAAAGTGCAAAGATAGTTAATTTTGCTCATAAAGGACGCAAAGAACACGAAAAATCAATAATTTTTTGTATCTTTCGTATCCTGAGTGGATTTTTTTTATTAATTTTGCACCCCGTATGAAGAGATGTGTCGTTATACTGTCATGTGCAGCTATGCTGATGTGCGGCTGTGCCTCGGAATTCAACAGCGTTTATAAGTCTGCTGGTACGGACTACAAGTACGAGTATGCTAAAGAGTGCTTTGCTCGTAATAAGTTCCAGCAGGCCATCACGCTACTGGAAGAATTGGTTACTATCAAAAAAGGTTCCGATGAAGCGCAGGAGTGCCTGTACATGCTAGCGATGGCACAATACTGCAATTCTGATTTCGAGGCTGCATCTGAGACTTTTAAGAAGTATGGTTCAAGTTATCCTCGGGGCACTTATGCAGAATCGGCTGCCTTTTATGTCGGACAGTCACTCTATCAGAGTGCGCCGGAACCGCGTTTGGATCAGTCACCGACCAATGGCGCTATTACAGCGTATCAGCAGTTCATGGATCAATACCCAGATTCAAAGCTTCGTCCTCAGGCTCAGGAACGTCTCTATGAACTATATGATAAACTCATTCAGAAAGAGTATCTGTCTGCAGAGCTTTATTACAATCTGGGTGGATATTTTGGTAATATCAATTCCAACGAGGAGAGCAACTATACGTCGTGCATTATTACTGCGCAAAATGCGTTGAAGAATTATCCTTATTGTAGTTTGCGTGAGGATTTCATGTTGCTGATCATGAAGAGTAAGTTTGAACTTGCGGAGAATAGTTCTGAGGAAAAGCGACTGGATCGCTATCGTGAGGCGGAGGATGAGTGCTATGGCTTCCTTAACGAATTCCCAGAATCCAAGAATGCTGCTATAGCAGAGAAGTTTATTGCAAGATGTAAGAAAGTTATTAAGGACTAATATAGAGAACAGTAATTGTAAATAGTAAATACGCAATGGATTACAAGAAATCAAAAGCACCGGTGAATACCGTGACCCGTAACATTATGGACCTCTGCCGTGATACAAATAATATCTATGAGAGTGAAATCAAAAGCACCGGTGAATACCGTGACCCGTAACATTATGGACCTCTGCCGTGATACAAATAATATCTATGAGAGTGTAGCTATTATTTCTAAGAGGGCTAACCAGATTAGTGTTCAGATCAAGGAAGACCTGAGCAAGAAGTTGGCAGAGTTCGCCTCATATAACGACTCTCTGGAGGAGGTGTTCGAGAACCGTGAGCAGATAGAGATCTCTCGTTATTACGAGAAGTTACCCAAGGCAACACTTCTGGCTACACAGGAGTTTGTTGAGGATAAGGTCTACTGGCGTGATCCGTCTCGTGACAATGTTGTTGCAGAGAGCTAATTCCAGAAGTGATGATACAACGTAAGCAAACACTTTATCTTATGGCGGCCATTGTGATGACCGTCATTTGTCTTTGTATGCAGATAGGTTCATTCCGAGTGGCAGGCATTGAAGTGGCTCGAGTATACAATCTATGGTTTACTGATCCTATTGGAAAACATCATTTTGATACGTGGCCTCTGATGGCGGTTCTGCTCCCAACGGCAGCCCTCGCGACCTATACCATATTCATTTATCACAATCGGAAGGTTCAAGCGCTTTTCTGTGCGCTGAATGCGTTACTGATTGTTGGGTGGTATGTGTGCTTCTTTGTCGTTTCTCAGATGGTCGGTGACAAATCGTGGGGGACAGTGAATTTCCGTCCTTTGTGGCCTGCCGTCTTTCCGGCAATAGCACTGATCTTTTATTTAATGGCCCGTCGGGCTATTAAGGCAGATGAGAAGTTAGTTCGTTCTATGGACAGAATCCGGTAAGATTCTGCTCTCGCGTCTGCAGATGTTTTACATAGCCAATAAATAAAAACGAATGAAAGTATACTCATTGATGTGCATGGCAGTTTTTTTTGCTGGATGCACATCTGCTATTAGTGTGGATCGACAGGTAGACGAGTTCTATGAGAAACTGTCGCAGGAAGAACGCATTGCTCAGTTGAGAAGTATGTACATGGATATGCTCTTCGATGAGCAGGGACGGTTAGATACGGTGAAATGCCATGAATTGATTCCCAATGGTATTGGGCACTTTTCGCAGTATGCCAGTCAGAAACCCCGTGATCCTAATGAACTGCGTGATCGCGTCGCTGCTGTGCAAGACTGGCTAATGCATCATACACCTCATGGCATTCCTGCGCTTTTTCATGAGGAGGTCCTGTCAGGAGTTAATACAAGTGGAGCTACGATTTATCCCCAGCAGATAGGACAAGCCTGCTCGTTCAATCCGGAATTGGCAGAACTGAAGACCCGTCAGACGGGCATCGTGATGCGTAAGATGGGGGGTGTTCTTTCACTCTCACCGATGGTAGACGTTTGTCGTACACCAAGTTTTAACCGTTTGGAGGAATCGTATGGTGAAGATGCTTATCTGTCGGCGGTGATGGGAGTGGCTTTCGTTAAAGGATTACAGCAGGGAGATCTGAAGAAGGGCACAGGAGCCTGTTCAAAACATTACCTTGGTTATGGTGGTGGAGGCAACGCTGATGAGAAAGAATTGATGGAAGAGATTCTACTGCCTCATGAGACGATGATCCGACTAGCAGGAAGTAAGGTTGTTATGCCTGGTTATCATGCGATGTTGGATGAAAACGGAGAGTCTACCAACTGTGTTGCTAATGGTAGGATCCTGAAAGATATCCTGCGGGATTATATTGGTTTTGACGGTATGATCGTCAGCGATTATACTGCGATTGATCAGTTGCCCGGTATTGATGATCCTGTGCGTAAGGCTGCAGCTGCCATCAACGCAGGCAACGATGTTGATTTCCCTACTGGCGCAAATTATAAGTATCTGCAGGAGGCTGTCGAACAAGGACTCGTGAAGTCTGAGGCGCTTGAACGTGCTGTGAAGAATGTGTTGCGATATAAGTTTCGTGCAGGTCTGTTCGATAAAGATGCTTATCTGTATAGTCGCCAAGACATCGTGCTCGATACACCAGATGAGCGTCAGACAGCGTATCAGATTGCTACGCAGTCGGTGGTACTCTTGGAGAATAATGGTGTTCTGCCCTTGAATGCTTCTTCCCCGAATATCTTTGTCACTGGTCCAAACGCTAATTCTATGTGGGCGATGTGTGGTGACTATTCTTTCCCCTCCATGACTTATTTCTGGAAAAAGATAGAGAATGATTTGGATCATCCGCATGTGATAGGATTGCTGGAGGGTATGAAGGCGCACAACTCTGGTAATTTCAACATCATGTATTCTCGTGGCTGTGACTGGACTGAGGACATCGAGACTAAGTATACTAAGGGAGGAGATGAACGTGCCTGGGAGTATGCTCTCCTGCATCGTAAGGTTGATTCCGGTGAGAAAGTTGATAGGAAAGAGGCTCTTGAGATGGCTCGGAAAAGCGATGTTATCATTGCTGCCGTAGGTGAAAACGTCATGCTTTGTGGAGAGAACCGTGACCGTCAGGGGCTTCGTCTGCCCGGTAAACAGGAACAGTATGTAGAGGAACTTTTGAAAACGGGAAAACCTGTCGTCTTGGTTGTATTTGGAGGACGGGCTCAGGTTATCTCTGGTATTGCTGAGCGCTGTGCAGCCGTTATTCAGGCTTGGTACCCAGGTGAGGAAGGTGGAAATGCCGTGGCTGATATCCTATATGGAAACGTAGCGCCGTCAGCAAAACTTTCTGTCAGCTATCCGAAGACAGAGGTGTACGAACCGCTATGTTATAACTATTCTGCGGAGATGGATGCACGTGTGCAGTGGCCCTTTGGTTACGGTTTGAGTTATACCACGTTTGATTATCAAAGCTTGCAATTGCCTCAGGAGGTTTCAACAACTGATGAAGGTATAAGCCTGGCATTCGAAGTGAGAAATACAGGGAAGATGGCTGCTGATGAGATTGCGCAAGTTTATATCTCTCCCGGAGATGACGATTTGCCAATCCGACCGATACAGTTGCAGGGTTTTGCTCGCATATCACTGCAACCCGGTGAGACGAAGACTGTAAAGATGAAACTCTATACAGAGCAGTTGGGCTTCTATAGTCACTCTGACTCGGATGCCTCTCAAGGTAATACTAAACAACAGCGTCAGTGGAATGTGCGTCCTGGTAAGTATGTCGTAAAGGTTGGATCTTCATCCACAGATATCCGCTTGCAGCAGGAGATTGTTTTAAAGGGGGAATCGTTACGTAAACCGTTGCGTACATACTATTTCTCAGAAGTCGAGTAAAGTCAGGATAAGTGATATCAATCATAAGGGGCGAACCATTTGGTTCGCCCCTTATGATTTTATAAATAGTGTCAGATATGTCGTTGTTATTTCCCACGAAGGGCGGCAATAGACTCTTTCAGAGCTGCAATCTTTTCTTCTGAATCGCTCTGTTTTTTGCGCTCAAGGGCAACAACCGCCTCTGGTGCATTGGCAACGAAACGCTCGTTGCTAAGCTTCTTCTTAACACCAGCGAGGAAACCTTCAAGGTGTTGTAACTGGGCTTCCATCTTTGCAATCTCTGCCTCCACATCGATCATGTCACCGACAGGCACTGCAAATTCGTCGGTGCCAACCATGAAGGCAGAAGCAGTCGCATCTTTCTCTGCAACGACATTGATGACTTTCAAATTAGCCATTTTGATGACAACAGCATCAAATGCCGCATAGGCATTTTTGCCAACTACTTGAAGCTCGAGTTGTTCCTTGGGTGCGATATTCTTAGAACTGCGAACCATACGAACACCTGATACAATCTGCTTAACACTCTCAATCTGAGCAGAAAGCGTGTTGTCAGCAGCTGTAGGAGCAGAAATCTCAAGTTTGTCTCGCATGATACTTTCTCCCTCCTTGCGATCGTAGAGATGCTGCCAGAGCTCTTCAGTAATGAACGGCATAAATGGATGAAGCATCTTCAATAGTATTTCGAAGAATTCGAGGGTTTTATCATAGGTCTGCTTGTCAATAGGCTGTGCCTCACCATTGACATAGGCAGGTTTCACCATCTCAAGATACCATGATGAGAATTCGTCCCAGAAAAGTTTGTAAACAGCCATCAATGCCTCAGAGATACGATATTTTTTAAAGAGATCGTCGACCTCAGCATTGGTTTGGCGGAGCTTTGCTTCGAACCATGAGGTGGCAATCTTGCCAGCTTCCGACTGTTTGATATCTGCGACCTTCCAACCCTTCACCAGACGGAAGGCATTCCAAATTTTATTATTGAAGTTACGGCCCTGTTCACAGAGAGATTCGTCAAAGAGAATATCGTTACCTGCAGGCGCAGAGAGCATCATACCCATGCGAACACCGTCGGCACCGAATTTCTCGATGAGCTCGATAGGATCGGGTGAGTTTCCTAATGACTTAGACATCTTACGACCCAACTTGTCGCGAACGATACCAGTGAAATAGACGTTCTTGAATGGGAAGGTGCCCATATACTCCTCACCAGCCATAATCATACGAGCTACCCAGAAGAAAATGATATCGGGAGCTGTTACAAGGTCAGAGGTGGGGTAGTAGTATTTAATTTCCTCGTTGCCGGGATTGTTGATGCCGTCGAAGAGCGAGATTGGCCACAGCCATGAAGAGAACCAAGTGTCGAGGGCATCCTCATCCTGACGCAGATCAGCATCCGTCACCTTCGGATCCTTCTGCTGAGCCAGTTTCAGGGCCTCATCACGTGTCTCGGCCACAACGTAATCGTCGTTATTATTGTAATAGTAGGCGGGAATACGATGTCCCCACCATAACTGACGCGAAATACACCAGTCTTGGATGTTTTCCAACCAGTTCTTGTAAGTGTTCACGTACTTCTGGGGATAGAACTTCATCTCACCATTGAGCACTGGTGGCAGAGCAATGTCGGCAAAATGCTGCATTTTAAGGAACCATTGCAGTGAGAGACGTGGTTCAATCGCCGTATCAGGATTACGCTCAGAGTATCCGACTTTATTTGTATAATCTTCTATCTTTTCCATTAAACCTGCCTCCTGCAGATCTTTGGCAATCTGCTTGCGGCAGTCCATACGGTCCATCCCCACGTAGATAGGTGACTGATCTGAGATGGAACCATCAGGGTTGAAGACGTCGATAGTCTCGAGATTGTGGGTTTTACCCAACATATAGTCGTTGGTGTCGTGGGCAGGTGTTACCTTCAGACAACCTGTACCAAACTCGATGTCAACATATCGGTCTTCAATAACAGGGATGACACGGTTTACGAGTGGAACGATCACCTTGCGGCCTTTCAACCACTGGTTCTTTGGATCTTTCGGGTTGATACACATAGCGGTATCTCCCATGATAGTTTCAGGACGTGTGGTGGCAACAACGGCATAATAGCCTTTTTCATCCTTGTGGATGATGTTACCTTCGGCTTTCAGAGTCTCTTCGTTGTCGATAGCTGTTAATCCATCAACATAATATTTCAGATGGAACAAATGGCTTTGCTCTTCTTTGTAGATAACCTCTTCTGTAGAGAGGGCTGTGAGTGCCTTCGGATCCCAGTTTACCATGCGCAGGCCACGGTAGATAAGTCCTTTGTTATAGAGGTCAACAAATACCTTGATAACGCTTTCCGAACGCTTTTCATCCATGGTGAATGCTGTGCGATCCCAATCACAACTGGCACCCAGACGGCGCAACTGCTTCAGGATAATGCCACCATGCTCGTGAGTCCAGTCCCAGGCATGCTCCAAAAATTGCTCACGGGTAAGATCATGCTTTTTGATGCCTTCGCTGGCGAGTTTTTTTACCACCTTAGCTTCGGTGGCTATTGAGGCATGGTCGGTACCAGGCACCCAGCAGGCATTCTTGCCTTCCATCCGGGCTCGACGCACAAGAATATCCTGAATCGTATTGTTCAGCATATGTCCCATATGAAGTACCCCCGTTACATTAGGCGGTGGAATGACGATTGTATAGGGCTCACGTCCGTCAGGTTTGCTGGAAAAAAGCTTGTTGTCAAGCCAGTACTGATACCATTTCGCTTCGACCTCTTTGGGGTCGTATTTACTTGCAAGTTCCATGTCTTTTTGATGTTATTCTCTAAAATTCGGTGCAAAATTATAAAATAATTGTGAATTATGAATTATGAATTATGAATTATTTTGTATCTTTGTCCCATTAATTTGACGATTATGCACACAAAAGAGGAAAAAATGCAGGCTTTCGGTCGTTTTCTTGACGTGCTTGATGCTTTGAGGACTAACTGTCCATGGGATAAGAAGCAGACGAATGAAAGCTTGCGTCCGAATACTATAGAGGAAACATATGAGCTTTGTGACGCTCTGATGAAAAGCGATACGCACGAAATCTGCAAGGAACTGGGTGATGTCTTGTTGCATATTTGCTTTTATGCTAGGATTGCTCAGGAAAAAGGCGATTTCGATATTGCTGATGTCTGTGATGCGTTAACTCGTAAGATGATTGTTCGTCATCCTCATGTTTATCACCCCTCACAGATCGATGCGGTGGAGCCTAAGCCGTTACCATATGTGCCGGAAAATGTTGGAGAGGCCTCCCAAACTGATAAAGTGACCACTGTTTCTCAGGTCTTGGATAATTGGGAACAGATCAAATTGAAGGAGAAAGATGGTAATAAAAGTGTTCTTTCTGGAGTCCCAGATGCACTACCTTCCCTCATAAAAGCTTATCGTATTCAGGATAAAGCACGTCATGTGGGATTTGATTGGGAAAAGAAACAGGATGTTTGGACGAAAGTCCGTGAAGAACTGGATGAGTTGGAAACAGAGTTGAACAAAGAAGACAAGGAACGTTCCACGGAAGAACTTGGTGATTTCCTTTTCAGTGTGATTAATGCTGCAAGGCTTTATAAATTGAATCCTGATAATGCATTAGAGAAAACGAATCGTAAATTCATTGATCGCTTCAATTATATCGAGGCACATAGCATTAAGAAGGGTAAGCCTTTGACGGAGATGAGTTTAGGTGAGATGGATCAACTTTGGAATGAAGCAAAGGAAAAACTGGGATAATAACAAAACACAGATTGATATGAAAAAGATTACTTGGATCGGAATGTTTTTTGCCGGTGTGGTGACCTTCGGCAGTTGTGGCGGAAACAGGCAACAATATGTCTCTGCAGACGATGATTCTACTTCTACGATGGATCTCGTACCTCGTGATCAGACCATATATGGACTTTGCGGAAATGGTACCGCTATGAACACGCTGGAGCTGATCACTGATAGCGGAGACACATTGACGTTAAGTCTGACAAAAGCCCAAGAGAATGGAAAGGTGTTTGGTGGCATGGCGGTTGCAGACCGTATGGCTGTCGTGGCTGACAAAGCGAGGAAAGAGGCTCAGGTCGTCATCAATCTGAATACGCTGATGGGCGACTGGGTGATGCCGAACCCTATCGATGGGAGTGACGAGGTCGGAATCCGTATTAAGGAAGGTGGTGTCGCAGAGAGCATTGAACAGAGCGTGATTATCTACAGAACGTGGAAGATTTTTAATGGCGATCTGATTCTCGAACTGGTTCGTGAAGGTGGCGGCGATGAGCAGGAGACCAACCGCTATGAGATCTTGACGCTCGGTGCCGACTCGTTGGCTTTCAGAACCATTGATAAGCCGCGCGACGAAACGGAGACATTCGAATATAGTAGATGGAAGGAGAAACCGAAAGCCGACCTCCATGGTTTGCAGCTCGAGGAGACTAGCGATGAGTTTAATAAGATCTGATATTTTTTGTGGAACCGTTTAAGATTCATATACTAGGGTGTGGAAGTGCGCTTCCCACCCTTCGTCATTACGCATCCTCACAGGTTGTTGAAATTCGTGAGAAGGTCCTTATGCTCGACTGTGCAGAAGGGGCACAGATGCAACTCCGTAAATGTCGTGTGCGTTTTACGAAACTAAGTCATGTCTTTATTACCCATTTGCATGGCGATCATTGTTTCGGACTTCTTGGTATGATTTCTACCTTCGGTCTTTTGGGGCGCACAGCCCCTCTTCATATTCATGCACCGAAAGCACTCGGACCGGAACTGGATCGACAGATAAAGTTCTTTACCCACGATCTAGGCTATGAGATTGTTTTTTATCCTGTCGACACAACCGAACGCCAGGTCGTCTATGAGGATAGGAGTATGATGGTGGAGAATATTCCCTTGGAACATCGGGTGCCGTGTTGTGGGTATCTAATCACAGAAAAGCCGTCTCTCCCTCATATCCGTAGGGATATGATGGATTGTTATGGGATACCCATGAGCCAGGTCGGGAATATCAAGAATGGCGCTGATTGGGTGACAGATGATGGAGAGATTATTCCGAACGCCCGTTTGGTGCGACCTGCAGATCCTCCTCGTAGCTATGCATATATGACGGATACTCGATATATGCCAAATCTGCATGAGCAGTTGAAAGGGGTTACCACACTTTATCATGAAAGCACTTATGGAATGGATAACCTTCTACAGGCTGAGAAGTATTACCATTCGACAGCTCGACAGGCGGGCACTGTTGCACGTGATGCAGGGGTTGGAAAACTTCTACTGGGACATTACAGTTCGCGATATGAGGATGAGGAAGTCTTGTTGAAAGAAGCAAAGGAGGTATTTGACAATACTTTTCTAACCTCAGAGATGGCTGTGTTTGATGCCTGATGATAGAAAGAACAGCTTTTTTGTGCAAAATATTTTGTAGTTTCAACGGAAAGACTTATCTTTGCAGCATCTATTGATGTGGATCATGCGGAGAAATCTGACTATATTCGTTGTGATGACTATGCTGGCAATTCCTAGCATGGCAGAGCCGTTTCTTTTGGAACGGACTGCTTCAGAGCAGGTAGACGACAGGGTGACCGTCACAGTCGAAGGTGGTGCTGTCATGGTTTGTGGCGCTCAAGGAAAAGTTTTAGAGGTTATCTCCTTGACAGGTCGGCAGGTCGCCCAGTTCCGTATTGATAGTCCGGCACAGCGTGTAGAACTTAATCTGTCAAAAGGGTGTTATGTCCTCAAGGTAGGCAAGCTTGTGCGCAAGGTGTCTATACGTTAGCATTGCTGCTTGCGAGTGCCTGTGCGTTTCTGGCTTCCTGTACGGAGGGAAGCCACAATCCGTCTGAGACTGATCTTTCTGCCTTTGGCGAATATGTTCTTGCATTGGATACACCTCAATTAGGACAGAATTATGCAAGGATCCTTAAAGCAGACTCGTCGGAATGGGAAGGGGATGCGGCAATCCGGCGGCGATATGCTGATGTGGCTCATGTCGAGGATACTCCCTTATGGTTTTCGCGAATGGGTGTGTCATCACAGGCTGATTCCCTACTGGCGCTTATGCGTCGTGAACTGCCATATAATGGTCTCGATAGTACAGCATTCTATCTTCCACAGATTGCGGAAGATCTGGATATCGTTCATCATCTCGCTTTTGATTCTGTGGGTAGGAGCATCAATGAAGTGTTACCTCATCTGGATTATTATCTGTCGAAGGCTTATCTACGTTATACCGTTGGACTTCGTTACGGGTTCATGCAACCGCAGCGTTTCCTGAACCGAATGGATTATAAGCCTACAGGTGATTACGCTCGCCTCTTTGATTATGAGGTGGAGGCTCCAGACTATGGGAGTTCTATTCGTAGATTGGAATCATCTGAACGGATGTCTTTCTTGGAACAGTCACAGCCAACTGGTCATGTGTACAGAGCACTTCAGGAACAGATGAAAAGGACTGCTGATAAAGGAGAACGTCATCGATTGGCAGTTAACATGGAACGGTGCCGCTGGCGGATGAAGCATCCGGGTGAGAACGAAAGAATGGTCTTGGTGAATATCCCGGCTTTGCAGTTGTGGGCTGTAGGCGGTGATTCTGTCCTGTCTATGCGGATCTGTTGTGGCGCGACTGCCACAAAAACACCTCTGCTGCATAGCGCAATCAGTTATATGCAGGTCAATCCGGAATGGATTATTCCTCAGAATATCATTAATACAGAAGTGGCGCAACATGGCGGCGATTCTGCCTATTTCGCGCGTCACCGTTATTATATTATAGATAAAAGCACGGGCGACACACTTAACCCGATAGATGTGGGGGCATCGCAGATGAGAACAGGTAATCTGCGTGTCGGACAAAAAGGCGGAGCGGGCAATTCCCTTGGACGTATAGTCTTCCGCTTTCCGAATAACTTCTCAGTCTATCTACACGACACGAACAACAGAGGGGCATTTAATAGCGACCGACGTACACTTTCGCATGGATGTATTCGAGTGCAGAAGCCTTTTGAGTTGGCTTGCTTCCTTTTGCCTGATGCCGATGACTGGAAAAGGGATTGTTTGCGGATATCTATGGGTATGCGGCCTGAGACAGATCGTGGACAGAGTTTTCTGCAGGAACATAATGGCGTCTCGCAGCCATTTCGTCTGCTGACATATCTGGACGTGTCGCCTCGCGTACCATTATATATTGTATATTATACAGCTTATCCTAATCCAAAAACAGGAATGGTGGAGACATGGCCTGACCTCTATGGCTACGATAAGGTAATTAGTCGTGAGATTAAGTCTTTTTTGCTTTAGGTTGTACGATGGATATGGATAAATTCGATGATAAGCATATCAAAAAGCTACTCTCTGACACTCGGACTCAGCGTAAGGGGTTTGAGTTGTTGGTACGGCAATATAGTGAGAAACTGTATTGGCAGGTAAGACGTATCGTACTCACCCACGATGATGCCAACGATGTGCTACAGAATGTCTATATCAAGGCGTGGAATGGCCTCGACACATTTCATGGCGATTCCAGATTGTTCACATGGCTGTCGCGCATCGCTATTAATGAGAGCCTGGACTTCGTACGTCGTCAGAAAACGATGAATGCCATGAGTGCTGATGATGGAGGACAGAGTATTGCCAGTATGTTGATGGCCGATGAGTATTTCGATGGCGACAGAACGGTCGCATTGCTGCAGGAAGCTGTAGCCAGTCTTCCGGATGTACAGCGCACAGTGTTCTGTCTTCGTTATTACGACAATATGAAATATAGTGAGATAAGTCAGCTATTGGATACCTCGGAAGGTGCGCTGAAGGCCTCCTATCATATTGCTGTGGGGAAAATTACGCAATTTTTTAAAGAGCACGATTAAACCTTTTGAATGTCAATACGTCATATATACGATGAAAGAAGAAAAGTACATAACAGACATGGTCGGGAACCAGAATCCGTTCCGGGTTCCAGAAGGGTATTTTGACGGCCTTACCGAACAGGTGATGCAGTCACTACCAGAACGCAGACAACGGGCGAAGTCCGTATGGATGCGTCCTGTATTCTATGTCGCAGCCTCTGTATGTGCGTTGCTTATCTGTGGCGCTGCCTACTTGTTCCTGTCGGGCGTTGGACACCAGGATTCCCTGCAGGCGCAGGTCCCAGCTATGCAGGAGTCTAGTGATGTGTCCTTTGACGAGGCAGCCGATTATATGATGCTTGATAATCAGGACATCTATGCCTGTTTGGCAGGTTTTTAATGAAGGAAGTGATGAAGAAGTTTTTTGTTACAATGGTGTTCGTATGCATGTGTATGCTTAACGTTCATGCAGAAGAACCACAGAGGTTCTCCCCAGAGAAGTTTCAGACGGCCATGGAGCAGTTTATTGCCCATGAAGCTTGTCTGACACCTGAGGAGTCCGCAAATTTTTTCCCTCTTTTCCGTGAGATGCAGAATAAGCAGCGTAGCGTCTTCGCTCGCATTAAGAAAGAATGTAGTGTGAAACCTGTTGATGCTGCGGAATGTAAGAAGATGGTGCAGAAACGTGATATGTATGAACTGGAATTGAAAAGTATCCAGCAAACCTATCATAATAAGTTTTTCAGTGTGATTCCTCCCTCGAAGGTCTATGATGTTATTAGGGCTGAAGACAGGTTCCATCGCCATGCTTTTAGGAATTGGGGACATGGCGGTTGGATGAGACCACAGGGAAGGTAACCGTTATTCAAGTTTTGAGCCCTCGATCAGTTTGGGGCAGAGTTTTTCCAGTTCACATTTCTCACAGTTTGGCTTGCGTGATGTGCAGACATATCTGCCATGCAGTAAAAGCCAATGGTGCGCGTCAGGCACATCCTCTTCAGGGATGTGCCTGATGAGTGCTTGCTCCACCTTATATGGCGTGTTCTCTTGTTTTGAGACAAGTCCCAGCCGATGGGCTACACGGTAGACATGAGTGTCTACTGCCAGTGCCGACTTCCCGAATGCGACGCTCCTGATCACGTTGGCGGTCTTCCGTCCAACACCTGGCAGATCGAGAAGTGCATTCATGTCGGAAGGCACTTCACCGTTATGTTTTTCCATGAGTGCGCGCGCCATCTTTACAAGATGGGCCGCTTTGGCATTCGGATACGATACGCTACGTATGTATTCTAACACCTCTTCCTCTTCTGCCTCGGCCATCGTTCTCGCATCAGGATATCGACGGAACAACGCTGGTGTCACTTGATTGATGCGCTTGTCCGTGCATTGTGCACTGAGGATGACAGCTACAAGCAGTTGAAACACACTGCCGAATTCCAGCTCGGTAGTGACATGGGGCATTTGCTCACGGAAATGATCTAATACCCTTTTATATCTTTCTTCTTTTCTCATGGCTGATGTGTATCTAGATGCAAAGGTACGAAAAACCTAAGACTAAAATGTAGGAAATGGTTTCTTTTTTGAAAAGGTCCTATTATAGGACAAGTCTTTCAAGATAGAAACTTATATTTTCTTTCTTTTTTCTCACGAATTCTTCGTATCTTTGTGCCATCAATGTCATTTTTATTATACAAAATATGAAAAAACTACTACTATCTGCTTTTTGTGTTATGTCTGCGATGACATACGCAGACAACTCACCTGTATGGAAGAATCCCAGTGTGAACCAACAGAACCGTGAGGCACGTCGTGCCGACTTCTTTGCCTTTGAGAGTGTTGAGAAGGCGAAAGGAGAGAAAAGTGCTTCGGACCGGTATCTCTCAATGGAGGGAATGTGGAAGTTCAACTTTGTCAGAAACCACCAAGAGGCTCCAAAGGACTTTTATACCTTGAAGTACGATGACTCATCATGGACTGATTTTCCCGTGCCAGGTCTCTTTGAACTGAATGGCTATGGCGACAAGACTTATGTGAATGCGGGGTATGCGTGGAATACAACCTTTAAGAATGACCCTCCTTATATTGGTGAGACGAATAATTATACCGGTTCGTATCGTCGGGTCTTCGACCTGCCTACCGGTTGGAAAGGACAGGAGGTCTTTTTCCATGTCGGTTCTGCAACGAGTAATCTCATGCTTTGGGTGAATGGTAAGTATGTAGGCTACTCGGAGGACTCGAAAGTGGCTGCCGAGTTTAACATCACCAGGTATCTTAAACCTGGCAAGAACCTGATTGCCATGCAGGTGATGCGCTGGTGTGATGGAAGCTATCTGGAGGATCAGGACTTCTGGCGTTTCACTGGTATTGCCCGCGAGGTGTATCTTTATGCCACGCCGAAATGTCATATCAAGGATATTACAGTCGGTCAAGACTATCTGGATGGAAAAGGCTTGCTCGATGTGAATGTTGAAATAGTCAGCGGTAAGGGAGCATCCGTGGAGGCACAACTGTTCGATGCCGACGGGAAAATAGTGGCTGAAGGTCTGAAGACCACAGTAGAGAATGTGAAGCCATGGACTGCCGAGACCCCCCATCTTTATACATTATATATAGTATTAAAGAAAGACAACAAGGTTGTCGAGGCTATCCGTAAGAAAGTGGGCTTCCGTCGCATTGAGATTAAGAACGGTCAGTTGCTGGTAAACGGTCAGCCTATCTTGATCAAGGGCGTCGACCGTCATGAGCTTGATCCGGATGGCGGCTATATCGTCAGCGTAGAACGGATGATACAGGACATCCGGATTATGAAGCAGTTGAATATCAACGCTGTCCGTACCTGTCATTATCCTGATGATCCCCGTTGGTATGACCTTTGTGATGAATATGGTATTTATTTGACGGCCGAGTCGAATCTGGAAAGTCATGGAATGGGCTATCATGAGAAGACATTGGCTAAGAATGCTGCATTCGAAAAGATGCATATCGAGCGTCAGGAGGGAAATGTTATCTCGTTCAAGAACCATCCGAGCATTATCGTTTGGTCGTTGGGAAATGAGGCTGGTTACGGACCAAACTTTGAGAAGGCATATGATTGGGTGAAGGCATACGATAAAACACGTCCTGTGCAGTTTGAACAGGCTGGTCAGAACGGTAAGACGGATATCTTCTGTCCGATGTACTATGGTTATGAGGGTTGTGAGAAATATGCACAGGGTGATAACCCACGTCCCTTGATCCAATGTGAGTATGCTCATGCCATGGGCAATTCTATGGGTGGCTTCAAAGAGTACTGGGATATCATCAGAAAGTATCCGAAGTATCAAGGAGGTTACATCTGGGATTTCGTTGATCAAGGACTCCGTGACAAGAGCCCTGTCACTGGTAAGGAGATCTTTACGTATGGTGGTGACTATGGGCGCTATCCGGCCAGTGACTATAACTTTAATTGCAATGGTATTATCGCGCCCGACCGTCGGTTGAATCCGCATGCTTACGAGGTGGGCTATTATTATCAGAACGTCTGGGTAACAGACTGTGGTCTGAAAGATGGTCGCCTGGAGATCTACAACGAGAATTTCTTTAAGTCGCTCGATGACTTGGAACTGACTTGGTTTGTGGGCGGTGCCTCTGGTATGCATCATCATGGCGGTGACCGTCCGACTGGTATGACCTTTGGGCATGGTGGTGTCATCAATATCAGTGGGATTGGACCGCAGCAGCGGAAAACGATAACGGACGAGACACTGAAGAATACCATCGCCCGTGTGTTGGGACATCATGGCGATCAGGAGATCTTCGTCATCTTCCAATTTAAATCTCGCGAGGCTCAGCCTCTGATAGAGAAAGGACAGGTGTTGGCTCGCCAACAGTTCGTGCTGAATCCATACCAATTCCCTGAGATATCGGATAAGAACAGTGTGTCAAGGGAAACCGGAATCCATAAGGAGGAAACGGAAAGCTATGTGAAGTACGAGGCTGCCGGCACCTCACTGACTATCGGTAAGTGGAGTGGATGGATCGACTATCTTGATGTTGATGGTGAACCGATGCTGATTGACCGTCAGTCTGTTACCCCTGAGTTCTGGCGCGCACCAACGGATAATGACTATGGCGCACAGTTGCAGAACCGTCTTTCTGTATGGCGGAATCCGCAGATGAGGCTCAAGACGATTGACGTTAAAGATAATCAGACGACAGCTTCTTTTGATCTCCCCGACGTGAAGGCAGCGCTTACAATGACCTATACGCTGACGGCCGAAGGACGTGTCATCGTAAGACAGCAGCTTACCGCTGATAAAGAATCACAAGTGAGCCCACTTTTCCGTTATGGCATGCAACTGCAGATGCCGAAGGCGTTTGACCGGATTTGCTATTATGGACGTGGACCTGTGGAGAACTATATCGACCGCAACTCGTCTGAGTTCTTGGGCGTCTATGAGAACCTGGTAACCGACGAGTATTTCCCGTATATCCGCCCGCAGGAGTCAGGCAATCATACTGATGTCCGCTGGTTCCGTGTATATAATGCAAAAGGTAAAGGACTGGAGTTCTATAGCAATGCGGCGATGGAGGTTAGTGCCTTGAATTATCTGACAGCAGACCTGGATGACGGACCGGTCAAAGATAAGGTCTGGGGACATCACTCTGGCGACCTCGTGGAGCGCCCGGTCACACAGGTACATATCCAACAGCGACAGATGGGACTTGGTTGTGTGAACTCATGGGGGGCATGGCCACGACGGGAGTATCTTCTGCCATATCAGAACTACGATTTTACCTTCGTTATAAACCCCTATAAATCAGAAAAGTAGGTTATTTAGCCTCTTATTGAACAAAATGATACCGCTTACGGCTTGACTTTAATCAAAAAGAAGGCCGTAAGCGGATATTTTATGAATTTTTTGCCAAAAAGTGTTGGTGGGGTACTTATAAATTGCTAACTTTGCACCCGAAAAAGAAATGATTTGAATAAAAATCGGAAAATGTAATAACAGTTTTTTAAGAAGATTGAAAGGGATGAAGAAGATGTATGAGATGAAGAAAATGGTACTCGTAGGAATGATGATTCTTATGGGTGGTATGTCTTATGCTGAAGAAACACAGATTACTAATGAGATTGATACTACTTATATCAAGCTCGATGAGAACCTGGAGCCTGTCAACTTTGTCAATTCGACATTTGAGGACCTTCAGGAGGCTGTCGGCGAACTTGAGACGATCCTTGAAACGGAGTCGTTCCAGTTGTATGGCGCAGGCGACTATACTTATAAGGTAGAGAATGGCATGGTAACCTCTATGGCCATTCAGATTGCTGACGAGAAAAATGATAAGGTCATCTATAACAAGATCCTGAATGCTCTGGCAAAGAGTAATTCTATCAAGGATACTCATAACACTGGTGGTAACTATTATCAGTATGCTAGCTTCCAGGTGCAGTTTGATGATTTTGAGGGATATGAGAAACTGACCTTCTCAGTGATTCCTGAGTAAATGACAGAATAAGGGTTTTTTGGTATGGATAACGGGAGATCCTCAGAGATGAGTCTCTCGTTATTTTTTTGTATTATAAAGAAAGGAAATAGCCGAGACGATATAACTTGAAGACTAAAAGACAAGGACGTGTGCCGCAGAGGTTCTTGCGTTCCAGATGACCCAATAGATGGTGCCACAGACGAATCGTTGACAGAATGACAGGAATATGTATGTTCCCGACAAAAGTGAGTAGTCTGGAGTAACCACGTAGATCCTCACGGAACTGGTGGAGCGTGCGCAATCCTTCCTCGGTCTTGGCGACATACTCGGGATTGGATTCAAAATCGCAGAACAGAACAGGATTATCAATGTGTGAGATGGCGATACGATGCTGTCGCAGTGTCTTTCCTAATAACACATCTTCATAGCCATAATGGCGGAAGCGCTCGTCAAAAGGATACTGGAGCATGATATCACGACGGATGAGTAGGTTGGCAGTGTGCAGATGCTGATACGGTGTCTGGCATCGTTGTTCCGCAGTGTGTCGTGCCTCTTCGGATTTCTCATATAGATAGCGAAGCGTTCCTTTTAGCAACTTGTCGTCTCCACAGATGGCCACTCCGCCGTCAATGACGGTATCACAAGGGCTTTGCAGATAGTTGCTCAGGAACAGCGGATCTCCGATTCTCATATCGCTGTCGATAAACAATAGATAATCGTATCTTGCCGTCTTGGCGAGGATATTGCGGATGGCTGCTCGCCCCACATTCTCCTGCCTGACAATATACTGACAATTGGGGATTTCTGCAATGGATTGGTTGGTGCCGATAGCCTGAGTGTCGGTAGAACCGTCGTCTGCCACGATGATCTCATAGGTCAGAGACAGCTTCACGGCCTGCTCATAAAGCGTCCGTACCAAGTCCACACAGATGGTGTTATAGGTAGGGATGAGGATTGATAGTTCCGTCTTAACTTGTTCCATGATGGCAAAATTACGAAAAAAAAGGGAACTATCTATAGTATTTGGAAGAAAAAACAGTAACTTTGCAGCATGCTTTTTAATTCTTGGATATTTGTCGGTCTGGTCATCGCTACGACACTGGTATACTATCTGCCGTTCATAAGACGTTGGCAGGTATATGTTCTGTTGGTATCAAGTGCCTTGTTCTATGCCTATGATAGTATAGGTCTCTTACTGTTGCTGATCGCGTCGGGAATGGTCAATGCTATCGCCAGTTACGGTGCCATGTTTCGTAGGCACTCCCGTACCTATGCGACGGTGGGTGTCGTTATGAACCTGTGTCTGTTAGCGCTATTCAAGTACGGTGGCCTGATTTCTACTTCTTTCCTCGACGTTAGTGCAGGTGTCGGACAGTTTCTTTGTCGACTGCCCCTGCCGTTGGGTATATCGTTCTATACCTTTAGTGGTATTAGTCTGATTGTCGATGCATACAGAGGGCGTTATGATGGAGAGCAGGTGTCCTCGCCTCCTTCTTTTCTGCAACATGTCAGGAAGACGCTTCTTTATATATGTTTCTTCCCCAAGCTTTTAGCTGGTCCTATCGCTAAGTCTAAGGAGTTCTTCGGTGAGATAGCTCCTAAACAGTTCTCTCTGATTGATTGGACGTTTGTCTTTAAGTCACTTGTCGTGGGCTATTTCCTGAAGATGGTCATCGCCGATAACCTGAAGGACTTTACCTTTTGGATGACGTATCCGTATTTTGTGCATCGTGGTACGGGGAGTCTGTTGCTGATGGTGTTTGGCTATTCCATTCAGATGTTTGCCGACTTTGCCGGCTATTCCTTGATAGCTATTGGCGTGGCGGCTATCTTCGGCTATCGACTGCCTACGAATTTCAATTTCCCGTATATCGCCTCGTCCTTCCGTGAGTTCTGGAAACGGTGGCATATTACCCTGTCTCAGTTCCTGATGGAATATCTGTATATTTCTTTGGGCGGAAACCGGAAAGGAAAGGTGAGAACCTATCTCAATCTCTTGCTTACGATGATGCTAGGCGGCTTGTGGCATGGTGCGGCATGGAGTTATCTGGTGTGGGGAACCTATCATGGTCTTTGTCTGGTCGTAGAAAGGGCCATATGTGGTAGGAGAGAAAACTGCATATCTGTCATGCGTTGGCAGAAAGTCTCACATGGACTGTCGGTGACGTTGGTATTTGTCATGGTATCGTTCGGCTGGCTGTTGTTCATGTTACCTGATTTCAGTGAGGCGGTCTTGTATGTTAAGTGCATTTTCTGTAACTATGACTCAGGAGCATTGATCGATATGAAACTTCTGCCTATTGCCATCTATGCTTTGCCGGTAGTGATGTATCATGCCATATATTGTCTGAGAGAGAGAGCATGGGTGCAGAGATATATCTTGCGCTTTGACTATATCCTTTATGGCATCATGCTATTCCTAATACTGACCAATAGTGGTAGTGCCAGTTCTTTTGTATATTTTCAATTCTAAGGTTCTGCTGATAGTATGATCAAAAAAAGTATTCTTTGCTTTGCCGTCTTATTTGGCCTACATCTTTCGATAGTGTTGCTGAATCCTACGATGGGTATGGCCACTCATCAGTGGCAAGATAATGTTATTAAGGCCCAGCAGTTCATATATGCTGAGGAGTCAGATACCGTGATGGTTGGGACCTCCCTTTCTGCAAGGATTATCCGCGACAGTATCCCTACCGTCAGGTCCGTGTCGTTTGGCGGCTGCGCCGTTGAGGACGGTTTGAAGATCATCCTCTCGAAAGGTAATTTCCCCAAGTATATTCTGGCAGAGACCAACCTATTCTTTCTTGACGGTAATCCGGAATTGGTTTCGAAGATGACGGAAGGGGTCCTCCCTGTGCTCAGACGATGGATACCGTCTTTGCGTGAACAGTATCAGCCCATTTGTCTATTCGCTTCCATGATGGCGAGCGCGGCAGACATCAACCCACAGGCTGGCACATCGACGGTTGATATGGACCTGTTGAATGAGAGTATTGAGCATCATATCAAGTATGACTGGCAGATGCCGGAGCCGCAGGCAGAGACCCGAATGGGTGACATGAAACGACTGGTTGAGATGTTTGAGGCTAAAGGTACGCGGGTGCTATTCTTTGAGATGCCCGTCAACGAACGACTGACGCATTTGAAAAGGTATGATCAGACGAGAGAGCTCATGCAGAAGACTTTCCCTGCCGACAGATACACCTATCTGCCTTTCGATACAACCCGTTATGTAACGACCGACGGTGAACATCTTGACTATGAGGGACAACAGGTGTTCTCTCATTATTTTAAAGGGGTTCTGTCTGATTTAGGTCGTTCGGCGCAAGACCGGAATTAGAAAAAAATCGTGAAAAAAGAAAAGATAACGAAAAATATATTTGGAGAATCCGCGGAAAAGTAGTACCTTTGCAGCCGCTATTACGAGATAATAGCATGAAATTCAATTAATAACAACAAATTATCATTTAAAAAATGGCAACAAAAATCAGATTGCAGCGTGGTGGTCGTAAAGGTTATGCTTTCTATAGCATCGTGATCGCTGACGCTCGTGCACCACGAGATGGTAGATTTACTGAGAAGATTGGTACTTACAACCCTAATACCAATCCTGCCACAGTAGACTTGAATTTCGATCGTGCACTCTATTGGGTTGAGACTGGTGCTCAGCCAACAGACACTGTACGTAACATTCTTAGCCGTGAGGGCGTATACCTGATGAAGCACCTTCGTGGTGGCGTGAAGAAGGGCGCTTTCGACGAGGCTGCAGCTCAGAAGAAGTTCGATGCCTGGAAGGCTGACAAGCAGAATGGCTTGAACAAGATCGCTGAGGCTGACGCAAAGGCAAAGAAAGAGGCTGCTGCTAATGCACTGAAGGCAGAGAAGGCCGTCAACGAGGCTATTGCCAAGAAGGTAGCCGACAAGAAGGCCGCCGAGGCTGCTGCTAAGGCAGAGGAAGAGGCTGCAAAGGCTGCTGAGGCCGCTGCTGCTGAGGCAACTGAGGCTCCTGCTGAAGAGGCTGCTCCTGCTGCTGAGGCTCCTGCAGAGGCATAAAGCTTCAAGGAAAAAGACTATTGAAGCCGGGTATCTACTGATATCCGGCTTTTTTACTAAGAGACAATGCATATACTGGAGATTCCTTCGTTCTTCATCCCCTATGGTGGGGGGTTCTGTCTCGATCAGGCCAAGGCTTTGAAGGGACAGGGGCATCAGGTGCGTATCCTGAGCAACATACAGTTGTCGGTGAAGAAAGGTGCCAGATCCTTCTTGTCTCTTCCTTATACCACGAAAGAAGAGATGATGGACGATATTCTGGTCGTCCGGCATTTCCAGCGTGGTATTCCCCTGGTCATACGTCCCAACGTCAATGGGTGGGTAAGAACCGTACAAAGGATGTTCCGTGATTATGTTGTCAGATATGGCAAGCCCGACGTGATTCACGCCCATTGCGCTAAGTGGGCTGGTTATGCGGCTATGCTCATCAGTGAGGCGTATGATATTCCCTATGTCGTGACGGAGCATCTCTCGCGGATGAGTCTGGAGACAGAGTTCGGAAAACCGCCCTCTGATGCATGGCAGGTTGCCATGCTGCGCAAGACTTATCAACGTGCCAGTCGGGTGCTGCCGGTGGCAGAGGAGGTGGTGACTGATACGGCATGTTATTACGGTGCAGACTACCGGTGGGAAGTTGTGTCGAATGTAATAGACACTGCTCTCTTTCATTATCAATCCAGGAAACCCCTAGCTGACCGACCGTTCGTGTTCTGCTGCTTGGCTAACTATGATTATCGGAAGGGCTATGATGTGCTGGCATCTGCATTTCGTGAAGTGAAGGCCAGAGAAAGTCGGGTGGAACTATATGTGGCGGGTGATGGTACAGACAGTAAGGCCTGTCGGCGTTTGTTGGATATGGAAGGCGTTAAGATCTTCGGTCTGCTTGATAAGCACGAGGTGGTACAACTGCTTTATCAGAGCGATGCTTTGGTTCTGGCCAGTAGAGATGAAGTGCAGCCGTTGGCTGTGTTGGAGGCTATGAGTACGGGCATACCTGTCGTTGCGACGGAGACGCTGCCTAAGAACCTGAAAGATGCAGATGGTTGTCGCATTGTTCCTGTGGGGGATGTGGAGGCTTTGGCGTCGGAAATGTTGGATGTATGCCGGCATGCCGGTGTCGATGGCAAACCCCTTTCGGAATGGGTCAGGATGACAGCTTCTCCCGAAGTGGTTGGCGCAAGACTATCTGAGATTTTTACGGAGGTGCAACAGCAGACGCCATAGAGGACGACACTGCATCATGAGACGTATCATTCGGATACTGTTGGTGCTTTTGACAGCCCATCGCTTCTGGCATTCGATGGCCTCGTGGCAGAGACGGATGTCATATGCACGGAAAGCATGCATTAAGAGGGCAAAGACTCGTTTTTGGAAAAAGACTTTCGTGATGTCGGATTTTATGTTGTATTCGTTTGATAACCAAAAACTTTGCTCTGTGACCTTTTCGTAAAACGCGAACAATTTTCTTTCGTCTTTTGAAGCGGAAATCGTTTCTTCTCCCTGACTGTAGCAGAGTGTGCTATCTGGCAGATAAGCAATATTTCCAGCATGTGCCAGGTGGAAAGCAATCGGCAGATCTTCGCATCCGCCTTTCCGGAACAGATCCGTATTCTTCTCATAGGCTCGGCGGATGGTGTCGGCACGGTAGAGTGCAGTACACAGATGGATGATTGGCATATGGGTTTGTGTGAGGATGGCTTCGAGCATCTGTTCGCCATCTGTCAGTAGGGCGGGGAAGGGCTGTGGTGGTGATGCACTTTCTTTTTTCGTTTCCTCGTCATAATAGTGCCATCCCGTGTGTACAAGAGTGATGCTGTTGTCGGCTTCCATCAGCCTTGATGCTTTCTCCAGCTTCTGATCATCTGTCCAGAAGTCATCTCCTGCACAGTCTGCGATATAATCTCCCCGACAGGCGAGCAGGCAGTCGAAGTAATTGTCTACAATCCCTTTGTTGTGATCATTGCAGAACAAACGGATCTGTGGATAGCGTGTGGCATACTCCTGGCAGATCTCGCGGGTATGGTCTGTGGAACAGTCTTCGCCGATGATGATTTCCACAGGCAGATGGCACCGTTGACAGAGCACGGAGTCGAGGGCGCGACCGATGGTCTTCTCCTGATTATATGTCGTTACAATGACCGATATCATAGCCTGTTGTTCAGCGCTCTTGTGGAAGCATGGGAATCAGTCGCATCAGCAAGGACCGTCCTTTCTGACTATTGGACAGACGCCTGAACCATACATACTTCTGTGTATAGTTACGGTCGGGTAGAGGAAAGAGCCCCTGCCGGCGCAATTCGTCAATGCGCCTATCCAGATAGTGACGTGAATGGGTCTGAAGGATGACGTTGTAGAGATAGTCCATCGTCAGTTGGGCAATGCGACGCTGTAGGGCGATTCGATCCTCAGCAGGCAGTCGATCGGCCATCGCGTTTAGTCTGCCAATGATACCCTTCGCATCGTTTAGTCTTTTTAGCCTGTTCCTGATATGTGAGCTGGTCATGATCGATTCCCGTTGCCGACGATAGTAGTAGGCCTTGGCACTGGTGACGCAGACGCGTTCGGCACGTAGCAGTAGAAGAGGTGTGAACTCCTCGTCTTCATGCCAGATGCCTGGTGTGAACCTGAGGTCACCGAGGATACTTCTCTGAAAGAGATAACTACAGGCCGATCCATAAATGTTGTGATGACGCATGTATTCCGCACCCGTCTGGTTGTCGGTGACATCAAAGCTGACAATTGCCTTTTTGCTATTGGTGAGGTGGAACGTCACCATCTCGGGCTTGTTGAAACGAACTTGATCGAGACAGTGTTCATAGGGAACAGTCAAGAGCAGGTCGTCAGCATCAACAAACTGAATATAGGTACCTTGCGCCATACGGATTCCTGTGTTACGTGCCTCACTGAGTCCAAGGTGCTGCTGGCGCAGGTAGAGCACTTGATCTGTCAGGTCGCTTAGCGTGGAAACCGGACTGGTGGGCGAACCGTCGTCAACGATGATAATCTCTCGCTCAGAGGGACGAAGGGATAGGGCGAGAATACTCTCCACGCATTCTCGTAACAGTCTGACGGGTAACTCATAGTAGGCAATGATGAAGCTCACTATAGGTCTTGAGGTCTGAGGATTTGTCTGCATACAGATGGCAAAGTTACGAAAAAACGAGCGCAGAACAAAATAAGTTCACTTATTTTTTATGCCGAGTACAAGTAACTTCGCGATTTCTATCGCAAAGTTACATAAAAACGAGTGAAGAACAAAACAAACTTGTTTGTTTTTTCTTCCGAGTGTCCGTAACTTCGCGACGAAAGTCGCAATGTTACGGAAAAGTAAGGGATTTTCCAAATATATTCGTCATTTCGAAATAAAAACTGTATTTTTGCGTTAGAATTATAATCATGAAGAAAGAGATGGACGATAACTATGGTCATGTCCTGAAGTATACGGGCATTTTTGGAGGTGTACAGGGACTGAATATAGGCATTGGTCTGGTACGCACCAAATTGGTCGCGCTTTTGCTCGGTCCTTCGGGCATGGGGCTCGCTTCATTGTTCAACACTACCGTCAACATGGTTTTCCAGGCCACAAACCTCGGCCTCCCGTTCAGTGCCGTCCGACGTGTTTCTGAATTATACCAGGAAGGAGATGAGGCGGGATTGGCACGTTATGTGAAGGTGGTACGTGGATGGACGTTGCTGACAGCCTTGCTAGGAATGTTTGTCTGTATCGTTATCGGACCGTTCCTGAGTCATTCGACATTCGCATGGGGAGACCATACCTTGCATTTTGTGTTATTGGCACCGGCAGTAGGCATGATGACGATAACAGGAGGTGAGACGGCGATCTTAAAAGGTATTCATCGGGTCGGTGCTTTAGCCGTCATTCAGGTGATTTCAATTCTGGCAGCATTACTCTTCTCCGTTCCTGTATATTACTTCTTCGGTGCTTCTGGTATCGTTCCAGTCATTGTCCTGATGGCTTTAGCTACCATGCTCGCCACCATCCGGATTTCTTTTCGTGTGATACCTTTGCAACTGGCAAGTGCAGGACGAGCGATGAAAGAGGGAACGGGGATGATACGTTTAGGGGTGGCTTATACGTTGGCGATGGTTGTCGGTAGCCTGACAGAACTGGTTATCCGCTCGTATCTGAATGTGACAGGTGATCTTGATATACTGGGTCTGTATAATGCGGGTTATATGCTGACCATCACATATGCAGGTATGGTGTTCTCGGCAATGGAGACCGATTATTTCCCTCGTCTGGCGGCGGTGCAGGGAGATGTTTTTGCCACGAACGAGACAGTCAACCGTCAGACAGAGGTGTCGCTGCTACTCCTCTCACCGATGCTTGTGACCTTTATGGTCACTCTTCCAGTCCTGATTCCTTTGTTGTTCAGCCTAGAGTTCGTTCCTGTAATAGGAATGGCGCAGGTGGCTACTCTTGCCATGTACCTGAAGGTTCTGACGATGCCGGTGGCATATGTCACTCTGGCTCGGGGACAGGCGCTGGCATACCTCATATTGGAGAGTCTCTATTGTGTTGCCCTGATCTTGCTTATCATCTTCTGTTACCAGCGATGGGGGCTTTATGGAACGGGTGTGGCGGTTACTCTGGCTTATCTGTTCGACTTCCTGATAGTTATAGGGTATGCCTATAAGAAAAACGGCTACCGATGTTCGGCAACCGTTTTCCGTTATGCGCTTGTGCAGGTGCTGTTGGGACTGTTTTCTTATATCACAGTATGTGTCTTGTCAGGGATTGCCTATTGGCTGGTGGGAGGAATACTCATCTTGTTAAGTACGTGCTATTCCCTCCGGATCCTTCGTCGTAAGACGCATCTGTGGCAGGCGCTGATGCGCCGCTTCCGCTCTTCAACTACACAGCCTGTATCTGATTGATCTAGAATCTGAAATCAAGTTCCACGTCAACGAAGTTGTAACTGTCGTGGGTGGCACGCTCGTTCACACGGGCATACTCCATATTCAGTTGCAGGTTCTTCGTGAAGAAGTAGTTCACACCAACTTCGTACATGGTCTTTGAGGTGCTCCACTCCTTCGATTGGCGGTAGAGGTTGTAACGGGCCTTGGCATGTAGCTTCGATTTGATGACGGGCACGATACCGAAGGCATACCAGCCATCAGCCTTGTCGCCCTTACTGTAGTCGATCTCACGCACGTTGTTGGCGGCCTTTGCAGCGCCCCAGCCCTGACTGTGGATATACTCTGTACGGAATGTCCACTCGTCCTTGTCATACTCGGCTGAGATGGCGTAACGGTTTTTTTCTACGCTGCGTTTGGTACCTGTCACAGGGTCAAGCATGCCACCGCGACTGCCTGTCCATCCGAAGGCGCCGATACGCAGGCCCTTGATTGGCATCACCCAGGCACCGCCGATGATATCCTTGCGGTTGTCCTTGTCCTTCTCGTTGATACCTTCACCGTTGTACACACCCAACTGGTAGTGGAACAGACGGCGACCAGCAGCATTCGGGAAGAGGTCACCCTGTACTTGGATGCCAATGTCACGTCCGCCCGAAGATTTCTCTCCAGTACGGTCGCCGAACCCCGACAGGTTGTTGATCACCATTGCATAGCTATACCATCCCTGTGTGATGGGGTGGGTGGGGTTCTCGTAAGTGAAGGCGCGCTTGAACTGACCGACCTTAACGCGGAACGCCTTGTGTTTTACCCACTCTGCATAGAGGTCAACGAGCTGTACGGTGGGCTCACCCGGACCTTTTACGTTGGTTCCCTGAATCTGTGCACGCCAATCAAAGTCGCCAATCTTGCCGTCGAGGATAAAACGGGCCAGACGAAGGTTGAATGTATTGGTATGGGCACCTTCTTTGTCCTCACCCTGATATTGAAGCATGCCATAACCACTGAACTTGATGTTCTTAACCCACTGCGGAACTTCTACAACTGCCTTTTTGTCTTGTTGCGTTTCCTGAACCTCTTGAACGTTTGCATTAAGCAACTCGGGCTCTTCTGCATTCATGGTGCCTGCAAAACCTGTCATCAGCACGATGAGTAAAAAAAACTTCTTTATCATAAATTCCTTGTCTTAGATTATATATTTCCTTTACATATTTTCATCTGCAAGCCTGTCGTAGTTATCCACATATTCTGTATTTTGATCAAATATATCCATTTCCTGCTTTGTGATATTCCCAATGCCGTCGTACCGATAATACCGTCCACTCTCAGCCGTAAACTCAATTATACAGTAATTATCATCTGTAACGCCCTTGGGATAGTACTGTTCATCACCCTCTTTCCAACACTTCTCTTTATATTCTTTTTCAAAATGAACGATAGCTTTTCCTTGAAAACAAACACCCTCAAAAACTTGGCTGTTTTCAAAATAAAGACATGCTGAAGGATTCAATAAAAGGGCTTGTACATGCATTGAGGAGGTATTTGTAGAAATCAGATGCTTTCCCACCCCTTTATGCCATGTACAAAATACTCTTCTGATGCTTGGACTTCCATTCGCATCAATAAACCCGATATCTGCAAACATCGAATCTGCAATAAGTTTGTTAATTTCTTCTATTGTCATCATGATTCATCCTCAATTATACTATTTTATCGTTGCTCAAGTAATACTACGTTTTCCACATGCGGTGTATGTGGAAACATATCTACGGGCTGTACGGCTGCAACCTTGTAGGCCTCGTCGAGGTCTTGTAGGTCGCGCGCTTGGGTAGCGGGATTACAACTGACGTAGACAATACGCTTGGGTGCAGCACGTAATATGGTCTTCACAACATCGGGGTGCATACCGGCACGTGGAGGATCAGTGATAATCACATCGGGACGGCCGTGTTCCGCAATGAAGTCATCGGTTAGGATGTCTTTCATGTCGCCAGCATAGAAAAGTGTGTTGTCGATATGGTTTACCTCAGAGTTTATCTTAGCATCCTCGATAGCTTCTGGTACATACTCTATACCAATAACCTTACGTGCCTTTTTGGCAACAAAGTTAGCTATTGTACCAGTACCGGTATAAAGGTCGTATACGAGCTCGTCACCTTTTAAGTTTGCCAACTCGCGAGCCACGCAATACAGATGGTAGGCCTGTTCGGTGTTTGTCTGATAGAAACTCTTCGGCCCAACTTTAAACTTCAGGTCTTCCATCGTTTCAAAGATATGGTCATTACCCTTGAAAACAAGAATTTCCTGATCTCCTATCGTATCATTGCATTTCTGGTTGTTCAGATATAGTAATGCGCTGATATTGCTAAATTTATCGGCTATATGCTGCAGTAATCCAAGAGCCTCTTTCTCGCCTCCGGTCTCGTCATAGTGGAACTGGATAATAACCATCCATTCACCAGTGTTCGAATTACGGATAATAACATCGCGAAGAAGACCTTTTTGCTGTCTGAGGTCAAAGAATGACAGACCATTCTTCATGGCGTAGTCGCGGATTTCGTTACGAATCTGATTATGCAGATCATCCATCAACCAGCATTTCTCGATAGGCAGAATCTTATCGAAGGCCCCCGTGATATGAAAGCCGATGGCAGGTATGTCTTTCAGACTCTGACTCTCATCATTGGGCAAGGTCGCTATCTCCTGTTTCGTCAGGTAGCGTTTATTCGCACAACCAAAGTCGAGCTTATTGCGGTAGGCCTGTGTCTTTACACTGCCGAGTATAGGACGAAACTCCGGCAACTCAACCTTTCCAATACGAGTCAACTGGTCGTGCACCTGTTTTTGCTTGTTCTTCAACTGTTCCTCGTATGGCAGATTCTGCCATTTACATCCACCGCAGACACCGAAATGCTGACAGAAAGGAGTTGCGCGTACATTACTATATTTTATAAAGCGAATCACTTCTGCCTCCATGAAACTGTGCTTCTTGCGACGCACCTGCAGGTCAACCACGTCACCTGGAACCGTCCAGGGTACGAACACCACCATATCGTTGACCCGGGCAAGGCTCTTACCTTCTGCGGCCACGTCTGTGATGGTTACATTTTCTAGAATTGGCAATGGTTTCTTTGTTCTACTCATATTGTTTTCATTCCTTATTGAGCGCAAAATTACGAAAAAAAACGGTAAAAAACTATCAAAAGGCTTAAAAGAGTAACTAAAAATCGTAAAATGTAAGGTCGACTTAGCAATTTTTCCTTCATTTTTTTGGGATTATCTTCGTTTTTCATTATCTTTGCAGAATTGAAAAAATACAATTAATTACAATTAATATAGTTATACTGACTTATGAGTACAAAGAGAGTCTACACCTTCGGTAATGGTAAGGCTGAAGGAAATGCAAAAATGCGTGAGGAACTCGGTGGTAAGGGAGCAAACCTGGCCGAGATGAACCTGATCGGCGTTCCCGTTCCTCCTGGTTTTACAATCACCACCGACTGCTGTAATGAGTATTATCAGGTAGGACAGCAGAAGATCATGGAGTTGTTGAACGACGACGTGATGGCAGCCGTGAAACACATTGAGAATCTGATGAATTCAAAGTTCGGCGACAAGGAGAATCCGTTGCTTGTCTCCGTCCGTTCCGGTGCCCGTGCTTCCATGCCAGGTATGATGGATACAATCCTGAACCTCGGTCTGAACGACGAGGTGGCTGAGGGAATGGTTAAGAAAACCAACAATCCTCACTTCGTTTACGATAGCTATCGTCGTTTCGTACAGATGTACGGTGACGTGGTGCTTGAGATGAAGCCAGTCAACAAGACCGATATCGATCCGTTCGAGGAGATTATCGAGGGCGTGAAGAAAGAAAGTGGTGTCGTGCTTGACAAGGATCTTTCTGTTGACGACCTGAAGAAACTGGTGAAATTGTTTAAGGCTGCTATCAAAGAGCGCACCGGCAAGGACTTCCCCGACAATCCTATCGAGCAGCTGTGGGGTGCCATTTGCGCTGTGTTCCGTTCTTGGATGAACGAGCGCGCTATCCTCTATCGTAAGATGGAAGGAATCCCCGACGAGTGGGGAACAGCCGTATCAGTGATGGCCATGGTATTCGGTAACATGGGCGACACCTCTGCTACTGGTGTCTGCTTCAGCCGTGATGCCGCTAATGGTGAGAACCTGTTCAACGGTGAGTATCTGGTGAACGCACAGGGTGAGGACGTTGTGGCTGGTATCCGTACGCCGCAGCAGATCACGAAGATCGGTTCTCAGCGTTGGGCCGAGCGCGCAGGTATCAGCGAGGCTGAGCGTGTTGCCAAGTATCCTTCTATGGAGGAGGCCATGCCTGAGATCTATAACGAGCTGAATGATATCCAGGATAAGCTGGAGCACCACTATCACGATATGCAGGATATGGAGTTCACCGTACAGGAGGGCAAGCTCTGGTTCCTCCAGACCCGTAACGGTAAGCGTACAGGTGCTGCTATGGTGAAGATCGCTATCGATCTGCTCCACGAGGGTATGATCGACGAGAAAACAGCCATCATGCGCTGTGAGCCTCAGAAGCTCGACGAGCTGCTGCATCCTGTGTTCGATAAGAAGGCACTCTCTGCCGCTAAGGTGATTGCTCAGGGTCTGCCCGCATCTCCAGGTGCTGCCTGCGGTCAGATTGTGTTCCATGCCGACGACGCTAAGGAGTGGCACGAGAACGGTCACAAGGTTGTGCTCGTACGTATCGAGACCTCTCCTGAGGATCTGGCCGGTATGGCTGCTGCCGAGGGTATCCTCACCGCTCGTGGTGGTATGACCTCTCACGCTGCCGTTGTGGCTCGTGGTATGGGTAAGTGCTGCGTATCGGGTGTAGGTGCTCTGAATGTAAGCTATAAGAATAAGACCGTCGAGATCGACGGCATCGTATATAAGGAGGGCGACTATATTTCTCTGAATGGTACCACTGGTCAGGTATATGCCGGTGAGGTTCCCACAAAGGCTGCCGAGCTTTCTGGCGACTTCAAGGAGTTGATGGACCTCTGCGACAAGTACACCAAGCTCCAGGTTCGTACCAATGCCGACACACCGCACGATGCACAGGTGGCTCGTGCTTTCGGTGCCAAGGGTATCGGTCTGACCCGTACCGAGCACATGTTCTTCGAGGATCAGAAGATTGTTGCTATGCGTGAGATGATTCTGGCCGACAGCGTTGCCGGACGTGAGAAGGCGCTCGCCAAGCTGCTGCCTTATCAGAAGGCCGACTTCAAGGGTATCCTCGAGGCCATGGACGGACTGCCCGTTAACATCCGTCTGCTCGATCCCCCTCTCCACGAGTTTGTTCCCCACGATCTGGTTGGTCAGCAGACCATGGCCAAGGAGATGGGTGTCAGCCTGGAGGAGATCCAGCGTCGTGTCGACTCACTCGCTGAGAACAACCCCATGCTGGGTCATCGTGGTTGCCGTCTGGGTATCACCTTCCCTGAGATCACCGCTATGCAGACCAAGGCTATCCTCTCTGCAGCTTGCGAGCTGAAGAAAGAGGGTAAGAACCCCATGCCAGAGATCATGGTGCCACTGATTGGTACTATCAACGAGCTCAAGCAGCAGAAGGAAGTGATCCAGTATGCCGCTAAGGAGGTATTCGCCGAGTACGGTATCGAGGTAGAGTTCGAGATCGGTACGATGATCGAGATCCCACGTGCTGCCCTCACAGCCGATCTGATCGCTTCAGAGGCACAGTACTTCTCATTCGGTACCAACGACCTCACCCAGATGACCTTCGGTTACAGCCGCGACGATATCGCATCGTTCCTGCCTGTATACCTCGACAAGAAGATCCTGAAGGTCGACCCGTTCCAGGTACTCGACCAGAAGGGTGTTGGCCGTCTCATCAAGTTCGCCGTGAAGGAAGGTCGCGAGGTTCGTCCAGAGCTCCGTTGCGGTATCTGTGGTGAGCACGGTGGTGAGCCCAGCTCAGTGAAGTTCTGCGCCAAGATTGGCATGAACTACGCGTCTTGCTCTCCGTTCCGTGTGCCCATCGCCCGTCTCGCGGCCGCGCAGGGTGCTCTGGAAGAATAAGACAACATAAAATAGAACTTTAACTAATTGGGGTAAGTCTTTAATTATAAAAGGCTTATCCCAATTTTATTTATTTTTCAAAAAATCTAGGATTTGGCAAAAAAGTGCAGAAAATCAACATTTGTTTAACACATTCTGCACGTGTTTTACGCAAAATGTGCTTGTCTATTCCGTGTGCCAATAGGTAAAAGAATACTGCCGTTTATCTGTTTTTGTTATTATATATTATAAGGTTTAACTTTAATAAAACAGATTTATGGCATTTTTCAAAGCAAAGGTATTACGTCAAAGAAAGGACGGAATGTATGTGGTATACATACGAGTCACACAAAACCGCAAAAGTCAATACATCAGGACTTCATGGATTGTTGATGACATGGGACTGAGCAAGGACAAACAAGATGTAATTGATCCTTTTGTAGCGGAACAGACTTCCAAAGTTATTGCTAGATACTACAACATCCTGAATAGAATTGACACGCAGAACTGGACGGTCAAGGAAATTGTGGACTATATTCAGAAAGGGAAAGATGGTATATCGTTCTCAATGTACGCTCGTAAGCATATAGAGAAGATGAAAGCCAGAGGCCAGGAAAGGACTTCACGCGACTATAAGTGGGCACTTTATAGCCTGGAGAAGTTTGCTGGTGATAATGAGATCATGTTTTCCCAATTGACATACTCATTCCTTTCCCGATGGATAGACTCTCTTTCCCAGACGGCAAGGTCTAAAAACAAATACCCAATCAACATCAGACAGATTCACAAAGCTGCCATGTTGGAATATAACGATGAGGAAAGAGGTATTCAGTTAATCACAAACCCTTGGCCCAAGATTACAATACCCAAGGAAGATACACCAAACAAGAGAGCAATAAGCCCCAATATGCTTCGCAGGTTCTTCGCCGTTGTTCCCGACTTCAGTAGATTCACGCATCCGCTCCAGGAACTTGGACAGGATATTGCGCTGATAAGCTTCTGTATGTGTGGCATCAACAGCATTGATTTATTCTATGCGAAAAAGAGTCAGTATCACAATGGCATCTTCCACTATAACAGAAGAAAAACATGTAAGTCCCGTTCAGACAACGCATACTTTGAGATAAGAGTGCCACAGTTTATAAAGCCCACATTCGAGAAGTACTTGTCCAAAGATATGGAATCTCCTTGGCTGTTTGACTTTCAAGACCGCCTAAGCACATCAGACTCATTCAATGCCAATGTGAACGCAGGTATCAGCCAAATCTGTAAGAAAGTCTCTCCAGACTTCCATGCCAGTCTGTATTCCTTCCGCCATTCATGGGCAACAATAGCACAGAATGGATGCGGTGCGTCCCTTGGTGACGTTGACTTTGCACTTAATCACTCTACATACAAGATGGCAAGAGTATATACAAAGATAGATTACTCACCGGCATGGGAGTTGAATGAAAAAGTCATAGACTATATTTTCTTCAGCAACGAGGATATAGATAATCGTGAAGATTCCAGTCATTCCTTTGAAAGAATGTCGAAGTACAATCTTATCCGCGGAGAGGCATTCATAAGCGGTGAATGCGTATCTGTAATCGAAGATTCTGGATTTACAAATGTAGAACAGGTAATAGCAAAAGTACTTATGTCTATGCATGATGACGTACCACGCCCGACCATGGTTCAGATTAAGATTACGAATCTTGACAAGAGGCAAATACAGTTATATCAGAGAGTTTTCTGAATTTACTCGAACTTTGGCTGCAGGCTAAGCCTGTAGTCGCTTGGCGACTGGCCAAGATGCTAGGTGCAGTAGCGGCTGAAGTAAGAGAGCGACGTGAAATTCATTGCATCGGCTATCTGGGTGAGGGACAGACGTTCATCATTCAGATAGTCTTTTAATATAGGTACGGTGTGTCGGTCGATGTATGAGGTGACACTGTGTCCTGTCACGCGTTTGATGGTGGCAGAAAGATATTTGGGTGAAACATTCAGTCGCTCTGCATAGTAGCTCACATCACGCTCTGTTCGGCTGATGCCAGTAGCAAGCAGAGCCATTAGTTGTTTTACGATGTAGGCTGTGCGGTCAGTATGCGAATCTGTAGATTCTCGTTGGGCATGGGCCTCGAAGATGTCGTACATCATCGTCAGGCAGAGGCTGCCCATCAGGTTGCTGTCGAGGAATAATCGAAAGATGCTGAAAACGGACAAATTGAGTGCAACTCTTTGTGAGAACAGGGGTTGCACCCAATCTTTTTGAATCATTATTTCAAAAGAAATCGACGGTATGAGAAGTTTGCAACAGAGTTGCAAGTGAAATGTCGTATCTTTGCAGCGCAAATTGATATTATATCATAATTAGATGTGATGAAACCGTTATTGCTGCTGTTGTCCATATCTGTTTTGTTGCTATCTGTCGTGCCGTGTAATTGGGATGACATGATAGAGCATTTGGATGCAGCACAGTGCCATCAGATGCATAGAAATGACGGCTCTCATCATGATCACACTTCATGTCCAGAAGGGCATTGCTGTTGCTCGCCTTTCTCCAGTTGTTGCGGATGCGCAAACGTCGTCAAGGCGAAAAAAGTGACGGAAATATGCTTGAAGCCCTTATCTTGCCACAAGGTCTTCACTCCTTATTCCAATGGATATGTGCATACGGTTTATGCATCTATCTGGCAACCGCCTCAATAGTATCAATTCATTCTTTTAGTGTATTATTGACCTGCGGTCAATGTAGTTTACTTTATTGAATTGATACTAAATATAAGTTATGTTTCAACGTATCATCAAGTTCTCTATTGAGAACAAATTGGTGGTCGGGGTATTTACCTGTGCATTGGTGGCGTGGGGCCTATGGTCCTTGCTTCATCTGCCTTTCGATGCCACACCCGACATCACCAACAATCAGGTGCAGATTATCGTGACGTCTCAATCTACCGGTGCTGAGGAGATGGAGCGGAACGTTACCACACCTATCGAAATGGCACTGGCCAATATTCCAGAAGTGAAGGAACGGAGGAGCATCAGCCGTAGCGGTATGGCGGTTATCACGATGGTCTTCAACGACGCAACTGACAACTATTGGGCGCGTGAACTGATAGACCAGCAGTTGGGGGGCGTCAAGGAAAAACTGCCTGATGACGTAGATGTGGAATTGGCACCTATCTCTACCGGTTTGGGTGAAATATACCATTATACCATCCGTGCCGAGAAGGGGTATGAGGATAAATACTCGCTCACCGACCTGCGAACCATTCAAGATTGGATCGTGAGAAAACAGTTGTCGGGTACGTCAGGTATTGCCGAGGTCAGTGGCTGGGGCGGTTATGTGAAGCAATATGAGGTGGATATAAACCTGGAGCGCCTTAATGCAATGGGCGTGACGATTGCCGAACTCTATACTGCTCTGAACGAGAACAATGAAAATACTGGCGGCGGTTACATAGAGCGTCTTTCCAATCAGTATTATATTCGAGGACTCGGATTGGTGAAGACGTTGGATGACATTGAGAAAATCGTGGTGAAGACGCAGGGCGGTGTGCCCGTTCTGGTGGGTGATGTGGCGAAGGTGCACTTCGGACATGCCACACGCTACGGTGCCGTGACCCGTAATGGTGAAGGCGAGGTAGTGGCTGGTATCACGCTGATGTTGAGAGGCGAGAATTTCCAGGAGGTCATCAAGAATGTGAAGTCTCGCATTGCCGATATTCAGAAGAGTCTTCCCAAGGGTGTTGTCATTGAGCCATTTATTGACCGCACCTTGTTGGTTGACCGTGTTACTAACACCATTGCACGCAACCTGTTGGAGGGTGGTCTCATTGTCATCTTCATTCTCATCTTTTTCTTGGGAAACTATAGGGCCGGACTTGTTGTGGCTTCGGTCATCCCGTTGTCGATGCTGTTTGCCTTCGGTATGATGTGCGTGTTTGGTGTCAGCGGTAACCTGATGAGTCTTGGTGCCATCGACTTTGGTATGATTGTTGACGGTGCCATCATCATCGTAGAAGCCGTGGTGGCGAGGATTGCGTCTCAGGATGACACGCAAATCCGTAATTTCGACAATCTGGTGTATGAATCGTCGAGTAGAATACGTAAGTCGGCAGCCTTCGGAGAGATAATCATCATGATTGTCTATTTGCCGATGATGACCTTGGTGGGTATCGAGGGAAAGATGTTCCGTCCCATGGCTATGACCATTTTCTTTGCCATCCTCGGCGCCTTTATTCTCTCGCTTACATATGTCCCGATGATGTCGGCTGTATTCTTGAAGCGGAAAACCACCAACAAGGTCATGCTGCGTTTGGAGCACGCCACGACGTCACTCAGTGCGCGTATGATGGCTCGGCTGCAATCATGGTATCTGCCTCTGGTGGATAAATGCATAAATCACGGCAGGGTTGTCATTGTCGGTATGATGGCACTCTTTGGGGCCTCGCTGTTCCTGATGAGTCGGCTTGGAGCTGAATTTGTACCCACGCTCGAAGAAGGAGATTTCGCTGTAGAATTGAGTATGGCGCAGGGCACGTCGCTCACCCAGATGGTGGAGACCTGTACCAAGGCTGAGCAAATTCTTAAGCAGGAGTTCCCCGAAATCAAACAGGTGGTGACGCGCATCGGTTCTGCGGAGATTCCCACCGACCCGATGCCCGTGGAACGCGCCGATATGCTTGTCGCCCTGAAACCAAAAGCGGAGTGGACTTCTGCTGAGACGAAAAATGATCTGCAAGAAAAAATGGAAGAAGCCCTTGGCGTGATTCCTGGTCTTGATGTGGAGATGTCGCAACCTATCCAGATGCGTAATAACGAGTTGATTACTGGTATTCGTCAGGATGTGGCAGTGAAAATCTACGGAGGTGACACGGAGGTGTTAGCGGACCTGGCCGACAGGGTGGAGCGTCTTATCAAGGATGTCGATGGCGTGAGTAGCCTGTTTGTGGAAAAGGTAAATGGACTGCCGCAACTGCAAGTGGAATACGACCGCCAGATGTTGGCCAAGTATGGTATTTCCATCCGTCAGGCCAACGATGTGCTGCAGTCGGCATTCGCAGGAAAAATAGCAGGGAGCGTGACGGAGGAGAATCGGCAGTTTGACATTGTGCTCCGCATTCACAATGACGGACGTGATGCCCTTTCCAATTTTGAGGAACTATTCGTACCCTCACCGTCTGGCATTTCCGTTCCCATGCGCCAGTTGGCCTCCATCAGTTATAAGGAGGCTCCGGCGCAAATCTCTCACGAGGATGGGGAGCGCAGTATCTTTGTAGGATTCAACGTGAAGGGGCGGGATGTCAGTTCCACGGTGGGGGATATCCAGCAGATTCTTGACGACCATCTGGAGATGCCTGCCGGATACCACTATGCCTTCGGGGGTGAGTTCGAGAATCTGCAGAGCGCCACAGACCGGTTGATGGTTGCCATTCCCGTGGCTCTCGTGCTGATTCTGCTATTGCTTTATGCCACTTTGAAGAGCGTGCGTGAGACGCTATTCGTTGCATCGGCTATTCCGCTTTCGGCCATTGGCGGTATCGTTGCCTTGTGGCTTCGCGGCATGCCAATGAGTATCTCGGCAGGAATCGGCTTTATTGCCTTGTTCGGTGTTGCCGTACTCAATGGTATAGTACTCGTGGGACAGTTCAATGCCTTGCAACATCATGGTGTCACGGATGTCCGTCAGCGCATACTCGAAGGATGCGAACACCGTCTGCGCCCAGTAGTCATAACGGCATTGGTAGCTTCTTTTGGTTTCCTGCCCATGGCCCTCTCTACCAGTGATGGAGCCGAAGTACAGCGTCCGTTGGCCACCGTCGTTATTGGCGGTCTGCTCACAGCCACGGTTCTTACGCTCTTCGTGATTCCTACCATTTACAAGACTTTTACAAAAAACGGAAGCAAATTCACATCAAACAGAAAATGAAAAGAATATATAGTACCTTATTAATATTGATATGTTGCCTGTCGTCAGTGGATGCACAGTCGCTGGCGAAGTGCATCGAGATTGCCCGTGCCAACAACATGGGCGTGAAGGTGGCCGACCTGCAAGTGCAGCGGGCAAAACGGATGGAAGGCTCCTATTTCGAGCTGGATCGGACGGAGTTGTTGCTGTCGCAGGACCCGACATCGGGCGGCAGTCCCGACAATGCACTGACGCTCTCGCAGATGATTGATTTCCCGACCGTTTACGGGAAGCGGCGAAAACTGCTGAAAGCAGAAACTTTGGTTGAAGAAAGCCGGCATCAACTTACGGAAAGTGAACTTACAAGGGATGTTTCCGTGGCTTATAGTCAGCTGCTCTTTTGGCAGCATGTCGAAGCGCTGCTTTGCGGAAACGACTCCGTGCTGGGTGAGTTTGTCAGGACGGCAGACATCCGATATAAAAACGGTGAGACCAACCGCCTGGAACTGATGAACGCCCAGCAGATGAAGGCAGAGAATGGTATCAGACTGCGTGAGGCACAGGATGAGAAAACGGCTGCCGCCATACAGTTGCAGCAGTTGATGAACACCTCGGAAACAGTTGTTGCCACAGACGGTTATCTGTGTGTGCAGCCTGCGGACGATGCCTGGTCGTTTGCCGCTACCCCGCAGGGACAACTATTGGAGAGTGAGCAGGTGCGCAGTGAAAGTGAATTGGAATACATCCGCCAGGGAATGATGCCATCGTTCAACGTTGGAATCCGTCATCAGTTGGTCATTTCCGGTATCAACCCCTACAACGTGGACAGGTCGCGCTTCGACAAGGGTAACTGGATGGGCTTTGAAGTCGGGGTGGCCTTCCCGCTTTTCTACGGCTCCCAGAAGGCTCGTAAATCTGCTGCAAAACTGGATGTGGATATCGCACGCACAAGAAGGGAACAGGCAGAGCGCAAGAGCGGTTCCGAACTGCTGATTGCCAAGAATGCCTTGGAGAGAGCCAGACGCTCATACGACTATTATCAGAGCGATGGCTTTCCTGCCGCCAAGGAGATGCGTCGTCTGTCGCGTATCGAATATGGAGCCGGAGAGATTACCTACGTGGAACACGTGCAAAACCTGTCGGCGGCACTTGCCGTTGAGATGGATAATGCCAAGGCCATCGATGCGTTGAATCAAGCCATCATCAAACTGAATTTTATCAACGGAAAGTAATTATTAACGATTAAGAAGATGAAGAAAATAATATATTCTATGATTGCCCTGTCGCTGCTGACCGTTTCTTGCAAGAACGAAGTGAAGCAGGCAGAGGAAGAAAAAGAGTCGCATGAAGAGAATGTCGCCCAACTGACCGAACAGCAGTTGAATACCATCGGTGTCGAGTTGGGGCATGTAGAACAACGCCAGCTTTCGGGCACCATCAATGCCACGGGAACGCTGAGACTTTCTCCGCAAGACCGAGCTGAGGTCACCTCTTTGGTCGCTGGCATCACCAAGCGCATCCTGGTGAAAGAAGGACAGGCTGTAAGGAAGGGACAGACGCTTGCCTTAGTGGAGAACACCGAGATAGTGGCTCTGCAGAAAGACTATCTCGTCGCTTCACGACAATTATCGCTGGCACAGCAGGCTTTGCAGCGTCAGCTGGACATTCATGCCCAAGGTGCTGGCGTGGGTAAGAACCTGCAACAGGCCAAGGCAGAATTTGACATGGCAAGCGTCACCGAGAAAGGCTTGCGCCTTCAGTTGGAACAACTGGGCATCAACTGTCGTCAGGTAGCGCAAGGGCATTTTTCGAATGCTGCTCCAGTGCGTTCGCCCATTACGGGCGTGGTGGGCGAGATATTGGTAAGTATGGGAAGTTATCTCGCCAGCGAGACCGTGCTGATGAAGGTCTATGACAACAAGGCCCTCCATGCTGACCTCCATGTCTTTGAAAGCGACATCGCCAGCATCCACATCGGTCAGAAAGTCACCATGCAACTCTCCGATCATTCATCAACACTCCTCACGGGTACAGTCTCGTTTATAACCGCAGTCTTGGACAATGAGTCGAAGTCGGCTTCTGTTCATGTCAAACTCGACAGCGCGGAAGGGGCAAAACTCTTGCCCAATATGTTCGTTTCGGCAGTCATCCACTGTGACGACCAGACCTGCAATGCCGTGCCCGATGAAGCCATTGTGATGAGTGCCAATCGCAAGTTCGTATTTGTCAGTCTTGGTTCCAACCGTTTCCGGAAACAGGAAGTCGTCACGGGATTCAGCCAGCAAGGCTACACGCAAATCACATTCACCGACAGCGTGTCTCCTTCCTCCGAAATTGTCATAGCCAAGGCCTTCTATCTGGAGTCCATGCTGACCGATCACGGTGAGGAGGAATAAGTAAATACCATTGTTATGGTATTGCCCAAATGCTAAGAAAGGTGTACTTTTGCAATTGATGATACGAATTGTCACATACGAGCAGCAATACAAGCAGGACTTTATCCAACTGAACAAGCAGTGGATAGAGACCTGGTTCAGACTGGAGCAGTCTGATCTTGACACATTTGCACATATCGATGACAACATCATCGGACATGGTGGGCAGATATTTCTGGCTATAGACGAAAGCAGACAGGTTGTGGGTTGCTGTGCGCTGAAACCGCATCCTGAATCTGACTGTCACGAGCTAGCAAAGATGGCAGTCTCTCCAGATGCACAGGGAAAAGGCATCGGTCGCCAACTGGGCGAGGCATTATTAGACTATGCCCGCAGTCATGATGTAAAACGAATCTTTCTCGAAGGCAACACCCGCTTGGAAGCCTCCATTGCTCTTTATCGCAAATTGGGATTCAAGGAGATACCGCTGAAGAATAATGCCTACGAACGTTGCGACATTCTGATGGAACTGTGTCTGGAGAATAAAACAGCGACCATCAGACCGATAGAACAGGAAGATCAGAAGCCGCTTGCCCGTGTGATACGTTCTGTGTTCGAGGAATATGGAGCACCATTGGTGAACACCGTCTATGATGATTCCCGCACATGGCATATATGGGAATCCTTGCAGGATGTGAATGCCGGATATTGGGTCATCAACGAAGATAGTGAGGTGATGGGAGGCTGTGGTTTCTATCCAACAGAAGGCTTGCCTGAAGGATATGTAGAACTGGTAAAATTCTATCTTTCCCCGAAAGTTCGTGGGAAGGGGTATGGCTCAAAACTTTTCTCGCTGGTCATCAATGAAGCACGGAAAGCAGGCTATACACATCTATACATTGAGTCTTTCCCGGAGTTTGCCGATGCAGTGAAGATGTATGCCCGTCATGGTTTTGTGAAACTGCCTTCTCGCCTTGGTCATTCAGGCCATACGGCAACTACAATTCACATGGTATTATCTCTATGACAAACTTCGAAACATTATCTAAATTTGATAATGTTGCTTGATTTGCCATAATCTCGATTTTTTTTATTTCCCTACTGTAGATTTCTCTACTTTCGGGAGTGATTAGAAATTATGTTGCTTCACAAGGTGTTGTGACCATCAGCACAAGGTTATGGCTCCAAATACAACCCGTATGGCGTGGAGATTTTGAGTCATACCATTGGTTCACCTTGGGTAGATGAAGGAACAACAGTTACCTTTGCAACCTAATTTCATCGTCTCTCGAAAGCAGAAACGTCAGATTTATATAGAGCTTTTTCTGTTAAAAGAAAAGTGGAATGAGAAGGGGAGAACCTAAATTGATTCATCTTCAGTAAAAAGAAAAATGTGAATTTTGGGAAACATCAAGTCGTTTCATTCTGCAAAGTTTAGGTTTACGTTTACCCATATATATACATGCCTCTCTAAACTTAAACATTAAACCTACAATCATCTGCTTCAGGTTTACCATACCTTATTATATATATAAGCATATCTAAACTTAAACCTAAACTTATGGCATTGAATTCTATCCATTTTTCTTTTAATCGAAACATAAAAATTGGTAAAAGGATGTCGTTTCCACCTTAATATATATTAAAATCATACACGTTCTGCAAGAAAAACGTGCTAAATGAACGTAAAGTCAGAAGAAATCATTAACTTTGCAAACAAAGTTTGCAGAGTGTTTCTGAGGGCTTTGGTTCTATAGAATACATGAAGCATTGACAGTTAACGATTGCAAGACAAAGGTTGAGCAATTTAGTGTAAAACCAAAATGGAAATATTTACATAGGAAAGAGAATCTCTGCCATTAAGCACGTTTTTGTCACAGTGAGCGTGTAAAAATGCGCAGAATGTGTCGAAAAAGAGTAGCCAGTACTTTACACTAACTCTGTAAGTCGCTGATTTTCAATACTTGTTAGCCGCCGCACAGGCGGCTGTTGAGGAGTAGAATACTCATATATAAACTGCAAAGGGACCTGTTCACTTGGCAGGTCCCTTTTTTTATATTTATGCCTGTACGAGCATATAGAGAACAGTATCATAAACAGATTAATCGTTATTAATTAAAGAAAGGAAAATCAAATGAAACAGTATGTTGTAGATGCTTTCACAGACTCAGTGTTTCACGGCAATCAGGCTGCCGTTTGTGTGATGGAGAAGTGGCCAAGCGAGGAAATGATGATGAACATCACTCGTGAGAACAATTTCTCCGAGACCGCCTTTACGGTCAAAGAGGGTGAGAAATGGCATTTGCGTTGGTTCACCCCTGGAGGTGAGATTGATCTTTGTGGACATGCCACCTTGGGCACAGCTTTCGTCTTGTTCAAAGATTATGAAAAGGAAGCAGATCAGGTTGTATTTACCACTTTAAGCGGCGAATTAATCGTGACACGCAAGGGTAACTTATATGAGATGGAGTTTCCTGCCTATGACTTGAAGCCGACAGCCGTAACGCCTGCTATGGAGGAAGCCTTGGGCGTTTCTATCCGAGAGGCTTATATTGCCCGCGACTTGCTATGTGTACTGGATGATGAGCAGGCTGTTTTGAGTCTGAATCCTGATTTGGAGAAAATTAAACAGATAGATGGTCTGCTAGTTCATGTTACGGCCAAAGGAGAGAAGGAAGATTGCGTTTCACGTAGTTTCGGTCCGAAGCTTAACATTCCTGAAGACCCTGTTTGCGGTTCCGGCCACTGCCACATCATCCCCTACTGGGTAGACACGTTAGGAAAAGAGGAGTTGGTGGCCTTCCAGGCATCAAAACGCGGTGGAACACTTTATTGCAGGAAAGAAGGCAACAAGATATTTCTTGCAGGCAATGCCGTTTTGTATTCTGTTGACGAACTATATGTAGATGTGGATTAATTGAGTAAAAACGTCGCATGATGTGCGATATATCGCGAGTTTACTTGGTGGTTCGACATTATTTTGCTATTTATCACTCTAACATAATGAAAGGGACCTGTCCGCTTGGGCAGGTCCCTTTTCTTTATGCTCAGATTTGATACAAAATATATGATGGTAAAACTGAATTATTCTTGGGAAATGTTTTGTGATCCTATTTATAATCTATATCTTTGCACTGAGTAAAATTTTGAACCATGTATTATGGATATAAGGAATCTTTTCAAATAATAACTTCATACTTATATCGTTGCAAGCAATAGAGAATAGTATAATAAACAGATAAATCGGAATTATGAAACAGATATTTGCCATATTCATATTGATTTTATCAAATGTCATATCCGTGAAAGGGCAATGTAACATGCTGATTGATTATTCTGTCAAAGAAATTCCATCAACTTCTCATGGGACATTGATAATGCTTCTTCCTGACGGAAAGAGTACCATTGTGCTTGATGACACTGTCAAACAGATACAAAAAGATTATTATTTGGAGCAACTTGGCGAATATCGACTGACAGCCATCTTTTCCAATCCCATATCGGGCAGGGATTCCATAGTGAGATCTTTCGCGCTGACAGGTAAAGAATACAAGGTGGAAACAATAGCTCATTTTATGAGAGAGCTAAAAGACTTGTCTGATTGGAAAAGCAAAGACTCTATTAACTCTGGTCGCTTCACCATCACCAAGTATTCCTCCCCATCTCCTTTGGTTAAGATTAAATACCTAGGTAGTTACACTGGTGAGAACGGTGAGTTTCCTGGCCCACATTTTCTTATCAAGAATGAGAGTTTAGACACCCTTTATGGAGAATGGCTTCCCGGTTATTTTTGGGGTAGACTCTCCAGATGGGTTGAAGGTGAATATGTGGGGAACCACACTGGTCCAATTTGCACTACGTGGTCTGACGAACCACCACTATACCCTGATTCCGTCAAATTCGCATGGGTATCAAGTTCCGGTGCAAGAGTCCCTCCTGGCAAGTACCGATTCAATTTGTATTATTCCACAAAGGATAACATAAAAGGCTCTGCGACAAAAATATATGAATCTGATACTTTCAGATGGTGGAGCTCCGTACAAAATTGGCATCTGTTGACTTGTGAGTTCGAAACAAAACCAAAGGAGGCATTCAACCCCTCTTCAAAACAGTAAATTCCAATTTTCAGAGTATTACATAACTTAATAAAGCATGAGGCAATAATAGAAATGAAAATAGAGAAATTCACGAATGATGACTTTGCTAAAGCAGCACCACTGGCTGCTGGCGCATGGGGCGAATTTTATGCCGACGAACGGCAGTGGTTTATCGATGCAGTGGCAGAGTATATCCTTCGCTATAACTATAGCAATCCCTCGCTTGCCTTGAAGGCCGTGGGCGATGATGGCGTGATTCATGGGGTGCTGTTTGCCAACTTCCATGACGACAAGGCAGATGTCAGCCAATGGCGCGAGAACATTGAGGCACAGATGACCGACCATGAGCTTGAGCGTTTCCGTCTATTGGCCGACTATATGCTGGAGGTTGACGGAAAAACGGTGCAGTGCATGAGTGACGGCGAAGTGAAACTATCGCTCTTCATCAGCAATCAGAAAGGCTGTGGGAAACTGTTGCTGCAGGAAATGATGGATGAGTTCCTGCACAGAGACCTGAGGCATCTATACCTTTGGACCGACACCAGTTGCACCCACGAATACTACCCACAACATGGTTTCACACTGGTAGGTCAGTTCCTCAGCGAGGTCTATGACTCCTACGCTCCTGGCTATACCACGTATATCTATAAGAAGGGCATATCATCAGAGAGCAAATGAAAGAATGGCTGTTTCTGATAGGTGCCATTGTCTTAGAGACATTTGCCACCACGATGCTCAAATACTCTGAGCAGTTCACCAAGATACTGCCAACTGTCGCAATGGCAGTAGGCTATCTGCTTTCGTTCTATTGCTTGAGCCATGCCCTACGCACACTGCCCATCGGCATAGCATACGCTATTTGGAGTGCTCTTGGAATTGTGCTGATTACTCTTATAGGTGTTCTCGCTTTCAAACAAGTACCAGACGTTCCTGCTTACATTGGACTGTCGTTAATAATTGCAGGCGTTATCGTAATCAACCTGTTTTCAAAAATAGAAGTACATTAAGATAAATCGGAATTTAGCGGTATGAAAGTAGAATTGCGGAAATGGTGTTTGGCTGACAAAAAAGAACTGAAGGAATTATGCAATGCCGTTGATAGAACATACTTGTCAGACAGATTGCCGAATCCTTATACAGAAGATGATGCTAATTGGTGGCTGAATATGGTTGCCAAAAGCGAAGGCATTGACGGAACTTTTCGCGCAATGGTCGTAGATGGGAAGATTGTTGGTAGTGTTTCCGTTGAACGAAAAGCAGATATATACAGGCTTGACGGCGAATTAGGTTACATGTTATTGAAAGACTATTGGAATCGTGGCCTGATGAGCCAGGCTGTGGGACAAGTGTGTGAGATTGCAATAAAGGAACTTGGTCTCAATCGAATTACAGCAAATGTCTTTCAGCCCAATTTCGCATCTCAGCACATTTTACTAAAGAATGGTTTTATACAAGAAGGAGTCATGCGCAAAGCGGTGATTAAAGGAGGCATTATTTACGATATATTCTTATATGGTTTATTGAAGTAAATTCCAATTTAGCGAAAACAAGTAATTAAAAAATCCCACCATGACAGAATAACATGGTGGGATTTTATTGTCTAGTCGGTTTCTTCAAGCATAAAAATGTCGTTGACCGATTTGTCAAAAACGGCCGCCATTTTCAATGCCAGAACCGTCGAAGGCACGTATTTGCCCGCCTCAATGGCATTGATGGTCTGCCTGGCCACGCCGATACGTTCAGCAAGTTGTTGCTGCGTCATCCTCAGCACTGCCCGCTCCACGCGAATGTTATTCTTCATCGTTTACCCCCTTTCTCATTTGGTGCAGTTCCAATTGGAATTTGGCGAGATAGATGAGGAAGAGCGAGAGGAACCAAAACAGTACGAACCAGAGGTAGAGACCGCCAAAGAAGAACCAAGTCCCAAGAATAAACAGAACGGTGTTCACTTTGATCGCCCATGCAAACGAGTGTAGCCGCAGATGCTCTACATACTCATCCTCATCGCGTTCGCGTGCAAATGCCACAAAAAGAAGCCCCACCGACATCGCTACGAGGCAAATCTCATCAAACATCCCTTGGCGACCCACCTCAAAAAGAAATCCTTTTGCTTCATGCCCCCCATGGAAGATGTTAAGCTCGCCCATCATGATCATAAGCGTCTTGAAACTGATGAAGTCGTCGTCAATCACGTGAAAACACCCATACGCCAGAAAGAAAAGGAGCGCAAACGGGATAAACAAGCTCCACCCAATCCACTTGAACTGATACGGAAATAAATAATCCTTTTTCATCTTCTTACTTTTTTTTAATGTTATCACTATCTTTGTCAGCATGCTGTGTGAATATGGCTGCTGCGCAATACAACCATTATCACGCTGCAAAAGTAATGATTGTTTTCCAAAAAGTCAAGTAAACGTAACAAAATGTATAGAATATTAGACTTAATTAACAGATGGACCTGCTAATATCAACGAGACCAAAAATAGGTACGAAGCTATTCGCTGTAGTTATGATCAACAACGATGGTCACCTGTATTCCAGGTACCAAGGGTTGAATCTCACTCGTGAGCCGGCATCCATAACGATAGCCACCGAACTGGCCAAGATACCTAGACTTTGTTCTTTACATTCTCATCTTTTTGTCAGGTGGTAGGTTTGCAAAGTTACGAATCTTTTTCTCATCTCAATATTTTTTCTGCAAGAAAAACGTGCTTGATGTGTGAAATGTCATAGAAAATCGTTAATTTTGCATGCAAAAAGTGTATGATGTGTTTATTAGAAATCAGAGATTGTGAGAACAAAGAGGTTGCCAAGGAGTTGATCCGTGAGTATGCAACAATCAAGGGAGCAGAGCAGTGTTTCGTGTCGCTCGACAAAGAGTTGGCCGACCTCGATGCCTATTATGAGGGTGGTGCCCTGCTGATCGGCTACGACCATGCCAACCCAGTGGCCACCATAGCTATTAGGAAGGTAGACGACACTGCTTGTGAGATCAAACGGCTCTATGTAAAACCCGATTATCGGGGTAAGGGATATGCCCGGAAACTGATTGAGGCCATCCTTGAGAGGGCAAAGAGGCTGGGGTTCGTCGAAGCCCGCCTTACAACCAAACCAGCCGTGATGGGCGTTGCCTACGACTTGTACAAACGTATGGGATTCGAGGAAATTGAGAACAAAGAGGGGACAGTCGCCATGAAGATGCCATTCAAGTGTATATAAAAATAGCAAGGAAGAAGAACTATTCCTGGCTCTCCTTTAGGAGAGCCACCGCACCCTTCTGGCGAGTGACGGATGACGGATGACAGATGGTTTCTGCAAAACCCTCGCGCGTGTACGCAGGAACTTCTGGCGGCTCGAAAGTTCCTGCGTACACGCGCGAGGAAATCTTATAACCTATCTGTCATCCGTCATCTGTCACAAATAACGACAGGAGAAAAAACAGAAGTTTACGGTCCCTGAGCTTGTCGAAGGGCTTGTTGAAGGGGAAAACGCAGGCTCAGAAATCGTGACCCATTGACGTCCTTCTGCGTCCTTCTGCGTCCTTCTGCGCCCTTCTGCGCCCAAGTAAGCCCTACTACGGAAAAGCACTCTTTGAAATGTTGTACCTTTGTAACCGATAACGCCAGCGGGCCGAGCACCCCCCAAGTAAGGGTGAAAGAGATAATCCCTTTCGGTGAAAGAGACGTCATCTACGACTGATGGAGATAATCCCTATAGGGGTATAGACCCTATCTCCATGACCCATAGAGCCTATCCGGATAGCTCATAGAAGGCATCTCCTTAAGCCAAAGATCCCCCCTCGGCATCAACGGCCTATGTTTAACTAAAAATTGACAAACAGAGACGGAGTAACTTTGGCTTCGCCGAAGATACAAAGCACTCGGAACCAACGGTCACTGTTCGCGGAGCGAGGTAAAGTAAATGAAAAGAAAAACCAGTTTTCCTTTTACATTTCACTCGTTTTTCGTAACTTTGCCATCTGAGATGGCGAAGTTACTCCGTCTCGGCAAAAAAAAGATTAAAATCTTTTGTTCTGCTCTCGACTTTTCGTATCTTTGCAAGCGACCGATCAGATTCATCAGTCAACCAAAATCAAAAAGTATGAAAAATGGCAAAGTTTAGATGTAAGAGATAGTTGAGTATGAAGATAGAGCATGTGGCATTATTTTGTCGCGACCTTGAAGCGATGCGACAGTTCTTCCTCGATTACTTCGAGGCTGTAAGCAATGAGCAGTACCATAATCCGCGGACTGGCCTAAGGACGTATATCCTCTCTTTCCCCAACGGGGGAGCGCGGCTGGAACTGATGAAGCAGCGAGAGCAGAGTGAAGCTTGCTTCGACTCTGCCGAGTCGCGCCAGAAGTCGACCGAAGGTCAGCTGATGCAGCGCCCTGACACGATCGAGGCAGACCCTTCGAAGCCTCATATCGGATTCATTCATGTCTCGTTTGCCGTAGGAAGCAAGGAGGAGGTAGATGCCAAGACCATCGAACTTCGTGATGCCGGCTATCAGGTTATTAGTGGCCCGCGAACCACAGGCGACGGGTATTATGAGAGTTGCATCCTCGGTCCAGAGGGAATTCAGATAGAGATAACCATATAACTTCATATAGATAGAAATGAAGAAGATCATGATGACAATGATGCTGGTCATCGCGGTGGTGGCGGCATCGGCCCATTGCCCACCGCCAGCCTAACACTGAAGAGCAAATAACCATATGCAGTGGACTGTTTTATCAGACAACCGGTCGTGCAATCCTGCGCTTGAGACGGAGCATGGACTGTCAATCCTGTTAGCAACAGAGCAACACAAGATTCTGCTTGACACAGGAGCGAGTGATGTGTTTATTCGGAATGCTGAGCTGTTGGGCGTAGATCTCAACGATGTGGACTCTGTTTTCATTTCTCATGGACATAGTGACCATGCAGGCGGCTTACGGTACCTCTTAGAGTCTAATCGTCAGGCTCGAACGGCGTTCAAGGTCATCGTCTCGCCCGATGCAATGAGTGGTAGATTCTTTTCCAAGCGGGGGAATCTGCACAGCATTACTACGGAGTGGCCGGAGATAGATGATAACAGACTCGTCTTGACTGACCAGACCTGCGAGATCGCTAAAGGCATCTATGTGATTGCCCATATCCCTCAGATGCATCCGATGCCCAAGGGGAATAAAAACCTCTATGTGCAGGATGCCCACGGTGATTATATCCACGACGATTTCCGACATGAGTTGGCTCTGTATGTCGATGGTCTGCTGTTTAGTGGCTGTGCTCACAGCGGTCTGGAGAACATCCTGGCAGCCTGTCCTTGGCCCGTTCATACCGTTGTCGGTGGTTTCCACTTACTTGACGGACAAGAGACGGATGAAGAAATAAAAGCTCTGGCTCAAAGACTGACAGAAAGATATCCTGAAACGCAGTTCTACACCAGCCATTGTACAGGTGACATGGTATATGAGGTGATGAAAGGCGTGATGGGTGAACAGCTACTGTCTTTCAGATGCGGAACCGTCATTTCGCAATTGTAATACCTATTTGTGATTAATCTGCTTCGGCAGGTTGGCGGTGGTGCGCAATACTTAAACACTCTGTTTTAGGTATTGCGCACTTCGTATAATCCTCGTACCTTTGTGCCCGAGAAACAGTTAATTAGATAAGAACATTAAAATGAACGCAACAATTGTTATCTATGGTTCCTCTACAGGAACCTGTGAGGCCATCGCAGAGAAGATTGCCTCGAAACTGGGCTGTGAGGCCGTTAACGTACAGGACCTGACGGCTGATATCATCAGTAATAACCAGAATCTGATTCTCGGTACTTCGACATGGGGTGCCGGTGAGCTGCAGGATGACTGGTACGACGGACTGAAGACCCTGCAGGGGGCTGATCTTAACGGTAAGACCATCGCTATCTTCGGCTGTGGCGACTGCCAGTCGTATGGCGACACCTTCGTTGGAGGCATGGGCGAGCTTTATAATGGCATCAAGGCCAGCGGCGCTCGTTTCATCGGAAGCGTTGAGACCGACGGTTATACCTACGATGACTCTGAGGCTGTCATCGACGGAAAGTTCATCGGTCTGCCTCTCGACGATATCAACGAGGACGATAAGACCGACGCTCGTATCGAGGCTTGGGTCGCCGCGATCACTCCAGACTTGTAATCATAGGTATAAATTCATAAAGTATTTGTTTAGTTTAGTATTGAGTAGGGGCCGACCACGGTGGTCGGCCTCTTTTTTCTTGTCTCTCGGACGACGGACGAACGTCGGGGGTGTTATATGCAACCGGGTTGCGTGATCTTTGTGGTACCTTTGCACTCGGATTAACAAACAATAGAGAAGATGAAAGATCAGATGAAGCGTTCTTCGCAGAACAAAACAACGGTACAGAAGGCTTATAGGTTTAGCAGGCATTTTTACGACGATGCCATCACACAGGGTAAGTGGTGGAGTCGTTTGTATTTCAAACTGCTCTGGGGTGGGGTAGACGACAACGAGATAGCCCGCAGGGTACTGGGTTGGATTCCTGACGATTTCGCGGGCAGGATGCTCGATGTACCTGTGGGAACGGCAGTGTTCACTACGGAGAAGTACAGGAGGATGAGACAGGCTGATATCACTTGTGTGGACTATAGTCTGGATATGCTGGAACAGGCTGAATACCGGTTTCGTGGCACTGGCGTCACTCATATCAAGACGATGCAGGGTGATGTCGGTGCACTGCCTTTCGGGGATGAGGCGTTCGACCTCATACTCTGCATGAATGGGCTCCATGTGTTTCCCAACAAGGAGAAGGCTTATGCCGAGATCCTGCGTACGCTAAGGGCTGGCGGCGAACTTCTTGCCTGTTTCTATGTTGCCGGTGAGCGGAAATCTGCCGACTGGCTCGCTAAGACCGTGATGGCGCGTATGGGGTGGTTTACACCGCCTTTCGATACGGCTGGTGATGTGCGTCAGCGACTAGAGCCTTATTATGATATCCTCGACTTCCATGTGGAGGGCGCCATGGCTTATTTCAGAGCCAGGAAACGATAAGACCTGTTTCTGATCGACGATCAATGAAGGGGGGATGCAAGTGCGCAATGCTTATAACCGAAGGGCTAGAGCATTGCGCACATCATTACTAACCAGAATGTCTAGAAACTGTATTTTAATTTAAGGAATACCTCCGAGTTCTTGTCGTAGACGGTAAACATGCCGCGGTCGGCCTGGAACAGGTCGTAGCCCATGATGGCGTGCAACTGGTCGTTCAGTGCATAGTCGGCACTCAGACGGTTGTAGATGCCGCCGTTGGTCACGTCGATATAGGCAAAGCTCTGGAGCGCCAGTGTGTTGTGAAGCAGTTCCTTGGAGATGCGAAGGGTGGCCAGTCCCGTATGGCGGTGATCGCCCCATGCCACATATTTGTGGGCATATTGGGCTGAGAGCGACCAGTCGTTGCCAGCATACCAGTCTATGCCCAGGAGCGCATTCGTAGAGGCTGCTCTTGGCATCTCCTCGACGTCCATGGCCGTCTGGGCCTCGTCCAGATACTCGGCCACCTCACCTCTGACGACGAACTTCCCCACAGGCACCGACAGGTCGGCTCCCAGCATGGTCATCCGCCGGTATTCGCCGACACCATTGCAGACGACCGGCATCTTGTTCCAGGTATGGAGGGCCGACAATGAGATATCGATGCCGCTGTGGAAGAACGACAGACGGGCACCATATTCCATATTACATAGCTTATGACGGGGTTCTGCCTGGATGGGAACAGGTCCGATGGACCATGGGTTCTCTCCATCGGTCGGGAGCTCGAAGAAGGCGCTGACTGGTATGGCTACCGCCTCGAGACTCCATTTCTCACGTGAGTAGCGCAGTCGCAGACCTCCCACAGGAATGCGGATATCGTCGTAGTCCTGTGCCAGGAACTCCGTATAGTCCATGGGCGATATCACATCCGTCAGTCGTAGACCGTCGGCCACGCCCCAGGCAATGATCTGTCTGCCGGCGCGCAGGTCCCAGTTGTCGTCGGAGTAGTAGGCGTAGGCCTCACGCACCTGCAGACCTGTCCGGTCTTTCAGGATGGCGTTGTGCACCAGGTTGGCCGAGACGAAGGCTCCCGCAGGTCCTTTCTCCAGAGATACCTCGCCACGCACCCGGGTTCTTGACGACATCCAGTCGTTAGGTCGTTCTGTACGCAAGGCGTGATAGGTATCGACAAACCCCTTCACACCGACACGCAGGGAATCCTCGTCCTGCGCAAGGGCAGGACGAGGAAGTGCGCACCAGAGGAGCGCCATGATGATTACAGATCTCATAAGCCTTTTTCCAGTTTGGCGACGGTGAAGAGGGCCTTGTCGATGGAGATGTCATACTTAGGGTTCTTCACCAGGATCACGGTACTGTGTTCGGTCTGCACGTTCTTCATCTCCATCTTGTGGATGGTCCAGAATCCCTGTACCTTCTTAACGTCTGATATGGTCAATACGCGATGCAGCTTGTTCAGCTTGTCGTAGTACTCCACATAGGCGGCTGTCAGACAGTCCTGTCTGATCCATGACACCTTCCGACTGTATATCTCGTGCTTGTCGACGGGTACCGACTCGACCACCCAGCACTTGTGCCCGTTCTTCACTTCCTCACGGAGCAGTTTATGCTTGTCTTCATCGACATGTCGTGAGCCCATATCATCATAAGTGAAGTCGGTACCCATGAAATAGTCGGTCTTCGACGAGGAACCGCTGATGCGTCGTGTCTTCTTCATGGCAGGCAGATAGAGCCATTTCGCATCTTCCTTACCGATCTGGTCGTAGTCCCAGGTCAGGAAACCTGTTCCCTTCACGTCGCCTGGATAGGTGAAGAACATCATCTTCTTGGTGTCCTTACCCTCATCCATCGCCCACGAGGTGATCTTGCGCTGTCGGGTCGTACCGTTCTTCTTCTTCAGTGTCAGTTCCATCTCGCCATAGCGGGTGTTACCGTCAGGACGGTCTTTTACTTTCTGTATGATGTCACGCCCCGTCAACTGTTGGGCGCTTATCTCTCCCGCAGCCATCAGGCAGGCGGCCAAAACTAATACAATCTTTTTCATAATCTATTCAGTGATCTTAATTCTTAATTCTTAACTTTCTCCTTTCCAAACACCTTACACTTGCTGACCAGGATCGGGGTTACCAGGAGGTCGGCAGCGAGGGCCGACATGATACCGATGATAGCCGTCAGTCCGAAGTTGATACACATGGTACAGGCCGAGGTGCAGAAACTGGCGAACACGGCCGAGGTGATGATTGAGGTGATGACGATAGCCACACCTACCACACGGAAGGTCCTTTGGATAGCACTTTTGTAGTGACCGGTACGATCGTATTCCAGTTTTGAGTGGTTGATGAAGTGGATGGTGTCATCGACAGCCATACCTAGCATCATCGGCAGTAGCGTAGCCGTCATCATGTCGAGGGGGATACCCATCCAACCCATATAGCCGCCTACAAACACGGCTGGCATCATGTTCGGTATCAGTCCGATGAGACCCACACGGATGCTCTGGAAGGCGATCATCAGAATGATACCGATGATCAGGATCGAGATGACGAACGACAACATCTGTCCTCTCACCAGATACTGCATCATCGTGACATACTGCGGGATGTTACCCACCACGGTGATCTTGGCATCGGGGAACAGCGCTTCGGCGTCTGCCTGGATCGTTGCTATCTCGCGCTCCACCTGAGCCGAGTTGAAGTCGGAGATCTCCACCATCAGGCGCAGGCGGCGATAGTCGTAGTCCACCCAGTATTCCGACTCGGTACCACCGGCATTCTCATAGAGCAGAATCTCTTGTGCCACTTCCTCTTCCGTGTCGGGGATACGGTAGTAAGCACTGTCACCGTCGTTCAGCGTCTGGTTCAGGTCTTTCAGGATGTCGAGGATCGAGGTGGTGCGTTTGGTCAACTTATAGCCTGCCACTTTCTGTTGCAACTGGTCCAGCAGCTTCAGGTTCTTGGGCTCCTTGGCCTCGTCGTCGTTGGCCAGCTCCACGATCAGGTCATACGAGTAGAGCGATCCCAGCTCCGAACGACCCACGTCCATCACCTCTTTCACATACGGCACATTGATACCCATGGTCCGTTCGATATCGAAGGCGGCCTCGATCTTCCAAAGACCGATACACAACAGGATGCAGATGACGAGGAACGAATAGCCGATCTTCTTGGGATTGCGCAGTACGACGTCGCAGAGGTTCACCATCACCTTGGTCCATCGAGTATCGCTCTCCTCGGTGAAGCCCTCTATGGGGCGTTTGTTCTTACCGAACGACAGGAGTACGGGCGAGATGATGAGTGAGGTGAGCAGTACAAACAGTACACTCATTGAACTGATGACACCGACACAGTGCATCGGACGGATGGGGATGACGAGGAACGACAGGAGTGACACCAGGGTGGTGAAGCCGCAGAAGAATACCGACCAACCGATCTCCTTCAAGGTCTCCACGATCGCCTTTCGACGCTCACCGTGGATACGCATCCGTCCTTTGAAGTAGGAGAAGATATGGATGTTATAGGCGATGGCCACTGCAAACGACAGGATAGTGGGAATCATCAGTACCGTCGAGTCGACATACATCTGCGTGAAGCCTGCGATGCCATAGGTGATGAACAGACCGCCAATCACGGAGATGATTGGTGCCAGGATGCCCCTTAGTGAACGGGTCATACAGAGCATCACCACGATACAGATCAGAGTGGCGATCATCATCAGCCTTCCCATCTCCTTACCGATATACTCTGTCTTACAGTTGGTGACATACGGCATGCCTGTTCCTTTTGGACTCAGTGAGGCATATTCTGGCTTCTTGATGATACGCTCCACCTCCTGACCAGTGATGATATCCGGTGACACGTTACCCTGTTTCTTCCATACACTGTCTTCTGGAAAGGCGCGCAGCTTCACCATGATCCACGACAGGTTGCCATCCTTTGATATCAGTTTCTTGGCTACGTGGGGTTTGCTGTAGGCTCTGGCCTTGATGCTATCCATGGCGGGCGTACCGTCGTCAGGAATGTCGTCGGGCACGATCTGCTCGATGGTCATACCGTCATCGCTGCCTACCATAAACTCGATGTCGGTCAGCGAGGTCACCTTGTCGGCGTACGACAGACTGTCGAGCAGTTCGTTGGACAGGGCACGTAGTGTCGACAGGTTCTCTTTGGTGAAATGGTTGTCGCACTGTGTCAGCACACCGACGTAGTAGTCGTTGCCGAAGTGTGACTTAAACTCCTCTGTCTTCACCAGCATGGGATCATCCTCGATGAAGTAGTCGTCGAACGAGGTCTCCTTCACCATACGTCTCATGCCTATGACCGACAGGACTATCACCAGCGCGAAGATGCCTAATGTCATCCAGCGCATCTTCAGCAGTCGTTCGGCAAACCTGCCGAACAGTTCATTGATCTTTTCAATTTTCATTGTCTTATATGTTATTTGGGTTCATGATTGCTCTCCATCCTGAGAATTCAAACTGTATGTAGTCCTCAATGGCTTTTTTCATCTCCCGGGGCTTCAGGTCGTGCTTGATGACCTCCGAGATGAAATTAAACATCCATACCATATGTACGTGATAGGTGAACGGACTGAGGTCTACACGGAAATCCGGATAACTGTGCTTAAACGCTTTCATAAACTTCAACACCTCTTTCGTACATGCCTCAGTATATACATCAATATAGGTCTCGAGTGTTGACCCCTGTGACTTGTACAGGATCAGTTTCAGTTCGTCACGATGATTGTTGATCAGACTCAGGTATTCCTGCACGTGATTCATCATCATCTCGTTGTTCTCGCCACGGGCATATTGCAGAAACTGCTCATGGTCCTTCACGTTGTGATGGTCGTGCATCATCCTTTCCAGTTCCGTCGTGAGGGGTGTCACGATATGTCTGAACAACTCGTCCTTGCTGTTGAAGTAGTTGTATATGTTACTTACGCCAATGCCACAGCCCTTGGCGATGTCGCGCATGGATGTCTTGGCAAAGCCCTTCTTGAGGAAGACTCCTTTGGCCACCGTCACAATCTGTTCACGTGTGTATTCCTTTTTTATCTGCATAGTCTGACGCTTAAAAACGAACAATACTCTAATTTGTTCACAAAAAAAAGAGGACTCACACCTATATGAGTCCTCTTCTTAGTCATCGTTATATCCTGATGTCTGTTGTACCTTATCATACTATTCCATTTTCCGGGTGCAAAGGTATGACGAAAAAATGAGGCGCACAATACCTAAAACAGAGTGTTTTAAGCACCGTGCACCTCTCATGACCTAATCAGATGTAGGTATTACTCCGACAGCATGGTCACCTCGATACAACGCTTGGCGGCCAACAGCCGTTGGGCCATGCGCTGCACATCCTCGGCCGTCATCTCCTGTACCATCTTACAATAGTCGCGGTCGAAGTCGGCATCATCGTCGAGCTCATGCCAGATGATGTAGCTCCAGTAGTCGTTGGTGATGGCCACTTGGGCATACTGCTTCACAAGAATCCTTTTAATCTTCATCTGTTATTAAACGAGGTACGAAGGTACGGAGATTCTGTCATGTGTGCAATACTCAAAAATGAGGATTTCTCAATAAAAGAAGGCGTATTCTCGTATTATTTGCGTATTTTTGCAGCGGGTTTCAGTCATGAGACCTCATGGTGATATATACAATAGGTAGGAGAATGACGGTGATTGTCATAGGATTGTTGATTCCCCTGTTGGGAACGATGCTTGGCTCGGCCTTTGTCTTTCTGATGAGAGATGAGATGTCGGTACGCATGCAGAAGTGGCTGTTAGGCTTTGCCTCTGGGGTGATGGTGGCCGCCTCGGTATGGTCGTTGCTCATCCCGTCGATGGAGATGGAGGCGAGCAGTGGCAAGTGGAGCGTGGTGCCCGCGGCCGTGGGCTTCCTGTTGGGCATGGGCTTCCTGCTGCTCATCGACGTGCTGACGCCACACCTGCATATCGGTACCGACAAGCCCGAGGGTCTCCGCGCCCATCTCTCCCGTACGGCCATGCTCGCTCTGGCCGTCACCATCCACAACCTGCCCGAGGGCATGGCTGTCGGTGTGGTCTTTGCCGGTGCCAGCAGTGGTGCCACGACCATCACGATTACCAGTGCCTTGGCCGTGGCTGTGGGTATCGCCATCCAGAATATCCCCGAGGGGGCCATCATCTCCATGCCGATGCGGGCCGCCGGCAACAGTCGCCGTCGCTCGTTCCTCATCGGCTCGCTGAGTGGTGCCGTCGAACCGGTAGGTGCTGTCGCCGTCGTCTTGCTGGCCTCATTGCTCATGCCCGTCCTTCCCTATATGCTGGCCTTTGCCGCAGGCGCCATGTTCTACGTGGTCGTCGAGGAACTGATACCCGAGGCCTCTAGTGGTCAGCACTCGAACCTCAGCACCATCGGCTTCTCCGTGGGGTTTGTGCTGATGATGGTGCTCGACGTGGTGATGGGCTGACGCTTCCGATTGTTATTTTAAGCTAAAGTTGACATGGAGTTTTGCAATTTCATGAGATTGTTTTATAACTTTGTAACCGAATAACTTAATTAACGAAATCATAAATAGGTATTATCACAGATGGATACTTTTTCTGAAGCACTATTAAGCACCAAAGCTTACAAGATTCCCGAGGATTACGACTGGTTCGCGCCGCTGATCGGCGACTGGGACTGTGACTATTACGACGGTCCCGACGACCAGAAACGTCATGTGAAAGGCGAGTGGATCTTCCGGTATATCCTGGAGGGAACGGGCGTACAGGATATCTTTATCTTCCCTTCCAGAAGCACCAAGGAAGAGCACCCCGAGCCGGATGGCGAATATGGCACATCGCTGCGTATGTTCAACAAGGAGCAGAAGTGGTACGACGTGGTCTATACCTGCGATCATAGCATGAAACGACTGTGCTTTACCCGCGAGGGCGACAAGCTGGTGGGTAAGGTTCTGGCCGAGGCGTGTACCTACTGGATCTTCTCGGATATCACGGCTGATAGTTTCCATTGGGAGAATGTGCAGATTTTCGACGACGGTCGTCGGAACCTGATCTGTGAGATCTTCGGGAAGCGCGTCAGATAACTTTTTTTGGGGGGTGGATGTTGAATAATAGAAGGTATGGAAGAGTATAATAAGCGAATCGGCGTCTTTGAGGATGATATCCCCTATGAGGTCCGGATGAAATATCTCATTGCTGCCTACCGCAGAGATCTGCGTCGTCTGGAGGAGCTGAGCAGCTATGCGAAGGGTTTGGAGGAGGAGAATGTCCTCTTGCAGAAGCGACTTGAGAAGGCCGAGGCGGGGGCGCAGGACAATCCCGACAAGGATGCCACCATCAAGAGACTGATGAGTGAGATCAAGGCGCTGAAGACGAAGATCACCGTGACCTTCCCCAGACGAGTGGTCAAGATGCGCGACCTGCGTAAGCGGATCACCCATCTGGAGATCTATATCCGTGAGCTACAGTCGTTGCTGATGTCAAAGGGCATCCCCTACGAGGAATGGAAGCGCCGCCCGTCTAAGTTAGACGGTCTCGACATCAGCAAGTTGAACATCTATGCCGTACGAAGCACCAAGGAATGCCTTGACCTCGACAACCCCGACGAGCTCGACCTCGTCGAAGATGAGGATGACGGCTTATGATGCTCTCTATGAGCCATGACTACGCTTGGAGGAAGTGGAGGACGGCGTGGTTGAAGGCCTCGGACTGCTTGTTAGCGATGAAATGATTGCCTTGGATGATGACCAGTTGGGCATCGGGGATGTTGGCGGCAATCAGGCGTGTGTGCTTTCCCTTGATCATATCGTTGGTGCCGGCGATGACCAGTGTCTTAGCTTGTATGCGGGCCAGTGACTCGACGGGGATATTGGGATCGTTGACCATCAGTCCCAACAGGTCGGCATGTTGCTGGGCTGAGGTACTACGCTTGGCGAAGAGCCGGGCGATGCGATAGCCGATCTCGATGGGAATCTGGATGCGTCTCTTCACACCGGCAGTGTCGAGGTTGGCGCCGTCGAGAATCAGACGGTCGACACGCTCGGGATAGCGGAGGGCGAAGATGATGGCGATATTGCCGCCATCGGAGAAGCCTAACAGATGGGCACGCTCGATATGGCGGGCATCCATAAAGGCCAACAGATCGTCGGCAAACTGGCGGATGGTAAAGGGACGGGTGCCTCGTGGGGTCTGTCCGTGACCACGGGTGTCAAGAGCGTACACATGGTAGTGCTGGGCAAACACTTCGATCTGGTGGTCAAAATAGGTATGGTCCTCTCCGTTGCCGTGCAGTAGAATGAGGGGATCACCCTGACCCTTCTCTATATAGAAATGTGTGATGTCCATCATAGGCAGGGAGGTGTGCTGTTACTGCTTCCTGGCGAGGGTGACGATGAAGCGGGTGTGGGTGGTGCACGACGTGTCGAGCTTGACATCACCGCCCAGACGACGGGCCAGACTGCGTGCGACGGTCAGGCCGACACCAGTGCCGTTGTAGTACTCGTCTAACTGCACGAACTCGTTGAAGATACGCTCGGCCTCCTCGGGAGGAACTCCGATGCCAGTATCATCGACCGTGAAACGGACGGTGTTGCTACCAGAGCTGACGGTCATGGTGACCTGCTCTTTCTCCTCTGTGTCCTTCGACTGATAAGCCTCCGACGGGCGGGTGAACTTGATGGCATTGTCGAGCAGGAGCTCTACGATGCGAACGGCTGCGCGCTGGTCGGTATAGAACGAGCATTCGGCACCTACCTCTTGTCGCAGGATAAACGTCAGGTGGGCGGCCTGCTTGATGCCTGAGGCACTGATGGCCTGTTGGGCGATCTTCAAGGGCGTGGTCTTGTCGTTACGCGCCAGCACAACCTGACTGCTGATATCGGAGAGCTCGAGCATCTTGTTCACCAGACCCGTGATGCGGTCGGTGCTCTTGATGATCTGCTGCGAGGCTTCAGACTGATCCTTCTCGGAGAGCTTGATGCCCGATGAGGTGAGGATCTGGGTGAAGCCGCTGAGGATATTCAGAGGGGTACGTATCTCGTGGGATATCTGCTTGATGAAATTGCTCTTCATGCGTGTCGACTCCTCGGCACGGGCGTTGGCTATCTGCAGCTGCTCGTTCTTCTCGGCCATCTGGTCGTAGGCCGACTGCAGCTGCTGGTGAGCCTGCTGCAGCCGTTTGCTGTAACGGTGGCGGTTGATACTGTAGATGGCCAGATAGATAATGGTGAGCAGCATCAGCACGCCCCAGATCCACAGGGGCACCTTGATGGAACCGAACTGGGTGAGCACGTTGTCGCCATACACCTCGTCGATGATGCCTTCCTCGTCCATGCGGCGTAGCTCGGCATTGATGGCGTTGATCAGACGGGGGTCGTGACTGGCATAGCAGTACTCGCGCGGCTCCAGCGACAGCTCCTCTGTCTGCAACTGTTTCTCCAGGTGCAGCGTACTGATATTGTACTGGGCCTGGAAACGGTAGCAGATCAGTCCGTCGTACTTACCGGCGGCCAGATCGCGGAAGGCCTCACTCAAGTCGGTGATCGACACATCGTTGGCTTCGGCATTCTTGAGCATCAGTCCGATAGGGCGCGACTTCATATAGGCGATGGTCTTGCCCTTTAGGTGGCGGAAGTCGAAGTCGGTATAGTCTTTCTTGCGATAGACAATCTGATAGTACATGCGGAACACGGCATGCGAATAGTTCGTGAGTTCCTTGCGATAGGCCGAATAGACCAACATGCCTACGTCGTATTTGCCTTCGATGATGCCTGGCGACATGTTGTCCCAGATATTAGGGGAGAAAGTGTAGGGGATGCCCATGCGATTCATCAGGATCTTGGTGAACTCGACATCATAACCGCTCGGTACGCCCTTGTCGTCGACATATTGCAGGGGAGCATAGCTGGTGTTCATACCCATGACCAGAGGTCTTTCCTTAGAGAAACCCAGTTTGGTGGCCAGCGGACTGATGACTGGGGCCTTGTCTGACGGGTGGAAAAGCTCTTTCAGATTGTCGGCGCAGGCACTAATCATCCCAACAGACAGCAGGATGATAAAATAAGATAGTAGTCTTTGTTTCTTGCGTCGCAACATGTAATGGTTAATTATCGGTGGCTTTTTTCGGGTGCAAAGTTACGAAAAAACGAGAGAAATGCAAAATAAAAGCTTGTTTTCTTTTGCATTCCTTCATTTTCTTTTAGTTACGAGAAAGAAACCGACCCCTTAGAGTCCCTTTGTAAGGGACGGCTATAATGCAGGGTTGCACCCTGCAGAGACGTTCTTTTTCTTCGGCGCGAAGAAAAGAACCAAAAGAAGCATCCACCCCTACTAAATCTCCCCCTATATGGGGAGACTTAACCGCTCCTCCTGTCGCTCTTACATTAAGGTACGCTCAGACCATCAAAGGTCTGGCGTGATTTTTTATCGGCTGCGCAGAGCAAGACTCGAAAACACTCCGCACGAGGAGGTCTTTAGAGGGTGTCCTATTTTCGGAGCCATATTGAGTCTTGGCTCGAGGAGCGAGCCAAGGAACGAAATACGAAATGCTGTTTGAGCGGAGCGAGTTCTTGGACAAGCCAAGCGAGCAGAGCTCGAGCGCATTGAGTGGCTACTAAAATCGGACAACCGGCCTCCGAGCTCAGCGCTCGAGCTTTGCTCGCTTGCTACCAACGGGACGCAAGAACTTTTCGCACTCTTTCTTTTGCTTCGGTTTTCTTTCTGGTGGCAGAAAGAAAATGAAGACAACAGCAGGGTGGAACCCTGCAAAAAGCCCCCCTCTTGGCGAGGGGGGAAGGGGGCGTTAGAAGGCATATCCGACACTGACGTACGGCGTGAAGACCCTCTTGACACCATGCTTGTCATTGGGCTGTATGGAAGGGATCACACCGGCGCGGAACTGGAATCCTTTTTTGGACTGGTAGCGATACCCGATGTTACCATAGTAGTAGTAACCCCATGTGGAATGCGAGTCCTTCCCGATCAGTACGCTTTCATATACTGTTACTCCGTGATCCTCGCCAACGGGCACCATACCGTAATTGTTGTATTTCTCTTTGTAGTAGCCGAAATTGACACCGAGACCTAATTCGAGCTTGCTGCTTTTCTTTCCCAACAGATAGTTCAGTTCCAGAGGGATGTCGGTACCTTGTAGGGAACGGGAGTGAGCGAACATGTTGGAACGCTCGCTGTAGACGTAGCCGATACCCACACGATAGCCCCAGGGCGATCCGGTCTTGAAGCGTGAGTCGTAGTTGACGCCGACAAGGCCCGATGCACCGAGCACTTCGAGGTTGACACTACGTTTGGGATTGTACGTCTCGTTCTGTGCGGCCGCCTCCATGGAGATCATGGCGGCCAGGATCATAAGAATCTGTTTCATAATACTAATGGTTTATAATAGTTGAATTCGTTATTATGCTACGGATGTGATATCTTGATGATTCACACTGCAAAGGAACAACAAAATCTCTGATGTGGCAAAGGAATTTCCCTATACGGGGTGGGGGATTTCCCTATAGATGGTTCTTTTCTTATTAAGCAGAATAATATTCTGTGTTATTTGGTTATGTCGATACAAATGTAGTATATTTTCCCAAATTTAAAGGAAAGTCTTGTTGGTCTGCACGGAGTTACATATCTTTGCACCCGGAAAATGAAGATCAAGAATTTAAATCATAAACCGACTATGACAGTAAAAAAGACATCCGTGATAGGATTCCCACGTATCGGGAGAAAGCGCGAACTGAAGTTCGCATGTGAGAAGTTTTTCAAGGGTGAGATCTCTGAGGATGAACTCCAACGAGTAGGGGCCGAGATGCGCCGGTATGGTTGGCAGAGACAACAGGAGAGGGGTATCTCGTTGATTCCGTCGAACGATTTCTCTTTCTATGATAATGTGCTCGACACGGCATTCCTCTTGGGCGTGGTACCAGAGCGCTACCGCCAGTTGGGGCTCTCAGAGTTGGAGACCTATTTCGCCGCGGCCCATGGCTATCAGGGGGACAAGGGCGACGTGAAGGCTCTCCCGATGAAGAAGTGGTTCAACACAAACTACCATTATATAGAACCGGAGATCGACGATGCCACCGTGCTGACGTTACAGGGCGACAAGCCCGTGAGGGACTACGCGGAGGCGAAGGCACTGGGTATTGACACGGTGCCGGCTTTGATAGGTGCCTACACCTTCCTGCACCTGGCCCGTTACTGTGGTCAGAAACGTGCTGCTGACTTTGTGGAGGCGGCCGTGGAGGCATATGCCGGGATTGCCGGACAACTGGCGGCGGCGGGTGCCTCGTGGATCAGCATCGCTGAGCCCGCACTGGTGCTCGACGTGACCGCTGAGGAACGGGCATTGTTCAAGGCGATCTATGCCTCGCTCGTAGGACGACTGCATGCCACCGGACTGAAGGTGATCCTACAGACGTATTTCGGGGATATCCGCGATGTGTACAGTGATGTGGTGGCCCTCGGCTTTGATGGTATCGGACTTGATTTCGTGGAAGGACAGAAGTCGCTCGAACTGTTGCAGACGGGCTTCCCCAAGGACGCACTGCTCTTCGCTGGTGTCGTGAACGGCAAGAACATCTGGCGGGCCGACTATGCACAGAAGAATGCGCTGATCGCCAGCATCGAGCAGTTGGTGGCACCGGAGCGCGTGGTGATATCGACATCGTGCTCTCTCCTGCACGTGCCCTACACGGTGGCTGCCGAGGAGAGACTGTCAGACGAGACGCTCCGCTATTTCGCCTTTGCCGAGGAGAAACTCACGGAGTTGGTGGAAATCGCCAAGGACGATGCCGTGACTCTCGGACGTAACAAGGCTCTGTTTGCCGGGGTTCGCACTGTCGCTAATACGGAGGTGAAGGATGCCCTGGCACGGCTGGAAAAGGCCGATTTCGAGCGGCGACCCGCTCGACTCGTACGCCGTCAGGTGCAGAAAGAGGTGTTTGCCCTGCCTGCCTTCCCGACAACCACCATCGGCTCTTTCCCGCAGACGGCAGAGGTGCGTGCCGCCCGTACGGCCTTCAGAAAGGGTACGATCTCACGCGAACAGTATATAGACTTCAACAGAAACAAGATACTGGAGTGCATCAAACTGCAAGAGAGCATCGGGCTCGACGTGCTGGTGCATGGTGAGTTCGAGCGCAACGACATGGTGGAGTACTTCGGTTCGAAGATGGACGGGTATGTGTTTACGCAGAATGCCTGGGTACAGAGCTATGGTACCCGATGCGTCAAGCCTCCCATCGTCTGGGGCGATGTCAGTCGGAGTGCGCCGATGACGGTCGACTGGTCGGTCTTCGCCCAGAGTTGTACCAACAAGCCCGTCAAAGGTATGTTGACAGGACCGGTCACCATCCTCAACTGGTCGTTCCCACGTGAGGATATCTCTCTCAAAGAACAGGCACTACAGATAGCTCTGGCCATCCGCGACGAAGTGCTCGACCTCGAAAGCAACGGCATCAGGATTGTCCAGATCGACGAGGCGGCTCTTCGTGAGAAACTGCCCCTGCGCAAGAGCTGTTGGCACAGCGATTATCTGGACTGGGCTATACCGGCCTTCCGACTGGTGCATGCGAAGGTGAAGCCAGAGACTCAGATTCATACACATATGTGTTACAGTGAGTTCGGGGATATCGTTAGGGATATCGATGCGATGGATGCCGATGTCATCACGTTCGAGGCCAGTCGTTCCGACCTGAAGCTGCTCGATGCCCTGAATGCAGTGCGGTTTGAGACGGAGGTGGGACCGGGTGTCTATGATATCCACTCGCCGCGTGTGCCGTCGGTCGACGAGATCGTCGGGGTGCTACATAAGATCATCGCGAAGATCCCGAAGGAGAATGTGTGGGTGAACCCGGACTGCGGTCTGAAGACCCGTGGAGAACAGGAGACCACACAGAGTCTTAAGAACCTGGTCGAGGCTGCCAAGCGACTTCGCTCGGAGGTGTTCTAAGGCTTAATCGCCCATCAGGCAATCGAGCAATCCACCGAAGAACGATCTGCCATCGTCGGATGTGAACTTGAACGGGAAGGTTACCTTCAATCCTATCGAGAAGCAATGACGATGCAGGTCGCTCTTGGTCACAAAAGTCTCACCGGGCATGCGCTTGAAGGTGGACGTGGCGGTCATGTGAGAACCAACTCCCACCCGGAAACCATACTCCATCTGTATGGCGATGTGAGAGAAGACAAAGATATCCATGCCAATGACCGGAGCCACACTGAAGCGCGGCTGGTGGATGTCTGTCGTTCTCTGATATCCTTCTGAGGAACTGATTGAATAATGCTCGTTCAAACTGCTGATATTCAGATAGCCATCAAGTCCGACGAACGGTTGTATGTTCCATATCCAAGGTGCAGGATACCAGCGACCGCCCAACATCATCTCTTTCAGTTCTGTCTCGGCGTCGCCCGATAGGATGGAGAGTCGCTCGCGCTCGTAACCGCCTTTCACTGAGAAATGAGTGTTGGGCATATAGAGTTCTGCATGTAGCTTGTTGACTGTTCCATGGCATCCTTTTGTTGACCCCGTGAAATAGCCGGGGCCTGTCAGGTCGTTATGTCCTATGAGTGGTATTGCTCCTCCAAACTGGGCATCGACTGCCCAACGGGTAGGATCGTCGTAGTTCGTCTGGGCTGATGCCATCATACTGGCTGTCAGCAGTAGTGCTGTTATCAGTCTTTTCATTCTCCAAAGATCTCTGCTAGTTTGTTGTTAAGAGCCTCACCACGAAGTCCGCAGGCGAGAATATGGCCATCGGGGGCGAAGAGAACCATGTAAGGAATGCCATCGAAGCCATAGAGATGCGGTGTGATGTCTTGTGTGTTGAGTATCTGAGGATAGGGGATAGAATCCTGGGCGATGGCCTTCAGCGTAGCTTCAGGCTTGTCGTTCACGGCAACACCGACGATGGTGAAGTCACGATTCTTATATTTCTCATATAAGGTGATGAGGTTGGGAATCTCTCTTCTGCAGGGACCACACCATGAGGCCCAGAAGTCGACAACGACATATTTGCCGCGCCCTACGTAGTCGGAGAGACGGTGCGTCTTACCGTCATAGTCTACGGCAAAATCCTTGAACATATCCCCCTCTTTGGGTCTGTTCAGGATGGTGTTCGCATCTTCGATGCTTTTGATTATGGCAGGGTGCTGTCGAACCACGTTACCGCATTGCTCGATGAGTGCGAGTAGCTCTGCTGCCTCGTCGGGCGTATCAGGCTTCCCGTTAGCGGTCAGCATAAGGACGGCGCTGACGTCGTCTTTGTGCTGCAGGATATAATCCTTGGGTATTTGACGGACCTTCTCGAAGTCGTCTGCCTTATAAGCTTCTCGCAGTTCGTTGATCGCTTTGAACAAGGCTTCGTTCCTGGGGGTGCCTCCAACGGAGAAGGTCTTTGTGTCGATCGTGAACACGATATCACCTGGTTCAAGGATAAAGGGGAAGGACTTGGTTCTGACCCCACCGGGAATCTTCATCTCAAGACTGAGTTGTACCAGGCGCGGGGCATCGGTCTTGCCGCTGATGCTGATAACACTGTCCTTCCAGACCTGTTTCTTCGTGATGGGTTCTTTGCTCGCATAGTCCATGAGAAAGTACTTCTCAAGGGTGACATCGTCGTTGGCCATGTCCTTGATGATCTCCCTGATATCGCTTTTGAAGGTGTAACTGGTGTTGTTCTCTTGACTCTGTCCCACCACAGCGATGAGGGTGAGCAGAAGGGTGATGATGGTTTTCTTTTTCATATTCGGTTGGGTTGATTGATGCAATAGTTATTTCCTGACGATGACACTGCCGCTGGCCTGATGGGTGGCGAGGATGAGTACCTCGGCAATCTGGACATGGACCGGCGCATTAGAGGTATAGACGGCCACGTCGGCGATATCGTCGCCCGTCAGGGGCTTGATGCCCTTATAGACATTAGCGGCACGGTCGTTGTCGCCGTGGAAACGGATATTGCTGAAATTGGTCTCAACAAGTCCGGGCTTCAGGTTGGTAACACGGATGGCGGTGTCAGCCACATCGATACGCAGACCGTCGGACAGGGCCTTGACGGCCGCCTTGGTGGCACAATAGACGTTGCCGCCTGCATAGGCCGCATCGCCAGCAACAGAACCTATATTAATAATGTGTCCGCTATTGCGTTCCACCATACCCGGCACAATCAGGCGGGTCATGGTAAGCAGTCCCTTGATATTGGTGTCGATCATCGTCTCCCAGTCATCGAAGCAGCCTTCATATTCCGGTTCCAGTCCGAGGGCCAGTCCGGCATTGTTAACCAGCACGTCGATGGTCTGCCACTCAGAGGGTAGGGAAGCAACGGCTTCCTTGGCCTTGTCGCGGTCTCTCACGTCGAAGAGCAGCGTGAGTACCTCTGTGCCCTGGGCTTTCAGTTCCTTGCTGATGTCGTTCAGTCGTCGCTCGTTCCTTCCTGTCAAGATCAGTCTATCGCCGTTGGCAGCGAATTTCCTCGCGCAAGCCAGTCCGATACCGCTTGTCGCACCTGTAATCAATATCGTCTTATTCATATTTATGGTGTTGTTTTCTTGTTTAATGATCCTAATTATTCTCAAAACATGCAACAAAAGTACGAATTATTATCCATATTTCATCCGAATGTGCTATATTTGTAACATACTTTAGGGATTCGTACAAGGTACTAAGTGCTGAAAATGTGATAGTTTAAAGACTTGTGTGCGCCCAAACGTGACGGATTGAAAGATTTTTTATAAAAAAAGTAACGAATTATTTGTTTGAATGAGAGAAAATGTATAACTTTGCACCCGATTTCAATAACAAGAGGAATTATGATGAGTCTGAATCTACTTAACGGCCTTATTATTATTCGACTGCAGGGGGCAGGCGGAAGTGATAGGGTGTGTATATAGGTCAGATACATGAAACTGAATATTGAAGCCTTTCTCACTTCCGAGTGCGAAAGGCTTTATTTTTTGGATTGGGTAATAAAAGTAATATAATAAAGAAAGATGAGTGACAGATTATTTATTTTCGACACAACACTTCGCGACGGGGAACAGGTACCCGGTTGTCAGTTGAACACGGTAGAGAAGATCCAGGTGGCCAAGGCCCTGGAGCAGTTGGGCGTAGACGTGATCGAGGCAGGTTTCCCGATCTCAAGTCCTGGTGACTTCAATTCCGTGATAGAGATCTCTAAGGCAGTGACCTGGCCTGTGATCTGTGCGCTGACACGTGCCGTGGAGCATGATATCGACGTGGCCTTCGAGGCTCTGAAGTATGCCAAGCATAAGCGTATCCATACAGGTATCGGTACCAGCGACGAGCATATCCGGTTTAAGTTCAACTCCACCCGTGAGAAGATTCTCGAGCAGGCTGTGGCTGCCACGAAATATGCCAAGCGCTATGTCGACGATGTGGAGTTCTATTGCGAGGATGCAGGGCGTACAGATAATGAATATCTGGCACAGGTGGTTGAGGCTGTGATCAAGGCAGGTGCCACCGTGGTGAATATCCCCGATACGACGGGCTATTGTCTGCCACAGGAGTATTTTGAGAAGATCAAGTACCTGAAGGAGCATGTCGATGGCATCGACCGTGCCATCATATCCACCCACTGCCATAACGACCTGGGTATGGCTACAGCGAACACCTTCAGTGGTGTGATGGCTGGTGCACGACAGGTGGAGGTGACCATCAATGGTATCGGTGAGCGTGCCGGTAATACCTCGTTGGAGGAGATTGCCATGATCCTGAAATGCCATAAAGGACTGGGTATAGACACGAACATCAATACGACGAAGATATACCCGATATCGCGTATGGTGTCGAGTTTGATGAACATGCCCGTGCAGCCGAATAAGGCCATTGTGGGGCGTAATGCCTTTGCCCATTCCAGTGGCATCCATCAGGACGGGGTGCTGAAGAATGTGCATACCTATGAGATTATGGACCCGAAGGATGTGGGTATCGACGACAACTCGATTGTGCTCACAGCCCGTTCTGGACGTGCTGCGTTGAAGCATCGCCTGCATGTGAACGGTGTGGACCTTGAGGAGGATAAGCTCGACAGCATTTATGAGAAGTTCCTCGTGCTGGCCGACCAGAAGAAAGAGGTGACGGATGCCGATGTGATGATGCTTGCCGGTGCCGACACAGCCGAGGCTCACGCTGTGAAACTTGACTTCCTGCAGGTGACGACTGGTAAGGGCGTGAAGTCGGTGGCCAGCATCGGTCTCGACATCAGTGGACAGAAGTTCGAGGCTGCCGCCAGCGGAAACGGTCCTGTCGATGCGGCCATCAAGGCTCTGAAGAAGATCATCATGAAGCAGATGACGCTGAAGGAGTTTACGATCCAGGCCATCTCAAAAGGCTCGGACGATGTGGGTAAGGTGCACATGCAGGTCGAATACAACGGTGGTCTGTATTACGGCTTCGGTGCCAATACGGACATCGTGACGGCTTCCGTAGAGGCGTATATCGATTGTATCAATAAGTTTAAAGTCGAGGATTAAGAATATGAATACACTATTTGATAAGATATGGGACAAACATGTGGTACAGGTTGTGGAGGATGGTCCGACACAACTCTATATCGACCGTCTGTATTGTCATGAGGTGACTTCGCCTCAGGCTTTTGACGGACTGAGGGCGCGAGGATTGAGATGTTTCCGTCCAGAACGTATCTATTGCATGCCGGACCATAATACCCCTACGCACGATCAGGATAAACCCATCGAGGATCCGGTATCGAGAAACCAGGTGGACACGCTGGCCAGGAACGCAAAGGAGTTCGGACTGACGCACTATGGGATGATGGACAAGAACAACGGTATCATCCATGTGGTGGGACCGGAGAAGGGACTCTCGCTCCCTGGTATGACGATCGTGTGTGGCGACTCTCATACCTCCACACATGGTGCCATGGGTGCTGTGGCTTTCGGAATCGGAACATCGGAGGTGGAGATGGTGATGGCCTCACAGTGTATTCTCCAGCAAAAGCCGAAGTCCATGCGTATCAACATCAACGGTCAACTCGGGAAGGGGGTGACACCTAAGGATGTGGCACTCTACCTGATGGCTCAGTTGACCACCTCGGGTGCTACAGGTTATTTCGTGGAGTATGCCGGAGAGGTGGTGCGCGACATGTCGATGGAAGGGCGCTTGACGCTCTGTAACCTGTCTATCGAGATGGGTGCTCGTGGTGGTTTTATCGCTCCTGACGAGACCACCTTCGCCTACCTCAAAGGACGCGAGTTCGCACCGAAGGGTGAGGACTGGGAGAAGGCTGTTGCCTATTGGAAAACACTGAAGAGCGATGATGATGCTGTGTTTGATAAGGAGTTGACATTCAGGGCGGAAGATATAGAACCGCGAATCACTTATGGAACGAATCCGGGCATGGGCATTGGCATCACTTCTTCTATCCCTTCCAAGAATGGCGCCAGTGTGCCTGGAGAGGAGAAATCGTTGGAATATATGGGGTTCAAGGCCGGAGAGAAGTTGTTGGGCACGAAAGTTGACTACGTGTTCCTCGGTGCCTGTACGAATGGACGTATAGAGGACTTCCGGGCTTTTGCTTCTATCGTGAAAGGAAGGCGGAAGGCAATCAGCATCACAGCTTGGCTTGTGCCAGGCTCGTGGGCTGTCGATCGTCAGATCCGTGAGGAGGGACTGGACAAAGTCCTCGAAGAGGCAGGCTTTGAGATTCGTCAGCCCGGCTGTTCTGCTTGTCTGGCGATGAACGACGATAAGATACCTGCCGGCAAACTTGCTGTCTCAACCTCTAACCGTAACTTTGAAGGTCGTCAGGGACCAGGTGCTCGCACGATCCTGGCATCGCCACTTACGGCTGCTGCCGCTGCTGTGACAGGCGTGATCGCTGACCCAAGAGATTTAATGATGTGATAAGACCATGAAACAGAAATTTGATATCATAACATCGACGTGTGTACCCCTTCCATTGGAGAATGTGGACACTGATCAGATCATACCTGCACGTTTTCTGAAGGCAACGACGAGGGAAGAGCAGTTTTTTGGCGATAACCTGTTCCGCGACTGGCGCTATCATGCTGACGGGACGTTGAACAAGGACTTCGTGCTGAACGATCCTACCTACGGTGGATGTATCCTCGTGGCTGGTAAGAACTTCGGTAGTGGCTCGTCGCGCGAGCATGCAGCGTGGGCCATCGCCGGTTATGGTTTCCGGGTGGTGATCAGTAGTTTCTTTGCTGACATACATAAGAACAACGAACTGAACAACTTCGTGCTGCCCGTACAGGTCAGCGAGGTCTTCCTCGCAGAACTCTTCCAGAGTATCAGGGAAAACCCGAAGATGTTGGTGGAGGTTGACCTGCCCAACCAGACGGTGACCAATAAGGAGACAGGCCGCAGTGAGCATTTCGAGATTAACGGCTATAAGAAACACTGTCTAACCAATGGATTCGATGATATCGACTACTTGGTTCAGAACAAAATAAAGACGGAACAATGGGAACAGCAGAACAAGTAGGGCACTATAAAAAGCTCAGACCGTTTGTGGAGATTATGGACTCGACACTACGGGATGGCGAGCAGACAAGCGGTGTCAGTTTCCTGCCTCATGAGAAACTGATGATTGCACGTATGCTGCTGCGCGATCTCAATGTCGATCGTATAGAGGTGGCTTCGGCCAGGGTGTCGGAAGGAGAGAAGGAGGCTGTGACCATGATATGCCGCTATGCCGCTCAGATCGATATGTTGGACAGGGTGGAGGTGCTCGGCTTTGTGGATGGACAACTCAGTGTCGACTGGATCGCATCGTGTGGTTGTAAGACCATCAACCTGTTAGCGAAGGGGTCGTTGCGGCATTGTAGGGAACAGTTGCAGAAGACTCCCAAGGAGCATATTGACGATATCCTCGATACAGTGAGATATGCCCGTGAGAAGGGGCTCTCGGTCAATCTCTATCTCGAGGATTGGTCGAATGGCATGAAGGAGTCGCCTTCGTATGTCTATCAGGTCATGGATGCGCTGTGTGACACCGGCATCCGCCGTTTCATGCTGCCCGACACCTTAGGTATCATGAACCCTCTGCAGTGTATCGAGTATTTCCGGAAAATGGTGAAACGCTATCCGGATGCCCACTTCGATTTCCATGCCCACAATGATTATGACCTGGCTGTGTCGAACTCTCTGGCTGCCGTACTGAGTGGTGCCAAAGGACTGCATGTGACAGTCAACGGACTGGGAGAGCGTTGTGGTAATGCTCCACTGTCGAGTGTGCAGGTGATCCTCAAGGACCAGTTCCAGGCCAAGACGAACATCCAGGAGGATAAGTTGAATGATATCTCCCATCTGGTGGAGGGCTATAGCGGTATCGCCATCGCTCCCAACCAACCCATTATCGGTGATAATGTGTTTACGCAGGTGGCTGGTGTTCATGCCGATGGCGATAATAAGAACGGCTTATACCAGAACGAGCTTGTGCCGGAACGTTTCGGACGTAAAAGGGAGTATGCGCTGGGAAAGAACAGCGGACGGGCGAATATCGCCAAGAACCTTGAGGAACTGGGATTGGAACTGACAGCAGAACAGACGCGGCGGGTGACGCAGCGTATCACAGAACTGGGCGACAAGAAGGAGATCGTGACACAGGAGGACCTGCCGTTCATCGTCAGCGATGTGCTGAAGCATGACGCTCCGGAGGATAGAGTGAAGCTCATCAGCTATGTGGTGTCGACAGCCTACGGTCTGAAGCCAGGTGCCAATGTGAAGGTGGAGATCAACGGTCGGCAGTATGAGGCGAGTGCTACGGGCGACGGTCAGTATGATGCCTTCGTGAGATCGCTACGTTATATCTATAAGAAATACCTGGATCGCTCGTTCCCTCTCTTGCAGAACTATCAGGTGAGCATTCCTCCTGGAGGACGTACGGATGCGTTGGTGCAGACCACCATCACCTGGAACGACCAAGGGAAGATCCTCCGTACGCGTGGTCTTGATGCAGACCAGACCGAGGCGGCCATCAAGGCTACTTTTAAGATGTTGAACATATTTGAAAAAGAAAAGAATAACGAGTTATGAATCTGAGAATAGCAGTCCTTCCGGGCGATGGTATCGGACCGGAGATCATGAAACAGGGTGTGGCAGTGCTTGATGCTGTAGCTAAGAAGTACGGACACCAGTTCGAATATGAAGAGGCACTTGTCGGTGCTCATGCCATCGACGAGGTGGGCGATCCGTTCCCCGAGGAGACCTTCCAAACCTGCATGCGGGCGGATGCCGTGCTCTTTGCCGCTGTCGGTGATCTGAAGTATGACAATGATCCTACGGCCAAAGTGCGTCCCGAACAGGGGCTGTTGGCTATGCGTAAGAAACTTGGTCTCTTCGCTAATGTGCGTCCTGTGGCCACCTTCGACTGTCTGCTCCATAAGTCACCCTTAAAGGAAGAACTTCTGCGAGGTGCCGACTTTGTGGTGATCCGCGAACTTACGGGAGGCATGTATTTCGGCGAGAAATATCAGGATAACGACAAGGCTTACGATACCGATATCTATACGCGTCCGGAGATTGAACGTATCCTGAAGGTTGCCTTTGAGATGGCGATGCAGCGACGGAAGCACCTCACTGTGGTAGACAAGGCGAATGTGTTGGCATCATCTCGTCTGTGGCGTCAGATCGCCAAAGAGATGGAACCACAGTATCCCGAGGTGACGACCGACTATATGTTTATCGACAATGCCTCGATGCGAGTGCTGACCGAACCGCGTTTCTTCGATGTGGTCGTGACGGAAAATACTTTCGGTGATATCTTGACCGATGAGACATCTTGTATCACTGGTTCGATGGGACTCCAGCCGTCATCTTCTCTCGGCGAGCATACGCCGCTGTTCGAGCCTGTGCATGGCTCATGGCCACAGGCTGCCGGACAGAACCTGGCCAACCCGTTGGCGCAGATTCTCTCTGCTGCCATGCTGTTGGAGCATTTCGGACTTGAGCAGGAAGGGGCACTTATCCGTGAGGCCGTAAATGCTTCGCTTGATGCTCATGTACGTACGCCAGAGATTCAGGTCGATGGTGGTGCCCGGTACGGTACCCGTGAGGTAGGAGCATGGATCGTAGCATATATCGAGAACAAAGCATTATGAAAATGAATAGGGCGATTCTTGTTCTTTTACTGCTCCTGGGCGTGGGCTCTGCCGGGGCCCAGACCCCACAGCAGTGGCGTGATTCGGTATCCTTCCTGATTGAGGCTATCCGACAGGATCCGAAGAATACAGACCTGCGTTTGAAGAAAGCAGAGGCGAACATCAATCTTCAGCAATGGGAGTACGCGGTAGAGGAGTATGGTCATGTGCTCCGCATCGATGACCGGAACCTGGCTGCTCTATATTTCCGCGCCTATTGTCAGAGTAAGTTGCGCCATTATGATATGGCTAAGGCGGATTATGAGGCGTTCCTTGCGATGGAGCCCAAACATCTGGAAGCACGTCTGGGACTGGCGCATGTTCTGCAGAAGATGGGACGTAAGACCGATACGTTTGATGAATTGAACCGTATCGTGCAGCTGTTCCCTGACAGTGCCGATGCCTATGCTGCCCGGGCTGTCTATGAGATGGAGCAGCAGATGAATGATGCGGCACTCTATGATTGGGATGAGGCTATCCGACTACAGCCTGCGAATGTCGACTTCGTCGTGTCGAAGGTTGACATCCTACTTCGACAGGGGCGCCGTAAGGAGGCACGCGAAGCCCTTGATGCTGTGACGCATCATGGTGTAGCCAGGGGCATGCTGAAGGAATGGTATGACCGATGCAAGTGATTCTCTGTCTTCTTAACGAAGATAGGGATTCGAGCGTAGCTCTTCACCGACAGAGGTCTTGGGACCGTGCCCGCAGTAAAGGACGGTCTCTCCGGGCATCTTTGCGATGACCGTTTGCAGACTGTTCATCAGCTCTTCGTAACTGCCGCGTTCAAAGTCTGTTCGTCCGATGCTCATCTTGAAGATGGTGTCACCTGTAAAGGCCACATGTTCTTCCTCGCAATAGAATACGACACCACCGGGCGAATGGCCTGGAGTCTTCAGGACCTTGAACTGATGGCTCCCGAAGCGGATGGTCTCATCCTCACGGAAATACCTGCCGACCGGCGGGTATCTCCGTTTAAGGGTTCCACCTATCATGGCATGAAACTGTCCCGGCAGGTCTGCGATCAGGAACTCATCCTCGCGTGCAACCTCTACCTGTAGTCCGTAGGTATCGTAGATGGTGTCGATACCGAAGTTATGATCGAAATGTCCGTGTGTGCAGAGCAGGTGGACAGGCCGGAGATGATTCTCGTCGATATACTGTATGATGGCATTTCGCTCTTCCTGATAGTAGGCTCCGCAATCGATAATAACACACTCGCCTGTCTCGTCGTTCACCACGTAGGTGTTTTCTGCGAGCAGGTTACAAACAAAAGTCTTGATGTTAAGCATAATCAGATGGGTAGATAGACGACATGCTTGGTATCAAACCACTCCTCCTTGAAAAAACTGCTGATCTCAGCCGTCTCGACGATCTTGTTGAATGGCTGGGTCTCTGCCTGCAGGTCTCCGCCTTTTAGACAGATGAGACCATTAGGAAGCGCATTCTGTTGGGTCTTCGAGATATTCTTCCGAATCATCTTCACCAGATCGGGGAGAGGCATCACGGCTCGACTCACCACAAAATCATATTTCCCTTTCTCTTCCTCTCCGCGGATATGTTCCGGGTGACAGTTCTTGAGTCCGATGGCATGGCTGATCTCCTGTGCCACACGGATCTTTTTGCCGGTGCCGTCGATGAGTTTGAACTCACAGTCTGGAAAGAGAATGGCAAGGGGGATGCCGGGGAACCCACCTCCTGTCCCGAAATCCAGGATGTGCGTACCCTGTGTGAAGTGAATCATCTTCGCAATGGCCAGCGAGTGGAGCACATGATGCTCATACAGCATGTCGATATCTTTGCGTGAGATCACATTAATCTTTGTGTTCCAGTCGCGGTACAGGTCGTCGAGTGCCTCGAACTGTTGTTTCTGCTGTTCCGTCAGATGGGGGAAATATCTGTAAATGCAGTCTGCTTTCATATTCTGTTAATATTCGAATGAGTAATTGAGAATCTTACTTAACTGACTATATGGGAGAGTCAGTTCGGTGCTGCCTAAGGCATACGGTGCAATCTCATAGGGGTTATAGACAAAGGTGATGGTCTCATCGCCGAGGATGAAGTTTTCTGCCGGGAAGATATCCATCGAGTACAGGTAACCCTTCTCATGCAGCGCCGTCAGACTGTTCAGTCCCGTCTTCTCCATCAGCGCCTGCAACAGCATCTCTTGAAGAGGCTGCTCGTAGCCGGATGCAAAGATATCTTTCATGGTCAACAGTCGTCCGGTCCTTGTGTCAAAGTTCATTGTCAGCAACTGGTTGATGCCGTGTGCACCTCCCTCATAGTAGTCGATGGTGGCCAGATAGACCACACTGTTCTTGGAACCTTTCTGAGTGTTGGTGTCGATAATGTAATGATACTCATACCATTGGCGTTTCAGTGTGTCGGAACGGTCTTGATTGTATAACGGCAGCATATTGGTGATGTACGATTGTGTGTACTTGTCAGCAAAGGTCTCTGCTGCCAGTTTCATCGAACTGTCCTCAAGGTCGAGCAAGCGTCTCATCACTGTCGCGTTGATCAGCTCGCCGCGATGTCCACAGGCTTTTGTCGCCTGGTTCATGTGAAGATGTACCTGACACCGAGGTGAGGGATCATCATTGGAAAGAACGGCAACTTTGTCAACCTCAAAGGAGTCGAACTTAATGGCGTCCTCATCATTTCCTCCACAGGCAATCATCAGTAACGTGATCATGGAAAGTAGGTTAAAATTCTTCATACGCCTGTAGTTATATCATTTATTTAAGTGCAAAAATACAGTTTAATTAGTAAAAAAGCAAATTTCTCGCTAAAAAATATTAATTTTGCACCCAAATTTAATGAGATGAAGCAGAGAAAACTTAAAGCGGCCCTGTTTGACCTCGATGGTGTCGTCTTCGACACAGAACCTCAGTATTCGATATTCTGGGGAATGATATGTCGACAGTATCACCCGGAGCGACCTGGTCTTGAGCATGAGATCAAGGGACAGACGCTTACTCAGATCTATGAGCGTTGGTTCAGTGGTGACTTAGAGCCTGAGCGTGAGTCGATTACTAATCGACTTAATGCTTATGAACAGACGATGCATTATGATTTTATCGACGGATTTGAGACGCTTATCTCTGACTTGCGATCACACGGTGTCCTGACGGCTGTCGTCACAAGTTCCAACCAACCGAAGATGGAAAGTGTGAACAAGCACCAGCCGATTTTTCGTTCTCTCTTTGACAGAGTTCTCACATCCGAGGATTTTACCCGTAGCAAGCCTGATCCGGAATGTTATCTGAAGGCAGCAGAACTCTTTGGTGTGGATGCCGAGGAGTGTGTCGTGTTTGAGGATAGCTTTAACGGACTTCGTTCTGGTAGGGCTGCGGAGATGTCGGTAGTGGGCTTGGCCACGACGAATCCTGTCGAGGCGATAGCTCCCCTTTCAGACATCCAGATCACCGACTACAGAGGACTGACCTATGAATCGTTGATTGACACATTCAAATTCCTCCCTTTATGAACTCGCAGAACACGCCTGTACATATCCGCCTATGGCATCATGACTTCTGGCGTCTGGCTGTAGCAAACCTACTGCTTACGATGTCGGTCTATATGCTTGTTCCAGTCATGCCTCGTTGGCTCCTTCAGGGACAGGGTCTGTCGTTCCATGAGGTCGGTGCGGTCATGGGAGCCTTTGGCGTAGGCCTGTTCTTCTTCGGACTCTTCGTGTCCTTTCTCGTTCAGCATTACCGTCGTAATATGGTCTGCATCATCGCCGTACTGGCTGTCGTATGCCTGTTGGCCTTGTTGTATTATCTGGATGCGGTTTTGTGCCGCGATATGGAACTTCCTTTGCTGATGGGCCATCGTTTTGCCTTCGGTGCCTTCTTCGGATTGGCGCAGATGACGCTTACCAGTACGCTGATCATCGATACCAGTGAGTCGTTCCAGCGTACAGAGGCGAATCACTCCGCAGCATGGTTCAGTCGGTTTTCCCTTTCTCTGGGACCGTTGGCTGGTCTTCTGATAGAGCGCAGCTTTGGCTTTTCTGTCGTCATGCTCTGTGCAGCTGGTTGTGCGTTCGTTGCCTTGGTGCTCGTTGCCTTGGTGCATTTCCCCTTCCGCACCCCGTTGGATCATGTGCCTGTGGTCAGTCTTGACCGTTTTTTCCTGCCTCACGGATTTCCGCTCTTTGTGAATCTCCTGTTGGTGACGGTGGCGGTGGGCATCCTCTTTTCCGTCGATTTTTCTGAGCATTTCTATGCGATGATGATGATAGGGTTCCTGTTGGCCTTATTGGCACAACGCTTCGTCTTCCGCGATGCAGAAGTGAAGAGTGAGGTCGTCTCCGGACTGATCTTGCTGTTTGCCGCACTGCTGATGATGATTACCCGTACACAACCGATCGTATGGTATGCGGCACCTCTGTTTATAGGCTTTGGTATCGGTATCATCGGCTCCCGCTTCCTGCTCTTCTTCATCAAGCTGAGTCGTCATTGTCAGAGAGGCACCTCACAGAGCACCTTCCTGCTCGGTTGGGAAGGAGGCATCGCATGTGGTATAGGTCTCGGACTGGCACTCTTCCAGGGTGAGAAGATCTCATCACTGCTTATGTCGCTGGCTCTTGTCATCGTGGCCCTTGTCATGTATCACTTCACACACAACTGGTTCGTCAAGAACAAGAACCGATAGAGTCTGCATCGCCCTTATCTCCCACAGAGGGTCGCATAAGGACAGGTGTGGCAGCGCTTCATATCATTGGTTGGCATGAAGGTGATATCCGCATTGAAGATATCCGAGATGGTCTCGTTCAGCAGTTTCATGAACCGGGGAGCTTCTGTGGCTATATCCCGTACACGTTCTTTACCCAGCTTGAGCGTTGGGTCGTAGTCGTCAGTGCCTGCATGCTGGATGAACAGTAAGGCAGGACTTACGGCTGTGTCAGTCTCCCGACGGATGATATGACTATAGAGAAATGCCTGGAGGAAATAGTCGCTGTGCTCCTTGATGTTCTCTGGATCGAAGATCGCATCGACATCAGCCAGAGGCTTGATATGATAGGCACCGGTTTTGTAGTCGATGACGCGAATGCGTTCCTCGCCGGTCTCTGGGTCGACGACGCTGTCGAGACGGTCGATATACCCACCTATCTTAAGGGTTGTCTCGTGTGTATCTTGCGCATCAGCCGTATGGTCGTTGACACGAATGGCCAGAGGCATGGAAATCTCTTTCTCAAGACCGAGGATGGTGAACGGCGTGAGTCGTTTGTCTGTCTCGAGCAACTGTCGGATATACCTGATGATGACCTCGCGGTTGATGAGCTGAAGACCGTCGAGCGGAGGAAGGCGGCGCGTCGGGTCCTTGATCTGGAAGAGTTCACGCTTGAAGGCATTGTCGACGATGCGCTCGATCTCTATATTGTTCTTGAGCAGGTCGTCGATAGCTAATGCGGTGATGTGGTCACCCGTTAGTTGCATCAGGTACTCATAGACCTTCTGGGCTGACAGGTGGAAGATGTTTCCGAAGATCCGGTTGTCTATCAAGTCCTCGTCGTTATTGTCCGGCTCGGCCAGGTTGCTGACATATCGGTAGAAGAAACGGAGCTGACAACGCAGATAGTTGCTGATGGCCGTAGGACTGACAATACCGGTGTTCTGGAGGAACCGTTGCCGTAGGATCTCCATTACTGCTTCGGTCTTCTCAATAGGTTTGGGCATACGGAGTGACGACTGCTGTCCGGCCTTGAGCGTCTGGTACGTGATGGTCTGTCGACCGTCTACCATCAGTTGCAGCATGAAGCGCGACATCTCTCCAGTCTGACCGTCGTTGGTGGAGTTGTTATAGACGAGTGTCACATCACTGGCTCGCTGAAGCAGATGGTGGAAGTAGTTCGCGTAGATGGCCACCTTGTTGTCGACGGTTGTCAGACCATATGCCTTGCGGATGGAGTAGGGAATGAACGAGGTGTCGTTGATCCCGCGCGGCATGTTACCCTCATTACAGGATAGCAGCAGCACATGGTCGAAGTCCAGGTTTCTGGTCTCCAGCACACCCATGATCTGTATCCCTTCTATCGGTTCACCGTGAAAGGGGATGGTGGTGGTCTGGATAAGCTGCATGATAAGCCGCTGCAGGGTGATCACATCTACGGACAGCTCGCCGCTCACCACAAGCCCGTTGATACGGTTGAGCAACGTGTGCATCCTGAAGAGGCTCTCGGTGTCGAGAGGCCCCTCCACCTCAGTCTGTCTATAGCTGGTGGCGATATGTCGGACCAGTGAGAGCAGCCATTTGAGAATAGGGGTGTCGTGATGCTGGAAGAGCAGCGCCAGTCCTTCGTCAGAGGAGAGGAACCCTATCTCCGGATAATACATCCTTTTGGCGTTCATCTCTTGAACCAGATCCTGATATCTGGGAGAGATATATTTGGCATAGGGGTGACGGAGCACAGCGTTGATATGTCGCAGACGATAGCTTCCCGCCTTCGGGGAATAGCCTATAGTCTGCAGACTGATCAGCTGGGAGATCAGCGAAGCGATAGGTGTCTGGTAGAGCGGATAGCCCGTCGTGATGTTAGCCTTCTCCACCGTGTCGGGCAGACTGTGTACGACGGGCAGCAGCAGACTCTCGTCGCACAGGACGATGGCTGTGCGGTGTCCGGCGGCAATACGGTTTTTCTCCGAGAGCCACCGACTGATATAACGGGCCTGACTGTTCTCTGTGGGAGCGGAGATGAATGTGGTGCTCCGTGGAGGAATGTCTTCAGTATCCTGGTAGAATAATGCTTTGCCTTCGCGCTCTAACTGGCGGAAGAGCTCCTGTTCGACCGGATGGAGAAGATTAAAGCCAATGAAGACATACGTGTCGTATTCGAACTGGAGCGTCTTATCGGTAGCCACCTGTCGGTACAGTGCTCCCTCGTAGGCTAATTGTCGGTCGGCGAGTTTCCGGTTGAAGAGATGATAGATGTCGCCGATATGACTCCATAGTTTGAGGAAGCGTTCCTTGAGCTCTGTGTTATGATCGTCGGAGAAGTTACTGAAGAAGCGACGGATGATCTCGCGCTGCTCATCAGTGAGATACGACACATCGTCGAGCTCATGGATATCACGAAGAAGGGCGAACACCTTGTCGGCAGGTGCCATGTTCTTGTCCACATCATCGAAGTCGGCCAACAACAGCTGTCCCCAGCCATAGAAATGATCGAGCGTCTCGTCGATGCCTGTGCACTCGGTGAAGCAGCGGTGCAGTTCGCAGACCAGCAGGATGGGGTCGGCCACCTTTAATGGAGAGAGACTACGGAAAAGGTCGCTGATAGTGATATATGCCGGACTCCATAGCGGCTTTCCTGCCAGTCGGGCCAGATGCTCGTTGAGGAAGAGCGATGCACGTTTATTCGGGAACACCACCGCAATACGCGACAGGTCTGTCCCAAACTTCTCCAGCAGCTCTTCAGCGATATGTTCAAGGAAACTTTTCATGTCAACTATTTCGTGAGTGATATCATCTTAACGTTCTTACTTTACTTCTTCTATCTTGTTGCTGTAGACGTACCAGAGGTAGCCGGTGATGTGCTGGTGGCCCATGGAGGCAAGGAGACTCATGTATTCGCGTACCTGGTCGGGGTAGTCGGGCTTGGGTGAGCCGAACTTGAAGTCGACGACGACCCAGCGCTGGCCGTCGGTCATCACACGGTCGGGGCGGCGCTCCTTGACCTGTCCGTCTTCCGTCGTCAGGATCGTACACTCGTTGAAGAGTGTCCATCCAGGCGAGAACCACTCGGTCACCCGTGGATCGCTCAGTCGTTTCCTGATCATCTCTCCGATCTTCTCTGCCGTGATATGATCATCATAGAGCACCCCTTCGGACTGTAATCGTTGCAGGGCATCAGGGATGTCTGCGGTTGTCCTGATGGTAGAGAATATCTCATGCAGCACACTACCCGTCTGTATGAAACTCATCTGCTGGGCGCCCTCTCCGTCGTGTCCTTCCATGAACACACGACTGCGGTTGCTCTGACGGAAGCTGACCTTACGTCTGAAGCTCTTCATGCCAATATGGATGGGTGCGGGCGACTGCAGGAAGGGATTGGGCGATGGCGCGTCATGATCGTCGGACTGCCCGGGGGCGCCGAGAGCACCGTAATTGAAGACGATCGGCTGCTGCTCGTCATCCACACCTTCGAGCGTGGCCCCGGACATATCCTGTGCCACAAGCGGAAGACACTCTTGGATCAGAGCGCAACGGGAGTTCTTGGCATCTCTCTTGCCAATGACAAAGAGTCCTCGACGACTGCGGGTGAAGGCCACATAAAGCAGATTGAGATTGTCGACGGTGTTCTGCAGATGCTCATGCATATAGTCGCCTTCGTAGATGGTGCCTACCATCTGCTTCTGACTATAGTCGATCGGTGCGATAGGCAGGTCGGAGAACGGTGCTTCGGCCGGCCGGCACCAAAGGATGTTCCCCGACTTCTCCATCTGCCAGTCGCAGAAGGGGAGGATGACGTAACCGTATTCCAGTCCTTTCGACTTGTGAATGGAGAGAATACGCACACCGTCCGTCTCATCGCTCTGGATGGTCTTTCCGCAGATGGTCTCATCCCACTCGGTGAGGAAAGCCTCGATATCGGTGGTGTTCTCCTTGATATAGTCGGTGAGATAATCGTAGAACGTGTGGATATAGGCACTCTGCTCCTCCAACCGTTCCAGATCGAAGATGGTGAAGAGCGTTTCCACGAGATCGTAGATAGGCATAGTCAACAGTTCGTCGGTATGCTGGATGTAAGCCTCTGGCAGTAGCTTGTCGAGGTCGTTAGTGGCTAACAGCAGTTCCTGATCACGGACAGTTGTCTGCAGGATGTCGGTCTGGTAGCTTTTGATGATGGCAGCCTTGGTGAGGATGTCATCGGGATGGACAAGAAGACGAAGGGCATGAATGAGCAGGCGGACGGCACAGGAGGCGTCCAGACGGAATGCCTCGTCGGAGACGATGGTCACCTCCGGCATCTCCTCCAGGAAATGTCTGGCAATCAGTGGGATGTGAGCGTTAGAACGGACAAGGATGGCGATATCGCGCAGACTGACGCCCTGTGATTGCAGTTCCCTGACGGTCGTGGTCAACCGTTTGAATGTCTGGAGCTGATAGTCGTCGGCAGGTAACAGTTCGACGTGAACATACCCGTTGTCCTGCCGGTGGTCCGGCACCTGCTGTCTCACGTCAGCATAGGCCTTGTTCAGCTCTTCAGCCTCCGTCTTGCTGAGTTCGCTCTGTCCCTGATACTCCAGTTTGACGGCATGTTGGAAGAAGGTGTTGTTGAAGGTGATGATGTTACGTTCGGAGCGATAGTTCGTGCTGAGCGACCTGACTTCCATCTGTTGGTCAGAGAACTGCTGTTCGATACCGTTGAGCAGTCGCCAGTCGCCTGCCCGCCATCGGTAGATGCTCTGTTTGACGTCTCCGACGATCAGACTGCCATCTTCCTCATGACTGATGACATCGGACAGTAAGACCTTGAAGTTCTTCCATTGTACGGTAGAGGTGTCTTGGAACTCATCAATCATCACATGATGCAGCTGGGTGCCGATCTTCTCGAAGATAAAGGGCGAGTCGCTGCTGTCGATGAGCGAGTGGAGCAGCTGTTGGGTGTCACTGAGCAAAAAGCGGTTGGCGTTCTCGTTGATCTCATGCACCTTCCTCTCGATGCTACTCAGTAGTCTCAGCTGACTCAGGTGACGCAGGGTGAGGTCGGCCGACTTAAAGAGTCTCCATTGTTGGGAGCGCTCTTCTACGGCATAGCGCAGGATCTCACCCAACGAGGTCTCGGCCAGTGAGACGATATAGTCGTGCTGGGGGTGAGACTTAGCACACCATTTCTCAGGATTGTCCAGACAGTTGGCCACAGTGGCGTTCTCGATGCTTGGGTCGAAGATGCCCTTTCGCAGTTTCAGGAAGAAGCCGGCAATGCCTCGACTCTTATTGGCGAGATCATCGACGGTGAGTCCCTCGCCCTCAAGGGTGTCGAAGAAACTCTCTCCGATCTCTTTCATCCGGTCCTCAGCCCGTTGACGGATCTCGCGCAGCTGAGCGGTGTAGTTGTCGAAGAACCCCGGTTCTGCCAGTTTCTTCTCCAGATCATCACTCACCTCCTTGTACTCGTCGCGGAAGATGGTACGTCCGAATTTCTTGATCTGCGAGATCACATTCCACGACTTGTCGTCAGAGATGCTCTCCAGAATATACTTCATGATCCATTGGAGCACGATGTCGGTGGTACTGAGATCCTCGATCATCTGGTCGACGGCCATCTCTTCCACCTGTGTGTCGTTGAGGCCGATGCGCAGGTTCGTGGTCAGGTCGAGTTCCCTCGCCATATTCCGGAGGACACTCTGGAAGAAGGTGTCGATCGTCTGAACCTGGAAATAGTTGTAGTTGTGTATCAGGTTGTTGAGGGAGATGCCTGCCCGCTCACTGATCATCTTCGTTCCGAAGCCAGTGCTCTTCTGCACGGCATCCATGTATTTGGCAGAGTCGGGCAGCTGTTTCCAGATACCGTATAGCTGACTGAGGATACGGGTCTTCATCTCCTCCGTCGCCTTGTTGGTGAAGGTGACGGCAAGGATCGTACGGTAGCTCTGCGGATTCTCGATGAGCAGTCGTATGTACTCGGTGGCGAGGGTGAAGGTCTTTCCGCTGCCCGCACTCGCCTTATAGACGGTCAGTGGCTTTCTTTTGTTGGTTACCATCTTCTGAAGAGTTCAAATTCAAATTCCACACCGATCCTGTCGAAGTGGGTGTTCCGGAAACTGGCAAAGGCCCCTACGGAGATATAGCGGTTGGTGAAGCCGTAGCCGAGTTCGAAATAAGGGCGCGACTTCTCCAGGAGCACGGAACTGATATATAAGCGTTCTTTCTCGATGAACTTTCCCAGATAGGGAATCCAGGTGCCGATGAGCATCGGTGTCTCGTAGGAGACATGGCCGCGGAGGTAGTAGTCCGACTCGTTGTACTCCCGGCTCCTGAGCAGTTGGAAGTCGCCACTCCAGTCGTCATCCCATCCTTCCGGCAGGTTCCTGTCGCGGAAGTTGACGAAGTCCACGAAGAGGTTCTTCTCCTTACTGGTATAGAAGCCGCCGCCGGCACGGAGGTTCAGGATCCGGAGTCCAGGTATATGATGCTTCCATGAGGCGTCGAACTCCCATCTCTCATAGTTCAGGTCGGAGTGGTTGATGCCCTTGATACCTCTCTCCCAGTCGACGGAGAGGAGCGGACCGTATGTCCAAGGCTGGATCTTCACGCCGAGCATCGGTGCAAAACTGCAGTATTCGTCGGGCATGCCATACTGGCGCATCAGAGCCTTGTTGACGGCCGAGCGCCGGTGATAGACGAAGCCGCTCTCGATGTCAAGCCATGGGAAAATCATGATGTTATTGAACACCCGGAAGTGGTTGTCACGGAACTTGTCCATATCCCGTTTGTTCTCGATGAGCGAGTCCTGATAGATCTCGTCGATGACTTTCTGTACGCAGGAGTTACTGATACGGTTCCCGTTGCCGTAGACGATCTCCGCATATCCGTTACGTTTCGGGTTGTAGGTCATGCGCAGCGGCGCGGTGAAGTAGAGCTGTCGCTGTTTGAAGTTATAGCCGACGGTGGGGTCGAAGGTCAGGTAACGGTGTGGCGAGAAGGTGTATCTGGAGCGCAGTCTCATCTTATAGCGCAGACCATGATGCTCACTGTAGCTGAGGTAGAGCGGGTTGATGATTGGCGAGAGACGGAAGGAGGCCGGTCCGTTCTCTGCTGCGATGGGTGTGAAGAGATTCTCACCGATAGTATCCCAGAAAATCTTTTTCAGCAGACGCTGGTGACGCGACACGGTGTCGGGCGCGACGGTATCCTTCTCATGCTGTCGGTCATAGGCCTTGTATATCTGCCGGTCGGTCTCTGTCAGGGCTATAGGACGCAGGTCGCTCATCAGTCTGCGGCTCGACACCCTCTGGATGCTGTCGGGCAGAGGCTTCTGACAGTCGTAGTTCGCATCGAAGATAGCCGATATGCGGTTCCCCAGAAAACGGAAGGTGGCGGCGGTATTGCATTTTCTGGGAATCCCACTATCCGTCTCTTGTATGATCTCTGTGCGGAACGTGATCATATCGAACTCTCCGTTGAGTATGGTGCGGATGATACGGCCCGTCTCTGTCTCTACGATCGCATAGCCGTTGAGCAACTGTGTGTTGTACAGCTTCGGACGGAAGTCGATGCGTGTGGTGCCGTCGTTCAGTGTCCTTTGTCTGAACCGGTAGAACCTGTGGTTCACCTTGTTGAATGGCGACAGCATATGTCCGTCGTACAGATCGATGTCGTAGATGTTGGGTGTGATGAAGTTCAGCAGGGGCGACATGGCGTTTCTGTTTCTGCGGACGGTGCCGGCGAGCACCTGTCTGTTGATGGTCATGTCGTGGGCACTGTTGATGGTTACCCTGCTGTACGACTCACGGATATACTCCCGTGGATCTCTTGCCAGTGCGTACATAGACGGGATGAGCCAGAGGGTCGGATTGCGCTTCTCGACATTGTAGCGGCATTTCACGTAGATATTGTCCTCGAGTCCCTTGATGTCCTTCTTGTGCTCTTTCTGGTAGCTGTAGATACGGTTCAGGATGAGTGTGTCGGTCTTTTCCCAGGCCCACAGTGTGGCGGGCATGCTTGTGAGGAGAATGCCCATCATGACTGTGCGGATGGATGGTCGACCGTGTTTCACTGCTATTCCAGTTTTTCTTTCAGATAGTGCCCGGTGATGCTCTCTGGACAGGCGGCCACCTCCTCGGGTGTTCCCGCTACCACCAGACTGCCACCCCTGTCACCGCCGTCGGGACCGAGGTCAATCACGTGGTCGGCACATTTGATGATCTCCATGTTATGTTCGATGATCAGTATTGTGTGTCCTCGTTCGATGAGGGCATTGAACGCCTGTAATAGTCGTTGGATATCGTGGAAATGGAGTCCTGTCGTCGGCTCGTCGAAGATGAAGAGTGTCGGATCCTGTCGCTCCTGTCCGATGAAATAGGCCAGTTTTACGCGCTGGTTCTCACCGCCGGAGAGCGTGGATGAGTTCTGACCGAGTCTGATATAGCCGAGACCCACATCCTCGAGCGTCTTCAGGCGCTTCACGATCGTCTCTGTCGTTTGTCTTGTCTCCTTGTCGCCCTGTGCTCCCGACTCCCTGAAGAACTCCACGGCCTCAGAGATCGTCATGTTCAGTACGTCGTCGATGTTCTTCCCGTTGAAGGCCACATCGAGGATGTCTTTCTTGAAACGGTGACCATGACAGGCCTCGCACTCCAGCACAAGGTCGGCCATGAACTGCATCTCTACCGTGATCACACCGGCGCCCTTACATTCCTCGCATCGTCCGCCGTCGGCATTGAATGAGAAGTACTGTGGCGTGAAACCCATCTGCTGGGCTAATGGTTGCTTGGCAAACAGCTCTCGGATGGTGTCGTAGGCCTTGACATAGGTGGCGGGGTTCGAGCGTGTGGACTTACCGATGGGGTTCTGGTCCACGAACTCCACGTGTTTGATGGCACTGGTGTCACCGGCCAGACCCAGGTACTCGCCTGGCGCATCGCATACCTCACCGATATGACGCTTCATGGCAGGGTAGAGGATACCCTTGATGAGGGTCGACTTCCCGGAGCCGGAGACACCGGTGACGACGGTCATCACGTTCAACGGGATCTTGACGTCGATACCCTGGAGGTTGTTCATGCGGGCCCCCTTGATGTCGATATGCCGGTTCCACGGTCGCCGACTCTTCGGCATGGGTATCTTCTCGTCGTGGAGCAGATACTTCACCGTGTAGCTCTTCGGCCATCTCTTCAGGGCCTCATCGTCACCCAGTCTGTTGGTCTCCAGAATATCCTTTGTCTCACCTTCGAAGACGATCTCTCCGCCCAGTCGGCCGGCATCAGGACCGACATCGATCAGATAGTCGGCAGCGCGCATGATCTCCTCGTCGTGCTCGACGACGACGACGGTATTGCCCAGCGACTGCAGTTCCTTCAGCACATGAATCAGTCGGTCAGTGTCGCGTGTATGCAGGCCGATGCTCGGCTCGTCGAGGATATAGAGCGATCCCACCAGTGAACTGCCCAGTGAGGTACAGAGGTTGATACGCTGACTCTCGCCGCCGGAGAGGGTGTTGGAGAGACGGTTAAGGGTCAGATAACCCAGTCCTACGTCGAGGAGGAACTGCAGACGGTTTCTGATCTCCGTCAGCAGGCGACGGCCTACCTCCGCGTCATGTTCCGACAGTTCCAGACGGTCGAACCATTCCTTCAGTCGGACGACGGGCATCTGCACCAGGTCGGTGATGCTCCGTCCGCCGATCTTGACGTAGTTGGCCTCTGGCTTCAGTCGTGTCCCATGACAGACCGGACAAGTGGTCTTACCCCTGTACCGACTGAGCATCACCCGGTACTGTATCTTATACTGGTTCTCCGTCAGCATCTGGAAGAACGTGTCGATGCATGGTTTCTCCTTCTTCCCCTTGTCCGAGGGCAGACCGTGCCAGAGCCAGTCTTTCTGTTGCTGGGTCAGCTTCATGTATGGCTCGAAGATGGGGAAGTCGTCGTTGGCGGCATGCCGGCAGAACCAGTCTTTCCACTCCTTCATCTTCTCACCGTGCCAGCACACCACACACCCCTCATAGACCGACAGGGTCGTGTTGGGGATGACCAGTCGCTCGTCGATGCCGACGATACGACCGAAGCCCTGGCACTCCGGACAGGCACCTGCCGGGGAGTTGAACGAGAACATGTTGTCGTTGGGCTCTTCGAAGGTCATGCCGTCGGCCTCGAATTTCATGGAGAAATCATAGAAGATGTTCGAGGGCGGGAACAGCAGACGCAGCTCCCCATGTCCTTCAAAGAAAGCGGTCTCGGCAGAGTCCGTCAGTCGGGCGATGGCGTCCTTCGTGTCGTCCGCCGACAGACGGTCGATGACCAGAAAAAGTTCCTGGTGGTCGGGGTCGCCCATCGCCTCGGGCTTCTCCAGATAATCGTCGATGCGTACGACATCACCTCCCTGGGCTGGTCCCGGCGATACCCATATCCTGGCATATCCCTCTTGGAGGTATGCCTTCAGTTGACGCTCGAGTGTCCGTCCCTCCGGGAGGTGTATCGGGGCCATGACCATGAAACGGGTGCCCTTTGAGTATTCCAGCATCTTCTGTACGACATCCTCCGTAGAATGCTTCTTCACCTCCTCGCCGCTGATGGGGGAGTAGGTGCGCCCGATACGGGCATAGAGCAGTCGCAGGTACTCGTAGATCTCCGTCGAGGTGCCGACGGTACTACGAGGATTGCGCGAGATGACCTTCTGCTCGATGGCGATGGCAGGGGGGATGCCCTTGATGAAATCGCACTCAGGCTTGTTCATTCTGCCGAGGAACTGCCGGGCATAGCTCGACAGGCTCTCCACATAACGGCGCTGTCCTTCGGCATACAGTGTGTCGAAGGCTAAGGATGATTTTCCGGAGCCACTGACGCCGGCTATCACTACAAACTTGTTACGGGGAATCCTGACGTCAATGTTCTTCAGGTTATTGACTCTCGCCCCTTTGATTTCTATGGTGTTACTCAATGTCTTTATTCGGTATCTCAGTGTGTGAATTCTTACAAGACGCTCTTGACGGCCTCGAGCATGCCTACGCTCTGGATCAGGTCGAGGAACTGCTTGACCATCGTGTTCAGGCCGCTGATCTTGTTCAGGTCCTCCTGCCAGATAAACTCAGCACCAAGCACGCCGTCGGTCACCTGCTGCGTGTCGCCCGTCGCCCACAGCTCGTTCAGCAGATTCAGGATCTTCTCGTCGTCGTTGGGTGTGATGTCCGTACCATCGTCACGCTTGCCACCTTTGTAGTAAGTGATGATGGCCGCAAGACCGAACACCAGTCCTCGGGGCAACTCACCCTTGCGCTCCAGATAGGTCTTCACCCCAGGAAGGTCGCGGGCCTGGAACTTCGGGAACGAGTTCAGCATGATACTCGTCACCTGATGGTCGACATAGGGGTTGTCGAAGCGCTCCAGCACGTCGCCGGCAAACTTCTCCAACTCGTCCATCGGCAGGTCGAGGGTCTGCATCAGCTCGTCGAACTGCACCTTGTGGATGTACTTACTGATCACCTCATGGTTGCAGGCATCGCGAACGATGTCCACGCCGCTCAGGAAGGCCACGGGCGAGAGAACGGTATGCGGACCGTTGAGGAGGGTCACCTTACGCTTATGGTAGGGCTCCTCGGAGGGCACGAACAGTACATGCAGTCCGGCCTTGTCGGCAGGGAACTCGTTGGCCACCTCCTTCGGGGCCTCAATCACCCACAGGTGGAAGTTCTCGGCCTGTACGACGAGGTTGTCGCGATAGCCGATCTTCTCCTGGATCTCTGCGATCTCCTTACGAGGGAAGCCCGGAACGATACGGTCGACGAGGGTGGCATACACGCCGCAGGCCTCTTCGAACCAGGTCTTGAAGTCTTCGCCAAGGTTCCAGAGCTCGATATACTTATAGATACAGTCTTTCAGCACATGACCGTTCAGGAAGATCAGCTCACAGGGGAAGATGATGAGGCCCTTGCTTCTGTCGCCTCCGAACGTCTGGTAACGACGGTACAGCAGCTGCACCAGTTTGCCGGGATAGCTACTGGCGGGTGCATCGTCGATCTTACAGCTGGGATCGAAGGTGATACCGGCCTCGGTGGTATTGGAAATCACGAAGCGTATCTCCGGTTGGGCGGCCAGTGCCATGAAGGCGGCATGCTGGGTATAGGGGTTCAGCGCACGACTGATGACGTCGATGCGCTCCAGTGTGTTCACGGGTTGACCGTTCTCACGCCCCTGCAGGTTCACATGGTACAGACAGTCCTGACCATTGAGCATGTCTGCCATACCCTTCTCGATGGGCTGTACGACGACGACACTTCCGTTGAAGTCGGTCTTCTGGTCCATATTCCAGATAATCCAATCGACGAAGGCACGGAGGAAGTTTCCTTCTCCGAACTGAATCACCTTCTCAGGCATCACACTCTTAGGGGCAAATTGTTTGTTTAGTGGTTTCATTTTTAATTGATTGTTTTTTAGTTGTTCTTTTCTCGTTTTCTTGTTTTTTCCCTTTCGGGAAATATGCGAGTGCAAAAATACGGAAATAATACGAGACCGCCAAATCTGGAGTGTCATATTACGTTAAAATAATCGTAATCCCATACGGTCATCCGAGGACCCGGTGACGGGGTGTCTGACAACGGTAGAGCACGGTTATCTGTCGTGTCATGAAAAATGGCCTAAAAAAGTGGTGGCCGTATAACGTGAAAGAGAAAGGACTGGGAGGCTTAAAAGGGGCTTTTTAGGACTGATGACGACGATGTATGGGTCTGTGACCGTCAGACCCGTCTCCTTTCACTCAAAGAGATAGGCTCTACGACTCAAAGGGATGGCACTTACGAGTGAAAGGGATAATCTCTTATAGGGTATAGGGATTATCTCTTACACTTGTGGGCCTTATCTGAATGACTCTTAGGCCCTATCTCCATGACTGTAAACTGGGGGATGCGAAAAAGAGAATGTAACCGCCATAGTATCAGACGGTTGCGCTGGATACTTAAAACTCGCATATTCGTGCCCCATCAGAGGTGGGATGACGAATATGCGAGTTATGAGCGTCTATTTGTAAAGATAAATACTTCTATTATCTGGCCGATACGTATTTGTGGAGCGTCTGGCGAACGGCACCGGGACCGGCATAAAGCTCCTTCACCATACCCTCGATCTGTTCACCGAGACCGGCCTCGTAGAGGTCGACACCGAAGACGTCCTTACGACTATAGAGCTGCTTCAGCGGACTCCAGTCCTGGTCGGCCTTGCCAATCTCGAGGGGGGCGACGATGGCCTGCATCTCCGCCAGCATGGGGTCGGGAGAGGGCTCGAACGCCGTGCCGTCGTCCTTGATACCTTTCAAGTAACGGGCATAGCCTGCCAGGGTGAGAGGGATGAGCACGAGGTTCGACATGTCGAGACCACGGGCGATATACTTCTTGATGGTCTCACCGAAGCGGATAGGCAGCTTCTGTGAGGTGTCGCAGGCGATGCGCTGCGGCGCGTCGGGCATGAACGGGTTGGGCAGACGACGGTTGATGACGGCACCGATGAACTCGTAGGGGTTCAGTACACCGGGGTCGGTGACCACCGGCATGGCCTCCATGTAACCGATCTTCTGGATGAACGGGCGCAGATCCTCGTCGGCCATCTCGGCAGAGATGAGCGTGTAGCCCAGCATACAACCGTAGATGGACATCGCTGTGTGGAGCGGGTTCAGACAGGTGGTCACCTTCATCGTCTCAACCTTATCCACCGTCTCACGGGTGGTGTAGAGGGCACCGCCGAGGTCGAGCGGGGGACGACCGTTGGTATAGTGGTCCTCGATGACGAGGTACTGCACTTCCTCTGCGTTCACGAACGGAGCGGTGAAGGTGTGCTTCTCGGTCTCGATATAGTCGTTGTCGGCGAAGCCGTCGGCGGCCAGCATCTCCTTGACCCTCTCGTGAGGACGGGGTGTGATCTTGTCGATCATCGACCAGGGGAAGGTGATCTTCGTCTCGTCCTTCAGGTAGTCGAGGAAGGCTTGGTCTGTCAGACCATCCTGCACCCAGCGCTCGGCATAGGCGAAGACGCCGGCCTTCACCTTGTCGCCGTTGTGCGAGCAGTTGTCCATCGACTGGATGGTGAGGGGCAGCTGACCGGCTTTCCAGCGCTCGTAGAGCAGGGCGCAGACCTTACCCATGGCGAAGAGGGGCTTCAGACCTCGGGCGAGATCGGCCTCGTTGTAGGTATAGCCTTTCTCGGTGATGGTGAACGAGATCATCTGCAGACTCGGGTTCCGGAAGATCTCTACCAGACGGTTCCAGTCGTCGAACTGCGGATCGGCCTTCAGGGCCTCGGTCACTGATGCTATCACCTTTTTCTCGATGGTGCCGGTCGACTGCAGACTGACTAGCAGCGAGAGGTTGTTGTAAGGCGCGTAGGCCTTGTCGATAACCTCGAAGTCGAAGGTCTCGGCCACGATGACGCCACGATCGTACTTGCCTGTGTTCAGGGCATCGTTGAGGATGGCGGCAGGGAAGGCGCGGAAGATGTTTCCACCCCCGAAGTGTACCCATGTAGGCTCCTTGGCGGTCTTCTCACGAACCTTTGCGATGTCGAATTTCGGAAGCTGATATCCCTTGGCTTCCCATTCCGCGGCATTAAACTGTCCGCTCAGTATGTCATTCAGTTTCATAACTTCAATCTTTCAATTCTTCAATTCTTCAATCCTAATCAAAGAATCCGGGTTGTTTGTATTCAATTCCTAATTCACGGTCGACGGTGGCGAGGATGCCCTGCACCTGTCCGAGGGCGAACATACGTCCCAGGAGGGTGTAACCGGCATTATGACCGTGACTCGACTCATCCATGATACCACCGGGCTCGTCGGTGAAGGTCATGCCGTGATCGACACGCATCGGCAGGGAGGGATTCTCCTTTTCGAAGATGCGGCAGAGCTCGATGAGGTCGGCACGACCACCCAGGTGCGAAGCCTCGGTGAAGTCGCCATTGGGGAAGATATGGCAAGAGCGCAGATGCACGAAGTGGGTTCGTGACGCGAACTTCTTCGCCATCTCCACCACCTGATTATAGGCGCCTGCAGAGAGTGAACCGGCACAGAAGGTGAGACCATTGTGCTTGTTGGGTACGGCATCGAGGAACCACTGGATATCCTCCTCGGTGCGAACGATACGCGGCAGACCGAGCACCTCGATGGGGGGGTCGTCGGGATGTACGCACATATTCATATTGTATTCCTCGCATGTCGGCATGATGGCCTCGAGGAAGTATTTCATGTTAGCACGGAGCTGGGCCTTGTCGATGCCTTTGTAGAGATCGAGGAAGTCGCGGAACTTCTGGATCGGCGCCTCGTCGTTCTCACTGAAATTACCCGACACGAAGCCCTGTGTCTTGATGATGATGGTGTCTACCAGCGCATGATCCTTCTCCGGGGTCATCGTCTTGGCGAGCTCGTCGGCCTCGGCCAGTACGTTACGCCCTGCACCGACACCTTCGGGGAACTGGAACTTCGCCCATTCCTCACGGGCTCCCTCACGCTTCAGGATATAGATGTCGAAGTAGGCGAACTCGGCATAGTTGAAGTAGAGGTTGGTGGAGCCGTTGGGATTGTTGTGGAACAGATCGGTGCGCGCCCAGTCGAGCACAGGCATGAAATTGTAGCAGATGCAGTGGATACCCTCTGCGGAGAGGTTACGCAAGGACTCCTTGTAAACCTCGATCTGATGGTCGCGGTCTGGTCCTCCGTATTTGATCGTCTCCACCACGGGCAGACTCTCTACGACGCTCCAGCGCATGCCGTAGCTTTCAATGTATTCGCGCAAGTCGCGGATCTTCTCACGCGTCCATACTTCTCCGAGGGGAACATCGTGCAAGGCTGTGACGATGCCCTCTACACCGATTTGCTTGAGCATGGCAAGTGTGATCTTGTCTTTCTTGCCAAACCATCTCCATGTTCTTTCCATATCTGATTTGTTTTATATTTGTTAGAATGGGTGCAAAATTAGTCATTTCCCGGTAAAAGCAGTTGTCTTTTTAGCTCATTTTCTTTTGTATTTGTTCATTCCGGGTGATTTCCCGACGATGAGCTGACGGGTGTCCAGAGGTTTATGCGCTTTATCGATATCCTTCCCATGATCCAGTGGGGCGCTCTCGTTGCCGTATCTGTCGACGGCGGTCACGGCATAGTAGAGGGTGCGCCCTTGGTGGGGCACATGGAGTGAGCATGCTCTCTGTCGGGTGACAAGGAGGTTGCGCGCCTCACGGGTGTCGACGGGATAGGTGTCGGAGGCATATACATTATATAATAGGTAGTCGGCTCCGGAGTGGTCCTTGGCCCCATACCAGGACAGTTGGTCGGTCGTCATGCCTCGTTTGACCTGAAGGACCTTGACCGGACTAGGCGCCTGGCGACGGGCCCATGTCATAGGTGGGATGAGGGAAGGGTATTGGTTAAAGTGTCTCGTGAACGAATAGACGCCTTTCGTATTGTCAGTAAAGAACTTAGAACGGAAGAACGTGTATCCGAGGCCTTGCGCCCTCAGCACACTCATCTCTCGCTGGACGATGTCGAGACTCCAGTCTTTCTCCCTCGGATGAAGCATATAGATGGCCAGTCCGGGAGCCACGATACGTCCGTAGCTATGTTCTTTCCAGTCAACAGTGAACGGGAAGAAGTGATTGCCCTGGAAATACATCATCGGGAAGAGCGCATCCATCAGTCCGTCGCGCAGCCACCCTTGGGCATCCTGGCAGACCGTCGTGTAGGCGTTCCAACCGGCACTCTGGTAACGACTCAGGTCGTCGAACTTGCCGACAGGTGAACAGGACACTTTCACCCAGGGTTTCTCGGCTTTGACTTGTGCGCTAATTTTTCTGACAATATCAGTGATGTACTGGCGCCCCTGCTGCCGACTTACCTTCAGCTTCCATGTCTCCGGATAACGGATATAGTCGAGGTGGATGCCGTCGACATCATAACGACGGGTGACCTCGCGGCAGAACTGCGCCAGATAGTCGCCTGTCTGTGGCATCTCCGGATTCATGTAACCCTCCTCGCCAATCTTCCGGATCAGACGAGGGAACTTCGCCCGTAGCTGTTTACAACCGTCCGTGTTCCATTTCCCCACAGGGATGGTGACAATCCAGGCATGGCACTCCATGCCGCGCTTGTGGCACTCGTCGATACAGAACTGCAACGGGTCGTATCCCGGTGAGGTGCCCGGTCGACCAGTGACGCAGACGTCCCACGGCTCCATGGCGGAGGGGAAGATGGTGGTCGCTCGGACACGGGTCTGTATGAGTACGGTGTTGATATGGGCACGCTGCAACTGGTCGAGAATGCCGATGAGCTCCTGCCGCTGTTGGTAGGGGTCGTATGTGTGGGGCCAGTCAATACCGCCGATGGTCGTGAGCCAGACGGCTCTTACTTCGTGTTTGGGGGGCTGTGCGAGCGTGGTCTGCACAAGCAGAAGAAGGAGGGTAATACGTATGATCGTTTTCAAAATAACAGTGCTCAATAAAAATTTTGGTGCAAAGTTAGCAGATTTTTTCCATTTCTCAAATAAAAACATTACTTTTGCAAGCAAAAGATTCATAAAATAATTTTCAGACAATGATTTCTTTTGTGTTGAGCCTTGTTGCTCTTGTGTTGGGCTATCTCTTATACGGACGCTTCGTGGAACGGGTGTTCGCGCCTGATGGCCGTGTAACGCCTGCCGTTGCCAAAGCCGACGGGTTGGATTATATCGTGCTTCCCAACTGGAAGATCTTCATGATTCAGTTTCTGAACATTGCTGGTACAGGACCAATCTTCGGTGCCATCATGGGTGCGAAGTTCGGACCTGTGGCCTACCTGTGGATCGTCTTCGGATGTATCTTTGCCGGAGCCACCCACGACTATCTCTCAGGTATGCTCTCCATGCGTCATGGCGGAGCCGGTCTTCCGGAACTGATTGGTCAGTATCTGGGTAAGACCACGAAGAGCGTGATGCTGGTGTTCACGGTCTTGCTGCTTGTCATGGTAGGTACGGTGTTCGTATATTCACCGGCAGAGATCCTGCATTCCATCGGCGGTGAGACGATGATGTGGGTCATTATCATATTTGCCTATTATATCATTGCTACGATGCTGCCTATCGATAAGATCATCGGTAAGGTCTATCCGCTGTTCGCCTTCTCACTGCTGTTTATGGCAGGCGCCCTGATGATATGGCTCTTCCTGCATTGGCCCACGGTACCAGAGCTCTGGACGAACCTCTATAATATGGGGGCTGCCACGGAACCAGATAAGTGGACAGACCAGATATTCCCCTGTCTGTTTATCACCGTTGCGTGTGGTGCCATCTCCGGTTTCCACGCCACACAGAGTCCGCTGATGGCTCGTTGTATGAAGAGTGAGCGGATGGGACGTCCGATCTTCTATGGTGCCATGATCACGGAGGGTATGGTGGCTCTGATATGGGCGACGGTATCGGCCTGGTTCTTCTACGGTGATCCTGCACCGGGCTATGAGCTGATCGAGGCTGCTACCAACGGCTTTCATACGTCGGCTCCCGCCGTGGTGAACCTGGTATGCAACGACTGGTTGGGTGTGGCAGGCGCCGTCCTGGCGATGCTGGGTGTCGTGGCTGCTCCTATCACCTCTGGAGATACGGCCTTCCGCTCTGGTCGTCTGATCGTAGCCGAGTGGCTTAAGATGGACCAGCGTCCTATCCCGAAACGACTGTATATCTGTGTGCCGATGTTCGCATGCTCTATCGCCATGCTCGTCTGGCAGATCGAGAACCCGGACGGCTTCAATACTATTTGGCAGTATTTCGGTTGGTCGAACCAAGCCCTGTCGGTATTCACGCTCTGGACGCTTACCGTCTATCTGGTACGGCAGAAGAAGCCTTTCTGGATCACCTTGATTCCGGCACTCTTCATGACGACCGTCTGCTCCACGTTCCTCTTCGTGTCGAAGCAGGCCTTCCATCTGCCGGCTTGTGTGGGTTATGGACTGGGACTGGCGTGTCTTGTCGTGGCCGTCGTGTGGTTTACCGTATGGTATAAAAGAACAATCAAAAGTTAGTAATAAATAAAAAAAGGAAAAGGTTTATGAAAAAGTTAGCAATGACAGTTGTCGCCCTGGTCATGGCGATCAGTGCGAATGCACAATACCTGAATGATCCGCAGAATGTGTTTTACGAAGGAAAATGGTATATCGGCGCTTCGGCCTCTGGTCTTGACCTGAGTTGGCATAAGTCGACAGAGATGTCGTTGAACGTGGATGCGAAGGCCGGTTATTTCTTCACAGACGACTGGATGATTACCGGTACATTGGGATATAATGCTCAGACAGATTGCTCAAGTTCTATCAAGGTCGGTGCCGGTATCCGATACTATTTCGAGAGCTGTGGCGTCTATGTGGGAGCCTTGTGCAACTATCTGCATAGGGGTGGTGATGACTTCCGTCCTGAACTGAACGTGGGCTATGCCTACTTCCTCTCGCGCCATATCACCATTGAGCCGGAGGCGTATTATGAGTACAGCACAGAGAGTCATGGTAATCGCGGATTTGGTGTCCGTGTGGGCTTCGGACTGTATTTCTAAAAATAAGAAGGTAAATAAAGTAAAAAGTATAAAGGTATATGCTGAGTGTAGAAGAACTTGTTGACAGACTGATTGATCTGTCGTTTGCTGAGGATATCGGTGATGGTGATCATACCACCCTTTGTTGTATCCCTGATGACGCGATGGGAAAGTCGCGCCTGCTCATCAAGGAAGATGGTATCCTCGCAGGTGTGGAGATTGCCAAGGAGGTGTTCCGCCGCTTCGATCCCACCATGCAGGTGGAGGTGCTGATGCAGGATGGGGCACGAGTGAAGAAAGGCGATGTCGCCATGATCGTTACTGGAAAGATACGTTCTCTGCTTCAGACAGAACGCCTGATGCTGAATATCATGCAGCGCATGAGTGGTATCGCCACGATGACCGACAAGTATGTGCAGCGCCTGAAAGGAACTCGTACGAGGGTGCTTGACACCCGGAAGACCACCCCGGGCATGCGTATGCTTGAGAAGCAGGCCGTGAAGATCGGCGGCGGTTGTAACCATCGTATCGGACTCTTCGATATGATCCTGCTGAAGGATAACCATGTGGACTTCGCCGGTGGTATCACCAACGCCATCGATCGTTGTCATGCTTATCTCAAGGAGAAGGGCCTCGACCTGAAGATCGAGATTGAGGTGCGTAGCTTCGACGAGTTACAGCAGGTGCTCGATCATGGTGGTGTGGACCGTATCATGCTCGACAACTTCTCTGTGCCCGACACGAAGAAGGCGGTGGATATCATCGGTGGTCGGTATGAGACCGAGTCGAGTGGGGGAATCACCTATGATACCATCCGCGACTATGCCGAGCAGGGCGTCGATTATATCTCTGTGGGAGCCCTTACTCATTCGGTAAAGGGACTTGATATGTCATTTAAAGCTTGCTAAACAAAAAGATGAAGAAGATATTACTGATGGCCGGTCTGGTGCTGGTGAGCGCCAGTGCAGTTGCCTGTACAAATTTTATCGTAGGAAAGAAGGCTTCGGCCGACGGGTCGGTGTTCGTGACTTATAATGCCGACTCATATGGTGCTTTCATGCCTCTCTATCATTATACGGCAGCCAAGCATGCTGCTGGCGACATGCGTAAGGTCTATGAATGGGACACCAATAAATACTTGGGTGAGATTGCGGAAGCACCTGAGACATGGAACGTTATCGGCAATAGTAACGAGTGGCAGGTAACGATCGGTGAGACCACCTTTGGCGGACGTGAGGAGATGGCCGACTCGACAGGTATCATCGACTATGGTTCGCTGATCTATATCACCTTGCAGCGTGCAAAGACTGCTCGTGAGGCCTTGCAGATCATGACCTCGTTGGTAGAGCAGTATGGTTACTATTCCGAGGGAGAGACCTTCTCCGTGGCCGACAAGGATGAAGCGTGGATGCTGGAGATGATGGGCTGTGGTCCTGACCGCTCGAAGGAGGCCGGTCGTACCGTCTGGGTGGCTGTGCGTATTCCTGATGATGCGATTGCCGCTCACGCCAATCAGAGTCGTATCACGAAATTCCTCGATGGTCGTTATGTACAGGTGAAGATGAAGGACCTGCAGAAGAAGTATCCTGTGAACGGTAAGAAGGCCGTCCCTAACCTTGTGGTGTATAGTGACAATGTGGTCAACTACGCCCGTAAGATGGGTTGGTTTGAGGGTAAGGATGCCGACTTCAGTTATAATGCCGCCTACGCGACACCCGACTTCTCCGGTCGCCGCTATTGTGAGGCTCGTGTCTGGAGCTTCTTTAACCGTTTCAGCGACGACTTCTCCGAATACCTGCCTTATGCTGCCGGTATCGAGAAGGACACCAAGGAGATGCCGCTATGGATTATCCCGAACAAGAAGGTGGGTCTTCAGGACCTCCGTGATGCGATGCGCGATCATTATGAGGGAACACCGTTCGCCTTGGACACGAATATCGGTGGCGGTATCTATCAGATGCCTTACCGTCCTTCTCCGCTCTCATTCAAGGTCGACGGTAAGGAGGTGTTCAACGAGCGCCCCATCTCTACCCAGCAGACAGCCTGGTCGTTCATCTCACAGATGCGCAGCACAATGCCCCGTGAGGTAGGCGCCTGCTTCTGGTTCGGCAACGACGATGGCAATATGGTGGCCTATACCCCGATGTACTCATGTATCACCCGTCGCCCGAAGTGCTTCGCTGGGGAAGGTGCCGACGATGTCACCTTCTCGATGGATAACGCCTTCTGGGTATGCAACTGGGTGAGCAACATGGTCTATCCTCGTTACTCGATGATGTTCCCCTCGCTGAAGGCCGTGCGCGATTCGCTCGACGCTTCTTATAGTCAGCTGCAGCCCGAGATCGAGGCCAAGGCCCTCGCTCTGCCCACGGCCGAGGAGCGCGTCAAGTTCCTCACCGACTATAGCTGTCAGAAAGGCGACGAGATGATCGCCCGTTGGCAGCAACTCGCCTTCTTCCTCATCGTGAAGTACAATGATATGGCCGTGAAGCCTACTGACGAGAACGGAACCTTCAAGCGCAACCAGTATGGTGGCGGTGCCCGTGTCCAGCGTTCCGGCTTCCCCGAGTCATACGCCCGTGAGCTGCTGAAGCAGACCGGCGACAAGCTCCTTGTTCCCGTCGAAGAGAAGAAGTAGTCTTTACGTTATCATTGACGACAACCATGGACAATAGTAAACCAGACTTTTGGAAAGAATGCCCACAAATATTAGGTAACTGGCATAATATTCTTTATATATTATCAGGTTTACCTGTATACTATATAGCTGAAAAAGCTAAATCAGGCTATTCTGTATTAATTGCTTTGTTTGTGGTTGTCGTATCATATGCGGTTAGTTATATTGTTAGATATTATCGTTATTCGAGAGAAAAGAATCTACCGAAAACAAATGATCAGGACTCAGACCAAGACTACCATACCCTATCTGTAGTTTACGATCGTCGTGATAACAATGGGAAGAATTATTGTTTATTTACAAGAACTATCGAAAGTAAAGTTTATAAATTAAAATACATTAAGTATAGATACAGCGTTTTGGGACAAAGTGATAAACCAAATGTAAGCTCTTCGACACACGACATCTCATATAAGATATTGCCTAAGAACGAAGACGGATGGGATGTCATTCTGATTCTTTTCAAGAAACCATTACGGAAAGGTGAAATAGCGGAGTTCTCGATAGAAATGAACGGAACGAACTGTAGAGATTTGCAGTTTTGTCGAGTTAACACACCTATTAAACAGGTGGTCTTTGATATCAAATTGATAGGTAAGCAGTCAGCCCCTGATGCTGAACTCATCATGATTCCCATTGATGGGAAAACAGTGAATGTGGTTGATAAGAAAGAGACGGTGAGATTTCAAAGGAAAACGAGTCGTTATTATATTGAAATACCAAACCCGCAATGTGGTTATACCTACCAACTGAACTGGGGTGAAGAGATCAAGAAAAAGAAATCGAGGAAAAAGATATAAGGTTAAGGGGAGTGGCGATCCCCTTTTCTTATGTCTGACAGTGTGATACGACGACAAAATATATTTCGTTTTATTTGGTTTTTCGCTTGATTTGAAGTAACTTTGCACCCACTTATTTAATAATAAGGTGAGAGAATGACTGTAAGGAATCAAAAAAGGCGTTGGCACTGTTTGTCAGGACAGGAACCCACGGAGATGGATAAGACCATCATGTACTGGGAGAACAAAGGAAAACTGGTGCCTACACGTGACCTGATCAAGACGCCAGAGCAGATAGAAGGTATCCGCAAGGCAGGCGTCGTAAATACCGCTGTGCTCGACACGGTGGCCAAGGAGATTAAGGCTGGCATGAACACACTGGAGATAGACCGGATATGCAGACAGGTTTGCGAGGAAAACGGGGCTATCCCAGCCTGTTTGAACTACGAAGGTTTCCCTATGTCGGTGTGTACATCGATCAATGAGGTGGTGTGTCATGGTATCCCTAAGGAGGAGGATGTGCTGGAAGAGGGCGACATTATCAATGTGGACTTTACGACGATCCTTGATGGATATTATGCCGATGCTTCGCGAATGTTTATTATCGGAAAGACAACTCCCGAGAAGGAACAGTTGGTACGTGTGGCGAAGGAGTGTCTGGAGATCGGTATGGAGGCCGCTAAGCCCTACGGTTTTGTGGGGGATATCGGTCATGCGATAGAGAAACACTGTAAGAAATATGGCTATGGTATCGTGCGTGATCTGGCTGGTCACGGTGTGGGTCTGAAATTCCATGAGGAGCCCGACGTGAACCACTACGGTCATCGGGGAACGGGCATGCTGCTTGTGCCTGGAATGGTCTTTACGATTGAACCGATGATCAATATGGGCACATGGCGTGTGTTTATCGACGCTGACGACCCATATGGCTGGGAGGTGATCTCTGAGGATGAGCAGCCGAGTGCGCAGTGGGAACATACGCTGGTGATGACGGATCATGGTGTGGAGGTACTGACGTACTAACTTTGAAGTTTGAGATGAGTGATATATATATATTAGGTATAGAGTCGAGTTGTGACGACACGTCGGCAGCCGTTCTGAAGAATGGTGTGCTACTCTCGAACGTGACGGCCTCGCAGGCTGTGCATGAGGCGTATGGTGGGGTGGTGCCTGAACTGGCATCGCGTGCCCATCAGCAGAACGTGGTGCCCGTGGTGGATCAGGCGATCAAACGGGCTGGAATCACGAAGGAACAGTTGTCGGCGGTGGCTTTCACGAGGGGACCGGGCCTGATGGGCTCGTTGCTTGTCGGCGTGAGCTTTGCTAAAGGCTTTGCACGTTCTCTTGGTATTCCGATGATCGACGTGAACCACTTGCAAGGACATGTGATGGCGCATTTCATCAAGGAGTCGGAGGACGATCAGCATCAGCCGCCCATGCCGTTCTTGTGTTTGCTCGTGAGTGGCGGCAACTCGCAGATCGTGAAGGTGAATGCCTATAACGATATGGAGGTGCTGGGACAGACCATCGACGACGCGGCTGGTGAGGCCATCGACAAGTGCTCGAAAGTGATGGGACTGGGGTATCCGGGTGGTCCGATTATCGACCGTCTGGCGCGTCAGGGAAACCCGAAGGCGTTTAAGTTTGCTGAGCCGAACATCCCGAATCTGGACTATAGCTTCTCGGGACTGAAGACCTCGTTCCTCTATTCCATGCAGAAATGGGTGGCTGAGGATCCTGACTTCATCGAGCACCACAAGGAGGATATCGCTGCCTCGCTGGAGTGGACCATCGTGGACATCCTGATGAAGAAACTGAAGAAGGCCGTGAAACAGACGGGGCTGACGCATGTGGCTGTGGCTGGTGGCGTGAGTGCGAACAACGGACTCCGCAATGCGTTCTATGACGCTGAGAAACGATACGGTTGGACGATCTATATACCGAAGTTTAGTTATACGACAGACAATGCTGCCATGATCGGTATCGTGGGGTATTACAAGTATCTGGATCAGGTGTTCTGTGGGATCGACGCACCGGCCTTCTCGAAGGTCACGTTCAAATAGCAGACAATAACAAGTTGGAGATATGGATTTTGGAAGTAAGATAACCAGTAGGGAGATCAGTGAGATCCTCTGGGAGACTGAGAGAACGGTAGGTACAGCGGAGAGTTGTACGGGTGGACGTATCGCAGAGGCTATCATCGCCGTACCTGGTGCGTCGAAATATTTTAAGGGCGGCATCATCTCGTATGTCGACGAGATCAAGGAACGTCTGCTGGGTGTGGATCCGCAGGTGCTGGAAGAGAAAACGGCTGTGTGTGAGGAGGTTGCCATCGCTATGGTGAGGGGCGCCTGCAAGGCTCTGGAGACCGACTACGCCATCGCCGCCACAGGATTCGCAGGTCCTACGGGGGGTACAAAGGATATCCCTGTGGGGACCATCTGGTTGGCTTGCGGTACACCTGATCATGTGGTGACCAAGAAGGTGGAACAGGACTTCGGACGCGACATTAATCTGGCCATCGCGACCAACAACGCGATGGAGATGTTTTTGCAGTTCCTCAAAGACGAAGATGCCCCCAGACCCGTCCGAGAAGGTTAAAAAACATTAATTCTTTGTTTTTCCAATCGGGCAATGAATTGAATATCAATTAAAATGTGTAATTTTGCACCCTGTTTGGAATAAGTAAGTGTAAACAACAAGAAAAAGTAGATAGAAATGTCTAAGATTTGTCAAATTACAGGAAAGAAGGCACAGATAGGTTGCAATGTGTCTCACTCAAAGCACCGCACGAAGAGAAGCTTTGACGTAAACCTTTTCAGCAAGAAATTCTACTACGTAGAAGAGGGCTGCTGGATTCAGTTGAAGATTAGCGCTGCTGGTCTTCGTATGATTAACAAGGTAGGTCTTGACGCCGCCCTGAAGCAGGCTGTTGCCAAGGGATTTGTGGACTGGAAGGACATTAAAGTGATAGGAGACTAAGAACATGGCAAACAAGAAAGCAAAGGGTAATCGCGTACAGGTGGTTCTGGAGTGCACTGAGCATAAGAGCAGTGGCATGCCGGGTACAAGCCGCTATGTGACTACAAAGAATCGCAAGAATACGCCGGAGCGTATGGAGCTGATGAAGTATAACCCCATCCTGAAGAAGATGACTCTTCACAAGGAAATTAAATAATACGACTGAAGTATGGCAAAGAAAACCGTCGCTACCCTCCATGAAGGCTCTAAGGATGGTCGCGCTTACACAAAGGTAATCAAGATGGTGAAGAGCCCGAAGACGGGTGCTTACGTCTTTGATGAGCAGATGGTTCCCAACGAGGCCGTTAAGGACTTCTTCAAGAACTAATTATTTTTTTAGATAAAATAAGAGGTCGCAAGTCAATTTGCGGCCTCTTTTTTTGTACATATCACTAAAATCTATTATCTTTGCACACGTAATATATTGTGACATGGGAATATTTGGAATCTTTGGTAAGAATAAAAAAGAGACCCTAGACCGAGGACTTGAGAAGACGAAGACCAGTGTCTTCGATAAACTGACACGTGCGGTAGCAGGAAAGTCGAAAGTCGACGACGACGTGTTGGACAATCTGGAAGAAGTACTTATTACAAGCGATGTCGGCGTGGATACAACGCTGAAGATTATTCAGCGTATTGAAGAGCGCGTGGCGCGTGACAAATACGTCAGCACGTCAGAGTTGAATGCAATCCTGAGGGATGAGATCGCCGACCTGTTGGCAGAGAACCATACGGAAGATCATGACAACTGGGATCTGCCGGGCGATCATAAACCCTATGTGATCTTGGTTGTCGGCGTGAATGGTGTTGGCAAGACAACTACCATCGGCAAGCTGGCGTGGCAGTTCAAGCAGGCCGGCAAGAAAGTCTATCTCGGTGCAGCCGACACGTTCCGGGCGGCTGCTGTGGAGCAGCTCTGTATATGGGGCGAACGGGTAGGGGTTCCTGTCGTAAAGCAGCAGATGGGAAGTGACCCGGCTTCTGTGGCATTTGACACGCTTTCCAGCGCTAAGGCAAATGGTGCCGATGTAGTGCTGATAGATACAGCTGGTCGTCTGCACAATAAAGTGGGTCTGATGAACGAGTTGAAGAAGATCAAGGATGTGATGAAAAAGGTGCTGCCCGAGGCTCCTGACGAGGTGATGCTCGTGCTGGATGGCTCTACGGGACAGAATGCTTTTGAGCAGGCAAAGCAGTTTGCTGCCGTCACACAGATTACCTCGCTCGCTATCACCAAACTCGATGGAACGGCAAAGGGCGGCGTGGTCATCGGTATCTCTGACCAGTTGAAGGTGCCCGTGAAGTATATCGGCTTGGGTGAGGGTATGGAGGATCTGCAACTCTTTAACAAGCGACAGTTTGTGGATTCACTATTTGACATAAAAGATTGATGGCGAAGACGATTGATATCATATCACTCGGGTGCTCCAAGAACCTCGTCGACAGTGAGGCTCTGATGGGACTGCTGGAAGCTAATGGCTATCAGTGTACACACGATAGCGATGACCCTCAAGGAGATATCGTCGTTGTCAACACATGTGGTTTTATCAACGATGCGAAGGAGGAAAGCATCAATACGATTCTGGAATTTGCACAGGCAAAGTCCGAAGGAAGGATAGAGAGACTCTACGTGATGGGATGCCTGTCAGAGCGCTATCTGGCAGATCTGGAAAAAGAGATCCCAGAGGTGGATGGCTGGTATGGGAAGTTCAACTATCGGCAGCTGCTCAACGACCTGAAGGGTGAGGATTTCGTCGCCTGTGAGGGTAAGCGTCACATTACGACACCGCGCCATTATGCCTATCTGAAAATCAGTGAGGGCTGTGACCGCCACTGTGCCTATTGCGCTATCCCGTTGATAACAGGACGTCACCAGAGTCGTTCGATGGAAGAGATCCTCGATGAGGTGCGCCAACTCGTGGCGGATGGTACGAAGGAGTTTAATGTGATAGCTCAGGAATTGACCTATTATGGCGTGGACATCGATGGTAAGCAGCATATCGCGGAACTCATCGAACGGATGGCTGATATCCCAGGAGTGGAATGGATACGACTGCACTATGCCTATCCTGCTCATTTCCCATGGGATCTACTCCGAGTGATGCGTGAAAAGAAAAACGTATGTAAATATCTGGATATCGCTCTTCAACATATCTCCGATCATATGCTTCTGCGCATGCAACGTCATGTGACGAAAGCGGAAACCTATGAACTGATCGAGCGCCTGCGTCGTGAAGTGCCTGGTATCCATATCCGCACAACACTGATGGTTGGCTTTCCTGGGGAGACAGATGAGGATTTCGAGGAACTGAAGGCGTTCGTCAAGTGGGCACGCTTTGAACGTATGGGTGCTTTTGCCTATTCGGAGGAAGAGGGAACACCCTCGGAACGTGATTATGAGGACGATGTACCCGAGGAGATAAAACAGCGACGACTGGACGGTCTGATGCGTATTCAACAGAATATCAGTGCGGAACTCGAGGCGGAGAAAGTTGGAACCATCCAGAGAATTATCGTTGACAGAAAAGAGGGCGCTTATTATGTCGGGCGCACAGAGTATTGTTCCCCGGAAGTGGATCCGGAGGTGCTGATTCCCGCATCGGAACGGGATCTGACGATAGGTGAGTTCTATGATGTCGTGGTGACTGACTCGGAAGAATTTGATTTGTATGGCTCAACAATCAACTAAAGGTTATGACTAATAAAGACTTTATCTCAGAATTATCGCAGCAGACGGGCTATAACCCCGATGACACGCAGCGGATGGTTAACGCCATTGTGGAGGCGATGGGTGATCATTTCCAGGAGAATGATGCGGTCCTTGTTCCGACATTCGGAACCTTTGAGGTTAAGAAGAAGATGGAACGCATCATGGTGAACCCTTCTACGGGTCAGCGTATGTTAGTTCCACCCAAGTTGGTGCTGAACTTTAAGCCGAATGTAAACTGGAAAGAACGTGTAAAGAATGGAGGAACTGAGTAATGGGAAAGGTGACAATACAAGATATCGCTGTGATACTCAGTGAGCGTCATGGTCTGACAAAGAAAGATGCTTCTGGTTTTGTGGGTGCCCTGTTTGATGTGGTAAGACAGGCCTTGGAGCGGGATAGGATTGTTAAGATCAAAGGATTCGGAACCTTTAAGATCATTGATGTTGATGCACGTGAGAGTGTGAATGTCAACACAGGCGAGCGCGTATTGATAGAAGGGCACAATAAAATCACCTTCACTCCGGATGCCTTGATGAAAGAACTGGTTAACAAACCGTTCTCTCAGTTTGAGACGGTCGTGTTGAATGATGGCGTGGACTTCGAGGACACGCTGAAGACGATGGAGACTGCGAGTGACGAGGTCGAGCTGGAGGAAGTGGCCCCTGCAGGGGAGGCGGTTGCTGAGCCTGTCGAAGCGCAGGAGGCTGTTGAAGCACAGGTTCCATTGGAAGAGGCTGAGCCTGTTGGCGATGTGACACTTGATCCTGCGGCCATGCCGTTGGTCGATTTTGCCTCGGATGCTGAGGAGAATGGCGATGATGCTTCGTTGAACGAGATTGAGGATGAGGATATACCAGAATGGGTGATTGAGCCCTATGTTCCAACGGAGAAGGAAAAGGCTGATGACGAGGCCCTTCGACAAGCGGTTGCTGAGCCCGTCGAAGCACAGGGTCCGTCGGAAGACACTCTTCAGGAAACGGTTGCTGAGCCTGTCGAAGCACAAGAACCTGTCGAAGCTCAGGAGGCTGTTGAGGCTGTTGTTGATGATGGCGAGGCCCTTCGACAAGCGGTTGCTGAGCCCGTCGAAGCACAAGAACCTGTCGAAGCACAGGAGCCTGTCGAGGCACAAGAGCCAGTCGAGGAAGAGCCTGAGGAGGAGTTTGACGCGGATGCTATTCTGGCTAAATATGACTCTGACGGATCGTCCAGTGGTAAGAAATGGCTGATCGGTATTCTGGCCGCTCTGTCGGGTCTTGCTGGCGGTTACCTGTTGGGTAATTTCCTGCCGCTCTCGAACGTGTTCCCTGAATATCGTCTTGTGTTTGAACGTGTGGATAACGAGAAGGCGAAAGATGAACAGACATTGGAACAGGCTGAGCCTGTGGTTGTCGAAGAGCAGGCTCAGCCTGCGTCAGAGGTACCATCGTTATCTACTGCAGAGGAGACGAAGGCAGAGAAGTCTGTTGCTCCTGTCGCACCGGTCGCTAAGCCTGAGCCCAAGCCGGCGGCACCTGTTGCAGAGAAGAAAACTGTAGTGCCCTCGGCATCTCAGACGGTTGCCGCGAAGGCACCTGAGAAAAAGGCGGATACTCCTGCTGCCGACAAGACGCATGATCAATACGCTGCCATGGATGCCCGCGTGAGACTGGGTGCCTATCGGATTGTGGGTACAGACCATATCGAGAAGGTCAGAGAGGGTGATAACCTGGCTAAGATCGCTCGTCGAACTCTAGGGCCAGACATGGAGTGTTATATCGAAGTTTACAATGGACTGAAAGCCTCTTCACAACTGAAAACAGGGCAGGCTATCAAGATTCCGAAGTTGGAGTGGAAGAAGAAAAAGAAGGCTCAGACTGTGAACTAATAGAGAAAGAATGAAAAAGTTTCTTAAAACTTAGGTTTTAGGGAACTTTTTTAATATTATTTAGATAGGCAAATGAGTGGAAAATCCTTTTATTTCACTACTTTTGCGGTCAAATTAGGAATTTGTAAAGAGTAATTATTATGGCAGAAGCTATTGACATCCGTGAGTTGAATATCCGGATAGAACAACAAAGCGCATTCGTGACAAATCTGACGACGGGCATGGACCGTGTTATCGTAGGTCAGAAGCATCTGGTGGACTCGCTCCTGATCGGATTGCTGAGCGACGGACATATCCTGTTGGAAGGAGTGCCTGGTCTGGCAAAGACCTTGGCTATTAAGACACTCTCGCAACTGATAGCTGCCGACTATAGCCGTATCCAGTTTACACCAGACCTCCTCCCTGCTGACGTGATCGGTACGATGATCTATTCACAGAAGGATGAGAAGTTCCAGGTGAAGAAGGGCCCCGTGTTTGCAAACTTCGTGTTGGCTGATGAGATCAACCGTGCCCCAGCAAAGGTGCAGAGTGCATTGCTTGAGGCCATGCAGGAGAAACAGGTGACCATCGGCAGTGAGACTTTCACGTTGCCCAATCCTTTCCTTGTGATGGCCACTCAGAACCCCATCGAACAGGAGGGTACCTATCCCTTGCCAGAGGCACAGGTGGACCGTTTCATGCTGAAGGTCGTCATCGATTATCCGTCTCTGGACGAAGAGAAGAAGATCATCCGTGAGAATATTGCCGGTGAGATGCCGAGCGTGACACCTGTGACAACTGCTGATGAGATTTTGAAGGCTCGTTCTGTGGTTCGCGAAGTGTATATCGACGAGAAGATTGAACAGTACATTGCTGACATCGTCTTTGCGACACGCTATCCAGAGCGCTATGGCCTGAAAGATTTGAAGGATATGATTTCCTTTGGTGGTTCGCCGCGTGCCAGCATTAACCTTGCCAAGGCTGCCCGTGCTTACGCTTTCATCAAGCGTCGTGGGTATGTGGTGCCTGAGGATGTGCGTGCCGTGGCTCATGACGTGCTGCGTCATCGTATCGGTCTTACCTATGAGGCAGAGGCCAGCAATATCACCAGTGAGGAGATTGTGTCGAAGATAATTAATAAGGTCGAAGTGCCCTAATTGTTAACAGTTGACGGTTTATAGTTTACAGGATGGAAACATCTGAGATCATCAAGAAAGTCCGTAAGATCGAGATCAAGACCCGTGGCCTGAGCTCAAATATCTTCGCAGGTCAATACCATTCAGCCTTCAAGGGCAGAGGTATGGCGTTCAGTGAGGTGCGCGAGTATCAGTTCGGTGATGATGTGCGTGATATAGACTGGAATGTGACGGCGCGTTTTCATCGTCCTTACGTCAAGGTGTTTGAGGAGGAGCGCGAGCTGACGGTGATGCTGCTGATTGACGTCAGTGGTTCGCTGGATTTTGGTACGCAGAAACAGATGAAGCGCGACATGGTGACAGAGATAGCAGCTACGATTGCTTTCAGTGCCATCCAGAACAATGATAAGATCGGTGTCGTGTTCTTCTCAGATAAGATAGAGAAGTATATACCTCCCAAGAAAGGTAGGAAGCACATCCTCTATATCATCCGTGAGATGCTGGACTTCCAACCGGAGTCGAAGCGTACGGACGTGAAGCAGGCTGTGGAGTTCCTGTCGAGTGTCCAGAAGCGTCGTACCACGGCCTTCATCCTCAGTGACTTCTACGTGCGGAATGATTTCCAGCAGTCGTTGCAGATCTGCAACAGGAAGCATGATGTCGTGGCTATTCAAGTGTATGACCAACGTGCAAAGGAATTGCCTGATGTCGGATTGATGAAGGTGGTAGATGCCGAGACGGGCTATGAGCAATATATCGATACAAGTTCCAAGCGCTTGCGCCAGGCATACCGCCAGTACTGGATGGGTCGTCAGGCGGAGTTGCAGGAGACCTTCAACAAGAGTAATGTGGACAATGTGAGTATTGCTACGAATGAGGATTTCGTCAAGTCACTAATGCTGTTGTTTAAAAAGAGAAGCTGATGAAGAAGGCGTTGATTCTAATCATAGGCGTTGTGTGTGCGCTCAAGGTGGCGGCACAGGTGTCTGTAGAGGCCAGGATCGACTCTATCGAGATGTTCGTGGGTCAGCAGGTGCATGTGACGCTGACAGCGAATGCCCAGGAGAGCGCAAAGGTGGAGTTTCCACAGTTCCAACCGACACAATATATCACGCCTGGGGTAGAGGTGCTTGGCAGTAAGGAGTTGGAGAAGCAGGAGTTGGACAACGGGTTCGTGGCCCGTTCGATGGTCTATACCCTGACCTCTTTCGATGATACGCTGTACTATCTGCCGCCGATGACCGTGAAGATCGATGGTAAGCCCTATGCCAGCAAGAGTCTGGCCCTGAAGGTGCTGACGATGGAAGTGGACACTGTGCATGCCGATCAGTTCTTCGGCCCTAAGGGCGTGCAGGATAATCCTTTCCAGTGGAGCGACTGGCGTCTTCCATTCTGGTTGAGCGTACTGCTCTTGGTACTGTTGGTGTTCTGCTATTATCTGTATCTCCGTCTGCGCGACAATAAACCCATTATCTCGCATATCAGGATCGTCAAGCATCTGTTGCCGCATCAGAAGGCCATGAAGGAGATCGAACAGATCAAGGCCGACAAGATGGTGACATCGGAGAACTCTAAGGAATACTATACCAAACTGACGGACACGATTCGTAAGTATATCGAGGAGCGTTATGGTTTCAGTGCGATGGAGATGACGAGTAGTGAGATCATCGCGAAACTGGTGGAGGTGCAGGATGAGGGTGCACTCAGTGAACTGCGTCACTTGTTCCTGACGGCCGACCTCGTGAAGTTCGCCAAATACTCGACGCTCATCAACGAAAATGATCAGAATCTGGTCAGTGCCATCGCGTTTATCAATCAGACGAAGTTGGAGAACATGCCAGTGGAGGAGACCGTAAAACCACAACTCTCCGAGGAAGACCAGCGCTCACAGAAGGCACGTAGGATCCTTAAGACGGTCATCACACTGATCTCCGTAGTCTGTGCCCTGTTGTTCGCGTATGTGATGTATGCTTTTTATCAGTTGTTGAACTAAAGGAAACAAATGAAATTTGCCAATCAAGAATATCTGCTTCTGCTCCTGTTGATCATCCCATATCTGATCTGGTATGTGATGTACAGGAAAAAGACTGAGCCGACGATGCGGATGAGCGATACGTTCGTGTTCCGTTATGCGCCGAGAAGTTGGAAGGTGACGCTGATGCCGCTCTCCCTGATGCTCCGTCTGCTGGCCTTCACGATGATCGTGCTGGTGCTGGCACGTCCGCAGACGCAGAACTCATGGAAGAGTAAGACCGTAGAGGGAATAGATATCATGTTGGCGATGGATGTGTCTACCAGTATGCTGGCCGAGGACCTGAAACCCAATAGAATCGAGGCGGCCAAACAGGTGGCTGCGGAGTTTATCATTGGTCGTCCGAATGATAATATCGGCTTGACCATCTTTGCGGGAGAGTCGTTCACACAGTGCCCCATGACCACCGATCACGCCTCTCTGTTGAATCTGCTCCAGAACGTGCGTACGGATATCGCGGCCCGCGGACTGATCGAGGATGGTACGGCCATCGGCATGGGACTGGCTAATGCGGTGACCCGTCTGAAAGATTCCAAGGCCAAGAGTAAGGTGGTGATTCTGTTGACTGACGGTAGTAACAACCGTGGTGACATCTCGCCGATGACGGCTGCGGAGATCGCCAGGAGTCTGGGTGTCCGTGTCTATACCATCGGTGTGGGAACCAATAACGTAGCACCATACCCGATGCCTGTAGCAGGGGGCGTTCAGTATGTGAATATTCCAGTGGAGATTGACAACAAGACGCTGAGTGAGATCGCTGCTGCAACGGAAGGCGATTTCTATCGTGCCACGAATACAAAAGAACTGCGAAATATCTATAAGGAGATTGACCAGTTGGAGAAGAGTAAGTTGAACGTGAAGAATTTCAGCAAGCGATATGAGGCCTATCAGCCCTTTGCACTCATCGCTGTTCTGGCGTTGCTGCTTGAGATCCTGTTGCGTATAACCATATTCAGGAGGATACCGTAGTATGTTTAGATTTGAAGATCCCACATATCTCTATCTGTTGGTGCTGATTCCCATATTGGCACTGGTCAGGTATGTCTCATATCGAAACCAGAAGAAACGACTTCGTCGTTTTGGAGAACCGGCTTTGTTGAAAGAGTTAATGCCGAACGTGTCGTTTCTCCGTCCCCTCACGAAGTTCTGGATGCTTCAGGGGGCACTTGCCCTACTGATTGTCATGCTTGCCAGACCGCAGATGGGTACGAAGATCAGTCATGAGAAACGCATGGGCATAGAGACCATTATCGCCATGGATATCAGTAACTCGATGCGGGCAGAGGATATCATTCCTAGCCGTCTGGACAGGAGTAAGATGATGGTGGAGAACTTAGTGGATCATTTCACGAACGACAAGATAGGTCTGCTTGTCTTTGCAGGAGATGCTTTCGTACAGTTGCCGATCACGAGCGACTATGTGTCGGCGAAGATGTTCCTGAGCAGTATTGATCCGTCGATGATAGCCACACAAGGTACGGATATCGCTAAGGCCATCAGTATGGCTTCAAACAGTTTTACTCAGGAAGAAGGCATCGGTAAGGCTATCGTGGTTATCACTGATGGTGAGGATCATGAGGGTGGGGCCATGGAGGCTGCCAAGGCGGCCAAAGACAAGGGGATGCGTGTCTATGTGCTTGGTGTCGGTTCTGTCAACGGCTCACCAATACCTCTGCCAGGGACGGGCGAATATATGAAAGATAATACAGGCAACACTGTGATGTCGGCTCTGAATGAGGAGATGTGTAAACAGGTGGCTCAGGCAGGTGGCGGTGCCTATATCCATGTGGAGAATAACAGCGCAGCCCAGGAACAGTTGGACAGGGAACTGGATAAACTTTCCAAGAAGGAGACTTCCTCAACCATCTATAGTGAGTATGATGAGCAGTTCCAAGCTTTTGGTGTCTTGGCATTGCTGCTGCTGATTCTCGAGGTCTTTATCATGGACCGTCAGAGTCCATTGTTGAAGAGTCTTTCTCTCTTTGGGAGTAAGAAGAAGGTGACGGTCATGCTTCTTCTTCTTTTGATGACATTGACTGCCTCTGCGCAGACCGACCGTCAATATGTGCGTCAGGGAAATAAGTTGTACCGTGGCGGAGACTATCCTAATGCGGAGGTGTCTTATCGCAAGGCTGTCGAGAAGAATGCTCGTAATCCTCAGGCTGCCTTTAACCTAGGTAATGCGTTGATGGCACAGAAGAAAGATTCTGCTGCCATTGAACAGTTCGAGCATGCAGCCAAGTTGGAGACCAATCCTCTTCGAAAGGCACAAGCATATCATAACATGGGGGTTATCTGTCAGACTCATAGGATGTATGGTGAGGCGATAGAGGCTTATAAAAACGCATTGCGCCTGAATCCGAATGATGATGAGACTCGTTATAATCTGGTACTCTGTAAGCATCAGCAACAGAAGCAGCAACAGAAGCAGGATCAGAACAAGCAGAATGAGAATCAGAAAAACGACGATAAGAAAGACCAGCAAAAGAATGAAGAGAATAAGCAGAAGAAACAGGAGCAGCCTAAGCCGCAGATGAGTAAGGAGAATGCGGAACAACTGCTGAATGCTGCTATCCAGAACGAGAAGCAGACCCAGGATAAGATGAAGAAGGCCCAACAGAAGCCGCAACGTCGCGCTATTCAGAAGAATTGGTGATCTGTAGTGAGAAGGAGAATTGAAAAATTGTAAAGGAATAGAAGATGGAAAGATATATAAACATGAAGGTTCAAAGGTGGGTGAAATGGTTTTTACCTTTTTACCTTCTTACCTTTATGCCTTTTAGCTTGCTTGCTCAGACGCTTACAGGATCGGCCCCGTCGCATGTCGCCGTGGGCGAGAATTTCCGTCTGACATACACGGTCAATACCATGAATGTCAGCGAATTCAGGGCCGGCAATATTCCTGAGGAGTTGGAGGTCTTGATTGGCCCGAACAGTTCTACGCAGTCGAGTTATCAGATGATAAACGGACATACGAGCTCTTCTTCGTCTGTGACCTATACTTATATGGTTGTGGCCACGAAAGCTGGTACGTTCACGATTCCTCCTGCTGTTGCCGTGGTAGGTGGTAAACGTATCACTTCGAAACCTCTGACCATCCGTGCGTCGGGATCAGCACAAGGAAGTAGTTCCCGTCATCAGCGTCAGAGTAACGATGATGAGGGAGGAGAGCTACGGGATGTCGGAAGCAGGATCTCGGGCTCGGATCTCTTTATCAAGGTAAGTGCTAACAAGAAGAGGGTCTATGAGCAGGAGCCGATTCTGCTGACCTACAAGGTATATACGTTGGTCTCGTTGACTCAGTTGCGGGGTGACATGCCGGATCTGAAGAGTTTCTATACGCAGGAAGTGGATTTGCCACAGCAAAAGAGCTTCTCTATCGAGACAGTCAACGGGCGCCCCTATCGTACCTGTACATGGAGTCAGTATGTGATGTTCCCCCAGATGACGGGTAAGTTGGAGATTCCCAGCATCACCTTCGAAGGAATCGTAGTACAACAGAATCGAAATGTTGATCCCTTTGAGGCATTCTTCAATGGCGGTTCCGGCTATGTGGAGGTGAAAAAGAAGATCCAAGCCCCAGGCATTGATATTCAGGTCGATCCCCTGCCTGCCCGTCCGGCGAATTTCTCTGGTGGCGTGGGTAAGTTCAATATCACTGCTCAGTTGAATAAGACAGAGACGAAAGCGAATGATCCGGTCTCTCTGCGTATCATCTTGAGTGGTACCGGAAACTTGAAGCTTATCAAACAGCCGGTAGTCAAGTTCCCCAAGGATTTTGACAAGTATGAGCCGAAGATTACGGATAAGACAAAGCTGACAGCTCATGGTATTGAGGGGTCAATGATTTTTGATATTCTGGCCGTTCCACGCCATCAAGGCAAGTATGAGATACCACCGGTAGAGTTTACTTATTTTGATGTTTCGACGAAGAGTTATAAGACAATCCAGAGTGATGCCTTGACTCTTGATGTAGCCAAAGGATCCGGTGCTGCATCCGTGAATGATTTCTCAGGTCAGGATGTGCAGGAGCTGAATAAGGATATCCGTTATATCAAGATGGGTGACGTGCGCCAGCAGGGACTTGACCGTTTCTTCTTTGCCTCCACCGGTTACTGGATATCTTTGGCCGTACTTGCTTTGATATTCATCTCTCTGTTCATTGTATTCCGTCAGCGTGCTATCGACAATGCCAATGTGACGAAGACGCGTGGAAAGAAAGCTAATAAGGTGGCGACAAAACGGCTGAAGAATGCGGCCAAGCTGATGGCGGACGATAAGCCGGGAGAGTTCTATGATGAGGTGCTCCGTGCACTATGGGGCTATGTAGGTGACAAACTGAATATACCAGTCGAACAACTCTCTCACGACAATATCAGTCAGCGACTGACGGAGCGTCAGGTAGATGGGAATATCATCAGTCAGTTTATCGGAGCTCTTGATGAGTGTGAGTTTGAACGTTATGCCCCTGGTGATCCGAAAGGAAATATGAACAAAGTGTATGAAAAGGCGATGACTGCCATTGAGAAGATTGAGGAGACGATGAAGAAGAAGGGGCGCAGGGCAGCAACGATGAAGTTGTTGTTGGTTGTGCTTGTCATCCATCTCCCGTTACTTGCCGGTGCTACGACCAAAGCTGAGGCAGACAGTGCCTATGTACGTGGACAGTACCAACAGGCCATCAAGGATTATGAGGAGCTGCTGAAGCAGGGCGCAAGTGCTGATCTCTATTATAATCTTGGTAATGCTTACTACCGGACGGAGAATATCACGCGTGCAGTCTTGAACTATGAACGTGCCCTTCTGTTTTCTCCCGGTGACCGTGATATCCGTTTCAACCTGCAGATAGCACGGTCAAAGACCATCGACAAGATTGTCCCTGAATCTGAGATGTTCTTCTTTACTTGGTATCGTTCGGTGGTCAACCTGATGAGCGTTGATACGTGGGCTTGTCTGTCTCTGCTGTCTTTGGCTCTGGTGATTGTCCTTCTGTTGGTCTACCTCTTCTCGGAACGTTTGTGGCTCCGTAAGATCGGTTTCTTTGGCGGAGTTGTGTTGCTTATCCTGTTCGTGATGGGTAATGTCTTTGCTTGGCAACAGCGTCAGAACCTAATGGAACGGAAGGGGGCTATCGTGATGGTTCCTTCCATGGCAGTCAAGAGCACACCAGCGAAGAGCGGTACCGATCTCTTTATTCTTCATGAGGGTACGAAGGTCTTGATTTCCGATAGGGCGATGAAAGGATGGAAGGAGATCCGTGTGGCTGATGGTAAAGAGGGCTGGGTTGAGAGTCATCAGATAGAGGAGATATAGTATGTTCCAGGAAATACTCATGTCGGCAGACGGCTTTCTCTCCGCACTGGTGGAGTATGATAAGGATTTGTTATTGTCTTTGAATGGCAGTGACTCTCTTTATCTGGATCGTGTCATGCGTGTCCTGACGGCTACCGTCACATGGGTACCTCTGTACATTAGTCTTTTCTATGTGGTACTTAACAATAATGATAACTTCCGTAAGGTCATGATGATCTTGTGCGGTGCTGGTCTGTGCGTGTTGTTGGCGGGGACGGTCGATGATATGATTGTCAAGCCGATGGTAGGACGCTGGCGACCTACACATGACCCCGAGATTGGCTTGCTGGTTGATATCGTTGACGGCTATCGGGGGGGGCGCTTCGGTTTCTTCTCCGCCCATGCCTCTAACACTTTCAGTATTGCGGTGTTCTTCTGCTGGTTAGTCAGAAGTCGTCTGCTGTCGCTGGCACTCATACTCTGGTCGTTCACGAACTGCTGGACACGTCTGTACCTTGGTGTCCACTTCCCAGGTGACATTCTGGTTGGACTGTTGTGGGGAGGTCTGGTGGGATCGACCGTCTATTTCCTGTATTATCGCCTATCCAGAAATATGACGTCAAGAAGACGTTTTATTTCTTCACAATATACATCTACGGGCTTCCAGCGCTCCGATTGCGATGTTCCTGTCGCAGTCTTGGTATTTACGTTGGTCTTTGCTCTTATCAAATCTTGTCTTATATGAGTTGTTCTATAAAGGAATCAGATCCCAGACATATCCATATCAGTGACTATAACTATCCGCTTCCCGATGATCGCATCGCCAAGTTTCCCATTGCACGGCGCGACCAGTCTAAGCTCTTACTCTATCGTAACGGTGAGGTAGGGGAGGACGTCTTCTGTCATCTGCCCGACTATCTGCCGAAGGGTGCTCTGATGGTCTTCAATAACACGAAGGTAATACAGGCACGAATGCATTTCCGTAAAGCTAATGCGAATGGTGAGCCTCTTGGTGCGCTGATAGAGGTCTTCCTCTTAGAGCCTGCCGATCCGTCAGACTATGAGCTGATGTTCCAGACAACGGGGCATTGCGCTTGGTATTGTCTTGTCGGCAACCTGAAGAAGTGGAAAGAAGGCACCCTGTCACGCGAGATTGATATCAAGGGAGAGAAGGTTCTCGTGATGGCAACCCGTGGTGCCATCCATGGTACCTCCCATCGGATAGACTTTGAGTGGAAGGCCGCCGATAACTCTCGAATCTCCTTTGCAGAAATTATCGATGCGATGGGAGAACTGCCGATTCCTCCCTATCTGAACCGTGAGACGCAGGAGAGCGACAAGACGACCTACCAGACGGTCTATTCGAAAATCAAGGGAAGTGTGGCTGCACCAACGGCTGGACTTCATTTTACGCCAGAGGTACTGGCTGCTCTTGATGCCCATGGCATCGATCGTGAGGAACTGACATTACATGTTGGTGCCGGTACATTCAAACCCGTGAAGAGTGAGGAGATAGAAGGACATGAGATGCACACGGAATATATCAGTGTACGTCGTTCGACCATAGAGAAACTGATTCGGCACGATGGCAAGGCTATTGCTGTGGGTACCACGAGTGTCCGTACGTTGGAAAGCCTATATTATATGGGAGTGAAAGTGATGCGGAATGCGAATCTGACGGAAGAGCAACTTCATGTGTGTCAATGGGAACCCTATGACAGTCCTTGCGATGTTCCAGCTGTTGAGGCACTGAGAAGTCTGGCCGCATGGATGGATGTCCGCGGTCTTGAGGTACTGCATTCGAGTACGCAGATTATCATTGCTCCTGGCTATAACTATAAGATTGTGAAGATGCTGGTAACCAACTTCCACCAGCCACAGTCTACGTTGCTGTTGCTTGTGAGTGCATTCGTTAAGGGCGACTGGCACAAGATCTATGACTATGCCTTGTCTCACGATTTCCGCTTCCTGAGCTATGGCGATTCCTCTCTCCTGATACCATAGGTAAAGGTCACTTAGCTGTATCACAGACCATCTGTTTTTGTATTATAGATGCACTTTTTTTAGAAAATACTTGTTTTTTTAATCTTTATTTCATATATTTGCACTGAGTATTAGCTAGTAACATAAAGACTTAAAGATTAGGGGGAATTCCCTATTGGTGCTATTAACAAAATGTGTAATATGATGAAAAGGAGTATTTTTAGTTGTTTTCTGATGGCAACAGTGATTGTTTCCATGGTATCTTGTTCCAAAGATCATGATGTCTATAATAATTCTGCCGTGGAACAACAGCACAAAAGTGAGTTTGAATCCAACTTTATCAAGAAGTATGGAGCTGTGGACCCAGAACAAACGTGGGATTTCGCAAAAATGTATCCTACCTATTCTCTCTCGGGAAACACCATTCTGCCAAGAAACCTGACACGTGCCGTCATCGATGGTGGTAGCGAATATATGTCGATAGGTGATTGGTACGAGGTGGACGCCAAGACTATTGAATGGATGAAGAAGAAACTGCCCGATGGCCGTAACCATGAAGACCTCGGAAACCCCTTCTACATGATCGTACCTCAGAATGAGTTCAGCATTGTTCCTATCTATCAGGGAACGGGCGACTTCGTATGGACCCTGCATCTCGTTGTCGAGGATTTCAACGATCAGCAAGACGATCTGGACATCACGGTGTGGACGAAGAATGAGAATATCCAGAAGAATGAGTCGGGCAATGAAGGCGACTGGCAGGATGTCGGTCCTGTCGACCCTAATACGAACTACCGGACCAGTCGTACTCATAATACAAAGACTGCCAAGTTCGTGCGGGCAAAGCCTATCACGTTCAAGAACCTGCCTGCAGGCAAGAGCATGTATCTCTATCTGTCGAACCTTAAGTCGGGCGTAACTCGTGCTTCTGCATCATCACTGGCTCACCAGATGTTGGCATTAAACATCCATCCTGATTCTGTGCCTAACCTGGACGACGACTACAAGAAGATGATTATCGGTTGTGAGGATCAAGCCGTCTACGAGAAGAGTGACCACGACTTTGAGGATGTGGTGTTCATGATGTACGGTAAGCCCGATGTGCCGGAGATTAAGGAAATCACGGAGCCTGTCAAGGAAACGGTTTCCAAGCGATATATGGTTGAAGACTTGGGCGAGACTGACGATTTCGACTTTAACGACATCGTGGTCGATGTGTTGCAGACCACTACGAAGACTGCTGTCTATAAGATCAACGAGGATGGAACGAGGACGTTCCTGCGCTTCGAGGGAGATCCCACAGTATCGCAGAAGGCTGTGATACGGGCTATGGGCGGAACGCTTGACTTCGAACTGACCATAGGTAATATGAAGTGGAGTAAGAGCGGAAGTGGCTATGCGGTTGGTACTATGGTGAACACTGGAGCCGATGGACAGGCCATCGATTATAATGCTAAGCTGGCTGAGTTTGAGGTGACAGGTTGGAATTCAGAGACCAATAATATCTCAGTGAAAGTTGGTAGCAAGGGAAGTGGTAATGTCATGACGATCGTGTTCCCAAAGAAGGGTGAGGTGCCTATGATTATCGCTGTGGATACCAACTGGATGAAGGAACGCGTATCTGTGCCTTCTTCATGGTTCACGATTCCCGATGACGATGATGAAGAAGAATAAACCGACGGGTTTAAGATAACAAAAAAAGAGTGCTGAATTTCAGCACTCTCTTTTTGTAGTCGATAGGGGAATCGAACCCCTATGCCAAGATTGAGAATCTTGTATCCTAACCATTAGATGAATCGACCATCTTCGCACTCTTGGATCAGTCACCCCTGCGGAAGGAGGGGGATTCGAACCCCCGGTACGGGAACCCGTACGGCAGTTTAGCAAACTGCTGGTTTCAGCCACTCACCCATCCTTCCAGAATGCTTCGTGTTAGAAACCGAGGGGCTATCTCCTCAAATGCGGATGCAAAGGTACGGCTATTTTTTCATTCCTGCAAATTTTTTGGCACTTTTTTTTGAAAAAAGTTATTTAAAGGCGACAACCTCTGTCAGTTCCTTGTTTAGATAGAACGTGTTCTGCAGGGTGTCTGTGCCACGTACGTAGCTCATTCTCAGATAGAAAAGATCGCCAGAGTGCTCCTCTGGATAGCTGATGCCTTTCTTGAACGATTCTGCTCCACGATGGCGCATCAGATGAATGAGGGAGTCATTAACATACCTCGTTGTTCCCAGGTCGGCAAACTCACGGTCGGTCAACAACTCCGGATTCTCCGCGTTAGCCTCGATGAATGCCTTGACGGTCTTCTCAGCATGATACTGCTGTCCGCATGAGGCGAACAGCAGTACAGTCATACCTATAATATATTTGCCTGACTTCATTGTTGCGGGATATTTCTGAGAACGTCAAGCAGATGATCCCATACCATCTGTACGGTCGGGATGAGTAAACGCTCGTCGGGTGTATGTACGAACCGAAGGGTAGGACCGAAGCTTACCATATCGAGGTTGGGATAGCGCTCGGAGAAAAGACCGCACTCCAGACCCGCGTGGATACCGCGAACCACGGGCTCTTTCTTAAACAGTTTCTTATACGACTCCACCACGATCTCGGTCAACTTAGAATCAGCCTTCATCTTCCAGGCCGGATAACCGTCGCCTGATACCACCTCGGCTCCTGCGAGCTCAAAAGCAGCTCCGACAGTAGCGCACATATTGTCAAGGTTGGACATCACGTTGCTTCGCTGACTTGACAGAATATCGATCGTGGTCTCTGTGGTGTGGATGCTGGCCAGGTTGCTTGATGTCTCCACCATGCCTCCCAGTGCTTCATCCTGACAGATGGCATATATGCCGTTGTCGACGGCCTGAACAGCCCAGATGAACTTCTTGGCGACAGCAGGTGCAATGACAGGCTCTGCCTCTGTGCTCTCCATGAACCACACCATCTGCGGGTCGGTCACATGGAACTCGTCCTGCACGTCAACGGCAAAGACATTCCAGTCGGCACGTACGTTCTCTTTCACATCGTTGGGCACGGCTATCACGAAATAACCGTCACGAGGAATGGCGTTGTGGAGTTTTCCACTGTGGAACTGTGCCAGTTGTACGCCCTCATAGCGCTTCATGGTCTGCTGTACGAAACGGGCAAGTATCTTAATGGCATTGGCGCGTTTCTTGTTGATATCATCACCAGAGTGGCCGCCTACAAGGCCTTTGATCGAACCTTTCAGGAAGAAACTTCCCTGGGGGGCTGCCTCCCGCTTGAACGTGAACTGAGCCGTGGTGTTACGTCCACCAGCACAGCTGACGAAGATTTCTCCTTCATCCTCAGAATCGAGGTTGATCAGGTAATCGCCAGTCATGAATCCGGCTTTCATCCCCTCTGCTCCTGTCAGACCGGTCTCCTCGTCACGGGTGAAGACGCACTCGATAGGACCGTGCTCGATATCATCGGACGCAAGGATGGCCAGTTCGATGGCACAACCGATACCGTCGTCGGCTCCCAGCGTCGTACCTTCAGCCGTCAACCACTCTCCGTCAACGTAGGTCTTGATGGCATCCTTGTCGAAATCGAATTCCACATCAACGAGCTTATCGCATACCATATCCATATGACTCTGCAGGATGACCGTCTTGCGGTTCTCCATACCAGGCGTAGCACCTTTGCGGATAATCACGTTACCGGTTTCGTCGACCTTTGTGTCAAGACCATGACGCTCACCCCAGCTCTTCAGATACTCAATCATCTTCTCTTCGTGCTTCGAGGGACGAGGAATAGTGTTAATCTTCGCAAATTCAGCGAAGACGCTTGCGGGTTTTAAATCGTTTTTATTCATTATTAATGATATTTTTTACTGATTTCTTAATAAATTGCTTATCTTTGCACCCGAAAAGGCGTGTTTTGCAGCGCAAAATTACTAAAAAATGATTGAATTACTACTCGTCAGCACGTTAATAATTGCTATAGGAATGGCATTTTTATGCGTTAAACTGATTTTCAGGAAGAACGGTTCTTTCTCCTCTCAGCATATCCATGACTCCGAGGCAATGAAGGAACGGGGAATCCACTGCGTGATGGATCAGGACCGTGAGATGCGTGCGAAGAGCAGGTTCGCCGTTAATGAACGATAAACATTAAACATTAGATAAACAAATGAAAAAGTACATTCTTAGCACACTGGCCATCGCAGCCATGATGGCTTCGTGCAACAATGCAAGTCCTAAGATGGACGAGCAGCCGGCATCGGATGATGCGTCTGCCTCTGGTTTCAAAATTGCCTTTGTCGAGGTCGACTCTCTCATGACGCAGTACGACTTCGCCAAGGACTACAGCGTGACTCTCCAGAAGAAGTCGAACAATGCCCGTAACACACTCAACCAGAAGGGTACTGCCCTTCAGGCCGCTGTGAACAACTTCCAGCAGAAGTTGAATAACAACGGATTCCAGAGCCGTGAGCAGGCTGCAAGTGTTCAGGCTGCCCTTGAGCGTCAGCAGCGCGACCTTCAGGAGCTCCAGGCTCGTCTGGAGAACGAACTCGCCAATGAGACCGCTAAGTTCAATGAGGCACTCCGCGATTCTCTGCAGAACTTCCTTAAAGCATATAACAAGGACAAGAAGTTTGACCTGATCCTTTCGAAGGCTGGTGATAATATTCTTCTTGCCGAGAAGAAATACGATATTACCATGGATGTCATCAATGGTCTGAATAAGCGCTATAAGCCAGCCGCAAAGTCGGCCGCTGCTGACACGAAAAAGACTGAGGATAAAAAGTAAGTTTTTTGGGCTAACATTTATGAGAGGTATCAGAGTCCTTCAGATACCTCTCTTCTTTTATCCCCTTCCTGTTCGTCTGTGTCTGCCCAATATCTCTATGGTGACATATATCATAAGAGGTGAAACCATATGGTTTCACCTCTTATGATATGATAGAATCCGGATGATGCTATTTGACCACCTTCTTACCGTCTACGATGTAGATGCCGGCAGGAAGTTCGCTAAGTGTCTTGGCAGACTGGCGCACACCGTTGAGGTTGTAGATTCCTTTCGAGGTGTCGATCGTCTTGTCGGCCTTGATCCTGTTGATACCGGTAGACTCACCTCCAGCAAGTCCGCGCACGAAGCCGGCGTAGACATGCTTACGGTAGAAGTCAAGGTCCCAGATACCTACAGGCTCGCCACCGCGCCAGCCGCTGTTGACAGGTGCATCGGTAGGACACCACTGACAGATACCCCACTGCTGGGCTGCTGGTATAAGGCGGAAGTACTCCTTGAAGATCCACTCGTAGAGATCGGCCATCTTCTTGTGCTCGTCTTCGGTCAACTGATCGGTCTTGACTGATCCTCCCCATTTGTTTGAACCGCGAACATAGCCCATGTCCATCTCACTGACGCGACAGAGTTTTCCACTTGCGGCTATAATCTCAAACATCTTAGTGATATGTTTTTTTGCATTCTCCTGAAGGTTGAAATCTTCATAGCAACTGATATGCATCTGCGTACCGATACCGTCGATTTTGGTTACACCGTCAGCCTCCCATTTCTTGATCCAGTTGACAAGACTCTTCACCTTCTTATTATCGTCCCAATCGGACTCCAGATTGTAGTCGTTGATGAAGAGTGTCAGATCCTCAGGACCATACTTGCGGGCGAGGCGACAAGCCTGGCGCACGTAGTCGAGATCGCCAAGATGATCCTGCCAATAGAATGTATCGCCACCAACATCCCATGTGCCACTCTTATAGCCCGATGAGTGTTGCAGCTCATAGTTGCCTTCGCCATCATCACCGTCGCCGGAGAGAGCCTCATTGACGAGATCCCATGCCTTTACCTTACCGTCGCAGGCTTCCATCATGCCCTTAATCCAAAGGTCCATAGCATAGACGAGGGTATCGTGACGCTCCTGTGCTGTCTGGGGAATGGTACTACTTGCATAACCCTCAAACTTGATGCTCTTGATATAGATGTCACCCACGAAGTCGCCGCACTGCAGCAGAAGGAAGTTGTTGTCCATCACCGGTGTGTAGTCGATTTCTACGTCCTTCCATTCTTTGGTGAAAGGTATGTCGATAGCTGTTTCCGGAGTGTATGAGAAGTCTCCCAGTTTGCTATGTAGATTACCAGCATCCGAGCCTTTTAAGGTAATGGTCATCTTGTAAGTCTCACCAGTCTTGAGCATGATATCCGTCACGGCCTGGAACTGTGCATCCCATGAGTTCTCGCACATCTTGGTCGTATGAATAACCAGACCATTTGTTGTGTCAAACTTGATGGAGTAGCCGTACGTTGCTTCGTCCGACTTCCAGCCAACGGTCTTGTTGGTGAGGAAGTCTTTGTTAACGATCTCGGTAAAGGTCTCTTCCGAATTTGGATCGGGCTTATCGGCAATGAGCTTGCGAAGCCATGCGTTGGGCTGCTGTGAGTGCCAGGCGAGGGTGTGACCATAGATGCTGAGTCCAGCCTCAGTGGCTGCTTCAACATACTGCTTCACGGTGGTGAAATTCATGTTACCATTACCATCCACGCAACTTGCCATCTTCATGGCATTGCCGGCGACAGTCTCGGTGAAGTTCTCGTTGGTCAAGTTCTTAACCAGAGGATTGTTGAGATAGTCGTTCACGGTCGTGCCAATACCCAGTTTGAAATTGGGGTACTTCGAATAGTCAATGTAACTTTTGAGCGCCCGATACTCGTCTAAGTACCTGTAGTTGTCGTTGTTAGGTTTGCCCGTCTCAAATTTCTCCTGTGCCATAGTCGGGGTTAAAAGACTGGCAGCAAGCACGCACATTAATACTTTCTTCATTGTGATGTAAATGTAGATTATTAGTTGATTGGTTATTTGATATATTTAGGTTGTAAAGGTACAATAAATTTTTGATATAAAAGAAGCAATGATAAAAAAAGAGGCGAAACTTTGCAGTTTCACCTCTTTAATATAGTTAGATAGGGTATTACTCTGCCCAATCCTCCTTAGACTTACGGATGTAGGTCTTGTAACGGAGCTGTGCCATACGCTGAGCCTCAGCGAAGAGCTCTTCTGCCTCGTTAGGATAAGCCTTCTTGACAGAGAGGTAACGAACCTCACCGAGCAGGAAGTCGTGGAAATTCTCCCAGTTCGGCTCCTTAGAGTCGAGTGAGAACGGATTCTTGCCTTCCTCTGCGAGGGCGGGGTTGAAGCGCCACAGGTGCCAGTAACCGCACTCAACAGCCTTCTTCTCCTCAGCCTGGCTCTTACCCATACCGCCCTTGGCCTTCAGACCGTGGTTGATACATGGAGCGTAGGCGATGATGATTGAAGGTCCGTGCCATGCCTCAGCCTCGCGGATAGCCTTGAGGGTCTGTGCATGATCGGCGCCCATAGCAATCTGAGCAACGTATACATAACCGTAGGTGGTAGCGATCATACCGAGGTCCTTCTTGCGGATGCGCTTACCCTGAGCAGCGAACTGAGCGATAGCACCGAGAGGAGTAGCCTTAGAAGCCTGACCACCAGTGTTAGAGTAAACCTCAGTATCGAGCACGAGGATATTCACATCTTCGCCAGAAGCGATCACATGGTCGAGACCGCCGTAACCGATATCGTAAGAAGCACCGTCACCACCGATGATCCACTGTGAACGCTTCACCAGGTAGTGGTCGAGTGTCTGAAGTTCCTTACACTTCTCGCAACCGGCAGCAGCGCCAGCAGCGATAGCCTCTTTCAGCTTCGGAGCAATCTCCTTCGTCTTGTCGGCATCCTCCTTGTTGGCGATCCACTCGTCGGCGAGAGCCTTGAACTCAGCGGGAGCACCCTCAGAGGCCTCAGCGAGCAGCTTAGCTACGCGCTCCTTCATCTTCTTGTTACCAAGAGCCATACCCAGACCGAACTCGCAGAAGTCCTCGAACAGTGAGTTGTTGAAGACAGGACCCTGACCCTTCTCGTTCTTGGTGTAAGGTGTAGAAGGAATAGAAGCTGAATAGATTGAAGAACAACCAGTAGCGTTGGCAATCATCTGACGATCACCGAAGAGCTGTGAGATGAGCTTCACATATGGAGTCTCACCGCAACCAGAGCAGGCGCCAGAGAACTCGAACAGAGGCTGTGCGAACTGTGAGTTCTTCACGTTGCTCTTGATGTCGACGAGGTTCTGCTTGCTCTTCACGTTCTTAACCAGGTACTCCCAGTTCTTAGCCTCCTGAACCATATCGGCAGCATCGGGATTGAACGGAGCCATGGTGAGGGCCTTACCGGTCTTCGGATTGCCCGGGCAGATGTCGGCACAGTTACCGCAACCCAGACAGTCGAGTACTGAGGTCTCAATGCGGAAGCGCATACCCTTCATGGCGGCGGGAGCCTTCATCTCGATGGTATCGTCGGCAGCAGCGAAGCCCTTGATCTCGTTCTCGTCGAGAACGAACGGACGGATAGCTGCGTGAGGACAGATATATGCACACTGGTTACACTGGATACAGTTGTCCTTGTTCCATACAGGAACGAAGGCCTCAACACCACGCTTCTCGTAAGCGGCTGTACCAACCTCCCAAGAACCGTCAACGGTGTTGTGCTTCACGAAGTCAGAAACCTTCAGCAGGTCACCGGCCTGAGCGTTGATAGGACGAACCAGCTCCTTAACGAATGCGGGAGCATCGTCCTGCTTCTCTGCATCATCAGGCAGATTAGCCCACTCGGGCTTCACTGTGAGCTGCTGGTACTCACCACCGCGGTCGATAGCGGCGTAGTTCTTGTCAACCACGTCCTGACCCTTAGCACCGTAAGACTTCAGGGCAGCTGCCTTCATCTTCTCAACAGCGAGCTCTACGGGGATCACGCCGGTGATACGGAAGAAGGCTGACTGAAGGATCGTATTGGTGCGGTTGCCCAGACCGATCTCCTGTGCAATCTTGGTTGCATTGATGGTATATACGGTGATGTTGTTCTGTGCGAAGTAACGCTTGACCTTGTTAGGCATGAACTTCTCGAGCTCGTCGGCATCGAAGATGGTGTTCAGCAGGAACTGACCGTTCTTCTGCAGACCGCGGGTCACGTCGTACATGTGCAGGTAAGCCTGTACGTGGCAAGCCACGAAGTTAGGTGTGGTCACCAGATAGGTAGAGCGGATAGGTGTATCACCGAAACGCAGGTGAGAGCAGGTGAAACCTCCTGACTTCTTAGAGTCGTATGAGAAGTAAGCCTGACAGTACTTGTCAGTGTTGTCGCCAATGATCTTCACAGAGTTCTTGTTGGCACCTACGGTACCATCGGCACCCAGACCGTAGAACTTAGCCTGGAACATGCCGGCACCGCCGAGGGCGATTTCCTCAACCTCAGGCAGAGAAGTGAAGGTCACGTCGTCTACGATACCAATCGTGAAGTGGTTCTTGGGCTCTGGCATAGCGAGGTTGTTGAACACGCTGATGATCTGAGCAGGTGTGGTGTCGCGGCTACCAAGACCGTAGCGACCACCAACGATAACAGGACGATCCTTCACATCGAAGAAGGCATCCTTCACGTCGAGGTACAGAGGCTCACCGTTGGCACCGGGCTCCTTTGTACGGTCGAGGACAGCGATCTTCTTGACCGTCTTGGGAACAGCAGCCAGCAGGTGCTTCACAGAGAACGGACGATAGAGGTGTACGCTGATCATACCAACTTTCTGACCATTAGCGTTCAGATAGTCGATAGCCTCACGGGCAGCATCGGTAGCCGAACCCATCAGGATGATCATGCGGTCAGCATCCTCGGCACCGTAATATGAGAAGAGGTGATACTCACGGCCAGTGATCTTAGAGATCTCGCCGAGATACTTCTCTACAACCTCGGGCACTGCATCGTAGTAAGGATTGCTTGCCTCACGGTGTGTGAAGAAAGTCTCGGGGTTCTCAGCGGTACCGCGGGTGATAGGACGCTCAGGGCTCATAGCACGATCGCGGAAACGCTTGATGTACTCTTCCTTAACGAGAGGACGGATATCCTCCTGGTCCATCATCTCGATCTTGTGATATTCGTGAGAGGTGCGGAAACCATCGAAGAAGTTAACGAAAGGCACGCAGGTCTCAAGTGTTGCCAGATGGGGAACGGCAGTCAGGTCCATCACCTCCTGTACAGAGCCAGAGCAGAACATGGCGAAGCCTGTCTGACGGCAAGCCATCACATCCTGATGGTCGCCAAAGATACACAGAGAGTGAGAAGCAAGCGTACGGGCAGATACGTCGAATACGCAAGGGATCAGCTCACCTGCAATCTTGTACATGTTAGGAATCATCAGGAGCAGACCCTGAGAAGCTGTGAACGTAGTGGTCAGCGCACCAGCCTGCAGTGAACCGTGAACGGCACCAGCGGCACCGGCCTCCGACTGCATTTCCTGAACTGATACGTTCTGCCCCCAGAGGTTCTTACGACCACGGGCAGCCCACTCGTCAACGTGCTCCGCCATCGGAGATGACGGTGTGATGGGGTAGATAGCTGCTACCTCAGAGAACATATAGCTCACGTGAGCTGCAGCCTCATTACCATCACAGGTGATAAATTTCTTTTCTTTAGCCATTTTTGATAAATATAAATATAAAAACTACTTTTGTATTTGTTTAATTACCTAATTATTACTAACTGTCTTTCTCTTGTCCTCTGCTAGTAGAGGAATCCCAGAAGCCATAGTGGAATCTGGTTGTCCTTGCCGATCTCCGTATTGTAACGGGCATAGATGGTATCGGGGGAGAACCTGATCTTTCCGGGCGACTTCGCGTCGACAATGCGGAACTTGAGCTTCTCATCTACCAGGTAGTTACAGTCGCGCCCGCCTGTGTTTACCTTGTGATCCTTCCATAGTGAGTTAACAAAGAAGGTCTCCATGGCTTCCTGTCGGTCTACTTGGATCGGATAGATCGCGTACATCAGGTTGGAGTTGTGAAGCATGATCTTGGCAGGTTTCTTTGGGAAGTCCTGTCCGACAGGATAGATGAGGTTGAGCAGACGTGCGTCGGTGAGGTACTTGATGTAGTTCATCACGGTGGCACGACTGGTCTCTATGTCTTGTGCCAGCTTACTGACGTTCGGAGCCTTGGCCGGTCCCTCTTCAGCAATCTGGTAGAAGAGTTTCTTGATCTTCGTGAGGTATTTGAGCTCGATCTGCTTGATCAGCAGGATATCCACCTCGGTCATCATGTTCATCGTCTTCAGCAGGTTCTCCGAGTAGTTGCGATGCTCCTGGAAGAAGGGATAGAATCCATGATGGATGTAATCCTGGAAATAGCGGTTGGGCGACACCTTCGGCAATATCTGCTTGATGATGCGCTCATGGTCTTTCAGGATCTCTTCCAGTGTGTAGGGGCGGAAACTGTTGCCTGTGAGCAGGTTGACGAATTCGCGGAAGGAAAAACCGCGCAGGTTATAGCTCTTGACAATACCATTGAGTTCCGGGTTCTCGTCTTTCAGGCGCATCACACTGCTGCCTGTAAACACAATCTTCAGGTTCGGATAGAGGTCGTAGCATTTGCGGAGCTCGGAACTCCAGTCGGGCTGTTTGAACACCTGGTCGATGAGCAGCACTCGTCCACCATGCTTGTAGAATTTGCCGGCAAAGTCGGCAATGCCCTGTCCCTGGAAGTAGAAGTTGTTCATGTTGATATACAGACATTGCTTGTCGAGTATATCAAAATGCTCTTTAGCGTATTGGAGGAGGAAGGTGGTCTTTCCGATGCCGCGTGTACCTTTGATGCCGATCATACGGTCGCTCCAGTCGATCTCGTCCATAAGGGTGCGACGTACTGGAGCGTTGACATGCTCGACAAGGTATCTATGCGTCCTGAAGAAAGCTTCCATCCTGCCTGAATTGTTATCTTTTACTCTCTAAAGTGGTGCAAAGGTAACACTTTTCTTGTAAATTGCAAAGTCTAAGTTGCAAAAACTCAAAAAAAAATGGTAATTTTGCACCAAAATTGAATAAAATGGTAACATTATACGTGTTTAATCCAGAACACGATCTGGCATTGGCCTCAAACCTTAGTAATTTCACGGCTCCTCATGCGGGACGTAGACTGAGAAGCGACCTGGGCTACCTGCCTGCCATCTGGGCCGATGAGAACGATTATATCCTGGTGGATCATGTCGGTTTGGCCCGGAAGGCGTATGGACGTCTGAGAGCCAGGATCGGAGGAGGTCCGCGCCAGTTTGTCGATAAAAATCAGTTGCCCCATCTTGCGATTGATGAGGTGAGACCCTGGGGATGGGACCCGGCCATTCGTAGCTTCCTGCTGCGCCATGGTGTCGGGGCTGTACCCTCGGAACAGGATATCCGACAGATACGTGACTTGTCGCACAGGGAGCATGCAGCCGCCGTGCTGGCACGACTCCAGTGTGAGGGTACGGTGGGGCAATCTGTAAAGGCAGATGGTCTGGATGTCGTTGTGGAAAAGCTCAACGAGTGGCGCCGTGTGGTCGTGAAGGCTCCTTGGAGCAGTAGCGGTCGTGGCATCCGTTTTGTCGAAGGCACACTGAACGACTATCATCGTGGTTGGATCCGGAATGTCATCCAGCATCAGGGAAGTGTCATGGTCGAACCCTATTATAATAAGGTGAAGGATTTTGGTATGGAGTTCTGCATCGACGAGCAGGGTGGTGTGCACTATCTGGGGCTCTCTCTCTTCCATACGAGAAACGGGGCTTATACGGGTAACCTGATTGCGACGGAGGAGGAGAAAACGGATATGCTAAGTCATTATATACCAGTCGATTCACTTGTGAACGTTAAAGAGAACATCATGACGTCATTCGGCTCCATGTGTCAGAACCGGTATCGTGGACCTTTCGGGGTGGATATGATGATTGTGGCACGCCCGGATGGCGATGGATTCCTACTGCATCCGTGTGTGGAGATCAACCTGCGTCGGACGATGGGACACGTGGCGTTGGCCATTCCTCCATTCGCTGACGGTTATGCCCGTGTGATGCAGATAGCACTGACAGACAAGTACCGGATAAGGGTCCGCAAGGCTTAGCATCATCTCCCTTATAGTAAAACAACTTGTTTTACTTTCAAAGAAACCATCTCCACGACCATAGGAGATAGGCTTTACGAAGGTAAAACAAGTTGTTTTACTTTTTAAGATGACGTCTCTCATATCGTAAGAGACGTACTTCGGAGTTGAGACCGCTGGGTACCGGCTCCCACGAATCATAGGTGGTACGATTGTAGTTGATATCGACCACGTTGATCTCCTCCATCTTCCGCCATCTGATGCCCCGGCGGTCGTAGTCGGCGATACGGTTGGCTGGAAGGTTGGTCACCTCGATGCGGATCACATTGTCACCGCTTTTCAGGGTGTTCCTGCAATCAAGGACAAAGGGCACCGACCAGGCGCAGCCGATAAACTGACCGTTGATATAGACACGGGCCGACTCGCGCACATCGCCGAGGTCGATCGTCCAGTGTGCCTTCGCCTCGGTCTTTGACAGTCGGAGATGGGTGGTATACACGCCTGTGCCCATGGTTACCTTGATACTATCGTCGTCAAGCGTCTCCCAGGACTGTGGCTTAGCGAGCGTGAAGGTCTTGTTCACCTTGGGTGCTTCTTCTGTAAACGACAAGGTCCAAGGACCAGGAAGCGTCTTGGTCTCCGTGTGACATGCGTTATCATCCATGTACCTCCTGTTGTTATCCAGGGCCTGCGGCTCGTTATACGTCTGCAGGATCATCGACTCGCCACTGCGCAGGTGGATGGCGATACCGTCGCTGTCGAAGGAGGCCGGTGTGATATCACCATTCAGCGGATTGAACCATACGGCGTCCTTGAAGTCGACAGCCAGCGGCTCGACGGTCTGGATGTCGTTGGGGGTGAGGTTGGCGATGAAGTAATGATAGCCCGTATCGTTGCGGCGACGGATGGCCTTGAGCCCGCACGCTGCCTTGATGGCCTCGGGTTGGGCGGCCGTCTGCAGGTCGGTGGCTCTGGTACCGTCGATCACATGTGCCCCCTGCGCCTTCAGTCGGGCGATGTGCTGTCTGACGTTCTCTGGCATCATCCGGCACTCTGGGATCACAAGTCCTTTGTATCTTGTGCCGGCCGCCGTCTCCAGCATACCGTCCTTGTACGTTGTCGAGAGCAGCAGACGGTCGGAGATATAGTCGCAGTCAAAGCCTGCGCGGTCGATGTCGAGGATAGAGCGGATGAACTCCGGTGCCAGCTTTGCCATCTGATGGATGGAGAACTGCATCAGCAGCTTGTCGGTCTGCTTCTGCCACATGTCGCGCACCGGGAGGTAGACAAGGAAGTCGTTGTCGGGCTCGCCCCACTGCAGGAAGCTCTGACAGCGTTCCACATACTGCATGAAGTAGGGCGCGTCACGCCAGATGCTGTTCGTGGGCGACATGTCGATGGAGGCATAGAACTTCCAACCTGGCCATGTGTCCTCCTTCGGAGAATAGCAGGTGCCATGGAAGAACATGTGGTTGACGCCGGCGCAGAACATCAGGTCGATGTCGGGCTTCAGTTGTGAGAGTGAGGTGCGGAAGTGCTCTGTCAGCCATGTGAAGGTCTCGCTCGACGTATAAGGCTTACCACAGATATGTGCGGCCGACGGGGCGTACTTCAGCATGGAGAAGTCGGAGTCGTTCTTACGGGTCTTGCCGGGATCCTGGCGCAGACCTTTGATGCCGAATTCCGAGAGACCGAACCCTTCGATCTCGGGTATGTCCACGGCGGCGTAGCAGTCGATGAGGTTGGCTGGCGATCCGTGTGCCTGGTTGCGGGTGATGGCACCGTGCTTGTGAGCCCAACTCGTCCACTGCTGTGTGAAGTTCTCCAGAAGCAGGTCGCCGAGCGTCTCACGGTAGTCGGACACGATCTTCTCGTCTCCTCTCTGCAGGAATAGCAGATAGTCTTCCAGCTTATAGCCGCGCCGTTTCTCGAATTCCTCGAGAAGCAGGGGAGTCCATGTGCCCTCGCTCACCTCATAGGAGTCGTTGAAGAAGGTATGGGGGTAGGGCGTCTGTGTGCGCTCGAAGGCGGCCTCGATATGACGAAGATAATTGGCCACGGCATGACGGTCGAAATGGTCGATGACATAGCCCTCGCCACCGGGGGCGGCACGCTTCACCTTCATCACACCATAGCGCACATAGAGGGCCGTGACCTGCCAACGGGCTGTCGCCATCTCCTTCAACTGCAGTCTCAAGGATTTCTTCAGTTGCTTATTGGTGGCCTGCTTGATGCGTTCTTTCAGCTGGTCTGCCGGTGACCATGACAGCCGACCGTTGGTCATATACCGGGTGACATCGTACGGTCGGCCACGCCAGTAAGCCATCACCTTACTGAGTCGACAGTATCCTGCCTCTTGCGCCGGCGCCGAGAGGTCGAGCGACTGTACGGAGCCACCGGTGAAGGTCTTGTTCACAAACACCGCCTTACATGCTGATTCCTCCAGCGGTACCCACGGACCGCCGAAGGGCCAGCCCGTGCCTGTCGCCATGTCTATTTCCATTCCCATCTGCTGACCGTTCTTCTGAACCTCGCGTAGCATCTCCATCCATTGGTCGGAGAGATAGGGGATGTTCCTGCTTTGGTTGCCCTGTACACCGTAGATCGGCGTGATCTCCAACGCCCCGATACCGTGGTTGGCATATTCCTGCATCGCCCAGCGCAGGTTCTCCTTGTCGACGGCAGAACCGAGCCACCACCAACGGCTACCGGCCTTGGCTTCTTGTCTTGTCTCGGGCCATTGCTGTGCCATGACGGGAGAGACGACGGATAAGAGTGCAGTGATGAGAATATTTCTGATCATCGTTTTAGTCTTTTAGTATGTAGTAGTCTTTTTGAAAAGAGAGAATGAGCCATTGCCCATTCTCTCCTGTCTGATTGTTGATGGATGTGTTACTCGATCACGATAAGGGCGTCGTCTTCCATGACGCTCTCACCGATCTTGACACATACGGCCGTCACCTTTCCGTTCTTCTCGGCAGTCAGGTTATTGGCCATCTTCATGGCTTCCAGAACGACAACGGTGTCACCGGCCTTCACCTCGTCGCCTTCGGCTACCAGGATATCGGTGATCACACCGGGCAGGGGAGCCTTCACGGCGTTGGCCTTGTTGACGGCAGCCTTGTTGGCTGTCGGAGCATCACTGGAAGAGGCTGCTGGTGCGGCGGCCTTCACGACGGGCTTCTTCTTCTCCGGCTCCGGCTGCTTTTCCATCTCTACCGTGTACTCTTCTCCGTTGACGGTCAGAGTGGCGATATTGTCATTGATGTCGCCAACAACTACCTCATACTTATTACCGTTGATGGTATACTTATATTCTTTCATACGATTCAGGGATGTTGAGTAAATGTTTGCGCATAGCCGTTCCACTGGGTGGGACGCGCATTGATTGTGATGATGCCGGTCTCCACGTCATGGACATTGTTGCCCAGGTGCTCATGGAGAGCCATGGCAATCGCTGCATATACTTCGTTGTTCATCTATAAATGTGAATTATAAACAATAATCTAATTACATGGGGATATTACCGTGCTTCTTGGCGGGCAGGGCATCACGCTTGGTAGCGAGCTGTGCCAGACCGCGACAGATGCGGAAACGGGTGTTACGCGGCTCGATCACGTCGTCGATATAGCCGTACTTGGCGGCCTGATACGGGTTGGCGAAGAGCTCGTTGTACTCGTCCTCCTTCTCGGCAATGAATGCCTTCACGTCCTCACCGGCCTCTTTCTTGGCCTTGGCCTCCTTGGCATAGAGCACGGCGGCAGCACCAGAGGCACCCATCACGGCGATCTCAGCAGAAGGCCATGCGTAGTTCAGGTCGGTGTGAAGCTGCTTAGAGCCCATCACGATGTGCGAACCGCCATATGACTTACGCAGGGTAACGGTGATCTTGGGTACGGTTGCCTCTCCATAAGCGTAGAGCAGCTGCGCTCCGTGCAGGATGACGGCATTGTACTCCTGACCAGTGCCCGGCAGGAAGCCCGGTACGTCGACCAGTGATACGATAGGAATATTGAAGGCATCGCAGAAACGTACGAAGCGAGCACCCTTACGAGAGGCGTTCACGTCGAGCACACCAGCGTAGCAGTTAGGCTGGTTGGCCACGATACCAACGCTCTGTCCGTTGAAGCGTGCAAAACCTACGATGATATTCTTGGCGAACTTGGGCTGTACCTCGAAGAACTCACCATTATCGGTAATGGCAGAGATCACCTTGTACATGTCGTATGCCTCGTTGGGGTTCTCGGGAATAATCTCGTTGAGGCTGTCCTCCATACGGTTGATGGGGTCGGTGCACTCCTTACGGGGAGCCGTCTCCATATTGTTGGATGGGATATAGCTCAGCAGGGTCTTCAGCATCTGGATGCCCTCTTCCTCGGTAGCAGCGGTGAAGTGGGTCACACCACTCTTCGTGGCGTGTACCGAGGCACCGCCAAGGTGCTCCTGGTCGATATCCTCACCAGTAACGGTCTTCACAACCTTCGGACCGGTCAGGAACATATATGAGGTGTTCTCCATCATCAGCGTGAAGTCGGTGAGGGCGGGTGAGTATACAGAACCACCGGCACATGGACCGAAGATACCTGAGATCTGGGGAATCACGCCCGATGCCAGGATGTTACGCTCGAAGATCTCTGCGAAGCCGGCCAGAGAGCAGATACCCTCCTGGATACGTGCACCACCTGAGTCGTTGATACCGATGACGGGGGCGCCCATCTTCATGGCCATGTCCATCACCTTACAGATCTTCTGACTCATGGTCTCTGACAGAGAACCGGCATGAACGGTGAAGTCCTGTGCGAAGACGAATACCAGACGACCGTCGATGGTTCCGCTACCGGCAACGACACCGTCGCCGAGGAACTGCTTCTTCTCCATGCCGAAGTTGTGGCAACGATGCTCCTTGAACATGTCGTACTCCTCGAACGATCCTTCGTCGAGCAGCATCTCTATACGCTCACGAGCAGTGTACTTACCACGGTCGTGCTGTTTCTGAATTGCTTTCTCACCACCACCGAGACGGGCCTGTTCGCGCTTCTCGATGAGTTGCTTGATTTTTTCTAGTTGTTTGCTCATTGTTGTTATTGAAAGTTTGGAAATTTACTCAGGATGTTCGCAAAGCTCTGTCAGGATGCCACAGGTCGACTTCGGGTGAAGGAATGCGATGTTCAGACCCTCGGCGCCTTTGCGGGGAGCCTGGTCGATGAGGCGCACGCCTTTCTCGCTCACCTCGGCGAGTGCATTGGCAACGCCATCCTCTATACAGAAGGCCACATGGTGGACACCTTTGTTGCCTTTGTCAAGCCATTTCTGGATGGTGCTCTCGGGGGATGTCGGCTCCAGAAGCTCCAGCTTCACTTCACCACACTTCAGGAAGGCCGTCTTTACTTTCTGGTCTTCCACCACCTCTGTCGCATAACACTCTAAGCCCAGCACTTCCGTGAAGTATGGCAGGCTTTCCTCGATGCTCTGAACAGCAATGCCCAGATGCTCAATGTGCGAAATCTTCATATCGTCTTAAATTAGATAGTTTGATTATTGATGTGCAAAGTTACAAAAGATAAATGAAATACCACCTTAATATTTCGTTTTTTTTAGAAAAAAGCGTTTGTTGCTGATTGTTCCGCAACAAACAGGATAAATATCCTTATAAAATGCACTTATTGGAGTTCTATTGTAACCTTTCCGTTGATGAGCCTGCCCGTCAGGTAGTTGGGTACAGCCCACTGACGACTGCTGACATCTGCCACCCAGTAGTAACTGTTCACGTTGGAGATGCCGAACAGATTGAGGCAGTCGAGACCGAGCCAGATGCTACGGATACCCTTCTTATCCTTGAGTGCTCGATAACTCATGCCGATATCGGCCCTTTTGTAGGCTGGCGCCCTGAACTGCTGTGCCTCGAGTCCACGGTGAGGAGCACCGAAAGGCAGTCCGTCGGCATAGGCCAGTCGGAGGGTCATGCGCCAACGGTCTGTACCAGGGAAATAGTCGGTGAAATGCATGTTTACCGCCCAACGCTGGTCGGTGGGCAGGGGGATGCTCGCTCCGTTGAGTCTCTGGCGTGTGTCCATCAGTGAAAGCGTGAGCCAGGAGTCTGTGCCTGGCACGAACTCACCATAGAGCTTCATGTCGAGACCTGCCGCACGACCAGAACAGATGTTTTCGCCGTCATAGGTCACCTTCACGTTCTGTACGTTATAGGGAATGAGATTGGACATGGCTTTGTAGTATACCTCTGCCGTGAACTTGAAGGGGCGGTTGAGCATCTTGAATCGATAGTCCATGGCGGCGATGAACTGAAGCGACTGCTGACTCTTGATCTTCTCGTTGAGCGTGGCCGTTGTCATCCCGTTCGTTGTCATCGTGTCGCGCATCTCCTTATAGAAGGGGGCCTGGTAATAGAGGCCTGTAGCCAGCCGGAAGGTACAGTCGCTGTTGAAGGCGGGGATGATGGCCAGTGAGGCTCGTGGTGAGACGATGGTCTCTTTGCTGAACGACCAATTGGCCAGTCTTATGCCGTAGTTCAGCGTGAAGTAGTTGTCGCCCCGACTGAAACGGTAGTTGTCTTGGATGTAAGCCTCTATCCTGTGACTCTTCACGTTGTTCCTGGCAGATAGCGTGTATATCAGATCCAGTCTGTCGGAGGAGTGGGGGATGGAGTAGCCGCTGGAGTCGCGCATCTCGTACTCTCGTGACTGTTCTCTGATATGCTCGGTCTTGTAGGTGATGCCTGTCTCTATGCTATGCTGGCGTGTTCGGTGTGTACCTGTCAGTTTCAGACTGACGACATCGGCCTTCAGGTAGTTTCTGGCATGTTCCATATAAGTACCTACGCCCAGACTCTCTTGCGTCTGTGCATCGTCAAGCCAATACTGTCCCATGATATCGTAGCATTCGCTCTCCTTGGTGTGAAAAGCAGATGTCAGGAATTTTATAGTTGTTGATGCCCCGATGTGGCGCGTGATTCCCAGGGCACCGAAAAAGGTGCGGAAGAGATCCTTCTCCTGACCGTCGAAGTAGACCTTGAACGACTTGACATCGGCTAGTGTACCAAAGCTGGTCTCACGGTCTTCCGGCTTGAAACGATAGCGGTTCTCTGCGATATTACCTATGAAATCCAGCGTCCATCTTTTGTTTGGATTATAAGTAATATATGTTTGATAGTCAATATAATTAGGTTTGTATTCTCCAGTTGTTTCTAATGAGCCTAACAGATAGCGGTTTGTTTTGTATCGGATGCCATGACTCATGGAGAAACGACGGTTGCCCATACCTACATAACCACTGGCTCCTAAGAGAGAGGCCGTGACGGTGGCTTCATACTGCCGAGGTTGACGGTAGGTGATGTCGAGTGCCGACGACATCTTGTCGCCATATTTCGCCTCGAAACCGCCCGTCGAGAATCCTACCTTCTCAACCATGTCGGCGTTGATGACGGAGAGTCCTTCCTGCTGTCCGCTACGGATCAGCAATGGACGGTAGATCTCGACACCGTTGATATAGACGGAGTTCTCGTCGAAGGAACCACCACGTACATTGTACTGTCCAGACAACTCGTTGTGAGTAGACACGCCAGCCTGTTGCTGTACCAACTCTTCCACAGCATTGCCCGTTGTCGAGGGCGCTTGTCGGATCTCCTTGGTGTCGAGCTGCTCCGTCTGTGAGGTCTGTCGTCGGCGCTCCGTGATGACCACCTCCTGCAGGGCTTCCATAGGTTGCATCACGATCTGCACCTTCATCTTCCCTCTCGGGTTACGGAACACCCGTTTGCGGGGCGCATAGCCAACCATCGAGAAACGTACTTCTACAGAGTCGGCCGACTGCAGGTCGATGGAGAACTCACCCTTGAGATTGGTCATCGTCACCTTCCCTTGTCTGGGACAGCTCACCGTCACCAGCTCCAGTGCGTGCTCCTCGTTGTCGACGACCCTGCCTCTCAGCGTAAAGTCATCGGCCATCACGACAGTACATGTCATGAACATGACTGCCAACAGCAGATATCTGGGAAATGTATGTTTCACTGGTATTATAACGCTCGAACCTTCGCTTTATTGTGTTCACCGTGAATTGCGAATACGATATGACATTTCCCGCCTCTGCTGGTTATGCGACCAAAAGGGACGGGAAATAGCGTTGCTGGACTGCTCCTATCTGATGAAGTTCATGAAGGTGTGCCTCTCCTCGCGGGTGGGCGCGGTCGGGCGGTCGGCATGGATCTTTTCCAACAGCCAGGCCATGTTATTGCCCAGGGTGCGCATGGTCTGCATACCCTCTGTATCGAGCTTTGCCTCGCCCTTGCCGGCGCCATAGGCAATATTCCAATACTGGGAGGTGACCACAGGCATGTTCATCATCTCGAACATCATGTTCATGGTCTGTAGAGTGGCCGTTGCACCGCCACGTCTGCATACTGCAACTGCTGCGGCTGGCTTGTTCTGTACCAGATGTCCCGACGAGAAGAACAAACGCTGCATCAGTGAAAGCACCCCACCATTGGGTTGTCCGTAATAGACAGGTGTGCCGACGATGAGGGCATCGGCCTCCACCATCTTCTGTGTGATCACCTGACAGAGGTCATCGTCGAATACACACCCCTTGCCGTTGTTCTGAAAACAGCCTCCGCAGTTGATGCACATGCGGATGGGCTTCCGTCCAATCTGAACGATTTCCGTCTCGATACCATGCTTCTGGAGTTGGCTCTCTATCTCTTTCAGACAACAGAAGGTGTTGCCGTCTGGTCTCGGACTTCCATTGATCATCAGTACACGGAGTGAACCGTTTGACTGCTTCGGAAGGGTCGACGGTGTGGGTGCGGTCTCGTCTTCCAGTAGTCCTGAGTTTTTGGCTCGGGTAATCATCGCTGCAACTGGTGCTGAAACGGCAGTGCCTGCTGTGGCATAAGCCGTTTTCTTCAGGAATTCTCTTCTGTTCATAGTTCAATCAAGTATTTTCTGCAAATATAGTCATTATTGTTCATATGTCAGAATGATTATGGCTTCTTTTGTTGTTTTTTCACTGCTGATATCGGGGACGGTCACCCCAGAGGGCAGATTCATTCGGATGGCCGCCGATTATAGCATGAATAGGCGTTTCCGGCGTTTGTCATGACATCGTCTGTGAACTTTTGCGAACTGAATGAACAATTGCAAACTATTGCGAACGAAAAACTTTGGATGTTTCGTTTTTTCTTCGTACATTTGCGCTATGATTTATGAACTGATCATAGGAATACTTGTTTATGCCGTGCTGCTTGTCGTGACTATACAGAGCAGTCGTCGTAGGGTACTGACCTTACAGGATAGAATAGATAAGGTACGCGCTTTACAGGAAAAGCAACAGGCTCAGAGCCGACAGAATATCGAACGAAACGAGAAGAAGATCAAGGAGCTGGAGTTGCTGTTGCGTAAACTGGGCGACGAGAATTCGCTGTTGCGACTGGAACTCGAGGAGAAGAAAGCCACCCTTGACTATCATAATAAGGTGGCGATCATCGAACAGGAGAAACGCGAGCAGGCCGAGACGGCCATCTTCTCTTCGCCGATTAGTCATAAGATACAGGAATGCCTGAACAGTGGACGGAGTCTTTCCCACCGGGAATGGGCCGAACTGGCGGAACTCGTGGACAGTATCTATACGGGTTTTACGGAGAAACTTTACAGTCTCTATCGCCTATCGGAACAAGACTATCACGTCAGTCTGCTGACTAAGGTACGCATCCAGCCGAAGGATATAGCGCAGCTGACGGCACACTCGAAGGAGAGCGTGGCCTCTACCCGCAGTCGACTCTATCAGAAGGTGTTCGGTCGGAAAGGTTCATCAAAGGATTGGGATGATTTTATATTATCACTTTAAAATAAGGTTATATGATTGATTATTTTGCACAACACTTATGGCAGATGTGGGCGGTGATAGCCGTCGTCTGTCTGATCCTGGAACTGACGGCAGGCGACTTCTTTATCATCTGCTTCTCCGTTGGTGCGGCCTTTGCTGCTATCGCGGCGGCCCTTGGCTGTAACATCTATATCCAGTTGCTGGCCTTTGCCGTATTCTCACTGATCTGTCTCTTCTGGGTGCGGCCTCTTGCCAAACGCTATCTGCACAAGGGCGAGGACCGTCGTGTGAGTAATGCCGATGCTTTGATGGGGCGTCATGGTAGAGTGGTGGAGACCGTCAAGGCTGATGGCTTTGGACGTGTGCAGATCGATGGCGATATCTGGAAGACTGTTACCAATGAGGCTCAGGATATCCCCGAGGGAGCGAACGTGCGTGTCGTCGGACGTGAGAGCACTATTATCACTGTTGAGACGCTGAAGACTGAAGGTCACGATTAAGCATGCTCAACAACAAAAAAATCATTCAAGATTATACTAAATCATTAAATAATTAAAAGCTATGGACATTATGACTTATGTATTTATTGCCATCGTCATACTGGTGATTATCTTCGCCAAGATGGCATTGGTGATCATTCCCCAGTCGGAGACGAAGATTATTGAGCGTCTGGGACGCTATTATGCCACGCTCCAGCCGGGTATCAACATTATTATCCCGTTTATAGACCAGGCTAAGTCGATCGTGGTACTCAGTCATGGCCGTTACATGTATTCGACAACCATCGACCTGCGCGAACAGGTCTATGACTTCCCGAAACAGAACGTCATCACGAAGGACAACGTGCAGACCGAGATCAATGCGCTGCTCTACTTCCAGATTGTGGATCCCTTCAAGGCTACCTACGAGATCAACAACCTGCCTAACGCCATCGAGAAACTGACGCAGACAACACTGCGTAACATTATCGGTGAACTGGAGCTCGACGAGACGCTGACGTCGCGCGACACCATCAACAAGAAACTGAGTGCTGTGCTTGACGATGCCACAGACAAGTGGGGTGTGAAGGTGAACCGCGTAGAGCTGCAGGATATCACTCCTCCCGACTCTGTGCTCACGGCCATGGAGAAACAGATGCAGGCCGAGCGTAACAAGCGTGCGCAGATTCTGACTTCTGAAGGACAGAAGGCAGCAGAGATCCTGGCTTCTGAGGGTGAGAAGACCGCCATCATCAACAAGGCTCAGGCCGCCAGAGACCAGGCTATCCTCGAGGCTGAGGGTGAGGCCCAGGCTCGTATCCGTAAGGCAGAGGCAGAGGCCAAGGCCATCGAACTGATCACGGAGGCTGTGGGCAAGTCGACGAACCCCGCTAACTACCTGCTGGCTCAGAAATATATCCAGATGATGCAGGAACTGGCTGAGGGCGACAAGACCAAGACGGTGTACCTGCCATATGAGGCCACGAACTTGCTCGGTTCGATCGGTGGCATCAAGGACTTGTTCAAAGCAGAATAGTTTTTGCATAAAATCGCAGATTCCGCGGATTATACAGAAAAAAAGAAAAATTATTCTGTGAAGCCTGCGGAATCTGCGGTTATTTTTGTATCTTTGCGCCCAATTAGATTTAGACTGTATGGTACATAATATCTTTAAGGGATTGGGCATTGCTCTTATTACCCCGTTCAAGGAAGACGGCTCCGTTGACTATGAGGCTCTCTTGAGACTTCTCGACTATCAGTTGAACAACGGTGCCGACTTTCTTTGTATTCTAGCTACAACCGGTGAAACCCCAACATTGAATGCTGAGGAAAAGCAGAAGATCAAGGATCTGGTTGTTGAAAAGGTACAGGGACGCGTGCCTATCCTCATGGGATGTGGAGGCTATAATACAGCCGCTGTGGTAGAAGAGCTGAAGACGGGCGATTTCCGTGGTGTGGATGGTGTTCTCAGTGTCTGTCCATATTACAACAAACCGTCTCAGGAAGGACTCTATCAGCACTTTAAGGCCATTGCTGCCGCAACGAAACTGCCTGTCGTGCTCTATAATGTACCTGGTCGTACGGGTGTAAACCTGAAGGCTGAGACTACGGTGCGCCTGGCTCGCGACTGTCAGAATATCGTGGCTATCAAGGAAGCCAGCGGTAACCTGGAACAGGTCGACGAGATCATCAAGAACAAACCGAACGACTTTGATGTGATCTCTGGTGATGACTCCCTGACGTTCCCGATGATATCGTGTGGTGCTGTCGGTGTGATTAGCGTCATCGGCAACGCACTGCCTAAGGAGTTCTCTAAGATGATTCGTCTGCAGATGCGTGGCGAGTATGATCCTGCCCGTAAAATCCATCATCGTTTTACCGATCTCTTCTCTCTGCTCTTCGTCGACGGAAACCCTGCGGGCGTTAAAGCGATGCTGAGTGAGATGGGCTTTATACAGAATGTGCTGCGTCTGCCGTTGGTACCGATGCGTATCAGCAATATGCAGCGTATGGTTGAGATTCTCAGAGAACTGAAAATATAATAACGATGGAGAACAAGGTCATTCATGAGATCACGCCCTTGATGGGTAAAGATGTGCTCTACATTGCTGACCGCCGCAAAAAAGAGTTTACTTATCCCATCCATAATCATGAGGTCTATGAGTTGAACTTCGTGGAGCATGCTGCTGGTGTGCGTCGTATCGTGGGCGACTCCAATGAAGTGATTGGAGAGTATGATCTGGTGCTTATTACCAGTCCTGATCTTGAGCATGTGTGGGAACAGAACAACTGCACAAGTGAGGATATCCGTGAGGTGACGGTACAGTTCGATATCGATTTCAGTGATAGTGGTATCTTCGCACGCAATCCCTTCAACTCCATGAAGAAGATGATGCTTGAGGCTCGGAAAGGTCTCTGCTTCCCGATGACAGCTATCATGCGTGTCTATCAGCAGATCGATTCCCTGAGTAGCATCAAGGACGGTTTTTATGCTTTCACGCAGTTCCTGACGATTCTGTATGAACTATCTAAGTGCGACGGCGCACGTACGCTCTCGTCTAGCAGTTTTGCCAAGGTCGAAGTGTCAAGCGACAGTCGTCGGGTGCAGAAGGTGAAGAACTTCATCGATCAGAACTATAAAGACGAGATACGCCTGTCACAGGTTGCCGACATTGCCGGCATGAGTCCGTCTGCTTTCAGTCGTTTCTTCAAACTCCATACGGGTAGGAACCTTAGTGAGTATATCATCGACCAGCGTCTTGGATATGCCAGTCGTATGTTGGTCGACAGTACCCACTCAATAGCGGAGATCGGTTTCAGTTGTGGCTTCAATAATCTGAGTAATTTTAACCGTATTTTCAAGAAACGAAAAGGGTGTAGTCCCTCTGAATTCCGCGAAAACTACCATAAAACAAGGATTATCGTATAGCTTTTCGGGCGAATATCAATTTTTTTTGAAAAAAGTTCAGAAAAGATTTGGCCAGTTCAGAAAAAGTGTGTACCTTTGCATCCGCAAATCAGAAATGATTGCGACAACAAAACGGAATTTGGTTCCGTAGCTCAACTGAATAGAGCATCTGACTACGGATCAGAAGGTTGTGGGTTTGAATCCCGCCGGAATCACAAAGAGAGGTTTTTACCTCTCTTTTTTTTGTATATCCGATTATTCTTTGTAACTTTGCAGCAATAGATACGGAAACAATGGAAGATTCAGCATTAAACAGATATTTGGACGAAATTGGTAAGGAGTCGCTGCTTTCCGATGAGGAGGAGCGTAAGCTCTCCGAACGAATCCAAAATGGCGACCAACGGGCACTCTCTAAGCTCGTGGAGGCAAACCTGCGGTTTGTCGTCTCTGTCGCTCGTCAGTATAAAGGCAAAGGTGTGGCGATGGAAGATCTTGTCAGTGAGGGAAACATCGGACTGATGAAGGCGGCTTCGAGATTTGACGCATCGAAAGGTGTGCGGTTCGTGAACTACGCCGTGGCTTATATCCGTCAGCAGATGGAGAGAGCCATTGATCAGCAGGCTGGTCTCTACCAGGTGCCGAAAGATGTGAAAGACGAGGTACAGGCCCGTCAGCAGAGTGTGCCACTCTCTGTAGATGCACCGCTCGGTCATCGTGCCAACATGAGCCTCCTGTCTGTTTTGGTGAATCAGGATGCGCCGTTGGCCGATGAGCGGGTACATTCAGAGACCGTTGAGGCTGCTGTGGAGTATGCCTTGGGGACTTTGGATGCAAGGGATAGGAGTGTGGTTAACGCTTTCTTTGGCATCGGACAAGAGCATGAGACAATGGCTGAGATTGCTGAAGACCTGAACATAAAGCGTGAACGTGTCCGTCAGATCCGTGACAAAGCCATACGTAAGCTCCGTAAAGCCTATAAGGACCGCTTGCGTGAACTGAAATAGCAAACCTCTTTATATTGTTATTTGATAATAGCACTCCAGCCACCGCCAGGAGCCAGACGAACGTTTATTTGTTTGTCTTTCATCACTTCTATCTGTGTCTTCACGTAATCTGTGGCATCACGGTCGGCATTCACTCCGTCGGCAAAGATTTCTGCCTGGTGGGTACCCTCGCTGAGCATAGACAGTGGGATGGTGAGTTCACGCGGTGTCCAGTTGGTCATAGCTGCAATATACCATGTCGAACCCTTGCGCTTAGCTATAACAGCGTATTCGCCTAACACTCCATCGAGTGCCACAACCTCATCGAAGATTGTTGGGATCTGACTGATAAAATCAGTGGTCGACTGTTCGCGTTCATACTTCGTCGGTGCATCAGCAAGCATTTGAAGAGGTGCGTCGAAGATGGTGTACATTGCCACTTGATGGGCACGAGTGCCCTGACTCATAGGATGGTCGTTGTTACCAAAGAACTCTGCGCGTGTTGCGTTGGTCATCGCGCCAGGGGTATAGTCCAACGGTCCAATCAACTGACGTAGATATGGAATCGATACATCATAGCGTGGTTGGTCGTGCAGTGGACCGTCACCGACTCTCGGTTCCCACTTTGAATTTTCCAATCCTTTTACCCCTTCAAAGTTGACAATATTCGGGAATGCCGTTTGTATGCCCGTAGGACGGTAGCCATGGAAGTCAAGCAACAAGTGGTTTTTTGCAGCACATTCGGCAATTTTCCATGCAGAGCGCATGACCGTCTGGTCATCACGGTCGAAGAAATCCACCTTAAAGCCTTTTACGCCCAATGAAGCATAGTATTTGAAATCGTCTTCAGTATGATTGATGCAGTTGCGCCAAGAAGTCCAGAGTATAATTCCAACGCCTTTCTTTTCTGCGTAGGGCAGAAGACTGAGTAGGTCGATGTCTGGATTCAATTCTGAGCGCAGGCTCTCGTCGGTGCTCCATCCTTCGTCGATAATAATGTACTCAAGATGGTTGCGGGCAGCAAAGTCGATATAATAACGGTAGGTGTCAGTGTTCATGCCAGCACGGAAGGGAACACCTGTCAGCATGGTGGCATTCCACCAGTCCCATGCTACCTTACCTGGACGGATCCATGAGGTGTCTTTAAGTTGACAAGAAGGACCAAACCGCTGTGGAAGACGGGCATTGAGCAAGTCCTTGTCCTGTTCTGTGACCATAACGATACGCCAGGGTAGTGAGCCTTTCACATCCTTGGCAATATAACTGGCTCGCGCTGTCGGCACCAGGTTTAGACAGGCATAGCCGCTTATCTCTTCGCGAGTTGGAACAGGGGCGAAACAGGCTTTCAGTCCGTGTTCTCCATTTCTAAGCAGGAACATGCCCGGATAGTCAACAGCTCCCATATCAGCGATGACAGCTAACTTGTTTTGCGGCAGTCTGACAGCTAAGGGGTTGATGGCCAAAGAGTCTTTGAACATGGCTGATAACGGCTGCTCATTGTAATAGGATTCAAAACTGAAACTATAGCGTTCTCCGCTTCTATTGTCGTTGATGTAAGGAATGAAAGCCGGATAGTCGGCCAAGAAATTGAACTCTGCAGTCTCGCTGTCGATCGTGATGGGGCGTTTTCCAATAATGTGGATGCGGTATGCCGCAGCATCGTTGTCGGCACGGAACTCCACGCGATATTGCCTGTTGCTTATCATGGCGGTGTTCTTCGTAACCTTACCATCCATTTTCTGGAGCGTACCGTTCAGACCGATTTCCGAAGGTGCTAGTACCTGTGTCGTGCCATGATTAACTTCCCATGTCAGTTTTTGTTGGTTGGCATGGATCTTGATAAATAATTTACCGTTTGGTGATGTAACGGTGAAATCCTTTGCTGCCGCACTCATGGTGAATGCGGTTACCATTAGTAGTGCAATTGTTTTGTTTTTTTTCATTATCATTTATGATTTGATATTATCTGCAAAATTACGGAAAAAAACTGATATTACCTCCTGGCATTGTGAAAATGTGCTCTATTTAATCATCTGTTACCATTGCCATTAGATGAACATGGCTATATTTCCTTCGGAAATGAGTGATGGAGATATTTCCTTATTGGACAAGGAAGATATCTCCATCATACATAGTTACTACCTATATGAAACGTAGAGCTTATTTGATCAGATCGACACTTCGTTTAAGGAAACGGTCGAGGGCTTCGCCCTTCAGCATGCCGTTCTGTAACAGAGCCAGGTCGATAAGCTGGTGAACGATATCGTTGTCTTTGGCATAATCGGCTATCACCTGCTGTTTCTTGTCTTTCTGCTCTTGTACAGCCTTCTCTGCTTCTGCCTTCTGATCTTTATCCTCCTGAGTCAGCTCGTCGTACTTTTTCTTATCCTGTGACTGTCGGATGGCGGCCAGGCGAGCCTCTTGCCCCTTCAGTTCACTGATGATAGGCTTCAAGGCCTCTGCTGTGGCACTCTCACTATCGCTGAGCACCTTCTTGACCAGCGGATGGTCGCTATTAAGTACGATATTAAAGGCATCAGGCATCTGACCGTAGAAGTTCATGCCTGACTGGAAGCGACTCATCTCCTTCATACGGCGCATATACTCGTTTTGCGTGATGATTACCGGACGAGCCTCTGTGCCGAGGGCGTCAACCTGTACCATGAACTCTGCCTTCTCGATCTTCGGCAACTGTGAGCGGAAAACGGCTGACAAATTGTCACTCTGCTCTTCTGTGAGATCAGACTTCGGTGCATCGGCCTTAACGATCAGACGATCGATGATATCTGAGTCGACACGTGTGAAGCGGCTTTTCTCGAACTTCTGTTCCAGGGTTTGGATGGTGGGAACGTCGAGCTGACCGTCGAGCAGCAATACAGAATAGCCCTTGTCTTGAGCAGCCTTAATATATGAGTACTGTTCCTCTTTGTCGGTGGCATAGAGGTAGACGAGCTGGTCGTCCTTGTCTTTCTGGTTGGCCTCAATGAGCTTCTTGTATTCCTCGAAGGTGAAATACTTACCCTCTGTATCTTTCATCAGGGCGAAGTCCTTGGCACGGTCGTAGAAGCCATCCTCAGAGAGAATACCGTAGTTGATGAAGAGTTTCAAGTCATCCCATTTCTCCTCATATTGCTTACGGTCTTCCTTGAAGATGCTCTGCAGACGGTCGGCCACCTTCTTGGTGATATAGGTGGAGATCTTCTTCACCTCACGGTCGCTCTGCAGATAGCTGCGACTGACGTTCAAGGGGATATCCGGTGAGTCGATGACACCATGGAGCAGTGTCAGGAACTCGGGTACGATACCTTCCACCTGATCGGTGACGAATACCTGATTGCAGTAAAGCTGGATCTTGTTGCGCTGCAGATCGATGTTAGACTTGATGCGGGGGAAGTAAAGGATACCCGTGAGGTTGAAGGGATAGTCGACATTCAGGTGAATCCAGAACATCGGTTCGTCGCTCATGGGGTAGAGTGTACGATAGAACTGCTTGTAGTCCTCGTCCTTCAGGGTAGAAGGTGTCTTCGTCCACAAAGGCTCAACGCTGTTGATGATATTATCTTCGTCGGTGTCGACCTGTTTGCCGTCTTTCCACTCCGTCTTCTTGCCAAAGGCGATGGGTACGGCCATGAACTTACAATACTTGTTCAGTAGGCCTTCCAACTTGTACTTGTCGAGGAACTCCTTGCAGTCGTCGTCAATATACAGGATGATATCTGAGCCATGGTCGGCACGCTCTGCATCGTCGATCTCGTAGGCAGGACTACCGTCGCAACTCCATTTTACAGCCTTTGAACCTTCCTTGTACGACTTAGTGATAATCTCCACCTTCTTTGATACCATGAAAGAGGAGTAGAAACCGAGTCCGAAGTGACCGATAATATTGTTGGCGTTATCCTTGTATTTCTCAAGGAAGTCGCTTACACCTGAAAAAGCAATCTGGTTGATATATTTCTCGATCTCCTCTTCTGTCATGCCGATACCATGGTCGCTGATGGTGATAGTGCCCTTGTCGGCATCGAAGTTCACACGGACAGTCAGATCGCCCAACTCTTCCTTATAGTCACCTTGTGCGGCGAGCGTCTTCAACTTCTGCGTCGCATCGACAGCGTTGCTGACCATCTCACGGAGGAAGATCTCATGATCGGAATAGAGAAACTTTTTGATGACGGGGAATATGTTCTCGGTTGTAACCCCGATGTTACCTTTTTGCATAAGTTTTATCTGTTTTTACTATTAGCAATTTGCTGTTGGCTATCCTTATGCAAATAGTGTGCCAAAAAAAGACTCCCGACAAATGCCGGGAGTCTATTATAGAGAGGAGTAGGGGATATTATTCGCCCTTCTCCATCTTAGCCTTCAGCTCAGCCAGTGCGTCGATGTCACCGAGTGTGGTGCTTGCTGCAACATTCTCGATCTTCGGAGCATCGTCCTTCTTAGCGCGGGCGGTCTTCTTAGCGGCAGCCTTCTTCTCCTCGCGAGCGGGATCCTCGAAGGTGCGGCTGTGAGACAGGATGATGCGCTTGCTGTCCTTGTTGAACTCAATCACCTTGAATGGCAGAGTCTCACCGAGAGTAGCCTGTGAGCCATCCTCCTTGACGAGGTGCTTAGGAGTAGCGAAGCCCTCAACATTCTCCTCGAGTGCAACAACGGCGCCCTTCTCGAGCATCTCGCTGATCTTACCCTCGTGGATTGAACCAACGGTGTACTTAGCCTCAAATACGTCCCAAGGATTGTCCTCGAGCTGCTTGTGACCGAGAGAGAGACGACGGTTCTCCTTGTCGATGTCAAGTACGATCACGTCGATCTGAGCACCAACCTGTGTGAACTCAGAAGGATGCTTAACCTTCTTGGTCCAAGAGAGGTCGCTGATGTGGATCAGGCCGTCAACACCTTCCTCGAGCTCAACGAATACACCGAAGTTGGTGAAGTTGCGAACCTTAGCGGTGTGCTTAGAACCAACAGGATATTTGGTCTCGATAGCCTCCCAAGGATCCTCGCGGAGCTGCTTGATGCCGAGAGACATCTTGCGCTCGTCGCGGTCGAGAGTCAGGATGACAGCCTCAACCTCTTCGCCAACCTTCAGGAACTCCTGAGCTGAACGGAGGTGCTGGCTCCATGACATCTCTGAAACGTGGATCAGGCCCTCAACACCGGGCTGGATCTCAACGAATGCGCCGTAGTCGGCAATCACAACTACCTTACCCTTCACGTGGTCGCCCACCTTCAGGTCGGCATCCAGAGCATCCCAAGGATGCGGTGTGAGCTGCTTCAGACCAAGAGCAATGCGGCGCTTCTCGTCGTCGAAGTCGAGGATAACCACGTTGATCTTCTGGTCGAGCTCTACTACCTTGTGCGGATCATCTACGCGGCCCCAAGAGAGGTCTGTGATGTGGATGAGTCCGTCAACACCACCCAGGTCTACGAATACGCCGTAGCTGGTGATATTCTTAACAGTACCCTCGAGGATCTGACCCTTCTCGAGCTTACCGATAATCTCCTTCTTCTGTGCCTCCAGCTCAGCCTCAATGAGAGCCTTGTGAGAGACAACAACATTGCGGAACTCCTGGTTGATCTTGACAACCTTGAACTCCATGGTCTTGCCTACGAACTGATCGTAGTCGCGTATGGGGTGAACGTCGATCTGCGAACCGGGGAGGAAAGCCTCGATACCAAATACGTCGACAATCATACCGCCCTTTGTGCGGCACTTGATGTAACCCTGGATGATAGCATCCTGCTCGAGAGCCTCGTTAACCTTATCCCAAGACTTGCTGAGACGGGCCTTCTTGTGAGACAGCAGCAGCTGACCCTTCTTGTCTTCTGCGCTCTCAACGTAAACCTCTACCTTGTCACCGATCTTCAGGTCGGGATTGTAGCGGAATTCTGAAGCGGGGATGATACCATCGCTCTTGTAGCCGATGTTGACAACCACTTCTTTCTTGTCAACAGAGATAACCGTACCTTCAACAACCTGATGGTCGGCCACCTTGTTCAGGGTTTCGTCGTACGCCTTGTCAAGCTCTTCCTTGCTGACACCGGCGGTCGTGCCATTCTCGAACTCGTCCCAATTGAAGTCGTCGAGCGGCTTTACGTTCTTTGTTAATTCTGACATAATAAATTAATAAATGTTTGTTTGTAATTAATAAAGTTGGACTTTATGTGAACTGTATGCTCGCGTACGTACACGCAAAGCGGGTGCAAAGTTACAACAATTAATTGATAATTAATGTATAACGGTAGATCTGGTCTTTCTGTTTTAAGGATTATTAACAAAAAGAAGGAGGCGAACCTCTTAAGTCCGCCTCCTTGATTATCCATTATTAATAACCGATGGTCAAGTCTTATACGATACCCTGAGCCATCATAGCATTTGCAACCTTCATGAAGCCTGCAACGTTTGCACCCTTCACGTAGTTGATGTAACCATCAGCCTGTGTACCATACTTCACACAGTTCTCGTGGATATCGTTCATGATACGCTTCAGGTAGTCGTCAACCTCTTTGGCTGTCCAAGACAGACGCTCAGAGTTCTGCGACATCTCAAGACCAGATACAGATACACCACCAGCGTTAGAAGCCTTACCAGGAGCGTAGAGGATCTTGGCATCCTGGAAGATCTTGATAGCCTCAGGCAGTGAAGGCATGTTGGCACCCTCAGCAACGGCGATTACACCATTGTCAATCAGAGCCTGAGCTTGCTCACCGTTGATCTCGTTCTGTGTAGCGCAAGGCAGAGCGATATCGGCTTTTTCGTGCCAAGGACGCTCACCTGCGTGGTAAACAGCGTTAGGATACTCCTCAGCATATTCCTTGATACGTCCACGCTCAACGTTCTTCAGCTCCTTCACATAAGCCAACTTCTCGAAGTCGATACCATCCGGATCGTAGATGTAACCATCAGAGTCTGAGAGAGTCAAGGGGATAGCACCCAACTGGAGGCACTTCTCAGTAGCGTACTGAGCCACGTTACCAGAACCAGAAATCAGCACCTTCTTACCCTTCAGTTCGATACCGCGTGTTGCGAGCATAGAAGTCAGGAAGTATACACAACCATAACCAGTAGCCTCAGGACGAATCAGTGAACCACCGAAGGAAAGACCCTTACCTGTGAGCACGCCCTGGAACTGGTGGGTGAGCTTCTTGTACTGTCCGAAGAGATAACCAACCTCACGGCCACCTACGCCGATATCACCAGCGGGTACATCCTCATCGGGACCAATAACACGATAAAGCTCGTTCATGAATGCCTGGCAGAAACGCATCACCTCAGCGTCGCTCTTGCCGCGGGGAGAGAAGTCTGAACCACCCTTGGCACCACCCATCGGCAGTGTGGTCAGAGAGTTCTTGAATGTCTGCTCGAAAGCGAGGAACTTCAGGATACCCAGGTTCACACTCTTGTGATAACGGAGACCACCTTTGTACGGGCCAATAGCGTTGTTGTGCTGGATACGGTAACCCATGTTCGTCTGTACGTTACCCTTGTCGTCTACCCAAGTGATGCGGAACTCACAAACACGATCGGGGATGCAGAGGCGCTCGATAAGGTTGGCCTTCTCAAACTCGGGGTGTTTGTTGTACTCCTCTTCGATGGTGGGAAGTACCTGAGATACTGCCTGGATGTACTCCGGCTCATTGGGGAATCTCTGCTTCAGATTCTCAACAACTTGTGCTGCATTCATAATCTTCTTACTTTTTTTGGTTGTTATAATGATTAAAATTAATGATTTCGTTGATTACGCTTGCAAAATTACATCAAAAATCTGAAATACCAAACATTTTATCAATTATTTTATTGAAAATCTTTCTTTTTGTCACATAATTGATATACGTCAAGCCAAATAGTTATTTATATACATTTATTATGTGTTCGATAACAAGTTGCTGTTTGCTCCTTGTTGCCCATTATCCGTATGCTTCCCGTTTTATGCTTATATATTAATATAGGTGAATTGTCTGCTCCATGCAGCCGTATCAGATTTCCTCTATAATAGAGGTACCTGATGGGCCGGATGTCCATTGCCATGATTCATAAAACCTTAGTTTGCCGTTTTCGGTTCTAGGTACAGAGTGACATGAGCCTGTCTTCAATTCGCCACAGGTGTTGATGTGTTGGTAAGTGAATTGTAGTTCGTTATCCGTATCAATCGTACCAACGAGGAACCCTTTAATAATGTTCCCACCCGAATATTCGGCCCAAATGATATTGTCCTTCTGATGATAGCAGAACACGGTCTGGATAGAAACTTCGCCAGTATCAGAATTGTCTATAGCCACAAAATGCCGCCCATCAAGAGAGAATACAGTTTCTGTAGGACTGAACAGAGTCAGTCCTCGGTTGTAGGCGGTAGTAAGATTCTTGTCCCAGTCGGTGCATCTTAATGGACAGGCTCTGGTCATGCCACCGAAGACCACAAAATCAGTGTACTTGACACGATTGAACAGACGATCGCCAAACATGATTTTTTTCATGCTGGGCAGTAGGCCGAACTGCTCAAGTTTATCTGTCGTGTTGCCTGCCGTGCAAAGGATGAGACCTTTCTCGAGCACTTTCATGGTTTTTGGACCATAAGCAAAACCGTAGGTAAGTACCCTGTCGAACCAACCTATAAGTTTGGCTGGTGCTTCAGTCCAGAATACGGGGTAAATGAATATAATGGCATCGGCAGCATTGATCTTCGCTTGTTCAGCAAGCACGTCGGCCTCTAAACAGGGCTTGGTCGAATAATGAGCGTCTCTGAGGTATTCTTTCTCCGACATGTCAGTCTTGAAATCCATCTGGTAGAGATCGGAAAGAATGTATTCGTTCCCTGAGTCTTCGATGCCTTTGATGAAGGCGTCACGCACATGACTGGTGAATGAGTCTTCTGATGGATGGCAATATACGATAAAAGCTTTCATTGTGTTGTAATAGTGTCTAGTTGGTGATGAAAATAAAAAAATCCCCAGCCTTTTTAGGCTGGGGATTATAAAGCTTCAGCCTATTGTTACTTACCGATGGCAGAGAGGCGATCCTTAATCTGACCTACGTATGCATCAATAGTCGCAATCGCAGTGATGTTTACGACGTCTCGAACAGATGCACCAAAGTCAATGAAGTGGATAGGCTTGTTCAGACCCATTTGGATCGGGCCGATGACCTCAGCATCAGAGCCAAGCATCTGGAGCATCTTATATGAGGAACGAGCAGAAGTCAGGTTGGGGAATACAAGCGTATTCACTTTCTTACCCTTTACGCGTGTAAAGGGATACTGCTCGTCGCGCAATTCATTGTCAAGAGCACAGTCAAGCTGCATCTCACCGTCGATGGGGAGTTCCGGATACTCGTTTTGCATCTCCTCAACGGCATATCTGACCTTTTGTGCGCCTTCGCTCCGATTACTTCCGAAATTGGAATGACTTACCAGTGCAATGACGGGCTTCTCGTTAAAGAAGCGTACTGCAGTCGCAGCCAGTTTGGCGATATCCTTAAGCGTATCTTTGTCGGGATTCTCATTGACCAGCGTATCGGCGAGGTAATAAGTTCCTTTGGGTGAGTTGACGATATGCATTGTTCCGAAATGATTGTATTCCGGACGGATTCCGATAACTTCTTTAGCCACTTTGATGGTGTTCGAGTACTTGGTGTAAAGACCGGTAATGAAGGCATCTGCCTCACCAGTCTCAACCATCATCATTCCAAAGTAGTTGCGCTCGAACATCTTATCATTGGCCTCTTGGAAGGTGTAACCGTCACGTTGACGCTTTTCCGTCAGGATACGAGCATAGCGTTCGCGGCGCTCCTGCTCGTTGGGGTGACGCAGGTTGACGATCTCGATACCTTCCAGTGATAGGTCAAGGCTCTTAGCGAGTTTCATAATTACCTCGTCGTTACCGAGCAGGATGGGTTGACAGATGCCCTCAGCCTTAGCCTGGACGGCAGCCTTCAGCATGGTGGGGTGAACCGCCTCGGCGAATACCACACGTTGTGGATGAGCGGCTGCGGTAGCATAAAGCTTTTGTGTGAGTTTGGTCTCCTGACCGAGAAGCACAGACAATGAGTCTTTATATTCATCCCAGTCTTCAATATTCTTGCGGGCTACACCACTCTCGATGGCTGCTTTTGCGACAGCTGCCGACACCTCCGTGATAAGTCGTGGGTCAACGGGCTTTGGTATGAAATACTCACGTCCGAAAGTCAGGTTGTTCACCTTGTATACATCGTTTACGACATCGGGGACCGGTTGTTTAGCCAGATCAGCGATGGCGTGTACGGCGGCCAACTTCATCTCCTCGTTGATGGCAGTGGCGTGTACGTCGAGTGCTCCGCGGAAGATGTAAGGGAAACCAATCACATTATTAATCTGGTTAGGATAGTCGGTTCGACCTGTTGACATCAGTACGTCTGGACGGGCTTCCATGGCGTCCTCGTAAGAGATTTCCGGTACAGGGTTGGCGAGCGCAAAGATCACGGGGTTCTTAGCCATGCTCTTGACCATATCCTTTGAGAGTACGTTACCCTTAGACAGACCGACAAAAACGTCGGCTCCCTTGATGGCTTCTTCCAATGTATGAATGTCCGTACGACTGGTTGCAAAGAATTTCTTCTGCTCGTTCAGATCCTGGCGGGTCGTGCTGATCACTCCCTTTGAGTCAAGCATAACGATATTCTCTTTCTGTGCACCGATGGCCATATAAAGTTTGGTACAGGAGATGGCGGCAGCACCAGCACCGTTGACGACGATCTTAACCTGACGGATATCCTTCCCGATTACTTCCATGGCATTCTTCAGACCGGCAGCAGAGATGATGGCAGTACCGTGTTGGTCATCATGCATAACAGGGATGTCAAGCGTTTTCTTTAAGCGCTCTTCAATATAGAAACATTCAGGAGCCTTGATGTCTTCAAGGTTGATACCTCCGAATGTGGGTGCAATCCTCTCAACTGCTTCACAGAATTTCTCGGGGTCTTTTTCGGCAACTTCAATATCAAAGACATCGATACCACCATAAATCTTAAAAAGAAGACCCTTTCCTTCCATAACAGGCTTACCGCTCATTGCACCGATGTCACCCAGACCGAGTACGGCTGTACCATTAGAGATGACTGCTACGAGGTTGCCTTTGTCGGTATACTTATAGGCTGCATCGGGATTCTCCTGAATCTCAAGACAGGGATAGGCAACACCAGGGGAGTAGGCAAGACTCAGATCGGTTTGCGTTCGATATGCCTTGGTTGGCTTAACTTCGATTTTGCCAGGGCGTCCGCTCTCATGATATTCTAAGGCGGCTTCTTTCGTGATTTTGACCATAGTGTATTATTTGTTTAGATGTCTTTTTGAAAATTCGCTCGCAAAATTACAAAAAACCATCGAAAATCATTTCGTTTTTTTTGTTTTTTTGTATCTTTGCAGTCGAAAATGTATGAATATGCAAGAAACCAAAGAGATTTCAGCGTATAAGCAAGGATTAAGAGGAAAGATTCTCGAAACGGCAATGAATGCTTTTGGTGAGAAAGGCATCCGTGCTGTGAAAATGGATGATGTCGCAGTGGATCTTGGCATATCCAAAAGGACGCTCTATGAGCTCTATGATAATAAGGAACAGTTGCTTTTTGAGGGCGTGAAAGTGTACAATGAGCAACGACAGATACTGATCAAAGAAAAAACCAAGAACTGCGGGAACGTGATGGAAATCCTACTGACTGTCTATCGGATAAAGGTGGAAGAATTCCGTCAGACGAATCCTCTGTTCTATGCCGATCTGGTTAAATATCCAAAGGTTGCCCGCTTCCTTCACCAGCAGAATCAGTATATTCATACAGAAATGCAGAAGTTTATTCAGAGGGGTGTCAGTGAAGGTTTTTTTAGAGAAGATGTGGATGAAGCATTGACAATGCACCTTTTCGACGCTTTGGGCGAATATGTGATGATGAATCAACTCTATCGGCGATACACCATCGAGGATATCTTTAAGAATATTATCTTTGTGTCTTTACGTGGTATCTGTACCGAGAAAGGTGTGGTTGCACTGGATCGTATCATCGGTTAGGATAAAAAGAATCCCTGTCGTATTTGGCAGGGATTCTTTAGTTTTTATTGATGCTGTTCGCGCAACAGGTCATTAACAGTCTTGACGGGGTTGAATGTGCCAAGTGGCACCTCAACAAAGATGGTGGACCAGTCGCTCATGGCTCCATTCCACAGACCTGGCAACTCTAATGCTTTCAGCTCTTTTCCCGCTTTTGACTTGGAGGAGATAAAGCCTGTTGTCTTATCAACGAAATCTGGTAGGTTGAATGGCTTACCTTGGTAGTCCTTAACAGCACAGACAAGATCCACAGGGTTGAAGTGTGTACCATTCGAGAACATCTTCATGTATTCCTTGTTCTTTGTGTCGATCTGACTACTTTCGAGAATCTGAGGTGAGACAGTGCCATCTTGGTTGTAGGTCAGGAACGGACCGCCGCCAGGCTCACCGACATTCTTTACAACACCACAGACACGCATCGGACGGTTCAGTTTCTTTCTGAGATAATCGACATCCACTTTGTTGCCTTTAGCGTCGATACAGAGTTCTTCCTCAACGAACTTGGCAATCTGTCCGACTTGTTCATCCGTGGGATTGCCGTCAAGGATGCGGAGATACTCAAAAGCTTGCTTCTGCAAAGAGACAAGTATACCGGCAATAACCTGTTTCCACTCGACGATCTCCGGTTTCAGACGATCAGGCACCACGTTGTCGATATTCTTGATGAAGATGATGTCGCCATCTATTTCATTAAGGTTCTCGATGAGCGCACCATGTCCTCCCGGACGGAAGAGTAACGAACCGTCGTCATTACGGAAAGGTGTGTTGTCGGGGTTGGCAGCAATCGTATCGGTAGATGGTTTCTGTTCAGAGAAAGTAATATCATATTGGATGCCATATTTCTTTGCATAGGAGTCGGCTTTCTCAGTAACCTTTGACTTGAAAAGGGCCATATGCTCATGGGAGACAGTGAAATGAACATGAGCCTCACCGTTTGAGGCGGCATAGAGCGCGCCTTCTACCAGATGCTCCTCCATCGGCGTTCTGGCACCATCAGCGTATTTGTGGAAGAGTAGGAGGCCTTTAGGGAGCTGACCGTAATTGAGTCCCTCAGTCCTTAACATGTTGGCGGCTACGGCCTTATAATTGCCATCGGCGATTAAACTCTTGATGTCTTTTCCCTCGTTTTTCTGACAGACGGCATCGAGCGCTTCGTAAAAGGCAAACTTCTCGATGGAGGCGAAGTAGTCCTTCTCGAAATCCGTTGTCGGTATGGTATAGTCTGCATCTACAAAGGCAAACATGTTCTTGAACATGCGACTGGCTGCACCGGAGGCAGGTACGAACTTCACGATCTTCTTTCCTTCTGCCTTGTAGGCCTTCCATATGGCTTCATACTGCTTGCGCTTTTCGGCATTAGGGGCGATGATGCCGTGACCAATGCCGGCGGCTGTCTCCAGTTTCAGGAAAGGGAATCCGGTTATAAACTCGTTGAGTTGGTTTTCTATTTGCTCTTGGGTGATACCCTTTTGAGCGATTTGCTGCAGATCTTGCTGTGATAACATATTATATAAGGTGTATTTGTCTTTTCTGCATGCAAAGTTACAACAAAAAAACGAGATACAAGGAAATAACCCTAAAAAAGGTTTCTGATTATTAGCTGTATGTTGACTCTTCTTTTAAATTATCAAGGTTTTTGTTTTTTTAAAGATATCTTTTATTTAAAAAGATGTTTTTGTCAGCGGAAAATCGTATCTTTGTCCCATCAACACGACGTATTATGGCTGATCTGTTTACATTCACATACGAAGAAAAAAAGCGGATGGCTGCCCAGACGGCAGAGATCCTTGAAAAGGAAACCGGATTAAAGGGCGATGCTATCCAGGCTGTACACTTGATACCTGAGATAGAGGAGGGACATCTGTCCGTTGAACAAGTCAAGGAGCAATATGGAGATCAGGTGGCTCGTATCTTGCACGGTTTGAACCGTATACAGCAACTCTATCAGAAAAACCCTGTTGTCGAGAGTGAAAACTTCCGCAATCTGCTGCTTTCTTTTGCAGAGGACATGAGGGTGATCCTGATTATGATTGCCGATCGTGTGAATCTCATGCGTCAGATCCGTGATACGGACAATACCGAGGCAAAGATGGCAGTTAGTCAGGAAGCTGCCTACCTCTATGCGCCGTTGGCTCATAAATTGGGACTCTATAAACTGAAAAGCGAACTGGAGGATCTGTCGCTGAAGTACATGGAGCACGATGCATATTATATGATTCGTGAGAAACTCAATGCAACGAAGGCTGCTCGTGATGCGTATATCCAGGCTTTTATAGGACCTATTGAGGAGAAACTGAAGGCGGCAGGCTTGAAGTTCCACATGAAAGGCCGTACGAAGTCTATCCATTCTATCTGGGAGAAGATGAAGAAACAGAAGTGTGGGTTCGAGGGCATCTACGACCTGTTTGCCATCCGCATCATCATCGAATGTGAAGACGAAGGCACTGAACGCCAGACTCATACCCGTGAGGTGATGCAGTGCTGGCAGGCCTATTCGATCGTGACCGATATGTATCAGCCTAACCCTAAGCGCCTGCGCGACTGGCTCAGTGTGCCGAAAAGTAATGGTTATGAGAGCCTTCATATCACCGTGTTAGGACCTGAACAGAAATGGGTCGAAGTACAGATCCGTACTGAACGTATGGATGAGATCGCAGAAAGGGGTGTTGCCGCCCATTGGCGCTATAAAGGTGTTAAGGGTGAGACAGGTCTTGACGAGTGGCTGACGGGAATCCGGAATATGCTGGAGAACGCGGAAGGGATGGAGGCGATGGATCAGTTCAAGATGGATCTTTATGAGGATGAGGTGTTCGTCTTTACCCCAAGAGGCGATCTCTATAAGTTCCCCGTAGGCGCCACTGTTCTTGACTTTGCTTATCATATTCATTCCAAACTCGGCAATCAATGCACGGGTGGACGTATCAACGGACGTGTTGTCAGTATCCGCCAGCTTCTGAAGAGTGGTGATCAGGTGGAGATATTAACCTCTGCTAACCAGAAGCCTAGGCAGGAGTGGTTGAATATTGTGAAGACTTCACGTGCCAAATCGAAGATACGATTAGCATTAAAGGAGACGCAAGTCAAGGAAGGCTTGTTTGCCAAGGAGATGTTGGAACGTAAGTTCAAAAATCGTAAGATTGAACAGGATGAGTCGTTGATGATGCACACCATCAAGAAGATGGGATTTAAGGAGGTTAGTGATTTCTATAAGCAGGTAGCAGATGGTGTGATTGACGTAAATGCTGTTATCGAGAAATATATAGAGGTTAAGGAGGGCGAGAAGACGGTGACAGGCGATAATATTGCACGTTCTGCCAGCGAATTCGAACTTGACGACTCGAAGATAGCCGGATTAAACACTCAGTATAATGATGATGTGTTGGTCATCGACCGTAATCTGAAAGGACTCGACTACCAATTGGCCCGTTGCTGTACCCCGATTTATGGAGATCCTATTTTCGGGTTTGTGACAATTAACGGAGGCATCAAGATTCATCGTACCGACTGTCCTAATGCTCCGGAACTCCGCAGACGTTATGGATATCGCGTCGTTAAGGCGAGATGGAGTGGAAAAGGTTCGTCGCAGTATTCCATCACGCTTCGTGTGGTTGGAACCGACGATATCGGTATCGTAAACAATCTGACGAGCATTATCTCTAAGGACGAAAGACTGGTCTTGCGCTCGATCAATATTGATTCGCACGATGGTCTCTTTAGTGGGAATATCGTGGTGATGCTTGAGGATACCTCCAGACTGGAAAGTCTGATCAAGAAACTACGCACTGTAAAAGGCGTTAAACAGGTGGAGCGAATATAATCCTAACATATCCAACTTATATGAAACGACTATTATACCTGACTTTGACATTTTTGCTGCTTATTACGACTGGATGTCGTCGCCACCGGACAATCCAGTATGTGCGAGTACCGGTAGACACGGCGGCAGCTAATGATATTCCTGGAATGGATGGCGACTCTTTGGTATTGGGAGCAGATGACGATGGTCTGGTCGCTATTCCCGATATCCCTGATGATCGTGGTGTTGACATGGCTGCCAACGACTACGAACTGAAGAAGATGATGATGGGAAAGCGTGATGAGGAATTCAGCTATTGAATGGTGCTCACTCCCTGTAGATCCATGATAACAGTGCATTGACCCACTTGATGGAAAAACGGAACCATCGGTAGGTGCTGACTTCTTTTCCGCCAAAATGGAGGATGAACTCGCGGAATGGATTCTTTGAAAATGGAAGTCCGACATCCATAAAGCACATGTGCTGATAACCTCTCTCATAGGCATCCTTCATGGCATCCCATACTGTTACGTCGTCAGGGTGGAGGGTCAGGTAGGTCTTTCGTCTGAAAGCAGAATACCAAAGATAGGCATTCCCTTCACTGTACACACACGCAGAACAGCCGACGACTTTCCCCTTATATTTTGTAACAAACAGTCGACCACTATCGCCCTCCATGAGCTGGTGGAAGAACATGTCGTCGGGGATATAGCGCTTGGGCTTTAGAATATGGTGCTTGCGTAGCAGTTTGGAAAATGCCCTAAAGTCTTCTTCGTTGTCTACCTCCACTGTTGTGACACCTTTCTGATGGACATGTTGTATACGTCTGAGCATCTTCGGCGTGATGCGTTCTTCCGGCGCATGACTATGTAGAGAATTGTGTATACTCATCCAGTGAACGGGGTAGTAGCCCAACTGGCGAAGCTGCCGGTAACCAAACATCTTCTGACTGAGATTACTTATCTCGATATAGAATACACGCTTATTCATGAGTCGGGTGATGGCCTTCAACATCTCTCCGAGCAATTCATCTCGCCGATGTTCATTCTCTTCATAGACACCTTCGCCGATGATACGACAATGGATGAGCAGAAACGGCGGTAGCCATATAGGACGGATACGTACGATACCCAACAAATGACTGAGGATTTTCCCGTTTTCGTCAGAGGTGACAACCATGTAAGGCTTCTGGCGCGGTGTCTGTTCCAGAATCTCAAATAACTGACGACTATGGAAGAAATTCTTTTCCTCCAGAACAGGTAGTTCACTGCTGGTACGGTAGATGGTTGTCGTCAGTCCTTTCATGCCGCAAAAATACGAATTATTTTAATAAAAGTGCTTTTTTTAGCAGAATTTCACTAACTTTGCAGCAAAATAACGCATATCGACAATGAAGGATTTTAAAGATTTGGCGCAGATGCGTCGTAGTCATCGGAAGTTCACAGACGAGGAGATCGACGCAGAAGACCTGAAACTGATTCTCAGGGCTGCTCTGATGTCGCCCACATCGAAAGGACAGCGTGCTTGGCAGTTCGTCGTGGTGGAAGATAAATTGGATATAGAGAAACTGGCGGATGCCAAGGATCTTGGTAGTCAGTTCCTCAAAGGTGCCCCGGTCGCAATCGTTGTCTTGGGTGATCCCATGCAGAATGATTGCTGGGTTGAGGACGGATCAATAGCCGCTATTTCCATGCAGTATCAAGCCGAGGATCTTGGACTGGGTACTTGTTGGATTCAGATGAGAGGACGCGGACTTGCTGATGGTACTACTGCCGATACGGTGATCCGCGGAATTCTCGATATCCCGGAAAATCTCAATTGCTTGTGTGTTCTTGCTGTAGGGCATTGGACGGATGAGCGTAAGCCTCAGGCGGAGGACCGTCTGAAATGGGAGAATGTACATCTTAATAAATTCTGACAACAGATGATTCAATACGATCTTAATAAGATTCGGGCAATAATCTTTGATATTGATGGTGTGCTCAGTGCCGAGACGATTACACTTAGTGCAGATGGGGTGCCACTGCGTACAGTGAATATCAAAGACGGCTACGCCATACAACTGGCCATGAAACTCGGCCTTCGTATCATCATCCTCACAGGTGCAACCACTCCTAGTGTCCGGGTACGATATGAGGGACTGGGAGTAGAGGATATCTATTTGGGTTGCTCGGTGAAGATCGAGACCTACCGTCAACTCCTGAAACAATATGATCTTACTGACGAGGAGGTGATGTATATGGGCGATGATATCCCTGATCTTGAGATTATGCGTTGTGTAGGCTGCCCGGTCTGTCCGAAGGACGCATGTCCGGAGATCAAGGAGGTGAGCCTGTATGTCAGCGATAGAAAGGGAGGCTATGGCTGTGGTCGTGATGTGATAGAACAGGTACTTCGTGCCCAGGGTAAATGGGTGATGAACGCCAAGGCTTTTGGCTGGTAGTCGATATATGCTTTTGATGCATGATGAAGAATCTTGATAAATATAGGATTGTACTGGCAAGTAATTCTCCGCGCCGAAAGGAACTCCTGGCCGGTCTCGGTCTCTCTTTTGAGGTGCGCGTTATGCAAGGCATCGATGAGTCATATCCCTCAGGTTTGCCTGTCGACGAGGTGGCTCTTTATATCGCAGGCAAGAAAGCAGAGGCTTATCGTGGCGCAATGTCTTCCGATGAGCTTATTATCACTGCAGACACTGTTGTGATTGTAGGGGATGAGATTCTTGGAAAACCTTCTGATGAGCACGATGCGGAACGGATGCTTCGTCTACTCAGTGGACGCACGCATCAGGTGACGACAGGTGTCTGTCTGTGTTCTCTTGATCAGGAGTCTCGTTTTTCGGTGACGACTGACGTGTCTTTTAAGAGTCTGACAGACGAAGAGATTGATTATTATATCACTCATTATCATCCGTTCGACAAGGCTGGTGCCTATGGTATTCAGGAGTGGATTGGATATATCGGTGTGACGGGACTTCATGGTAGCTATTATAATGTCATGGGCTTACCCGTGCAACGTATCTATAACGAACTTCTCAAGTTTTAGGAGATTAAGATGGTAAACGAATACCAGATAAGGGTAATACCTGAGGTTGCTGCACAGGAGGACCGACTGAAGGACTGGCTTGCTGACGAGCATGGACTTGATGTCAAGGCCATCTGGGGCGTGCGTATCTTGAAACGCAGTATCGATGCCCGTCAACGTCAGATCTATGTGAACTTGAAGGTCCGGGTTTATGTGAATGAACAGCCCAGTGATGACGAGTATGTGAGGACTGAGTATCCCCATGTTGAGGGTCGGCCTCAGGTGATTGTCGTGGGGGCTGGGCCTGGTGGTCTCTTTGCTGCCTTGCGACTGATAGAACTTGGTCTGCGGCCTGTTGTCCTGGAACGAGGTAAGAATGTCCATGACCGTAAGAGGGATCTGGCAGATATCTCTAGGACTCAACAGGTGGATGCGGAGAGCAATTACTGTTTCGGTGAGGGAGGGGCAGGTGCCTATTCCGATGGTAAACTGTACACCAGAAGCAAGAAACGGGGAAATATCGATAAGATCCTGAATGTGTTCTGTCAGCATGGCGCATCAACAGCTATTCTCGCCGACGCTCATCCACATATCGGTACCGACAGACTCCCTCAGGTGATTGAGGCCATGCGTAACACCATCATCAACTGTGGTGGTGAGGTGCATTTCCAGACAAAGATGACGCGGTTAATCCTGGAGGGCAACCGGGTGGTTGGTGTTGAGGCTGTTAGTCAACAGCCGACGACCTCTAGTCAACAGCAATATATGGGACCTGTTATTCTTGCTACAGGTCACTCTGCCAGAGATGTTTACAGATATCTTGCTGAAGCAAAGATTGAAATAGAAGGGAAAGGTATCGCTGTGGGTGTGAGACTGGAACATCCTTCTGCGTTGATCGATCAGATACAGTATCATTCCAAACAGGGTAGAGGACGGTTCCTGCCGGCGGCGGAATATTCTTTTGTGACTCAGGTCGCGGGACGGGGTGTCTACTCGTTCTGTATGTGTCCGGGTGGTTTCGTCATTCCGGCCGCTACCGACAAGGAACAGATCGTTGTTAATGGCATGAGTCCGGCCAACCGAGGTACGCGCTGGAGCAATTCTGGTATGGTCGTAGAGGTGCGTCCGGAAGATGTTGAATCAATGGGGCATAGACCATCGAACAAGCCAAGCACGGACTCGCAATCCTCAACTCTCGACTCTCAATTGAAAGTCCTCCGTTTCCAGGAAGAACTGGAGAAGATGTGCTGGCAACAGGGGAATATGCGACAGACGGCACCGGCTCAAAGGATGGCGGACTTCGTAAATGGAAAACTGAGTGGCGATCTGCCGAAGTCGTCGTATGCTCCGGGATTGATATCCAGTCCGTTGCACTTCTGGTTGCCAAAGATGATTTCCACCCGTCTGCAAGAAGGTTTTAAGGTGTTTGGTCGGAATGCGCATGGATTCTTGACAAACGAGGCAGTGCTGATAGCCGTGGAGACACGAACATCCTCTCCTGTTCGTATTGTTCGTGACAAAGACCGACTGCAACATGTTCGTATCCAAGGTCTTTTCCCATGTGGAGAGGGTGCAGGCTATGCGGGGGGTATCGTCTCGGCTGGCGTGGATGGTGAACGGTGTGCGGAGATGGCTGCTGAGTATGTTAAAAGTTTCATATGCTAAGCTAATATTTCTTTCATTTCTTGGATTTTCCGATTCTTTTTTTTATCTTTGCCAAAGGAAAAATGTTTAACTAATAAATGGCGCACTATGAACAGGGAGGAACAATTCGTTATTACGATCAGCCGCCAGTTCGGTACGGGCGGACATGAGATTGGAGCAGAATTGGCACGACGGTTGAATGTCAAACTGCTCGATAAGCAGATTCTGAATGAGGTGGCTAAGCGTACCCATGTGGTGGAGGAGGCCATGGAAAAGATTGAGACACGGAATCCGCTATGGCGCGATGATTTTACGGATTTCTATCGGAATTACATGAGTAAGGCAGAGTATGATGGCGCAGAGCATAGTCAGACCTCGCATGCCTTGTTCAATGCTCAGGCTGAAGCCATCCGTTCCATTGCAGCGAAGGAGTCGTGCGTGATTGTGGGACGCTGTGGTTTCCATATCTTTGCTGATCACCCGAATGCACTAAAGATTTTTATTCATTCCTCTGCGGAGTGTAGAAAACACCGTATTGCAGAGAGGTATGGACTTGACCTGCGCGATGCTGCGGCGATGGTGGTCGACAATGACTATAGTCGTGAGCTCTATACCAAGACCTTTACAGGGAAAGACTGGACCGATGCCCGTAACTATGACATTGCGATAGATGTGCGTAAGTTTGGTGTGAACGGAGCCGTTGACTTCCTAATGAAGTGTATCGAGTAGTTTTTAAATGAAAAATTTGTGTATATACCGATTTTTTAGTACCTTTGCGGTCGAAATTTCAAAAGACAGTAATTACTAAAGAATCGGTATAATGAATATTTCCTATAAATGGTTGAAGGAATACGTTGATTTCGACCTGACCGCCCAACAAGTGTGTGATGCACTGACATCGACAGGTCTGGAAGTCGACGCTTTGGAGGAAGTACAGACCATCAAGGGTGGCCTGAAAGGTCTTTATGTTGGTAAGGTCCTTACTTGTGAGGCACATCCTAATTCCGACCACCTGCATGTAACGACGGTGGATCTGGGTAAAGGCGAGCCTTCGCAGATCGTTTGTGGCGCACCTAACGTGGCAGCTGGTCAGAAGGTGATTGTGGCTGATCTGGGATGTGTGCTTTATGATGGTGATCAGGAATTCGTGATCAAGAAGTCAAAGTTACGCGGCGTTGAGTCGAATGGTATGATCTGTGCTGAGGATGAGATCGGCGTGGGTTCATCTCATGATGGTATCATCGTATTACCGGAGGATGCCGTGGTGGGTACACCTGCAGCAGAATATTATCACTTGGAGAGTGACTGGCTTATTGAGGTTGACATCACGGCCAACCGTGCCGACGCGTTGAGTCACTGGGGTGTTGCCCGTGATCTCTATGCCTGGTTGAAACGGAATGGTTATCAGACCTCTCTGCATCGTCCAGACTGCTCGAAGTTCAAGGTTGATCATTGCAATCTGCCTATCGATGTGGTCATCGAGAATCAGGAGGCTTGCAAGCGCTATGCTTGTGTGAGCATCTCCGATTGCGAGGTGAAGGAGTCTCCCGAATGGCTGAAGAACAGGCTGTCTACTATCGGCTTGCGTCCGATCAATAATATTGTGGATATCACCAACTATATCATGATGGCATACGGACAGCCTTTGCACTGCTTTGATGCCGACATGGTAAAGGGACATAAGATCGTGGTTAAGACGATGCCGGAGGGAACACCGTTCCAGACCCTCGATGGGGAGGAGCATAAACTGTCTGATCGCGATCTCGCTATCTGCAATGCCGAAGAACCGATGTGTATCGCCGGCGTGTTCGGTGGTAAGGGTAGCGGCACTTACGAGACGACGAAGAATGTAGTGCTCGAGAGTGCTTACTTCCATCCGACATGGATCCGTAAGAGCGCCCGTCGTCACGGTCTCTCTACCGACGCCTCTTTCCGTTTTGAGCGTGGCGTCGATCCTAATGGGACTATCTATGCCTTGCAGCAGGCAGCTATCCTCTGTCAGGAGTTAGCTGGTGGTAAGGTGGGCATGGAGATCTGTGATGTCTATCCAGAACCACTCAAGAACCCTGTGGTCGAGTTGCGTTTCGACTATGTAAACAACCTTATCGGTAAGGATATCCCTGCCGACACCATCAAATCCATCTGCGAGAGTCTGGAGATGCAGGTGCTCTCTGAGACCGTTGAGGCTCTCACGCTCGAAATTCCTGCCTACCGCGTTGACGTACAACGTCCTTGCGATGTTGTGGAAGATATCCTGCGTATCTATGGATATAACAATGTGGAGATTCCTACCCAACTGAAGGGCTCGCTCGTGATCAAGGGCGACGAGGATCAGAAGCATAAACTGGCTAACCTCGTGAGTGAGCAACTGGTTGGTGAGGGCTTCAATGAGATTCTGAACAACTCCCTGACCAAGGGTGCTTACTATGGCGAGAACGATACCCTCGTGCACATTATGAACCCCTTGTCGGCTGATCTGAATGTCATGCGACAGACATTGTTGTTCGGTGGTATGGAAAGCATTCAGCACAATGTGAACCGCAAGCGTCAGAATCTTCGTTTCTTCGAATTCGGTAATGTATATACATTCTCGCCCGAGAAACAGAACGACGAGGATCCGATGCAGGCCTATAAGGAACAGTATCATCTGGGTCTTTGGGTGACTGGTAAGCGTGTCGAGGGCTCATGGGCACACCAGAACGAGGACGCCACGTTCTATGAACTGAGTGCCTATGTGGAGAATATTCTGCGTCGTGTTGGTGTGAAAGCAGGTGTACTGGTTCGTAAGAAGTCTGATAATGCGATCTTCTCCGATGCGCTCACCATTGAGAACCGTGGCGGAAAGAAGATTGCCGAAATGGGAATCATATCCAAGAAACTGCAGAAGCAGTTCGGCCTCGATAATCCTGTCTATTATGCCGAGATCAACTGGACGGCTCTGATGAAGGTCATCAAGAAGAACCAGGTACTCTATACGGAGATTTCTAAGTTCCCCGCCGTGAGTCGCGACCTGGCCTTGTTGGTCGATAAGAATGTGGAGTTTGCCCAGATTGAGCAGATCGCTCGTCAGACGGAGAAAAAACTGCTGAAGAAGGTTGAACTCTTCGATGTCTATGAGGGAGATAAGCTCCCTGCCGGTAAGAAGAGCTACGCCGTGAACTTCATCCTTCAGGATGAAGAAAAGACCATGGGCGACAAGCAGATTGATGCGATCATGCAGAAGCTCATCGCAAATATCAAGAAGAATCTGAATGCCGAACTCAGGTAATGATTATTCTTAACTGTTAATTCAAAATTGTACAAGATATGGGAAGAGCATTTGAGTACCGTAAAGCAACGAAGCTGAAGCGGTGGGGCCATATGGCCAAGACATTTACGAAGATCGGAAAACAGATTGCCATCGCCGTGAAGGCTGGCGGTCCGGAACCCGAGAACAACCCGGCATTGCGTGCTATCATTGCTAATGCTAAGCGCGAGAACATGCCGAAGGATAATATCGAGCGTGCCATTAAGAACGCAATGGGTAAGGACCAGAGCGATTATAAGGAGGTGACATATGAGGGATATGGTCCTCATGGAATCGCCATCTTCGTTGAGACCCTGACCGACAACACCACTCGTACGGTGGGTGACGTCCGTTCTGTCTTCAACAAGTTTAATGGTAACCTGGGTACACAGGGCTCACTGTCGTTCTTGTTCGATCACAAGGCTGTCTTCACCTTTAAGAAGAAGGATGGTCTCGACATGGATGAGATGATCCTCGATCTGATTGACTATGGAGTGGAAGATGAGTTCGACGAGGACGAGGAGGAGAACAGCATCACCATCTATGGCGATCCCTCTTCATTTGGTGCTATCCAGAAGCACCTCGAGGAGAATGGCTTTGAGGTGACTGGCGCGGAGTTCACCCGAATCCCGAACGATCTGAAGGATGTGACTGCCGAGCAGCGTGAGACCATCGATAAGATGGTGGAGAAGTTGGAAGACTTCGACGATGTGCAGACGGTTTACACGAATATGAAGCCCGAGTAATAGCAAGCGCCTCACCAATCGGTGAGGCGCTTTTCTTATTGATAGTCCTTCTCAGTCAACGTTGCTTCGTATAGCACCTTCTTCGGGTCCTTCTCTGAACAGAAGGTATAGGCAAATTTGTATTTGTTGTCCTTGTAGACCTTCATGGATGTGGTGTTCTTTAATTCCACCTTCAGGGCCTTCGTCACCTCCGTGCCGTTGAGCAGTCCTTCCTGGTCGGCAACACCAGTCAGTTTATAATAATAGTGTAGGGTATGACTGTCTCGCTCGAAGGTCAGACTGTCAAGCGTCGTGTTGTCATCCAATTTCACAGGACAGTTCTTTTTCGTGTATTCTCTTGCTTCGCGCATGCATCTGTCTTCCAATGATTCCTGACAGGCAGACAGCATGAGAACCATCAGGCATAATCCACATAGTTTTTTCATAATGAATGCTATTTTTGGGGTACAAAGATACAAAAAAAAGTAAAATTATTCATTTCCAGATGATTTTTTTGTAACTTTGCACTTCAAAGTACACGTAAAAAACATGGACCATATAAGAAATTTCTGTATCATCGCACATATTGACCACGGCAAGTCAACCTTAGCCGATCGTATGCTTGAATTCACCAAGACGATTCAAGTTACTGAGGGTCAGATGCTTGATGATATGGATCTCGAACGTGAACGTGGCATCACCATCAAGAGTCATGCCATCCAGATGGAATACACGCATCAAGGACAAAAATATATTCTGAATCTCATTGACACCCCGGGACATGTTGACTTCTCCTATGAGGTCAGCCGTTCTATTGCGGCGTGTGAAGGCGCCTTGCTGGTGGTGGATGCCACACAGGGCGTGCAGGCTCAGACCATCTCTAATCTCTATATGGCTATCGACCATAATCTGGAGATTATCCCTGTCATCAATAAGATTGATATGCCGTCGGCTATGCCCGATGAGGTGGAGGACGAGATTATCGACCTGATCGGTTGCGACCGCTCGGATATTATCCGTGCCTCGGGAAAGACTGGTGAGGGTGTAGAGCAGATCCTCGATGCTGTCGTTGAACGGATACCTCATCCTGTGGGTGATGACAAAGCACCTCTACAGGCCCTGATCTTTGACTCTGTGTTCAACTCGTTCCGTGGCATCATCGCCTATTTTAAGATTACCAATGGCGTCATCCGCACAGGCGACCATGTCAAGTTTTTCAATACTGGCATGGAGTATGATGCCGACGAGATCGGTGTCCTGAAGATGGACATGATCCCTCGGAAGGAACTGCGTACAGGTGATGTGGGATATATTATCAGTGGTATCAAGAACTCCAAGGAGGTGAAGGTCGGTGATACGATCACGCATGTCGCCAACCCCTGCAATGAGGCCATTGAGGGCTTCCAGGAGGTGAAACCGATGGTGTTCGCCGGTGTCTATCCGATAGACCCGACCGACTATGAGAACCTGCGTGCCTCACTGGAGAAACTACAGCTCAACGATGCCTCACTGACATTCATGCCAGAGAGCTCCGTAGCACTGGGCTTTGGCTTCCGTTGTGGCTTTCTCGGTTTGCTCCACATGGAGATCATCCAGGAGCGTCTTGACCGTGAGTTCGATATGGACGTGATAACAACAGTGCCCAACGTGTCTTATCTGTGCTATACTAAGCAGGGTGAGGTGAAAGAGGTGCATAACCCCTCGGGACTGCCCGACCTGACGATGATCGAGCATATCGAGGAACCCTATATCCGGGCATCGATCATTACGGCTGCCGACTATATCGGACCGATCATGACCCTGTGCCTGGATAAGCGTGGTGAACTGATCGACCAGCAGTATGTGTCGGGCAATCGTGTGGAGCTTCATTTCATGCTGCCGCTGGGTGAGATCGTCATAGACTTCTACGACAAACTGAAATCCATCTCAAAGGGCTATGCCTCGTTCGACTATCATGTCGATGGCTTTCGACCCTCGAAACTGGCGAAGTTGGATATCCTGCTCAACGGTGAGCCGGTCGATGCCTTGTCTACGCTGACCCATCAGGACAATGCCGTTGCCTTCGGACGACGGATGTGTGAGAAACTCAAGGAACTGATTCCGCGCCAGCAGTTTGATATCGCCATCCAGGCCGCTATTGGAGCGAAGATCATTGCCCGTGAGACGGTGAAACAGGTACGTAAAGACGTCACGGCTAAGTGTTATGGCGGTGATGTCAGCCGTAAGCGTAAGCTGTTGGAGAAACAGAAAAGAGGAAAGAAACGTATGAAACAGATCGGTAATGTGGAGGTGCCTCAGAAAGCCTTCCTGGCCGTCCTGAAGCTCGACTGATGCAGTCGGCACTTCACTTAACTATAAACTAAAGGTCCCATTAATTAAGGAGGATAAAGATATTATGCCAAACATGAGTATTACGACGAGAGACGTGGCACGCGAACTTGCACGTCGTTACAGTACGATGACACACGACGAGCTGGATCTCCTGGAGAGCATCCTCGTGCCTATGAAGTTCGCCAAGAACGAGATGATCCTGAAAGAAGGTGAGATCTGTACTAATATATATTGGGTTGTGAAAGGACTCGTTCGTCAGTTCTATTATAAGAACGAGAAAGAGCTGACAGAGTATATGGCAACCGAGAATAGCATCGTGATGTGCATTGAGAGCCTGTTCCGGGAGCAGCCTGCGAAATTGCAGATCAAGGCCCTGGAGCCTACGATCCTGATAGCCATGCCGAAGGCCGACCTGGAGGCTGTGGCCATGAAGAGCGTGAACATCCAGATCCTCTTCAGGAAAATCCTGGAGGAGAGCTTGATCCTCAGTCAGCATCATGCCGACATGCTCCGCTTCGAGAGCGCCCAGGACCGCTATCAGAAACTGGTGAAGGACCAGCCTCAGCTCGTTCTCCGTGCACCGTTGGTCTATATCGCCAGCTATCTGCAGATGACGCCCGAGACCTTGTCGCGTGTACGTACGGCAGCCCTGCTGGAAGGAAAATAAAAGTATAAGAAAGAGATAGAGAGCTCTCCCGTCGGGAGGGCTCTTTTGTTTAATGGCGCTCGAGGAAAAGGGAGTGATCGACGACGCTGGGTAGCTCTTCCTGATAGTGGGTCACGAAGATCAGTGTCTTATTCTTACGCCGACAGAATGCTTCGATGATGTCCTTCACCAGTCGGCGGTTGGTATTGTCCAGACCATGGAGTGGTTCGTCGAGGATCAGCAGCGACGGGTCTTTTACGAAGGCTCTGGCAAGAAGCACCAGGCGCTGTTCTCCGCTTGACATCTTCAGGAAAGTACGGTCGGCCAGATGACTGATGCCGAAGATGTCCATCCACCAGCGACAGATATCGTATTCTTCCTGACGGGGCTTGACATAGAGTCCCACGGAGTCTTTCAGTCCACTGGCAACGATACGGATGGCTGGGATGTCCTGCTTGTAGCTACGGTGCATCTCTGGCGACACATAACCGATGTGTCGCTTGATGTCCCAGATACTCTCGCCGGAACCTCGTTGATGGCCGAAGAGCGAAATGTTACAGGCATAACCTTGTGGATTGTCTGCACACACCAGGGATAACAGGGTCGACTTACCGCTGCCGTTCTGTCCCGACAACGACCAGCGCTCTCCTTGTCTCACGGTCCAGCTCAGGTCTTTTAGGATGGTACGACTGCCATATCGTATGCTGACGTTATTAAAACGAATGACTTCCGATGAGTCTGGGCTGTCGCAATGCTCTGGCAGTGCCAGGATGGCCCGCTCTTTCTCTGGTGACAGAACACGGGTGGGGAAGGGCTCGCGATGCCTCAGGTAATCATCTAGCGCTACCTTTGGCAGTACATGCTTCTCTTTCACCTCCACGACATGGGTGATGAAGTCGGGTATCTCGTCAGTCTTGGACAGCATGAGGATAATCTGTAGCTGTTGCTCTTGGGAGAGCGTGGTAAGCAGCGTCTTCAGCTGGTCGCGTGTCTGGGCATCCAGACCGATGAACGGGTTCTCCATGATCAGGACACGTGGATTGGTGAAGAGTGAGGCGGCAAGCTTGTATTTGCGCAGTTCTCCACTCGACAGCAGGATGATGTATTTATCAAGCAGACTATCTAGATGGAACAGCTCATAGATATGTTGCTGCAGGCGTCGCCGTTCCGGGGTGTCCTCACCAGCCAGTCGGTAGGCCTCCTCCAGTCTCTGACCGACCGTCGGCGTCTCCTCGTCGATCTCCATCTGGTTCCAACGTTGCTGAAGGAAATAGGTACGGTCGTTATCACCACCGTAGGTGTCACGGAAGGAGATATGCTTCAGGTTGTTATAAGGCTCTGGAAAGGCATAGCTCACCATGTTGGGAAAGGCGGGATGGCGTCCGGTGATGAGATCCACGAGCATACTCTTACCAGCCCCGTTCCTGCCCACGATGGCGATATGCTCTCCCGCTTCCAGAGAGAAGTTCACGGGCTCGGCCATCGACCACTCAGGCTTCCGGGCTCTGGCATCCTTGATATCAATCGTTCTCATCCTTGGTTTTTCGCTTCGATACTTTTTCTTGGTTCTTGTTGACGAAATCCTTCCATCCCCGGTACTTCACGTCACTCTCCGGGCGCCCCATCTGCAGGTAGTGGCAGTAGGCGGTAGCCAGCGCGTCGGTGGCGTCCATGAATTTTCCCATCTCCTCCTGAGGAATCTTCAACAACCGTTGAAGCATCCCCGCCACTTGCTCCTTCGAGGCGCCGCCATTACCGGTCAGGGCCATCTTGATCTTCATTGGTGCATACTCATGGATGGGCACTCCGTGATGGATCGCAGCGGCGATGGCAGTGCCTTGGGCACGTCCTAGCTTCAGCATCGACTGCACGTTTTTCCCGAAGAAGGGAGCTTCGATGGCCATCTCGTCTGGCAGGTAACCGTCGATGATGCTGGTCACGCGCTCAAAGATATGGCCGAGTTTCAGGTAGGCATCAGGGAACTTACGCAGGTCGATGACACCCATGGTCATCATCTGCGCCTTTCCGTCCACCACCTTCAGCAGACCGTATCCCATGATCGTTGTGCCGGGATCGATACCTAATATCACTTTCTCCATGAGTTATATAGTCACCTTGAAACGGTAGATCTTGCCTCTTTCAAGTGGATATTTTTCTGTCAGTTTTATGGCCTTGTCGCCCACTTCAAAGACATCTATTCGCTCCCTTCTGTCCTTCGTCTCTATATAAGCGTTGCCTCCGAACTGGAACTTCAGCGTATAACCTTCTTCAAGATCTCCTTCGAAGAAGACGGGAGCATAGAAAGTCTGCGTGATCTCACCATCCGACATATTGAAATCACTATTGTGTCCACTATCGTTAAGATAATAGTCCAAAGAGCCAAATTCCGTCGCGAAGAAATTCCCGGTGTATGCTTCGGTCGTTACATGGAGCATGCCTCCCCTGGCAAATACCACATCATTATCATCATCTTCTTCGTCGTCATTGGGCTTGGCAGAAATCTTGATTGTATTGATTTTTTCACTTCTATCACTCCAACCCAGGTTCTTGCAGGTAGCTTCTATCTCGAATATGCTGATCTGGTGCTTCAGGTTCACGGAGGCGTAAGCTCCATGGATGGTCACCTCGCCAACCATCACGTCAGCGTCTTTAAGGGTGCTTGGATTCTCATGCTTCAGTGCCCCAAGAGCTATAGAAATTTGTCTCAGAATGATAAACGGAGAGCCGACATCCACATTGTCAAAGAGTGAAGTTCCTGCGTAACTATCGATGTTCGGATAGAGGCAGATGATCTGGTCGCCCTCATTTCCTGTCCACGTTCCGGAAAAGTCCGCCTTCTTACGGCCCTGCTCTCCTGTGGAAAAAAACTTATCTACGGCCGTGATGCCGTTTTCATCGAAGGATATCACTGTGATGGCTTCTTCTTCGTTCCAGGAGATAGTCATGCCAGTAGATGTAAGGTCGTAAGCGGTTCTGGTGTTTTGCGGTGTATCTATAGATGCGTGGATGGTCAGCGGGGTACCTTTTTTCTCCTCAGGAATCTGCGAGTCCTGACAACTGTTCAGAAACACGACCGCAAAGGCTGTCATTGTGAGGATAGTGATTATGCGTTTCATCTTTCGAGCGTTTTTAGTTAGAATTCTAGAGGATTACCATTCCAGCCATACGGCATGTCTGGGGCTTCTCCGCTGCCAGTCAGAAGTGGCTGTTGTTGATTAAACTGATAGGCCTTCATCGAAGGTTTCTCATACTTTAGTTTTTGTTTCATAAAAAATGTTCTGTTTTGTTGATTTGAGTGCAAAGATACGAATTATATCGATGATAATAAAATGAATAAGGAAAAAGTTTAAAATATTACTCTTTCCTTATTCATATACAGTTGACTGTGTGGGGTTATGCCATCATACAGCCTACCTGATAGACCAGCGCCGAAATGATCCATGCGACTGCTGTGGTGTATCCTGCGGCAAACAGTGCCCACCGCCATGATCCCGTCTCGTTCTTGATGGCCGCAATGGTGGCGATACAAGGGAAGTAGAGGAGGATAAAGAGTAGATAGGCATAGGCTGTCAACGGGGTGATGCCCTCTTGGAGCATCAACTGTCGCAGATGCGTATATTTCTCTGTATCGTCGCTGAAACTATCGTCGTCGCCGAACGAGTCATCACCACTGTAGAGTACACCGATGGTCGAGGCCACGATCTCTTTTGCGCCTACACCAGCCAACAGACTCACATCGAGTTTCCAGTTGAAGCCCTGTGGCGTGAAGATCGGTTCGATGGCCTTACCCATGCGTCCGATATAGCTCTGCTCCTGTTGCTGTTCCCGACTGAGCTCCTCATGGTGGGGGAAATACCCCAGCGCCCATACGATCACACTGGCTACAAGGATGATGCCTCCCATCTTCTTCAGATACTCCTTACCTTTTTCCCACGTGTGTCGCCAGATGGCCTTCGGTGTCGGCCAACGGTAGGGTGGTAGTTCCATCACGAATGGTGTGTCTTCACCTTTGATCACGATCGTCGAGAGGAGTTTACTGACGATCACCGACATCAGGATGCCGATGGCATAGAGCGACAGGAGTACCCACGAGCGGTATTGAAGCGAGAAGAAGGTACCTGCAATCATGATATAGATAGGCAGTCGGGCCGAACAGCTCATGAACGGTAGCACCATCATCGTGATAAGTCTGGACCGGCGACTCTCGATGGTTCGTGTGGCCATCACGGCCGGTACATTACATCCAAAGCCCATGATCAGGGGGATGAACGATTTTCCGTGTAGTCCCATCTTATGCATCAGCTTGTCCATGATAAAGGCGGCGCGCGCCATATAGCCCGAGTCCTCCATCAGTGAGATAAAGAAATACAGGATGAGGATCTGCGGCAGGAACACGATGACACTACCTACACCACCGATGACACCGTCGGTCAGCATGGCCTTCAGCGGACCGTCGGTCATGTTCGTGCTGACCTTCTCACCCAACCAGGCGATACCTTCCTCGATCCAGTCCATCGGATACTGTCCAAGCGAGAACGTCGTCTCGAACATGATGTAGAGCAACAGGAAGAAGATCGGGAAGCCCAGGTATTTATGCGACAGGATGGCGTCGATCATATGCGAGGTGCGGTACGTGTCTTTCTTCGTACCTGTCTTGAACTCTGCCTCCTTCAGGGCACCGTTGATAAAGCCGTACTTCGCGTCCATGATGGCTGTCTCTGAGTCGCTGTCCGTCTCCTCCTTGACACGGGCCGACGCCATATCACGTGCCTGCGTCAGTTCGTGGAAATCTTTCATACGGTCTTCCGATGCCATGTGCTTACCCAGATAGTCAAGCACCTGAGAGTCGTGTTCCAACAGCTTCAGGGCGAGGTATCGGGTGGAGTAGTGCTGACGGATATGCTCGTCGGCCTTCAGGTATTTCTGGATATGGGCGATGCCGTCCTCGATCTCATGTCCGTAGTTGATATGCAGGTGGCGCGACGACTTACTGGTGCCCTCATACACCTGGATCACAGCCTTGAACAGGTCCTTCACACCGTCACCGTTCTTGAACGAGGTGGGAATCATCGGGATACCGAACAGGGTACTCAGCGTGTCCAGGTTCACATGGTCACCACGACGCTTGAAGTCGTCAAACATATTCAGTGCGCATACCATCCGCACGTTCATGTCCACCAACTGGGTGGTCAGGTAGAGGTTACGCTCCAGGTTCGAGGCGTCGATCACGTTGATCACCACGTCGGGCATCTTCTCTGTCAGATGCTCTCTCACATAGAGCTCCTCCGGTGAGTAGCAACTGAGACTATAGGTGCCGGGCAGGTCAGTGAGGTTGAACTCATAGCCGAAGAACGAGGCATGAGCCTCCGAGGCATCCACCGTCACGCCCGAGTAGTTGCCCACATGACCATGGGCACCGCTGGCGAAGTTGAAGAGTGAGGTCTTACCGCAGTTAGGATTACCCACCAGGGCCACGTTGATCGTACGGCGCTCCTTCAGGGCCACGTGCTGTATATAGTCGTCCTCATGCTCCGAGGCCACAATCTGCGGTTCCAGCTCTGTCTGCTGCTGACCGTGCCGACGGGCTTCCTCGGCTGTCACCACTTCGATCATGTCGGCCTCCTGATGGCGTAACGATACCTCATAGCCCATCAGTTTGTATTTCACGGGATCTTGTAGGGGGGCGTTCAACAGCACCTCCACCTCTTTGCCTTTGATGAATCCCATCTCGATGATACGTTTCCGGAATCCGCCGTGACCGTACACCTTGACGATCACGCCTTTCTCACCAGTCTTCAGTTCTGATAATCTCATGTTTTCGTTTTCTTTCTTCTTGTCTTCTAAACGGCTGCAAAGATACGAAAAAAAAACTTGCAACCGGGTTGCATCTGGTCACAAGTCGCGATAAATACCTACAAATGAGGATAGATGATGTCCGCGAGCATCCGCGAGTATTTCTCCGCACCGGCATCATTGAGGTGACTCGCGTCCTGGAAGTCACTGGCCTCGAAGCCTTCGGCGAAGAGACTCTCATGGTACTCCACGTTCGGATACTTAGCCTGTAGCTTTGCCACGAACATGTGGATGTCGTTCAGCACCATCGGGTTGATATACTGTTGGTACGTCTTGTACACGGGCGGTGCCACGAGTACGAGCCGAACGCCTTTCTCATGGGTCACCTTCGCCACTCGTTCAAACTGGTCGAAGGCCTTGTCATACTGTTCTTGGTCAATCACCTTCGTACGGTCTATCAGGGCAGGGATAGCCCGCATGTCCCAGTCGGCAGGACGTTTCTGGATGTCGAGCTTCACGTAGCCCAACGAGTCGCATTCCTGCAGTGTCTCCCGGTCGTTCCAGAACCGTTGCATGAAGTTCAGCTTGGAGTTGAGGATCTCGGGCCAGTACCACAACGGATCCACCCGCACCCCCATGTATTTCATGTGCATGCAGCGACAGGTGCCCGACAGGTCCTCTGCCACCGATTTCGTGTTCGGGTTCTCGTACTGTCGCTCGAAGAAGAAGTTCGTGTAGTCCACCGGCATCACGAGGGCTTTCAGACTGTCCATCTTCGGCACGTACATCTCTGCCAGGGCCACATCGAAGATCCTCAGACGGGCCGAGATCGCCAGGTTGAAGGTGCCTTCGCCCACAAGTTGCGGCTTCACCGCCTCCTCGATGTGCGAGCTACCCAACAGAAGCACCTTGATCTCCTTGTAGTGCTCCTCCATATACTGACTCTTATAGGCGTAGATGTTCGGTCTGAACAACAGCGCCACCTCAATGATGGCACACATGATCAGCAGCAGTACGCCGAATTTCGCTATCGTCGTGAGAAATTGCTTCATATCAGAATTGGAAATAGATGAACGCCTGACTCTTGCCCGTGAAGGTGATGATCATCAGGATGATGAACAGATAGAGTCCGAACCTGAGGTACTGGTTGCGCAGCAGGGGGAAGGCCTCCAACTGCAGGGCATGCTCCTTCTGCCGCTGTATCCAGTCGATCGTCAGCAGCAGCAGTCCGAAGAGGATATACAGGATACCGTAGCGGTCGATGATCGATGCGCCGTCGAACCCGTTCGTTACCATCGCCCGGAGGAAGCCGAAGGCCTGTCCGATGTTGTCGGCACGGAAGACGACCAGTCCGAGACACACCAGCAGATAGGTGGCCACCATCTTACGGAAGTCCTTGAGGAACGGTAGACCGTGATCGTTTGCCTTGAGTTTCTTGTTCTTCCCGATACTACCGGAGAGAACCAGGGGAATGAACAGCAGACCGTGGTATAGTCCGAACAGACCGAAGGTCCAGTTGGCACCGTGCCACAGACCGATGAGGATCAGGTTGATCATCGCTGCCAGGATGATGCCCCACTTCCCGATATTCCTGAAGGCGATATTCAGGGGCATATACACGTAGTCGGTGATCCAACCCGTCAGTGAGATATGCCATCTGCGCCAGAACTCTGCCATGTTACGGGCCAGGAACGGACGGTTGAAGTTCCGGGTCACCTGGAACCCGAGGATCTTACCCACACCGATGGCCATATTCGAATAACCGTCGAAGTCGGCATAAAGCTGTATGGGGTAGAGCAGGGCAGCTGCTACCAGCATGGTCGTCGGCAGTGTGTCATAGCCGCCCCATGCCTGATTGGTGATCACGGCCAGGTTGTCTGCGATGCACATCTTCGTGAACATACCCCAGAGGATCTGACGACAACCGTCGGCGGCCAGACTGTAGTCGAGGGTGTGCACACGCTGCATCTGTGGCAGAAACTTGTTAGGACGGTCGATAGGTCCCGATAGAATGGTGGGGAAGAAGGCGATATACGCCGCAAACTCCGTCAGGTCACGGGAGGGTGTGATATGCTCCCGGTGTATCTCAATCACATAACTGATCAGCTTGAACGTAAAGAAGCTCACACCGATGGGCAGGATGATATGGAGCGTGCTCCAACTGACATGGAAGCCCACCGACTGCAACAGACTGGCAAACGATTCGGCGAAGAAGTTCAGGTACTTGAAATACAACAGAACACCGATGCCGAGAACAACGGCCAGCGTCGTGATTCGTGACGCTTTCTCCATGTGTCCTTTCTCCATCTCACGGTGCAGCCAGAGTCCCAGTAGCCAGAACACCACCGTCGATCCCAACAGCAGCGGGATCATCCTCAGGTCGGCATAGGCATAGAAGAAGTAACTGGCCAGTAACAACCAGGTGTTCTGGTATCGCGGATGATGCTTACATACCGGTAGGTAATAGCCGATGAAAACGACTATAAAGAACAGCAGGAAACTGAAGGAGTTGACGACCATGGTGTTATTTCAGCTTTTCCTCCATGGAATCGACCATTTCACCGACATTCTTCCACTTCATGATCTCCAGTGACGTGAACTTGATGCCGAAGGTCTTCTCGATGGCTACGATCAGTTGGATATGACTCAGTGAGTCCCACTCCTCAATATCGTTGGCACTCGTCTCGTCGGTCAGCTCTACCTCGTCCAGATCGAGCACGTCGATAAAAATCTCATTCAGCTTGCTAAATATTTCTTTTCTTTCCATAATGTATTGATATATTCTATCTTATGATTTGTTTTTTCAAGTCTATTATAGTATATGCTGAGCCGCATTGATGGGGATCTCGGCCCCATTCAACTGCTGACTGACTTTCAGCAACTGGCACACCACCTCTGCCACCTCCTGGGGCTTCAGCAGTTCTTTCAGCGGATGTGCTTCCTTCATCTGTTCCAATTGGAAATCCTCCACCTTCCCGAAGTCCGTCAGCATATAGTCGGGTAGGATACAGTTCGATGTGATATGAAACCGTCCCAGCTCCTTACTGATGCTCTTCGACAACTGTCGGATGTAGGCCTTCGTGGCGGTATATACAGAGAAACCTGTCGGTGGCACGTCGATCACATACGAGGTGATGATGTTGATGATCTTACCGAACTTCCGTTTCCGCATGCCCTTCACACAGGCCTGGGTGATCTTGACCATCGGCATGACATTACAACGGAAAGCCTCGGCAAAGGCCTCCGGCTCTGTCTTGTAGAAATGGGTACCCTGCGCGCTGCCGGCATAGGCGTTGTTGATGAGCACATCAACAGCCTCGTTCTCCAGACGCTCGACAAAGCGGTCCACACTATCCTCGTCGCAGAAGTCCACCTGTACGGCCTCTACGTTCTGGAACCTGCCGACGAGTGCCTGTGCCTCGTCTTCATGTCGGCAATAGGTAAAGAGTATCTGGTCGTCCGCATTGGCGGCACAGGTCTCTACCAACGCCTTCCCTAATCCTGAGGATCCTCCTGTTATCAATAGTCTCATAGGCTTAATGGGGTAAGAGTCCTATCTGCACATGACCCTTGGCAACCAGTTTTCTGCCGGTTTCAACGGTCTTGTAGAACTTCAGTTTGTAATTGATGATGTTCACGGCTTCGGATACGGTGTCGACGCTGGCCTGCAGGGTGATCTCGTCGTTCAGGAACACCGGTTGATGGAAACTGATGTCCTGCGACTGGATCATGACATGCGGTGTCGGCAGACACATCCCCACGAAATGGGAGATGAATGCATTGAGGATATTCCCGTACATCACACAGCCCGGGAATCCCTTCTCACGGGCAAACGATTCATCCGTATGCAATGGGTTCATATCCTCACTGCACCGTTGGAAACTGTCATATACCACTGGCGTCACATGATAGACATGCGACAGCTGGGTGGTCTGTTCTGCTAGTTCTGTAATCGTCATTTCTTAACCTCGATATAACACTCTTTGGGCTGGTAAGTCTCGACATCCAACACGTACTGGGCTGTCGTTGCACCCGTCACCACTTGGAAGCCGAGATCGGGATAGTGTTGCTCCACCATCTTGTTCTTCGGGGTGGGCAAGTACTCACCGATGATACGCTTATAGCCTGCCGCCTTGGCACGTTCCACCATCGTGTTCAGTGTGAAGTTCTCCATGCCGCGTTTCAACACACGACAACTCATCAGCCAGGTGTCGACGAACAGGGTCTCTGTATCCTGTTTCCTCATGATGATGACCGCGATCAGTCCGTTGTCACCGAACTTATCCTCGAGCGTGAAGCTCAGGTCGATGACATCAGGATCCTGTGCCAGTGCCTCGATGTCGGCCTCGGTATATCTCACCGTACGTAGGTTAAACTGGTTACTGCGTTGTGACAACTGCGCCACACGGGGTGTATTGAACTTCGTGAAACCGCTCACCGTCGAGACCATGTCCAATGACTTCAGGAAGTCGGCCTCATTGGCGAAGGTTTTCTGTAGCGATACGCGCTTGGCCTCCACCTGGTACTGCTTTGTACGGTCTTTGTCGGCATTGCTGTAGGAGGCCGTCTCGAAGAGGTTCTGCGAATAGAGGAACTCCAGATAGTCACCGGGATCTTCCGGCAGCTCCGGCACGGTGATGCCGGGGATGTTCTCTCGGACGATATTCCGTTCGAAGGGATTGTCATCGAGGAACACCATCGAGTCGAAGCCGATATTCAGGATACTCTGGATGGTACGGATATTATCGACCTTCGTCTCCCAGTTGGCCTGGAACACAGCGATATCATCGAGCTTCAGCACCATGTCGGGATGCTTCTCGAAGGGCTCCTTGGCAGTGTCCTCGTTGTTCTTCGAGGCCACGCAGATGATGATACCACGCTGCTTCAGCTTCTTCACCCACATCTGGAACTCCGTGAAGGCCTTCCCGATGCCCAGTCCATGTCCTAACTGGATACCCTCCAGTCCGTCATCACCGATGACACCTCCCCAGACGGTGTTGTCCAGGTCGAGGATGAGACATTTCTTGAACTGTCCCTTGATGGCGCATACGATATCCATCACCCGTGAGGCCACATGGGGCAGGGCATCCACGCTGAGCACCATCTCCGTACTGACGTAGATATTGGTCGAGAACAGGAAGTCGCGCCCCAGCTTGTTCTGCAGGGCGGCGATGTCACAGATAAACAGGTTCGCATACTGCTGCGACAGGTCCATCAGGGCCGTGTTCAACTTCCTCACTTGGTAGGTCAGCGAGCTCCGCACCTTATTGGCGTAGCTGCCGAAGACCGTATCCTCGATCTCGGGGTAGTTGAAGTAGATGATCTTCTTATTGGCAAGTGCGGGGTTCTCACAGATCGAGGCGATGAAAGCCAACCGGTCGTCGGCCAACGACTCCTGCTGGACTGTGTCCAGCATACTGTGCTTCTCTCCGAGCTTATGGGTTGACTGGAAGACGACGATGAAATCGGCGTCAAACTGATACAGTTCACTCCCGGGATCCAGGAACTGGCGTTCCACCTGGTTGTACTCTGCCTCATAGAGATGGATATGGTAACCACGCTCCAGACCGACCCCACGGATGGCGGTAGCCAGGAACTGTGTCGCTGTGTCTCCGACGAGCGCCACCTTACATACCGGCAGCCCCTCGGGCATCTTCTTCAGCATTCTTTTCAGTTCATTAAACTCCTTCATATATCAGTCCTCCATGTTTTTCAACCTACGTTCATTAACTCCCGCTAACTCCCATTAACTCCCGTCAATTAACTCCCGAAATAATCCTCCAGCTCTGTCTGCGCACTACCGTTGCTGTTGGGCATATCCTTGATGATACGTCCTTTCTCCAACAACGTGATACGTGTGGAGATATCGATGGTATGTGCCAGGTTATGACTGGAGATGAGGATGGTGGCACCCGTCTGTCGGTTATATTCCACCAGCTCATGCTTCAGGATGTTCTGACTCGATGGGTCGAGGAAGTTGAACGGTTCGTCGAGGATGACCAGCTGTGGCCTGTTAAACAGGGCCGACATGATGCCCACCTTCTGTTTGTTACCAGCCGAGAGGTTACGGATGAGTTTCTTCTGTCCGAAGATCTCACCGCCAGCCAGACGCTCGAAATCCTTCATACGGTTGTCGACCTCCTCTGTCGTCATGTTCGTGATCTTCCCGATGAAAGCGAAGTATTCCTCCGGCGTCAGGAAGTCGATCAGGAACCCGTCGTCGATATAGGCACCCGTCCATTCCTTCCATTGTTCCGAAAGGGCAGGGTTCACGACAACAGCCTCACTCTCAGCAGTTGCGGGGCAGGAGAGTGTCACCTCTCCCTCGTCGGCCTTCAGCAGGTCGAGCAGCATTCGGAAGAGCGTGGTCTTACCAGCACCATTGTTACCTACCAGTCCGAGGATATCCCCGTCGTTGATGGTCAGCGACGGAATGTCACTGGCCACCGTCTCTCCAAACACCTTCTTCAGATCCTTTATAGTAATCATAACTCTCTATTCAGAACTCCTAACTCTTAATTCTTAATTCTTAATTCTTAACTCTTAACTCTTAACTCTTAATTCTTAATTCTTAACTCTTAACTCTTAACTCTTAACTCCTACACAATCCCCTTTCCGTGGCAGTTCTTGAACTTCTTACCACTTCCACAGGGACAAGGATCATTGCGACCAGGCAACTTATCCTTGACAATCGGACTATGCGGCTGCTGGGCGCGTGTGTCGTGAGCGGCAGCGGCAGCCTGGTTCGGGTCCGTCAACTGCTCCTCGTTGAGCTGTTGCTTGCTCTCCGTGTACTGCTGGCGCTGGGTGCGCTGCTCGGGAGCGGCCTCCTGCACCTGCTGCATCTCAGGAATCTGACCGCGAGTCAGGATCGAACAGATACGGTTGTACATCTCGTTGATCATGTCATCCCATACCTTAGCGCTCTCCAGTTTGAAGATCAGGAGCGGATCCTTCTGCTCGTACGAGGCGTTCTGTACGGAGTGCTTCAGCTCGTCGAGCTGGCGCAGGTTCTCCTTCCACGAGTCATCGATGATATGCAGGAGGATCGACTTCTCGAACTCCTTCACGACCGACTTCGACTCGGTCTCGTAAGCCTCCTTCAGGTTACAGGGGATATTATACATACGACGACCGTCGGTGATGGGCACCATGATACGCTCGTACATCTGTCCTTGGTTCTCATACACCTGTTTGATGATCGGTGCAGCCACGGTCTGTATGCGCTCCGTCTTACGGTTGAAGTTACCGATGGCAGCCTGGAAGGCGTTCTCGGTGAGCACGTCACGAGGCTGGTCGATAAACTCCTCTTCGGTGAAGGGCACCTCCATCGACAGGATATGGAGGAACTCCTCCTTACAACTCTGGTAGTCGGCCGCGTTCTCGATGATGTTCACCACACGGTCCCAGATGATATTGGCGATATCCATGCCGATACGCTCTCCCATGAGGGCGTGACGACGCTTCTCGTAGATGACGGTACGCTGTTTGTTCATCACGTCATCGTACTCGATGAGTCGCTTACGCACACCGAAGTTGTTCTCCTCGACCTTCTTCTGCGCGCGCTCGATGCTCCTCGAGATCATCGGACTCTCGATCATCTCACCGTCCTTGAAGCCCAGACGGTCCATGACGGAGGCGATACGCTCCGAGGCGAACAGACGCATCAGCTTGTCCTCGAGCGACACGTAGAAGACAGAGCTTCCCGGGTCACCCTGACGACCGGCACGACCGCGCAGCTGACGGTCCACACGACGGCTCTCATGACGCTCTGTACCGATGATGGCCAGACCGCCTGCGGCCTTCACCTCCGGCGACAGCTTGATATCGGTACCACGACCGGCCATGTTCGTGGCGATGGTCACGGCACCCTTGCCGTTGGTCGATTGTCCGGCCAGTGCCACGATGTCGGCCTCTTTCTGGTGCAGCTTGGCGTTCAGCACCTGATGGGGGATACCCTCACGCTTACCGGTCTCGGGATCCACATACATGTCGAGCATACGGGAGAGCAGCTCCGAGATCTCCACCGAGGTGGTACCGATCAGCGTCGGTCTTCCGGCATTGCGCATCTTCACGATCTCCTCGATCACGGCCTTGTATTTCTCTCGGGCGGTCTTGTACACACGGTCATCCTGGTCGTTACGGATCACAGGACGGTTCGTGGGAATCTCCACCACGTCGAGCTTGTAGATATCCCAGAACTCACCGGCCTCGGTCGAGGCGGTACCGGTCATACCGGCCAACTTATGATACATACGGAAATAGTTCTGCAGGGTGATGGTGGCGAACGTCTGTGTGGCCGCCTCCACCTTCACGTGCTCCTTGGCCTCCACAGCCTGGTGCAGACCGTCGCTCCAGCGACGACCCTCCATGATACGGCCTGTCTGCTCGTCCACGATCTTCACCTCACCGTCGATGACCACGTACTCGTCGTCCTTGTTGAACATACAGTAGGCCTTCAGCAGCTGCTGGAGGGTGTGTACACGCTCACTCTGGATGGCGTAGTGGTTCAACAGTTCGTCTTTCTTGTCGAGACGCTCCTGATCGGTGAGGCCGGCCTCCGCCTCCAGAGCCGAGAGCTCCGAGGTGATGTCGGGCAGCACGAACAGCTCCGCGTCGTTCACCTGCTTGGCCAACCAGCCCGTACCCTTATCGGTCAGGTCGCAGGAGTTCAGCTTCTCGTCCACCACGAAGTACAACGGCTCGATACACTCCGGCATACGACGGTTGTTGTTCTCCATGTAGATCTCCTCCGTCTTGAGCATGCCGGCCTTGATACCCTCCTCAGAGAGGTACTTGATCAGTGGCTTGTTCTTCGGCAGGGCCTTATGCGAGCGGTACAGTGACAGGAAGCCCTGGTCGAGCTTCTCCTGACCGTCTTTCTTGTTCCCTTCCTCTATCAGTCGGTTACCCTCGGTGATCAGGGTCTTGGCATCAGCCAGGTACTGGGTGGCCAACTGGCGCTGTACGCCTACCAGCTTCTCCACCAGTGGCTGGTACTCCTCGAACATCTGGTCGTCGCCCTTGGGGATAGGACCAGAGATGATCAGCGGTGTACGGGCATCGTCGATCAACACCGAGTCCACCTCGTCGACGATGGCGTAGTTATGGGCGCGCTGCACGAGATCCTGTGGCGAGATAGCCATGTTATCACGCAGGTAGTCGAAACCGAACTCGTTGTTCGTACCGAAGGTGATATCGGCCTGATAGGCCTTCCGTCGTGCCTCACTGTTAGGCTGGTGCTTGTCGATACAGTCGACGCTCAGGCCATGGAACATATACAACGGACCCATCCACTCAGAGTCACGCTTGGCCAGATAGTCGTTCACCGTCACCACGTGCACACCGTTGCCGGTCAGGGCGTTCAGGAACACGGGCAGGGTAGCCACGAGGGTCTTACCCTCACCGGTAGCCATCTCCGCGATCTTTCCCTGATGGAGCACGACACCACCGAACAACTGTACGTCGTAGTGTACCATCTCCCATTTCAGATCGTTACCACCGGCAGTCCAGTGGTTATGATAGATGGCCTTGTCACCGTCGATGGTGATAAAGTCCTTCTTCGGATCGGCTGCCAGCTCACGGTCGAAGTCAGTCGCCGTGACGATGGTCTCCTCGTTCTGTGCAAATCGGCGTGCAGTCTCCTTCACGATGGCGAACACCTCCGGCATCACCTCGTCAAGAGCCTTCTCGTAGATGTCGAGCACCTCCTTCTCGATCTTATCGATCTGTGCGAAGATGTCGGCACGCTCGTCGATGGGCGTGTCCTCTATGGTGGCCTTCAGTGCGGCGATCTTTGCCTTCTGCTCATTGGCAGAGTCTTGTACCTGCTGCTGCAGCGTCTTCGTACGCTGGCGCAGCGCATCATTGTCGAGCGACTCGATCTGTGGTGACACGGCCTTCACCTTCTCCACGAAGGGCAGGATGAGCTTCATGTCACGGGTTGACTTGTCACCGAACAATGTCTTCAGAATCTTGTTGAAATTCATGATGATATTTGTTATTAATTATTCGCAATATGATTTGTAGTAAAAAAACGTCGGCAAAGGTACAAATTTTATTTGTAATTGCCAAAGGTCTTGATATAAATCTGTCAAACAGACGGTCTGTGCTTCAGAACAATGGTTCCGAAGCACAGGCATTGGGTGCGCGAATGCGGATGGTCTTAGCCACGGTCGGGGCGATCCTGTCGACGGTGACAGGCGTCTGCACACGTTGGGCGGTAAGCCCGTTGCCGTAGATAAGGATAGGGAAGGTGATGGCCGAGGCCTGCGACAGCAGGTCCTCGCCGGTCTCTTCATTTTGTAGGTGCCAACCCGGAGCCACCTCGATCAACAGGTCGCCGTTGCGCTGCGGGTTGAAGCTGTTGCGTATCTTGGCAATCTGCTCATGGTAGCTGCCCAACAGCTGCAGACGAGTATAGACGTTCCTCACGCCGGCCATCTGTGCCACGAACTCCTGAGCCCGTTGGGTGGCGTCGGTCATACTGATACGCTTCGACTCCAGCAGTTGGTGGTTGAAGAATAACTGTCGTCCGTAGCAGCCCTCCACGTAGCGTCCCTGTCCCCAGAGTGCGCCGAAATACATGTTCAGCAGACTGGCTGTACGATTGATATAAAAGGTACCCGTAGGGATGCGATAAGCCGTGTAGTCGGTCTCTTCCGGATCACTGTAGCCGGTGCTGGTGACGATGAACAGGACCTGTCCTTGGCCGATCCTGGTTTCCAGTTGTGTCACCAGTGTGGCGATCTCTCTGTCCAGACGCAGGTAAGTGTCCTGCAGCTCCTTCTGACTGACCGGCACCGGTCGGTGCCCGTAGGTACCAGCATAATAGGTCAGGCATAGCAGGTCGGTCACACCGTCATATCCCATGGCGAGGTTCGATTGACTATGCAGCGCCAGCTCCGTGATGTCGGCATTGATCAGTCCCGAAGTCTGGTAGTCCTGATGCCGTCGGTCGCCCTTGAACGTATAACGGAAGTCGGGCTTCTGTTGAACAATCAGTGGCTTCCATTCCCGCTTCCTGCTCTTATCCTCGTACGAATATAACTCATTGAACGACAATAGCCATTGCGGCACTTCGTTCATGTAATACTGCGATGTTGTCCAGCGCCCTGTCTGGGTGTCCAGCCACACCGCCCCGTCGGCGGCATGACCGGCCGATAGGATGGCGGCATCCTCAAACGGGGCGACGGCAAATACCTTCGCCTCCCCGTGCGTGGCCACCTTCAGCTCGTCGCCCATCGTCGACACGGCCATCTGCACAGGCGAGGGCACACTGTCCTGCTTCTGACTGTCCGTGCAGAGCACCGGTCGCAGGGTGGCCTTGTCCAACCACCGTGTACCGACGATACTATGGTAATAAGGGGTAGTGCCTGTGACGACTGACGATATGGCAGAGGCCCTGTCGGGCTCGAAGAACGGATAGGTGGCATTCTCATAGACCACGCCCTCCGCCAACAGCTTCTTGAAACCGTTCGGCCCGTAGAGTGGGGCGAAGGTCTCCAGGTAGTCACTGCGCAGCTGGTCGATGGTGATGCTCACCACGAGCCGCGGTGCCTGTCGGGCACCGTCCTGCGCCAGTGACTCGGCATGCCAGCCAACTACCGCCAGTAGTGTGATATAAATATATTTATTTTTCATTTATACGGTCCCTGAGCTTGTCGAAGGGTCCATTCACTAGCCCCCTTAACAGCAAACATAGTGCCACAATCATCATGCCCTCGGCATAGTGCTGGAAAAACCGTCCTACGGCAAACAGCACGACCATCACGATCAGAAGAGTCCACCAGTGCGTGCGACGCCGTCTGAGAACGGCAGGCAGGAAGAACAGTGGCAACGGGTTCAGCAATAAGATCTGCAGGTTCAGACTCGTGGTCGGGTGCTGTGAGAAGATCATGACGAAGAGCACACAGCCCGCCAGTCCTTGAACCACCATCAACAGGGCATCCCAATACTTATAAGTCTTCTTCCTGCGCCATTCCATCGCAATGATGACCAGCGACAGCACCAGCAGCACACAGGCACAGGCGGTCGGCGACAGCGGGAAATCCTCCTCGATCACCTGTACCCCCGGTTTGACCGCCATCCGACGCTCCTTGACCAAGGGTCGACGAGTACCGTCGCTCACGATCTGAGCCCTGTCGAAGTCGTACATCAGGTTGCCTGGCAGGAACTCCTGTTCCCGGAGTGTCGTCCTTCGGTCGGCCTTCACGCCCAACAGCATGTCATTGCCGAAGGTAGCCCAGGGATGGTTCCTCGTACACACACTGATCATGTCCCGATGCGATGGTGTATAGTCTTCACGCTGAGCATATTCTATTTTTCCGTTTAAGCATTTCTCGATGATGTCCCGAGGCCGTGTCGAACAGTTGTCGAAGAAGAAGTTATACCGGTACACACGGTTCTCCGGCTGCATATTCTCCGACAGAGCCCGATACATCGCCTCCTTCTCCTCGGCAGTCAGGTCGAGCACCTGTTCGGTGACACTACTGCCACATTGTCTGTATTCTTCGAGGAAATACTGGTAGGGCACCACCCCCAGCTCATAGTCGGTCAGTCCGAACACGAACCGCAGGGCGAAATAAGGTTTCTTGAAGTTGAACATCCCCCAGTTGAACGCCAGGTCGGTGTCGTTCCGTTGGTCGTGCCATCTGATGGCGGCATGACCGTACAGACTGTATATCTCCTCATGCGGCGAGCAGGTCAGCAGACTCACCTCCACGGAGTCCATGGGGTGCTTGTCGATGGCATCCCCGTCAGCCGGCACGGTCTGTGCCTGTACGACGGAGGCCGACATCATCAGAATGATGCCTAAAAATGTACAAAAATCCTTTCTGAAATGTTTCACGATGCAAAAATAGCTTATATTTTGCAGTAAAAAGCCATTTATTCCATTTTTTTTCAATAATTTTGCACGCTGAATAGATTTTCAACAGAATAAACATAAAAGACATGAATAGAATCATAGGTGGTCTGGTCTTGTCGGCCATCACCGCAACCGCCTTCGCACAGAGTAGCACCAACTCCCCGTACAGCCAGTTCGGCTATGGCGATCTGACCGATCAGGGTGTCGGTTTCAATAAAGGTATGAATGGAGTCGGCCTGGCTTTCCGTAAGGGAAACGAGGTGAACCCCCTGAATCCGGCTTCCTATTCCGCTGCCGATTCCCTCACGATGATCTTCGATGCCGGTCTGTCGGGTCAGATCACGAACTTCAAGGAGGGCAGCACCCGTTTCAACGGCAAGGGAGGCGGCTTCGACTATGTGGTGGGCCTGCTCCGTGCTGCCAAGAACTTAGGCGTGTCGTTCGGTGTCCTGCCTTATTCTAATGTCGGTTATAAGTATAGCACCACATCGTCCATCCCCGGGTCGCAGGCCATACAGTCCAGCACCTACGAGGGCGACGGTGGCATGCATCAGCTGTTCCTGGGTGCCGGTTTCCGCATCTTCAAGCCCCTGTCGGTCGGTTTCAATGCCGCCTATCTCTGGGGCGAGTTCGACCGCTCGTTTACCGGAGTCACCAGCATCAGCTCGGCGAAATACCTGGTGAAACAGTATTCCGCATCCGTCAGGAACTACAAGCTCGACTTCGGTATGCAGTACGAGCAGAAGCTTGGCAAAGGTGATCTGCTGACGCTGGGAGCTACCTATAGTCCCGGTCACAGTCTCAAGACCGATCCCACCTGTCGTATCATCAGTGTCAACACCTCTGCGAGTCAGAACGATACCACCTCTTATGTGGTGCACGACGGTCTGTCTTTGCCCACCGCCTATGGTTTCGGTCTGGCCTACAGCCATCATGACAAGCTGCGTGTGGGTGCCGACCTTCAGGTGCAGAAGTGGGGTTCTGTTGATATGCCCTCCGACGAGGGTGGCACCTATGCCCTGCGGAGCGGTCTGCTGAAAGACAGTTACCGTGCCAACCTCGGTGCCGAGTGGATTCCCAACCCCCAGAGCACCCGTCATGTCCTGAGTCATGTGCGCTATCGTATCGGTGCCGGCTATGCCACACCTTATTATAATATAAACGGTCAGGACGGTCCTAAGGAACTGAGCCTCAGTCTCGGTTTCGGTATTCCCATCATGAATGCCTATAACAACCGTTCCTTCCTGAATATCAGTGGTCAGTGGTCGCACCGTTCAGCCGATAATCTGATTACGGAGAACACCTTCCGTATCAACATCGGTCTGACCTTCAACGAGCGCTGGTTCTCTAAGTGGAAAGTAGAGTAAACATCCATGTTCAATAAAAGAACCCTCCCTCTCGCTGCCATCGTGCTGCTCGTGGTCGCCTGTAGCGACGTACAAGAGCATACCGCCCCGGCCGTCCACGACCGCGATTCCGTGTCGGTGATGACCTCCTATGGCGTGAACACCCTGATCAGCGACTCCGGTGTCATCAAATACCGTATTGTCACCGAGCGTTGGGATGTGAACACGGCGAAGAACCCCTCACGCTGGTCGTTCGAGAAAGGCGTGTTCTTTGAGCAGTTCGACGAGAAGTTCCATGTACAAGGCTACATCCAGGCCGACACAGCCTGGTACTACGACCAGAAGAAGCTCTGGCATCTGCGTGGTCGTGTCCGCATCCGTAATGTCAACGGTATGCTCTATGAGAGTGAGGAGCTCTACTGGGACGGCGTGAACCATGAGTTCTATTCTAACGTCTTCTCGCGGGTCACCACCCCCGAGCGCACGATGGAAGGCACCTATTTCCTCAGCGACGAGAAGATGACCCACTATACGGTCAGCAACTCCAAGGGCTCTTTCGAGCGTGAGGACATGACAGGCGAGACGAAGGACGAGGCGTCGAAGGGCGCCGCTCCCGCCGACACCGCGCAGCACCTTGCTCCCCAGCGCCCCCAACTCACCAAACACGCCAAGCGCCAGTAATGACCGTCCTGCTCATCTCCCTCATCATCTCGATGCTCCTCTCCGCGTTCTTCTCAGGCATGGAGATCGCCTTCGTGTCCAGTAACCGCCTGTTGGCCGAGATGGACCGTGAGAAGAACGGCCTGTCGCAGAAGGCCCTGGCAGTGTTCTACCAGCATCCCAACAACTTCGTGTCGACGATGCTTGTGGGCAATAATATCGCCTTAGTCATCTACGGCATCCTCTTCGCCCGTCTCTTCGATGCCACCCTGTTTGCACCGCTCAGCGACGGACTCCGTGTGATGGCCGACACCCTGCTCTCCACGGTGGTCGTGCTCTTCACGGGTGAGTTCCTGCCGAAGACCATCTTTAAGAATAACCCCAACACCCTGCTCACCGTCTTCGCCATTCCGGCCTACGTGTGCTATGTCATCCTCTATCCGATATCCCGCCTGGCCACCCTGTTGGCCAAGGGCCTGCTCCGCCTCTTCGGCATCCGCATGAGTCGTCACGACGAGGAACACGAGTTCACGAAGGTCGATCTCGACTACCTCGTGCAGACCAGCATCGACAGTGCCGGCAATGAAGACGAGATCGGTGAGGAGGTACGTATCTTCCAGAACGCCCTCGACTTCTCCGAGACGAAGGTGCGCGACTGTATGGTGCCCCGTACCGAGATCGATGCCGTCGAAGATACCGCCACCCTCGAGACCCTCCGTCAGATCTTCATCGAGAGCGGTCACAGTAAGATTATCGTCTATCACGAGGATATCGACCATATCATCGGCTATGTCCACTCCTCCGACCTCTTCCGGCTCGATGCCGTGGCCGTGGCCGACAAGCCCCTGGCGTCGCTCCGTGGTCAGCTCTCCATCCGTGAGCTGAACTTCGTGCCCGAGACGATGCTCGCCTCGAAGCTCATGAAACTGCTCATGCAGATGAAACGCTCGTTGGCCATCGTCGTCGATGAGTTCGGTGGTACGAGCGGTCTGGTATCCCTCGAAGACCTCATGGAAGAGATTACCGGTGAGATCGAAGACGAGCACGATACCGATAGTGCCCTCGAGGCGAAGCAGTTGGGCCCCGACGAGTATATCCTCTCGGCCCGTCTGGAGATCGAGCGCGTCAACGAGCTCTACGACCTCGACCTGCCCGAGAGCGACGATTATATGACCCTCGGTGGTCTTATCCTCCATGAGTACCAGTCGTTCCCGAAGCTCAACGAGGTCGTCAGGGTAGGGCGCTACGAGTTTAAAATCCTGAAGAATACAGCTACTAAGATAGAGTTAGTGCGACTAAAGGTGATGGAATAGAATAATTTTAATGAAAAATTTCGCCGTTTCATTCCTTTTTTGTAATTTTGCACACGTTTGTTTTACAGAATTAAAAATTTAAAATTAAAATATTAGAAAATGGCAGCATTAGGAAAAATTAGAAAGAGGGGAATCACCCTCGTGATCATTATTGGTCTTGGCCTGTTTGCCTTCATTGCCGAAGAGGCGTTCCGTTCTTGCGAAGCAACCAAGAACCAGCAGCGCCAGCAGATCGGTGAGGTGCTGGGCAAGAAGGTCAACGTGCAGGATTTTCAGGCACTTGTCGATGAGTATCAGGATGTGTTGAAGATGACCCAGGGCATCGACAACTTCTCTGAGGATCAGCTCAACAGCATCAAGGACGAGGTATGGAACTCGTATGTCAGCGAGCAGATCATCAACCACGAAGCCGAGCAGATCGGTCTCACCGTCACCGACGAGGAGATGCAGACGATCATGAAGGAGGGTCGCGACCCCATGCTGCTGCGCTCACCGTTCGTGAACCAGCAGACCGGCCGTTTCGACGTGACCATGCTCACGAAGTTCCTGGCCGACTATAAGAAGAACGCCACCAACCCGCAGCTCACTGAGTCCTATCAGAAGATCTACAAGTACTGGCAGTTCATCGAGAAGCAGCTCCGCCAGCAGACCCTGTCACGTAAGTATCAGGCACTCATGGCCAACAGTCTGCTCTCTAACCCCGTATCCGCAAAGATGGCCTTCGAGGGTCAGAACCAGGAGAGTGATATCCTGCTGGCTTCTGTCGCTTATTCGAGCATCAACGATAACGACGTGAAGATCGACGAGAGCGACCTCAAGGCAAAGTACAATGCCGAGAAGGAGATGTTCAAGCAGAGCGTCGAGACCCGCGACATCAAGTATGTCAGCTTCCAGGTTGTCGCATCTGCCGCCGACCGTCAGGGTCTGATGACCACCATGCAGGAGGCTTCTAACAAACTCCAGAGTGGTGCCAACCCCGCCGAGGTCGTCCGCAAGGCCCAGTCGCAGTTCCCCTACACGGGCATTGCCGCTACCAAGCGTGCTTACCCCTCAGATATCGCCGCTAAGCTCGATTCGATGGCTGTGGGTCAGACCACCGCACCCTTCGAGACCAAGCTCGATAACACCCTTAACGTGGTGAAGCTCATCTCCAAGACGATGATGCCCGACAGCATCGAGTATCGTCAGATCCAGGTAGGTGGTGCTACCGCCGAGGCCGCCCGTAAGACCGCCGACAGCATCTACACCGCCCTTAAGGCAGGTGCCGACTTCGAGGCGCTCGCCAAGAAGTACGGTCAGACCGCCGGCAAGCAGTGGCTTACCTCTGCGATGTATGAGAACGCCACCACGATGGACGAGGAGTCGAAGAACTACCTCAACGCCATCAACAACCTCGGTGCCGGTGAGCTGAAGAACCTCGAGTTCTCTCAGGGTAACATCGTCATCCAGGTGACCGCCCGTAAGGCTATGGTCGAGAAGTACGACGTGGCTGTCATCAAGCATACCATCGACTTCTCTAAGGGCACCTATTCTGATGCCTATAATAAGTTCAGCCAGTATGTCAGCGAGAACAAGACCCTGGCCGACCTCGAGAAGAACGCCGCCAAGAGCGGTTTCCAGGTGCAGGAGCGCAAGGACCTCTTCAACTCAGAGCACAATGTGGCTGGCGTCCGCGCCACCCGTGAGGCCATGAAGTGGATCTTCGACGCCAAGGAGGGACAGGTGAGCCCGCTCTATGAGTGCGGTAACAACGACAACCTCCTCGTGGTAGCTCTCACCAAGATTCATCCTGTCGGTTATCGTTCACTCGACGACGTGAAGGATGCCGTCCGTCAGGAGGTGACACGTGACAAGAAATTTGACCAGATTAAGGAGAAGTTTGCCGGTGTGGCCGACATCGCTGCCGCCAAGGCAAAGGGTGCCCGTATCGATACCGTCAACCAGATCACCTTCTCTGCGCCTGTCTTCGTACAGGCAACAGGTGCCAGTGAGCCTGCTCTCGCAGGTGCTGTCGCTGCCAGCAAGCAGGGCGCTTTCAGCAAGACACCCGTCAAGGGTAACGGTGGAGCCTACCTGTTCCAGGTGCTGAAGAAGGGCAACCGTCAGGATGCTAAGTTCGACGCTGCTGTCATGGAAAAGCAACTCCAGCAGAAGGCCATGCAGGCCGCTGGTCGCTTCATCCAGGAGCTCTATCAGAAGGCCGGTGTGGTTGACAACCGCTACCTGTTCTTCTAAGCGAGAGAAGTATTAAATTTGTCATATAAAAGAGCAGACATCTCCGGGTGTCTGCTCTTTTTGTGTTTCAATCATCCTATATCAAAATCTTTCAAAATACGAAAATTAACCATTTTTCCTTGGTTGAATGGATAAAATGTCGTATTTTTGCAACCAAGTCATGCGCCATTCATTTCGAAGAAATGGGCTCCGTGCCTTTCAATCAAATGAGTGTCAGGCGTTTGCGATAGGCTTATTTGTCGCTGTATGTCAGTACAAATTCACCGAATCGTGCCAACTGTATCACTGTTTTGTGCGCCCCACCACGTGGTTGGGTGACCCTCTCCTTTGTCTTTTATAATTTTTAAACAATATGAAACGAATACTTTTTTCCCTGTCGTTTCTGGTCTTGGCCCTGACGGGCTCTGCCCAGAGCATGAGTGACAGTCAAGTGCTCCAGTACGTCCAACGCGAGATGAAAGCTGGAACGAGTCAGTCACAGATCGTTGTCAAGCTGATGCAGAAAGGTGCCACCGTTCAGCAGATCCAGCGCCTGCGTAACCAGTACGAGAAGGCCGGCGGCAGCGTGTCCGATCTCGACGGCGCCTCCGCTTCGTCGTCATCCCTGTTGAAGGGCTTCTCGTCCAGCCGTTCTTCTGCCGCCACCTCTACGGCACTGCGTCAGAACAACGGATCGGTGATGGTCGACGATGAGGGTAATCCGCTTTACTCGTCCACCAACGGTTTCATGTCAACCGACATGAGCGATCTCGACAGCCGTCCCAACGTATATATCCCCGACATGGTGGATAACACCGTCAACGGCAAGCCCGTCTTCGGTCGTGACATCTTCAACAAGCGTACCCTGTCGTTCGAGCCGAATATGAACATCGCCACGCCGACCAACTACATCATCGGCCCGGGCGACCAGATCGTCATCGATGTCTATGGCGCCTCTCAGAAGAGCGAGACCCTCTCTGTCTCTCCCGAGGGAACAGTCACCGTGACAGGCTACGGTCCCATCCAGGTGGCCGGTCTGACGGTTGCCGCCGCCCAGGCCAAGATCCGTCAGCAGCTCGGTCAGCGCTATAGCAGTTCGAAGATCCGCATGACCGTCGGTCAGACCCGCACCATCCAGGTCAACGTGATGGGCGAGGTCGCCGCCCCCGGTACCTATACGCTCTCAGCCTTCGCCTCGGTGTTCCACGCCCTGTATATGGCAGGTGGTGTCAACGCCATCGGTACGCTGCGTAGCATCAAGGTGTACCGTGGTGGTCGTCAGCTCACCGTGGTCGACGTCTACGACTATATCCTCAACGGCCGTCTCACCGGTAATGTGCGCCTGGCCGACAACGACGTCATCGTCGTCGGTCCTTACGACTGCATCGTCGAGGTCGCCGGTAAGGTGAAGCGCCCGATGCTCTACGAGATGAAGAAAGGCGAGAGTGTCGCCTCCCTGATCAAGTATGCCGGCGGCTTCACGGGCGACGCCTATACCAAGGCCGTCCAGCTCAACCGTACCAGTGGCGACAAGCACTCCGGCTATAATATCCAGGAGTTCGACATGACCACGTTCAAGGTCCAGGATGGCGACTCCGTCACTGTCAGCTCCACACCGTTGCGCTACGAGAACACCGTCACCGTCACCGGCGATGTGTTCTATCCCGGTAACTACGACCTCGGCAATGGCGTCAACACCGTGCGCTCCCTCATCGAGGCTGCCGGTGGACTCAATGAGTATGCCTTCATCGGTCGTGCCGTCATCCGTCGTATGAATGCCGACCGTACCCGCCGTACCATCTCCGTCGATCTCGACGGTATCATGTCCGGCACCACCGCTGATATCCCCCTCGAGAACGAGGACGAGCTGATCATCGCCTCCAACGCCCAGCGCACCGGTGCCTACACCGTGGCCATCCGTGGTGAGGTGTACCATGGCGGTGAGCTCGAGTACTCTGCCGACGAGACCATCGAGGACCTTATCGTCCGTGCCGGCGGTCTCACCGATGCCGCCTCCATGGCCCAGGTCGATGTTGCCCGTCGTATCGTCGATCCGAAGGCCACCGGTCAGTCCAAGGAGATAGCTAAGACCTACACCTTCCAGTTGAAGGACGGTCTTGTGGTCGATGGCGACCGTTCGTTCACCCTCCAGCCCTACGATGTCGTGACCGTTCACCGCAGTCCCGGCTATCAGGTACAGCGCGAGGTATCCATTGATGGAGAGGTGCTCTTCCGTGGATCCTACACCATGACACATAAGAACCAACGTATCTCCGAGATCGTCAAGGCCGCCGGTGGTGTCACCGACGAGGCCTTCCTCCGTGGTGCCCGTATCGAGCGCCTGATGACCGATGCCGAGAAGTTCCGTAACAAGCAGGTGCTCAAGCTCGTTGAGCAGCAGAAGGAGAACATGGGCTTCGAGGAAGAGCAGATCGACTCCGCCGAGGTACGTTACTCTGTCGGTATCGAGCTCGACAAGGCCCTGGCCAACCCCGGTTCCGACTATGATGTTGTGCTCCGTGAAGGCGATAAGATTATCATCCCCGAGTACAACGGTACTGTGAAGATCAACGGCAACGTGATGTTCCCCAACACCGTGGCCTTCAGCACTGGCAAGAGTTGGAAGTGGTACGTCAACCAAGGCGGTGGCTTCGGTGCCCACTCTAAGAAGAAGCGTACGTTCATCGTTTACGCCAACGGTATGGTGTCCAAGGCCAGCAAGGGCAAGGTAGAGCCCGGCTGTGAGATCATCGTCCCGAGCCGCACCACCACGCCGCAGGAGACCCTCTCGACGATCACCGGTATGGCTACCTCACTGGCAACCATGGTTACCATGATCGCCACCGTCACGAACCTCATCAAATAGCATGAGGTTCGTGCCCCCTCCGGGCACTCCCCCTCCGCGGTTCCTGAACCTGTCGAAGGACAGAAGCGTAAAGGCATTGCGGGTGCTGCACCATCATCAATGCGCCAGCCGAGAGCGACAAGCGGGACCTGTGATGGTCCCAGCTTACCTTAATGTAAGAGCGACAGGAGGAGCGGTTAAGCCCCTTGACAATGATTGGCGAGGGGTTTGGGGAGTGGTTCGAAGCCCCTTCTTAAGGACAAGAAGGGGTTGGGGTTGTTGGTGAACCTGCAGGGTGCAACCCTGCAAATAAAAAGAATTTTCTTAAAACTTTTCTTTAATGGAAGAAAACTTCAATAAAGAAATGATTGAGTCCGACGACTCAATCGATTTCGGCCAAATCTTTGGTGCTTTGAAGAAACACAAGCGTCTCTACTATAAGGTGCTCCCAGCAACCTTCATAGTCGCCTGTTTCTTTTTGTTCAGCATCCCCAACTACTACAGTTGCACGGTGAAGCTTTCCCCAGAGCTCTCCGGTTCGAAGTCCTCCAGTAGCCTGGCCTCCCTGGCCAGCTCCTTTGGTGTCAACCTTGGTGGAGCCCTCGGTGGCGGTACCGAGGCCCTCTTTCCGACGCTCTATCCCGACCTGATGAACTCCGTCGATTTCAAGACCTCGCTCTTCCCCGTGATGGTTCGTCAGAAAGACAGTACTGAGTGCATCTCGTACTACGACTACCTGAAGGATCACCAGCGTCTTCCTTGGTGGTCATCGGCCATCCGTGGCCTCTTCAGTCTGCTTCGCAGTCAGGATGAGAAGCAGCCCGACACCATCAACACCTTCGAGCTCACGAAGGAGCAGACCCGTATTGCGAAGCTCCTTGCCAAGAAAGTGTCGTGCGATGTCGACAAGAAGACCATGGTCATCACCATCGATGTGCAAGATCAGGATCCTCTGGTCTGTGCCCTGATGGCCGACAGTGTGAAGGAACGCCTGCAGAAGTTCATCACCGACTACCGCACCCGTAAGGCCCGTGTCGATCTCGAGTATAACAAGAAGCTCGCCCGTGAGGCCCGTGAGCGCTATGTCCATGCCCGTCAGCTCTATGTTCAGTTCGTCGATGCCAACCAGGCCCTGATCCTCGAGAGTGTCCGTGCCAAGCAGACCGATCTGGAGAACGAGATGCAGTTGCAGTATAATGCCTATAACACCGCCTCTGCCCAGCTCATCGCCGCCGAGGCGAAGGTGCAGCAGGAGACCCCTGCCTTCACCACCTTACAGAGTGCCACGGTACCCGTCAAGAAGGCCGGTCCCCATCGCGCTAAGATTGTGCTTATCTGGCTCTTCCTGGCTTTCCTCGGCACCTCAGTCTGGATTCTCCACAAGGAGAACCAGCTCAAGCCCTTATTAGGTCTGAGTTAACCATCGCATAACATAAGAGGGTTAAATCGCTTCCTAACAGAATTTGAATTAAAAATGCGTAATTTTTTTGTTCCTTCAAAATAAATAAGTATATTTGGAGCGGAGGAACTGAAAAAAAATAAGGCTATGTCAAAGAATGTACATGTTGTTCACTCACAGGGTGAGTGGAAGGTTAGGAGAGAAGGCTCTATGAGAGCTAGTAAAGTTTTTGAGACGAAAAAAGAAGCAATTGGGTATGGCTGTAGATTAGGGAAAAATGAACGTCTGGAGTTATATATCCACAATAAAGATGGAAGAATATCAGACCGCCGTAGTTATGGCAAAGACCCATTTCCCACTCGTGGATAAAGATAATGATAGATAACGCCATCTTTATTAACTGTCCTTTTGACAACGAATATCTGCCTCTTCTGAGAGCTTTATTATTCGTAGCAAAGTTTTATGGTCTTGATGTAAAGATAGCTTCCTTGGAATTAGACTCTAAATCAAATAGACTAACAAGGATTATTTCATTAATGAAGGAAGCAAAATATAGTGTTCATGATTTATCAAGAATGAAATCTGATAAAGAGGGTGAATACTATCGGATGAATATGCCATTTGAATTGGGGCTTGATTATGGAATTTCCGATGAAGGTAATGTTTTTCTGATTTTTGAGAATGAAGCATATGAGTTGAAAAAGGCATTATCTGATATTAATGGATGGGATGTGAGACCTCATAATAATGAGCCAGAAAGACTTATTAGTGAGTTCCGGCGGTGGATAGTGGCAAATAGAGAATTACCTGAAAATGTTAAGAATTATTCTCCATCTTATATTTGGTATAAATATAATGATTTCTATGCAAGCTTTTCTGATCACATGACAATGCATAAAATGAAGGACGATGAGATCTCGGTTAGAGAATATATGAATTTCATTGATAGATATTTAAGCTCGAAATAGTGTATGTTTCTTTTTTAGTAAGTGACATTAAGATTATAATTCGAGGATTCGAAGACTGACATCCTTTGTGAAGGATGTCATCCCCCCAATAATGAAGTTATTAACCAATAGTATAAGTGTTCTGTCTGTATATGACAGGATAGTGATTAATTAAATGTCAGAAAGTACAATGAATAATAAGCGCATATTTTGGGGTGCGATATATATGCCGTTTGAGAAATGAAGCAGAATAGTCTCAAACAAAAAGCCGTATCCGGAATAATTTGGGCAGCGTTGCAACGATACTCTGTGATGTTTATCGCGTTCATTTCGGGTATTATTCTTGCTCGCTTACTTTCACCTCATGATTATGGCTGTATTGGTATGTTAGCTATTTTTATGGCGTTGGCTCAAGCGTTTATAGATGGTGGCTTCGGTGCTGCGTTGATACAGAAAAAACACCCTACGCAGGAAGACTACTCAACAATCTTTTTTTGGAATATTGGGATGGCCTTTTTGATGTACGCAGTTATTTTTATCTCTGCTCCTTACATTGCTCATTTCTATGATATTCCGTTATTATCTAAGGTCTTGAGAGTACAAGCTTTAGTTCTATTCATCTATGCCTTTAATATTGTACAGCGTAATCAGTTACAAAAGAAATTGGACTTTAAGGTATTGTCCATTGTAACAATAATAACATCATTAACTACTCTGACAATAACAATAGTACTAGCTTATCATGGGTTTGGCGTTTGGTCTTTGGTAGCACAGAATATTTTGACAAGCCTTATCCCTGCTCTTGTTTTTTGGTTTTATATAAAATGGAGGCCTGTATTTCTTTTCTCTAGACAATCTTTTAAAGAATTGTTTGGTTTTGGCTTTTATATGTTTTTAACGAGTATTCTTAATCAGTTTAGTCAGCAAATTCAGGGCCTTTTAATCGGTAGATACTTCAATGCATCCATAATGGGGTATTATTCAAAAGCATATAAAACGGAAGAGTTAGCATCACAAAGTATTTCACAAGTAATGACACAAGTAACCTATCCTCTTTATGCGGAAATGCAGGATGATAGGGAAAGACTGAAGAGTGTTATTAAGAGACTTACGAGAGTCCTTTCATATGTAACATTTCCTCTGTTATTTATTCTGTTATTATGTGCAAAACCCCTTTTTGTGTTGCTGTATTCGGAAAAATGGCTTGATAGTGTCCCTTTTTTCCAGGTTTTGTGTTTAGCCGGTCTTGCAGTCTGTCTTCAAGCGATTAACTTGCAGGCTATTTCTGCAATTGGGAAAGGTCGGGTAATGTTTGTTGGAACTGTGATAAAGCGAACTGTTGGAATCTCTTTTATAGTTGGCGGTTTTTTTATCTGGGGAATGAAAGGCTTATTATATGGAGTTGTTTTTAACTCTTGGTTCTCCTATCTTTATAATATTTATCTGGTTTCAAAATACATTGGTTTTAAATGCACTGAGCAACTAATGGATTTATTTCCCGTGTTGTTTTTTTCTTCTCTAGTGGCACTCTTATGTTATATAATTACGAATCAGATGCAGTTAGGCCTTTACATGAACGGTGTTGTAATGGCATTACTTTATATTGTCCTTTATTGGATAGTATCTTTAATATGGAAACCTCAGGAGTTTATATATTGTAAATCACTTGTTTTTTCTTATTTGGGAAGAATTAAAGGATTATTACTAAAAGATAGAGTATAAGTAGAATAATAATGAAAACAGTATTGACAGTAGGAGTATATGATATGCTCCATATTGGACACATCTTACTATTTAAACGTGCTAAAGAGTTAGGCGATAAGTTGATTGTTGCAGTTCAGGATAGTGACGTGATTCTTAAGTATAAACCTGGTACAAATATGATATATACAACTGAGGAGCGTATGTACATGGTCAGTACAATTAAGTATGTTGATGAGGTTGTTGTGTATCGGGATGTCGACAAGGACATACAGAATATAGAATTTGATATTTTTGCTAAAGGGCCTGATCAAATACATGAAGGCTTCCAGAGGGCAATTAAATGGTGTGAAGATCATGATAAGGAGGTTGTCGTGATTCCGCGGACAGAAGGAATTTCTTCTTCCTTATTAAGAGAGTATTCAAAAGTCAAATGATTAAGTTATGCAAGAATTGACATTACAAGAAATACAGAGTGTTAGCCTTGATATGATGAAAGATATACATGCTTTTTGTGTCAAGAATAATATTCGATATACCTTAGCGTATGGTTCGCTTATTGGAGCTATCCGTCATAAAGGCTTTATACCATGGGATGATGATATTGATATATGGATGCCTCGTCCAGATTATGAAAGATTCTGCAAATCATATCACAGTGAGGTAGGGTATAAACTTCTGTCACCATATCGTGATGATAACTACTTCTATTTTGCCAAAATCTATGATGATCAGCGCACACAGGTTGAGATGCAGTGGTTGCATAGAGATGGGGATATAGGTGTTTGGATAGATGTTTTTCCAATAGATGGTATTGCTGATGATAGAAATCAATTTCTAGAAGACTATTCTAAGATTCATAGGGTCTTGTGGAAGATTAATAGTATTCGTTCTGAATATACCTCTTATCGTAAAAGTCGAGGGTTATCATCTGTAAGGCCAACGCTTAGACTCTTTCTTAAGCATTTATTATATGGCGGTTTACAGGGATTGAGAAAGAGATTTACGGATTTGTGCAGTAAATATCAGTTTGGATCGACGATAAAGTGCTCAAGTTTATGCTGTGTTGAAGCTTTCGTCAGAAATAACCCCGAGAGTTTTAATACGTCAGATTTCCAAGAATATGAGTTAGCTGATTTTGAAACAGAAAAGTTTTATATTGCTAAAGGATATGATTCTATTTTGAGGTCTATTTTTGGTGATTATATGGTTATGCCCCCAGAAGATAAAAGAAAAACTCATCAGAACAAAAATCATTTCTACAAGAAATAATAGACATGTAGATTGTAAATGATTTATTTCGTTATTTTAATTTTGCTTATAATACTATCTATCCGTTATGATATTAACGGAAAGATAAAATATCGTGACCAGTGGTATGGAATCATACTTGTGATTTTTGTTCTGGTGGCAGGGCTACGTTTTCGACTCGGGGAAGATACAATCAATTATATATATGAATTCTATCATGCAACTCCAGAATTATCTGATTTAAGTTTCGATACGTTCTTGTCAAGTTCATCCCCGCCATTATGGATATTACTCAACTCTATTGTTAAATCTATAGGAGGAAGATTCTTTTGGGTTCAACTTGTTCAAGCTACTATTGTAAATACGTTAATTCTTAAGTATTTTAGAAAACACAGTTCGTATCCGTTTGCTTGTACGGCCTTGTTTTTTTTGTGGAAGTATCAGTGGTATAATATGGTGGTGATGAAAGCTGCGATAGCCCTTTCCATTATTTTATTCGCAAATGATTATTTTTTGGAAAAGAAATACAAGAAAGGATTTCTGTTAGTGCTTCTTGCTACGGGATTTCATCAATCTTCAATAATACTGGTTATTATCCCATTTCTTACTTTTCTGAGATTTAACGGTCTTGGCATTTTTTTGTTAGTTAGTGCATACTTTATTGGTGCTTTCTTGCAGAGTAAATTAGGTAATATTTTCCAAATGTTAGAATTTGCAGGTGGCGTATCGAATAAGCTTGATAGTTACTTGGATACTAAATTCATGACACAAGAACATAATCTTAATTATTTCATCATTAGAATTCTGCCTGTTACAATATATCCTATATTATCTTTGTTATATATCAAAGTTAAATGCAAAGAATCACATATCCTTAGACTTGAACCTCTTCTTATGGTTGGTCTGTTTTTTCAGATGTTACGTTTAAATATAGATATTTTCTATAGGTATGTGTATATTTATCTAATATATTTTATTATTTTTATGGTTCATTTCTTCGTGGAATTCTCAAAAAATTCTGTGAGGTTGAAAAAATCACTATCATATGTTAGAACAATTATTATAGTTTTTCCTTTCTTTTTTACTATAGCCTTTTTTGAGCCATTATTACATATTGATTTTTACCCATATTCTTCAGTTATTGAAAGAAGTATTGACACCGCCAGAGAGAGATTCTATTCTGGAAAAGTCGCATATTATAACTTGAATATGGATGAGTATTAGTGTTTATGATGAATAAAGCATAATATTAAATATAGATGAATTTAGCTGTAATATTTGCAGGTGGCTCAGGTAGCCGGATGCACACGAAGTCAAGGCCCAAGCAGTTCTTGGAGTATAATGGTAAGCCAATCATTATCTATACGCTAGAACTCTTTGACAATCATCCTATGATAGATGGAATCATCGTGGCTTGTGTCAAGGACTGGATACCTTTCCTTGAAAAGATGCTAAAGAAGTTTGAAATCAATAAGGTTCGAAGAATTGTCCCTGGAGGGGATACTGGTCAAGACTCCATATTCAAAGGTTTATCGGCTGCTGGAGAAATATCGGAGAGTGATAAAGATGTGGTATTGATACATGATGGAGTGAGGCCTCTTATCACAGAACAGACCATAACGGACAATATAAACAAAGTACATGAAGAAGGAAGTTGTATAACCTGTGTTCCTGCAACTGAAACCTTTATTGTTAATCAGCCTGATGGTAGCCTGGAGATTCCAACTCGTGCAGACTCTTTGATAGCCCGAGCTCCGCAGAGCTTTTACCTAAAGGATATCCTTTCGATGCATAAGCGTGCGCGATTAGAGGGACGACATGATTTTATAGATTCCTGTTCTATGATGCACCACTATGGATATAAGCTAGGCAAAGTTATTGGGCCAATGGAGAATATAAAGATTACTACTCCAACGGATTATTTTGTATTTAAGGCAATGGTGGAAGTACACGAGAATCAACAGATTTTCGGTTTCTAGAGCTACATATGAACTACCAGATATTGCAAGAAGACCTAGAGCAATTTGCCAAGCAGTTTGAGTTATGGGAGCAACTGCGTGGTAAGGTATTTCTAATAACAGGAGCAACAGGTCTTATTGGCTCTGTGTTGACGAAGTGCCTATTAGAATTGAATCGAGAGCATAATCTCGGTATTAAGATTTTTGCGGTAGTACGAGACGTTGAAAAAGCGCGGAATGTATTTGCAGATGAGTTTTGTTCAATCAATTTCTTAGAATTCCCCATTACGGATATATCTAGTGAGACTGTAATTACTCCTATTAATTATATTATTCATCTTGCAAGTCCGACAGTAGGAAAATATATGGAAGAGCATCCTGTTGAGACTTTCAATTTGGCTTATCAGTCGACTTTTGCTCTTTTAGATTTTGCAAGACGCACAGATGTTGAGAGTATGGTCTATGTATCTTCAATAGAGTGTTATGGACAGATTCTAGATGATAGACTTATTACTGAGGATGTGCGAGGACATGTTAATCCCATGTCATCTCGTTCCTCTTATCCTATGGGGAAACGTGCGGCAGAATATTTATGTTTTTCTTACTCAGAAGAATATGGAACACCTGCTAAGATTGCGCGTTTAACTCAAACATTAGGAGCAGGTATATCAGAAAGTGACAATCGTGTATTTGCTCAGTTTGCTAGGAGTATTGTCAGAAGTGAAGATATTGTGTTACACACAACGGGTGAGTCTGCCAAACCATATTGTTATACAACGGATTGTGTATCTGCTATTCTTTACATTCTTTTGAGAGGTCAAAATGGTGAAGCATATAACGTAGCAAATCCTGATACATATATAAGTATCCGAGACTTGGCCTTTTTTGTAAAGCAGCATTTTAATCCTTCTATTAATGTTAGAATAGAGTTAAACGAAAATATGGGTTATGCTCCTGTTACAAAACTTCGCCTCTCAACCGAAAAATTAAGGAATCTGTGTTGGCAACCTCAGTATGACTTAAAAGGCATTTTTGACAGAATTATAAGGTATATATCATAATGAAAGAAATGACATTAAAAGATGTTCATGAAGTATTGTATGATATCTTGGTGGACATTCATGAGTTTTGTGTTGAAAACAATATAAAATATTCACTAGGAGGTGGTACCCTTCTTGGAGCAATCCGCCATAATGGTTTCATTCCATGGGATGATGATATTGATGTTCAGATGTCAAGACCTGAATACGAAAGGTTTATCCATAGTTATCGATCTAAACGAGGTTATCAGTTGTTCTCGCAGGAGTTGCCTGGGTGTGAAGATGTCGGTATCGCTTTTGCCCGTATTTGCGAAATGGAACGGACTTATGTGGATACTGGATTAATGCCATGGCAAAGATGTTCTACAGGCTTATTTGTAGATATATTACCAATAGATGGTGCTCCTTCTGACGAAATGACTGCAAGAAAGAAAATAAAGAAAATGACTTTCCTCTGGAAATTATCGAAGTTGGCTCGAGCAAGACTTCCTATCCCTTATTCTAAGGCAAAATATCGCAGGACAAAAGTCAGATTGCTTATAAAGAAAATCATCTCAAGATTTATTCCCTCCAATTTTATGATAAAATACATAAAAATGTGTCAAGAATATCCATTTGAAACGAGTGAATATTTGGCTAATTATACTACTATGCAAAACGGTTTTAGAGAATGGCAGCCCAAAGAATCTATGGACAAGTTTATTCTTCACCGGTTTGAAGATGGGGAATTCTACATCATGGAGGACTACAATACGAGTCTATCACACCTTTATGGTGATTATATGACATTGCCACCTATTGAAAAGAGAATAGCTCATATTGTAAATACATATTATTGGAAATAATTTTGAAAAATGAAAAATAAAATTGTATATTTAGGCATGATTGGTGATATCATGCATCCAGGATTGATTAACATTATTAATGAAGGTGCTAAATATGGTGACGTAATGATAGGCCTTTACACAGATAAAGCTATTGCGACCCATAAGCGTTTACCTTATCTTACATACGAACAGCGTAAGAATGTGATAGAGAATATCAAAGGAGTATCCTCTATTGTTCCTCAGGACGATTGGAGTTATGTGCCGAATCTTATGAGGTATAAGCCTGATTATATTATTCATGGTGATGATTGGGTATATGGTCCTGACAAGTATCTCCGCGATGATGTGTTTAAGACTATGGAGAAATTAGGAGGTGAAGTGATAGAGATACCATATACAAAAGGCATTTCTGCTTCTGGCCTAAAAGAGGAGATTGATTCTTTGGGTGTTACTCCCCAAGCTCGTCTTTCTACCCTCCGTCGTCTGATTTCTGCAAAGCCAGTAGTCCGGATACTGGAGTCACATAATGGTTTAACAGGTCTCATAGCTGAACATACAAGTTTTGAAGTGGATGGATATCATAAGGAGTTTGATGGTATGTGGGCCTCTTCACTTACAGACTCGACGTCAAAGGGTAAACCTGATATTGAGGCAGTAGACCTGACTACCCGTTTGCATGACTTGAATGATACGCTCGAAGTTACCACTAAACCTGTCATATATGATGGTGATACTGGTGGAAAGTTGGAGCATTTTGTATTCACGGTTCGTACTTTAGAGCGTTTGGGTATTTCTGCAGTTATTATTGAGGATAAGGTTGGACTGAAACAGAACTCTCTATTTGGCACAGATGCTATCCAAACTCAGGATACTATCGAGGGATTCTGCAATAAGATAAAGGCAGGTAAAGATGCACAAATTACCCGTGACTTTATGATTATTGCCCGTTGTGAGTCCTTGATAGCCGGTAAGTCTGTTGAGGATGCACTTGAACGCTGTCATTCCTATGTGGCTGCTGGAGCTGATGGTATCATGATCCACTCTAAAAACAATAGTGGTGAAGATATCAAGGAGTTCTGTCTGCGTTTCCGTGAGAAGGATGCCCATACGCCTATTGTGGCAGTTCCGACGACTTATAACCAGTTTACGGAGGAAGAATTAGCAGAGTGGGGTATTAATATTGTTATTTATGCCAACCACATGCTTCGTGCCGCTTACCCTGCTATGGTGAAGTGTGCAAAGAGAATTCTAGAGACTTCACGTAGTCTGGAAGCATCTGATGAATATTGTATGCCGATCAAGCAGATATTGAATTTAATCCCAGGAACAAAGAAGCAATAGAGACTGCGGTATAATATGAAAAGGAATGCCCTTTCAGTTCTCTTTATTGGGTTAATGTGCCTATTATTCTCTTTACAGGGATATAGTAAAGGCAAAAAGAATCCATTTCCGTCAGATATTCATGTCATTATAATAGGCTTTGATGGTTGGGGTAGCTATTGTATGCCCAAAGCGGAAATGCCTGTTGTAAAACGGATGATGGCACAGGGGTGTTGGACTCTGAAGAAACGCTCTGTTTTGCCCTCTAAAAGTGCTCCAAATTGGGCTTCCATGTTTATGGGGGCAAGTCCTGAAATACATGGCTATACACAAAATAATAAAAATGCCGAAATACCTTCTATGGTCGTTTCTGAAAATAATGTATTTCCGACTGTATCACAGTTGCTTCGTAAACAGAAAGAAAATGTGGAAATTGGCCTTTTTTATCAATGGAAAGGGTTAAATTATGTTGTTGATACTCTGTCGATTAATCATGCGTCTTATTTGCCAATACGTAGAAGAAAGGATTGGTATACAGAAATCAACGATTCTGCGTGTAAATATATAAGAGAGAAAAACCCATCGTTATGTACTATTATATATAATTATCCAGATCGTTATGGACATGCGAATGGATTTGACTCTAATGAATATTATGAATCGTTAAAAGTGTTGGATAAATGTCTTGATGTTATCATTCAAGCAGTCGATGATGCAGGTTTTTTAGATAAGTCCATTTTTATTGTGACGAGTGATCATGGGGGAATAGGCAAAACGCATGGTGGCAAAACACTAAAGGAAATGGAGACACCGTTCGTTATATTCGGAAATAATATAAAAAAAGGTTTTGAAATAAGTGATTCTATGATGCAGTATGATATTGCTGCGACAATTGCTTACATATTTGGTTTGGATGTGCCCCAAGCTTGGATAGGTAGACCAGTCAAAACTGTATTTGAAAAAATAAGAAAAAAATAGTCTTATTATGATTAGACCACAATTCTTTTATGATACGCTTGCAAGTTATGGAATTAATTTCTATGCCGGCGTTCCTGATTCGTTATTGAAAAATCTGTGTGCTTATATAACGGACCATGCTGACGCTGTTCATAATGTCATAGCAGCCAACGAAGGCGGCGCTATGGGCTTGGCAGCTGGTTATTACTTGGCTACAGGTCAAATCCCTGTCGTTTATATGCAGAACTCTGGTGAGGGTAATATTATTAACCCTTTAGCTTCGCTGACAGATTCTGATGTTTATAATATTCCTGTGTTATTAGTCATTGGCTGGCGTGGTAAACCTGGTGTGCATGACGAGCCTCAGCATGTCAAGCAAGGTAAAGTGACCACAGGCTTGCTCAATGTTATGGGTATTGACTATACGGTTCTCTCAAAGGAAGAAGAAAAGGCAGGAGCACAAATTAAGAAGGCTGTTGCCTATATGCAGGCCACCAATCAGTGTTATGCGATGGTTATCGAAAAGGATACGTTTGATGCTTATGTGCTTCAAAATGTAGAAAAGAATGATCTCGCTCTTTCTCGTGAAGATGCTATTCAGACCGTAGCAGCAGCTTTAGGCGAAAAGGATGTCATTGTTTCAACCACAGGTATGATCTCCAGAGAACTTTTTGAATACCGTACTGCAATGAATCAGGGACATGAACGTGACTTCTTGACAGTCGGCTCCATGGGGCATGCTTCACAGATTGCTTTGGGTATTGCGTTAGAAAAACAAGACAGAAGAGTCTGGTGCTTTGACGGTGATGGCGCCACTATTATGCATATGGGAAGTATGGCGATCGTGGCGCAAAAAGCACCGAAGAACTATATCCACGTGGTATTTAACAATGGTGCCCATGATAGCGTAGGTGGTCAGCCGACGGTAGGTTTGAATATCGACCTTTCTGCCATTGCCAAAGCAGTTGGTTACAAGACGGTTTATAGTATAGATTGTATGGAAGCCTTAGAAAACAAATTGTCAATTCTCAATTCACAATTGTCAATTAACGAATATCCAATTTTTATGGAAGTTCGTGTAAAGAAAGGTAATCGTAAGGACTTGGGAAGACCAACTACTACGCCTATTCAGAATAAAGAGGCTTTAATGGATTTTCTGAAAAAGTAATGAGATTAGTCCTTCTTTCAGATATTCATGCCAACGTTACTGCTCTTCAGGCGGTTCTTAAAGATATTGAGGGCATTGGAGAGTTTGATGCTTATGTATTACTTGGTGACTTTGTGAATTATGGCCCTAGACCCAATGAGGCTATAGAAATTGCAAAACAGCTGCCAAAGCCCGTGTTGGTAAACCTTTGGGGCAATCATGAGTATTCCATATTCGGTGGGAGCCTCGACCGGTTTTCTACCGATAGGGGAAGGGCTGTATTAAAATACACTAATGCCATTCTGACAAAGAAATCAAGAAACTATCTTGATACGTGTATGAATCATCAGGGATTCGAAGAAAAAGTAATAGAGCATAATACCATTCTTTTTGTTCATGGGAACATAGATGACCCATATTGGGGAAAGTTTGGAATTGATAAAATGAACGATGAGCGTTATGCAAAATATGACTATGTCATTTGTGGACATTCTCATATCCCTCATTATGTGGAGCATTTCTTCCCTTCAGAGAACCAAGTTTATCGTAACAAAAAAAGAACTATATTTATAAATCCAGGTTCAGTGGGTCAGCCTCGAAATCATAATCCATACGCTCAGTATGGCATTTTAGACACAGAGACGGGCAATTATGAACACAGAGGAGTATGGTATGACGTGGCTGCAGAACAGAGGTTGTTCAACGACAGCATTGATAAGTTTTACAAAGAAAGATTAATATTAGGGGTATGAAAAGTTTATATGTTCTAAGTGGCGCATCAGGAATGACGGGTAGTGAACTTGTACGCCAGATTTTGGAAGCAGAGAAGGATAGTCGTATTATCGGCTTCGACAATTTCTTTGCCAGTTCTATAGAAACGATCAAGGACTATCTTGATGACTCTCGTTTTGTGTTTAATGAGTACGACATCAATAATCTCTCTCAGATGAGAATCATTGAGGATGAGGTTGCGCGTGAAAAAACTTCATTTGACAGAACTGTCTATATCAACTGTGCTGCTGTTGTCCATACCGAGCATTTTTACGAAGTAGAGCATACTTGGGAAACGAATGTCATCTCTATGAAGAGTTTTTTGGAACAGGCTATCAGGGTAAAAGCTGATATCTATATCAACTGTTCTACCTCTGAAGTATATTCGATGCATTCGTGGAATGAGAACGGCGGGGTGCGTGAAAGCGATTACCTAATGATGTCAACGGCAGAGCACAGCCAACGTACCAGTTATGCCTGTGGAAAGCTTATGACCGAGTTCTTCATGAAGGATGCCGTGGATAAGGGTAAAATTAAGGGCTGTTCAATTCGTTTTGCTAATGTCTATAGCAAGCATGAGCGTTTTGCTAAGCATATCATTCCCCATATTATAAACGAACTGCTTGGGAAAGGTTCGGTAACGCTGTTGGAGAACTCGAAGAAAAATCGGCGTGCATTCTTGCACAATATTGATTCTTGTCGTTCGGTTATGGCACTTATTAACTCTGAAAAAGCCTTGGATGGTACTGTGTATAATGTGGCAACCGATGAGGAAATCACGATCATTGATCTGACCTATAAGATAGCAGAAAAGATGGGAATGCATAAGCCGGAGATTATTTTTAGTGGCTACCGTAGCTCTGATCCAGAGCGACGATTTCTGAATACAGAAAAGATTCGTACTCGCACCGATTGGACTCCTATCATTACTTTGGATAAAGGTTTGGAGATGTGTGTCGCTTCAATAGAGAAATGATGAAGAGCCTAATAATCACAGTGGCAGGAATGTCCAGCCGTTTTAATCGTGACACAAAAGAAGATGTTCTGAAGTGTCTCTATCACGAAGGAGCGACTTCCAAATCTCTGCTAAGTCAGCAGGTACACATGAGCTATGAACTGGTGGATGAAATCATTGTTGTCGGAGGTTACAAGTATGAGGACTTGGTTGATTTTATACGCAAAGAACTGAAGGATGTCAATTCTAAGATGAAATGTGTATATAATGAACATTATCATGATTATGGATCTGGATATAGTCTACTGAAAGGAATTGAAGTGGTATCTGAAAAGACTGATGAAATCATCTTTATAGAGGGCGACCTATTCTTTAATCAAGAAAGTCTTGAGTCTATCATTAATTCCCCTAAGAATGTGATTTCAATAAATAACGAACCCATCAAGTCTGACAAAGCGGTTGTCCTGTATTTTGACGAACAGCACTATCCTCATTATATTTATGATACTAACCATACCTGTTTAGAGATTCATGAGCCCTTCACTGCTATCTATAATTCTGGCCAGATGTGGAAATTCCAAGATCCCACTAGAGTTTGGGAGATTTGTCAGTTCCTAACGCCAGAACAGGAACAAGGTACTAATCTGGAAATCATTCAGAGGTATTTTGGTGCTATGAAAGAAAATTGGTTGGATATTGTTGAAATTAGAAAATGGTATAATTGTAACACTGTTGATGACTATCGAAGAGCAATAAAAGAGTTAGGAGTATGAAAGCAATAAATGAAAAATTGAATCTTCTTAAGACGAAGATTGAGAACAATGAAAAGATAACTATCTCCATCTTTGGCCTGGGTAGTGTCGGATGCTATTTGTTAGACTATCTTGTTTCGCTGGCTGATCCTCAATTACGACTGGTCGTGGTTGGACGAAATGCAGAGAAGATGACACAAGATGTGAATATCATTAAGACTGCAGCCACTATCCGCAGGCAGTTGCGTAGTGAAATCGTTATTGAAGGAGGTTGTGATTTCAAGGATGTTTCAAGTATTGAGAATACACTAAGAAAGATTCAGCCAGACTTTATTGTGAATAGCAGTCGCCTGTTTGCTGGTCTTAAATATGGCACAATCTCATGGTCAAATCTTCGTGCATATGGTATATGGTCTCCTATGTCAGTCTTATTGGGTAAGAACATCATGGAGGCTTACGAAAAAGCAGGATGCAATGCGATCAGTATCAATACTTCTTATTCAGATGCTGTGATTCCTTGGTTGAAGAGTGCTGGTATGGCTTATTTCGATTTTGGAAGTGGTAATCTAAATCACTTGATACCTCGTATGAAGTTCTATGTAGCAGAACAATGTGGAATTCAGAATTTGAACGATATAGACATAACTTTAGTCGCAAGCCATTTCCATGATGTTGTAATTAGTAAGGAAGGACACACGGAGGGTGTTAAGCTATTACTTAGTATTAAGTATCAGGGGAAAGAATTGAATATCAATCATGATGTTGTTTATAGGGCCTGTGGTATCCCTATGCCTACGGATCAGAAACGAAACATGATGAATGCCTCCAGCAATTTTGACATTATTCTTGGCATTCTGACTGCCATTCGCACAAAAACAACGGTCAAGATTCATACACCTGGCGTAGATGGTAATATCGGTGGTTATCCATATATAATAGACGCGGCAGGTGATACAGTCAAAGGTTACTTTACACCTCAATATGATATGGAAGAAATGCGTCAAGTGAACCGTAAGTCTATCTATTGCGATGGCATTGAGAATGTCGCAGATGGATACCTTATTTATACAGATGAACTCATTCGAAAAGTAAAAGATCGCTTTAAAGTTGACATTCCCAAGAGAGTCCATTTGTCTGAAGCAGAAAAGGTCGCAGATTTGTTGATTAATAGGATTATCATGGTAAATGGTAAATAGATAATAGATAGAAGAAGAATGAATACAATTTCATTTAAAGAATCAAGAGAAATAATGTTAGAGACACTAGATAGCATTGATAAGTGTTGCCGTGAAAATAACATAGAATATTCTCTTTGTTGGGGCTCCCTAATAGGTGCCATCCGCCATCATGGTTTTATTCCCTGGGATGATGACATCGACTTGATGATGTCACGTAAGGATTATAATCGTTTTCTTGAAGTATATAATGATGATAAGTTCAATATCTATACCCCACTCAAGGATAAAAATTGCGTACACCTTCTTACGAAGGTTTATCGAAAGGACACAAGAGTAGTTTTCAATAATTATAAGAAAAAAAGCCTTTGGGGGCTTTGGGTTACTATTTTCCCATATGATAATGTTCCAGATGTTGGACTTAAGAAATGGGAGATGAAAAGAACATTATTGACGAAACTTTATCTATTTAAAACTTTTCGTTATTTTAATAACGAAAAGTTGATTCTCAAGATTACTAAGTTCATCCTTCAAATTTCATTGGCTTTTTGTTCTTCTTTTACTCTTGCGAAAAAGATAGAAAAACACCTTTCAAAGTATAACCAAATAAAAACCAAAAAAATCTGTATTTGGGACTGTAGCTTTGGTTTTAGTCGTTTCTTCTATTTCCCCTCAGAGTTATTCGAAGAATATGTGGATGTGGATTTTGATGGTATAAAAAGCCGAATGATTAAGGGCTACGATACATTCCTTCGTATGTATTTTGGCGATTATATGCAATTGCCGCCAGAGGAGGAGAGGGTACCATCGCATGACTATGTCGCTTATTATGTATAATAGTATGATTGTATTGCTTAAATTATGAAACAACTGATTATTGTTGGTGCCGGTGGCATGGGACGCACGGTATATGGAATAGCCATGGAAAGTATTGGCTATGGTACTGAATTCATTGTAAAGGGCTTTGTAGATGACAACATTCATGCATTGGATGATTTTCAGAACTATCCACCTATCATTGGTACGCTATCTGATTATATACCCCAGGAGGATGATGTGTTCGTAAGTTCTGTTGGAACCGATTTTCGTCAAAAGTGTATAGAGAAGATACAAATGCATGGTGGCCGCTTTATTAATATCATCCATTCCACGGCGCGTGTCAGGACTAACGTGCAGATGGGTGTCGGTAATATTGTTTGTGCATATGCAATTATTGGTGCTGATTGTGTTGTTGGTGACTTTAACCTATTTCAAAATTTTTCCATCATCGGGCACGATGTCAGGGTGGGAAATTACAATCGAATTGACACCCATGTAACTTGCGTTGGAGGAATCACTATCTGCAACAACACAAATATCCATACCTCAGCTATCATTAATCATGGGGTGGTTGTTGAGGATGATGCTCATGTGGGAGCCGGCAGTTTTGTTATACGCAAGGTCAAGGCAGGAACCACAGTGTTTGGTAATCCTGCCAGAAGATTATAAGTATATTCTCTTTTTTATTTATAGGGATGTCCCGTAAAAAACAAAAAACATTATGGAATTAAAAGATTTTATTGAGAAATTTGCAGAACAGTTCGATGATACTGATGCAAGTGAGTTTAAGGGAGAAACAAAGTTTCGTGAATTGGATGAGTGGAGCTCTCTGATCGCTCTTTCTATTATAGCCATGGTGGACGAGGAATACGATGTAACCCTGAAGGGTGACGATATGCGTGCTGCCAATACTATTGAAGAGCTCTATCAAATCGTAAAGGGTAAACTCTAATGGCTTTGCTGACAGTAAAAGGAGTCCGGATTGCTGGCTTTTCTGCAGGTGTTCCTAAGCAGATAGTCTCAAAGATTGATTCAATCAATTCTTCCGACTATGATGCTTCTGAGTTTATAGAAAAGACAGGTATTAAGGAGGTTCGTGTATCTGATGATTTCACGGCCTCCGATCTTTGCCTTGCGGCAGCAGAGAAACTTCTGCAGGATCTCGGTTGGGAAAAGGATTCTGTTGAGGGCATATTTTTTGTTTCACAGCATCCTGACTATATCTTACCTGCAACCTCTTGTATTCTACAGGAGCGAATGGGACTCAGCAAGGAGTGTTATGCGATGGACATCTCTCTCGGTTGCTCCGGATGGGTTTATGGACTGAATGCAGCTTCTTCTGTTTTGGCTGGTCATGGTATGAAACGTGCCTTGTTGTTAGCTGGTGATGCCCGCAAACGGGCAAAGTGCGATTTTGACCCATTGTTCGGCTTTGCAGGAACTGTTACCGCATTAGAATATACAGGGCTTGAAGAGGACGTGATGCGCTTCCATTTAGGAACAGATGGTAGTGGCTATGATGCCATTATCATTCCTGATGGCGGTAGCCGGAATCCTGCCACTGTAGATTCCTTTAAAATGGAAGAGGTGGATGGTAAGATGATGCATCGTATGCAGACCCATATGAACGGTATGGATGTATTCTCTTTTGCCATATCAACGGCTCCTAAATCCATTAAGAAACTGATGGCAGAGGAGAAGAAAACAGCAGAAGACTATGATTATTTCGTTCTTCATCAGGCGAATACGATGATCAATGAGATGATTCGCAAGAAGATTAAGGCAACGCCAGAACAGGTGCCTTATAGTCTCCATGAGTTCGGAAATACTTCCATGGCCTCAATACCGCTCACCATCGTTACCCAACTGAAGGGGAAGGTGGAATCCAAACCAATAAGTTATATTGCTTGTGGGTTTGGTGTCGGTTTGTCATGGGGAACAGTTTCTTTTAGAACAGATGGACTCGTGATTTCTGATTTAGTAGAATTGTAGGATGAGTGCGTATTACAACCCGTTTTCATTAGAGGGTAAAACAGTCCTTATCACAGGAGCATCTTCTGGTATAGGTAGGGAAACAGCAATACAGTGTTCAAAGTTAGGGGCTACAGTGGTCTTGACTGCAAGGAATGAGGAGCGCTTGAACGAAACATACCGTCAGTTAGAGGGCTCTGGACATATACAGATCCTGGCAGAATTGACAGACCCGGAGCAAGTCATGTCTTTAGTTGACAGTCTGCCTGTTCTTGATGGTTTTGTCTTGTGTGCTGGCAAAGGAATGACTTTGCCTTTCCCTTTTTGTACAAGAGAAAAATATGATGAGGTTTTCGATGTGAACTTCTTTGCTCCTGTTGAGTTACTCAGACTATTGGTTAAAAAGAAGAAGACAGCAAAAGAATCCTCTGTCGTTTTTGTTTCCTCTGTTGGAGGAAATACTTCGTTTAATCTAGGTAATGGGGTGTATGGCGCTTCTAAAGCAGCACTTAATTCTACAATGAAATTCTGTGCCCGTGAGTTGGCTGCGAAAAAGATCAGGGTAAATAGTGTCAATCCAGGAATGGTTAATACCAACCTTATTCATGGTGGAGTTATTTCTGAGGAGCAGCATAAACTTGACATGGAGAAGTATCCTTTGAAGCGTTATGGTGAGCCTGCAGATATTGCGTATGGTATTATCTACTTGCTTTCTGATGCTTCATCATGGTTGACGGGACATGCTTTAGTTATAGATGGAGGTTTAACAATATAATGGAAAGACTTTTAGAGAATAAGGTTTGCATCATCACGGGTGCGGCGCAGGGTATCGGAAAGGGCATCGCAGAGCGGTTTGCCGCCGACGGTGCCATCGTCTATGCCTGTGATCTCCGTGAGGGCAGCATGGACGAGTGGGCGACGGTGTGCTCGGAGCAGAACAACACCCGTGTCATCCCGATGTACTTCGACGTGTCGGATGCGCCGGCCGTGAAGAACGCGCTGATGACGATCTTCAAGGAAGAGAAGCATATCGATGCCTTGGTGAACAACGCCGGTGTGGTGTTCAACAAGAAGATTGGCATGATCGTGCGTCAGGAGACGGAGCTGATGTTCCGCATCAACGTGATCGCGGTCATCGAACTGGTACAGCTCTGCTCCCGTCTGATGGCTCGTAACGGTGGTGGCTCGATCGTGAACATCGCCTCGGTGACGGCCGTGCTCGGCTCTCCGGGACAGTCGGCTTATTCGGCCACGAAAGGGGCTATCATGTCGTTCACGAAGTCTGCCGCCAAGGAACTGGCATCGCAGGGTGTCCGTGTGAATGCCGTGGCACCGGGCATCGTGAAGACAGAGCGTTTCGCCGAGCTCTATGAGAGCGACGGGGCGAAGATCGACCAGCGTATCGGACGTATCGCCTTAGGTCGCTTAGGAACACCCGAGGACATCGCCAATGCCTGTGCGTTCCTGGCCTCCGACCGTGCGTCGTATATCTCGGGTCAGATCCTGGGCGTTGACGGATGCGCCTCAATCTAATGGTTAGTTGATAGATGATATTGAATTTAGATAAATGGCTGCATGAGGCGGTGGCTGCCATCGATGCGCAGGGTAGCCAACTGACGTATGGCGGACTGCGCGACTTTGCGGTACAAGCCGGGATGCTGATGCCGGCCCGGTCGTTGTTCTTCCTGTTGGTGGAGAACAATGTGGGGGGCATCGCATGGACCATCGGGAATATCTGTGCAGGGAACGTGCCGCTCATCCTGAACGCACATCTGGACGAAGGATTATATAAGAGTCTTTTTGAGCTCTATCAGCCGCCTTTTGTCTGTGTGCCTGAGGCGATGGCCGAGCGATTCGGCTATGAGGTCGTCTTGACGTGTTTCGGTTATACGCTGATGAAGACAGGCTGTGAGGCGTGTCCGTTGCATGAGGATCTGTCTCACCTGTTGCCGACGAGTGGTTCTACGGGCAGTCCGAAGCTGGTGCGCCACCGATACGCGAATATCGAGGCGGCAGCCTTGAATATCTCCACGTTCTTCGAACTGACAGATAATGACCGTCCGTTGATGGTGCTACCGTTGTATTACACGATGGGCCTGTCGATGGTGTTCAGTCATCTCTATGTCGGAGCAACCATCCTGATTACCAATCAGAGCATGACCGACCGGAACTTCTGGCGGTTCATGAAAGAGGAGCATGCCACGAGCTTTACGGGTGTGCCCTATAGCTTTGAGATATTGAACCTCATGCGGTTCTTCCGCATGGATCTGCCCGATCTGACCCTCCTGACACAGGGTGGGGGCCGGATGACCAAGGAACTGAACCTGAAGTTCGCGGAGTTCTGCCGTGACAACGGCAAGCGGTGGATAGCTACTTACGGCCAGTCGGAGTGTACGGCTCGTATGGCCTGGTTGCCCGCTAAATGGGCCGTCGAGAAGGTGGGTAGCATCGGTATCGCCGTGCCCAATGGTGAGCTCTCGCTCATCGATATGGATAGTCAGCCCATCACCACCCCTCATACCGAGGGAGAGATGTGCTACCGGGGTAAGAACGTGACGATGGGCTATGCCCGGAAGCGTGACGACCTGCTCTTAGGTGACGAGCGCCATGGGTTTATCCGTACGGGCGACCTCGCTTATTTCGATGAAGACGGCTGTTACTATATCGTCGGTCGCATGGGTCGTTTCCTGAAGCTCTTCGGCATGCGTGTCGGCCTTGATGAGTGTGAGCGTATCGTGAAGGGCGCATTCCCCGGACTGGAGTGTGCCTGTGTCGGCACCGACGAGAAGATGCTGGTCTATCTCACCGACGAGAGCTACAAGGATCGAGTGAAAGAAGAGCTGGTCAACCGCCTGAAGCTCGTTGCCACCTCCTTCGAGGTCCGCATCATCCCAACCATCCCCAAGAACGAGGCCGGCAAAACCCTCTACGCCCAGCTCCCCGCACAATAACTGCGGTCCCTGAGCCACCCCCTTCTGCGGTCCCTGAGCCTGTCGTAATCGACCTCTGGTCGCTTGGCTCGTCCAAGAAGGGGAAACCGCGGATAAAGCATCGAAGGGAATACCACAAAGAAAAAACAAAAAACACAAAATAAGATAATGGAAAATATAGAGAAATACAACAATGCATTTGTTGAAGTCTTCGGCGCAAAGGTAGAAGACTTAAATGACAACTACAGCAAAGAGACTGTAGCAGAATGGGACTCCGTACATCAGCTGAGCCTGATCTCACAGATGGAGGATGCCTTCGACATCATGTTCGATCCCGAGGATATCATGGAGATGACCTCCTATGCCAATGGCAAGGCCCTCCTGAAGAAATATGATGTAGAGCTTTAACAGACTATAATAAATGGCAAAATGGGAAATTAAGAACGTCAACATCGCCGGCGTGGCCATGGCCGTACCGGAACACACGGTGAAGACGGCAGATATAGACCTGTTTACGGCAGAAGAGGCAGAGGTCTTCGACAAGACCGTCGGCATCAAGTCGCGTCATATCGCCCCTGATACGATGTGCGCCTCGGACATGTGCCAGGCGGCAGGAGAGAAGCTACTTGAGGAATTAGGGTGGGAGAAGGACAGTATCAATGCCCTGATCTTTGAGTCGGTGACTGGCGACTACCGCACACCGCCCACCTCTTGTCTGCTACAAGACAGGATGGGGCTGTCGGAAGACTGCTTTTGTGTGGATATCCCGATGGGTTGCTGCGGTTGTATGTACGCCATCACGGTGGCAGGCAACCTGCTGACCACAGGACAGATCCGTCGTGCCCTGCTGTTGGTCGGTGATACCGCCCTGCGTATGGGCTCTATGAAGGACAAGAGCCGTGTGCCCTTGTTCGGTGACGGTGGTACGGCCATCGCCCTGGAGTATGACGAGACCGCCCATGATATCATCATCGACTTCCATACCTTAGGTAAGGGTGCCGATGCCTTGATGACCCCTCATGGAGGCTTCCGCCATCCGGCCACACCCGAGAGCTTCGAGTATGAGGACTTTGGTAATGGCATTGTCCGTGCACCGATCCATACGCTCATCAACGGCATGAACGTGTTCTCGTTTGCCATCAGCCGCCCCCCGAAGTCGGTGGAGCAGTTCCTGGCCGACTACCATATCGACCGCAATACCGATATCGACTATTTCCTGATCCATCAGGCCAATAAGATGATTGTGGATAGAGTGGTGAAGAAGCTGAAGCTGCCGCTGGAGAAGGTGCCTTACAACCTCGAGGAGTTCGGCAACCTCGGTGGTGCCAGCATCCCGTCGCTGATGGTGACACGTATTGCCGATAAACTGAGAAAAGAAGAGACCACGATCCTTGGCTCTTCCTTCGGTCTCGGTCTGAGCTGGGGCACGATGCTCCTGAAGACCAAGCCGATGGTGGTGCCGGAGATGGTAGTGATGTAAGATAATAGAATCAAGATTATTTCAATAGAATGTAAGAGATTACTTTTGAGGAGTCAAAGTTAATCATGCTAGATACTTTAAAAAGTATTGATAAATGCTGTCGTGATAATGATATAAAGTATTCTCTTAGTTGGGGAACTATGATTGGTGCTATTAGGCATCATGGGTTTGTTCCCTGGGATGATGATATTGACTTAGTTATGTCATGACCGTGCATTAGTTGTTTTTTATTATGATAACAAATCTAAGGGAGTATTTGTGGCGTAAATTAGTAAGACTTTATCCATGTTACTTACGCAAAGTATATAAGATGGATATAGGAAGGGATGTTCAAATTTCTTGGAAAGCCCATCTGGATAAATCTGTAAATCCTCGTGGTATTCATATTGGCGATGGTACACACATCGTCAATGGTGCTATGATATTAGCTCATGACGCATGTAGAAGATTGAAAACAGATACTTATATTGGTAAGGATAGCCTAATTGGAGCTCGCTCTATCATACTGCCTGGAGTAACCATCGGAGACTCCTCGATAGTTGCTGCAGGAGCAGTTGTAACCAAGGATGTACCACCAAATAGTGTTGTTGCAGGTAATCCCGCAAAATTGGTCAAGAAAGGTGTCGTACTAAAGAAGGCCAAAATTATCAATGATGGTGAAAGAATCAAATGATATTTAGATATGGGTATAAATAATCGACGTATCAAGGCATTGGTGGCTAATCTCGCTTATTCTGTTGTTGGCGATAGAGTCGTTTCGTTATTAGGTATAACAAATTTATTTGCAAGATTAAAAGTTATTCTTTCAAAAAGGAGTTGTCTTCATATAGCGAAAAAAGAATTTAAGAAAGGCTCCGCGTTAGGCAACATTGAGGATTATAAACAGGCATTGAATAAGCACTGGTTTTCATATAATGAATATGCCAAGCAATATGAGATATATAAAAAGACTGAAGAGGAAAGAAATGAATATATCTCAAGACTGAAAATGGCTTACTTTCATCGTAGATATACTCCGGGGACAATAAAGGGGGTATTTAGAAACAAGAAGTTGTTCCTCACGGCATTTAGTAAGTATATTCATAGAAAGTGGATATATGCTCCAGAAACATCATATGTTATTTTTTCTGAGATGACTTCAGAATATGATTGTATTGTTAAACCATGTGATGGAAAACTAGGAAAGGGCATTTACAAGATTTACAAAGATGATGCTTCCAAAGACGTCAGAGGGTTGTACGATTCTTGTGTGAAAGATAGAATGTTGGTGGAACAATGTATTGATTCATGTGAAGAACTCAAAGCATTTCATCCCCAAAGCTTAAATACAATTAGGGTGGTTACTGTATCAAATAAGGAAAAATCGGAAGTATTTGGGAGCTTTCTTAGAATGGGTGTGGGAAATAGTGTCGTAGATAATGCGCATGCTGGTGGTGTTTTTGCTCAGATAAATATTAAAGATGGTACGATAGAAAGTGATGGAATTGATACAGATGGCAATAGGTATGAATGTCATCCGGATAGTAATATCAAACTGAAGGGCTATAAAATTCCTCAATGGGAGGCAATTGTTTGTACATGTTGTGAGGCAGCTAAGTTGTATGGAAATACATTAATGGGCTGGGATGTGGCGATAAATAGTAATTATGATGTTGAATTTGTCGAGGCGAACTACGGACCTGATTTTGATGTGATGCAATCTCCACTTCAGGTTGGCGTAAAAAAGAGAATCTGCGACAAAATTAAAGAGTATAGCGGTATTGAACTGAAATAGAAAATAGTGGATTGCAAAGAGATTAGTATAGAAGCATCCCCAGCCTACAACAAGGCTGGGGATGCTTGGTTAGAGGGCACTTTTTGGCTGGAGGGAGGCGTAGTAGGTGCTGGGGATAAAACAAGGGCAGGACTTGACGACGTGGGGGAGTTCGCAGTGACCGATGATACGGGCATCGGGATATTCCTCGCGAAGGTCCTCCAACAGTTCATACATCGCCTTCTTCTGGGCCTCAGTGCGGGTGTCGGCAGGATGGCCTTTGGCATCGAGACCGCCCTCGTAGCAGATGCCGATAGAACAGCGGTTGTATTTCCGGGCATGTGCCCCTCGGATATTCTCGGGCAGGATTGAGACAATCTCACCATCCATACGGATATAGTAGTGATAGGATGGTTGCCCGAAGCGGGCGTTGCCAGTTGCTATCAGTGATTCAGGGCTGAATGCTCTGTCACAGCGTGTGGCACTACAGTGGATGATCAGGAGTTTCACGTCCTCACGGTTTAACTTTCTCTTCATATGCAGCTTTGTATGAGGAACGTTGACACAAAGGCGGTGATCACCGTAATGATAAAATGGCCGATTTTATCAGCAGGAATATTTTTGAAAAGTTTCATTTTTATTAAAATTGAAATTTTAAAATATTTGCAGGGTTGCACCCTGCTTGTTTGTTCTCTTTCTTCGGCGCGAAGAAAAGAACCAAAAGAAGCATCCACCCCCACTAAATCTCCCCCTATATGGGGAGACTTAACCGCTCCTCCTGTCGCTCTTACATTAAGGTACGCTCAGACCATCCGCTCGACCTCTGGTCGCTTATATGAGCGAAGCGAGTCTTAAGAAAGGTCTGGCGTGTTTTTTTATTGGCTGCGCAGAGTGTTTATTGAGGGGGGGATAGTGTTTTTGGGGTGGAAATATAGAAGGGAACTGCTGGGAGCAGGCTGCATTCAAGGCTGTGTGTTGGATGGTGTTCCTGTGCATGGACAGGCTGAGTAGCCTTTGCATCACCCAGGACTGGCGGGCAGTTCCCTTCACTGATTAGTTGCCGGTGGAGGTGGCGGCGTTCACGGCGTTGTCGTGGGTCTCCTCGAAGACCACATCCTTGATGAGGGTCTTGGCCACGACGTACTTCTGCTTCACCTTGCCGTTCTTGTTCTCCTGACCGACGACGACACGCTCAGTCTCGGGCTGGAAGAGCACGCGGCGCGAGGTGATGGTGGCGGCACCGCAGTCCTCCTTCTTGGCGACACCGATGCTGGAGAAACCGACCTTGAAGATGCCGATGCCGGTGAGGTGGACCTTCTGGCCGAGCTCGAAGTAGTGCTTCATGGCCTCGCCCAGCTCAGTGAGCACGGCGATGATGTCGCTTCGCTTCACACTGGCCTGCGACTGGATGTAGTCGGCCAGGTCCTCGGTCTCGATGAACTTGCTGTCGTACACGGCCTGGGCGTAGTACTTGCCGTAGGCGACCGACTCGGGGTTCTTGTTCTGACTCTTGATAAACTTCTGTGACATGTGAATAAATGATTTAGTTAAACATAGGCCGTTGATGCCGAGGGGGGATCTTTGGCTTAAGGAGATGCCTTCTATGAGCTATCCGGATAGGCTCTATGGGTCATGGAGATAGGGTCTATACCCCTATAGGGATTATCTCCATGAGTCGTAGATGACGTCTCTTTCACCGAAAGGGATTATCTCTTTCACCCTTACTTGGGGGGTGCTCGGCCCGCTGGCGTTATCGGTTACAAAGGTACAACATTTCAAAGAGCGATTTTCCGTAGTAGGGCGTAGTAGGACGCAGAAGGACTTACTTTTCCTTACTTGGTCGTGGAAGGGTCACTACCTTGCTTCGACATGCTCAGCAACCGTGGCCATTCTAGGTGTCGCCGAGGTCGATGCAGAACTTGTCGCTGATCCACTTGACGATGACGGGGGGCAGTACGATCATGCCGGGCCTCAGACCCAGAGCTTCCAGCTCCTGACGGAAAGGACGGCACCAGTTGGTAAGGGTTTTTACAGAGACGCCGGCACGGTGGGCGATTTGTTGACGGGTCATGGACTTCATGAAGTTAAGAGTTAAGAATTAAGAGTTAAGAGTTAAGAGTTGAGAGGAGTTATGAGTTAAGAGTTAAGAGTTAAGAATTAAGAATTAAGAGTTAAGAATTAAGAGTTAAGAATTAAGAGTTAAGAGTTGAGAGGAGTTAAGAGTTAAGAATTGGGAGGGGTGGGGTTAGATGAAGGTTAGGAGGTCTGAGGGGGGATCAGCGGGGTGACCGAGGTCCAGGAACTCTATCAAGTCGATCTTGGCGGCTTTCTGGGCTGGGGTGGCTCGCTGCTCCAACAAGGAGCTGATGGTGACGGGATGACCGAACACGTCGCTGGCGGCCTCGGCGACCTCATGCCAACGGCGATAGGCTGTGCCCTCCGGATCGGTGTCGGGGAAGAGTATCAGCTGCAGGTCTTCCAGCGGCATCAGCTTCGAGACATTGAGCTCCGTCAGTCCGCCGGAGGCCATCCACAGATAATCGGGAAACAGCTCGGAACAGATGACGGCGGTCTTCTCGGCCTCGACAATCGCGACGGTCTTCGGGGCGTTTCCTACTTGTGGATAGAAGTCGGGCGACAGGAGGTGGAGACCGAAGAGACAGTGCTCTGACTTATGGTCGGCGGGGATGCTGAGGTGCTGCCGTCTCATACGACTGACAATCCAGTCGGGGGTATGGTCGTGGTCACGGTGACAGTCGTCTCGGTAGAACATGATCTTACCGTCACGCACCTTTCCTTGGCGGTCGGCCTGCCAGAAAATGACACCGCCGTCGTCGGAGGTGGTGAGCTGATAGCGGATGGCTGCATGGAGCATCTGGTCGTCGGTGAGATAACCGTTGGCGACGGCGGCCTGACAGAACAAGCTTGAGGTGTCCCCCTTTATACTGGCCCCCATTAGGGGGCTTAAGTATAAGGGGGCCTCGGCTAATCTGTCAGTCTGGGAATAGGGTTGATTGTACTGGTTCATGTTGATGGGGGGTGTTTTGACGTTCTGGATTTAGGGTGTAGATGATTCGGCCAACATGGTCGCGTGACTTGAGGATGATGCCGAGGTTAACCGCCAGTGCCATGATCTCATGGTACTGCTTGTAGTGGTTGATATGACCAAGTTTCATGACACGATCCTGCAGCTCTTTATACGACAGAATGGCTCCTTTGGCGAGGGCTTGGGAGTAGAGGTCGAGGATCTCGTCGGTCGACATCTTATGGGCCAGCTTCTCGTAGTCAACAGGCATGCCTACCTGTCTCGGCAGACCGTCGTCGCCGACGGTGAAATACAGGCGGTCGACGATGTCATACTTCCGGGTGTGGGTCTGCTCCAGGGCGAACGTACGGTTGGCATCTTTCTCACAGACATACACCTCGAAGGCTTTATTGGTCAGCTCGGTACCAATCCAACCACGTAGGTTGCGGTCTTCCGATGACTTGTTCTGGTGAAGCACACAGACGATGCAGCAGGCCGTCTTAGACGCCAGTCGCATGAGGCGCTCGACGATCTCCTGAGCCAGGACGCCGTCGTTGATGTCGTCGACAAGGTCGCGGATGCCGTCGACGATGACCATGTCGGGACGGTAATGCCCGACAGCCTGTTCCAAGAGTCCCATACGTTGCTTCCAACTGGTGGATCGTACGTTGAAAATATCAAACAGGTTGGCATGATAATTCTCCGGACCAACCATCGGGATGATTCGGTGACGGAGAATGTCTTGTGTCGACTCCTCGCTCTGCTCAGTATCATACCAGAGCACCCGCATCTGGGGCTCTGGCTGACGACTGAAGCTGAGCACATCTGAACGGGCACAGCAGCTCATTAGCATCGAGGTGACGAAGGTCTTACCCGACTTCGCCTTGCCGGTGATGGCCACCAGCTCGCCACGCGGGAAACAGGGTCGTCCGAACAGTCGGAAGAGGAAGTCCATGGTAGGCAGTTCCTTCTCAGGGGTGATGCGTAACTCCTCCAGGAGCAGCATCTCTGGTGTGAGACCGGACGTCTCGCCGGCATGCGAGAGCTCGATCTCCACCAGATGAAAGGCCTGACTATCCATTGGTCTCCTTCTTGGATTGTTTTTCGGGCTTCTTCTTGGCGTGGGCGGCGTTGATCTGGTCGCCATACTCCTCGGCTATCTGCAGGATTTGCACACGCATGGCCTCCCACAGACGGTTAAACTGCGACTCGTTGACCACCATCGCGAAGTTGATGATGATACGGAGCAGTCGGAGTCCCCTCATGTACGATAGCCGTTTGATAGTTAGCTCCTGACGGTTGAGACGACCGTTGCTTGAGATTTTCAACCTGAGGCCACGGCTTTCCTTGGCCTCGAACATCATGATCACGGGTTTAAAAGAGATAAGGAAAACATGAAAATCTTTCATAGTTTTCGTTTTTTAGTTAAAGGGTTTATTGGTTGGTATTATACAGAGGAGACTTTCTCCACTGCAACCTCAATGTTAGAACACATTGTATTGGTGGTGCAAAGATACACAATTTTGACATATAATTGTTAGAACATGTCTTAACAATTTGAGGTGTGATGATGCTCTTTTAACGTAGATTAACATAGTCCTGCGGTCTCTATGCCCCCATCTGCGGTCCCTGAGCCCCCCAATCTGCGGTCCCTGAGCCTGTCGAAGGGACGGAGCTTGTGCTTCGACAAAATTATAACGCCTTTTCTAACCTCTTTCTCAGATTTTATTTGTACCTTTGCAGGCGTTTTGAAAAAAAGGAGGATAAAAAAGGCTAATTTGCAGCAAAGAACGAGATATGAAAATTATCATAATTGCCAATTTTCCTTCTGCCCTTAATGGAAAAGAGATAAGTGGCCGTTTCCTCTATTTAGGGGAGATGCTATGTGAAAGGGGGCATCAGGTTGAGATGATTGTCTCTGATTTTAATCATACGTTGAAGAGTCATAGAGCTGAAGGCAGTATTAATCATCAAGCTTATCAGACCAAGATTACTGTATTGCATGAGCCTGGATATCCTAACAATATCAGTATAAAACGGTTATGGAGCCACTATCAGTGGGGACTGAACGTAGGACGTTATCTGAAAAGCATAGAGAAACCTGACGTGATCTATTGTGCGCTGCCTTCGCTGACAGCAGGCGTCATGGCTGCAAAGTATTGCCAAAAGCATGGTGTGAGGTTTGTCATTGATGTGCAGGACATCTGGCCGGAGGCATTCGAGATGGCCATCAGAAACAAGTTGTTGCAAAAGGTATTCTTGCCCATCAGATGGTATGTGAATAAGGTGTATCGTGCTGCAGATACGGTCGTGGCCGTCAGTGAGACTTATGCGGCACGTGCTCTGTCTGTTAATAAGAAAACGGATAAGGGTGTGATCGCTTTCTTGGGTAAGGATAAGGAGTTGTTTGATGAGTTCAAACAGTCGGGGAAGGTATATCATGCTGCGGTTCCCCCCTCAGCGGTATGCCCTTCGACAAGCTCAGGGACCGCTGATGGGGGCTCAGGGACCGCAGAAGGGAATTGCTCAGAGACCGCCGCGGATGCTGAGCCTGTCGAAGCACCTGTAAAGATCGCGTATGTCGGATCGCTGGGCTATAGCTATGACCTGCCTGGCGCCATCCGAGCCATCGATATCTGCCAACGGATGGACAACATGCCACATCTCCAGTTTGTCGTGATGGGCCGTGGGCCGCTCCAAAAGAAATTTGAGGATTATGCCCGTGAGGTCGGCATCGACTGTGTGTTTACAGGATTCATGCCTTTCTGCGACTTGGTGGCTACGATGTGCAGTTGTGACATCGTCGTCAACCCAATCCTTGAATGCGCTGCGCAGAGTATTACCAACAAGGTCGGAGATTATGCGTTGTCGGGGCTACCTGTTGTCAATAGTCAGCTGAATCCTGAATATCGCCAGTTGGTGGATGACTATCATTGTGGTATCAACTGTAAGGTGGCTGATGCTGAGGATATGGCCAGGGCGCTTGCCACGCTCATCAAGGATCCTGCCCTACGAAAGGAGATGGGGGCTAATGCCCGCAAGCTTGGCGAGGAAAAGTTTGACCGTCGTACTGCTTACCAGAAGATTGTTAAGATGTTGGAGTCATGAGAATATCTGTTATCATACCAGTCTATAACGTGTCGGCCTATATCGAACGATGCGTCAGGTCGGTCATGGACCAGACTTATAGCGACATTGAATGTATCATCGTGGATGATTGTACGCCGGATGATAGCATCACGAAGTGTGAACAGCTGATAACGGCATATGATGGACCGATATCGTTCTCTATTGTGCGTCATGAAAGGAATAGGGGCTTGTCTGCTGCCAGGAACACGGGCACGGAGGCGGCTACGGGCGATTATGTGGTCTATCTAGACAGTGACGATTCTATCACGGATGATTGTGTCGAGAAGCTTGTACGGCCGATCGAGAGGGATGCGTCGATAGAGATGGTGATAGGCAACAATATGAATGACTCTAACGGCCATCGGTCTCATCGTCAGCAACAGGAGCGTGAACTCGGTTCCCGTGACGCAATCCGGGATTTCTTTTTCTGTCAGAGGGGCTTTATCGTGCATGCTTGTAACAGACTGGTGAAAAGGGATTTCCTGATCCGGAATCATATCCAATTTGCTGAAGGACTGTTGTGGGAGGACAATCTGTGGACGTTCTATCTACTGAAGCATCTCAGTCATATCTACATCATTCCCGACCTGACGTATGTGTATTACTGCCGTCCATGTTCCATCACTACAGGGACAGCCAGTGATAAGAAGGCTCATCATTGGCAGTTGGTATATGGGGATATCGCTCAGCACTTCACAGAAGGGGAGAGTGGGAAAGAGGCCAGGTACTTCATCAGGTATATCTGTCTGCAACTGATTCGTATCCAGAGAGGACAGGATATCTATCAGATCTCTCGTCCTTATCTGAAGGCTTTGCGTCATGACCGCTATTGTAAGGAATACATCGTTTATTCCATCATCGTTTTTATGACAAGGTTCGGCTTTGGACGGTCTCTCCTTTCTTATGCCGTCCAAAAGATGTTGAATCGCCGTTCATAGCTTTCAGCGGTCCCTGAGCCTGTCGCGCTCGAGCTTTGCTCGCTTGGATCGTCCAAGAAGGGAAAAATTCTACGCCATGCAAAACCGCATGGCGTTTTTTTTTTGCTCAAAATTTGATAGTTACAAAAAATTACATTATCTTTGCCAACAGTTCCAGGTGAAACACTTCATGCACTCGAACATACAAATGAGAATATTGTTTGTTACCCGCGGTTTCCCTTCAAAGGAGAATCCTATGCCTGGCAATTACGAGGCCGTTCAGGCTCAAGCGATTGCCGCGAAGGGACATGACGTGTCTGTGATCGCCATCAAATGGAAGAATCCTCTCCATATTCTTGAGCGCAACAGGGTGAACCATCGGGTGGTAGATGGCATTCATATTTATGAGTGCATAAGAATAAAGATGTCAATCCCGCATATATATATCCCAAAATTGGAACGATGGGTTAGACAAAGGCAGTTTCTGAGTGTGTTCCGTCAATATGTGAAAGAAAGAGGCATGCCTGATGTCGTGCATGCTCATATGATTCTTTATGCCTCACCTGCTATGGTATTGAAAAAGAAATATCATTTGCCTGTCGTGATTACGGAGCATTGGAGCCAGATGAAGGAAGAAAGGACGTATAAACGAGTTATGAATGATACATCAGCTTATAGCCAAGCAGACCAAACGATATGTGTTTCTGATGCTTTGGCTGAGAGCGTTAAAAAGAAGTGTCATGTAGATAGTATTGTCATTCATAACATGGTGAGTGATCTGTTCTTCAAATCTCGCAAGATAGATTATCTGAATGGCACATTTCGGTTTATGGCAATTGGTGCTATGCGTAGAAATAAGAGGTTTGATTTGCTGGTAGAGGCATTCTATCGATGCCGTTTCCCCGATCATGTGACTTTGCAGATTGTCGGAGATGGAAAGGAACGGCCTTTGATAGAAAGTATGATTAAGCAGTATCATCTTGAACAACAAGTGAGGCTGGTGGGGCTGAAGACACCTGAAGAGGTCAATGAGCTGCTTGGTCATTCTGACTGTTTGGTTCTGTCCAGCCGTATAGAGACATTCGCCATCGTGCTTATAGAGGCGATGGCAAAAGGCCTTCCTGTCATAGCCACGAGATGCGGTGGGCCGGACACCTTCGTCCGTCCGGAAGACGGCCTCCTTGTTCCTAATGAAGACGCGGAGGCGTTGGCCGGGGCCATGACGTATATGAAGGATCATTATCAGGAATATGATGCGGAGGAGATCCGACAACATTGTCACGACAATTTCTCTCAGGATGTCATCGCGGATAAGATAATTGAGGTATATAAACAAGCAATGTCGTCTCCACGACAAGATCCGGTTGGGGGCTAAATCTACGTCATGCAAAACCGCATGGCGTTTTTTTTTGCTTAAAATTTGATAGTTACAAAAAATTACTTTATCTTTGCCTGCAGTTACCACCAGTCTTTGGGGTTAAAATAATAAATAACATGTACAAACACTTTTTCAAGCGTTTTTTGGATTTCTGGATCTCGCTCTTTTTCGTGATAGTTAGCTCACCAGTATTACTGGTGGTTACGATATGGTTACACTTTGCCAATAAGGGCGCAGGGGCCTTCTTCCTGCAGGAGCGTCCGGGAAAGGATGCCAAGATTTTCAAAGTCATTAAGTTCAAGACGATGACGGATGAGCGGGATGCAGATGGGAATCTGCTACCTGATGAGGAACGACTGACGAAAGTGGGGCGGTTTGTCAGATCCACCAGCCTTGATGAGTTACCGCAGCTGATTAACGTGCTGAAGGGGGACATGGCGCTGATAGGACCGAGACCGTTGCTGCCGCAATACCTGTCGCTCTATTCACCAGAGCAGATGCGCCGTCATGAGGTAAGGCCGGGCATCAGTGGTTGGGCGCAGTGTCACGGGCGTAACGCCATCTCGTTTACGGAGCGTTTCAAACTGGATGTGTGGTACGTGGATCACTGCACACTCCTGACAGATCTGAAGGTGATATGGATCACACTGAAGAAGGTAGTGAGGCGTGATGGTATATCAGAAGAGGGCCAGGCCACCATGGAGCCGTTCAATGGGAAGAATTAATTACCCCGCAAAGAGATTAGCATAAACGCATCCCCAGCCTACAATAAGGCTGGGGATTTTTGATATATCATCTTTTAAGTGGCTATAGATGCAAGGTGGACAATGACAAATCGCAATATACTGCGATTTTTGCAAATTTCAATAGCCGCAGAGGATTAAAACTGCTAAAAATCGCATTTTCAGGGGCCGCAGACTCTGGGCTTGGGGAAAGAAAATATCGGTATTATGATGGCGTTTTCAAATCTTTTGCTTAAATTTGCAGCAATATTCTGTCCGGGATCAAATGGGACTCGGTCGTTTTATGTATTAGCACTTCATATGTTTCAAACATCATGGCAAAAGAATTTCCTGAGGATGTGAATGAGGGACTGGCGTGGCTCCGGTTCTCCTTGTCGCAGCAGGCGGAACAGCCTGTGGTGACCGACTGGGAGGCGCTCTATCAGTTTGCGAAGAAACAGCGGATTCTCGGGGTGTGCGCTCCTTTCCAGTATCAGGTGGAGATCGGACAGCAACTGCTCTTCCAGTGGCTTGCGGAGGTTCAGCAGATCAAAGGCTATAATGCGCTGCTGAACAAAAGGGTTATCGAACTGTATCGTGTCTTAGAGGGCGACGGGTTCCGGTGTTGTATCCTGAAAGGGCAGGGGAACGCGGAGATGTACCCTGAGCCGTCGTCAAGGATGTCCGGGGATATCGACGTGTGGGTGGATGCCGACAAGGAGACTCTCCAGCAATATGTGAGAAGCCGCTTCCCGGATGCGAAGGCGTGTTTTAAGCATATCAAGTTCCCGATATTTAAGGATGTGGAGGTGGACGTGCATCTGACACCGCTGAAACTGTATACTCCTTGGCTCCAGAAAAAGCTCCAGAGATGGATTAGCGAAAACAAGGAAGTGCAATTCAATCACGAGGTTATGCTGTCGGGCACGGACATGCCCATCCATGTACCGACGGTGCAGTTCAATGCGGTCTATCAGTTGGGACATATCATGATTCATCTGTTTGACGAGGGTGTTGGCTTCCGGCAACTGATCGACTACTATTATGTGCTGAAGAAGGCGAAGGAGCTCTCGGCAGAGGAGCGCCAGGAGATCGTTGACACATGGAAGCGTCTGGGCATGTACCGACTGGCTACGGCGGTGATGTGGATAGAGTATGAGATCCTCGGTCTTCCTGAGGATGCGTTGTTGGCCTTCCCGCATCAGTCACGTGGCAGGTTGCTCCTGGCGGACATCCTGGAGGGTGGTAACTTCGGCCATTACAGTGTCCGTCGGGAGTATAAGAGGAGTGGGAAGGTATTCTCGAAGCGGGTCTTGTCGCTGCTCCGCTTATTGCGGTTCTCACGGTTCTTCCCCAGCATGACGTTCTTCAGCATCATCTACAGAACGATTACCGTCCTCCGCCTTTCTGTCAAGAGAGTAATTTAGGAAAAATTAATTGATTTGTTATTTCTAAATCAATTAATTATTGTATCTTTGCAATAGGAATATGAGAATTGTAACAATAAAAAAAGGAGTATCCATGTCTGTGACAAAGAAGACGTCTTCGGAATCTCTAAAGGGGATGCCGGTTGTTTATAATTCCCCTAAGGCAATTAAGGGACTTAAATTAAGACGTCATCCAGTTCTTTCCACAAACATAAGACTTAGTCATCATCCTTTCCTGAAAGGTGTTGGCAGTCTTGGCAATTTGCTTGGAAAGAATCCTACTCTGGAGGAATACTTGCGTGGCTCTGATTTCCAGGACATGGTTGTTGATTGGAACTGTGTTGGAAATGATTTAAGTGTTGCTGTTGCTAAAGTAAGGGAGAGATATGGCAAAAAAAGAAAATAAGGATATATTAGAAAAGAAACCAGCAGATGTCGTTCAACAAGAAAATAAACCTGTTGATGTTTCTGAGTTTATCCAAAGCCTCCCTAAAGACAAAAGAGGAATCGCAACCCAGTTAATTGTGGGTATTGCCGAATCTCGTGTTTTCCAAGGTCCATTACCTGCTCCTGAGGATTTTAGGGAGTATGAAGCGATTATGCCGGGTATTTCTCGTGAGATAGTTGATATGGCCAAGAATCAGCAAGCTCACAGGATGGAATTAGAGAAGAATATCGTTCGTAACGAAATTATACAAAGTTCTCGAGGCCAGATAATGGGTTTCATATTAGGCCTGATGTGCCTGGTCGGAGCTTTGGTGGCCGCATATCTGGGCGTACCCAAGTTAGCGTATCTGTTGGGTGGCACTACCTTGTTAGGCGTGGTCGTCGTATTTGTTTTGAATAGACTGCCATGGACGTCTAAGAAAAAGGAAGAAGAGGAATAGAAAAGCATTTCCCCACAATAAGATAACAGTATCCCCCGGCTTTCTTGGCTGGGGGATACTGGTTTTAGAGGGTTGGGGCTAGAGAGACTTATTGCCGGGTCACTACCTTGCTTCGACAAGCTCAGCAACCGTGCCCCTATGCTCAGCAACCGTGACCCTCTCTGCGGTCCCAGAGCAATCTCCCTCCTTGCGGTCCCTGAGCCTGTCGAAGGGACTTTTCAGCAATGATAAAGTTAAAAAGGATTAATTCACAAACAGAATACTGGAAAAAAACGTATTTTTGCAGTGAACAACGAAAAATATGGAAGTAAGAATAGAAGACAAATTAGCTTATATCATTGCCATCGTGAATGATTTTGCTGCGAGATTCTCCTTGAATCCTCAGCAGGCGTATCGCTACCTGAGTCGTTTTAAGGGAATAGACTTCGTTGATGAGTTTTATGACATTGAGCATACACAGTCGTTTGAAGACGTTGTGGACGATCTGGCGTTGTATTGCAGAAAGAATGGAGGAGCACTGGCATGATATTGTATCACGGTTCGAACATTGAAATTGATACCATTGACTTTGACAAATCAAAGCCTGGTAAGGATTTTGGTATAGGTTTTTATTTGTCGGCAGATGAGAAACAGGCCCAGGAAATGGCAGCTAAGAAAGCTTTGCTTCTTGGGGGAACGCCGGTTGTAACTCGTTTTGAGTTTGATAAGGAAGGAGCTCTGATTGACTCGAACCTGGATTACAAGCAATTTGAAAAATATAGTATAGAATGGGGAGAGTTCATTAAGTCAAACAGAGACAATAAGACGAGGACGCAGATTCATAATTATGATATCGTATATGGGCCAATTGCCAATGATACGGTTGGCTTCCAGTTGCGTCGACTTAATGCTAAGATTATAGATATTCCGCAGTTCGTGAAGGAAATTCAACGTATGGGTGGTGAGACTTATCAGTTCTTCTTTGGTACAGAAAAGGCGATCCAATATCTTAAGAAGCTATGAACGAGACATTCATGATAGAAGAATTGGTGAAGGAACTGTCACTGAGATTGATGTCAGAACGTGGGATGTCAATGAGAGAAGCTTTGGATATGGTGTATAACTCTGAAACGTATGCGAAGATTCTGGATTTGAGAACAGGTTTGTTCTCGCAGAGTACTGTATATGTGTATAGTATCTTAGAAACAGAGATACTAACAGGAAAACTTGGATGACGTTTATTCTTTTACGTCAAAATACTTTGTTTTTTGGGGGGGAATATTGATTTACGCTCGATTTAAATGTCGAGCGTTTAGATTTGTATTCCTCAGCAACCGTGACCCCAATGTCGAAGGGAAATGGGTGTTGGGTGGATGAATCTGTCGTTGGGTGGATAGTGGGGGCGTTTTTGATGTAGTTCTTCTATATTCGCACTATCAACGTTGATAGGCGGAATCCGAAAAGCCTAAGAATGAGTAGGAGAAACTAAAAATCTTAATTATGGATGAATTGATTAAAATCCTGGAGGAACTTTATTCGGAAGTGATTAATGGGTCTTTTCAGGCGAAACTGAATGAACTTCATGAAACACAATTTGAATGTAGTCGTTTCTATCGTGGTGATAACCGAGATGAAAGTGTCATTAATGAGGTCGGCTTTGCTCCTATAAGTCAGGCCAGTGAGGCAGGCATCATTAATTTCCTGGGTGCTGTCGCATCTATCAAGAAAAAGAGCTTGGCACAGCAACTTGCCATGTGGAACCAATTCAGAAGCTCTTTGGAAACAGCAAAATTTGGCGAATTTTTTGTTTCAACCAGTTTTACGGATGCTCAGGAGGGGGAATACAGATACATCATATCATTTCCCGTGAATATTGTGTTCTATGATGTCATCAGATTGGCCAGTGGACCAATTTCCATTGGTATGTATGATCATGAAGGCATCCGAATACGCGTATTGAGGTTGAATAAGAATGAGGCAGTCTTTCTTGATCCAATCCCTGCGGCTTTTATCCAGGCAGATAAATGATAGAAGCCAACTATTTTCAAACAATAATTAATAACCTAACATTTTAAACTTATGGCATTAGATTCATCACCGTCGCAGGTGGCAACCAGTGCGTTGCAGGCGATACCATTTGGTTCTATTATCGGAGGACCACTGAAGGCTTGTATTGAAGCGCAGGCTATGGCTGCGCAGACATCATGGCAGTTTATCCAGGAGGTCGGACTGAATACGGATACTTCCGGCAGAAAGGAGGCTGTAAACGTGACTTTCGAATTCCTACAGAATGGCCGAAAGTCTAAATTGAACGTCCCTCTGCTGACAATCGTGCCGATTCCGTACATCGCTATCCAGACCATTGACATCAACTTCAAGGCGAATATCTCCGCTTCTGCTTCTTCGGTCTCGGAAACATCGTCTTCTGAGAATCTTGATGTGGGAGGAGAGATCACGGCTAAGTTTGGGAAAGGTCCGTTTAGCGTTGAGGCTAACATCAAAGCTAATTATTCGTCGAAGAAGGACTCTAAGGCGACGCAAGAATCACAGTATAGCGTGGAATACACGATGGACGTGGCTGTTCATGCTGGACAGGACAGTATGCCGGCTGGTCTCGCCAAGGTTCTCGAACTGCTCGGAAACACGCTCGATGTGGTTAATCCGGATGGTGAACTTGAGGTGAGTGATACCTCTCTCGTCGTGCCTGCCAACGGTTCTGTCAAGCTGATTGCTACCTATAAGAATCCTGACGGTCTCTACAAACCCGATGATATTACGTTAAAACCGGATTCGGCTTCTGGCAGTGAAATAAAAGGAACGGTTGACGGTACTAACATGGTATTCGATCTGAATGCTACCAACTGTGCTGATGGATACTACATCGTTTCTGCCGGTGACAAGAAGACGGTTAAAGTCAATGTGCAGATGGCCAAGACATCGTGATGTTTTAACTAAGTAATGTTATCTTATGGCTCAATTAAGTTCTATTATCAGCTCTGTCCTTCGGGATATGGTCTATGCGCAACATCAGGCAAACATGTACGCCGTGTCTCTCGAGGATCTGTACCGTAAGGATGAACGACTTGAAAACTTTGCCTTGCCTTCTGTGGCGATGGGCGAGATCGAGTTCTCTCTCCAGTATGGTGTGACGGATGCTGCCGTCAATGTCGAGCAGTATGAGATCAACTATCCTGTCATGCGTGGCATGATGAAGGACGTGTCAAACTCGTGTGCCGACTTGTTGCTAAGTAGTGCTATGCCTGTCTTCTATGATGCTCTTCCACCCAATAACGCTGAGGTGGACCTCGTGATGGGCTCATTAGGTGACGACATGAAGAAAAGGCGTGATTTTAGTGCTTTTTTGAGCCGTAAGATGATGAGGTCTCTGCAACAGGAGTCAACGGCCATCATCAATGACGACGGAACGTTGAACCAGTCAACCATATTGAAGGTTATCCTCGATGTAGGCAACAGGTATCTGCTGAACCAGGAGGATATCAAGGAGATCCTTGACCAACATGGTCATGATGACTTCAAGGAAAAGGCTTTGGATTCGATGAGGACGGCCGTGGAGAACGGGTTGCCTGCCTTGCTGAAGGATGTCAATGTGATGCGAAAGCGGATGGTACCGTCGGTGGATGTGTGCGTATCATCGGAGGAACTGTCGAAACTACCGGAAGAGGCTATCCACACCTTACGTTTCAAGGTGTCGCCGAACAATATCAATCTTTATATGAATGAGGAGTAATTTTTGTGCGTATGAAAACGGTTGTCAAAAATGCAAGTAGGCAGATCATGGAACTGAAAGATTTGATCTCAGGTCCTTTGGTCGCAACGATTGATGCGGATAGCATTTCTGCCAGAAGGTATCTCAGTTATTTCTATGAACTGGCTTTTGACTCCTATAACCACGTGACAGGCGAGGTCGGCAATCTGAGGATGCTGGAGTTCACTTATTCCGTACAGGAGGGGAGGGTTACGCAACAGAAAAAAGCTTCCATCCCGCTGATGACTCTGGTGCCGTTGCCTTTGCTTCAGGTCAAGGAGGCTGACTTCGATTTCGATATCCAGATTATCGATGCGCTGGATCCTGACGATCATTCCACGTTCTCACTGAGGGACAGGGGGGACAACGCCGCACCGAAGCAGGAGGGGGTGAAGCTCAGGGTGTCTATGGCTGCGTCACGTATAGAGGGGGATGCAGAAAGTAAGATCAGACAGGGACTGGCTGCGAATATGAAGGTGAAAGTGAAGATGCGACAGGCGGATATGCCTGGCGGACTGTCTAACCTGTTGAATCTGGCAACCAACAATCTACAGGTGGCGGATGTGGTTGAGAAGAAAGAGGAGCCCCAGAAAAACGAGTAAATAAACAAAATAGTCAAATGGAAACAAAAGTAACAACAACTTCTCAGGCACAGCAACGTGTACCGGGCTTCGCTTGTCCGCGTTGTGGTCAGTTCATGCCTGTTCCTATCCAACAGCTTCTGCATCATAGCAGCTTGGTTTGTCCGTGGTGTCATCAACGGTTGAATATCGACCGACATGCGTCTGCGAAAGCGCTTTCTATACTGGCCAAGGTCGAGGAGGCCCAACAGAGGGTCAATAACGCCGGTTCTATCTAACCGTTAGTGAGGAAGATGTCGTTGATTCGTACATGGGGAAACTGGATCAGGTCGGTGTTCAGGCTTTTGTTTCGGCGGGGGTCTGGAAGACGCGAAAATGATCTCTATATCGAAACATTGACAGAATACCTTCTCCAGCGTTCCCCTCTGCGTTCCCTGAGCTTGTCGAAGGGTATACCGCAGGGGCACGGCCTTGTGCTTCGACCTGCCCTTCGACAAGCTCAGGGACCGCTCAGCACCCGCAACGCCCCTGGTCATCGCCGCTGGAAAGGGACGGTGTTATCTTTGACGGAGGCCTATACCTTTCTCCTGAACCTCCCTGGCGTTTGTCTCTCCCGTGTCGAGTGTTATATGATCGCCGACCGTCTGGTCTATCAGGTCCAGATCAATCGCCAGATGGAAATCATTATGCGGGAACATACGAAAGGCTTTGACAGGTGGGTCTGTCTGACGCTTCTTGAAAGCAAGAAGCCGAGACTGCAAATCAGGTTGCGTTTATGCGAGGTGGAGACTCACGAGTTGGTCAGTTATTAGCATGATGAGCTCTTTTTAACACGTTTCCTCGAGCCAATCAGCACGAACGCTTCTTCAACATTATAACGGTATTCCCTGCCAATGTTGAGTTCAACACCATTGTCCATTCTTATCATGTTACCGGCAAATAAGGTGACATGCTCGATGTTGATGGCATAGGAGCGATGGATACGTACAAACAGAAGAGGGTTCAGGTCCTCTAACACTTCGCACATGGGGATAGATACAATCTTCTTTCCGTTGTTCGGGGAAAGATGTATGTAACAATAGCTTTGTTGAGCCTCCAAGTAAATAATATCATGAATGCTGACTCGTTTGTAGCCCCATTCACTCAAAATAAAGACGTGTTCGCTGAATATTCGCTCAACCTCATGGACAGATTTCTTCTCCTCCTCCATACATACGAGATATAGTTGATTATTTTATTAACTGGATTGTGTTGGCATCTCTAAGTATCGTAAGATATCTTGTTATGTTTACCTAAGTTACAAAATTCGACAAAAAATCTGATATATGCAAGAATCTTTATCTTTTTTTTTGCCTGCCATCTCCCTGAGCTTGTAGTCCCTGAGCAATCCCCCTCCATACATTTTTATTCGTTTATTTGGTGGGATAGAAGAAAATGATTATCTTTGCCCACGATGTTCGAGAAAGAGATTGAACAATACGAAAGCATCCGACAGGAGTATCAGAGGAAAATCTCAAAGAGGATGAGTCAGAAACAGTGGATGGAATACAACGAGATTCTGTTCTCTGCTCATTCTTGTGCCATTGAGGGAAACTCGTTTACGGTCGATGATACGAGGATCCTCAGGGAACAGGGTATGGCGATGGTGCCAGTGGGGCGCTCGCTTCTGGAGTGTACGGAGATGGCGGATCATTTCCGGGCGTTCGACTATATGGTGACTCACTTGGATCATGCCTTCGATGAGATGTTGCTAAAGGAGATCAATCGTCTGGTGACGGAGCACACCTTAAGCTATCGTGTGCCTGATGCTGTTGCCGGAGCTTATACAACAGAGGATATGGCTGCTGGAGATACGGTCTTCGGCAATCATGAGGAACTGATCGCTCGGGTGCCGAAACTGATGGCGTCAACATGTCGGGCACTTGATGATGGACAGCATCCGATGGTCGTGGCTGCCAAATGGCATGGGTATTATGAATATCTGCATCCTTTCCGCGATGGTAACGGCCGGACGGGAAGACTGTTGTCGAACTTTATTCTTCTGAAGACTGGTCATCCTCTTTTGATTATCAGGATTGAAGATCGCGCAGCTTATATCTCGGCCTTGAAACAGATACGTACCGAGGGTACGGATGAACATCTGGTCGCTTTCTTCTTTAAGACGGCCATCGACCGAATGACTAGTGAACTGGAGCAGAAGCGTAAGAACTCTCTGCCCACGATGTTTTTCTAGACTGCCCTTACTGTCTCGCACTCCCTGAGCTTGTCGCGCTCGAGCTCTGCTCGCTTGGCTCGTCCAAGAAGGGCCATTCTCACTTGCGTCAAGAGTGGCGGCATAGTGCAGGGTTATACCCTGCGGGTTCACCAACAACCCCAACCCCTTCTTGTCCTTAAGAAGGGGCTTCGAACCACTCCCCAAACCCCTCGCCAATCGTTGGCAAGGGGCTTAACCGCTCCTCCTGTCGCTCTTACATTAAGGTAAGCTGGGACCATCAGAGGTCCCGCTTGTCACTCTCGGCTGGCGCATTGATGATGGCGCAGCACCCGCGACGTTCTTTGTGCTTCGACAGGCGCAGCACCCGCAACGCTCGGTGATCGTACTCTTGTATTAACAGGAAATGTTAAATAATGATATAAAATAGCAATATATTTGCCATAACTTATCATAAAATAAATAAAAACCTTTATATTTGCACACATAATTAAGTGTTGTGATTGTTATGGGTAAAACAACAATGGGTACAAAACTACCCCGTAAACTGGAACAGAAGATGCAGACGGTGGGCGAACAGATAAAGCTTGCACGACTGCGAAGGAATCTAAGTGTGGCACAGATCGCGGAACGTGCGACTTGCTCTCCGCTGACTGTGGCACGAATAGAGAAAGGTGCCCCGACAGTTGCTATGGGTATCTATCTCCGTGTGCTTTATGCTCTTCAACTTGATGATGATATCCTACTACTGGCACAGAAAGATGAGATGGGGCGTGCCTTGCAGGACCTCGCTCTCAAACATCGTGAACGCGCATCGAAGAAATAGTGAAATCTGAGGCACCGAAAGCCCTTGACGGTTTTGAACTATATAAACTCACCATAAGGTTGAGAATTCTGTTGATTTGTTGTATGTTGTCTTTATGTGGGTTTGATAATAGTAGGATTAATGAGATCATGAAGGAAAGTCATTCAAAGGTGTTAGAGGTCGTGTGAAGGACCTGCGGAGATGAGTAGTGAATGAAGGTGGGGAAATGGTCGTTATGGCATAACAACAAACTGAATGAATAAGAAGAAAAAAAGATATTATATAAAATTATTCAAATTAGGTAAGAGGTATAAGCGTATTAATCAAATTAGTAATTGTTCTCTTTTTTCGAAAAATAAAAAAAGGATTTCAATCATTTTCTTCTCACTCCGAGATGGTTAGTCATGATTTATATCGGCTGCGCGGGCTAGTGAGGAACGAGTGGGGAAATAAAAGCAATAAAATGAAGATTTTGGCATGATTGTTGTTGTTGTATCGGAAATTATTCCTATCTTTGCGCCATAAAAGAAAGTTGTAACAATGGCATTAGATAGAATTCATTTACCACAGGAACGTTTTCTTTGGGCAATTCAAAGAGCGGGAATGGATTTGGATACTTATCAGAGTAAGTACCCAAAGTCGTCTGTGGCAAAATGGATTACTGAAGAAAAGACGCCTACCTTGAAACAACTTGAGGATTTTGCTAAACAAGTAAGAGTACCTTTTGGCTATCTTTTCTTGGAGCATGCACCACAAGAAGAAATACCATTTCCTGTGTTTCGAGGAGAGGCAGGTCAACGGCAAGGTTTTGATTTAGACGTTTACGATACTGTGAATGGCGTGAGACAACGTCAGGAATGGTTGTCGGATTATCTGGTCGAGAATGAAATACCTGTGTGTGAAATCGTTGAAGTGGTATCGCTTCATACTCCGGTAGCAGAAACTGTAGATGTCTTGCGGAGAAAATTGCAGCTTGATGCCCGATGGGCTTTTGAATTAGCATCGGATGGTGCGGCTGTAAGCAAAATGACTGAACAACTGGAAAATGCAGGTGTATTTGTGGCATTCAATGGTATTGTTGGTAATAATACCCATCGCCCATTGGACGTTAAAGAATGCAGAGGCTTTGCCTTGGTAGATCATATTGCTCCATATATTTTTGTGAACAGTCAGGATGCCAAGAAAGCACAATTGTTTACCTTGGTTCATGAGGCGGCACATATTATGCTTGGGGTGAGTGCAGGACATGCGGAGACTCTGACCTTGAGCCACGATGCCACTGAGAGGTATTGTGATATGGTGGCAGCAGAGTTCTTGGTGCCTGCAATGGTTCTTCGTGAATTATGGGATGGTGATTTGAAAAAGTTGTCACGCAGATTCTGGGTGAGTGAATTGGTAATAGCTAGAAGGGCTCATGATTTGGGATTGATGTCGGATAATGACTATCGGAATTTCTGGCAAGAATATAGTCATCGACCTCATAGCCAAAAGAAGGAAGGCAATGGAGGCGATTTTTACAGGTCGAGCCTGAAGCGAGTAGGAAAGTTGTTCGCAATTCATATACGAAATGCCGTTAATAGTAGTCAGTTGTCGTATACTGAGGCGTATAGGCTTACTGGCTTGAAGGGGCAAACGTATGATGTGTTTATGAATAATAATATTTAGGCGTCATGGCATATCTGTTGGATTCAAATATATTTATTGAGTCGAGGAAGAACCTCCCGATGGATGTGTGGACTACATTCTGGAGTAAACTGTCTGAGATGGCCATGAATGGGCAGGTGGTAAGTAGTGTAAAGGTGAAAGAGGAAATAGAGGATGGCTATGATGAGCTATCGGATTGGATAACACAACATGTTCCTGATGGTTTTTTCCTGCCTGTGGATGCAGAAGCGCTTAGTTCATACTCGATGTTGCAGAATTGGGCAGCAGGAGGTGATTTCACTGAAGTGGCAAAAGCAGACTTTGCATCAAAGGCTGATGCCTTTATAATTGCTACTGCTTTGGCTAAAGGTATGACGGTGGTTACTTTTGAAAAGTCGGCCCCGCAGAGAAGGAAGAGAGTGATGATACCTGATGCATGTGCGGCAGTAGGAGTTGCCTGTTGTGACTTGAATACAATGTTAAGAGGGATGGGCGTGACTATTTAACAGGAGAATTTGGATGACAGTTATTTTTTTTATGCTCGCCAATTTGTTGGACGTTTTTTCTGCTCAAAATTTGATAGTTACAAAAATATCCATTATCTTTGTCAGACCTTGATGTAACATAAATTAATCAAAAGATTCAAAGATGACGGATAATCCTCAAGACAAACAACGTGTACCGGGCTTCGCATGCCCACATTGCGGCCAATTCATGCCTGTTCCTACCCAACAGCTTCTACATCAAAAAAGCTTGGTTTGCCCGTGGTGTCATTATAGGTTGGAAATTGATTGTCAGATGTCTGAAAAGGTTCAGTCTATCCTTGACAGGGTGGACGAAGCTAATCGGAAAGTTGACGATGGTGATGTTTAACGCTGTGGCGAGTGCTGAGCAATTCTCCCCCCTGCGGTATCCCCTTCTTGCGTCCCGTTGGTAGCAAGCGAGCATAGCTCGAGCGCGACAGGCTCAGGGACCGAGGGGGATTGTGGGGTGGAAGTGTTATTTGTATACTTAAAATGGTTGAATTCCTTGCAGGGTTCGTTTTTTATTTTTACCTTTGTGGCGATTTATCTTGATCAGAATCTTACAAGGAAAAAAGACGTGCATAATCATGGCAAATAAAAGAATCTACCTCTGTCTGGCTCATATGAGTGAGGCCGGACTGGAACAGAAATATATCAAAGAGGCGTTTGATACCAACTGGGTGGTGCCCCTCGGGCCGAACGTGAACGGGTTCGAGGAGGATTTGAAGGCGTTCGTGAACTCCGAAGGACAGGAGAAGGAGGTGGTGGCACTGTCGGCAGGTACGGCAGCCGTACACCTGGCACTCATCGCCTGTGGGGTGGGACCTGGTGACGAGGTGATCGTGCAGAGCTTCACGTTCTGTGCCTCGTCGCATCCGGTCACGTACCTGGGTGCCACACCGGTGTTCGTCGACTCTGAGAAGGAGACGTGGAACATGGACCCGGAGCTGTTGGAGACGGCCATCAAAGACCGTATCGCGAAGACGGGTAAGAAGCCGAAGGCCATCGTGCCGGTGGCGTTGTACGGTATGCCTTATCAGGCCGACCGTATCATGGAGGTTGCCAACCGTTACGGGATCCCTGTGATCGAGGATGCCGCGGAGGGTTTCGGTTCCCGTTACAAAGGACAGGTGTTGGGTACGTTTGGTGCGTATGGTGTGCTGTCGTTCAATGGTAATAAGATGATCACGACCTCTGGCGGCGGTGCCCTGATCTGTCCCGACAAGGCGGCCTGGCAGCGGGTGATGTGGTTGGCCACGCAGGCACGTGAGAGTTACCCGTACTACCAGCACGAGACCATCGGCTATAACTACCGCATGTCGAACATCTGTGCCGGCATCGGACGTGGACAGATGACCATCGTCCAGGATCATATCGCTCATCATCAGCATGTGCAGGCCTTATACGAGGCGTTGCTGAAGGATGTGAAGGGGGTGACCGTACATGGACAGCCCGCCAACGGCGACTACGACTCGAACTACTGGCTCTGCACCATCACGCTCGATCCGGAGCTGAAGGTGAAGGGACAGGAGAACGCTTATAAGACAGTGGTGACAGGGGCCGTGGGCGGTGCTGCCGGTGTGATCCATACGGCATCGGTGGCTGTGACCGACTGTCAGCCTAACGATAATGTGGAGGCCATGCGTATGGCGCTCGACAAGGCGGGCATCGAGGCCCGACCGGTGTGGAAGCCCATGCACAAGCAACCGGTTTACAAAGAGGCACCGGCCTACGTGAACGGGGTCAGTGAGGCCATCTTCAAGGTGGGCATGTGTCTGCCGGCAGGTCCTTACGTCTCCGACGAGGATGTGCGGTACATCGTTGACAGCATCAAGGCAAGTATTGAGGGATAAGATGATGCAAGACAACCGGTTGGAGACGTTTCCGTTGGTGGATGAGAACGGGGTGGTGATCGGGTCGGCCACGCGTGGCGAGTGTCACGACGGGTCGAAACTGTTACACCCGGTGGTACATCTGCATGTGTTCAACTCCAAGGGGGAGCTGTATCTGCAGAAACGTCCGGCATGGAAGGACATACAGCCCGGGAAATGGGATACGGCCGTAGGCGGACATATCGACTATGGTGAGACGCCCGAGGAGGCACTGACGCGTGAGGTCCGTGAGGAACTGGGCATCACGGCGTTCGTACCGGAACGGTTGGGGATGTATGTCTTCGAGAGTCAGCGGGAGAAGGAACTGGTGTATGTGCACCGTACGGTGTACGACGGTCCGGTCTGTCCGTCGGAGGAGCTCGACGGTGGACGGTTCTGGTCGGTACAGGAGATCCGCGAGACCATCGGGAAGGGGGTGCTGACACCGAACTTCGAGAATGAGTTCCAGCGGTTCTTCCCGAAGACACAGCGTTATTTCATCACCCTCAGCTATGACGGCACGCGCTATCACGGTTGGCAGGTACAGCCGAACGGTGAGTCGGTACAGGAGCGCTTGCAACAGGCGCTCTCGACCTTGTTGCGGGAACCGGTGGCGGTGACGGGTGCCGGACGCACGGATGCCGGCGTACATGCCAGGATGATGGTGGCCCACTTCGACTATAGGTGCGGGGTGATCGACTGCGAGCAACTGGCCTATAAGCTCAACAGACTGCTGCCTTATGATATTGCTATCCAGAAGATCGAACCGGTAGAGGATGAGATGCACGCCCGTTTCTCGGCGGTGTCTCGTACCTACCATTACTATATCCACACGGTCAAGGAACCGTTCCTGAGGGCTTATTCGTGTGAGCTGCATTACTCGCTCGACTTCGACCGAATGAACGAGGCGGCTCAGACGCTGCTGGAATACGAGGATTTCGGGGCCTTCTGCAAGAGTGGGGCCGACGTGAAGACGACGCTCTGCCGGGTGACGGCGGCGCAGTGGCATCAGACATCGCCCGACAGCTGGTACTTCGAGATCACGGCCAACCGCTTCCTGAGGAACATGGTGAGGGCCGTGGTGGGTACGCTGGTCGATGTGGGGCGCGGGCGACTGTCGGTCGAGGAGTTCCGACAGGTGATTGAGGGACGGCGGCGCACGGAGGCCGGAGAGAGCATGCCGGGGCATGCGCTGTTCTTAGAGAAGGTTGAGTATTAAGGTATGTGGCTGATATTGGCATTTATGTCGGCAGCGCTGTTGGGCTGCTATGATTCGTTTAAGAAACACGCGTTGAGAGAGAACGCGGTGATTCCGGTACTGTTCCTGAACACGTTGTTCTCATCACTGATATTCCTTCCTTTTATCGTCCTGAGCGGTTCGTCGACGGTGCTCGACGGAACGGTGTTCCATGTGGCCAGCGGCGGTTGGGAGCTGCACCGTTATATCCTGTTGAAGGCCTTGATCGTCCTGTCGAGTTGGATACTGGGCTATTTCGGTATGAAGCATCTGCCGCTGACGATCGTAGGACCGATCAATGCGACACGTCCGGTGATGGTGCTGGTGGGCGCCTTGCTGGTGTTCGGTGAGCGGTTGAACCTGTGGCAGTGGGTCGGTGTGTTACTGGCCATCGCCTCGTTCCTGTTGCTGAGTCGCAGCGGTAAGAAGGAGGGTATCGACTTCAAGCACGACCACTGGATCTATATGATCGTGGGAGCGGCTGTGTTCGGTGCTATCAGCGGTCTCTATGATAAGTTCCTGATGGCACCGCCCGAGAGTGGCGGCGTAGGACTGGACCGGATGATGGTGCAGTCGTGGTATAATATCTATCAGTGTGGGATGATGGGTGTGATGCTGTGGCTGCTCTGGTGGCCGAAGCACGGGGAGACGACCCCGTTCCACTGGTCGTGGTCGATCCTCGGCGTGAGTCTCTTTCTGTCGACGGCCGACTTCATGTATTTCTATTCGCTGAGTCTGCCGGAGGCCATGATCAGCATCGTGTCGATGATTCGTCGCGGCAGTGTGATTGTGAGCTTTATGTTCGGCGCCCTGTTCTTCCACGAGAAGAACCTGAAGGCGAAGGCCTTCGACCTGGCGCTGGTACTCCTTGGAATGGTGTTCCTCTATATCGGCAGCAGATAACAGCTCCCGTTCTTTATTTTTTCTTTTTGCGCTTCTTCTTGATCGTGAAGAGGTCGCGAAGTCCGTTGAAGTCTTTCTTCATGATAAGACCGATGCCCTGGGTGTTGAGCGACGACTTGGTGAAGTAACGGTCGTTGGTCTGGTTGTACACCTTCAGGGCCAGGTTGCCGTTGGGGTAGAGCAGGTACTGCACGTCGAAGTCGCCGATGAACGACGGATTGGCCTGGGTGGCATTGTCACGGTAACCGAACTGTCCGTTGAACAGCAGACGGTTGTTGAGCATGCGACCGTTGATGATACCCTCGTACTCGGCGTTATGCCATCCCTCGTTACCAGTGGAGATGTTCGCACCGAAGTTCCAGTTGTCGTTCTTGATGATCTGGTTCAGCAAGGTGTTGATCTGTGTGGAGAGCGTGCCGGAGAGGAAGCTCTGCATGGCCAGTGAGGCCTGGTCGGGCTGCTCACTGCCGGTGCTGTTGTTCACGCCCTGGTTGTAGAAACGTCCGATGCCGAGCAGATAGACCACCTGTTGGTTCATCTCCTGTTGACCGTTGATGACGGAGCGTACCATCTGTTGCTCGTCGGCATTGACGTTCGGCATCTCCAGGTCGAAGTCCACCTGCGGGGCCGCCGGTTGACCGCCGATGTTCATCAGACAGTTCACACGGATGGTGTTGTTCGTGAAACTGTTGCCGATATTCAGGTCGGAGAGGCTGACACCGTTGACGGGATAGACCGCCTGCAGGTTCAGTGCAGCCTGATAGGGGTCACCACCGAAGACGATCGTGCCGCCGCGGTTGAAGGTGAAGTTCTTCTTGATGATGTTCTGAATCGTGATGCCGTAGGTACCGTGGTCCACGGTGTAGGTGCCGAACATGTTGAAGGCGCCCTTATCATGGAAGGTGGCACGGATGGTACCGTCGCCGTTGAGCGTGATATAATCCTTCGTGGTGGCATCCATCAGCAGACGGAGGGTGGCCGCCGGGGTGGCATTAATCAGGAAATTGATATAGATATCGGTGTCAGTGGCCCGGTTGGGTACACTGGTGCTCTTGGCGGTCTGGGTGGCCGTGGAGTCGGGGGCTGTCACCCATTCGATGAACTCCTGACTGGAGATGGCATCGGGGTTGGCGGCGTTATAGACGAAGACAGAGTTGCGCTGCGGGGTGACATTACAGTCGATGACCACCTCGTTGGAACGTCCGTGGATGGCCACGTCGCCCGTGGCATAGACAGTGCCGTAGAACGTGTTCTCGCCGAAGTCGTTGAAGTCGTAGGCCAACAGGTTATTGGCCTCTACCGACAGGTCGTAGCTCAGGTTCGTCAGGTGCTGGTGGTGGATACCGCCGGAGAGGTAGCCGGTATGTCCGTCACGGTCGTAGAGCGGCATGTGGCGCAGCTCGATCTCGTCGGGGATCATGACCACCGTGTCGCGGCGTAGCTGGTAGGTGGTGTTGAGCGGTGTGACGGAGGCCTCACCGTCGACCACCAGTTGACCGGTCAGGTTGATGTTGTCGAGCGTGCCGGCCAGACGCACCTCACCGTCGGCATGTCCTGTGATATGACTCAGGAAGCTCTTCGTGAAGTTATGCATGAACTCGATATAGGTGCCGTCGGCACGGATGGCGAGGTCGATGGTGTTGTGTGTCGGCGACACGAAGCCGTTGATATGGGTCTTGGCCTCAGGTCCGTCGTCGGCCACGGCATGGATGTCGATCTGCTGTTTCTCCTGGTTCCAGGTCGTCTGTGCGTGTAGCACGCCCATGCGTCCTTGCTCGAACTTAAACTCGTCGACCGTCAGGTCTGCGTTAGCGGCGAAGTCGCCGAACGCCGATGATATCTGCGCCCGACCGGTCGCCTTACCGTTGAACTCCACAGCGTGGAAGTTGACGAGGTCGAGGATATAGCCCACCTCCACCTCGTTGAGGTCGACGGTGAGCACGTCGCTGCTATGTTTCGAGGCGGTGCCGTCGATGATGATATGCTGTTCGCCACGGTTCACAGCGAAGTGGTCCACCAGCAGGTGGTTCTGTGCATAGAGGATGTCTGACGGCTCCACCGTCCAGGTGCCGTTGTTCAGGATGACATGTGACGGCAGGATGCGGACATGCGCTTCCGACTTGTTGTCGATGTTCTGGTAGAGACTGATGATGCTGTTCAGCTGACCGCTCATCCGTTTCTCGAGGTTATGATTGTCCCAGTCGAGGGAGGCGATGATCTCGTTCTGATGGGCATCGGCCTGCAGGTGGATGCTCTGGATGTCACCGTCGTCCTGATGCTTCTTCACCTTCACGTCGCATTTCATCGTGTCGGCGGGGGAGGTGATGCGGATCATACCGTCGGAGTAGCGGGCACCGTTATAGGCGAAGGCTGGCAGTGTACCGTCGAGGTTGATCGCCTTGGTACGGTCGTTCATCTGGGCGGTCAGGGACAGCGGACGGGTGAGCTGGAGATCGACCCCGAAGAACCGCTGCAGCCAGTCGGACTTGGTCATCAGGAGCGAGAGACTGAAGTTATTGTCGGTCTTCTGACGTGTGACGGGCAGGCCCGGCAGGGTTGGGAGCTTGGAACCCACATAGTTGGTGACGCTCTGTGCGAGCGTTTTGTAGTCGAAATAGCCCTTCAGCTCCGCGTCGGCGAAGTCGCTCTTCAGCGATACGAAATGGATGCCACCGTCGTAGCCCGACGTGACGGTCAGGTGGTCGAGTCGGTAGGGTGCGGCATTCTCCGTGCCTGTCATGGTGAAGTCGCGGATGTGCAGACTACCTTGTGCGTCGTTGATGGTATGGGCGGTGAAGTCGGCATCGATGGTCGCCGACACCTCCGTCGTGCCCCAGTCGGCCAGTCCGACGGCTGCAGGTACGAATCGTGTGACTGCCCCTTCAACCTTCACCTTCTTGGCCTTGACGGAGGAACCGTCGAAGAGCCCCTCGGTCAGCTCACCACTCAGTTGGGCCACGATGTTCGGGTCGGCAATGTTAAAGGTGCCGCTCATGGCGCCCTGCTGGTAGGTGCCGTCGATGGTGATATGATTATAGGTATAGTGGTTATACTCCAGTTGGTCGATGAGACCATTGACGGTGATGTCGGGCTTCTGCTTGTCGTACAACCGACCTTTGACGTCGATCTGTGTGGCGAGGATGCCGAAGGCCTCGTCGGCCAACAGGCGCTGGAGCTGGAGTCCGTCGGTATGTACCTTTCCGTCGAAGGAACGGTCGGCGGTCATCGTGAACTGCAGGTCCACATCGCCCGCACCGGAGTTGACGATGCTCTTCAGCGCTGTCGTCCCTTGTTGGTTGCGGTCGAAGGTGCCGTTCATCCGCAGACTGCCGATACGCTTAATCTCCTGAGGCAGTTGGGGGAAGGTCTTGGCGAGGAAGTCCAGACTATATTCCGAGCAGGCGATCCGGTCCATCTGCAGATGCCAGGCGGGTTGCTTCTGCCAGTGCTCTATCCAGCCGTTGACATCGATGTCGATATCCTTCTCCTGGGTGAACAGCTGGAGGGAGGGGACTGTCAGGTGGGTGTCGGTACCATGCACCTGTGTCTCGATGTATATCTCTCTCTGGAAGTTCTTGAGTGAGGGATTGAAACATCTTAGGTCTGAAGGGGTTATGAAGGAGTTTTTGATGCCGCCATGGAAGGTCAACGTGCCCTTCGACAGGCTCAGGGACCGTGGCGTGGAGTGATGTGGGGACCGTGGCGTGGAGTGATGTGGACGGGCGGTCGATTTGGACGCTGTGGGGGATAGGCGGTAGGTGGCTTTGAGGGTGTCGATCTGCAGGCGCGAGCTGGGCATCTCCAACAGGAGATCCTCCAAAGAGGCCGACTGCTGACCAGCCTCGAGATGGAAGGTCAGACGGTTCACCTCCAGACCCGACTGTTCCTTAAATCCCAGTCGTCTCACGTTGACGTGCAGGGAGTCGTCGGTCAGAGCCTTCAGACTGATATAGGCACTGATATCACTCAGATACAGGTGGTGCGGGTTGAAGCGCCCGTGTGTCGGGGCGACATCATATTCGTCGTACGCCACACTGGAACGGCGCATGATGAACGAGTTGATCTTCAGGTCGAGGGGCGTATGGGTGGTCGTATCCTTCGATGCCAGGGAGTCGAGCACGAACTGGTAGTTGGGCTTCGACTGCGCATCCTTCCGGTACAGACGGGCATGGGCACCGAACAACTGTGCCGACGAGATGGAGATGCGTCCTTCGGTGAGTGGCATGAGCTCGACCTTGGCCGACAGGCGGGCCACCCGGAGCATCTCTTTCTGCTGCTGGTCGTAGATCAGTACGTCGTCGATGATCATACGGTTGAGGAACCCTAGGTCGACACGGCCCACGGACACCTGGGTACCCAACTTCTCCCCAAGCACCTCGGACACTTTCGAACCGATGTACCGTTGGGCTGCTGGCAGGTGCGACACGCCCAGGAGCATCAGGTTGATGGCGATGATGCTCCAGATGGCTATACTGACAAGTCGTTTGAGAACTTTCACGTGGATCTGTCCTGGTGGTTTCTATATTTTGTCAGTCAGATATGGCAATTATTTTCCCTTTGACTGAATTACTCTGCAAAAATACGACAATTTATCGGTATAATCGCATTTTTCTATTGTTTTTTGCTCAATTTATACCTAATTATTATTAATTTTGCAAGCGCATTTGAGCGACTATTCAATCAAACTTTATATAAATGGCAAATGTGATTAAGTTACGCAAAGGCTTGGACATTAACCTGAAAGGACTGGCTGAGGAGAAGAAGATCCAGTTGAAATCGAGCGGAAAGTACGCATTGGTTCCGGATGATTTCGAGGGAGTGACTCCGAAGGTGATCGTCAAGGAAGGTGATAAGGTCAAGGCCGGGGATGCTTTGTTTGTGAATAAACAGTATCCGGAAGTGAAGTTTGCCTCGCCTGTCAGCGGTACAGTCCGTGAGGTGGTGCGTGGTGAGCGTAGGAAAGTGCTCTGCGTGAAGGTGGATGCTGATGCCCAGCAGGAGTTTACGGACTTCGGCAAACGGGAGGTCGGCACCATGACAGGCGAGCAAGTGATCAACGCGTTGCTGGAAGCCGGTATCTTCGGTTACATCGACCAGTTGCCTTATGCTGTTTCAACCAACCCGAGTGTCCAGCCTAAGGCAATTTTTGTATCTGCGCTGCGCGACAAACCGCTTGCTGCCAGTTTTGAATATGAGGTGAAAGGTCAGGAGGCAGATTTCCAGACGGGTCTGACCGCCCTCTCGAAGATTGCCAAGACCTATCTCGGCGTGGGCGTGGGCTCTGCCCTGGAGGGCATGAAGGATGTCGATGTGAACGTGTTCGACGGTCCGTGTCCTGCCGGTAACGTTGGTGTTCAGGTGAACCATCTCGACCCGGTGAATAAGGGTGAGGTGGTGTGGACCATCGGTGATCCGACGGTCGTGCTCTTCATCGGTCGTCTCTTCAATACCGGAAAGGTGGACCTGCGTCGTACGGTGGCCCTCTGCGGTAGTGAGGTGAAGAATCCCGCCTATGTCGATATGCTGGTGGGTGAGGAGCTCGCCACACTCCTGAGCAACAGTTATGACGCCACGAAGAGCGTACGTATCATCAACGGTAATGTGCTGACGGGTCGTGTGACGACCAAGGACGGTTATCTGGGTGCCCACACCTCTGAGATCACCGTGATACCCGAGGGTGACGACGCCGACGAGCTGTTGGGTTGGATCCTGCCGCGCTTCAAGCAGTTCTCTGTGAACCGCAGCTATTTCTCTTGGCTGTTGGGTCAGAAAAGCTATGCGCTGGATGCCCGTGTGAAAGGTGGTCAGCGTCATATCATCATGAGTGGTGAGTACGACAAGGTGCTGCCGATGGATATCTATGGCGAGTATCTGATCAAGGCCATCATCGCCGGTGATATCGACCGTCAGGAGGCGCTGGGTATCTATGAGGTGAGTCCAGAGGACTTCGCCCTGGCGGAGTTCGTTGACAGCTCGAAGCTGGAACTGCAGCGCATCGTGCGTGAAGGACTGAATATCTTGCGTAAAGAGAACGCATAGGTAAGAATGTAGATGATACTGCAAATAAAAAGAATATGAGTTATTTAAGAAATTATCTCAATAAGATCAAGCCGAACTTCGAAGAGGGTGGCAAGCTACACGCCTTCCGTTCGGTGTTCGACGGCTTTGAGACCTTCCTGTACGTGCCTAATGACACGGCGAAGACTGGCGTGAATATCCACGACGCCATCGACTCGAAGCGTATTATGAGTATGGTGGTGCTCGCCCTGATGCCTGCCATGCTGTTTGGTATGTATAATATCGGTTATCAGAACTACCTGGCTGCCGGTACACTGGCATCGGCCAGCTTCCTGGAGGTGTTCTTCTTCGGTTTCCTGGCAGTCCTGCCTAAGATCCTGGTCAGCTACATCGTCGGTCTCGGCATTGAGTTCGCCTGGGCCCAGTGGAAGGGTGAGGAGATCCAGGAGGGTTATCTGGTGTCGGGTATCCTGATCCCGTTGATCGTACCTGTCGGTTGTCCGTTGTGGATGCTGGCTCTGGCCTGCGCCTTCAGCGTGATCTTCTGTAAGGAGATCTTCGGTGGTACGGGCATGAACATCTTCAACCCGGCCATCGCAGCCCGTATGTTCCTGTTCTTCGCCTATCCGTCGAAGATGACAGGTGACACCGTCTGGGTGGCTCAGGACTCGATCTTCGGTCTGGGTAACACACTGCCCGACGGCTTCACCGCTGCCACACCACTCGGACAGATCGGTCAGGGCATCGCTCCCGATGCTTCCATCTGTGATATGATCTGTGGCTTCATCCCCGGTTCTATCGGTGAGACCTCCCTGTTTGCCATCGCCCTGGGCGCTATCCTGTTGCTCTGGACGGGCATCGCCTCATGGCGCACCATGCTGAGCGTGTTCGTAGGTGGTGGCGTGCTGGCCTTCATCTTCCAGACGACCGGTCAGTCGATCGAGTGGTGGCATCATTTCGTACTCGGTGGCTTCGCCTTCGGTGCCGTGTTCATGGCTACCGACCCCGTGACCTCTTGTCGTACGACCTGCGGTCAGTATATCTACGGCTTCCTCATCGGTGCGATGGCTATCATCATCCGTGTGATGAACGCCGGTTATCCCGAGGGTATGATGCTCGCCATCTTCTTTGGTAACATGTTCGCTCCGATGATCGACCACTTCGTGGTGGAGCGTAATATCTCGAAGCGATTGAACAGAAGTAAAGGTGTAAAGGAGTAAGGAGGGAAGTAGATATGAAAATGAATACAAACTCGAATTCGTACATTATCATATATAGTGCGATACTGGTGGTGATCGTCGCCTTCCTGCTGGCCTTTGTCTATAAGGCACTGAAGCCTATGCAGGATGCGAACGTCGCCCTTGACGTGAAGAAGCAGATTCTCTACTCGCTGAACATCCGTAACCTCGACGGTTCGGAGGCCGAGGCAAAGTATGCCGAGGTGGTGAAGGCTGAGAAAGAGAACGAAGATAACGGCCAGAAGACTTATGAATGCCAGATTGATGGCAAAGACATTACCGTAGTAAGCTTGAAGGGTATGGGCCTTTGGGGTGGTATCAGCGGTTATCTTGCTATCGACGAAAAGGGCAAGGTTTACGGTGCCTACTTCAACCACGAGGGCGAGACCGCCGGTCTGGGTGCCGAAATCAAGGACTCTCAGGCTTGGCAGGAGAAATTTATCGGCAAGCAGATCTGGGATGAGAACGGCAACGTAGTACTCTCGGTTGTTAAGAAGGTTGAGGATGCCGCTACACAGGTTGACTGTGTGACTGGTGCTACTCTGACTTCGAACGGTGTTGATGCTATGCTGAAGGATGGCCTGAAGGGTTTCCAAATATACGCTGTCGGCAGAATGCTCGAGACTGTTGCAAATACTGATTCAACTAAAGTAGTGGAGGAATAAAACTATGGCATTATTCAGTAAGCAAAATAAGGAGGTTTTCACAAACCCGTTAAACGTAGACCATCCTATTCTGGGTCAGGTGCTGGGTATCTGCTCGGCACTGGCTGTGACCTCACAGTTGAAGCCAGCTATCGTGATGGGTCTGGCCGTAACGGTGATTACGGCATTCTCGAACGTGATCATCTCGATCATCCGCAATACCATCCCTAACCGTATCCGTATCGTGGTGCAGTTGGTCGTGGTAGCTGCGCTCGTGACCATCGTATCGCAGATCCTGAAGGCTTTCGCTTATGATGTGAGCGTGCAGCTGAGCGTGTATGTCGGTCTGATCATCACCAACTGTATCCTGATGGGTCGTCTGGAGGCGTTCGCCATGCAGAACAAGCCCTGGCCGTCGTTCCTCGATGGTGTGGGTAACGGTCTCGGCTATGCGATGATCCTCGTGATCGTCGGCGCTGCACGTGAGCTCTTGGGTCGTGGCAGTCTGCTGGGCTTCCAGATCATTCCCGACTGCGCCTATGATTTCGGATATATGAACAACGGTATGATGACGATGCCGGCCATGGCCCTCATCCTCGTGGGATGTGTGATCTGGGTGCATCGTGCCTATTTTTATAAGGAGAAGTAAGATATGGAACACGCAATATCATTATTATTCAGGTCGATCTTCGTCGACAATATGATCTTCGCCTTCTTCCTGGGCATGTGCTCTTATCTGGCTGTGTCGAAGACCGTGAAGACCTCGTTGGGCCTCGGACTGGCTGTGACCTTCGTGCTCACCGTCACCGTACCCGTGAACTATCTGTTGCAGACCAAGGTGCTGGGTCCCGACTGCCTCGCAGAAGGCGTCGACCTGAGCTATCTGTCGTTTATCCTCTTCATTGCCGTGATCGCCGGTATGGTGCAGCTCGTTGAGATGACCGTCGAGAAATACTCACCGTCGCTCTATGCCGCACTGGGTATCTTCCTGCCGCTGATCGCCGTGAACTGCGCCATCATGGGTGCCTCGCTGTTCATGCAGCAGCGTATCCTCATGGAGCCGACCAACTCTCAGGCCATCACCTCCATCTGGGATGCGATGGTGTACGGCTTCGGTTCGGGTCTCGGTTGGACGCTCGCCATCGTGGCACTGGGTGCCATCCGCGAGAAGATGCAGTACTCGGATGTGCCCAAGCCCCTGCAGGGCCTCGGTATCGTGTTTATTACCGTCGGTCTCATGGCCATGGCGATGATGTGTTTCTCAGGACTGAACATATAAAACTTAAGAATTATAGAATTGAAAAATTGAAGTTATGGCTCAGTTTATAGCATATAGTATAGGGGTTTTCCTCGCGGTAATCATCCTGCTGGTGATTATCCTGTTGGTGGCTAAGAAGTATCTCAGTCCCAGCGGTAATGTGAATATTGAGATTAACGGCGACCGTACCCTCAGTGTGGCCCAGGGAAACAACCTGATGGCGACACTCAACGAGAACGGTATCTTCCTGCCCTCAGCCTGTGGTGGTAAGGCCAGCTGCGGTCAGTGTAAGGTACAGGTGCTCGAAGGCGGCGGTGAGATCCTCGACTCGGAGAAACCCCATTTCTCACGTAAAGAAATTAAGAACCACTGGCGTCTGGGATGTCAGTGTAAGGTGAAGGGTGATCTGAAGATCCATGTCGATGAGAGCATCCTCGGTGTAAAGGAATATGAGTGTACGGTGATCTCCAATAAGAACGTGGCTACGTTTATCAAGGAGTTCAAGGTGCAGTTGCCTGCCGGTGCCCATATGGACTTCCTGCCAGGCTCTTACGCCCAGATCAAGATCCCTGCCTTCGACTGCATCGACTATGATAAGGACTTCGACAAGTCGCTCATCGGTGACGAGTATCTGCCGTCGTGGGAGAAGTTCGGTCTGTTCCCCTTGAAGTGTAAGAACCCCGAGCCCACCATCCGTGCATACTCGATGGCCAACTATCCGGCAGAGGGCGACGTGTTCATGCTCACCGTGCGTATCGCTACACCGCCGTTCAAGGCCGACCGTAGCGGATTCATGGATGTGAACCCGGGCATCGCCTCGTCGTATATCTTCTCACTGAAGCCCGGCGACAAGGTGATCATGTCGGGACCGTTCGGTGACTTCCACCCGCACTTCGACTCGAAGAAGGAGATGATATGGGTCGGCGGCGGTGCCGGTATGGCTCCGTTGCGTGCTCAGATCATGCACATGACGAAGACCCTTCACACCACCGATCGTGAGATGCATTACTTCTATGGTGCACGTGCGCTCAACGAGGTGTTCTATCTGGACGATTTCCTCGGACTGGAGAAGGAATACCCGAACTTCCACTTCCATCTGGCACTCGACCGTCCCGATCCCGCTGCCGACGCCGCAGGCGTGAAGTACACGCCGGGCTTCGTCCATCAGGTGATGCTCAATACCTACCTGAAGGATCACGAGGCTCCGGAGGATGTGGAGTACTACATGTGCGGTCCTGGACCGATGTCGGCCGCCGTCGTCTCAATGCTCGACAGTCTCGGTGTCGATCCGGAGTCGATCATGTACGATAATTTCGGAGGCTAAATAAATGCTAATCCCCTGACGGTTACGTCGGGGGATTTTTTCTTTCAGCCAAAAAGTTTGGTGGTTACAGACTTTTTTCGTATCTTTGTCGCCATACAAGCCATAAGCTTGAAACGGTTGCCAATATGAAGCTAAGACTGAGTTGTATCCTTTTTATGCTGACACTTGCCTTTTCGGTAAGCGCCGACAATCTTGGTTATACGAAAGACAACCCGCTCTTTTTCTCCATCGACCTGGACTATGCGCCCCTGCAGATGGTGGATATGAGGGGTGAGCCCCATGGACTTGATCTCGACTTCACGAAGGTGTTGATGAACCGGTTGGATATCCCCTTCGAATACAAGCCGGACAACTGGGAGACCATTGTGGATGATGTGGTGAACAACCGAGTGGGACTGGCCATGATGCTCTATTCGCCGAACCGGAAGAATCTGACCAACTACTCGCAGGCCGTGTTCCGGCTGTACTACCAGATCGTGTACCGGAAAGGGGAGGAGCAAAACAGAGACGGACTGCGTAGCGTGAACGGTAAGACCATCGCCCTGATGGAGTCGCAGCCTGTCGTCGATACGTTGACCAAAGCTGGTGCCAATCCGGTGGTGGTGAAGGACCTGAGACGAGCTCTGTTCGAGTTGGCCTCGGGCAGTTACGACGGGGTGATCTGTTTCCGTTTCCAGGCCCAGTTCATGATCGAACAGAACCACCTGAACAATCTGGCGAGCGCCGATCTGACGCTTGGACCACGGGAGTACTGTTACGTGAGCTCCGACAAGCGTCTGATAGAAGCCATTGACAAGGAGTTGGACAAGATGGAGGCCGACGGTGTGACGGAGGCCGTGTACGGTCGGATCAAGACGAGTTTCGACACGAATATCATCCCGACATGGGTGTGGTTCCTCATCGGTATCCTGCTGCTCCTGCTCTCGCTCCTGATGATCTACGTGCTGCTCCTCAACCGCCGACGGATTCTGCGGGAGATGGAACGTGCCAAGAAGAGTGAACAGCTGAAGGGACTCTTCCTGAGTAATATCAGTCATGCCCTGCGGACACCGCTGAACGCCATCATCGGTTTCTCGGACCTGTTGATGACGACACCCGACGGGGAGATGCCGGAGGATGAGAAGGCGCAGTTGATGAATCTGATTAACGGTAACGGACTGCAACTGCTTCATCTCATCAACGAGCTGCTGTTGCTGTCGGATATTGAGGAGAATGACCATCTCTTCGACCCGCAGGAGGTGGATATCGACCAGGTGATGAACGACTATGCGGAGGAGACCCGGACACAGTTGGCCGAGGGTGTGACGCTCGACGTGAACGCGGCGGTAAGCGGTGTCCGTGTGATGATCGACCCCAAGCTGCTGCGGATGGTGACCATGCATCTGCTGGAGAACGCCCAACAGCATACGGAGGAGGGGAAGGTGACGCTGAGCTATGACGTGAAGGACGACGGTCTGTCCGTGGAGGTGAAGGACACCGGTTGCGGACTGCCAGAGGAACTCAAGGATAATATCTTCGCCTTGCTGTCGGATAAGAACACCTACCTTCAAGAGAAGACGCCCGGACTGGGACTGAGCATCTGTAAGGCCGTGATCGACAAGATGGGCGGAACGATTGGAGCCAAGGATAATGAGGAGGATGGGCGAGGAACCGTAGTTTGGTTCCGGGCCCCCGTTAAAATACTATCGTAAAAATGACACTGATAATTGTTATATTGCTATTGCTGGGGTACGTGCTGATCGGCACGGGACATCTGACCGGTGTGAACAAGTCTGCCATCGCCATGTTCATCGGAACCGTGGGATGGGTGTTGTATATCTGCTATGGTACCGACTTTGTCATGTCGCAGCATTCCCTGGACTATATCGACTACCTGGCGGGTGCCGACCCGACGAGTGAGACCGCGAAGGGTTATATCTACGATAATCTCTTCCTCTACTATGTGGGTAGGGCCGCAAGCATCGTGATGTTCCTGCTCGCTACGATGAGCATCATCGAGATCCTGAACAACAACGGCTGTTTCGACTTCGTGACCTCCTGGATCAGGACGCGTAACTCCAAACGCCTGTTGTGGACGATCACCTTCGCCACCTTTATCGTGTCGGCCAATCTTGATAACCTGACCACGGCGACGATGATGCTGGTCATCATGCACTCGATTGTACAGAACCGTCGCCAGCGGATGCTGATAGGATGTGCCATCGTGATCGCAGCCAACTGTGGCGGTTGTTTCACCGTTATCGGTGATCCGACGGGACTGCTCCTCTGGGGCGACGGTGCCGTGACTGCCACGAACTTCACGTCGTATATGGCTCTGCCGGCTATCGTGGCGTGGGTGGTGCCGACCATCCTCATCAACCGTGAGCTGCCGGAACGGCTCGACACACAGTGGTCGCCGATGCCTTACCGTGGCGACGACACCAACCTGAAACCCTGGCAGCGTGTGGTGATGCTGTTCGTGGGCATCGGTGGTCTGTGGTTTATCCCGACCTTCCATAACATCACGAAGCTGTCACCGTTCTTAGGCGCTCTCTGTGTGCTGAGCGTGCTCTGGGTGGTCAACGAGGTGATGAACCGTAAACTGATGAATGCCGACCAGATGTCGCAACGCCTGACACCCCGGGCGCTCCAGTACGGTTCGTTGCAGCAGATACTCTTCATCATGGGTATCATGCTGGGTATGGGTGTGGTCACGGAGACGGGCGTGTTCGAAGATGTGTCGGCATGGATGAACGAGAACGTGCACAGCGTGTGGATCCTGGGTATTGTCTCCGGTCTGCTCAGTGCCTTGGTCGACTCCTTCACCATTGCCATCAGTGATATCTCGCTCTATCCGGTGATCAGAGGTGCACTGCCGGGCGACTATATCGGTAACTTCATCGCCAACGGTGCCTACTGGAAGATCATCGCCTATACGACAGCCGTCGGCGGTTGTCTGCTGTCCATCGGTTCCATCAGTGGTGTGGCCCTGATGAAGATGGAGCATATCCGTGTGGGATGGTATATGAAGAACCTGACACTGAAGGTGCTGACGGGATGGCTCATCGGACTGGGCGTCTTGTGGTTGGAAATGTATTTGTATAACTAAAACATATATGGAAATGACAAAGATAAGGACGATTGGTGTGCTCACCTCAGGAGGTGATGCACCAGGCATGAATGCTGCTATTCGCGCGGTGACGCGTGCCGGCATCTATAACGGGTTTAACATCAAAGGCATATACCGTGGCTATGACGGTCTGATCAAAGGTGAGGTCAAGCCGTTCACGACAGAGGATGTGAGTGGTATCATCAATCGTGGCGGTACGATCCTGAAGACAGCCCGTTCCAAGGACTTCATGACACCGGAGGGTAAGTTGAAGGCTTATGAGACCTGTGTGAGAGAGGAGATCGACGCCCTGGTGGTGATCGGTGGTAACGGTTCGCTGACAGGTGCCCGTGACTTCGGTATGGAGTTCGACTTCCCCTGTATCGGACTGCCTGGTACCATTGATAACGACCTCTACGGTACGGACTCTACCATCGGTTATGATACGACCATGAACACGATCATGGTGTGTGTGGACCGTATCCGTGACACCGCCAACTCGCACGAGCGTATCTTCTTCGTCGAGGTGATGGGACGTGATGCGGGCTTCCTGGCCCAGAACTCAGCCATCGCCAGTGGTGCCGAGGCCGCCATCATCCCTGAGGATATGACAGATGTGGACCAGTTGGCACAGTTCATGGGACGTGGTATCCGTAAGTCGAAGAAGTCGTGTATCGTCATCGTGTCGGAGAGTCCGAAGTGTGGCGCTCTCTACTATGCCGATCGTGTGAAGAAGGAGTTCCCGGAGTTCGATGTACGTGTGTCGATCCTGGGGCATCTGCAGCGTGGCGGTACACCGTCGGCTCACGACCGTATCCTGGCCAGTCGTACGGGTGTCGGTGCCATCGAGGCCCTGCGTCAGGGACAGCGTAATATCATGGTCGGTGTCAGAAACAACGAGGTGGTGTACGTGCCATTCAGTGAGTGCATCCGTACTGATAAGCCGTTTGATAAGAAACTGATAACGGTACTTGATGAATTAAGTATTTAATGGGCGTAAGCAGGAGTTAGGAAGATAACATGGCGGAAATCAAGAAGATTGTTCTGACGGGAGGACCCTGTGCCGGTAAGACGACGGCACTGGTGAAGATTAATGAGTATTTCTCCGGAATGGGATACAAGGTGTTTATGGTGCCTGAGGTGCCTACGCTGTATAGCCAGGGCGGCTGGAACTACCTGACACCTAACCGTAACCTCTATTACGAGGGAGAACGGGCCATCCTTGAGACACAGTTGGCGTTGGAAGACTCTTTCCAGCGGTTGGCCGAGGTTTGTACGAAACCGGTGCTGATGGTCTGCGACCGAGGGACGATGGATATCTCTGCCTATATGAAGCCCGAGGAGTGGGAGGAGATCACGGCGATGTGCGGGTCGGACTCCAACCGTCTGCGTGAACGCTATGACGCGGTGCTCCATCTGGTGAGTGCCGCCGACGGTGCGGAACAGTATTATACGACGGCCACGAACGCCATCCGTTATGAGAATGCCGATGAGGAAGGACTGCGTCTGGCCCGGGAACTGGACAAAAAGGTGATCAAGGCCTGGACCGGTCATCCGCATCTGCGCGTGATCAACAACCACGATGACTTCGACGCGAAGCTGAACCGTGTCATCAAGGAGATCTCGAATGTGCTCGGACTGCCTCAGCGGGTGCAGGAGGAGCGGGTCTACAGAGTGGAGATCGTTGGGGAGATTCCCGAGTGTACGGAGAGTGATATCATCCAGACCTATCTGGTGGCGGAGCCGGGGTGTGAGGTGCGCCTGCGCCGACGTATCTGGGACGGTAAGGTGGTCAACGTGCATCGTACGAAGAAACGTATCTCTGATACGGAGCAGATAGAGACGGAACGCCAGGTGAACAACAACCTCTATAAGTCGTTGCTCCAGCAGGCCGATCCCTATCGGCAGACCATCCATAAGCACCGTCGGAGCTTTATCTGGAAAGGACAGTATTTCGAGATCGACACCTTCCTGGCGCCCATCGACAATCTGGTGATGATGGAGACAAAGGGTATTGCCGAGCAGGAGACCGTGAACTTCCCGCCTTTCATCAAGGTGATCGAGGAGGTGACGGGAAACAGTCGCTATTATAATTATACGCTGGCATTGAGGAAATAGAAAACAGTGAATTTAGGATAATTTTACACTGAAAAGAGTTCTGTTAGGATAAAAATATCTACCTTTGCATGTAACTAACATCACTTAAACCAAACAACAATTAAATAAAAAGCATATGTCACAAATTGCTGGACACATTTCGCAGATTATCGGTCCTGTTATCGATGTCTATTTCGATACGGAAGGACAGGATGCGGAAAAAGTGCTTCCGAAGATTCATGATGCCTTGAGAATTGACCGTGGCGACGGGCGCGAACTGATTGCCGAGGTGCAGCAGCACATCGGTGAGGATACGGTGCGCTGCGTGGCTATGGATAATACCGACGGACTGCACCGTGGACTGGAAGCGATCCCCCTGGGCTCACCGATCGTGATGCCTGCCGGTGATCAGATCAAGGGTCGAATGCTGAACGTGATCGGTCAGCCTATCGATGGTATGAAACAACTCGATATGGAGGGCGCTTATCCAATCCACCGCGAAGCTCCGACATTTGAGGATCTCTCCACGAAGAAGGAGATCCTGGCCACAGGTATCAAGGTTATCGATCTGTTGGAACCCTATATGAAGGGTGGTAAGATCGGTCTCTTCGGTGGTGCCGGTGTAGGAAAGACCGTGCTCATCATGGAGCTGATCAATAATATTGCCAAGGGACATAATGGATTCTCAGTGTTCGCCGGCGTGGGAGAGCGCACTCGTGAGGGTAATGACCTGATCCGAGAGATGATCGAGTCGGGCGTAATCCGTTACGGTGATAAGTTCCGTCAGGCGATGGATGAAGGCAAGTGGGACCTCTCACTCGTCGATCCCGAGGAGTTGAAGAAGAGTCAGGCTACTCTGGTCTATGGACAGATGAACGAGCCTCCTGGGGCACGTGCCTCTGTGGCCCTGTCGGGACTGACCGTGGCCGAGGGCTTCCGTGATGCAGGTGGTAAGGACGGCGGTGCCGCCGATATCCTGTTCTTCATCGATAACATCTTCCGTTTCACCCAGGCTGGTTCTGAGGTGTCGGCCCTGTTGGGTCGTATGCCGTCGGCCGTGGGTTATCAGCCGACGCTGGCCTCGGAGATGGGTACGATGCAGGAGCGTATCACCTCAACGAAGACGGGCTCTATTACCTCCGTGCAGGCTGTGTATGTGCCTGCCGACGACTTGACCGACCCGGCACCTGCCACCACGTTCACGCACTTGGATGCGACGACGGTGCTCGACCGTAAGATCGCTGAGCTCGGTATCTATCCGGCTGTGGATCCTCTGGGTTCTACCTCTCGTATTCTTGACCCGCTGATCGTGGGTAAGGCACACTATGACTGTGCCCAGCGCGTGAAGGAGATTCTTCAGCGTTACAAGGAGTTGCAGGATATCATCGCCATCCTCGGTATGGACGAACTCTCCGACGAGGATAAGTTGACGGTGAACCGTGCCCGTCGTGTACAACGCTTCCTCTCTCAGCCGTTCTCTGTGGCATCACAGTTCACCGGTCTGCCGGGTGTGATGGTGCCCATTGAGGAGACTATCAAGGGCTTCAACGCCATTCTCGACGGTGAGGTGGATGATCTGCCTGAGCAGGCATTCCTCAATGTCGGAACCATCGAGGAGGCCAAGGAGAAGGCCAAGAAGTTGCTTGAGGCCGCGAAGGGGTGACTTGACTCTGCTCTCGCTTCATCGCGAGCTTGAACTTTGAACTTAGAACATTGAACTATATGTTGCAACTGAGGGTTGTCTCGCCTGAGAAAATTGAATACGACGGAACCGTTGAGAGTGTGTTGGTGCCTGGTGCCATGGGACAGTTTGAGATCCTGACGAACCATGCGCCTATCATCTCGTCACTGTGTCAGGGCGACGTGATCTATACTGCTGCCGACGGTAAGCACACCATCGCTATCGCTGGTGGCTTTGTGGAGGTACAGAAGAATAAGGTGAGTCTTTGCGTAGAACTACAAGAACATGACTAAGAACGTTGTCAATACCTACCTGAGACAGAGTATTTGTCTGATAGCAGGTCTCAGTCTGCTATTCCTGCTCTATGTCAACATCTGGGGTGATGTGGAGCTGATGGCAAAGCCGATCTGTATCTCAGCGGTGTTCCAACTGGTGGCCTGCATCGCTTACGCCCTGGTGTGGAAGTGGGTTCAGGCGACATCGCCTTCTAGCATGCCTACACTCTACATGGCGGCATCGTCTATCCGTATGTTTGCTGCCATCGTCGTTGTGCTGGCGTTCTGCTTCCTGGCTTCCAGTCGTGCTTCAATCCTGTGGTTTGTCGGCATCTTCCTGATATACTATTTCGTAGTTCTGATCTATGATACGTGGTATTTTGTCAGGAACGAGAAGAAGAATAAACAAAATGTATAAACTGAAGATAATGAGATATTTGCTTTTATGTCTGACCCTTCTTTTGGCCGTCGGCACGCCTGTGTCGGCTAACGAGAGTGAGGGGGTGGATGTGAAGGAGATTGTGCTTGGACACCTCTCTGACGCTTATGAGTGGCATATCACCACCGTAGGCGGTCATCATATCAGTATTCCTCTGCCGGTCATCGTCAGAAGTGAGGCCACCGGTGAGTGGCATGCTTTCTGCAGCTCGCGCATCGAAGAGGCGATGGAGGAGGGGAAGGCCGACTACATGGGCTTCTATTTCAATGAAGAGAAGAACGGTAAGATCTACGAGCGTCTCTCCGACGGGACAAGTGTCCGTCCGTGGGATATCAGTATCACCAAGAGTGTGGTTCAGATATGGATTGTCGTAGCCATCATGCTGGCTATTTTCCTTGGCTGTGCCTCCTGGTATAAGAAGCACGATGCGACCAAGGATGTGCCTAAGGGCTTTGTCGGTATGGTGGAGATGCTGGTGATGACCATTCACGATGATCTGATCAAGGACTCTATCGGTGAGAAGCATTACCGTCCGTATGCCCCTTACCTGCTCACGGTGTTCTTCTTCATCCTGATCACCAACATGTTGGGACTGTTGCCTATCTTCCCCGGTGGCGCTAATGTGACGGGTAACATCAATATCACATTCTTCCTGGCCCTCTGTACGATGCTGGCTGTCAACCTCTTCGGAAACAAGGAGTACTGGAAGGAGATCTTCTGGCCCGATGTGCCGGCTTTCCTGAAGGCTTATCCCGTGGCTATCATGCCTATCATCGAGTTCTTTGGCATCATCACCAAGCCTTTCGCCCTGATGGTCCGTCTCTTTGCCAACATGATGGCCGGTCACGCCATTATCCTGTCGTTTACGGCTATCATCTTCATCGGCTGGTCGCTGAATGCCTATCTGGGCTCAGGCCTGACCCTGCTCAGTTTCGTGATGATCCTTTTCATGAACTGTCTGGAGTTTCTGGTGGCTTTTATACAGGCTTATGTCTTTACGATGCTCAGTGCCGTGTTCATCGGACTGGCACATCCCGAGCATCATCACGAGTGAAAATAAAAAATTAAAACATTAAATATTTACAACTAAAATTTTAAAGTTATGATAACATCATTGTTATTACAGGCAGCAGCCGCTGCTGGTCTTGCTAAGTTTGGTGCCGGTCTCGGCGCAGGTATTGCAGCTATTGGTGCCGGTCTCGGTATCGGTCGTATTGGTGGTAATGCTATGGATGCCATCGCACGTCAGCCCGAGGCAGCAAGTACCATCCGTACCAACATGATTCTGACAGCCGCATTCGTTGAGGGTGTTGCCCTGTTCGCTGTCGTCGTATGTGCACTTTGCGTATTCATCTAATCCTCAAACTCATCTGTGCAAATGGACTCAATTAACTTACCATCAATACTTACGCCCGACTTCGGACTCTTCTTCTGGATGTTCGTGGCGTTCTTGGTGGTCTTTCTCCTTCTTGCCAAGTTCGGCTTCCCCGTCATAACCCATATGGTGGAGGAACGGAAGAACTATATCGACGAGAGTCTCCGTAAGGCCCACGAGGCCCAGGAGCGTCTTGCCAATATCGAGAAAGAAGGTGAATCCATCTTGCAGGAGGCTCGCGAGAAGCAGGCTCAGATATTGAAAGAAGCTGCCGAGACGCGCGACGCGATCGTGGAGAAAGCACAGGAGAAGGCCAAGAGTGAGGGGGCTCGTCTGCTTGACGATGCGCGTAATGCCATCGAACAGGAGAAGAAGGCCGCCATTGCCGATATCCGTGCCCAAGTGGCCACGCTCAGTGTCGAGATCGCTGAGAAGGTTCTCAAACAGAACCTCAAGGACGATCAGTCGCAGATGGATCTGATTGACCGTATGCTGGATGATATTTCTTCAACTCACTAATTTGGTATAACGTATGGATATAGGAGTCATATCGGTAAGATACGCCCGTGCGCTGCTCAAGAGTGCTACTGACGCGAAGATCGAAGATGCGGTATATGCCGAGATGCAGCAGCTCGCCAAGAGCTATGCCGACGTGCCGCAGCTGCGGTTGACGATTGACAATCCGATGCTCTCGAAAAACGATAAGGAGAAGCTCTTGCTGACCGCTGTCGGCAAGGAGCCCTCCTCGCTCACCAAGGCCTTTGTCGAGTTGGTGCTCAAGGAAGGTCGAGAGAGTGTGATGCAGTTCATCGCCCATTCGTATGTCACGCTATACCGGCAACAGAAGAATGTCATCCGAGGATGCCTCATCACCGCTGCTGCAGTGTCACCTGCCACAGAGCAGAAGATGCGCCAGTTGGTGGAGAGCAAGACCAATGGAACGGTGGAGTTCGAGACGGAGGTGAACCCCGATATCATCGGTGGCTTCATCCTCGAGTATGACACTTATCGCATGGATGCCAGTGTCAAGACGAAGCTCAACTCCATCCTAACACAACTAAAGAAGTAAACGACCACGAATGACACAAATTAATCTAATTTTTGTCAAGTGCAGCAATTCGTGAAATTAGTGAAATTCGTGGTAGAAAGAAAATAGAATTAAAGTATTTATGTCAGATAAGATTAAACCAAGCGAAGTATCCCAGGTCCTGCTTGACCAGTTGAAGGGCATCTCTCAAGCAGAGAAGTTCGACGAGGTGGGTACTGTGCTCACCGTCAGCGACGGTGTGGCTCGTATCTATGGTCTGCGTAATGCCGAGGCCAACGAACTCTTGGAGTTCGAGAATGGTACGATGGCTATCGTGATGAACCTGGAGGAGGATAACGTCGGTTGTGTGCTCCTCGGTTCGACATCGGGCATTAAGGAGGGTATGGTCGTGAAGCGTACCAAGCGTATCGCTTCTATCCGTGTTAATGACAACATGCTCGGTCGTGTGATCAACCCGCTGGGACAAGCCATCGATGGTAAGGGCGATATCGACCTGAGCGAGGCATTCGAGATGCCTCTTGACCGTAAGGCCCCCGGTGTGATCTACCGTCAGCCCGTGAAGGAGCCGTTGCAGACCGGTCTGAAGGCTATCGACTCGATGATCCCCATCGGTCGCGGTCAACGTGAGCTCATCATCGGTGACCGTCAGACGGGTAAGACAGCCATCGCCGTGGATACCATCATCAACCAGAAGAGTTTCTATGAGGCAGGTAAGCCTGTCTATTGTATCTATGTGGCCATCGGTCAGAAAGCCAGTACCGTAGCCGCTCTTGTCTCTACGTTGCAGGAGCACGGTGCCATGCCTTACACCATCGTGGTGGCTGCTACTGCAGCCGATCCGGCTGCCATGCAGTACTACGCACCGTTTGCCGGTGCTGCCATCGGTGAGTATTTCCGTGACCGTGGTCTGCCCGCCCTCGTGGTCTATGACGACCTGTCGAAGCAGGCCGTAGCTTACCGTGAGGTGTCGCTGATTCTGCGTCGTCCTTCGGGTCGTGAGGCCTATCCGGGTGATGTGTTCTATCTCCACTCCCGTCTCCTTGAGCGTGCCGCCAAGATGAACGAGCAGCAGGAGGTGGCTGAGCAGATGAACGACCTGCCCGAGTGCATGAAGGGTCATGTGAAGGGTGGTGGTTCTCTCACCGCTCTGCCTATCATTGAGACACAGGCAGGTGACGTGTCGGCTTATATCCCCACGAACGTGATCTCCATCACTGATGGTCAGATCTTCTTGGAGAGTGACCTCTTCAACCAGGGTTTCCGTCCCGCCATCAACGTTGGTATCTCCGTGAGCCGTGTCGGTGGATCGGCCCAGATCAAGTCGATGAAGAAGGTGGCCGGTACGCTGAAGATTGACCAGGCCCAGTACCGTGAGCTCGAGGCCTTCTCGAAGTTCTCGAGTGATATGGATGCCGTGACGGCGATGACCCTCGACCGTGGTCGTAAGAACAACCAGTTGCTGATCCAGCCTCAGTATAGTCCGATGCCCGTAGGAGAGCAGATTGCCATCCTCTATTGTGGTGTCCATGGCTTGATGCGTGAGGTGCCCATCGACAAGGTGCGCGAGTGTCAGGGACAGTTCCTCGACAAGATGCGTTCTACTCACCCTGAGGTGATCGAGACGCTTGCCAGTGGAAAGATCGACGACGCTACGACCGCCACGATCGAGTCTGTCATGGCCGACATCGCGGGAACGTATAAGTAAGTCCTTAAAACAAGGAATTATGCCAAGTCTGAAAGAAATTAAAGGACGGATTGCCTCTGTAAATTCCACACGGAAGATCACGTCGGCCATGAAGATGGTTGCATCGTCGAAGTTGCACCATGCCCAGGTGGCGATACAGAATATGCTTCCCTACGAGACCCTGTTGGAGCATATTCTGAAGTCGTTCCTGGCTGCCGAGGCCGACTCACAGACCATCTATGATCAGGTGCGTCCGGTGAGACGTGTGGCACTTCTGGTGTTCTCGTCGAACTCCTCTCTCTGCGGAGGTTTCAACGCCAATATCATCAAAATGATGAATCAGGCCGTTGATGCCTATGCGCAGGAGATAGGTCGTGAGAACGTGGAGGTATATCCTATTGGTCGGAAGGTCTATGAGAAAGCCCAGAAGATGGGACTGAATGTGCAAGGTGAGTTCTCGGCTTTGGCCGACAAACCTAACGTACATCAGTGCATAGAGATCGCCATGGAACTCGGACGGAAATTTGCTGAAGGTGAGTTAGATAAGGTTGAACTAATCTATCATCACTTTAAGAGTGCGGGTTCGCAGGTGCTCACTCGTAAAACCTTCCTGCCCATCGATATCGAGGAGGAATTACATCGCGACCATGAGCGTGATCTCACCAGTATGGTGGCTACGCGGGAGTCGCAGGAGTATCTGAAGAAGAGAGGAGACAGAGGACAGGAGTCGGGAGATCGGAGTCAGGAGGAGGTGAAGCCGCTCAATGATAACTTCATCGTGGAGCCCGACATGGACACCGTTCTCTCGCAGCTGATACCGAAGTTAGCCCACCTGATGCTCTACACAGCTCTGCTCGACTCGAATGCTTCGGAGCATGCCGCCCGCATGGTGGCCATGCAGACGGCAACCGATAATGCCGATGAGTTGCTCAGACAGTTGAACCTGCAATATAATAAGAGTCGTCAGCAGGCCATTACCAACGAGTTGCTCGATATCGTCGGCGGTTCCGTCAACAACTAAACTGTTTATTGTACCTGTAATCAACCTATATATCATGAAGATCGGAGATCAAGTGAGATTCCTCAGTGAGGTTGGCGGCGGACGAGTAGCCGGTTTCCAGGGGAAGAACATCGTTCTCGTAGAGGACGAGGACGGCTTCCAGATGCCTATGCTCGTCAATGAGGTCGTGGTGGTAGGCGACGAGGACTACGACACGAAGCATGTGGTGGAGGCCAAGGCCAGTTCGGTGAAGGCTGCCCTGCATGCTCATGACGAGGATGAGGAGACGGAGCCGGCCGACAGGCCCATCACCTTCCGTGCCAAGCCGGAAGAACGTCGTGGCGGTGATAAGTTAAGCGTTTATATGGCTTTTGTGCCGATGGATGTGAAAGAGCTGTCACAGACCCGTTTCGAGACCTATCTGGTGAACGACTCAAACTACTATCTGCGCTATGTCTATATGACTGCCGAGGGTAATGCCTGGCAGGTGAGGGCAGAAGGAGAGATCGAGCCGAACACCAAGGAATTTATCGAGGAGTTCGGACGGGAGAACCTGAATGAACTGGAGCATGGCTGTGTGCAGATGATCGCCTATAAGCGTGACAAGCATTTCCTTTTGAAACCGGTGGTCAACGCACAGGTGCGGATGGATCCGGTGAAATTCTATAAGCTACATGCGTTCCGTGAGAATGATTTCTTTGAGCAGCCGGCTCTGATTTATCCGGTGATTGAGAATGATGTCCAAAAGATTAAGTTATGAGATACGGATTTGCGAAGGTGGCCGCAGCCGTTCCTGCGGTGAGAGTGGCGGATGTCGATTACAACATCCAGCAGATTGAGAGTCTGATTGCCCAAGCGGAAGGACGAGACATTGAGTTGATGGTGTTCCCGGAACTCTGTGTCACGGGCTATTCCTGTCAGGACCTTTTCAAGGAGCAGTTGTTGCTCGACAAGGTGGAGGAAGGCGTCATGGTGTTGTTGGACTTCACCAGGAAGTTGGACATTATCTCCGTGGTCGGTCTGCCAGTTGTGATCAACGGTCTGTTGTATAACTGTGCGGCTGTCATACAAGGCGGTTCTCTTCTGGGTATCGTTCCCAAGACCTACCTGCCCAACTATGGCGAGTTCTACGAGAAACGCTGGTTTGCCTCTGCGCAGGATCTGAATCCTACGGACATCTATTTCGCAGGCAGTCCTGTCCATGTCAGTGCCGAGCCTCAGTTGTTTGTGACGCGAGGAGGTATGAAGTTCGGTATTGAGATCTGTGAGGATGTTTGGGCTCCGATTCCACCGAGCAACAATCTGGCACTGGCAGGTGCGGACATCATCTTGAACCTCTCGGCCAGTGACGAGCTGATCGGTAAGCATGCCTATCTGAAGTCGTTGTTGGCCCAGCAGAGCGCACGAATGGTCTGTGGCTATGTCTATGCGAGCTGTGGTTTCGGAGAGTCGACGCAGGATGTGGTCTATGGCGGTAATGCCATGATCTTCGAGAACGGACAGTTGCTCGTTGAGGGCGACCGTTTCTCGTTCCAGCCACAGATACGGATGACTCAGATTGATATCGAGAAGCTGCGTGTGGAGCGTCGTTGTAATACGACGTTCATCAATGCACAGCGTCATGCCAGTGCGCATGAGGTGGCGTGTAAGCCCGTTGCACCACGTGACTTCGAGTTGCAGCGAGAGATAGACCCGCATCCCTTTATTCCGAAGGACGAGAATATGCAGGCATCCTGTGAGGAGATACTGAATATCCAAGTGTCAGGTCTGGCGAAACGTCTCTATCATGTCAACGCCCAGAAGGCGGTGATCGGTATCAGTGGTGGACTGGATTCTACTCTCGCCCTTCTGGTTACGGTGAAGGCCTTTGATAAGATCGGTCTGGATCGGAAGGGTGTCATCGGCATCACCATGCCGGGCTTCGGCACGACCGACCGAACCTATCATAATGCGATGAAGCTGATGGAGACCCTGGGTGTGACCATCCGTGAGATCAGTATTGCCAAGGCTGTGACCCAGCACTTCAAGGATATCGGTCATGATCACGACCTGCATGATGTGACTTACGAGAACTCACAGGCCCGTGAGAGGACGCAGATCCTGATGGACGTGGCCAACAAGGAGAATGCAATCGTGGTCGGAACGGGTGATCTCTCGGAGCTGGCACTCGGTTGGGCCACCTATAATGGCGACCACATGTCGATGTATGGCGTGAATGTCGGTGTACCGAAGACGCTGATCCGTTATCTGGTCAGTTATGTGGCTGGTGAGATGGCGACGGAGACCCTGCTCGATATCATTGACACGCCGATATCGCCGGAACTGATTCCTGCCGACGAGGATGGAAAGATTAAACAGAAGACCGAGGATCTTGTCGGTCCTTATGAGTTGCATGATTTCTTCATCTATTATTTCCTCCGCTACGGGTTCAGTCCGAAGAAGATCTTCCTTCTGGCACAACGGGCATTCTGTGTCCCCTCGACGAACAATGGAGGAGAGCCTCTCTATACGGAGGATGTGGTTAAGAAATGGCTTACCACCTTCTGTCGCCGTTTCTTCACGCAGCAGTTTAAACGCAGTTGTCTGCCCGACGGACCGAAGGTCGGTAGTGTGAGTCTGTCGCCGCGCGGTGACTGGCGGATGCCGAGTGACGCGTCGTATGCGATATGGATGAAGGAATGTGAAAAACTTTAGGATATTGAAGATAAAGAAAAATGAGTTAGCTGAATGCTAACTCATTTTCTTTTAGTGTGATGTGGATCGTGGCACCGGGTTCGAGATTGCCATTCACAATCAGATCGCTGATGCCATCTTCGATATAGTTCTGGATGGCGCGCTTAAGAGGACGGGCACCGAACTGCACATCATATCCCTTTGTGGCTACGAACTCCTTGGCATCGTCGGCGAGGTCGATGTGGTAGCCAATCTGTTCGATACGCTGATAAAGTCCTTTCAGTTCAATATCGATAATCCGTTTGATAGCCTCCAAGTCGAGTTGGTCGAAGGTGATGATCTCATCAAGACGGTTGAGGAACTCAGGTGAGAACTGCTTTGAGAGCGCTTTCTGTACGATGCTACGCGCATTGGCCTTGTCGCGCTCGTTGAGAGCCAGACCCGTGCTGTTCGACGCACTGAAACCAACCCCTCGGCCGAAGTCCTTCAACTGACGTGTTCCTGCATTCGACGTCATAATGATGACCGTGTTACGGAAGTCGATGAACCGTCCATTGCCATCCGTCAGTCGTCCTTCGTCAAGCACCTGCAGCAAGAGGTTGAACACATTTCCATGAGCTTTCTCTATCTCGTCGAGCAAGACGATGGAGTAGGGGTGACGACGCACCCGCTCCGTCAGTTGTCCACCTTCCTCATATCCCACGTATCCCGGAGGGGCACCAATCAGTCGGGAGGTGTTGAAGCTCTCCGTATATTCGCTCATGTCGATGCGGATCAGTGCTTCGCTGCTGCCAAACATGAATTCTGCCAGTTTCTTGGCAAGGTAAGTCTTACCGACACCTGTAGGACCGAGGAACATAAACACACCGATGGGGTGGTTGGGATCCTTCAGACCGACCCTGTTGCGCTGGATGGCCTTCACCATCTTGTCGATGGCCGCATCCTGAGCAATGACGGCATTCTTCAGTTCCTGTGCCATACCTTTCAGACGGATACCCTCCTGTTCGGCCATCCGTTGTACGGGAACACCAGTCATCATCGAGACGACGTCGGCAACCTGTTCGGCACTTACGACTTGTCGTTCCTCGCCATCGCCTTCTTTCCAGCGGTCGTTCAGGATCTTCAACTCTGCTTCCAGCACGGTCTGGCGGTCACGATAGCCCGCAGCGAGCTCGAAGTTCTGGTTCTTGACGGCAAGCTGTTTCTTCTCCTTCACGAACTCGATCTCCTTCTCCTTCTCAGTGATCTCGGGTGGAATCTGGGCATTACCCAGGTGGACACGTGATCCCGTCTCGTCGAGCGCATCGATAGCCTTATCAGGCATGAAACGGTCTGTCACGTAGCGGTCTGTCAATTTGACACACGCTTTTAGAGCCTCATCGGTATAGATGACATGGTGATGGTGCTCGTAGCGTTCCTTGATATTCTGAAGAATCTGCAGTGTCTCCTCATTGGTGGTCGGCTCTACCTGTACCTTCTGGAAGCGACGCTCCAAGGCTCCGTCTTTCTCGATGGAGTTTCTGTACTCGTCGAGAGTCGTGGCACCAATACACTGGATAGTGCCTCTTGCCAAGGCCGGCTTCATGATGTTCGCGGCATCCATGGAACCAGGTGTTGAGCCCGCGCCGATGATGGTATGGATCTCGTCGATGAACACGATCACGTCGGGGTTGGCCTCCAACTCTTTCATCAGGGCTTTCAGACGTTCCTCAAACTGACCGCGATACTTCGTGCCGGCAACTACACCCGTCATGTCGAGGGTGAAGATCCGTTTTCCGAAGAGCATCGGACTGGTGTGATGACTGGCAATCTGCTGTGCCAGTCCTTCGACGATGGCGCTCTTACCGACACCCGGTTCACCTATCAGGATCGGGTTGTTCTTCTTCCTTCTTCCGAGGATCTCGATGATACGTTGTATCTCCTTCTCTCGTCCTACGCACGGATCCAGTTTGCCGTCAACGGCAGCCTGGGTCAGATCGGTGCCAAAGGCCTCCAGGACAGGTGTTTTCGAGGTGGACTTCTTCTGGGTGGTAGCCGTCGCCTTCTTGGACTGCCCGGACTCACCTAAGTCCTCTGTTTCATCGAAATCGTCCTCATCTTCGTCGGGGAGTCCGATACCGTTAGTGATTCCATTATGCGGGGCGAATAGCATGGCCATCGCATCCTCGTAATTGACGTTGTTCATTTCTAATACTTGTTTGGCACCATTGTTAACGGCATCATGCAGGATGGCCAGCAACAGGTGCTGTTCGTCTACTTTGGTCGTCCTCTGGATTCTGGCTTCCAGAACGGCCAGCTTCAGAATGTTACTTGCTTTCTCGTTGAGCACAAGCTCTGTCGTATTGATTGGCATTCCGATTTCGTCCTCACGTACCCTTTCCTCCAGTTCCGTCTTGACTGATTGTAAGTTCAGGTTAAGACGATGAAACAGGTCGATGACAGGACCGTCATTGCTTCTGAGCATACCCAACAACAGGTGCTCCGGTCCTACTGAACGGCTGGCCAGACGTGCTGCCTCCTCACGCGAGAAAGCGAGTATTTCCGATACTTTGGGTGAAAACTGGCTAGTCATATTATAAATGTATTTTTGTTAGATAATGCAAATATACGAATAATTCTGCAAACATCGTGCCAAACTTACCGAAAAACTTTCCGCTAAAATAGCTTAAAAGGTTTGTCGGAATGGAAAAAAATAACTACCTTTGCACGGTTAAAAACGCGTCAGAATGGCTAAAAAATGCCTTAAACGCAAAATCACGAAAAATAAGAAGAGTAAAAATTAGAATAAATGATGGATCAGAATTTCGACAACGACAGAATTATTAAGATCAACATTGAGGAAGAAATGAAATCCAGCTACATTGACTACTCTATGTCAGTCATTGTGGCACGTGCCCTCCCTGATGTGCGTGACGGCTTCAAGCCTGTGCATCGCCGTATCCTATACGGTATGATGAATATCAATAACGTCTCCACACAGCCTTACAAGAAATGTGCACGTGTCGTCGGTGAGGTGCTCGGTAAGTATCACCCCCATGGTGACTCCTCAGTGTATGGCGCCCTGGTGCGTATGGCACAGGACTGGAATATGCGCTATACACTTGTTGATGGACAAGGAAACTTCGGTTCTGTCGACGGTGACTCGCCTGCAGCCATGCGTTATACGGAGTGCCGCCTATCGAAGATGGGTGAGCATATCATGGACGACCTCGATAAGGAGACGGTCGATATGATGAATAACTTCGATGACTCGTTGGAGGAGCCGACGGTCATGCCGACCAAGATACCTAATCTGTTGGTGAACGGTGGTAATGGTATTGCCGTGGGTATGGCAACGAATATGCCGACCCATAATCTGGGTGAGGTGATTGATGGCTGTTGTGCCTATATCGACAATCCCGATATCGATACCGAGGGGTTGATGCAGTATATCCCAGGTCCGGATTTCCCGACAGGCGCATATATCTATGGCTTGCAGGGTGTCAAGGATGCCTATGAGACCGGTCGTGGACGTATTGTGATGCGTGCTAAGGCGGAGATCGAAAGTGGCGACACCCATGATAAGATTGTCGTGACGGAGATCCCATATGGTGTTAACAAGGCCGATCTGGTGGCCTATATCGCCGATCTGGCCACTCAGCATAAGATTGAGGGTGTGGCTAACGTCAACGATGAGTCGGGACGTCAGGGTATGCGTATCGTGGTCGATGTGAAGCGCGATGCCAATGCCAATGTGCTCTTGAACAAGCTCTTTAAGATGACTGCCCTGCAGAGTTCCTTCTCTGTGAATAATATCGCACTGGTGAAGGGCAGACCCCGTCTGCTCACGCTGAAAGAGTGTGTGAAGTACTTTGTGGAGCATCGCCACGATGTGACGATACGTCGTACCCAGTACGACCTGAGAAAAGCCCAGGAGCGTGCCCACATCCTTGAGGGCTTGATTATCGCCGTGAACAATATCGACGAGGTGGTACACATCATCAGAAACAGTAAGACGCCTACCGACGCCCAGCGTAACCTTGAGGCTCGCTTTGAGTTGGATGAGCTCCAGTCGAAGGCTATCGTCGATATGCGTCTGGCACAGTTGACCGGTCTGCGTGTCGACCAGCTCCATCAGGAGTTTGATGATCTCCAGAAGCTGATCGCTGATTTGCAGGAGATCCTGGATAACCCTGAGCGCTGTAAACAGGTGATGAAGGATGACCTTCAGGAAGTGAAAGAGAGATACGGAGACGAGCGTCGTACGGAAATCATTCCGTTTGACCATGAGTTCAATGCAGAAGACTTCTACCCAGATGATCCCGTGGTCATCACGATCTCGCATATGGGCTATATCAAGCGTACAAAGCTGGATGAGTTCCATGAGCAGGGACGTGGCGGTGTAGGTGCTAAGGCTGCCCGTCATCGTGACAACGACTTCACGGAGTATATCTATCCTGCTACGATGCATAATACACTGCTCTTCTTCACCCAGAAAGGACGCTGTTACTGGCAGAAGTGCTATGAGATCCCGGAGGGTGATAAGAACTCGAAGGGTCGTGCCATCCAGAATATGCTTAACATCGAACCGGACGATGCCATCAATGCCGTTCTGCGTATCAAGAACTTCAACGATGAGGAATTCCTGAAGTCGCACTACGTGGTATTCGCCACCAAGCAGGGTATCATTAAGAAGACCTGCCTGGATCAGTATAAGAACGTGCGTTCTGCTGGTGTCAAGGCTATCATTATCAACGAGGGTGACGAGGTCGTAGGTGTTCGCCTTACCAATGGTCACAACGAACTACTGCTGGCTAACCGTAACGGTCGTGCTGTACGTTTCGATGAGAAAGATGTTCGTACCATGGGACGTGTCTCTACCGGTGTCATTGGTATGCGTCTTGACGGTGGTGACGACGAGGTCGTAGGTATGGTCTGCGTCAATGATCCTAATGAGGAGACTATCATGGTGGTCAGCGAAAACGGCTATGGAAAGCGTTCAGAGGTAGAGGACTACCGTAAGACCGCCCGTGGTGCCAAAGGTGTGAAGACCCTCGCTGTCACGGAGAAGACCGGTCGTCTGGTGGCCATCAAGGTGGTAACCGACGAGAATGACCTGATGATTATCAACAAGAGTGGCATCCTGATTCGTCTGAAGGTCGCTGATGTGCGTGTGATGGGTCGTGCTACACAGGGCGTTCGTCTTATCAATCTCACGAAGAAGAACGATACGATCGCCAGTGTTTGCAAGGTCATGCACTCTCAGGCTGAGGAGGAAGATATTGAGGAGGCAGAGGTCGTCAACGACGAACAACTCTCTGATAGTCCTGTTGATGCAGCCTTTGAGACAGATGACAACAACAATAACGAACAATAACATTATCAACCAATTAAAAGGCTTATGAAAAAGTTAATGATGATGGCAATGATGCTGGTGGCCAGTGCTACCACATTTGCCGGTGACAGTGATGCTTTGAAGGCTATCCTCAAGGCAAAGACCTACGCAGAGGCTGAGCAGCTCGTCAAGAGCAGTCTCGGACAGCTTGCTAATGACGCTGAGAAAGCAAAAGCTTATAACAAGCTCGTTGATCTGGCGATGGCTGCTTTCAATGAGCAGAGCACCATCCAGACCGAGAACCAGATTGCGAAGCAGATGGGAAAAGAAGAGAAACCTATTGACGAGAATGCCATGTCAGAGGCCGCATACAATGCAGTCGTATATGGTATTGAGTGCGATAAGTACGATCAACTGCCCAACGAGAAGGGGAAGGTCGCTCCGAAGTTTGCTAAGAACAACGCTATGCGTCTGTGGCTGGCTCCCAGAAACCAGTTGGTTAATGCCGGTCAGAACGCACTGACAGCCAAGGACAATGCCAACGCACGTCGTTTCTGGCAGCTTTTCGCTGAGAGTGATGCCGCACCCCTCTTCAAGGAGTGTGACCGTACTCAGCAGGCTCCTTTCTTCGGTCAGGTAGCTCGTTTCGCTGCTATCTTCGCTTATCAGGACAAGGATATCGAGAAGGCTCTTCAGTTGGCTGATGTCGCCATGAAGGATACTGCAGAGTTTGAGAACGCTCTGAACCTGAAGCTCGAGATCCTCGGTAATGGTCTGACGACCAAGGAAGACTCTGTGAAGTATGTGGATAACCTGAAGGCTATCTATGCTGAGCACAAGGTGAACGGTGTGATGGAGAAGCTCTACAACGTGCTGATGGGCTTGGGTGAGAAGGCTGCAGCCAACCAGCTCCTCGACGATGCACTTGCTGCCGATCCTAATAACTTTGTGGCTCTGGCCGACAAGGGTATGGGACTGCTCAGTGAGAATCCTGCAGAGGCTGTTACCTATCTGAAGAAGGCCTATGAGCTGAAGCCCGACAATGCGCTTCTTGCCACCTATGCTGCTACAGCTCTGAGCATGCAGGCTCAGACACTTGAGGATCCGGCTCAGAAGAAAGCTCTTTATACCGAGGCTATCAAATACTACGATAAGGCTAAGGAGTTGGATCCAGACCGTCTGCAGGCCAACTGGGGTTACAACCGTTATAATGCCTACTATAATCTCTATGGTGAGGATGCACCAGAGACTAAGCAGGCAGAGGCTGACTACAAGAACTAAACGGATAAGTTAAAATCCGTCAAATAGTTTGCGGATGCAAGGGGAAATGGTTACCTTTGCATCCGCTATTCTTATAGGAAAAACGAACCAGATGAGAAATAAGAGAAGGATATTGACGATTGGTTGTCTGTTTGTGGTCTCTCTCTGTCTAGCCCAGCGAAGGCAGATCGGTGATGCGCGTACGATCCTGAAAAGTGGCAAGAATTTCGATAAGGCAGAGCAGTTGATGATCGGTCTGTTGAAAGACTCCGTTAATCAGGATAACCCGCGGATATACGATCTCTGGCTGCAGTCGGTAGAGAAACAGTACGAGCAGGTGAACGAGAAAATGTATAAGAAGGAGGTCGCCGATACTGTCCAGCTCTTCAGTCTTGTCCGTAGGCTCTTCACGATCGGGGAACGCCTTGACTCCCTTGATATGAAACCAGACAAAAAAGGAAAGGTAAACCTTCTGTACCGGGAAAACAATGCACGACGTCTGATGGGATACCGGCCTAATCTCTTCTTCGGAGGTGCCTTCCATCTGAGGAAAGGCAACTACGAAACAGCCTTCGACTATTTTGAACAGTATATCGACTGTGTGAGACAACCGCTATTCTCGTCATATAACCTGCAGGCAAACGACGGACATATCGGGGAGGCGGCCTATTGGGCAACCTATTGCGGTTACCGGATGGGCAATGCCGTACAGACACTACGTTACTCTGAACAGGCACGTCGTGACTCGACCAAGCTGGAGTACACACTGCAGTATGTGGCAGAGGCGTGGTTGCAGTTGAAAGACGACTCCCTCTATCTCAGTACAATCAGAGAAGGTTTCCGGCGATTCCCTCAATCATCGTACTTCTTCCCGCGGCTAATAGATAGTCATACAGCGAGAGGAAACTATAGGCAGGCCTTAGCTGTGGCCGATGAAGCGTTACAGAGCGATAGTCTGAATGAACTGTTCCTATTTGCTAAATCGACGATGCTGTTGAACCTGGGGCGTTATACAGAGTGTCTGGACTATAGTCAGCGACTTATCAGACAGAACGACCAGATGGCCGATGCTTATTATAACGCGGGAACAGCCTGTCTGAATATCGCCCTTGGCATGGATTCCAGGAAAAACAAGAAACAGGTTGTGAAGATGTATCAACAAGCACTTCCCTATATGGAGACCTATCGTAAGTTGGCACCGGAGGAGAAACAGAAATGGGCACCAGCCCTATATCGTATCTATTTTAATCTCAATATGGGAAAGCAGTTTGACGAAATAGACAAAATCTTAAAGAAATAAAAAAGATAACATAGGCAGATACAAGTTTGCTGTTTTATTTTTATCTTTGTAAGTTACAAGTATTATAACAATCCGAAATAAACAAATAAAGGAAAACTATGGCAGATAATGCACAGTTGATTGCCCAGTGTGAGGCAAAAGCAAAGGAATGGCTTGCTCCCGCCTTTGATGAGGAGACACGTAAGGAAGTACAGGCGATGCTTGATGCAGAGGATAAGACCGCTCTCATCGATGCTTTCTATCAGAATCTTGAGTTTGGCACAGGTGGTCTGCGTGGTATTATGGGCGCAGGAACCAATCGCATGAATAAGTATATCGTTGGTATGGCCACGCAAGGTTTTGCGAACTATATCCTGAAGGCCTTCCCCGGTAAACAGTGCTCGGTCGTGGTGGGCCATGACTGCCGTAACAACGGTCGTATGTTTGCTGAGACCGTTGCAGACATCTTCTCGGCCAACGGCATTAAGGTATATCTTTTCGAGAGTCTGCGTCCGACGCCAGAGATCTCATTCGCCATCCGTCAGTTGGGTTGTCAGGCAGGTGTCAATGTCACCGCATCCCACAATCCCCGTGAGTACAATGGCTATAAGGCATACTGGGACGATGGTGCACAGGTGCTTGCTCCGCACGATGTAGGTATCATCGACGAAGTAAATAAGGTATCTATCAATGACGTAAAGTTCGAAGGAAACAAAGAACTTATCGATATTATTGGTGGTGAGATGGACTGGGACTACCTGCAGGCCGTGAAAGAGGCGATGGTTGACCAGGATGTGATCTTGCGCCAGAAAGACCTTAACATCGTTTACTCGCCAATGCACGGAACGGGTCGTGTCATCATTCCTATGGCCCTGCGTTCATGGGGCTTCCAGAACATCCACGTGGTACCCGAGCAGATGGTTATCGATGGTAACTTCCCAACGGTAGTATCACCGAACCCCGAGAATGCCGAGGCCATGACGCTGGGTATGAAACTCGGTACGCGTCTGAATGCCGATCTCGTGATTGCCTCTGACCCGGATGCCGACCGTCTGGCTATCGTCTGCCGCAACCCGAAGGGCGAGTGGGAGATCCTGAATGGTAACCAGACCTGTATGATGTTCTCTTGGTACATCATTGCCAATAAGAAGAAACTCGGTCAGCTGAAGGGTAATGAGTTCCTCGTGAAGACCATCGTGACCACCGAGGTGATTGCAGAGATTGCCAAGAAGAACGGGGTTGAGTTGCGCGACTGTTATACGGGCTTCAAGTGGATAGCCAATGAGATCCGCGTTTCTGAGGGTCAGAAGAAATATATCGGTGGTGGTGAGGAAAGTTTTGGTTTCCTGCCATTCGACAAGGTGCGTGATAAGGACTCTCCTGCATCTATCTGTCTGATTTGTGAGATCGCAGCATGGGCCAAGGATAATGGTATGACGCTCTATGACCTGTTGATGAATATCTATGCTGAGTATGGTTTCTCGAAAGAGGTGACCATCAACGTGGTTCGTCCAGGTAAGTCGGGCGCTGATGAGATCAAGCAGATGATGACCAATTTCCGTGAGAATCCTCCTCAGGAACTGGGTGGTTCAAAGGTATGTCTATGGAAGGACTACAAGACGTTGGAGGCACGGGATGCAGCAGGTAATGTGACGAAACTCAATATGCCGGATACATCGAACGTGCTCCAGTGGTTCTGCGAAGACGGTACGAAAGTGAGTGTCCGTCCTTCAGGTACGGAGCCGAAGATCAAGTTCTATACCGAGGTAAAGGATCCTTCGTTCAAGTGTGCCGGCTGCTACGAGCGTTGCAGTAAGGCTGCCGAAGAGAAAATTGAGGCCCTTAAGAAGAGTCTTAATCTCTAAGAAGTAACCAGATATAAAGAACAGGGCCCGCAGTTGTGCGAGCCCTGTTTTCTTATGAGTATTTTTAATAGATGATATTAGAGAGCGTATAGGCTACGATGGTGGAGACGATCACACTGATGAGACCTGGCATCATGAACGAATGGTTCAATAAGTATTTGCCGATGACGGTCGTCCCAGAGCGGTCAAAGTTCACCGTGGCGATATCCGAAGGATAGTTGGGGATGAAGAAATAACCGTAGACAGAAGGCAGTACGCCGAGAAGTACGGGACCGGAGATACCCAACGAGTAGGCGAGGGGAAGCATCGCCACGACAACAGCTCCCTGAGAGTTGATGAGCACAGAAACCAAGAAGAACACCAGTGCTATCGACCACGGATAAGCTTTCACAATGTCGGCCAGCATCACTTTCATCTCAGGCAGATAGTTGGAGAAATAAGTATCGGCCAGCCAGGCAATACCGTAAATGGCCACGACGGCTACCATGCCCGACTGCCACACAGGACCGGAGACAGCTTTCTTCGGGGCTGCCTTACAGAAGATAATCATCAAAGCGGCGGCAGAGATCATAACGATCTGGATGACCAGGTTCATAGCCAATGGCTTGTTGAACCATTCTGTCATGCCATTTACATGGACCTTTGCCTTCACCAGCATGTCTGCCGTCAGCGTGGCATTCGTATCGAGGATGAGCGGTTCTGAGCCTTTCACGGCACGAAGGGTATCGTAGGCAGGCAACGCATTCTGGAAGATAGCGAAGAAGACAATGACGGCCAATGCACCGAGGAAGATGAATACGGCATTCTTTGCTGACTGCGGGATTTCCTTGTCGAGCGTCGTGGCATTGCTGCCGTAGATATATTTATATTGCTCAGGATCCTTTAATTTGGCCTGGAACTTCGGATCCTTATCGAGGTCGAGTCCACGGTGGTAGCTGGCAGCGGCAGCGGCCATCAGACCACAGAGACAGGCTGGTATTGAGATCATCAGCACGCCCGGAATGGTGATGTCGAAGTGGTTGGCATTGGAGATACTTACAAAGGCTACTACGGCAGCAGCGATGGGCGAGCAGGTGATACCAACCTGTGATGCCACAGAAGCCACGCCACAGGGGCGTTCTGGACGAATACCTTTCTTTAGGGCGATATCACAGATGATCGGCATCAGTGTATACACCACATGACCTGTTCCTACCAATATGGTCAGGAAGAAGGTACACAACGGAGCCAGGAATGTAATCCGGTCGGGATGCTTACGTAGCAGTCTTTCTGCCATCTGGATCAGCCAGTCCATTCCACCGGATGCCTGCATGATACCAGCACAGGTGACGGCGGCGATGATGATGTAGATAACATCTGTCGGTGGCGTGCCGGGTTTTAGTCCGAAGCCAAAGACCAGAATGGCCAATCCGATACCGGAGATGGCACCCAGGGCAAGGCTGCCGTAACGTGAGCCTACCCACAACGCTCCAAGTACGATACAGAGCTGAAGAATCATTGTAAAAGTTACCATAGATTGTTGATTTGTGTTTATTGTTTTTTGATGATGTTGCTATTCTGGTATATTACTGCAAATATAAGCAATTTATTTATAAAACAACACTTTTTTAGCGGAAATATTAAAAATATTAATTTCATTTTGTAGGCTCGAATATTTTTAGTACCTTTGCGCCCAATATAAAAGTAGAAGAAAAGAAATTTAAGACATAAAGAAGATAATATGGCTAAGAGATTTGCCGAGCATAACGGTCTGAACCTGACCCAGGTCAATAATGATATTCTGGAGATGTGGCGTGCGAAAAACGTGTTCTGGCGCTCTGTGGAAGAGCGTGAGGGCTGTCCGCAGTTTGTTTTCTTCGAGGGACCTCCCTCGGCTAACGGACATCCCGGTATTCACCACGTACTGGCTCGTACCATCAAGGATACCTTCAACCGTTACAAGACGATGAAGGGATATCAGGTGAAGCGTAAGGCAGGATGGGATACCCATGGTCTGCCCGTAGAGCTCGGTGTAGAGAAAGAGCTCGGTATCACGAAGGCAGATATTGATAACAAGGCTTCGGAGAAGTATATCTCAACTGAGGACTACAATAAGAAGTGTCGTGAGAATGTGATGATGTTCACCCAGGAGTGGCGTGACCTGACGGAGAAGATGGGTTATTTTGTTGATCTGGACAATCCGTATATCACCTATGACAACAAGTATATCGAGACGCTGTGGTGGTTGCTGCAGCAGTTCTATAAGAAAGGCCTGCTCTACAAGGGTTATACCATTCAGCCGTATTCGCCAGGTGCCGGTACAGGATTGAGTTCACACGAATTGAACCAGCCCGGTTGTTACCGTGATGTGAAGGACACCACTGTTACCGCTTTGTTCAAGGTTCTGAATCCTAAGGAGGAGTGGACCAAGTGGGGAACACCTTACTTCGTGGCATGGACGACCACACCCTGGACTTTGCCTTCGAACACCGCCCTTTGCGTAGGTCCGAAGATTGACTACGTGGCTGTGGAGACCTATAACGCCTATAATGGTGAGAAGATTACTATCATCTTAGCAGAGAGTCGCCTGAACGCCTATCTGGCTCCCGAAGGTAACATGACCGACGGTGAGGAGATGCCTGAATACAATAAGGGCGAGAAGTTTGTACCTTATCGTATTGTTGGCCACTATACTGGTGAAGAGCTGGTAGGACTGAAGTATCAGCAGTTGATGCCATGGGTGAAGCCATCGGCAAAGCTTGACCAGAACGCAGCCGACTATGTGAAGGCATACGCTGCAGCTCATCCTGAGAAGGTGTTTACCGGTGAGAACGGTAAGGATCAGTTCGTGGAGATGGAGAGCGAGGCTTTCCGCGTGATTCCCGGAGACTATGTGACCACAGAGGATGGTGCCGGTATTGTGCATATCGCACCTACCTTTGGTGCTGACGATGCCAAGGTGGCCAAGGATGCTCATATCCCAAGTCTTTTCCTTATTAATAAGAAAGGTGAGACGCGTCCGATGGTTGACCTGCAGGGTAAGTACTATGTGATGGACGAACTCGATGATAACTTCATCGCTAAGTGTGTGAACAAGGAAGGCTATGGCCATCATGCAGGTGACTATGTGAAGAACGCATACGCCCCTGAGTTCAATAAGGACGGCAAGTATGATGAGCAGGCTGCAGCCAAGGCAGAGGATCTGAACATCGTCATCTGTATGGAGATGAAGCAGGAGGGCACAGCTCTCAAGATTGAGAAGCACGTACACAACTATCCTCACTGCTGGCGTACAGACAAGCCCGTGCTCTACTATCCGCTTGACTCTTGGTTTATCCGATCTACGGCCAAAAAGGACCGTATGTTCGAACTCAATAAAACCATCAACTGGCAACCGGAGTCAACTGGAACAGGCCGTTTCGGTAACTGGTTGGAGAATTTGAATGACTGGAACCTCTCTCGTAGCCGTTTCTGGGGAACACCACTGCCCATCTGGCGCGACGAAGATGGCAAGGAGATCTGTATCGGTTCTGTGGAGGAGCTCTACAACGAAATCGAAAAGGCTGTGAAGGCTGGATTCATGAAGAGCAATCCGTTGAAGGATAACGGTTTCGTGCCTGGTGACATGTCGAAAGAGAACTACGACAAGATTGACCTCCATCGTCCGTATGTTGACCATATCGTATTGGTGTCTGAGAATGGTAAGCCCATGAAGCGTGAGAGCGACCTGATTGACGTCTGGTTTGACTCTGGTTCGATGCCTTATGCCCAGATACACTATCCGTTTGAGAACAAGGATCTCATTGACAAAGGCATTGCCTTCCCCTGTGACTTTATCAACGAAGGTGTGGACCAGACTCGAGGTTGGTTCTTCACGCTGCATGCCATCGCTACGATGATCTTTGATTCCGTGGCATTCAAGAATGTGATTTCTTCAGGTCTTGTGCTCGATGCTAAGGGTAACAAGATGTCGAAGCATGTGGGTAACGTGGTGAATCCGTTTGATATGATTGGTAAGTACGGCAGTGATGCTGTGCGTCTGTATATGATGACAAACTCGGAGCCTTGGGACAACCTGAAGTTCGATCCTGAGGGCGTTGACGAGGTACGCCGTAAGTTCTTCGGAACCTTGTATAATACATACAGTTTCTTTGCGCTGTATGCCAATGTAGACGGTTTTGATCCACAGGCTGCTCAGGTAAACTTTGATAAACGTCCTGAGATTGATCGTTGGATTCTCTCTTGTCTGAACACACTTATCAAGGGTGTGGAGAAAGAGCTCGACGGTTATGATCCCACACGTGCAGGTCGACTGATCGACACATTCGTGAATGACGACCTGAGCAACTGGTTCGTTCGTCTGAACCGTAAGCGATTCTGGGGTAAGGAGATGAGTGAGGATAAGCTCTCAGCTTACCAGACACTCTATACTTGTCTGATGACCGTAGCTAAGTTACTGGCTCCGTTTGCGCCGTTCTATGCCGACCAACTGTATAAGGATCTGGGTGGCGAACTCGACTCAGTACATCTGGATCAATTCCCTGTAGCCAACGAAGCTCAGATTGATAAGGATCTGGAGGCCCGTATGGAAATGGCTCAGAAGATTACCTCGATGGTACTTGCCCTGCGCCGTAAGGTGAACATCAAGGTTCGTCAGCCGCTGCAGGCCATCATGATTCCTGCCGTTGACGAGACTCAGAAGACGCACATTGAGGCCGTGAAGGACCTGATTATGAACGAGGTGAACGTGAAGGAACTTCGTTTCGTCGAAGGTGCTGGTGTGCTGGTCAAGAAGGTGAAATGTAATTTCCGTACGATGGGTAAGAAGTTCGGTAAGCTGATGAAGAGTGTGGCTGCCGCTATGGATGCCCTTTCGCAGGAGCAGATAGCTGAACTCGAGAAGCAGGGTACCATCGATATCGAGGTCGAGGGCCAGCAATTGACAGTTGAAGCCGTAGACGTTGATATTATCAGTGAGGATATTCCGGGTTGGTTGGTAGCCAACGAGGGGAACCTGACAGTAGCCCTTGAGGTAGAATTGACTGAGGACCTGAAGAACGAGGGTATGGCTCGCGAGCTGATTAACCGCATTCAGAATATCCGTAAGGAGAGTGGTCTGGAGATTACTGACCGCATCAGTGTGACGCTGGCTCCGAACGATGATGTAAAGAAGGCCGTAGAAAGCTTCGCCGACTATATCAAGACACAGGTATTGGCCGATGATATCAAGTTGGAAGCCAATGATGGTCAGGAGGTTGACTTCGATGAGTTCAAGTTGAATATTAAAGTGAGTAAGAAATAGAACAATAACTATCAAACTTAATGTCTTAATTATTATGGCAGAGAAAACACGATACACTGACGAGGAACTGGAAGAGTTCCGTCAGATCATTAACGAGAAGATGACATTGGCAAAACGTGACTATGATCAGATGATGCGTGTATTGACCAATCAGGACAGCAATGATGTCGATGACACATCACCCACCTATAAGGCTTTGGAAGAAGGGAGTGTCACACAGTCAAAGGAAGAGTTGATTTCCATGGCTGCCCGTCAGCAGAAGTTTATACAGGGCTTGAAGGCTGCATTGGTACGTATAGAGAACAAGACCTATGGTGTTGACCGCATTACCGGACAACTGATCCCGAAGGAGCGTCTGCGTGCGGTGCCACATGCTACTTTGAGTGTGGAGTCGAAAATGAATCAGAACAAGAAAAGGTGATTTCAAGTAAGAGCCTTATGACAAAAGGCAGAGTGGCGGCACTGGTGGTAGTCGCCATTCTCCTTATAGACCAAGCCATCAAGATCTGGGTCAAGACTTCGATGACATTACATGAGAGCATCCATGTGTTCGATTGGTTTTACATTACGTTTATCGAGAACATGGGTATGGCCTTTGGTATGCAGTTAGGCAGTAAGATTGTATTGTCTCTGTTTCGTGTCGTGGCTATTACCGCTCTTGTTTATTATATCCGGTCGGAAGTTAAGAAGAATGCGAAGACTGGATATGTCATTTGTCTGGCTATGGTGTTGGCCGGTGCAATCGGTAATCTGATTGACAGTATGTTCTATGGACTGATCTTCAACGAGTCGTCTCCTTTTTATGTCTCCTATTTTGTACCTTTCGGAACAGGCTATGCGCCGTTTTTGATGGGAAAAGTGGTTGATATGTTCTATTTCCCTATAATAGAGACTGATTGGCCATCGTGGATTCCCTTAATCGGAGGAGACCATTTCGTTTTCTTCAGTCCTGTTTTCAATTTCGCAGATACCAGCATTAGTGTTAGTGTCGTTCTTTTGCTATTGTTCTATCGCGAAGAGATCGGTAAGATATCTTTGAGCAGAACGATTCAGAAAGAAGGGGAGTCATAGTCATGAAGCGTGGAGTCGTACATCTGGTCACAATGGTGGTGCTGACAGGGCTTTTGTCTGCCTGCAAGCCTGGTGTTCCTTCTCGGTATATTCAGCCTGACGAGATGGAGGATCTCCTATATGACTATTATATTGGGCAGAATATGGCATATGATCATGATGACTCTGAGGGAATAGACTACCAACGAGAGTTGATATATCAGGCAGTCCTGAAGAAACACGGAGTGACGCAGGCTGAGTTTGATTCCTCTTTGGTCTATTATTATACACGTGCTGACCGTTTTGTAAAGATCTATGACAGAGTGCAAAAAAGACTTAACGATCAGGCATCGGAACTCGGTGCACCTGTCAGTGAAGTGGAACGCTATATGAGTCTGTCCCAGACGGGGGACACGATGGACATCTGGAACGGTAAGCGTCATTTGATGCTATTCCCTCAAGCGCCGTGTCATGTTATGCAGTTCGCTTTGAAAGCAGACTCGTCCTTTCACCGTGGAGACAGTTTTATGTTGTCATATAACGCGAGTTTCCTGGTACAGAGTGGTTCGAAAAGTATGACAGCCTATCTGTCTGTGATATACGAGAATGACAGTGTCGCCTTCCAGCAGCAGACTTTCTCTTCACAGGGAAGATCCTCTGTGCGTATTCCTGCTTGTGATAAGAATGTAAAGGAGATAAAAGGCTTCTTCTATATGCCTCCTCGTCAGAGTACAGATCAAACTAATGACATGTGTCTGCTGTTTATTGACTACATCCAACTTATCAGATTCCATCATCAGCAAAGTTCCCATCAGACTATGCCGAATAATGATAAGGACGTGGAAGGACAGAGCGACACGTTGAAGCATGACGTTGATACGATAGAAAGACGGGCTCGTAAACTCGGAGAACGATCGATTTCCTTGAACAAGAAGAACGAGCCTGTAAAAACAGATTTAAAACCAATAACTAGAAAATAAAGAGATATGAACCTGAAAATCCGTTTGGCACTTATGAACTTCCTGGAGTTTGCCGTATGGGGTGCCTATTTGACATGCATGGGAAACTATCTGGGAGTAGCAGGATTGGGAGATAAGATCTCCTGGTTTTATGCTATTCAAGGTATTGTCAGCATCTTTATGCCTACTCTGATGGGTATTATTGCAGATAAATATATCCAGCCACAGCGATTGTTAGGACTCTGTCATCTGGTGGCAGGAGCATTTATGCTGGGATGCTGGTGGATGGGATTACAGGCAGGTTTCGGTCAGGAGCTGACAGACAAGTCGACCTTTATTACCCTCTATACGCTAAGTGTGGCTTTCTTCATGCCTACCATCGCATTGTCAAACACGTCTGCTTTCACGATCTTAAAGAACAACGGACTTGACACGGTGAAAGACTTTCCGCCCATTCGTGTTCTGGGGACGGTCGGTTTTATCATAACAATGTGGTTTGTCAACTGTGCAGTCTGGGAGAACGGCTCCTTCTTCATGACACTTGCAGATAATTCCCATAAGTTCCAGTATACCTATATGCAGTTCTTTGTCTCTGGTATCTTAAGCATTGTGTTATGTCTCTATTGCTTTACTTTACCAGAGTGCAAACTGGAGAAGAAACAAGGTGTATCTCTGTCAGAGACCTTAGGACTTAATGCTTTTAAGCTGTTCAAGAATAGCAGAATGGCGATGTTCTTTGTGTTCTCAGCTTTGTTGGGAATGTGTCTGCAGGTAACCAATGGTTATGCAGGTCCATTTATCACGAGTTTTAAAGGTAGTTCAGATATCGCCGTTGCATCTTCGTTTGCGGCCAATAACGCAACACTGTTAACATCCATCTCTCAGATTAGTGAAGCACTATGTATATTGATGATACCTTTCTTCTTGAAAAGATACGGAATCAAGATTGTGATGTTGATGTCCATGTTTGCATGGGTATTCCGCTTCGGTTTCTTCGGAATAGGTAATCCTGCCATGCCTGGAGTAATTATGTTTATTCTCTCATGTATTGTGTATGGGGTGGCCTTCGACTTCTTCAATGTATCGGGTGGTATTTTTGTGGATCAAGAGTGTGAACCGTCTGTAAAAGCATCGGCACAAGGTCTGTTTATGATGATGACCAATGGTGTTGGAGCAACAGTTGGCACATTGGCAGCCGGAGAGATTGTTAATCACTATTGCTCTTGGGAGAACGGCTTCTTACAAGGAGATTGGACCGCTTGTTGGTTTATTTTCTCCGCTTTTGCATTAATAGTAGCCGTCTCGTTCGCTATCGTCTTCCATCCGGAAAAGACACACTAAGTAAGAGCACGATGAAGGAAGTGAGATTTTTCTATGTCCCAGATGCAGGACAACAGACAGAGTTACCTGCAGAGGAGGCTATGCATGCGGTACGTGTGTTGCGCCTGAAAGAAGGAGATGAGATGTTCCTGATGGATGGTGCAGGTTCCTTTTATCGTGCTAAGGTGACAATGGCTGCATCACACCATTGCTATTATGAGGTAGAGGAGAGAATCCTGCAAGAACCTCAATGGAAGGGACATCTTCATTTGGCTATCGCTCCAACAAAGATGATGGAACGAATGGAATGGATGGTTGAAAAGGTGACTGAGGTAGGAATTGATGAGATATCATTCCTGAACTGCCAGTTCTCTGAGCGTAGAATGATAAAGATACAACGCCTTGATAAAATCGTCATATCTGCGGTTAAACAGAGCCATAAGGCATGGAAACCGCTACTGAATGAGATGACCTCATTCAAACAGTTTCTTGAAGGGCATCGTGAAGGTCGACGATATATTGCACATTGTTACGAGGAGATTCCTCGGACCAACCTGTTTGATGAGTTGCAAAAATCTCATGACACAGAGGATGTGACGGTATTAGTAGGACCGGAGGGCGATTTTTCTGTTGATGAGGTTAAACAGGCGGTTGACGCAGGCTTTCAGTCCGTAGACTTGGGGAAAAGTCGTCTACGCACAGAAACAGCAGGACTGTCTGCCGTGATGACAATGCATCTAGGACAACAAATATTACAACAATAAACCGAACAAAAATGACTGACGAAAAGATTATGTCCACCATCAAACCAGATGGGGAGTATTGGCAACCGGAGATTGAAACGATGCCACGAGAGCAGCTAAGACAGTTGCAAGTTAAAAAACTGAAAGAAACGATTAATGTCTGTCTAAAATCGCCTTTTTATAAGAAACGCTTAGGCGAAGTAGGAGTTACAGCCGATTCGATTAACAGTCTCGACGACTTGCGCAAGATACCTTTCACCACGAAGCAGGATCTGCGTGATAACTATCCCTTCGGACTTGTCGGCGGTAATATGGATGATGCCGTTCGTATTCACTCTACCAGTGGTACGACAGGTAATCCCTGTGTTGTTCTATATTCAGAGCACGATATCTGCTCATGGGCTAACATGATAGCCCGTAACCTCTATATGGTGGGCTGTCGTAAGAGCGATGTGTTCCAGAACTCATCTGGTTATGGTATGTTTACCGGAGGATTGGGCTTCCAGTATGGAGCAGAATGGCTGGGTGCTATGACAGTTCCTGCAGCTGCAGGTAACTCCAAGCGTCAGATCAAGTTTATTAAGGACTTTGGAACAACTTGTCTTCACGCGATACCTTCATATGCCATCCGTTTAGCTGAGGTGTTCAAAGAGGAAGGCGTAGATCCTGCCACCACCAAACTGCGCACGCTCTGCATCGGTGCCGAACCTCATACCGAGGAACAGCGTCGTCGTATTGAACGTATGCTAGGTGTCAAAGCCTACAACTCTTTTGGAATGACGGAGATGAACGGTCCAGGCGTGGCCTTTGAGTGTAAGTATCAGGATGGTATGCATTTATGGGAAGATAATTATATCGTTGAGATCGTTGACCCTGACACGTTGGAACCTGTGCCCGATGGTGAAATGGGAGAGATGGTACTTACGACCCTAGACCGCAACATGATGCCTATTCTGCGTTATCGTACTCGTGACCTGACCCGTATCATCGCTGAACCTTGTAAGTGTGGACGTACGCATCGTCGTATCGACCGTATCAAAGGACGTACAGACGATATGTTTATTATTAAGGGTGTCAATGTGTTCCCAATGCAGGTAGAGAAGATCCTCGTGCAATATCCCGGGCTCGGTTCAAACTATTTAATTACCCTTGAGACTATTGATGATAATGATGTGATGACGGTAGAGGTTGAACTCGATGGATTGCAAACTGATATATATCCTGAAATGCAGAAGATGATGAAGGATATTCAACGTGCTCTGAAAGATGAGATTCTTCTAACACCTGTGGTTAAACTTGTCAAGAAAGGTTCTCTGCCTCAGAGCGAAGGTAAGGCCGTACGAGTAAAGGACTTGAGACCGAGTAGAGGATGAAAAGATGGATGATTGCGGCCTTGATGGTGCTTGCGACAGGGCATGTATATGCACAGAAAACGTGTATAACGGATGTCTTTAAGTTGATGCCGGATTCTATTATGCCATACCTGTCTGTCAATAACCGGCTTGATTTTATCGACTTCTTGGAGTCAGGAATGAAAGCTGAGGTGAGGAACCAACTGGGTGGCATTAGTGAGATGACAGCTTTGACAGAAGATAGTTTGTCTATTAAGATGAATGATGCCCTAAAAGTTGACATGTTGCTGATGCGACTTGACGAACCTGTAGACACCATCAACCAGATTGTAGTCGTTATTGAAACATTTATGACAGACTCTATATATGGAGAGAGTTCTGTTCGTATTTATACACCTGAATGGCAGTGTATTACAAAGAGGCATATACCATTGAATCAGGAGCAACGTCAACGTGTCGAAAGGATCAGGCTGCAAAATATCCTTAAATGGAACGAAGATAAATTAAATAAAAGTTAAATATGATTTCGTGCAGATATTGTTTAGATCACACGAATGAAAATCTTTACTATATTTGCATTGTGTTTTTCATGGTATTAGATTATTAAGGTTAATAAACTGAGTATTATTTGTCGAGAGACAGGTAAAATTCAACCTCCATGCGCAGTATAAGATTTTATAATGCGGATGGTTCAAAAAAAGGGAGCCTGAGAAGGTTCCCTTTTTACATGGATATAATGAAGTGGGGGTAATGCTTAATAGCTTCTGGCTATAATTACACGTGCCTTTGATGGTTTACCGCTGACCATATCTACGCCAGGCGTCTGTTCTACGCCAAAGGGCACGCAACGGATTGTGGCCTGTGTCTCTTCCTTTATCTTAGCTTCGGTCTCAGCTGTACCATCCCAATGGCAGAGGAAGAAACCTCCGTCTTTTACTTTTTCTTTGAACTCCTCGTAGTTCTCGCACTCATAGATGCGAGCATCACGGTAGGCCTTAGCCTTTTCAAAGATATTCTTCTGGATGTCCTCCAACAACTGCTCCACATATTCTACGATTCCCTCAATAGGACGAGTCTCCTTCTCAAGCGTATCGCGACGCATTACCTCAATGGTGCCATTCTCTAGATCACGAGCGCCCATGACGAGACGTACGGGTACTCCCTTCAACTCATAATCGGCGAATTTGAAGCCTGGGCGTTTATTGTCTGCATCGTCATATTTCACAGTGATACCGGCTTTTCGTAATGCTTCGATTACGGGAGTCAGTCGCTCCGTGATATGCTGCAAATCATCACCTTTGGAGATGGGGACGATGACAACCTGGATTGGCGCGAGTCTTGGCGGAAGTACCAGACCATTATCATCAGAATGTGTCATGATAAGGGCACCGATGAGTCGGGTAGAAACACCCCATGATGTGGCCCAAACATATTCAGGTTTGTTGTCTTTGTTGAGGTATGTTACCTCGAAAGCCTTCGCGAAGTTCTGTCCTAAGAAGTGCGACGTCCCAGACTGCAAGGCCTTGCCGTCCTGCATCATTGCCTCAATAGTATAGGTGTCAAGAGCGCCTGCGAAACGCTCTGTCTCACTTTTCACTCCTTGGATAACGGGAACTGCCATCCATTCTTCTGCAAACTTGGCATATACTTTCAGCATCTTCTGTGCTTCCTCTTCAGCTTCTTCACGGGTAGCATGGGCTGTATGTCCTTCTTGCCACAAGAACTCAGAGGTACGGAGGAACGGACGGGTACGCATCTCCCAACGCATGACATTACACCATTGATTGCACATCAGTGGCAGGTCACGCCAGGAGTGAATCCAATTCTTGTATGTGTTCCAAATAATTGTCTCTGATGTTGGACGTACAATCAGTTCTTCTTCCAATTTAGCCGCAGGATCGACCTCCACACCGCTTTTGTCCTCTTTTGCACGCAGACGATAGTGTGTCACGACAGCACATTCTTTGGCGAACCCCTCTACGTGTTCAGCCTCTTTCGAGAGGAACGATTTGGGAATCAACAAGGGGAAGTAGGCATTTTGAGCGCCGGTCTCCTTGAACATCTTATCCAATTGCTGCTGCATCTTCTCCCAAATGGCATAGCCGTAAGGCTTGATAACCATACACCCACGCACGGCAGACTGTTCTGCCATATCAGCTTTCACGACAAGGTCGTTGAACCATTGGCTGTAATTCTCCGCACGTTTTGTTAATTCTTTTAATTCTTTGGCCATTGTTTTTTTGTCCTTAAACCTAATTTGCGTGCAAAATTACTAAAAAAATATGAATTTGATATGCATTATATAAATAAATTCTTATCTTTGCACTCAAATATAGTCGTTTAACAATTTTAAAAAGGTAGATTATGAAAAGTTTAAAGTCAATTGCTGTCGGCCTTTGCGCTGTAATGGTGCTGGCTGGATGTAACATTAGTAATACCGCTAAAGGAACTGCTATTGGTGCAGGAGGCGGTGCAGTACTTGGTGCCATCGTTGGTAAGATTGCAGGCAATACTGCTATTGGCGCTGCCGTTGGTGGTGCTGTGGGTGCTGGAGCCGGAGCTATCATTGGTCATAAGATGGATAAAGCCAAGAAAGAGGCTGAAGCCGTTCAGAATGCTCAGGTTGAAGCAGTGACCGATGCCAATGGTCTTGAGGCCGTAAAGGTGACTTTTGATTCTGGTATCTTGTTCAGCACAGGTAAAGCTGATCTCTCTGCTACAGCAAAGTCTTCGCTTGCACAGTTCGCTAATGTATTAAAGGATAATGCTGATTGTGATATCGCCATCCAGGGATATACCGACAATCAGGGTTGGAAGGGATCTACAGCAGAGCAGAGCGCCCAAAAGAATCAGGCTCTTTCATTGGATCGTGCAAGTGCCGTTAGCTCGTATCTGATTGGTCTGACTGTTCCTGCTTCCCAGATTAAGAGTGTGCAGGGATTTGGCGAAGCTAATCCTGTTGCTTCTAACGCCACCAAGGAAGGTCAGGCACAGAATCGTCGTGTTGAGGTTTATCTGTATGCTTCTCAGAAGATGATTCAGGAGGCACAGCAGGCTGCTCAATAACTTCGAATGCAGCTGATTGTACATAAAATTCGCGCCATCATACGCTGGGTATTGGTAGCCTTTTTCGGCTCCACTATTCTTGCGGTGGTGGCGCTTCGTTTTATCCCTGTATATTTTACCCCTTTGATGTTTATTCGCTGTTATCAGCAGATCGCAGAGGGGAAAAAGTTGAAACTTGCCCATCATTGGGTATCTATAGAGAAAATCTCTCCGAGTCTTCCTGTGGCAGTCATTGCCAGCGAAGACGCAAATTTCCTATCTCATCACGGCTTTGACTATAAAGCCATAGAGCATGCTGTCAAACGGAATATGGAGCATCCTGAGAAACGTAGGCTAGGTGCTTCTACAATTTCTCAACAGACTGCAAAAAATGTATTCTTATGGCCCGGTCGCTCTTGGATCCGTAAAGGTCTTGAAGTATACTTTACGGGTTTGATAGAGTTAATGTGGTCAAAACAACGTATTATGGAAGTGTATTTAAATTCAATTGAGATGGGAGACGGTATATATGGAGCTGAAGCTGTAGCGACGGAACATTTTCATACTGACGCTCTTCATCTCTCGCGAGCACAATGTGCGCTCGTGGCTGCAACGCTCCCTAATCCCCGTCGTTTTTCCAGTAAATCCCCTTCTTCCTATATGCTTAGACGTCAATCTCGTATATTGCGTGAGATGAGACATGTCGCCAGTTTCCCGAAAGAAGGTGAGGATGCACCAAAGAAATAAGGCTGTCTTCTTATCTGTTACGTAGTTCCCAAAAGGCGACAGCCGCGGCTGCGGCTACATTCAGAGAGTCGACCTGATGGGACATGGGTATCCTTACAACATAATCAGAATTTTGTATTGTTTGATAGGGAAGTCCGTCCCCCTCTGTTCCCATTATGATTGCCAGTTTTTCAATATCCCTTAATAGGGGAGAGTCAACGTTTACAGAATTTTCTGTAAGAGCCATGGCGGCAGTTTTGAAGCCGAGTTCTCTCAGTTGGGTATAAGAATCAAGCCATGTCCATGGTACTAAGAACACACTTCCCATCGACACACGGATAGCTCTGCGATTTAATGGATCACAACTATTGCGAGTCAGCAGGACGGCATCTATACCTAATGCTGCTGCCGAGCGAAAAATGGCTCCGATATTTGTCGTATCAACCACGCCGTCGATAACAACAATTCTTTTAGCATCTTTACAAGCCTCTACGATTGGAATAGGACGTGGTCTTTGCATGGCGCATAGAACACCTCGTGTCAGTGTATAGCCTGTTAGCCTACTTAATAGTTCTCGTTCTCCTGTGTAAACAGGAATGTTACCGCAGTCTTTTATAATATCTTTAGCGTCTCCTGTAATATGCTTCCGCTCGCACAATAGGGCAGTCGGTTGATAACCTGCACTCAAAGCCACATGGATTACCTTCGGACTCTCCGCTATAAAAAGTCCGTTTGCAGTCTCCATCTTGTTTCTTAGTTGTGCCTCTGTCAGTGTCCCAAATATATCCACACCAGGATGTGACAGAGAACTGATTTCAATAATATTATCTGCCATGAGAATTAAAGACAACATTTTAGACTGCAAATTTATATCTTTTTATCCAAAAAGCTTAGACATTTCATCATTATTTCATATCTTTGTGGCGATTAATATCTATTTTTGGTATGAGGAGATTTGTTATTATATTGGTAGCGTTCTTTCTTGTAACAAAGGTTTTATGTCAGGATGTGGCAGACAGGAAGAAGGTCGCTGTGGTGTTAAGTGGCGGCGGTGCAAAAGGTATGGCTCATATAGGGGCCCTGAAGGTGATTGAGCGCGCAGGAATCCCTGTGGATATAGTCTGTGGCACTTCCATGGGGAGTATTGTAGGGGGATTGTACGCTATCGGGTATAATGCAGATGTGCTTGACTCAATTGTTCGTAACCAAGACTGGAGTTATGTGATTACTGATAAGGAAGATTTAGCACAGCAAAGTCTGGCAGATCGGGAAAAGCAGAATACCTATGTAATCTCAAGGGGGTTGACTATTGGCAAGCGTAATGAGAATGATGGCGGAATCATCAAAGGGAAAAATCTGGCGGAACTATTTTGGAAATTATGTACGGGATATACAGATTCTATAGATTTCTCCCATGACCTTCCCATCCCTTTTGCCTGTGTTGCAACAGACATTGTCGATAATACGGAATACGATTTTCATAGCGGTTGTTTACCTCAAGCCATGCGGGCCTCTATGGCGATTCCTGCCGTGTTCTCACCTGTTCGAAAGGGTGATCATGTGTTGGTGGATGGTGGACTACGTAACAATTATCCTGCGGATATAGCCCGAGAGATGGGGGCTGATATCATTATCGGCGTAACTGTACAGGGGGCTCCGAGAACTGCAGAAGACTTAGGTGGAACAATGAGTATCTTGAGTCAGATCGTTGACGTTAACTGTAAAAACAAGTATGATGAGAATCTGGCGATGACAGATGTGCCTATTCGTGTGAATACGACGGGCTATGGGGCCGCCAGTTTTTCGGCAAATGCCATTGATACGTTGATCAGGCGAGGCGAAGAGGAGGCCATGAAACATTGGGATGAACTTATGACGCTTAAGGATCAGATTGGCATTGACAAGACATATGCTCCACCTCGACTTACTCCGTTACGACCTGCGGTCATGTCCGAGAAAATAAAGATAATAGCATATGAATTTGAGAATATGACCCAACAAGACGAGCGCTTCTTACGGGAAAAGTTCCAACTGAAAGAAGGTGATAGTATCGATGTTCGCAAACAGGAACAGATAACCACAGCTATGAGAATGGACTTGTTCTACCAGAACGCTAAGTCAAGAACGGTACCCAACGGTGATGGATATCAACTTATTCTTACGGCCGGCAACCGTAAGACTAGTCAGGTCAATGCGGGATTTCGTTTTGATACAGAGGAATATGCCGCTGTACAACTAGGAGCCGACTTCCCCTTAAAGACTTCTCTGCCGATGAATGCCGAATTCACATTACGGTTAGGAAAGCGAATGATGGGACGTGCAGAACTCACATTCCATCCTCGTAGTTTTACACGTCCTGCCATATCATATTCCTTTCATAGAAATGATGTAAATATATATTATAAAGGTGATCGTGACTATAGTGTCGTATACAATCAACATCAGGCAGAATTCTCTCCTGTTAACTTGAATGTTCGGAATTTTAATGTCCGGATGTCTATACGCTGGGACTATCTGCATTATCAAGACAAACTAGTAGCGGATGCTATTAATTCTCAAGAACTGTTGTTGGAAAATAGCAGTTATATCAGTTATCGTGCGCAAATCAAGTACAACTCGGAGAATAGTTGGCATTTCCCCACGCGTGGTGCCCGTTTCAAGGCGGAGTATGCATATTTGACAGACAACTTCACGAAGCTTGAAGGTAAGCCTGGTATGAGTGACGTGAATGCCAACTGGCGAATGTCTTTTGCCTTGAGTGAGCACTTTACTGTTCAGCCGATGGTATATGGAAGACTCCTCTTTGGTTCTATCGTTCCCGTTGTCTTTGCCAATGTTATGGGAGGAGAATGGTTCGGGCACTACCTAGAACAACAGATGCCGTTCGTAGGGGTTGGTTATGTGGAATATACACGTCCATTTGTCGTAGCAGCACAACTGCAGGCTCAGCAAAGTCTTGGTAGTGATCATTATCTTCTATTGCGTCTTACTACAGCCCAGCATGCAGCTGTCATAAAAGATATTCCTGATAGTAAGATGATGCTCGGTTGTCAAGCAGCCTATTATTATAATACAATGCTGGGGCCCATAGGTGTAACATTGGGCTATTCCAATAAAACAAAGGAACCATATTTCTATATTAATCTCGGCTATGAGTTCTGATAATAATTAATGGTTCAGCAAGGATGAAGCGGTATATGTATGTGACAATGTCAGTCTCGCTACTGTTTATATATGCATGTGGCGATTTGTTTGACATACATCCCTATGATGTGAATTTTCATGGGGAGACAGACATCAATGCCAAACAGATAACAAGAATTGAAAATGAATTTGCAGACAAGGATACATTACGCGTTGCCTTTATTAGTGACACGCATGGATGGTATTCAGATACAAAAGACGAAATACTTGACTTGAATAATCGTCGAGACATCGATTTCGTTATTCATTGTGGCGATCTGACGGATACCGGAACGGCCATGGAGTATGAGTGGATACGTGATATTCTCGGTGATTTGCATGTGCCATATGTCGGACTTATCGGCAACCATGATTTTCTTGGTACTGGTGATCAGGCGTATATGAAGATGTATGGTAGTATGGATTTCTCGTTTATTGCGGGACGTATCAAGTTCGTATGTCTAAACACAAATGCTACTGAATATGATTACATTGCTGCGGTCCCGAATTTTGATTATATGGAAACTGAAATGGAGATGGATCGGGAACGTTTTGACAGGACGATACTTGTTATGCATGCACCTCCTTATAGCGATCAATTCAATAACAACGTGTGTAAAGCTTTCCGACGCTATCTCGATTTCTTTCCTGGCCTGATATGTTGTGTATATGGGCATAACCACAACGATCTGGTCGACGACATCTATGATGATGGTCTTCTGTTCTATGGTATTGATTGCGCAAAACATCGACGCTATCGCATTTTTACCTTTACTCCCGACGGCTATGAGATGGAACAGATATCTTTTTAGCATATTTCTATTGCTTACTGCTGTTGATATCATGGCAGATGACAGTATCATAGTACAGCAGAATCGTGAAAGCAAGTATGAAAGGCGTGTCTATCGGTATCGCAAGCGATGGGCAAATATGATTCCAACCCAGTTTGTCATTCAGAATGCTGGAAATATGGGGATAGCCTCTATGGGGTTTGGGTGGAATTATGGTAATCGGAAACAGTGGGAGACGGATTGTATGATCGGATACATACCAAGGCATCAGACCTCTCGAGGTAAGTTGACGATGACTGTTAAAGAAAACTATATTCCATGGAGTTTGACTCTATATAAAGGCTACAGTATCGAGCCGTTGACTGCCAGCATTTATTTGAATACCGTATATGGACATGAATTCTGGAAAACGCAGCCAGGACGTTATCCGGACAAGTACTATGAATTTATGTCGACGAAGTTCCGTCTGAACATCGCGCTTGGCCAACGCTTCACCAGACAAATTCCGTTGGAAAAACGTAAAGGCTGCAAAAGCATCTCCTTGTTTTACGAAATCAGTACATGCGACCTTTATATCCGTTCCAAGATCATGGATCATGATGTCCCACTGAAAGATATCATTGGCTTATCACTTGGCATTAAACTCCAAACATTGTAATACTCCTATGACATCCACGCCATAAACAAAGCCTCTATTTCGTGTAGAAATCAATCAGGCGAATAAGAGCTTGTTGGCATACTAGACAAAACTCCGGCTCTTCATTTGTACGCATACGACAGTTCTCAAAGCCACGCCACACACCTTTTGTCAGGTATCCGCCTCCTTCAATGAGTCCAGCTTTCCCTTCCTGAACAAGTTTTTCCCATTTTCCATGGAAATTATTCTGAGTCGTCAGGTTGGGTTCCCATGGCTCTGTATCATAGAAATACATGGGATCATCTTCTCCGTAAGGATACTCATCGCCTAAACCTCCGAATGAGTGTCCAAACTCATGGACGACAACAGGTCTGAAAAAAGGTCCGTGTGCATCAGTAAGTGTATAAGAATTGTAGATTCCACCGCCTCCGTAACGTTGTCCGTTAACCAAAACAATTATATGTTCATAGGGTATGCCAGCCAAAATGTCGTTCAGTTTTTTCAAATGCAGTGTTGTCAGGTAGCGTTCACTATAGAACGTGTCAAAATGGGCACCGAGGATTGTATTCCGCCATATACCTTTGCTTGGTTCACTGACCCCGCTTTCTTCAGATGGTGACATCACGGCCACCATATTGAAACGATCCTGCATCTGTTTAAAAGGATCATGCGTAAAAAGAGCATTCATCGCATTTTTGCAATCTTCGATGAAAACGCTCATCTCATGGGGTTGATATCCCTCTGCGACATAAGCTACATGAATACATCGTGTGGTGTCTGCCGCTTGTTGCAGTGTGATATGCGGCGTAATCTGCCGTTCACCTGCTCTTCGAATTAAAATATCATGAGGATCAACAGTGTGTGTCATGGTAGCGTTGATTCTGTCATGATAGTCTCTAAGTTCTATAGTGATATCGATGGAATCTTTAGGAAAAGGAATGAGGAATACATTCTCAAAAGATTTCTTTGTCGTCTTTGATTCTGCAGTTGACAGCCACTCTTGAAAAAGACTTGAGAAAGAATGACGATAGATAATATCCTCACGTCCATGTATACGAACGATAATTTGTCCATTCCCACGTAGTGGAACCTCCGACAAATGCTGGCGCTTCCCATACCACCGAGGTAGCGAAATCAATTCATCCACATAAATACTCTGGTTTTGATGATCACCCGAGAAAGTATAGTCAAGTCGGAGAGTGCGATCTTCAAAGTACTGATCAAAATCTTGCGAGAATAATGACAAGAAGTTTAGATATAATATACTGATTAACAATAATTTTCTCATAATTCGCTAATTAGATTCTTTACATAGTCTCTTTCCCAATCCCGAATGTGCAAAAGCTCATCGTCATATTGTAAAAGATCCAAGTCGATGGTTACAATTCCATCCTCATTATGTGTTCGTCCTTGTCTCTTCTCAATCTCCTTTAGCACTTCATTTGTAAGGTTCAAACTGAAATCGGTTTTAGCCTTGCAGAGTTGATTCAGATAAGGAGCCGGGCAAATGGAGTGGATAGGTTCGGTCCATTGTTCTGATGTAAAATGCAGATCGCTCAGTAACAGAGACAACTGTTCCCTAGCAGCCTTTAAATTTTGTTCCTGATTCTCGTTAGAAGCAAGACAAATGATGATCTGATGTTTCTTGTGAGTCATAACGAATGCAAAGATACGAAAAAAACATTTTAATCCGCACTATATTAGAAAATTATTCAGTAAATTTGCAGTATGATATTGAATATTTGGCAAGCCGACTTGACAAAATGAAAGAAAAAGTTATATTTTCGTGAATTTCTGCTCAAATATTTGGCAGAATAAAATAAAAAGTGTAATTTCGCAGCGTTTTTCAAAAACGAATTAGTTAAACCAATAAAAATAAGAATCAAAATGAAGAAGTACAACTTTAATGCTGGTCCCTCGATGCTTCCCCGTGAGGTCATCGAGAACACCGCTAAACAGTGTCTCGATTTCAATGGCTCTGGTCTCTCTCTGATGGAGATCAGCCACCGTGCAAAGGACTTTCAGCCTGTCGTTGATGAGGCTGTGGCTCTGGTTAAGGAACTGCTTGATGTTCCCGAGGGCTACTCCGTTATCTTCCTTGGCGGTGGTGCCAGTCTTGAGTTCTGTATGATTCCTTACAACTTCCTGATCAAGAAGGCCGCTTACCTGAACACTGGTGTTTGGGCCAAGAAAGCCATGAAGGAGGCTAAGTTGTTTGGTGAGGTCGTTGAGGTGGCTTCTTCAGCTGATGCGAACTATACGTTCATCCCTAAGGACTGGAGCGTACCTGCTGATGCCGACTATCTGCATATCACAACCAACAACACCATTTACGGTACAGAGATCCGCAAGGATCTTGATGTTCCCGTTCGTCTGATTGCTGATATGTCATCGGATATATTTAGCCGTCCTGTTGACGTAGCTAAGTATGATGCTATCTATGCTGGTGCTCAAAAAAATCTGGCCATGGCTGGTGTCACAATCGTGATTGTTAAGGATGATGCTCTGGGCAAAGCTCCGCGTGAGATTCCTACAATGCTCGACTATCGTACACACGTAGATAAAGGCTCGATGTTTAACACACCGCCTGTAGTGCCTATCTATTCTGCTCTTGAGAACCTCCGTTGGATTAAGAAACAAGGTGGTGTAGAAGCTATGGACAAATTGGCTAAGCAGCGTGCTGAGATCGTATACGGCGAGATCGACCGCAACAAGTGCTTCGTCGGTACAGCCAAGGAAGAGGACCGTTCACTGATGAACCTCTGCTTCGTGATGGCTCCAGAGTACAAGGAGCTCGAGAAGGACTTCCTTGACTTCGCAGTTTCTAAGGGTATGGTCGGCGTAAAGGGTCACCGCTCGGTAGGCGGCTTCCGTGCTTCTTGCTATAATGCACAGACCATTGAGGGATGCAATGCGCTTGTTGCCTGCATGAAGGAGTTCGAGGCCAATCATTAATTGTTGACAGTTTACAGTTATGAAAGTATTAGTTGCAACAGAGAAACCATTCGCAGCAGCCGCTGTCAATGGGATCAAGGCAGAAGTAGAGGCAGCCGGCCATGAGTTGGCGCTGCTCGAGAAATATACAGAGAAGGCTCAGTTGCTCGACGCCGTTAAGGATGCCGACGCGCTGATTATCCGTTCTGACAAGGTCGACGCCGAGGTACTCGACGCCGCCAAGCAGCTGAAGATCGTGGTTCGTGCCGGTGCTGGTTACGATAACATCGACCTCGCTGCCGCCACGGCCCACAATGTGGTTGCCGAGAACACGCCGGGTCAGAATGCCAATGCCGTAGCCGAGCTCGTGTTCGGTCTGCTCGTGATGGCCGTTCGTGGATTCTACAACGGTAAGAGCGGTTCAGAGCTGCTGGGCAAGAAACTCGGTATCCTTGCTTTCGGAAATGTAGGCCGCAATGTAGCCCGCATCGCCAAGGGCTTCGGTATGGATGTCTATGCCTTCGATGCTTTCTGTCCTGCAGAGGTGATCGAGAAGGCCGGTGTTCACGCCGTTGCTAATCAGGACGCTCTCTTCGAGACCTGTGATGTTGTCTCACTGCATATCCCCGCTACCCCTGAGACCAAGCAGAGCATCAACTACGCTCTGGTGGGTAAGATGAAGAAGGGTGGTATCCTTGTGAACACAGCCCGTAAGGAAGTGATCAACGAGCCCGAGCTGATCAAACTGATGGCCGAGCGCGAGGATCTGAAGTTCGTTACCGACATCATGCCCGATGCCAACGACGAGTTCGCGAAGTTCGAGGGGCGTTATTTCTCAACCCCGAAGAAGATGGGTGCTCAGACAGCCGAGGCAAACATCAATGCCGGTATCGCTGCCGCCAAGCAGATCAATGCCTTCTTCAAGGATGGCGATACGAAGTTCCAGGTGAACAAGTAAAAACACTCCTAAATAAAGAAGCCTCCCAAACCGGGAGGCTTTTTTTTATTTCATCACGACCTTTCGTCCGTTTTGGATATATATTCCTTTCCGAGGATTCGAGACACGCTGGCCATGGAGGTTGTAGATGGCATCGTCGGCCTCGGCCTTTTGGAACCGGATGCCTTGGATGGCGGTGGTCTTAGGGGTAGACTCTGAGCTGACGGTACATCCCCAACCTACGGTTACTGATCCGGAAACCTCCGTATCATCCGTCTTAATCAGTTTCACATCATTCAATTTGGCTGTCAGGGCTGTTCCTTCAAGCGCCTGGAGTGTGATGCGATAGACGCTTGATCCCAGTTTGGTGGCGTCGAAGTCGAGTGTCGAGGTGGCGGAACCAGCCTGCAGAGCAATGTACTGTTCATTGTGCTTGGCGCTACCGTCGTCGTTTTTGCCAATGATGTCACCATACACCTTGATCTGTAGCTTGTCAGAATAGTCGTTGTCTAATTCCACGCGAATACTCTTGTAGTCGCTCAGTTTGAACGAGGTGGTATTGTTCCATCCGCCATAGAGAAACAGCTCTCCCCACTGACTGTTATAGTTGATGGTATATACCGTCTGATAGTCATCAGGCGTGGGATACTTATAACCGTCGGTACTGCCATAGTAGGCCTTGATGAGGGTCTGGGCGAGATCAGCTTGATGGAAAGCGGGTAGGGTGCGGTAGGTGCCATCTGAGAGTCCCATCCAGTAGAAGGTCCCGACACCATTCTCCTTGGCCTTCTTGACGAGATAGTCCATGGCATAGAGAGCCACCTTACGATCCGTATTGTAATAGTCGATATTCGAAGGCCATGTGGTGAATGTCGCATATTCTCCGATGATCACAGGAGCCCTGTTCAGCAGATTCTTCTTGATATTATTGAGCAGGTTGTCGATCTCATTCTTCGCATTGCTCTCACTCGTCCAGTTAGGATAGCTGTGCAACTGGAAGATGATATGCCCTGTTTCTTCTGGCAGCTCCAGTTGTTTCATGGCGTCACCGGTGCTGCTGGCAGAGTAGGTGTTCACGACCAGATTGCGATCCTTGTTATTGCCACCAGTAGCACGGACGATGGTCACGAAACTCTTGGCATAGTCGTTGATGGCCTTATAGCCATCCGTCTTGTCAACAGGCTCGTTCCAGGTGTTCTTCTCGTCAAGCATCTCGTTGAATGCCTCGAAGAGCAGCTTCTGGTCATAGTCCTTGAATGTCTCGGCAATCTGTTTCCACAGACCTTCGTATTTTGCCTTGTTCGTGTTGTAGTTGTTGCCTGATGCCTTCAGCCACGACTTGTAGGTGTTGCTGTCCGCACCTGTATCGTGATGTACATTGAGGATGCAGTACATGCCCTGGTCGATCACATAGTCTACCACCTCTTTGACGCGATTCATCCATGCGGCGTTCACCTTGCCGTTGCTATCCATCTCCTGATACCAGGTCACGGGCACACGGATGGCACTGAATCCTGCCTCTTTCATCATCTTCAGGAGCTCAGGCTTTGTAACGGGCTGTCCCCAGCAGGTCTCATGCTCAGCCGTGGTCGTCCAGGTCTTCGAAGCGTCATTTGCATCAAGGGTGTTGCCAAGATTCCAGCCCACGCCCATGTTCTTCACGGCATCTTTGGCCGTCTCGAAATCAGCGGCCTGTGCATACGAACACATCACCAGGCCACACAGTAATAGTAGAGTTTTCTTCATACAAAATGTTTTTGGGTCATATTTATAGTTTTATCTCCCGCAAAGATACCATTTATTTGTGAAGTGGGCAAATAATATTCCGAAGATTTTGAGAATTCGGAACTTTTGAGTAATTTTGCAGTCCTATCTATCAGTAACTTCATTATAAATATTAGAATATGGCAATTATCAAACCTTTCAAAGGTATCCGTCCACCCAAGGAACTGGTGGAGAAAGTGGAAAGCCGCCCCTACGACGTCCTTAATTCCGAAGAGGCACGCGCAGAGGCCGGCGACAACGAGATGAGTCTGTATCACATCATCAAGCCTGAAATCGACTTCCCTGTAGGCACTTCAGAGTATGATCCCCGTGTCTATGAGAAGGCCGCCGAGAACTTCCAGAAGTTCCAAGACAAGGGTTGGCTGGTGCAGGACGCTGACGAACATTATTATATATATGCCCAGACCATGAACGGCAAGACGCAGTACGGTCTTGTGGTATGCGCCCATACCGATGACTATATGGCCGGCCGTATCAAGAAGCACGAGCTGACACGCCGCGACAAGGAGGAGGACCGCATGAAGCATGTGCGTGTGAACAATGCCAACATCGAACCGGTGTTCTTCGCTTATCCCGACAACAAGGTACTCGATGATCTGATCATGCGCTATGCCGCTACCGAGCCCGAGTACGACTTCATTGCGCCCATCGACGGTTTCCGTCATCAGTTCTGGATTGTCTCTGATGATAAGGATATTCAGATTATTACCGAAGAGTTCGCAAAAATGCCTTCTCTGTATATCGCAGATGGACACCATCGTAGTGCTGCTGCTGCTCTTGTTGGCGCAGAGAAACAGAAACAGAATGCCAATCATAAAGGAACCGAAGAATATAATTTTTTCATGGCAGTATGCTTCCAGGCTTCTCAACTTACTATTCTCGATTACAACCGGGTTGTGAAGGACCTCAATGGTCTTTCGTCAGAAGAGTTCCTCGCATCACTGCAGGTTAACTTCGAGGTTGAGGATAAGGGCATCGAGATTTATAAACCTCAGCAGTTGCACGAGTTCTCGCTTTATCTTGACCAACATTGGTATAGTCTGAAAGCAAAGGAAGGAACATATGACAACAATGACCCCATTGGAGTTCTCGATGTGGACATTTCCAGTCGATTGATTCTTGATGAGATTCTGAACATTGGCGATTTGCGCTCATCTCAGCGTATTGATTTTGTGGGAGGTCTGCGTGGTCTTGGAGAATTGAAACGTCGTGTAGATTCTGGTGAGATGCGTGCAGCTTTGGCACTTTATCCTGTCTCTATGCAACAGATTATGGATATTGCCGACAGTGGAAAGATTATGCCGCCGAAGGCTACATGGTTTGAGCCGAAACTTCGTTCTGGCTTAGTCATTCATAAACTCAGCTAATTATAATATGGAAGAAGGGAACCGCACGGGTTCCCTTCTTTTTTTATGCGGAGAGTGAGGGATTCAAACCCCCGATACCCGAAAGGGGTATACCGGATTTCGAGTCCAGCGCGATCGATCACTCTGCCAACTCTCCAAATGCGAATGCAAAGGTACTACAAATATCTGAATCCACCAAAATTATTCGAAAGAAAGTTTATTCAGTCTATTTTGTAGTTGTTCTGCCTCACTTTTACGGATGCTAAGTCTAATTTCACAGGTATTATCATAGGTTTGCGAGATAATGCGTGGTTGCATCTCTTTAACGATACGCATTACTTCGTTCATTAATGGGTAGGCAAAAGAATATGTAATTACCTCTTCGACCAAACGGGTCACGATCTCAGAGTGGGCTATAGCGTCGGAGGCCGCCTCTCGATAGGCAACAATGAGCCCGCTTGTGCCAAGGTTTACACCGCCATAGTAACGTACTACTACAACAAGAATGTCAGTAAGTTCATGACTGTTAATCTGTCCTAGAATAGGCTTACCTGCAGTCGAAGAAGGTTCTCCATCATCGTTTGCGCGGAAATCTGTGCGTTCAGGACCAAGCATATATGCATAACACACATGACGGGCATCATAATACTTTTTTCGATATCCCGCCAGTATTTCCTTGATTTCATCGACAGTTGAAACATGATGAGCGAAGGCGAGAAACTTGCTACGCTTATCAGTGTAGTAGCCCTCGCCCTCGCTTTTGATCGTTTTATACTCGTCGAGCATATTAATTGTTATACTCCTGCCAAGATTTTATCTTTACATCCTCAAGGTTCATGGCTGTGAAAGCTTCGATGAAAGCTTTGGCCAAACGAACGTTGGTCATCAGGGGGATGTTGTGGTCAATAGCGCCACGACGAATCTTATAACCATTGGTCAGTTCGCGACTAGTATGGTTTTTGGGGACATTGATAACAAGACCAACCTTGTGCTGACTGATAAGATCCATCACGTTATTGTTGCCATCCTCGTCGGGCCATGCCACAGCTATGGCCTTCACACCATTGTCGTTAAAGAACTTAGCTGTTCCTGCAGTCGCATATATTGTATAACCTTTCTTGGCTAATTGCTGAGCTGGCTCAAGCAGGGAGACTTTTCCTTTTGCTCCACCAGAAGATATAAGAACAGCTTCCTTTGGAATACTATAACCTGTTGCAATCAAGCTATTTAAAAGAGCCTCGTTCAAGTCATCTCCTAAGCAGCCAACCTCACCTGTTGAACTCATATCAACACCTAATACCGGGTCTGCATTTTGAAGACGGGCGAAAGAGAACTGCGATGCTTTTACACCGATTCTATCGATATCGAACTCACTCTTATCTGGTTTCTGATAGGGTGCATCAAGCATGATTTTTGTGGCAGTCTCAATAAAGTTCCGTTTAAGAATCTTCGATACAAACGGGAACGAGCGAGAAGCGCGGAGATTACATTCGATAACCTTTACTTCGCGATTCTTCGCCAAGAACTGAATATTGAACGGGCCGCTGATGTTCAGTTCGGCAGCTATCTTACGTGCAATCTTCTTAATCTGTCGAATGGTTGAGAAGTAGATGTTTTGAGCAGGGAAGACCATTGTAGCATCTCCAGAGTGCACACCTGCATATTCAACATGTTCTGAGATGGCATATTCAATCACCTCACCTTTATCAGCAACAGCATCGAACTCTATCTCCTTAGTCTCTGTCATAAACTTAGAAACTACCACAGGGAACTCCTTTGAAACTTCCGTGGCCATGTTAAGGAATCGATGTAACTCTTCCTCGTCGTAACAAACGTTCATCGCAGCACCTGAGAGAACATAAGAAGGACGGACTAATACGGGATATCCTACTTTAGCCACAAAACCTTTTACGTCGTCGAAGGATGTTAGGGCCTGCCATGCAGGCTGGTCAATTCCCAATTTGTCGAGCATAGCCGAGAACTTATCACGATTCTCTGCACGATCGATATTTACAGGTGATGTTCCTAATACGGGTACACCCTGACGATGTAACTTCATGGCGAGGTTATTGGGTATTTGTCCACCAACAGAGACAATCACGCCACGAGGCGTTTCCAAATCGATGACATCAAGTACACGCTCCAATGACAGTTCGTCAAAATATAAACGGTCACACATGTCGTAGTCGGTTGAGACGGTCTCTGGGTTATAGTTGATCATTATTGACTTATAACCTAATTTACGGGCGGTATTGATGGCATTCACCGAGCACCAATCAAACTCAACGGAAGAACCGATGCGATAGGCTCCCGATCCAAGCACGACTACTGACTTTTCATGAGAATAATAGTTTATATCGTGTGCTGCAACATATTTTTCACCTTCGGGATTACCGAAAGCAGGGATATGCGTGTAGGTGAAATAGAGATAATTGGTCAGCTCTGGGTGCTCAGATGCAACAGTCGGTATACGCTTCACACTTGGTACAATACCACGTTGTTTACGATACTTACGTACCTCCAGATTCTCCTTCTCCATATTTGTTGCTTTTGATTTTAGAACAAAACGAGCAATCTGGAAATCGCTAAATCCACAGCGTTTTACCTCTAGCAACAACTCATCAGGCAACTCTTCAAGTTTATTATATTTCTGAAGTTCCTGTTTTAAATCTACGATATGTTTCAGGCGCTCCAGGAACCAGACGTCAATCTTTGTGAGCTCTTCAATACGTTCTATAGCATAACCTTCTTCAAGAGCCTGAGCGATAGCAAAGATACGAAGATCAGTTGGATTTGCCAACTCCTCCTCAAGTTTATCAAACTTCGTATGATCGTTGCCGACAAAGCCGTGCATGCCTTGTCCAATCATGCGGAGACCTTTCTGTATCATTTCCTCAAATGAACGTCCAATAGACATGATTTCACCGACAGATTTCATCGAAGAACCAATCTGACGACTTACACCGGCAAATTTAGTAAGGTCCCAACGCGGAATCTTGCAAATCATATAATCAAGACTCGGAGCAACGTAGGCACTTGAGGTCGTACCCATTTCACCAATCTGGTCAAGTGTATATCCGAGCGCTATCTTGGCAGCAACAAAGGCGAGGGGATAGCCTGTTGCCTTTGAAGCCAAAGCGGAAGAACGTGACAGACGAGCATTAATCTCAATGATACGGTAGTCGTTAGTCTCTGCATTGAATGCGAACTGAATATTACATTCACCAACAATACCAAGGTGTTTTACACACTTAATGGTAATTTCTTGTAACATCTTCACCTGCTCTTCTTTTAAAGAACATGTCGGCGCTACAACAATTGATTCGCCCGTGTGAATGCCTAAGGGATCAAAGTTCTCCATCGAGGCAACAGTGAAACAACGGTCGTTTGCATCACGAATACACTCGAACTCGATTTCTTTCCATCCCTTCAGTGATTCCTCAACCAAAATCTGGGGAGCGAAAGTGAAGGCCGACTCAGCCAGTTCAATAAACCTTTTCTCGTCGGGACAGATACCCGAACCAAGACCGCCGAGCGCGTAGGCAGAACGAATCATGATCGGAAAACCAATCTCGTGAGCTGCCTTCAAGGCATCTTCCATCGACTCTACAGCATGTGATACAGGTACTTTCAGATTAACTTCTGCCAGCTTTTTAACAAAAAGGTCGCGGTCCTCAGTATTCATGATGGCCTCGACGCTTGTACCTAAAACTTCAACTCCGTACTCCTTAAGTGTGCCATTTAAATAGAGTTCTGTACCACAGTTTAAGGCAGTCTGGCCTCCGAATGCCAATAGAATACCATCGGGACGTTCTTTTTTGATAATCTCAGTTACAAAATGGGTATTTACCGGTTGGAAGTATACCTTATCAGCAATACCTTCACTTGTTTGGATAGTAGCGATATTGGGGTTTACGAGCACAGACGAAATCCCCTCTTCGCGGAGTGCTTTCAGTGCCTGTGAACCGGAGTAGTCAAATTCTCCTGCTTGTCCGATTTTCAAGGCGCCTGAGCCGAGGACAAGTACCTTCTTCAGTTCTTTCTTCATATTATGTATTGGGTTGATTTGAGATTTCTTTTTTTAGTCGTTTGCAAAGGTACAAAGTTTTTGCGAAACCACCAAACATCAGACTGCCGTTATTTGTTAAAAACCATGGCCTTTTCATATTATCATAGCAGGCCGTATTCAAAGAGTATATTTATACAAATAGAACGGAGAACCTATGGAATTTAGGATCTCCGTTCTTATGAGATGAAAATACTATCTATACAGTTATTGATAATATGTGATAGTACGTGTGGTTACCATCTCCTGGCCCATCATGCTTGCCTTTCTGCTGATCCAGTTCCCATGGTCATCAAATTCATAGTCAGTATACGGAGATTCCATTTTCTGACCACCCATATCAATTGTTTCGGATGTAACAACACCATTTTCGTCGTAGTTAGATGTTGTCTTGATGTCCTGTCCCATCATGTTAATAGTCTGGCTCTTTACACGACCGTCTTCCCATGTGTACTTCACGTCTGTGGACTGTCCTTGCATGCTCATCGTGGCAGACTGAAGATAACCATTCTCATCATACACCACGTTGGAAATCTCAGAGGATTTCATTTGACCGTCTTCAGTGAACTCGATGGTGCGTGTCATACCCATCATACTTGTACTAATCGACTTGACGGGACCTTTTGCACCATTGGCCTCTACGTCATGGAACTTTGTTTGTGCCTGCATAGCGAAAGGAAGCGCCAGCATGGCAATCATCATCATTACTTTTTTCATTTTACTTGTTAGTTAGGGTTTATAATAATAAATGTTGATGGGGCAAAGTTAGTTTTTCTTTTTTAAATGACAAAATTATCTTATTATTTTTTTGTTTTATTAAACGTAAGCATGGAGACAGTAACTGTCTGTGTGCGTTTTTTATGAAAAAGGAATCTTATTTCAACAATTTTTGATTATCTTTGCACACTAAACATAGCATGACAACATGAACAACGACATACTAAAACAACTAAATGATAGTCAACGCGATGCCGTATTATATTGTGATGGAGCATCATTGGTAATAGCGGGGGCAGGCTCGGGTAAAACACGTGTTTTGACCTATAAGATTGCATGGCTTCTGGAGCAAGGAATGAAGCCTTGGAATATTCTGGCACTGACATTTACGAATAAAGCGGCAAGGGAGATGAAGGAACGAATAGGGCGACTAGTTGGAGAGGAACAGGCAAGATATTTGAACATGGGGACTTTCCATAGTGTCTTTGCCCGAATTCTAAGAGCAGAAGCAGAGCATATCGGTTATAATACGAACTTCACGATATATGACCAAGCAGATGCTCGTTCGTTGGTTAAGACGATAATAAAGGAGATGCAACTTGACGATAAAGTATACAAACCATCATCTGTGGCCGATAGAATATCTATGGCCAAGAATCATCTTCTTTTGCCACTTGCATATGCCGAGAGCACGTGGGCGAAAGACGATGCGACACAGAAACGTCCTCTGGTGAGTGCTATTTATAAAAGGTACGCGGAAAGGTGTCGTCAAGCAAATGCGATGGACTTTGATGATTTGCTCGTCCAAACATTCGTATTATTCAAGAATCATGAGAGTATTCGTAGGAAATACGTAGATAAATTTCATTTTGTGCTTGTCGACGAGTATCAAGATACTAATTTCACTCAACAGTCTATAGTCTATCAGTTGACCAAGGAACGCCAGAAAGTGTGTGTAGTTGGTGATGATGCGCAGAGCATCTATTCTTTCCGGGGTGCAAATATCAATAATATTCTGAATTTCCAAAGTCAGTATGATCATGCTAGACTCTTCAAACTGGAACAGAACTACCGTTCAACACAGTTGATTGTGCAGGCGGCAAATTCATTGATACGTCGTAATGAACAGCAAATACCGAAGAATGTTTTCTCGAAGAATGAACAAGGTGAACGACTCCAACTGAAACCTGCTTATTCTGACAAAGAAGAGGCTATGATAGTGACGCAGGATATCAAACGTATACGACGACAGGACCAATGCAACTGGAGCGATTTTGCCATACTGTACCGCACAAACTCGCAAAGTCGATCATTCGAAGAACAGATGCGTAAGGATAATATTCCATATCGTATATACGGAGGATTGAGTTTCTATCAGCGTAAGGAGATCAAGGACGTCATTGCTTATTTTCGTCTGGTTGCTAATCCTGATGATGAGGAAGCTTTCAAACGTATCATTAACTATCCGGCTCGTGGTATCGGTGATACGACAGTGGGCAAGATTGTTCAAACGGCTCAGAAATACGGTGTAAGTCTTTGGCAGGTAATTAAGGAACCTATTCTTTTCCCGATGGAAGTAAGTAAAAGTACCATGACAAAACTGACAACTTTCAAGAATCTGGTTGATGGTTGGATCGAAAAACTAAATGTAGAAGATGCCTATTGTCTCGGGCATGATATTATCATGCAGTCGGGTATAAGTAAGGATATCTATTCGGGACGTAATCCAGAGGATATGTCAAGACAAGAGAATCTCGAAGAGTTTTTGGGCGGTATGCAGGACTTTGTGGAGAGTCGACGCGAGGAAGATATGGGGGATCATGTCTATTTGCCAGATTTCTTACAGGAGGTGGCTCTGTTAACGGATCTTGATAGTGATAATGGCGAGACGAATGATAAAGTAACACTGATGACAATTCACTCGGCAAAGGGACTGGAATTTCCTACTGTGTTTATTGTCGGACTGGAGGAAAACGTTTTCCCTTCACCGATGTGCACAAATTCCATGCGTGAATTAGAGGAAGAACGTAGGTTACTCTATGTGGCAATCACGCGTGCCGAAAAACATTGTATTCTGACATGTGCACAGAACCGTTTCAGGTATGGACGGATAGAATACGACACTCCCTCGCGATTTATCCGTGATATTGATCCGGAGATGTTAGATGTGCAATCAGAAGTGGGTGGGGAAGAATCTATCTTTAATAATATACGTCCTTATAACCGCTATGACGGAGGGGCATACGGTACAGGAAACAGCTATGCAGGTAAGCATCGTGGCTTCGAGAGTGAGAGACCGGAATGGATGCAGAACCCTCGTCCTGTTGCCACACAGTTCCGGGCGGATCCAAAACCAAGAGCTGTGGCGCCAAGAAAACCAGAACGACCTGTTGATCCTTTTGGGCCGAACTTCAAACGTATTCATCAAGCGGTGGCACCCCGATCAATGACATCATATACTGGAACAAGTAACCTTCATGAGGGGTGCACAATAGAACATCAGCGTTTTGGTGTTGGAACAGTCATTAGCATAGAAGGGACTGGAGAAAACACAAAGGCAACTGTACAGTTCCGTAACACGGGAACCAAGAAATTGCTGTTAAAGTTCGCAAAGTTTAAGGTCATCGGATAGAAGTATCTAGTATGTAGACCAAAATAAATTAGAGCGCCTCATCATCGGGGCGCTCTAATTTATTCTTAGCATTCACCTTCGGAAGATGTTTCTTTTTCCGAAGCCATGCTTCTTTTCTTATTTCATAATCTTCATGGTGTTTCTCCAAATATCCGTCAGCCATCACATTCTACTTCTTAAATTTCGCATAAATGACATTAATCTGAATTGGAGAGTTGGGGCCACCTACCAACTGGGTGCTTGAAAGTCCCATATTGTTGCCTATAGCTGATACCGTATTATTTCCATAACTATCTTTTGTGGAAGTGGTGGAAATGGGGACTAATACAACTTTATTCCAGTCGGGGTGTTTTACCAACCAATTAGGGTCTTCATTCACACCTTTGATTCTAAGTTGTTGCATATGGGTGATGAGATTACCAATGTTTGAGAATGTGTATGCGTTGTTCGTAAGCGTAGCGGAATACGAACATATCTGGTCATATAACTTCTCTTGCTCAAAGAATGAATGTAGACTGTCTTTCTGAACCATCAGAATGGTCTTAGGTGTTTGTAACAGATAATCACTATCTTGGAATTTACTATTCTGACGCTGGAATGAAAGACTAGCAGACAGAAGCGAATCACCAACATGGCTTTGAGAAATATCTTCAACAGGCAGAGTTACTTCGGTAAAGATACCAGCCGGTGTCTTGAGGTATGTACAACTTTCGTCAGCTACAAGCCTGGCCAATGCCTTCTGATCATTAGTGATCTTGGTAGTCTGCAAGACCTCTGGTGTCGCTGACATATTCATAACGCCATAATAGACGGTGGTATCACCTTGGTAGTGGTAATAGACATTCATGCTTATCTCTGCCAGCTTCGCCATAACACCAAGTCCGTCATTCACCTCAAAGAAGAAACCAGGACAGACATTGTGGATAAAAGTATACGAATTTTTAAAATACTCCGGGTGCTCATAGAAATTCCGCATAATATGAGTACCATAGTTGTTATATGTTATCCCATTTTTGCCTGTATAACTATCATTCAAACAGATTCGAGCGCAGTCTGTATAGCCGGAAAGATTTCGAATACTATCCTTATATGTAAGATTCGCCATCGTGAACACATGACTTTTTATGACGTCGCTAGTTTTCACGTAGCCTTCGCTTTTAGGATCGAAGTTACTGTAATACCGCCTCATATCGCTCATGGGTTCATTTAGCTCATAGATGTCTAATTTTACCGGTGCGAGTGAATCTCCATAACTCTCCGACTTGTTAAAATAGAGTATTATTTCACATGAGTCGGCTGCAACACCATTCGCATAACTTCCAAGAATCTTACTCTTTTCAGGCATCCGATAATTCTCCAGCATATTAAACTGGGTCATAAACTCACTCTTCACGTATGCTCCAGTCTCAGGATCTTTGATCTTTCCGATATAACTGGTAGAACTATGCGCATATACTGAATCGGCAAATATGGATCTGGATATAGCGTGGAAGACTCCCGTCGACATGTCCAGTTGGTCTGTATGACCAGTTAACGAGGAGCCGATAGTTTCTGTGTCTTCATTACAAGAAATTATCGCCATTGCGGTAAATGCAATCGCTGTAAACAATCTTAGTTTCATGTGTTATAATGTTTAATCTTCTTCTACGGTCTGCTCCTCCTCAGGGAAGAGTTGCGCATAGAATTTCTCGTATTCATCTGCAAAATCTCTGTGGTAACCAAGTACAGGTATATTTCTACCTTTTGCGTAATCAAGCAATTTCTTGTTGACAACTTCATCTGCCTGAACGACACCATCACTATAATCAATAGCCAACTTCACTAATTCGTTGATATCAAAGTTGTCGTTATATCCCTTTAATAGTTCTGCCTTGGCTTCACGGAATTCAAGACATTTCTTGAAGTTTGTTCCAAGATCTTTTTCTAAGCTCTTGGAAAACAGAGAAGTGACAACCTTTGTCTTAGCGAAAGAAGGCTCGTCATGGTAGGCTGTCTTTACGTAAAGAGGTACGACAGCGCTCATCCATCCTTGGCAGTGTATGATATCTGGTACCCAACGCAGTTTTTTTACTGTCTCCAGTACACCACGAGCGAAAAAAATAGCTCGTTCACCATTATCAGGATAATCTTCTCCTTGTTCGTCTTTTTCCATCAGACGTTTTCCGAAATAATCGTCATTGTCTATGAAATAGACTTGAACCCTGGCGGATTGTATTGATGCCACTTTGATAATCAACGGGTGGTCTGTATCATTAATAATCAGGTTCATTCCTGATAGGCGGATAACTTCGTGCAACTGTCCGCGACGTTCATTGATCGTCCCCCATTTGGGCATAAATGTACGAATCTCATGATTGAGTTCTTGCATAGCCTGTGGCAGATCCTTGCCCATGAGCGACAATGAGTTGTCTGGAACATAAGGAGATATCTCCTGGTTGATGAATAGTATTTTTTTCTTTGCCATCTTGGATGATTTTACCTTGCAAAGATACAAAAAAAGTTGCACTAAAAAGACTTTCTGTGCATGTTTTTAGCAAAAAGTGACATTTTATGGCCTTTTTTTTGTTTCTTTTTCCCTTTTTCTTAAAATAATTGTAGTTTAGGTATGACTTTATACGAACCTGTTAATAAGTGCGACAAAGCGTGCTCCATACTTTTGCTTTTTATAATCTCCTATTCCGGAAACGTTGCCGAACTGCTCTAATGTGGTTGGCTTGATTGTAGCCAAAGTATGGAGGACCTTATCGCTAAAAACAATATACGGTGGAAAGCCTTCCTCATTAGCACATGTCATACGCAAGACACGCAAGGCTTCAAATAATTTTGCATCCTCGACTCCTGTTGTCGAAGGTAGACCAGGAATGGTGATAGTTGGTATCTCCAGTTTTAGTTTTGGTCTATTCTGTGATTCGTTTACATGATGGTCTACGACACAGAGTTGTACTGTCTTTCGTCCATATAGGACATCATCACCCATCTCTGTTATCTTAACTTTGTTCTTGTCATTATAAGCTATCTCAATATAGCCCATCTGCATCATCTGTAACAGATAATCTTGCCAATCATTTGTCGTTATTTCTCTTCCAACCCCAAAAGTCTTAAGGCGGTCAAATCCATGTCGGACAATAGTGGGCGAATGCATGCCTTTCAGGATCTCAATAACAGTTGCGATACGGATATTTTCCTCTGTACGTTTGATAGCACTCAGCGCCATCTGTACATAGCGCGTTCCGTCGAACCGTTGCGGTGGATTATCACAGACATCGCAGGCGCCACAATCATGGTCGGTCTGTTCGCCAAAATAATTGAGTAGAATCCGTCTACGACAGACGGTTGACTCTGCATATTCCCGCATCCGCCGGAGTTTGTCCATGTTAATATCTTGCTGTCCACTCTGTTTGGCGAATTCCGTCAGTTGGATGATATCAGCCAAGGAATAGAACAACACCGTATCGGCTGGTGCACCGTCTCTGCCTGCTCTTCCGATTTCCTGGTAAAAACTCTCAATACTCTTTGGCATATTGTAGTGAATCACCCATCTGACATTGCTTTTGTCAATCCCCATACCAAAGGCAATCGTCGCACAAACTACTGATAATCGGTCGTTCTTAAACAATTCTTGCGTCTGACTCCTTTCTGACGGAGAGAGTCCAGCGTGGTAGGGGGCAGCGTTAATGCCTTTTTTTCTTAAGTCGGCGGCAACTTTTTCCGTCGTTTTTCTACTAAGACAATAAATGATACCAGCATCTATTGGACGTGCTTTAATGAAGTTGAGGATAAAGTGCATCTTCTCTGCCGCTTTGTACCCACGTTTGACCGTGAGCGTAAGATTGGGACGATCAAAACTTGACACAAATTCATGGGCGTCTTTGAGTCGAAGCTGTTGTATAATGTCATGTCGTGTTATCTTATCTGCTGTTGCAGTTAGAGCCAGGACCGGCGTGTCGGGAAATTTATCCCGGAGTTGTCCCAGCTGTGCGTATTCCGGACGGAAATCATGTCCCCACTGACTGATACAATGTGCCTCGTCAATGGCGAAGAGTGAGATCTTGATATAACGGAGCAGTCTATCAATCTCTGACAACACCTTTTCTGGAGAGATATATAGAATCTTAATTTCACCAGCAGCGCATCGGCGACGGATTAAGGTGTCCGCAGTCAAATCGTTCACACTGTTCAATGCTTCTGCTTCAATCCCGTTCGCACGCAGGGCTTCCACCTGATCTTTCATTAAACTGATCAACGGCGAGATCACGATAGCTGTTCCAGTAAGAGCCAATGCAGGAATCTGGTAACAGAGGCTTTTTCCTCCACCTGTCGGCATTAGAACAAGGGCATCACCGCCTTGTATGACATGTTTGATGATCACCTCTTGGTTTTGTCTAAAAGAATCATAACCAAAATACCGTTTCAGGAGCTCATAGATGTCCATAAAATTGAAATTTTCTACAAAGATAGTCGTTTTTTTGAAAAAAAACGGAAAAAATAGTTGCTTATTTGTTTTTTTTGTGTATATTTGCGCAATAAATGATTCTTAATCATCATAACCGGTAGGAGTATGGGAAAGTATAACATTACTGAGAAGAAAGAAAAAGAGGCTGCCTATAGGAGTCTAGTCAGCCCCAAGATGATGGATGAGATGCAGGAGAAAATCCTGAACATCATCGTGATGCAGAAAAAGTACCGTGACAAGGACTATTCTGCAAAAAAACTTGCGGAAGACTTGGGTACAAACACTCGTTACATCTCTGCAGTTGTCAATGTTCGTTTCCATATGAATTACACATCGTTTGTGAACAAGTATCGTATTGACGAGGCCATGAGTATTCTTGTTGACAAACGCTATCAAGATCTTCGTATGGAGCAGGTGAGTGATATGGTTGGTTTTGCTAACCGCCAGTCTTTCTATGCATCGTTTTACCGGGTTGTTGGCATTACTCCCCGTGAATATCGCCTTCAGCATCTGAAGCAGCATCCTGCGATGAAGGCAAAACGGCCTCGCAAAACTAAAGCATAAGGAGGAGAGGATTTAGTGGATTTTGAATATCGTGATGAGCGGTTTGCGGATTTGCAACTGCTAAGATATCGTTTGAACGGGTTTGAGAAGTTAACGCTCCAGCAGAAGGAGTTAGTATATTATCTAGCCAAGGCGGCCCTGTCCGGACGAGATATAACATTTGATCAGTTTGGAAAATATAACCTCCGCATCAGAAAGATGTTGGAGGTTATCTATGTTGATAAAACAACTTCGCATGAATCTGAAGAATTCAAGGCGTTGGAAGTCTACTTGAAACGGATTTGGTTCTCAAGCGGAATTCATCATCATTATGGCTGTGAGAAATTTAAGCCTGGTTTTTCTCCAGAGTTTCTACGTGCTGCATTAGTGAAAGTTGATTCGAGAAAACTGCCTTTGAAAGAAGGGGAGACAGTTGCCAACCTGTGTGATGAGCTCTTTCCTGTTATTTTTGACGATTCAGTGTTGCCAAAACGAGTCAATAAGGCAGATGGCGAAGATTTACTATTAACATCGGCATGTCATTTTTATGATGGGGTTACTCAAGAAGAAGCAGAGCAGTTCTATGCTGATATGAAGATACAGCATGCTGATACTAATGCACCTATTTCTTATGGTCTTAATTCCACTTTGGTGAAAGAAAATGGCATATTGCAGGAACAGGTATGGTGCGCTAGTGGTAAATATGCCAATGCTATTCAGCATATCATATATTGGTTGGGGAAAGCACGGGATGTAGCAGAGAACAACCAACAGAAAAAGGTAATTTCTTTGCTTATAAAATACTATGAATCAGGAGATCTTAGCATATTCAATGAATATTGCATTGAATGGCTAAAAGAGCACGATTCCGTCGTTGATTTTATCAACGGTTTCATCGAGGTTTATGATGATCCGTTAGGTCTGAAAGGCTCTTGGGAAGGATTGGTGGAATATATTGACGAAGAAGCCACGCAGCGTACACAGACTATCAGTCGCCATGCACAGTGGTTTGAAGACCATTCTCCTGTTGACCCGCGTTTTCGTAAGCCGGTAGTTAAGGGCGTTTCTGCCAACGTGATATGCGCAGCAATGTTGGGAGGCGACGAATATCCTTCTACGGCCATTGGCATCAATCTGCCAAATGCCGATTGGATCAGGGCCGAATATGGAAGCAAAAGCATTACGATCAGTAATATAACGGAGGCTTACAACAAGGCATCGCGCGGTAACGGTTTTAAAGAGGAGTTTGTTATCGATAAAGATACTCTCCAGTTGATTGATAAGTATGGTGACATCTGCGATGATTTGCATACTGATCTGCACGAATGCCTTGGTCATGGAAGTGGACAGTTGCTTGCCGGGGTTGACCCAGATGCGCTGAAGGCCTATGGGAACACCATTGAGGAAGCACGCGCTGATCTCTTTGGACTTTATTATATTGCCGATAAAAAACTCATCGAGTTGGGACTTCTTCCTGATAGTGAGGCCTATAAGTCACAGTATTACACTTACATGATGAACGGCTTAATGACCCAACTCATCCGTATTAACCCAGGAAACCATATTGAGGAAGCGCATATGCGTAATCGAGCGCTCATTGCTCATTGGTGTCTCGAAAATGGGCATGCGGTCAAGTTGGTCAAACATAAAGGTAAAACATACGTTGAAATCACAGATTATGAAGAGTTACGTGCCCTTATCGCTCGTTTGTTAGCAGAGGTTCAACGTATCAAGAGCGAAGGAGATTATGAGGCGGCCCGACAGTTGGTTGAAAAATATGCTGTAAAGGTCGATCCTATACTCCATGAGGAAGTGTTGGAAAGATATAAACGCCTGGATTTAGCTCCATATAAAGGTTTCATTAATCCGATGATGCTTCCCGTATATGACAACAACGGTTGTATTACTGATATCCAACTGAATTATGGAGAGAGCTATGCACATCAGATGCTACGCTATAGCTCGGAATATGGGACTCTAATCTGATAATTGTAATGGATGTTAATAATCAGGTAAAAGAAATCAAGCAATCATTCCGCCAAATGATGGACGGGATGGTCTCTAAATCTATGCGCGGCAAGGGGGTGACATATAAACTCAATTGGGGGGCGACGATACCTAGACTGAAAGAGATGGCAGACGGGCTGGGGAAGAATTACGACTTGGCGATTGCTTTATGGAAGGAGAATGTCCGTGAGTGTAAGATTCTGGCTACGATGGTGATGCCAGCAGAACAGATGCTGCCAGAGGTGGTAGACATTTGGATGGAACAGACCGACACCCAGGAAATTGCAGAGCAAGCGGCCTTTAATCTGTATCAGTATCTGCCTTGTGCACCTGAAAAAGCATATACTTGGATGGCATCAGGCAAGGAACTCTTTCAATTATGTGGCTTCCACATTTTATCTCGTCTATTTATGAATGGGCAAGAACCAAATGAGCGCGGTATCAATGAGTTTATCGACCAGGCTTTGGCAGCTTTGCAAGGCGATAGTATTCCCGTAAAAAAAGCCGCATGGTCGTGTCTTCAAAGATTCGCAAGTTTAGGACTGGTCTACGAACGACTAACAAAAAGCGCACTTAAAACAATCAATTTAGATTTTTTATAAATTAACTCTCTTTTATCTGATTAAAAAGTAGTACCTTTGTGCGGTTTTCGAGAATTCAGATGAAAGAAAGTGTGTTGACGGCGGTGGAGCGTATTCTGGATAACTATCTTGAGATGAATAATCATCGCAAGACACCTGAGCGTTACACCATACTGAAAGCCATATACAGCATGAATGGACATTTCACACTGGAAGAGTTGAATGAGAAACTTTCGTCGGAATTGAACTTCCCAGTAAGTAGGGCTACACTTTACAATACATTGAATTTATTCTTGGAACTGCGTCTGGTCATCCGGCACCGTTTCCAGGGAACCACAAAGTATGAGGCATGCTATGATAATAATAGTCACTGTCATCAAATATGTACCATGTGTGGAAAAGTAACAGAGGTAAAGTCGCCTGAGATCATCCAGGCTGTCGATAATATGCATCTGCGCCGTTTCAGAAAAGACGGCTTCACTCTTTATGTGTATGGTGTATGCAGTACTTGTCAGTCGAAAATCACCAGACGAAAGAAACTGGAGAAGGTGAAAAGAGTTAAAACAGAACAATAATAGTTATGAACAAAGGAAAAGTTGATGTCCTGCTCGGGTTGCAGTGGGGCGACGAAGGAAAAGGTAAAGTGGTCGACGTGCTGACCCCGAAGTACGATGTGGTTGCCCGTTTTCAGGGCGGTCCTAACGCTGGTCATACGTTGGAATTTGAGGGACAGAAATATGTACTGCGCTCCATCCCGTCAGGAATCTTTCAGGGAGGAAAGGTGAATATCATCGGTAATGGTGTTGTACTGGCTCCGGATCTCTTTATGGAAGAGGCCAAGGCGCTTGAGGCTAGCGGTCACAATCTGCATGCCCGTCTGCATATCTCCAAGAAGGCTCACTTGATCATGCCAACGCATCGTGTCCTTGATGCGGCCTATGAGGCACAGAAAGGCAAGGATAAGGTGGGTACAACAGGAAAAGGTATTGGTCCGACTTATACCGACAAGATTTCTCGTAACGGCCTGCGTGTAGGTGATATCATTGAGAATTTTGAAGAGAAATATGCTAAGGCTAAGGCACGTCATGAAGCTATTCTGAAATCGCTGAACTTCGAGTATGATATCACGGAGGTCGAAAAGAAATGGCTCGAAGGTGTCGAGTATCTTCGTCAGTTCCCCATCGTCGACTCAGAACACGAGATCAACAATATCCTGAAAAGTGGCAAGAGTGTGCTGTGCGAGGGTGCACAAGGAACGATGCTCGACGTCGATTTCGGCAGCTATCCTTTTGTTACTTCTTCGAATACAATCTGTGCAGGTGCATGTACCGGTCTAGGTATTGGTCCTAATAAGATCGGTGATGTCTATGGTATCATGAAAGCTTATTGCACACGAGTAGGTGCAGGACCATTCCCTACAGAATTATTCGATGAGACGGGGAAAAAGATTCGTGACCTTGGTCATGAGTATGGAGCCGTGACTGGCCGTGAGCGCCGTTGCGGCTGGATAGACCTCGTTGCTCTGAAATACTCTATCATGGTAAATGGTGTGACACAGTTGATCATGATGAAGAGTGACGTGCTCGACGGTTTTGACACCATCAAGGCCTGTGTGGCATATAAGCAGAATGGCGTTGAAATCGATTATTTCCCCTACAATATAGAGGAAGGCATCGAACCTGTATACAAGGAACTCCCCGGATGGAAGACAGATATGACGAAGTTTACTTCTGAGGATCAGTTCCCGAAAGAGTTCAGCGATTATATCTCTTTCTTGGAGAAAGAGTTAGAGACGCCGATTAAAATTATTTCTATAGGCCCTGATCGCGACCAGACAATCGTTAGAAAATAATGGCACAGAAACCGAGTATACCCAAAGGAACGCGCGACTTCTCTCCAATGGAGATGGCAAAGCGCAACTATATCTTCGACACCATCAAACAGGTGTATCAACTCTATGGCTTTCAGCAGATAGAGACACCGGCCATGGAAACATTGCAAACACTGATGGGAAAGTACGGAGAAGAAGGAGACAAACTGCTTTTCAAAGTGCTGAATTCTGGCGATTTTCTCAGCAAGGTTACCAACGAAGAACTGCAAGAACGTAACAGTCTACATTTGGCAGCCAAGCTATGTGAGAAAGGTCTCCGCTATGACCTGACCGTTCCTTTTGCACGTTATGTGGTGATGCATCGAGAAGAGTTGCAACTGCCGTTCAAACGTTATCAGATGCAGCCCGTATGGCGTGCGGATCGCCCCCAGAAGGGACGTTATCGTGAGTTCTGGCAGTTTGATGGCGACATTGTCGGTTCCGACTCATTGTTAAACGAGGTGGAACTGATGCAGATTGTAGACACGGTGTTCTCACGTTTTGGTGTCCGGGTACAGATCAAGATTAATAACCGAAAGATTCTGACCGGTATTGCCGAAGTCATTGGCGCTGCTGATAAAATTGTGGATATCACCGTTGCTATCGATAAACTCGATAAAATCGGGCTTGATAATGTAAATGCCGAACTTCGCGAAGACGGACTTAACGAGGAACAGATCAGTAAACTTCAGCCTATCATCTCATTAGAAGGGACGAACGAGGAGAAGTTGAATGTGATTGCTGAAGTTTTGGCGTCTAGTGAGACGGGACTAAAGGGAGTAGAAGAGACTCGTTTCATTCTTGACACCCTGAAAACACTTGGGTTGAAGAATGAGATTCAACTTGATCTCACGTTAGCTCGTGGCCTTAACTATTATACAGGTGCTATCTTCGAGGTAAAGGCCCTGGATGTTCAGATTGGTTCAATCACAGGTGGAGGTCGTTACGATAACCTTACTGGTATCTTTGGCATGCCGGGCATTTCTGGCGTAGGCATCAGTTTTGGTGTCGATCGTATCTTCGACGTGCTCAATGCTCTTGACTGCTATCCTAAGGATGCCACTGACGGCACGCAATTGCTCTTCATCAATTTCGGTGAGAAAGAAACGGCCTATTGTCTGCCCATTGTAGCAAAAGCTCGTGAGGCGGGTATCCGCACAGAGATTTTCCCCGATTCAACGAAGATGAAGAAACAGATGTCGTATGCTAATGCCAAACAAATTCCGTTTGTTGCCCTCGCAGGTGAGAACGAGATGGCTGAAGGCAAATTCACTTTAAAGAATATGTCGACCGGTGAACAACAACTCCTTTCTGGTGAGGAAATTATAAAACTCGTAAAAGATTAAGGCAAGATGTTGAAACGTTAGACAGAGTATAAATTGAAACGAAATCCCACAAAAAACTTGTGGGATTTGTTTTTTCTACGTATATTTGCAAACGAAGCTGTTTTGACCATATAGAAATACAATTAATAAACTAAAAAACAAATACGATTATGAAAAAGAAGTTTATTTGCGCCGTTTGTGGATATATCTATGAAGGCGACGCTGCTCCTGAGAAGTGCCCAATCTGTAAAGCGCCTGCTTCTAAGTTCTCCGAACTCAAGGAAGATGCAGAGATGACATATGCGACTGTTCATAAAATAGGTGATGGTAAGCCAGAGGGCGTTAGTCAGGAAATGATCGATGATCTGCGTAACCATTTCAACGGTGAATGCAGTGAGGTCGGAATGTATCTGGCCATGGCTCGTCAGGCCGATCGCGAGGGGTATCCTGAGATTGCAGAGGCTTTCAAGCGTTACGCCTTCGAAGAGGCAGATCATGCAAGTCGTTTTGCCGAACTACTCGGAGAATGTGTATGGGACACCAAGACTAATCTGGAGAAGCGTGCTGCAGCAGAGGCTGGTGCATGTGAAGACAAGTTCCGTATTGCCAAAAACGCGAAGGCCGCTGGTTTTGACGCTATCCACGACACTGTTCATGAGATGGCAAAAGACGAGGCTCGTCATGGTGCCGGTTTCGCAGGTCTGTTGAAACGTTATTTCAAGGCATAAAAGTACAATAAATCGACAGATAATCCGTTTTGTCAATACGATGAAACGGATTTTTTGTTTTCTTGTAGTTACTTTACTACTTTTGGCATGTGCGGATGATGACTCGTTCAGCACCGATTCATCCTTACACCTTCGTTTCTCGACAGACACATTACATCTCGATACAGTCTTTAGTCGTACGCCTTCATCGACTTATTCGTTCTGGGTATATAACCCTCATAACGATGGAGTCCGCATAGAAAGCGTCCGTTTGAGGCGTGGAAATCAGTCAGGTTATCGAGTGAATGTGGATGGTATCTATCTTGACAACTCCAATGGTTCTCAGACACAAGATGTGGAGATACGTCGTAAGGATAGTGTGCTGGTGTTTGTCGAATTGACGGCACCGGAGACAACTCAACGTAAACCAGTATTAATCGAGGACGAACTATTATTTCTCTTGGAGAGTGGGGTGGAGCAGAAAGTATGCCTACAGGCATGGGCTTGGGATGCCATCAAGCTCTACTCTCCTGTAATCACAACCGATTCAGTTATAGAATCCGATCGCCCTGTGGTTGTATATGGTGATCTTCGTGTGGAAACTGGCGCCAGATTAACCGTCAGAAATACGACATTATTCTTTCATGATGGATCTGGTATAGATGTTTATGGGCAGATAAAGGCAGAAAACTGCGTATTCAGGGGTGATCGACTTGATCGTATGTTTCCATATCTGCCATACGATCGTGTTAGTGGTCAGTGGAATGGCATACACTTACATGCTTCATCAACAGAAAACCATCTGCGATGTACGGAAATACGAAATCCAACCTATGGCATCATTTGCGATCCTGCCACCATTGATACGTCGCTCTATCGCTTGGAGATGAAGGATTGTATCATACACAACTGTCAGGCAAGTGGCTTATCAACAACCAACGCGCATGTCAGTCTGGATCACTGTCAGATTACAAACACTGGCGGAGATTGTATATCGGTGATCGGTGGATTGGTTGATATCAGCAACTGTACTCTGGCACAGTTCTACCCGTTTTCTGCTAGTCGTGGTGCTGCACTTCGCTTTTCCAACCATCAGGGAGATACAGATTATCCTCTCATACACCTTTCCTGCCAAGGCTCAATCCTGACCGGTTATGAGGATGATGTGATGATTGGCGAGCATGGAAGTGATGAAGCCATCTTGAACTATCTATTCCAGGATTGTCTGCTCCGATCGCCGGTAATAGACGATTCCTTACATTTTAGAAAGATTATCTGGGAGAACCCTCATGATGAAATTGAAGGGAAGAAACATTTCCGGGTGATTGACGAGGAGAATCTGTATTACGATTTCCACCTCGACTCACTTTCAACGGCAAGTGGACTTGGTTGCTATTAGAATTCCGAAAAAGTAAGCGGCATGAGCTTTTCTATGCCATCAATAACATAGATACACTTTTTGCCGTATAGCAGAATACGAATGGGATGCTTGGCCCGTGTCTCTGCCTCGATGATCACCTGGCGACAACTTCCGCATGGAGCAATGGGCTCATATTGCAACTCTCCGTCAGTCCCCTTGGCAGCGATAGCCAATATCTCGACCGGCGTATCAGGGTACTGGGCACCAGCGGAGAATAAGGCTGTTCGCTCGGCACAGAGTCCCGATGGATAGGCGACATTTTCCTGATTACAGCCAACCACTTCCACACCGTTCGCTAATCTGACAGCTGCTCCGACACAAAAACGAGAATAGGGGGCATAACTGCGATTAGTAGCTTCAATGGCAAGTTCTACGAGATGCTGTTCCTCTGTGGTTAGTTCTTCCAAGTGGCATGCCATGATTACGGATTTTAGTTCTATTGATTCCATCGCTGCTGATATTTTTCTGCAAATATACGAATAATTCGAGAGAAATCATTACTTTTGCAACAATAAAATACGGACATGAGAAAGATATTTATCATGATAGCGATGGTACTGTCGTTGGGCGCACAAGCTCAGATACGATGGAATCAGGCATATCAGCAGTATATAGATCAATATAAAGATATTGCGATTGAGCAGATGCGGCAATGGCATATTCCGGCATCTATCACCCTCGCGCAAGGTCTTTTGGAGAGCGGAGCCGGTAAAAGTGAGTTGGCCCGCAAAGGAAACAATCACTTTGGTATCAAGTGCAAGGGGTGGACTGGTCGTACCACCTATCATGATGACGATGAGCGGAATGAATGTTTCCGGGCATATAACTCAGCTTATGAGTCGTACACCGATCATTCGCGTTTCTTAGCAGGCAGTGCCCGGTATCGCTCGCTGTTCTCTTTGGGGACCACCGACTACAAGGGGTGGGCAAAAGGGCTGAAGGCCGCCGGTTATGCTACCAATCCGCAGTATGCACAGAAACTGATTGAGATTATCCAGTTGTATAAGCTCTACCAGTATGATACGGCGAAAGACTACGATCGCTTTATGAGTGACCGTGCCAAGGAACCACACGTAGGTGGAATGGATCTGCATCCTATTAAGATTTTCAATAAGAACTACTACCTTATTGCACGACGGGGCGATACTTTCAAGTCTATAGGCGAGGAGGTCGGTATCAGCTATCGGAAGATTGCCGGCTATAATGAGCGCCATCGGAAAGATCGTCTCGAGGAGGGAGAGGTCATCTGGTTAAAGAAGAAACAAAAGAAAGCCCCGAAGGAATATAAAGGACGTATCCACGAAGTACGTGAGGGCGAATCGATGTATTCCATCGCACAAGCGTATGGTATCCGTTTAAAGAGTCTGTATAAGATGAATCATCTGTCGCCAGAACATCAAATCAGGGTAGGCGAAAGATTGAGAGTAAGATAGAGCGGAATACGGGAATCGAACCCGCCTCCCAGGCTTGGGAAGCCCGTGCACTACCGATGTGCTAATTCCGCATAAAGTAAGTTTCCTGATTCTATTTCTGAGCCGATACCCGGACTCGAACCGGGGACCTACGCATTACGAATGCGTTGCTCTACCAACTGAGCCATATCGGCAACCTTTTGTCTAGTACGCCTGCAGGGGGTCGAACCCTGGACACCCTGATTAAGAGTCAGGTGCTCTACCAACTGAGCTACAAGCGCATGTTTTTCAAAAAGAAAGGAGGTCGTTCCCTCCTTTTGTACACCCGCAGGGGCTCGAACCCTGGACACCCTGATTAAGAGTCAGGTGCTCTACCAACTGAGCTACGGGTGCATCGTTTGTTTTGCGGGTGCAAAGGTACGCACTTTTTTTGATACTACCAAACTTTTTCGTAATTTTCTTTCTGAAAAATTATTGTCTAGTTGCATGAAAGCCTTCTAAGTTCTCGTATCTACGCGCCATCATACGTTTATAGATGTTTCTTATCCATATGGGATGGGTCAGGATAAATCCTAATCCCAGAACGATCATGAACACGTAAGTCCAAGTCATGCCGATTAACAACCCACCCACAGCTGCAATGACACCAGGGCAAAGCAGGGCTGCCGTTTCTATAACAAGCTGGATACCGTTTTCGATATTACCTTTACTAGTCAGCTTGGTCTGAAGAGGTAATGTTTGTTTGTTATATACAGCCAATTGGAAGATGATAAAATGAACCAGACCGGCCGTGGTGAACATATATGCCAACAGCATAAGCAAGGTGTATTTCCCAGAGAATAGAGCCGGCATCATAATCAGGAAGGGAATGCCCAGCACCGCACTATAAAACCAGTATTTGGCCTCCAGCAAAGTGATGATATTCTCCTTGTGTGTCATCAGTAGGTCTATATAGTTACCTTCCTGTCCCATGATCTTAACGAGAGTTATTGCGCTGTAAATAGCAAAACAATACATACACCAGTAGTTTCGTGATACCGTATCGTTGTATAAACCCGTGTATGTGATAAGAAAACTGAATACGGTCACAACTGCGAGACTTGAGATACAACGACTTTTCATCGTTTTATTCCGCATATTTGACTTCATCTCAATCTTCAGATACTCACCCACAAGACCGAATCGGTTGAGATACGAGAACTGGGATACGTGTTTTAGGGCCTTCTCACTCTTCTTGGAGATCTCTTCATAGACATATTTGAATTGGAAATGCCTGTTTATTGCGAATAAGAGGATGAGGAGTATCAAGATAACGGGAATGACATACCATTCTCCTGCCAGTTCTGTATACGTATCAAGCAGTGATCTGAAGGAATTGCCTTTTCGACTAAACAGAAGAGGTGCGAAAGGAATGGCATATAACAGTACAACACTCAAGAACCAATATACCTTACGGTTGATAAGGGTGCGGAAGAACAGATATATCTGACTGTTTAAAATAATGAGCAGGATTGAGGCGATAAACTCGAGCAAGATTGCCCCGAAGCCTGCTCCCGCAAAGAACAGAATGACGGAGTAGGGGATGAACATCGCCAGCCATAGGAAATTATAGCCGCTAACATGCGATGATACCAAGAAACACTCGATAGCCGTATATCGTGAGATGGGTTGTAGGATATAGGGCTTCACCATCATACTGGGTGTTGTCTGGAAGATGAGTCGCAGATAGAAATCTACGGCAAGGATGATCGGCATGTACGAAATCATTCTGCCAGCTTCGCCTTTGGCTTCCATGGCAATAATAGAACCGATCATGATTAAATAGAGCACAAATACTGCGCATCCGAAATAGGTCAGAACCTTGGCCCATTTGTTCTGCTCAAAAATAGGACTACGCTTGTAACTGATATTTATATTCTTCCGGAGCAACCGGTATAGTTGGAATCTGTTCATTATCTAAATCTTAATAATACTCAATTATCTCAAGTCGATAACCTCTGCTGTCGGGAAATCCTTAGCGTTAAAACGGAACTGTGAATCGGGAATTCTCTGTTTCTTCAGGTCAGAGATGTCGAAGATGCTCCATTTCTTGCCTTGAAGCAGTTTTACCTGTGTCGGATGGTAGGTTTTCTTATCAATAGTGATGAAGAGCTCTTTGATCTTTCGCTCCTTCGAGGTGGCTGTTAGATGAACCACATAATCCTTGCCTGTCTTATTAAGGGTACTCTCGTAACCTTTTTTGTACAGATTGATAAAGTTGTAGGGGTTGATGGCCTGCAATTGTGCTTCCGTCGGGGTACTGACGTTTACCTCATCGTTATTCTTCATATACGTCCATTGTGTCTTGCCGTCGAACCAGATGGTAGCCTGTGGGGTGGTGGCATGAAACTTCTGTCCTTTGATGGCAATGGTACCACTCGTATTCCCATAGCTACCAGACGTCCTGAAATTAGCCTTTACACCCTCTTTCGCAGTAATGGCGGCTGCGGCCTTATCGAGCACCGTCCTAGCGGTCTGGGCCGATGCAGTAGCACAGAGGAGAGCTGTCGTTATCAGAAAACAAATCTTTTTCATATTCATTTATTATAAACTGTATTATCTCATATTACTGAGGAGGTTGTTAAGACTCACCTCGTCTTGTATCATCACCTCACGTGGTTTTGAACCCATGGCGGCTCCAACCACACCAGCCTTCTCCAACTGATCCATGAGACGACCGGCACGATTATAGCCGATGGCGAATTTCCGCTGGATCAACGAGGTCGAACCACTTTGGTTGAGTACAATCAGACGAGCAGCATCCTCAAAGAGTGGGTCAAGATGCATCATGTCCACTTCAGCGCCACCGCCCTCACCAAAATCGACCTCTGGCGTATCAGGCTCTGGTAGTTCGAAGGCCGTACCATAGCTCTGCTGTGAGGAGATGAAATCATTGATACGCTCGACCTCTGGGGTATCGACAAAAGCACATTGTACACGTACGGGTTCTGCCCCTCCAACAAGTGCCAACAAGTCACCTCGTCCGATAAGCTGTTGGGCACCTGTACGGTCGAGGATGGTCTTAGAGTCGATACCCGCACTCACCTTAAAGGCGATTCGAGCAGGGAAGTTCGCCTTGATATTACCCGTGATAATCGTCGTCGTCGGGCGCTGGGTAGCAATAACCATATGGATACCAACGGCACGCGCCAACTGGGCGATACGGGCGATAGGTAACTCGATCTCCTTACCGGCTGTCATAATCAGATCGCCGAACTCGTCAATGATAACAACGACGTATGGCATGTAGCCATGACCGCCGCGAGGCGGAATCCTACGGTCAATGAACTTCTTATTATACTCCTTGATGTTTCTGGCGCCCACCTCTTTCAGAAGGTCATAACGGGTATCCATCAACTTACAGAGAGAATTCAGCGTACGAACCACCTTCGTCACGTCTGTGATGATAGGATCCGCATCCTCGTCAGGAACCTTCGCAAGGAAGTGATTGATGAGCGGATTATAGATTGAGAACTCGACTTTCTTCGGGTCTACAAGCACAATCTTCAGTTCCGCCGGATGTTTCTTATATAATAAGGAGGTGACAATGGCATTCAGACCGACCGACTTTCCCTGACCAGTGGCACCGGCCACAAGCAGGTGAGGGGCCTTGGCCAGATCGAACATAAAGACCTCGTTGGTGATCGTCTTTCCCAACGCACATGGCAGTTCCATCTGTGTCTCCTGGAATTTCTTCGAGTTGAGGATAGACTCCATAGATACAATCGATGGCTTGGCATTCGGTACTTCTATACCCACTGTTCCCTTGCCAGGAATAGGGGCAATGATACGGATACCGAGAGCCGACAGACTCAAAGCGATATCATCTTCCAATGAACGGATCTTGGAAATACGTACACCTGGTGCCAGCGTAATCTCGTAGAGTGTGATGGTTGGACCAACAGTTGCCTTGATACTACTTATCTCAACACCGAACGTCTGCAGTACTTCCACGATACGGTTCTTATTAGCCGTCTGCTCGGCCATATCGATATAGGGTTTGCCGTCGTTGTCGTATTTCTTCAGCAGATCAAGGGTCGGATATCGATAGTTCTCCAGGTCGCGTTTGGGATCGTAGGGTTCCAAATCCTCAATGGCCGTAAGAGCAGATTTCGTATCAGCAGTCTCGTCGCCCTTGGCTACCTCAACACCAAACTCCACATCATCATGCCTCTGTAATCTGTCGATTTCTTGAGTAGTCTCAGCATGATTAGACAGTCCCACACTCTCAGCTGCGGCCTTGTAGCCATCATCTAATACGACGGCCTTTCCGTCTTTTCTGAACTCCACCACCTGCTCGGCAGGGTCATCAAACACCTCAGGATCCTCTTCCATATCCATCTGTTGCTCATACGATTCCTGGGGCTCATCGGGATCGTCGTTTGTGATCTTGAACTTCACCTTGTTAATGAATTTCGTCGGATTCAGTAATTTACGAATCACGAGGATGGTCTCTGCACTCAGATAAGTCAGAAAGGCAATGGCTGTCAGCGCCAGGATGGCTGTCAGACCTGGAGCACCGACGAGATTCTCCGTATACTGACAGATATACAGTCCGTGATCGCCGCCCGGACTAAAACTGGCATCTTCAAAGAATGGAGCCAGGAACTTGGCAAAGGTGACAGATGCCCAGATCATCAGAATCATCAGGGCCAAAAACCATTTCAGAAGGTTCACACGGTATGCCTTCATAAGGTGAATGCCCAATAATAGCAAGAAGAGGGGTACGATAAAGGCTGGCAGACCAAAGCAACGCTTGATAAAATACCATGCTGCATATGATCCAAGGCTACCACAGGTATTACTGAACTCCTGATGGGCGTTGAGCACCTCTCCTTCCTTGGGGTCCTCAATCATGCTCTGATCGGCCGCACCTGTAGAGAAATAGGAAATAAAGGCGAGCGTCAGATAGATTGCCAGACCAAACAGCAGTAAGCCAAGGCAGAAATTCAGCTTTTCGTTGTGGAATATATGATTGAATCCCAAGATGCCGGAGATACCGGAACCGCTTTGGGACCTTTTTTCTTTCCTTTTCTTAGCCATACGAAGTTCTTTTTCTCTATTTTGATGCAAAAGTAGCTGAAAAAACTTAGATTTCACCATAAAATGAGGTTTTTTTTGTAATTTTGCACCAAGAAATGAAAAAGTTAATATATAATAAGATTGATAAGAAGGCTATCGTTGATTTACCGAGAGTCACCTTTCCCGGACGTATCTACGTCGTGCTGACCTCAGAGGAGGCAGAGCGTTGTGTAGACTATCTGTTAACACAACCTGTCTTAGGCTTCGACACAGAGACACGTCCGGCATTCACGAAAGGACGACGTTTCAAATGCTCCCTGCTTCAAGTAGCCACCGCCGACAGTTGTTTTCTGTTCCGTCTGAATCACATGGGGATGGCCCCGGCCGTGGTACGTCTGTTGGAAGATACCACGGTGACGAAAGTAGGACTGGCATGGAGTAACGACATGCTCTCTCTGCACGAATTGGGTGACTTCAAATCGGGGGCATTTATTGATCTTCAGGATCTTGTGAGAAAACTCGGTATCGAGGATCAGAGTCTGGTGAAGATCTATGCCAATCTCTTCGGTGAGCGCATCAGCAAGAGTGACCGTCTGTCAAACTGGGAACGCGATGTGTTAAAAGATAGTCAGAAAGCTTATGCAGCTATTGATGCGTGGGCTTGCGTGCGGATCTACCAAGAGGTGCAGAGTCTATTGGAGACAGGTGATTATGAACTAGTAACGGTTCCTGAAGAAAACAAACAGAATGATGAAACAAGTATATCTTAAAAGAGGCAAAGAGGACAGTCTGCTGCGGTTCCATCCGTGGGTGTTCTCTGGTGCCATCCAGCGTGCCGACGATGGTATAGAAGAGGGTGAGGTGGTGCGTGTACTGACCTCTAATGGGGATTTTATCGCTATCGGACACTACCAGATCGGTTCTATTGCCGTCAGGGTACTCTCGTTTCGTGATGTGGCCATCGATGCTGATTTCTGGGCATCACGACTGGCTTCGGCGCTGAAGATGCGCCAGGCCATCGGTATCGCCGATAATCCGAACAACAACACCTACCGACTGGTTCATGGAGAGGGCGACATGCTACCAGGACTGGTCATTGATGTGTATGGTAAGACTGCGGTAATGCAGGCTCATAGTGTGGGCATGCATGTCTGTCGCATTGATATTGCGGAGCAGTTGATGAAGGTGATGGACTCCCGACTGGAGAATGTCTATTATAAGAGTGAGACCACCTTACCGTATAAGGCCGACCTCGGTCAGGAGAACGGTTTTATCTATGGTGGTTCCGATGATAACACCGCGATAGAGAATGGTTTGATGTTTTATGTCGACTGGCTGCGCGGTCAAAAGACCGGTTTCTTCGTTGATCAACGTGAGAACAGATCATTGCTGGAGCGCTTTGCAAAAGGGAAGAGAATTCTAAACATGTTCTGTTATACTGGTGGCTTCTCTTTTTACGCTATGCGTGGCGGTGCCAAACTGGTTCATTCCGTCGACAGTAGTGCTAAGGCTATCGAACTGACCAACCGTAACGTGCAATTAAACTTTCCCGGTGATCAACGTCATCAGGCTTTTTGCGAGGACGCGTTTAAGTATCTGGAACAAGCAGGCGACCAGTACGATCTGATTATTCTCGACCCACCGGCCTTCGCTAAGCACAGAGGGGCACTCCATAATGCTCTGAAAGGTTATACCCGTCTGAACATGAAGGCCTTCCAGAAGATTCAGTCAGGCGGTATCCTCTTTACGTTCAGCTGTTCACAGGTTGTCTCGAAGGATCATTTCCGCAATGCGGTGTTTACGGCTGCCGCTCAAGCTGGCCGTAAAGTGCGTATTCTTCATCAGCTTCATCAGCCTGCCGATCATCCCATCAATATCTATCACCCAGAAGGAGAATACCTGAAGGGACTGGTGCTGTATGTGGAGTAATGTAAAAAACAAAGTATCTGATTTCATCGGGAAGCATCAGCTTCTTTCTCGCGACAGTCTTCATATTGTCGCCCTTAGTGGTGGTGCCGACAGTGTGGCTCTGTTGCATATATTATCTGAGTTGGGCTATCGGATTGAGGCTGCACATTGTAATTTCCATTTACGAGGCGAGGAGAGCAACAGAGATGAGTTATTTGTAAAAGAACTCTGTGAGAAGAACAATATTCCTCTTCATTTAATTCACTTCGACACAGAAGAATACGCATCATTACATCAAGTAAGTATTGAGATGGCGGCCAGAGACCTGCGCTATCGTTATTTTAGTCAACTTTGTCAGGATATCGGAGCTGCGTCTGTATGTGTTGCCCATCATCGTGATGATGCAGTTGAAACCTTATTAATGAATCTGCTAAGAGGGAGCGGCATTCATGGACTGACCGGCATTCGTCCTCAAAACGGTCTGGTTGTCCGTCCTTTGCTATGCCTGAGTCGGCAGGAAATAGAAGACTACCTCCATTCCATCGGACAGGAGTATGTCGTAGACTCTACAAATCTGACGGACGACGTGTTAAGAAACAAGATCCGCCATCATGTTATTCCTCTTCTGAACGACATGAATCCTAAAGCCATTGAGAATATCGATAAAACAACGGGATATCTTCAAGAGGCAGAGAAAATCTACAATCAGGCTATTCGTGAACAATTGGAGGAGCTTGTGACGAACGACAAGACGTCGGAAACACAGACGGTGTCGCTCGTACGATTGGCAGAACTGCCATCACCACTGGCTTTTCTGCATGAGTGGCTGAGTCCATTCGGCTTTAACTCCACACAGATACAACAGACGTATACATGCCTTGGAGGACAGTCTGGTAAGGAGTTTAGAAGTCCTACGCACATCTTATTGGTCGACAGAGACGTCGTGGCCGTGGAGCCTTTAGGCGCACCGATGAAAGCGATGAAATTGCCAGAGCATGGGCATTATGTATATAAGGAAGATATACATTTTAATGTTGAAATATCCAACGATATATCAATCTCCAAATCAGCGGATTGCGCAACATTAGATGCTGAAAAGGTTCAACTCCCGTTAACGGTACGCCCAGTCTGCACCGGTGATGTTTTCGTACCATTCGGCATGGACGGTCATAAGCTTGTCAGCGACTATCTGACCGACCGGAAATGCACGCTCTTTGAAAAACGACGTCAGCTTGTGGTAACCGATTGCCATGATCAGATTATATGGCTTGTAGGACAGCGAACAGACAATCGATATCGGGTCACAGAACAGACAACATCAGTCTTACGCATCACGCTCAAATAACCGTCCATCTTTCATTCAAAGAGATAGGCTCCATGAGTTATGGAGATAGGACTTACGAGTGAAAGAGATAATCCCTATACCCTATAAGACCCTATCTCCATGAGTCGTAAGTGCCATCCCTTTCACTCATGGAGATTATCTCTTTAACCTAAAGAAGGGGGTAGGGCGAAAACACTGGTTTGACAACCAAAATCACATTCATCAACGAAGTTTGATAAAGAACAAATCACTATAAAATGTGTTAATTTGGTAAATTCATCGATGAAACAATTAAATAATACAATCCATGAAAAACATATAGAAAATAAAGAAAATGCCAGAGAAATGCAAAAGAAAAAATTGTTTTCTTTTCATTTCCGAGTGCATAGTAACAACAAAGCCAAAGTAAAAAAAACGCTGACATTTCAAAAACCCATCAAAAAATATGTAATTTCATAGAGGATACCTTTGACTGATTGCAAAAAGACGTGAAATAATTTGGAAATTTACATGATTTACCCTATCTTTGCTCCCGAAAAATGAACTAACGTGTGTTCATGTACCTGAAAACAGAAACAAACTATGGGGTTATTCTATAAACTGTTTAACTGGTATTTCAGCCGTAATGCGCTGCCATATTGGTGTATATTTATTATTGACGGTCTGACTCTACTGGTATCTGGCATCGCTGCCTTTTGGATTTTTGAGAGTGGAGAGTGTGTCAGTCGTCATTTCTGGCCGCTGATTGCGACCTTGATGATATATCTAATGCTGAGTGTTTTTGGTGTTAGACTTTTCCATACCTATACGGGTGTCATCCGATTTACTTCTTTTGTTGACCTCAGACGTGTGGCATATGCGAACATCTTATCGCTGGGTCTGTCGTTATTAGTTCACTATATCTTATTAGAGGTAAATATAACAACGTCGCTGCTTATACCGCTTCACTCGCGCCACTTAGTTACGATGTTCATAATAGCCACCCTTTTGATGTGGGCTATTCGTATCTTGGTGAAAACGATGTTCGATGTGATTGCCTCGTCAAAGCGCGGTAAGCGCGTACTGATTTATGGAGCCATGTCTGGTGGTGTCGGATTGGCGAAGAATATCCGCGACCAGCATCCAGTACGGTTTATAGTGAAAGGTTTCATCACACACAACCCAAGTCTGAGACACAACCAATTGATGGGCGAGAAGGTTTACACGCTTGATGACAACCTGGTGGGTATCATCCGTAAAGAGGGCATCGAGGGAATCATTGTCTCACCGGTACGTGCTCAGGACTTCCGTAACCAACAAGGACTGCAGGATATGCTGATCAGTGCTGGAGTAAAAATATACATGGCCACCACGGCACAGGAATGGACCGGCGACGAGAACGAAAAAGCGATATTCCAGATGACGGAGGTGAGCGTAGAAGATTTGCTGCCACGTGCAGAGATCAACGTTGACATGAGGTCGGTTGGCGAACTGCTGAATGGACGACGCGTGATGATTACGGGTTCGGCAGGAAGTATCGGCTCGGAAATGGTCAGACAGGTGGCCGTCTTCAATCCTGCCGCTATGTTGCTGGTTGACCAGGCTGAGACACCAGAACATGATATTCGGCTGATGATGGCAAAGGATTTCCCCAATATCGATGCGGAGACGGTGGTAACATCCATCTGCAACCAGTCCAGGATGGAGAAGATCTTCGATGAGTTCAGACCCGACTACGTATTCCATGCCGCAGCGTATAAGCATGTACCGATGATGGAGGACAACCCCAGTGAGGCCGTGCATAACAACATCTATGGCACGAAGGTGATTGCCGACCTGAGCGTGAAATATGGAGTGAAGAAATTTGTGATGGTGTCTACAGACAAAGCTGTAAACCCGACGAACGTGATGGGTTGTTCGAAGCGTATCTGTGAGATATACGTGCAGAGTCTGGATCGTGCTATCAAAATGAGTCGTTTTGGCTTGAATGGACTACCTAAGGTGACCGCAGGTGTGGAACATCCCGTGACGCAGTTCGTCACCACACGTTTCGGTAATGTGCTTGGCTCCAACGGCTCGGTTATCCCTTTGTTCCGTGAACAGATACGTAACGGTGGACCGGTGACTGTGACACATAAAGATATCATCCGTTTCTTCATGCTCATTCCTGAGGCCTGTAAACTAGTGCTTGAGGCTGGCACGAAGGGTTGTGGCGGAGAAATTTTCGTGTTTGACATGGGTAAACCGGTACGCATCGCCGATCTTGCACAGCGTATGATTCGATTGTCGGGTGCCAAGAACGTAAAAATCGAATATACGGGTCTTCGCCCAGGTGAAAAGCTGTACGAGGAGGTGCTCGATGATATGGAAAACACGAAACCAACATTCCACGAGAAGATCCGTATCGCTGAGGTGCGTGAGCGTGACTATGCCGAGGTACGACGTGAGGTCGACGAGTTGATCGCTATTGCGGAGCAATACGACAATATGGCAACGGTCAAGAAGATGAAAGAGATTGTTCCAGAATATAAGTCGAACAATTCGATCTATGAACAGCTTGATGAAGCCAAGGTCGTGAATATCTCATGATTATCTTAACTAAAAAGGTGATATTGGTGACGGGAGCTGCAGGGTTTATTGGCAGTTTCCTTGTAAGACGTCTCTTCCATGACGAGAAAGAAATAACCATTATCGGTATTGACAATCTGAACGACTATTACGATGTTCGTCTGAAAGAACACCGGCTGGCTGAGATTGAGAAGGTCGCTACTGCTCAACATCAGTCGTGGGTGTTTATTAAGGGGGATATCGCTGATAAAACGACCGTCAATAGCATCTTCGAGTCATATCGTCCTCAGATTGTGGTGAATCTCGCAGCACAAGCAGGAGTGCGGTACTCCATCACGAATCCAGATACTTTCATACAATCGAACCTGATTGGGTTTTATAATATCCTGGAGGCTTGCCGCCACTGGCCAGTAGAGCATCTGGTCTTTGCGTCATCATCAAGCGTCTATGGTTCAAACAAGAAAGTACCTTATTCACCAGATGATCGCTCTGATTTCCCTGTTAGTTTATATGCTGCAATAAAGAAGTCTAACGAGTTGATGGCTCATGCTTATTCTGTATTGTATGACATCCCAACCACAGGTCTGCGTTTCTTTACGGTTTATGGTCCTGAAGGTCGTCCCGATATGGCGTATTTCAGTTTTACGAACAGACTTGTGAAAGGTGATACGATTCAGATCTTCAACTATGGCCATTGTGCCCGTGACTTCACTTATGTTGATGACATCGTGGAGGGGGTTGTCCGTGTCATACATGGTGCTCCGGAGAGACATTCCGAGGAGGACGGTTCTCAATTACCGCCGTTTGTCGTATATAATATCGGAAATAGCACACCCATAAATCTGTTGGTTTTCGTGGATACACTGCAACAAGAGTTGATACGGGCCAAGGTGTTACCCGAGAACTTTGATTTCAGAAGTCATCAGGCATTAGTACCCATGCAGCCAGGGGATGTCCCGGTGACGTTCGCCGATACCCATGGATTAGAGCGGGATTTCGCTTTCAAACCGAAAACACCTCTTCGCGTCGGTCTACGAAAATTTGCCGAATGGTATTATGATTTTTACTGCAAAGAATAGCTAAGGCAAGATTTTCTTATTGTATTCAAAGTGCTGGTAGTCTTTGGACGACTTCCAGTCGCCACCCCATGCGAAACCATACTTGATGAATAACCTGTAGCAGAGATCACCCTTCAGAATGATGTAAGGATGAGGGCTGTTCCGTTTCACATACGGTCTGGCTGTCACAGGTTGGACTTCTATACTGCCGTTTTTTCTCTTTCGTATAAAAGGATTATAGAGAGGGTTGATGTCGATGGCGAGACCGCGAGCGTGGTACGACAATTTCTGTGAGCCTGACACCGTACGGTAGTTGAAACAACTGGTGTTGTTGTCACGCATCTGACGTTCGTCATCACCGTCATAGTCATCGGTCAATCGGATTCGTTGAATCGGGTAGTGGTGAATATATAGCTCCTGGAAGATTTTCAGGACTTTGTCAGCGATGAGCCGGTTGCATATGATCTCTCCATCGTGGGTTTTACCATCATAGTCGTAATGACGCACTCTCAAGTATCGCAGATCGGCACGACCAATATGAGGATTAGGACGATAACTCTTTCCCTGCATATGTTGCCAGATGCTATCGGGTATCGCCTGTACGGAAAAACCATCAGAAATGTCCTGGCTCTGCACAGGAGAATGCCAGGAGAGCCAGGACAGGATGATTAAAAGTTTAATAAGTGTCATTGTCAGTAAACAACTTTCCGACCGTCCTGAATATAGACGCCGGGGTGTGAGGGACTGTCAACACGAATGCCCTGGAGGTTGTACACCGGTGCCTCAGACTGTTCGGCACGAACATCACGGATAGCCGATGTTCCTTTATACTCCTGTCGGGCCAGTTCGAGTTGTTCGAGGAACGCAGTATTAGTATGCAGACGTGCATAGATGGCTGACGCTACGAGGCGCCCCATGTCAACATCACTCTGCCAATGGTAGCCGGATACGACACGGCCCTGACCAAACAGATAGGCACGCGCCAGTAGAGCCTCCTCAGCATCAGGATTAATTTCCGCTAACACGAGAGCATGAAGCCAACTGCCAGAGGCATGACCAGAGGGATAGGAACCGGTATCACGGAGATGGTCCTCGTCGGGGGCGTAGAGTGTCAGTTCGTTCATCTGCACATAGGGACGCGGTCGCATATAATAAGCCTTGCATGTCTGAGTGGCACCGTTGCCCAACGGGTGCACTAACGACATGAGTTTATAGAGTTGCGGCGTGGCTGTCGCAGAGATTTCCTTACCGAGTATAGGGGAATAGACCTTACAGAAGTTATCGGCCGAATAGGTAATATCGGTCAATGCCTGCTGTCCAGTCTCCGTCAGGTCTCCGTAGACGTCTTCACGTGCAGCCTTGCCTTGTTCGTAGGCACTCAGGTCGCAGGCGAAGAATGGAGAGATGGTCTCGGGAGGAGCAGGCAGATACTTATAGGCATCAGGTAACTCACTGATGGCAAAATAGGCCTCGTCGCTATTACCTGCTGTGGGATTCTTGACACCCGTCTTCTTCTCGTATTCCGTCCGAGCGGCGGTAATCATACCACTGAACCCGGGGAAAGTGTGCAGACGTGAGACAAGTGCCGACGCCAGAAGAAAGCCTGCATAGACATCGCTATCCCAGTGGTAGCCGGAGATGACAGAGCTGGCACCAAAATCATAGCCACGTGCCAGGATCTCATTCTGACGGTCGGGGGCTATCTCGGTTAGAACCATCGCATACATCCAACCGAAGAGCGCCTGACTAGCGGGATAGGAACTGACATCCCGATAGGTATCTTCAAAGGCAGGAATGAGCGTCTTGTCCTTGAAGCGGGCATAGGGACGACGATAAGAATAGCTTTTCTGGGCTTGATTCTGCATTCGGATGCCGTAGTTCATACAGTACTCGAACAAAAGATTCAACTTAGGCATATCACTCGTAAGGTCGGTATTCAGCACCTTAGAGTAAGCCTTCAGATAGGTTGAAATCTCCGTACTGAAGTCACTCACAGCCTGCTGACCGCGTGTGCTGTCACGTAAACTCTTTCCCCATACATACTGGAGGTAGTCTTTGATGTATTGCACAGAGGTAGTCTCTGGCGGTCCAGGCAAGAACCTACTGGCATCGGGCAGGTCTTGCGCATGACTACTGACGCCCAGCAGTATGGCAGTCATCAAAAAGCATATTCTTCGTCTCATTTTTATCATTTTTATGTCCACTATGCAAAGGCGACGGTCAGACCTGCCATCACGATGCTTACCATGGACATCAGTTTGATCAGAATGTTCAGAGAAGGACCGGAGGTATCTTTGAACGGGTCACCGACGGTATCACCGACGATACAAGCCTTATGGGCAAAGGAACCCTTACCACCGAAGTTTCCTTCCTCAATATTCTTCTTCGCATTATCCCAGGCACCACCGGCATTTGCCATGAATACAGCAAGAGTGAAGCCACCAGCGAGACCACCAACAAGCAGACCCAGGACACCTGCCACGCCAAGAACGATTCCCACGATAATAGGAATAATGATGGCAAGGATAGAGGGGATGATCATCTCATGCTGAGCTGCACGGGTAGAAATCTCCACACAACGACCGTAGTCGGGAGTGCCTGTTCCCTCAAGGATACCAGCAATCTCACGGAACTGTCGACGTACCTCTTGTACCATTTTCTCAGCGGCACGACCTACAGCCTCCATGGTCATACCACAGAATAAGAATGCAGCCATGGCACCGATGAAAGCGCCCACAAGCACCTTCGGGTTCATGAGGTTCACTTGGAAATAGTTCATAAAGTCGGGAATCGTCGCGTTTGAAGCAGCAATGACATCACCACTCACATTCGTCAGCGTCTGACCGGCACGAACCATGGCGATCTTAATCTCCTCGATATACGAAGCAAGTAGAGCCAAGGCTGTGAGTGCAGCCGAGCCAATGGCAAAGCCTTTTCCTGTTGCAGCCGTCGTGTTTCCCAGAGCATCAAGGGCATCTGTGCGATGACGCACCGCCTCACCAAGACTAGACATCTCTGCATTACCACCAGCATTGTCGGCGATAGGACCGTATGCGTCGGTAGCCAGAGTGATACCCAAGGTGGAGAGCATACCCACGGCAGCGATACCAATACCATAGAGACCATGTGCCAAAGAAGTCGATGACATAGAGAGGTCGAAACCGTTAGCACACAGATAGCTGAGCATGATAGCCACACCGATGGTAATAACAGGGATACACGTGGAGATCATGCCGGTACCAATACCTTTGATGATGACAGTGGCAGCACCTGTTTGTCCGGCCTCAGAGATCTTCTGAGTAGGTTTGTAGCTGTGTGAGGTATAATACTCGGTGGCCTGACCGATGATGACACCAGCAGCCAGTCCGGAGATGACGGAGAAGGAAAGTCCCAACCAGTTGTCAATACCAAGCAGGTAGAGGATGGCGAAAGTAGCTATAGCAATGAGCACAGCACTGATGTTCGTGCCCAAAGAAAGCGAACGCAGCAGATCCCTCATCGTGGCACCCTCTTTCGTGCGGACGAGGAAAATGCCTAACAGGGAGAGAAATACACCTACAGCAGCAATGATCATCGGTGCGATAACCGCCTTGATCTGCATGCCGTCAACAGCACTGGCCGCAAAGGCAGAGGCGCCAAGTGCTGCAGTAGAAAGTACCGAACCACAATAGCTCTCGTATAGGTCGGCTCCCATGCCGGCCACATCACCCACATTATCTCCGACATTATCAGCGATGGTTGCAGGGTTACGTGGATCATCCTCAGGGATATCGGCCTCAACCTTTCCCACGATATCGGCACCCACATCAGCAGCCTTCGTATAGATACCACCACCCACACGGGCAAAGAGTGCCTGTGTCGAAGCGCCCATACCGAAGGTGAGCATCGTGGTAGTAATGGAGATCAATCCATCGGCGTCGAACTGGTTCAGAACGACAAACCAGATGGCGATATCGAGCAAGCCCAGACCGACGACGGTAAGTCCCATCACGGCACCAGAGCGGAACGCGATTTTCAGACCGGCATCGAGACTCTCACGGGCAGCATTAGCCGTACGAGCAGAGGCATAGGTGGCAGTTTTCATGCCGAAGAAGCCTGCCAAACCGGAGAAGAAACCACCGGTGAGAAAGGCAAAAGGCACCCACGGATTCTGGACGTGTAGCCCGTAGGCCATAAAGGCGAAGAGGGCACAGAGCACGACAAAGACAATAGTGACCACGCGATACTGTTGTCTAAGGTAGGCCATAGCTCCTTTGCGTACATACAGTGCAATCTCTCTCATACGGGGCGTACCCTCGTCAGCTTTCATCATCTGAGTGAAAAACAGATACGCCATGCTCAGTGCCACGACCGATGCGACGGGCACGAGCCAGAATACAGTGGGGATGTTCATGTTAATAATCTTAGGCTTTTTATTGGTTTATAATATATGTGTGCTATTCGTCGGAGAAGTCAATCATACCGGCTGCCTCGTCGTCGGGATCCTCACCACCCAGATCCATCATCGTAGAGTAGTTATCCTCGGTGATATCTTCATCTTTAGGATCCTCCACCACTGAGTCATCCTCATCATGTGAGCTATAGTTGTCCTCAACCTCATAGTCCTCATCATCGTCGAGATCCTCGTCACCACGCCCCTTGCTTGAGAACTGCATACGGATCTTTTCTTGCTCAGGCTTCAGTTTTGCGAAAATGGCTTCAACCCAGCCGCCTTTTTCCACCTCCAGCACATCATAGCCATCGGCCACTTTCTTCTCGTACATGCCACCTTTCTTGTGAAGACGGTCCTTGGGAAGGGTAGTGGTGGAGATATCGAAACCGCTCAGGATAATGTCCTGGATTGACTGGGACAGAGAATCCCAACCACCGCCGAAATTACGGTCGATGACCTCAAGCAATTTCGTAGCGGAAATATGACGGATATTCTCGTATGTAAGATCGGTGACGCGCATGATAGGACGTTTCTTGATGGCCCATGCAAATTTCATGTTTTCATCAAACTTGATCTGTGCCACCTTAAAACCACGTTTCTCATAGCTTTTCTTCACGAGCAACACGTCTTCCTTGATCTCCTCAACAAGAAAGGCGCTCTTGAAAATATCGAGATAGTGATGAATGTTTTCCTTAACTTCTGTGTCTTTTGCGGCCGCATCCCACATGCGGAACACATCGTTCTCCTGAATATCCCAGACACTGCTCTTTGTAATAGACTTAATAGACAGTGTTGAGTTGCTTTCCTGTAGTGTTTGTTTTGTTCTTGCCATGTTTTCTCTGATTTTTACTGCAAATGTATATACTTTATTTTTTATTAGCAAGTTTTTAGGGCATATTTTTTCGATTTTCTCTTCATATATAAGAATTATAGAGTTTTTTCGAGACCCTTCGCAAGCACCGCACACCACATCATCATTTCACACTTACCACGAACAAAGGTAATCAATCACACGGCGTATACGGAGACTCGTCGTAACACGCTTCGCCTGTAGGTACAAAACGCATTTCTCCATCACATGGCCAGATTCCACATAAACAATCCCTCAGAGACAGCCAATGAGTCTATTAGTTTTTTTGACTCCTCCGTTGGATTATAGACAGTCATATAGGTGTTATCACCGCTGACTGTTATTAGGGCATCAGCTGATTTCAAAAGGATGTAAAGCATCTGCTTGTCGGTCATACATGCCAACAATGCATTCTCCAGTTCATGTGGGGCTGGATTCGTAATCCATTCATCACCGTCATGACTCACATTGATATCTTCATAACAATTCAGTTTCAGCAGGATATTGGTGAACTTTCTGTAGATGATGTCAATCTGAGGATGCTCCAAAAAGTATTTCTCAACCCTGAAGTACTGCCCTCTGCCATCGGCGGGAACTTGCTTGGGCAGTATGTCTATTACCCAATATGGCTTATTCAAATACTCTTCTATTGTCATAATTGCAAATCTTTTGTTTCATCTCGTTGGCAAAGATACGATTTAATTTTCCAATTATCGACTCACTTTGGGTTTAAAATGAATAAATCTGAGCCGATTCAACAATAATAACCTATAGACTGGAAGGAAGGCGAGAGAAATGAAGGAATAAATTTGGGATTTCAATCGAGTTTTTGTATTTTTGCAAGCAAAAACCAAAAATGGCAGAACCTTTAGCCGAACGACTACGACCTCGTACCCTTGACGACTACATCGGCCAAGAGCATCTGGTGGGCGAGGGCGCTGTCCTGCGGAAGATGATTGACGCAGGACGGATATCGTCGTTTATCCTATGGGGACCGCCGGGGGTGGGCAAGACCACCTTGGCGCAAATTATCGCTCACAAGTTGGAGACACCGTTCTTCACGCTGTCGGCAGTAACTAGCGGAGTGAAGGATGTGAGGGACGTGATAGAGAAAGCCCAGAAGGGACGCTTCTTCAATGAACGGTCTCCCATTTTGTTTATCGACGAGATACATCGTTTTTCGAAGTCACAGCAAGACTCCCTGCTTGGTGCAGTGGAGAAAGGTATCGTTACCTTGATAGGTGCCACGACGGAGAACCCTTCGTTCGAGGTAATCCGACCGCTGCTCTCACGTTGTCAGCTCTATGTATTGAAATCGTTGGAGAAAGACGATTTGCTGAAACTGCTCGATCGGGCAATCCATACTGATACTTTTCTAAAGGAACGAGATATCCAATTAAAGGAAACTGATGCACTGATTAGATATAGTGGTGGCGACGCTCGTAAACTACTGAATATATTAGAGTTGGTCGTAGATGCTGAAGCATCTAAGGAAGTTATAATCACCGACGAGACCGTAGTAAACCGTTTGCAGCAAAACCCATTAGCCTATGACAAGGACGGGGAGATGCACTACGATATTATATCAGCTTTTATCAAGAGTATCCGGGGCTCAGACCCTGATGCCGCACTCTATTGGTTGGCACGGATGATTGAGGGTGGGGAAGATCCGCAGTTTATTGCCAGACGATTGGTAATCAGTGCCGCTGAGGATATCGGACTGGCAAATCCTAATGCCCTATTATTAGCCAATGCCGCCTTTGACGCTGTGATGAAAATCGGCTGGCCGGAGGGACGAATACCTCTGGCAGAGGCGACGGTCTATCTAGCCACTTCACCGAAGAGCAACAGTGCCTATCTGGGCGTTGATGCAGCCTTGGCAACCGTGAAACGAACGGGAAATCAGCCGGTGCCATTACCTATTCGTAATGCACCTACGGAACTGATGAAGGAGTTGGGCTATCACGACGGTTATAAGTATCCCCATGATTTTCCCGGCCATTTCACGCCCCAGCAGTATCTGCCTGACGCTCTGACAGAAGAACGTTTCTGGCATGGTCAGCATAACCCTACCGAGGAAAAGATGTACCAACGGATGGTGAACTATTGGGGGAAAAGATATGAATAATAGCAGTTATAATTGATAACACCGATTGCCGAAATCCAATATGGAACAAGAAGTAATTATTAAAATAATAGAGCTACTGGGTACGTTTGCCTTTGCTATATCAGGTATCCGACATGCAGCTGCCAAACAGTTCGACTGGTTTGGTGGTTATGTGTGTGGTGTAGCGGTGGCAATCGGTGGCGGTACCATCCGTGACGTGATGCTTGGTACGACACCGTTCTGGATGACCACTCCCATTTATCTGATATGTACGGCCGTGGCTTTGTTGACGGTGGCTTTCTTCGGAAAATGGATGGAGCCATTGAAAAATGCATGGTTCGTGTTCGACACACTAGGCTTAGCACTCTTTACCATCGCCGGTATACAGAAGAGCATAGCACTCGGACAACCGTTCTGGGTAGCCATCATCATGGGATGCATCACCGGATCGGCAGGTGGCGTCATCCGTGATGTACTACTGAACAACGAACCTGTGATTTTCCATAAAGAGATATACGCCATGGCGAGTGTACTCGGTGGACTGGTTTACTGGCTGCTAATCAGTGTGGGACTATCGGTGGAATGGAGTGCGGTGATAAGTTTCGTCGTGACATGTATGACACGATTTCTTGCCGTTAGATACCATATATCACTACCGGTACTGAAGGAGACACCAAAGACAAACAGCTAACAGAAAAAGATTATGCCTGAACAAGAAAATACGAACAGAAGAAGACAGCGCAGGCAGCAACCTGTGGATAATACCTACGGACACCTGCAGCCGCAGGCGCTGGAAGTTGAGAAGGCAGTGCTGGGTGCACTGATGATTGACAAGGATGCGTATGCCGTGGTATGCGAACTGCTGCATCCAGAGAGTTTCTATGAGCCAAGGAACCAGATGGTATATACTGCCATTCGCGACCTAAGCATGGAAGAAAAACCCGTAGACGTGCTGACAGTCACGGAGCAGTTGGCGAAGATGGGACATCTCGAAGAAGTAGGTGGACCAGGATACGTAGCTGAACTGAGCTCACGTGTGGCCTCGTCGGCGAATATCGAGTATCATGCAAACATCGTAGCGCAGAAGTCGTTGGCACGACAACTAATATCCTTTGCCAGTGTTATTGAGACAAAAGCCTTCGATGAGACCATCGACGTGGAAGATCTGATGCAAGAGGCGGAAGGATCGCTCTTCGAACTGAGTCAGCGGAATATGAAGAAGGATTATACTGCTATCGACCCAGTGATTAAACAAGCGTTGGACGTGATTTCAAAGGCTGCACAGAACACAGATGGTCTGACGGGCGTGTCGACAGGCTATTATAAGCTTGATGATATCACCAGTGGTTGGCAGGCCTCCGATCTGGTAATCATTGCCGGTCGTCCGGCCATGGGTAAGACTTCGTTTGCTTTGTCTATGGCAAAGAATATCGCAGCCGACATGCATGTACCGATGGCATTCTTCTCTTTGGAAATGTCGAACGTGCAGTTGGTTAACCGACTCATCTCCAATGCATGCGAGATACAAGGTTCAAAAATTCTGAATGGTCAGTTGCAGCGTGACGAGTGGGATCGTCTAGATAAACGTATCAACAACTTGCTCGGTGCTCCTTTATATATTGACGACACACCGGGACTCTCGGTGTTTGAATTACGAACGAAGGCGCGTCGATTGGTTCGTGAGCACGGTGTGAAGCTCATCATGATTGACTACCTGCAGCTGATGAACGCCAATGGTATGCGGTTTTCCTCCAGACAAGAGGAGGTGTCGACCATTTCACGATCATTGAAAGGACTGGCAAAGGAATTGGATATACCTATCCTCGCACTGAGTCAGTTGAACCGTGGTGTTGAGAGCCGTGAAGGATTGGAAGGAAAACGACCGCAGTTGTCTGACCTCCGTGAGTCGGGTGCCATTGAGCAGGATGCCGATATGGTTATTTTTGTACACCGACCAGAGTATTATCATATCTACCAGGATGATAACGGTCGTGATCTGCATGGTATGGCTCAGATTATTATCGCCAAGCATCGTAAGGGTGCTACGGGCGATGTACTGCTGACCTTCCGTGGCGAATATACACGTTTTGAGAACCCAGAGGACAAGAACCTTGCTAATCGTCCACCCATCGGTGGAGAGATTGTCGGCTCGAAAATTAATGGCGACGGACAGATGCCTGATATTGCATCTGGTTATGATCCATTCGGCGGTGCTCCTCTGCCACCACCAACAAACGACGGGCCGCTACCGTTTTAATGCGTTGCATCGGGTTATACAAATATAAAGAATCCCACCAAATGGTGGGATTCTTTATTGTAGGGAATATCAAATTCTAACAACGACCTCCAAACAGTGTATTACTGGTATCTCTCAATGAGTGCTTGTGCCTGCGGGTCGCCCATTTCCTTGGCTTTCTGCAGATTCTTAATACCTTCCTGTTTATCACCTTTCAGGCACTGTGCCAAACCAAGGAAGAGAAAGCCATCGCTGTTGTCGGCATTAATGGCAATACACTCCCGGGCTGTGGCGATAGCATCGTCATAATGTCCCACACGGATCTCAAGTGAGGCCTTCTCAGCATAGTAGAGAGTCTCATTCGGATTAATCTGAATGGCACGATTGATATCGTTGAGTGCTTGTTGGTAGAGACGTCCCTGTATTTCTGTCTGATGACGGAGATAGTAGAAATTATCGTTGATCGAGGCTTTCATCAGTTCCTCATATTCATTCATGTCGCTGACGGCATCACGGAACTTACCGGCATCACGGCGTGCTTCGGCACGCGTCCACAGATATACAGCAGCCTCTTTCAGATACGGTTTACTAAACGTGTTCATCGTACTGTCGAGAAGTGCCAGACGAGCGGTGGTGTCGTTAAGTTGCTGCTTACAACTAGATGCAGAAAACCACAGTTCTGCGTTATTGGACTCTCTGGCTAAGGCCACAAAGAGATCACACGCCTCCTGATAGTGTCTCTGGGCATAGAGAATGTTTCCTTCCATCTGTCGATAGGTGAGCAAGGGGTTAATACTATTGGCCTCACGAATCAGTGTCAGAGCCTTATCGAGATTCCAGTTGGCATATGGCTGGTTACTCTGATAAATCTCCTTGTTGTAGATCAGACGCGCATAGTTAAAATACGCATCGTCTTTTTTGTCCGACACCTTGATAGCCCGTTCCATATCTTGTTCTGCACCAGAAAAGTCACCAGCAGCACTCTCCTGTTGAGCACGATAGATATATCCATCGGGAGCATTGGGAAACTGGCGGACGAAATCATTAATCATAGTAGCATACGAGAGCGAATCTGTATGTGAGGCTGCAAGGAAGAGTAGGAGCGTGGCTTCCTTCACATCCAGGGGCAGTTCTTTCTTGATATTGGTAAGACGAAGAGTAACATCGTTGAAGCTTAGACCGCTAATCTTCAGAGAGTCAACGAAACGAGCACTTACGGCATAACTCAGAGAGTCACCAACGGAAGCCGGCTGCTGCATCATACCGATTACCTCGCCGGCATCGTTGAGAAGTGGACAGCTGACCAGTCCATCCGACATAGTCATGGCCACCGTATAATATGCATTATTGTCTTGGAATATCTCCGCCTTACGAATCAGTCCATTACGGAGACTCTTCTGTTCTCGGTAGGGGAGTAGCCAAGCCTGACTGCCGACAGGTGCTACTGTCGCACTGACGATGAGTGGTTGTGTTTTACCATTAACCCGGAACTTGACGACATCATACATATCATTGGCTCCAAGGATGCCGACCACCTCCATCTCCTTTCCCTGAGCATCGATGATAACTGCTCGTGATGCACCCTTGAACGGGGTAAAGTTACTGATGGCCTCACCATTGGATCCAATAAAGAAGCCGTTAGTGCTAGCTATCAGTGAACCGTCAGCGGCAAAAGTCTTCAAGGTGAACACCGACCGAGAGGCTTTCTTCACCCAGGCAGGCTGAGCAACGGCCATAGTCAGTGAGATAAGACAGGTCATTAAAAGTAGTATTCGTTTCATTTTCATATAATCTTGTATGATATAATTCCTTAGTATATTATTGAGTAATCTATTCTATTGTCAGAGATGGAGCAGTTGACGAGCATTCTGCATGGCGGCCTCGGACACGTTACTACCGCTGAGCATCTGAGCAATCTCCGTGATACGCTCATCGGGCGACAACTCGGTCATCCGACTAGTGGTTCCCTCGCTCGTTTCTTCTTTCTCAACCCGATAGTGGGTGGTTCCCAAGGCAGCAATCTGCGGCAGGTGGGTGATGCTGATAACCTGACGACCATGATGTCCCATCTCTTGCATGATTTCCGCCATTTTCTCCGCCATCTTACCACTGACACCAGTGTCTATCTCGTCGAAGATGATGGTAGGAAGTTTGACGGCACCACTGATCATCGCCTTCAAAGCCAGCATGACACGGGCGATTTCGCCACCTGAAGCCACTTGTGAGACAGGCTGGAGTGGGGTGGAGGTGTTAGCACTAAAAAGGAAGGACACTTTATCCTGTCCATCGGGTCCTGGCTCGGTCGGAGTGTTGGTGATAGCAAAGCGTACATTCGGCATACCCAAAGATATGAGGCGTGTCTGTATCTCTTTCTCGATCTGTCGAGCTGTCCCTTCTCTTAGTTTGGTTAGTACAGCAGCCTCTTTCTCGACCTGTACCTGCCACTGATCCACCTGATGACGGAGGACAGCAAGTGCCTCGTCGCTGTTTTCAATACTATTAAGTTGCCGTTTCAGTTCATCACGTTTCCGGATCAATGCATCGATAGTCTCCACGTGGTATTTTTTCTCCAGATCGTAGAGACGATCGAGACGCGCGTTCACCGTGTCGAGTTCTGTTGGGTCGAAATCGACACTCTCCAGATGACTGCTGATATCCTGAGCAACATCCTTCATCTCAATATAGCTACTCTCGAGCCGTTGGATTAGCTCCGACACATCAGGGAAGACACGCTCGATGCCCTTCAAAGCATGAATGGCAGTACGTAAGGAGCCCGTAACTCCTGTTTCCTCAGCCGACAGCGCCCTATCTGTCTCATAGAGGGCTCCTTTAATCTCCTCAGCATGTGACATTGTCTCACTCTTCCGTTCCAGTTCTTCCATTTCTTCGGCCACAAGGTTGGCATCGGTGAGTTCCTGACACTGAAACTGAAGAAAGTCGAGGTTCTGTCGATTCTGCTCAATCGTCTCCTGCATGAGCGTGAGCTCTTTCCGTACCGTCTGGTACTGACGGAAGGTCCGACGGTATTGTGACAAGGCCTTGGCATCATCAGCGATGATATCGACCACACTGAGTTGGAAGTCCTGTTTATTAAGCAACAGATTCTGGTGTTGTGAATGTACGTCGACCAGTCGTTCGCCGAGTTCCTTCAGCATGGAGAGTTGTACGGGTGTGTCGTTGATAAAAGCACGACTCTTGCCAGCGGATGTCAACTCACGACGTACAATACAGTCATTCGGGTCGTAGTCGATATCGTTGTCAGTAAAAAAAGCCTGCATGTCATAGCGCGCGAGGTCGAAATGAGCCTCAATGACACAACGGTCGGCTTCTGGGCGCATGACCTTCGTGTCGGCACGCTGCCCAAGCAGTAGACCGATGGCGCCCAGGATGATGCTCTTACCTGCACCTGTCTCTCCTGTGATAACCGAAAAACCCTGATGCAGTTCAATATCGAGTTCATCGATTAACGCGAAGTTCTTGATATATAAATGTTTCAGCATATCAATCAGCTATCAATTCTTAATCTTTTCCCAACTACCGTTCTGTGAGGCATTGATACTCATCAAGAGGCCATAGATACGTTCTTTCTCTTTCTGGGTTCCTTTGCCTTGGTAGATGTTTACAAGTTCATCACGCTTGTAGTCGGTCCATATCTGCGGCAACATGCTCAGTGGCTTATTACTGCGTGCAGTCTTCAGTCCATCCTCCAGAGCCTGTGATATCTCCGTCCGTCCCCGTTCGGCATTGTTAGCCATCTCGTCAAGCCCTTTACGATAGTAATCGTACTGGAACTGTCGGAATGGACGCATAGCCTCGTCAAGATAGTCATTGATAATGGAAAAACGGTTGCGATTGTCCTCGAACGATTTCCAGCCAGGGAAAGCAAGGCTCTGTGCGTTGTTCACGAGATACATGCACCGCTGGAGTATATCCGTTCCGCCCATCGGAGCGAAACTGTCAAGGTCGAGGCCTATGATCAAGTAGGCATAGTAGGCGAGGAGAGCAGTCAGTTGGTTGTCAACCTGCTCGTCACTGAAGTTCAGCTGGTCGAACTGAGCGAAGGTAAAGTGGAAATTCTCGTCTTTATTATTATATAATGTAGAGGTGTATGAGGCATTGTAAACAGGACGGTTAGCCTGTATAAGAGCCGTACATTCGAAGCGGTTTTCCTCACGGATATATCTGTCGACAGTGATGTTCAAATTACATCGGATACGTTCGTTCTTCTGGAACTGCAGTTCTGTCCAATGGCGTTCGTTAATGAACTGTTCGATAGTCTGCCGGAGGTTGTCGAAGATATCCACATCGGTACCTTGTATCTGACTGTGGTTGATGTTCACCCTAACTTGCAACTCCTGGGCACTCACAGAACAAAATGACATATGACTTATGATAATGGATAAAGCGACCAGCACCTTTCTTACTGATAGAAATCCCTGTCGCATATTCATCATCATTATCTTTGGATCATTTATCATCTATTTATATACACTCCTGCAAATCATCTATCGAAGCGCCTGAGCCTCACGCAGACGAATACGAGTCAGGACCTGCTTGGTGTTGTATGTGAAGTCACCCGCAAGAATCCAACTGTAGTAGCCCGGATCAATATGCAGTACATCGGCCACAGGCACTCCTTTGTGCTTGCCGAAGTTAAATACCTCTGTGAGCCGTGGATTCCCGTCTTTGTCGAGTAGGGGCTTGCCATAGCGGTCTTTCATCTCGCCCCAGACTATACGTCCAGCAAAGTCGATATTGTTGTTCGTCTTCGAAAACGCAGCCAACTGTTCCATATCATTCTCCAGCACCTTCTCTGGGTCTTCATTAGCACCTGGCGCATACTTGTCGAGTTCTCCCATAAGCACACGATAGGTCGCCTCAGTGTCCTGATCGGCACGATGTGCCTCGAAGTCGTCCTCCATTTTCCGTCCACAATAGAACTTATAAGCGGCTGCAAGGTTTCTGCGCTCCATCTTATGAAAGATGGTCTGAACGTCAATCAGTCGGCATCTCGAGAAATCAAAGTCGATGCCTGCACGCAGGAATTCTTCTGCGAGTAGGGGAATATCGAAGTGATTAGAATTAAAACCAGCAAAATCGCAGCCCGTAAAGGTTGTTGCCAACCGCTGTCCTATTTGCTTAAATGCCGGTTTGTCTTTCACATCGTCATCACTGATGCCCGTGAGTGCCGCCACCTCTTCGGGGATGGGGCGCTCAGGATTCACCAGTTCATTGCCTCTTATCTCCTCACCATTCGGACAAACTTTAATATAGGATATCTGGATGATGCGGTCTTTCACCAAGTCAAGCCCGGTTGTCTCCAGATCGAAGATCACCAGTGGCTTAGTCAGATTCAGTCTCATGGATTCACGGTTGTCGATTAGTCGTTGATCAGCATCGGCATCATCAGCATCAGCACATCCTGGTTCTCTGGCTGCTCAGATGGCAGTACAAGACCTGCACGACTGGGGTCTGCCAATTGGATGATTACCTCGGGGCAATCGAAATTACTGAGAACCTCAATAAACGAGGAGCCCTTGAAGCCAATACTCATAGGCTGACCGTTGTATTCGCATGTCATACGCTCCGTAGCAGTCTTTGAGAAGTCGTAGTCCTCAGCGTCGAGTTGCAGGGTCGTACCTTCCACATGGAAGCGGATAAGATTGCTAGAGTCGTTGGCAAACGGCTGTACACGACGGAGTGCTGCCAGCAGTCCGAGACGATCGGTGCGGAGCTCATTGGGATTACTCTGTGGAATGACAGAGTTATAGTTGGGGTAGCGTCCCTCTATCAAGCGGCATTGGATGGTACCGTCGCCATAGCTCACTTCGGCGTTACGTTCGTCGAAGCGGATGATCACATCACCACCGTCCTTACCCAAGAGATTACGTAGGAGGTTAGCCGGCTTCTTCGGCAGAATAAAGGCAGCAGGCTGATCGCTCTTAATGGTATAAATCTTATTACGCACCAGTTTATGACCATCGCTGGCTACCACGGCGAGACAATCGGCCGTAAGGTCGAAGTATATACCGTTCATAACCGGGCGTAACTCGTCCTGCGCTGTTGCGAAGATACTACGGTTGATATTCTCTGCGAGTATGGCATTAGGCATGGTGATGGTGTGGGCGTATTCGCTCACAGGCTGTGCCATCGGGAACTCGTCTGCGCTCTCGATTGGGAGTGAGAACAGTCCATTCTGATATGAGATCTTTACGATATTCTGCTCTTGATTGACATCAAAGGTGATCGGCTGCTCTGAGAATCCTTTCACAGCCTCTAACAGGTCATGGTTGCCAATGGCAAAACGGCTGTTGCCATCGCTCTCTGTTAATTCCATTTGTGTTTTCATCACATTCTCACTATCTGACGCTGTCAGATAAAGTACATTGTCTGTGATCTCAAACACAAAGTCGCCCAAAATCGGCAGGGCGTTTTTACTGTTAATAACTTTAGAGAGTGCAGAGAGCTTGTTGCTCAGTGCGGTGCTTGATAATGTGAAACGCATAATTTTATAGTTATTTTGTTCTTAATTACAACTTATATAATTGAGCACAAAATTACAAAAAAACGTTGTAATCAACAAAATTTTTAGGAGAAAATGATGCGATTCAAACTATTTTTAGTAATTTCGCCACGTGAAAACGAAAAAATCAACAAATAAAAACAATTGAAATGGAATTAACAGGTAGAATTATCGCCGTGATGCCTGCCCAGAGTGGTGTGTCAGCACGTACAGGCAACTCATGGATGTCGCAAGATTATGTGATCGAGGTGCCCGGTCAGTATCCTAAAAAATGTCTCTTCAGGATCTTTGGTGAGGACCGCATTAAGCAGTTCAACATCCAACAGGGAGAGGATCTTACCGTGCAGTTCGATATCGATGCCCATGAGTTTAATGGACGTTGGTTCAATGATATCCGTGCTTATAACGTGATTCGTGGTCAAGTTCAACAGCCCGTAGCTGGTGCGCCTCAGGCTGCGCCGTTCCCGCCGACAGGGGCTACAGCACCGTTCCCGCCTGCACAAGAGCCCACTGGTGAGGGCAGTGCAGATGATCTGCCATTCTAATCTACAGAATAAAAATATGATGCGTGCTACGTTGGATACGAAACAAACGTAGCACGCATTTTTTTAGGAAGGAGTAGGCATTTCAATATCCATTATTTATCATAATGCCGATTCTAATCCAAAGAAGGTTTAGTCCGTACCTTCAAAAATTATATGCCGGGGAAAGTCCGAGTTTCCTCCGAGGAAAGTCCCACTTTGCTCCGAGGAAACCTCCAGAGTCAGCTATAGGATATCGCGATCGTCTAAAACTCGGAATTTTCTACGATAATGGCGGAGCGATTCCAAATCCAGTTCAAATGATGCAACATCTGCAGTGTTTTGTCTGCAAGCAGCCAGTGTCTTTCCAATTGGACTGATAATGGCACTCAATCCGCGATAATGTCCATCAGCATCGTCACCAACACGATTACACGCAATGACATAGGCCTGGTTTTCCATAGCTCTGGCGCGAGTCAGAATCTGCCAAGTATTCTGGCGTTTTTCTGACCAGCTGGCCCCAATAACAATCGCATCATAGTTCTGAGCATCTGAATAACGGCACCACACAGGAAAACGTAGGTCATAACATGTGAGCAACAACAGTCGGAATCCCTCGTATTCAACAACCGTTGGTGTCTCGCCTGCTGTATAGAACAGGTCTTCCTTGCCATATTTGAACAGATGGTGTTTATCATAATATTCAACTGAATGATTCTTACCATTCACAAAATAATGTCTGTTTCGATAGATTCCATCGGCAGTTCTGACGGCCATACTACCCACAATGGCACAATGTCGTTCCTTTGCCGTAGTACGCATCCATTCAAGAGAGGGACTCTCACCTTCATCCTCAGCAATACCTTGGGGTTCCGTGACAAATCCAGTGTTCCACATCTCTGGCAGAACATATAGATCACTGCTGGGGGCCTTTGCCATCAGTTGCTCTACCCTGCGGATATTCTCCGACGGACTCCCCCACTCGATGTCCAGTTGTATTACAGTCACTTTCATATTAAAACATCTTAGAGATAGAATTCAGCAGTCAGACGTTGATACCAATCACTCCTAACACATGGTGCTTCTTCAATAATTCCATCTTCTATATCTATTTCATTTTTAATGTGTTTTACAAATTCAATCATGCAACGCTTCGGTGCCTTACGAGGCGTTGTTTTGACCATACAGACACGACTTAGAAATAAGCCGTTTAAGTAGGCTGCCGTTTCAAGTGCAGAGCGACTATCTACGGGTATCACCACAGAAAACAGCCCCTCTGTAGTCAGTAGTCTGGCAACCCTCTGCATAAGTCCTTCGTAAGAGAGGCTAACAGTATGACGCGCAGTGGTACGTTGCTGGTCAGGACATGTCAGGGCATTTACGAAATACGGAGGATTACAGACGATAGCATCAAATTTTCCTTCGTCGTCGAACTGCAGAACATCAGCCTGCCGAATGGTTATCCGCTGTGCGAAAGGTGATTCCTCGACATTCTCCTGTGCCTGAGCAACGGCTTCGGCATCTATGTCGATCCCCATAACTGATGATTCAGGAAAACGTTGGGCCATCATCAAGGCAATCAGACCAGTACCAGTGCCAATATCAAGGATTCGACAACGTGGCATCGGCGTCTGTGCCCAGGAGCCAAGCAGTGTCCCGTCAGTACCCACTTTCATGGCACATCGCTGTTGACGAATTCGGAATTGTCGGAATTGAAAATAATCGTTCGACATTAAAGTTTCTTACAAATGCATCTTTTTCGCCACAAAGTTACGAATAATTTGTTAATTCTTAATCCTTCATTCTTCATTCTTAATTAATTTTAGTACCTTTGCACCCAAATTCGCTAATAGAATAAGATTAAACGAAACATGAGTAATCAGAATAAAAATTCGGCATTCCAGATGATTGCTGACATTGACGGAGATTTTCAGGATTTCTTTAACGTGAAAATGCCCGAGTCAGTTCCTATCTTGCCAGTCCGTAATCTGGTTCTTTTCCCTGGTGTTGTCTCTCCCATCCTGATTGGACGAGAGTCAAGCAAGAAACTCATCAGAAAAGCAGAGAAGAAAGGCCAGATTATCGGTGTGCTCAGTCAGCGTGACCCTGACGTAGAGACACCATTACAGGATGATCTTCATGAATATGGCGTTTATGGACGTGTTGTCAAGCAGTTGACACTCCCGAATGGAAACATTACAGCAATCGTACAGGCAATGGGACGCATGCGCCTGAATACGCTTGTGAAATCGCTCCCATACCTTGAAGGTGAGGTGGAGGCTGTTCCTGATATTGAACCCGAAAAGAACGACAGGGAGTTCAAAACTGCCATGGATAACCTCCGTGAACTGGTAGGAGAATACATCAATGTGACAGAGGAGATTCCTGACGAGGCTTCGTTTGCCATCAAAAATATCTCTAACGATTTCATGGCATTGAACTTCGTCTGTTGTAACATGCCATTCAGCATGAAGGAGAAAATGAACTTGCTGACGGCAGAGACGGTCAAGACGCGTCTTTTCGAGACGATGAAGATCATCAACCGTGAGATTAATCTCCAGAACCTCAAGGCAGATATCCGCAACAAGACGCGCGAAGATATTGATGAACAGCAGCGTAACTATTTCCTGCAGCAGCAGATTAAGAATATGCAGGCAGAAATGGGAACTGGGGAGTCGATGGAGAAGCGCGACCTGATAAAAAAAGCCGAAAATAAACGCTGGCCTTCAGAGGTGGCAAAAACCTTCTATAAAGAAGTCGACAAATTGGATAACCTCAATGCGCAGAGCCCGGAATTCAATGTGCAGTTGACCTATCTACAGACATTGGTCAGTCTACCGTGGGGGGAATACACTAAGGATGACCTGAACCTGCAGCGTGCTCAGAAAATTCTTGATCATGACCACTATGGCATGGAGAAAGTAAAAGAGCGTATCCTCGAGTATATGGCAGTACTGGCTCTGCGTGGCGATCTGAAGAGTCCCATCATCTGTCTGTACGGTCCTCCGGGCGTTGGAAAGACATCCCTGGGCAAGTCTATCGCCGCAGCTATGAAACGCAAGTATGTGCGTGTGTCTCTCGGCGGTCTCCATGACGAGGCAGAAATCCGTGGACACCGTCGTACATATATTGGCGCCATGCCTGGTCGAATCATCAAAAGCATTCAGAAAGCCGGCAGTTCTAATCCGGTGTTCATCCTGGACGAGATTGACAAAGTGACACAGATGACCCAGAATGGTGATCCTGCCAGTGCTCTTCTGGAAGTGCTTGACCCTGAGCAGAACAATGCTTTTCACGACAATTACCTCGATGTAGACTATGACCTGTCCAAGGTTCTCTTCATTGCTACGGCCAATAATCTCGGCACAATACCGCGTCCACTTCTTGACCGTATGGAGATTATCGAGGTGAGCGGCTATATTACAGAGGAGAAGATTGAGATTGCCAAGCGTCATCTCATCCCCCGTGAGTTGGAGAATACAGGCCTGAATCTCTCCAAGCCCAAACCGACATTCAACAAATCAGCCATTGAGATGATCATCGAGCGCTATACACGTGAGAGCGGTGTCCGTCAGTTGGAGAAGCAGATCGACAAGGCTCTTCGAAAGATTGCCTATAAACGACAGATGGAAGGTACCAACGATTATCAGAAAATCACTCCTAACGAGCTAGAGGGACTATTGGGTAAGCCCCCCTTCTACCGTGACATCTATCAGGGCAACGACTACGCTGGTGTGGTGACGGGACTGGCTTGGACTAGTGTGGGCGGCGAGATTCTCTTTATCGAGACTTCCCTATCAAAGGGCAAGGGATCAAAGCTGACACTGACGGGAAACCTCGGTGATGTGATGAAAGAGTCGGCCATTCTTGCACTGGAATATGTGAAGGCACATGCCGATCTCCTGAACATCGATTATCGGATCTTTGACAACTGGAATATCCATATCCATGTGCCAGAAGGTGCCACCCCGAAGGATGGTCCGTCGGCAGGTATCACAATCGCCACTTCTATCGCCTCTGCTCTCACCCAGCGCAAGGTACGAAAGAACACAGCCATGACAGGAGAGATCACCCTTCGTGGAAAGGTGTTGCCTGTAGGCGGTATCAAAGAGAAGATTCTTGCAGCCAAGCGTGCGGGTATCACTGATATCGTGATGTGTCGTGAGAATGAGAAAGATATCAATGAGATTCCCGATGTCTATCTGAAGGGGGTAACTTTCCACTATGTGGAGAATGTGCAAGATGTGTGGGACTTTGCCCTTACGAAGGAGATAGTGAAGCATCCGCTTGACTTCAGCATAAAGGAAGAAGAGAAGAAATGACATTTGAGGTTCAATACAGAGACAATGCGAGTGACGCTCGGGCTGGTCTGATACAGACCGCTCATGGTCCCATTCAGACTCCGATCTTTATGCCTGTCGGCACGGCAGGTACTGTCAAAGGTGTGCATTTCAGTGAATTACGCGATCAAGTTAAAGCGCAGATCATTCTAGGCAACACCTATCATCTCTATCTCCGTCCGGGATTGGATATTCTTAAGAAAGCAGGCGGTCTGCATCAGTTCAATACATGGGATCGTCCGATTCTCACCGACTCCGGTGGCTTTCAGGTTTTCTCCTTAACAGGCATCAGGAAACTCCGCGAAGAGGGATGTGAGTTCCGTAGTCATATTGACGGTTCGAAGCATTTCTTTACTCCGGAGAACGTGATGGACACCGAACGTGCCATTGGTGCAGATATCATGATGGCTTTTGATGAGTGTCCACCGGGACAAAGCGATTACCAGTATGCCAAGAACAGTCTCCACCTTACCCAGCGGTGGTTGGAACGCTGCGTGAAGCGTTTCCGTGAGACTGAACCATTATACGGTTATGAGCAGAGTCTATTCCCCATTGTTCAGGGATGTACGTATAAAGATCTCCGTCGTGAAGCGGCCAAACATGTGGCCGATATCGGGGCGGACGGAAACGCTATCGGCGGTCTGGCCGTTGGTGAGCCTACCGAGGTGATGTATGAGATGATTGAGGTGGTGAACGAGATTCTACCGAAAGACAAGCCTCGTTACTTGATGGGAGTGGGTACTCCACAGAATATCTTGGAGGGTATTGAGCGCGGTGTTGACATGTTCGACTGTGTGATGCCTACACGCAATGGGCGTAATGCCATGCTCTTTACTTATGAGGGAACCATGAACATGCGCAATAAGAAATGGGAAGATGATTTCTCACCAATCGACCCTGAAGGTTGTGAGATTGACCGCATTCATACAAAAGCCTACCTGCACCATCTTTTCAAGGCACAGGAGTTATTGGCCATGCAGATTGCTAGCATCCATAATCTCGCCTTCTATCTACGACTAGTCACAGATGCGCGTCAGCACATTATCGCAGGTGACTTCGTACAATGGAAACGTTCCGTTATCGAACAATTAGGGAAACGCAGATGAAAGAGCAATTAAAGACGATGACTGCCTATCTGAAAACGTTGTGGCAGAAGATACAAGAGCCACTACGGAAAGTGGTTTCTCCCTTACGCTTCCTGAACCCGAAGCTTTATCTGACTCGTCTCGACAGATACATCATTACGAAGTTTATTGGTACGTATGTCTATTCCATCATTCTGATTATCTCCATATCCATTGTCTTTGATTTCAATGAGAATCTATCGAAGTTTGCGACCTACGGAGCACCCGCAAAGGCAATCATCTTTGATTACTATGCCAATTTCGTACCCTACTTCGCTAATCTCTTCTCACCGTTGTTCGTTTTCATTTCCGTAATCTTCTTCACGTCGAAACTCGCAGGCAACAGTGAGATCATTGCGATGCTGGCTGCTGGTGTCAGCTTCAAGCGACTTCTTCGGCCCTATCTCTTCTCTGCAGCTCTTATTGCAGCAGTCAATTTCTACCTGGGGGCGTATGTTATCCCCAAAGGTAATCAGGTAAAGATGGAGTTTGAGTCAAAATACAAGAACAAGAGGCGAGTTACGTCAGCTAGTAATGTCCAGCTGATGGTTGGTCCTGGCGTTATCGCGTATCTACAACAGTATGATGACCGTTCCAAGACAGGCTATGGCTTCTCGCTCGACAAGTTTGAGAATAAAAAGCTAGTGAGTCATATGACCGCTTCATCTATCCGATATGACTCTATCAGTGACGAACGATACCACTGGAAGGCACAGAACTATAAGATTCGTACTTTGAAAGGATTACGTGAAGAGATTGTCTCTGGAATGGTGATGGACACGTTGATACAGATGGAGCCAATGGATTTGGTTTTCTCGAAAGGACAACAGGAGACTCTCACCTCAAATGAACTGCGAAAGTACATCTCCAAGCAGACGGAACGCGGATCGGGCAATGTCGTGCAGTATGAGGTCGAGTATCACAAACGAATAGCGACCTCTTTTGCCTCGTTTATCCTAACCGTTATCGGAGCCTCACTATCCAGTAGGAAAAGGAAAGGCGGCATGGGACTCTATCTGGGTATTGGACTGGCGCTATCATTCTCGTATATCCTCTTGCAGACTGTCAGTTCCACGTTTGCTATCAATGCCGACACGCCACCAATGTTGGCTGCATGGATACCTAATCTGTTGTATGTGTTCATTGCATACTTCTGCTATAGACAGTCGCCGAATTGATGAAAATGAAAGATTAAAGAATGAAATTTGAAGAAACATATTTGAACGATAATATTCTCGACGCGCTCTATGACATGCGCTTCGATGAAATGACGCCTATTCAGGAACGGTGCATCCCGGAAATCCTCGATGGATACGATGTATTGGGAGTTGCTCAGACGGGTACTGGTAAGACGGCGGCATATCTTCTACCAATTTTGTCACAACTTGACGATGGAGAATACCCCAAGGATGCCATCAATTGTATTATAATGTCACCGACCCGTGAGCTTGCCCAACAGATCGACCAGGCCATGCAGGGCTTCGGTTACTATCTTGACGGAGTGAGTAGTGTAGCTGTCTATGGCGGTAACGATGGCGGACGCTATGAACAGGAACTTAAAGGAATGCGTCTAGGTGCTGATATGCTCATCGCCACCCCAGGGCGATTGCTTAGTCATCTAAAGGTGGGAAATCTCGATCTGTCACGATGCTCATTCTTTGTGCTCGACGAAGCTGACCGTATGCTCGACATGGGCTTCATCGATGATATCATGAAGATTGTGAAGGAGTTGCCGGATTCTTGCCAGCGTATCATGTTCTCTGCAACAATGCCGCCTAAGATCCGTGAACTCGCTGTCACCCTGCTTAATGATCCTGTAGAGGTAAAGATTGCCGTTTCAAAGCCTGCAGAGAAGATTCAACAGTCAGCATATATCTGTTATGATCCCCAAAAGTTGAAGATTATCAACCATATTTTTAAGGCTGGTGACTTGAAACGTGTAATTATCTTCTCTGGTAAAAAGGAAAAAGTCAAAGAGATTGGACGGAGTCTGAAGCAGATGCATATCAACTGTGATCAAATGCACAGCGATCTGACTCAGCAGGAGCGTGATGAGGTGATGTACCGCTTCAAAGCTGGACAGACCGATGTATTGGTAGCTACCGATATTGTTGCCCGTGGTATAGATATCGATGATATCCGTATGGTCATTAACTATGATGTGCCGCATGATGCCGAGGATTACGTGCATCGTATCGGTCGTACTGCCCGTGCCGATCGCGACGGACAGGCCATTACATTTGTGAGTGACGTAGATATCTACCGTTTTCAGCAGATAGAGCATTTCTTAGGCAAGGAGGTTGAGAAGACTCCCCTGCCCGAAGGTCTCGGAGAGGGACCTGAATACGTGAAACGCGAGAAGAAGCGCTCGAACACTCGTCGACATGGTCGATGGCACAGTCGTGGGAATGGTAAGAACAGCCAAGGGAAGACAAAACAAGAAAAACCTGGGCAACGGAAAAATCACCGTCGACAGAAAAAGAATAATGGGGCGACCCCACAAGCCTGACAGTTAATACGATAGCAATATGTTTACACAGCCCATCGCAAAGATCAATCTCGGTCTTAACGTTGTTGAGAAGCGTCCTGACGGTTACCACAATCTGGAGACCGTTTTCTATCCTGTGCCAATTACTGACGGACTAGAGGTATTCCCGATGGATCCCCTTTTCCCCTCTACCGTTGAGTGTGATCTGAAAGTAACAAACATCCACATTGAGGGTGATGAGCAAAAGAATCTGGTGGTCAGGGCTTATAATATTCTGAAACAGGACTTCCCAAATCTTCCCCGTGTACATGCGCATCTCTATAAAGGTATACCGACTCAAGCAGGTATGGGAGGAGGTTCCAGTGACTGCGCGTTTATGATCACTCTGCTTAACAATCTGTTCGGACTTGGATTAACAGAAGAGCAGATGATTACCTACGCCACACGTCTGGGGGCTGACTGTCCCTTTTTTATCGTTAATCGTCCTTGTTATGCAGAGGGAATTGGAGAGAAACTACAGCCTATCAGTTTAGATCTGAGCGGATGGTACCTGGCTGTAGTCCGTCCTGCTATTCCCGTTCCTACGAAAGAAGCGTTCTCTTTGATCACCCCTACCCGTCCTGTCTGGAATTGCAAAGATATCGTCATGCAACCAATGGATACTTGGCGTGAAGTTCTTACCAATGACTTTGAGAAGAGTGTTTTTGCTCTTCATCCAGAGATAGGAGCTATCAAAGACTGTCTGTACGATATGGGAGCTGTTTATGCTGCTATGTCAGGTAGTGGTAGCAGTCTATTTGGCTTATTTCGCCAACCTGTCTGTCTTGATGTGTTTGATAAGAAGGACACGTTCAAAACCTGCATCCCTCTTTAAAACGTTGAATGGGCCCGCGATTCACATCGAGAGCCCATCACAACACAAACACAAAAAGCGACTCATAATAAGCCGCTATATTTTTATCTACTGGATACCATCTTTGCGTAGCTTCTCCTGCCATTTCCATGCACTTCTCAGCACCTCGTCAGTCGGAGTCTCCGCTTTCCAGCCCAGTACTTTATTCGCTTTATCGACATTACCCCATACCTGTTCGATGTCACCCTCACGGCGTGGAGCATACGTCCAGTTCACCTTCACACCGGTAGCTTTCTCAAAGCCCTCTACAACTTCGAGGGTGGAGAGGCCGCGACCCGTGCCGATGTTAAACACCTCAACAGCATCTGTTTCTGGTTCGTCAAGCACGCGTTCCATCGCTTTTACATGTGCTTTGGCGAGGTCAACGACATAAATATAGTCGCGAATACAGGTCTTATCTGGTGTGTTATAGTCATGACCAAAGATTTTCAGTTGCTCACGGATTCCCATGGCCGTCTGTGTCACAAACGGAATCAAATTCATAGGCACACCATTGGGTAGTTCACCGATGAGTGCTGAGGGATGAGCACCGATAGGATTGAAATATCTCAAGATGATGCTTTTGATAGGAGCACCAGAATGAATATAATCCTGAATAATCTCCTCGTTAATCTGCTTGGTGTTACCATAAGGTGACATGGCTTTCTGAATCGGTGCATCCTCTGTCACTGGCAGATTCTCCTGAGAAGGTTGCCCGTATACCGTACACGAACTGGAGAAGATAATACCTTTCACATGATATTTTGGCATCAGTTCCAACAGGTTGATCAGGGATGTCAAATTATTACGATAATAGAGCAACGGTTTTTCCACACTTTCACCAACAGCTTTAGAAGCAGCAAAATGAATGATGCCCTCTATCTTCGGATATTTCTTAAACACGTCCTCCAGCGCTTCCATGTCGCAGCAGTCTACTTTCTCGAAAGCAGGACGTATACCCGATATTTTCTCTATTCCATCGAGCACATTCTCGTTGGAATTGGAAAGATTATCGATAATCACGACCTCATACCCCGCTTCCTGCAGTTCTACTGTCGTATGACTTCCGATAAAGCCCGTCCCCCCAGTTACCAAAATTGTCTGTTTCATTATATTAAAGTTTTAGTCTGTTTTATTTACAATGATGCAAAGTTACAACATATTTCTCAGACGGGCAAACAAATGGTCCAAATATTTGCCAGAATGCACATGAGGTGCATCTTTATTCATTCCAAGCCGAAAAGTGTACGCAAGCCACCATCAACACCAGAGAATCCCATGAAAGCGAGACTCAGCAGACCGGCTAAGAGCATCACAATGGCCATGCCCTGCATCCCTTTGGGAACCTTAACAAGTTCCAATTGTTCCCGCATGCCAGCGAATACTATCAATGCCAGACCGAAACCGATAGCCGTGGAGAAGGCATAGACCACGCTCTGTAACAGAGAATAATCTTTCTGGATGACAAGGATAGCCACGCCAAGTACAGCACAGTTGGTTGTAATCAAGGGAAGGAAGATTCCAAGTGCCTGATATAGAGCCGGTGATACCTTTTTCAGTACAATCTCTACGATTTGCACAAGGGAAGCTATCACGAGGATAAAGGCTATGGTCTGGAGGTATTGCAGGCCAAAGGCCTCAAGTACATATTTATGTACGAGCCATGTGACAATAGAAGCCAGAGTTAACACAAAAGCGACTGCAACCGACATTCCTAGTGAGGTATCGATTTTCTTCGACACGCCAAGGAATGGGCATATGCCGAGGAACTGCGACAACACAATGTTGTTCACAAAAATGGCAGAGATGAAAATCAGTATATATTCCATTGATTTATACGTTTCTGAGTTTGTTGACAATCGCAATCAGGAAACCAAGAGTAATAAAGGCCCCTGGAGGTAATACGAAAAGGAGAATATGATAGGTTTCCGGCAACAAAGTCAATCCGAATATCGAACCTGCCCCCAATAACTCACGGAAAATACCAAGAAGAGTAAGGCCTATTGTGAAACCAAGTCCAATGCCGATACCGTCAAAGAGAGAGGCCATTGGTGAATTTTTGGCTGCAAAAGCCTCTGCCCGCCCGAGAATGATACAGTTGACAACGATTAATGGAATGAAAAGTCCTAGCGCAGCATCGATATCAGGCAGGAAAGCCTTAATTACCAGTTGTAGAATAGTCACAAAGGCCGCTATAACAACGATAAATACGGGAATTCGTACCTTGTCAGGTGTAATAGTCTTCATACAACTGATTACACAGTTGGTACAGATAAGCACAGCCATCGTGGCAAGTCCCATCGACAAACCGTTAATAGCAGAGGTTGTCGTAGCTAACGTGGGACACATACCGAGCATCAGGACGAATGTCGGATTCTCCTTAATAATGCCATTCTTGATGATACTGATATAGTTCATATTTATTCTACTTTTAACTTTCTATTCTTTCTTCGTAGCTCCTGTCTGTGCATCGATAGGAGTGTTCTTATATGCGTTATAAGCATTGTTGATAGCGAGCAGGAAAGCACGACTGGTAATGGTAGAGGCTGTTATGGCATCAATTTGCCCACCATCCTTCGAAACCGTCAGCGGTTCTATGGGTGTTATTCCTATAATATCACCCTTTTCTCCTTTCTGGAACCAATTGTCAGCCTTGGCGCCAAGTCCTGGGGTCTCAGCATGTTCGAGTAGCGTATAACCCAATATCTTCCCTTCGGGGTCGAAGCCGACGAGCACTTTCAGGTCTCCACCGAAGCCACCGACAGTACTCTCCACAGCAGCACCCAAGTCGTTTCCTCGGGCATCTCGGGTCTGATAGATGATATAAACACGCTCTTTACCCGTGGCATCATGCTGACAAACGGTATCGGTACGATCAACAGCAATATCGTCGCATACCATAACGGCCTTAATGCCATCAGACAATGCCTTAGCTTTTTGGGCATTGATCGGTCCTTCGGTGAGGTGGTTCACATAAGCGAGAATACCACCCATGATGACAGATATGCCTGTAAGTACGAGCACCATATTTAATAAAGATGATTCGAGTTTCTTCATATCGTTATCCTTTCTTTATTTTGCTGGCTCTTCACCGAAACGTTTGGGTTTTATATAATTATTAATGAGTGGTGTAAACGCATTCATAATCAAGATGGCAAACGACATTCCTTCAGGATAAGCTCCCCAATTACGGATGACAATGGTAAGGAAGCCTATCGCCACACCGTAATACAGTTGTCCTTTCGGCGTCATTGGCGAGGTGACATAGTCTGTTGCCATGAAGATAGCACCTAACAGCAGACCTCCAGACAAGATTACCGAGATAGGATCAGCATATGCAGGATCAGACAGATGCAGCAAACCTGCGAATATGAATACCGTTGCGATGATTGACACAGGAATGTGCCAAGTGATTATTTTCTTCCATAACATGAAGATCAAGCCTATAAGCAACGCCAGAGCACAGACCTCACCAAGTGAGCCTGCACCATAGGTGCAAGATGAAGGTAGACCAATCATCATATGCAGACTATCCGGCAACTTTTCCAACAAAGAGGCATCACCACTCTTGATAGCTTCTTTCATGATAGAAAGAGGTGTGGCGCCTGTCTCTGCATCTAAATAACGGCTCAATCGACCTGCTTGAGGCCATGATGTCATCTGAGCAGGAAAGGCTACCAACAAGGCTGCACGGCCCACGAGTGCTGGGTTGAAGATATTATTACCAAGACCTCCGAATGACATCTTAGCAACCCCGATAGCAAAAAGGGCACCGATGAGGATAATCCATATAGGGAGATTAGATGGTAAATTGAAGGCAAGAAGCAATCCTGTGAGAGCGGCAGACCCATCACATATCGTAAGTCTTTTCTGTTTCAAGACATATTTGCTAATAGCCCACTCTAAGAAGATACAAGCTGTAACACTCGTAGTCGTCACGATGACGGCTCCCAGACCAAAATATAAGAATGATACAAGGAGGGCGGGTATCAGTGCAATTATAACACCATACATGTTGCGTTCCACACTGTCTGTTCCGTGCGCATGTGGCGATAGAGAAACAATTAATCTACTCATTGAACATTGCTTTGAACATTGAACATTATTATTTTTGTGCCGCTCTAGAACGGATAATTCCCATGACAGTGCTCTTTCCCAAACGGATATGGTCGAGCAGAGGACGGTGCGCTGGACATGTGAACTGACACGAGCCACACTCAATACAACTGACGATATCCTCACGCTCACTGCGTTCCCAATTCTTGAGCTCAGATAATTTTGCAAGCAGATATGGTTCCAGTCCCATCGGACAGGCACCGACACACTTAGCGCAGCGGATACAGACCTGCGGTTCTTTCCGACGCGCATCTTCACCAGAGAGTATCGTTACAGAGTTTGTGCCCTTGCAGACAGGAACCTCAATAGATGTTAGCGCCTTTCCCATCATCGGACCACCGGCCAACAGTTTATTCTCGCCATCGGGCATACCACCACAGGTATCAATAAGATCTTTCATCGGAGTTCCCATTCTTACTAAATAATTGCCCGGGTTCCGGAGTCTCTTTCCTGTTACAGTTGTATAACGCTCTACGAGAGGCTTGTGTTTCATAACTGCCTCATAAACAGCATAGGATGTACCAACATTCTGAACAATTGCTCCAACATTGACAGGGATGGCTGGAGGCGCTGGAACCTGACGATGGATAACGGCATCCACAAGCTGTTTCTCACCACCTTGTGGATATCGCTGCTTCAGAGGAACAACTTCAACATCGTACTTCGACGATTGAACATTGAATTTTTGATTTACCTTCTGCGTTAGTAGTTTGATGGCTGCCGGTTTGTTGGTTTCAATACCAATATACCCCTTGGTCACCTTGGCTGCTATCATCAGCAACTCAAGTCCAACGAGAATTTCATCAGCTTTCTCCATCATCAGACGGTAATCAGCTGTAATATATGGTTCACACTCCACAGCATTTATAATCACGCATTCTGCTTTGGCTGTCGGCGGCGGCATCAGTTTGATGAAAGTCGGGAAACCTGCCCCACCCATACCCGTGACTCCAGCTGTCTTTATCATCTCTATAATCTTCTCTGATGTAAGCTCTGGATGATTCTCAACAGTTTCGAGCACGTCGCTACGATCAATCGATTCCTCCCACTCGTCACCTTCTACATTAATAATGATGACAGGCTTACGATAGCCTGTCGCATCAATGGCAGTGTCAATCTTATATACGGTACCACTGACAGACGAGTGAATGGGAGCAGAAACAAAACCTCCTGCCTCTGCAATCAATGTTCCAACCTTCACTTTGTCGCCTTTCTGGACCACAGGTTTGGCTGGTGCTCCAATATGTTGACTTAAAGGAAATATAGCCTGTTTTGGTAGACTAGCCACCTTTGTCACGGCATCATTCGTCAACTTGTTTTCCCCAGGATGAATACCCCCTATACTAAATGTTCTGATAGTCATACTTGATCCTCCTTTCCTGTGTTTGTCTCTGATTTAACCGGATTCTCTGTTTTGGGTTTCGTAGCGGGGAAATTAACGGTAGTGATAGCATGTGTCGGACAGACGGTCACACACTTCCTACACAGACGACACTTATTGAAGTCTATATAGCTAAGTTGGTCTTTTACCGTGATTGCACCGAAGGGACATTCCTTCTCGCACTTACCACAACCGATACAACTCACCTTACAAGCTTTCATGGATACAGCCCCCTTATCTTTGTTGACACAGGAAACAAATACCCTCCTACCCTTCGGCCCTTTCTTGCGTAACTCGATAATGCCTCTTGGACATGCCTTTACACAGGCACTACAAGAAGTACATTTCTCTTCATCGACTTCTGGAATACCGGTCTCAGGATTGATTTTGATGGCACCGAATTGACATGCCGCCACACAGTCGCCACAACCTAAACAGCCATAGCCACAAGCCGTTTCACCGGCACCACAAGCATGCATGGCGGTACAAGTACGCAGTCCACCATACTCAACGACATGCGCACGGTGCTCACAGGTTCCAAGACATCTTACAACAGCTACCATTGGTTCTGAATTGGCAATCGCCAGCCCCAACAGATCAGCCACTTTACCCATGATGTCTGTACCACCGACAGGACAAAACATGTTATCAATATTACCCTTATCGGCTCCCTTGACAAGTGCGTCGGCCATACCAGCACATCCGGGGAATCCACACCCTCCACAGTTTGCGCCTGGTAGAAGTTCGCTGACCTGCGCAATACGAGGATCCTCATAGACTGCAAATTTCTTGGAGGCGACATATAGAATAACTGCCGCTATGAGTCCTATTGCCCCAAGTACCATCACTGCAATTAAGATGATGTTTATCATGAATATGCTATTGTTTTAGTTGATTCGAATAATCAATATGGAAGGAAATATTCTGTTTAATACAATCACGACAGAAATACAAAACCAAATAATACAGTCCCAGAGCAAATAGTGCGGCTATGGCCGACGCACCTTCGTTGCCCGTAAACCATAAAACTCCTGTGAGCACACTTACAAGAATGAGAAAAGGTATGCCGAACCCCATCAGGAGTGCACGACTCGCCATCTTGCCGGAAGTATAAACGACGACGATATCCCCAGGCTTCAGACTGTTTATGTTGCTGACATCATAGACATCGACAACCTTCTCCTTTGAATCGGCTGCATTACAATGACTTGCGACGTGACATGCTGCGCATGAGGAAGTCTGTTGAATACGCACCCTCACGCATCCATTGCTAATGGAATCCACAATGCCAGAATGACTAACCCGGGTACTCATGAGTTCACAATTTGTAAAAGCATTTTTGCTATCTCTACTTTGCAAATGCAAAGATACGAAGAAAAAAAGAATATCAAGGTATGAATTAAGTTTTTTTTGAAAAAATGACCACAATCGTTTGTGGTTACAAAAGTTTTTTATACTTTTGCATTGATTAAAGAATTTATAAGCATGAAACCCAGTGAACAGACACTTCAGCAATTAGATCGTGCTATTCGGAAGATAGCAGACAAATTTCCTCCTGCAGATGAATACTCTCAGATGACAGATATTCATATCCGCGTGACGCAGGAGACTGGTGAAGTGACGGCTTTCAATGACGATGACGAGGAGATTACACGCTTTGTCATTGAACAGTGGATTGGCAATACCGACGATGATTTCTATGATCAGATTGCTTCAATCATACGCAGGAGTATTGAAGCAAACAAGGAAAATATAGAGAAAATGTCCATTCTTAAGCCTTTCTCTTTTGTATTGGAAGATGAGGACAAGGAATCGTTGGAGGAGTTGTATCTGGTTGACGACGAGGTGGTCATGATAAATCCCGAATTGATGGCTGGCTTGGATGAAGACTTGAATGACTTCATGGAGAAGTTATTGAAAGATTAGTCCAACTCACTTTTCTGCAATACGAATTTCCGGGTTTCATCGATATAATACACTTCTTCAAGTCTGGTCTTGTTTTTTGTCTTTGAGAAATCTATCAGATGAATCTGATAGTCACTTGTGATGGAAAAATACTGTATAAACTCTTCCTTCTCTATCTCCTCGTATTCTTCCGGATCCTGATCTTCTATCGCATATAGACAGAGTTTATCAACGGGGACGTAATCATCGTCCAGAGAATAAAGCCATATAGAGTATAAATTATCATACTCGTCTGAGGCTACTACCAACAGACGTGTACCAACGCTCTCTGGCAGCGTAATCGCTTTAGGATGTTCCCCGTCAAACTCCAATAATGAAACTATCTCAGAAGGTACGTCCTTGAAGTCTGGCAAGAAGCGGACATAATCCTCGGAATAACTGAGGGGCAGTGGTTGTAGGTTAAGACTGTCGTAAAACAGTTTTAAAGGATTGTCAGACTTCGTGAGGTCTATTCCTTGCAGAGCCAGACGTTCCTTAATCTCCACAGCCTTGATACTGTCGAGTTTGTGCTGTAACACCTCTGGCGACAGTCTTTTGCTTCCACAAGACAGGATCATCAAGAGTCCTGCCACTCCTACGAACCACTTCTTCATCTCTTTTCCTCCTTTCGCATGATTATAGCTTAATCTTCCTCTTTACCGCCTTACTCTCATTCTGGAGACGGTCTAACGCTGTGACCACATATACCCACTTCTCTTTCCCCTGTTGATATGGCAGTTTCAGGAAAGTCTTATCAGTGATGGCACAGATTTTGGAAGGATCGTCCGTATTGATGAACTCGCCCTTGGCAAAACGATAGACGACATATTTCTCCGCTTTGTCTTCCCAACCCGTACCCTTCGGTGCTGTCCAGAAAAGCACATAGTCACCATCAATCCATATAGGTTTCAGTTTTTTCACCTTTCCAGGAACTTTCCCGTCAATGAATGGCATGACAGGTTGTAAGGATGGGTATTTCCAGTATGCTGTACGCAAGGCCGTTCCATAGTTCCCGATATTATCAACAGCGGCCTTGGCATACCACAGTACTGTTCCTTTAATGTTAGGTAACTGACGATGGAGCGTCATCTTAGCTGGTAACTGATGGATATTGGGATTATTCTGATCGGCATATTTGACCGTACGCTCCACATCCTCTCCAATAATCAACGGACGGGCAGCAGCATGCTGGCTCCACCATTTGATCAATGTCTGATAATCGGCATTCTTATTACCTATCTCCCAATATAACTGTGGTACACAGTAGTCTAACCACCCGTTGTTAACCCACAAGAGGATATCTGCATAGAGATCATCATAATTCTGTGTTCCATTGGTGTTGCTTCCCACTGGAGAACTTTTCTTGTTCCGGTAAATACCGAAAGGAGAGATACCCACCTTCACCCATGGCTTAGTCTCGTGGACGGTCTTATAAAACTGTTCAATAAATAGGTTCACATTATATCGACGCCAATCATCCTGGTTCTTGATACCATTTGAGTACTCCATAAACAATTCATCATCTGGAATGGTCTCACCTTTTACTGGATAGGGATAAAAGTAATCATCCATATGAATACCATCGATATCATATCGAGATACGATGTCTTTTGCCACCTCACAGATATAATCCCGATTCTCAGGGATACCCGGATTCAAGACGAATAACTCATCGTAGGCGAAACAGCTCGTCGGCTTTCTCACTGCGATATGGTTAGATGCCAACTGTTTGGTGCTCTTCGTCTTCGCCCTATAGGGATTGATCCATGCATGGAGTTCCATGCCGCGTTTATGACTCTCATCAATCATCCACTGCAGAGGATCCCAATATGGTGATGGTGCGACGCCCTGTTTTCCTGTCAGGAAACGACTCCATGGCTCAATCTTACTGGCATAGAGCGCATCACATTCCGGTCGGACCTGGAAGATAATCACGTTCACACCATCTTTCTGCAGTTCATCCAATTGGTAGGTCAGCGTCTGCTGCATCTTCTCCTTACCCATTCCTTGGAATTGTCCATTAACACATTGTATCCAAGCTCCTCTAAACTCCCGCTTCTGCGCTCCTGCTGCCACAGTCATCAGAAATGCCATGGCCAACCATATCGTTTTTCTCATATCTTGTTTTATATTATTCTACATTCAAATACTCATATATCTCTTTGGTCCAATCTGCACCGTTCTCTGGACAGAAGGTGTGAATACCCATACTTTCAGCCACCTCTACGTTCCGAGGTCCATCGTCAAGGAATAAAGACTCTTCCGGAACAATCTGCTCCACATCTAACACATATTGAAAAAAAAGTCTGTCGGGCTTCATGGCTCCCACAAGGTAACTCAAGTAGCATGCATCCATATAATACGTGACAGCATGTCCTTCCCCATCAAAATCTGGCGACATCGCCCACGACATCATATATGGATTCGTGTTCGACAGCAGAATCAGACGATAGCCATCTGCGCGAAGACTCTTGAGCGCATCGAGGTTACGCCGTGGCACCTCCTTCGCATAGCCCAACCATGCATGGCGACAGTCTTCCCACGTCAGTTCATGTTTCACCATCCGACTCAATTCCAGACGAAATGTCTCGGCACTAATCTTACCATGTTCCAGATCTCCGAAAATACCCGCCTGTGTGTATGAATCCAACTGACGTGCAGCGTCTTTCAGACCTAGATCCCGAAACCGTTTGACAGCCTCGTCAGGATCCAAGGTCATGACAACTCCACCTAAGTCAAATATGATGTTTTTAATCATTCGAACAGATTTAGTTTGTTTTTTCTCGCCTCTTCCAATGTCAACAGTCTCTCCTGTTCCTGATGATACTCTTCTCGGAGATGTTGGTATCGCTCAGTCAATTCTTTCCCAACCTGTTGACCATCAGTCATCAGGCGCGATGCCACTAATGCATTCTGTGAGGCGTCTTTCATCCATACGACAGGACCGCCATAGACTGGGGCTATCTTCAGAGCAACATGCAGTTCGCTGGTCGTGGCACCTCCTATCATGATGGGGATATTCATACCGGCACGCTGCAGTTCGGTGGCGACATTGACCATCTCTTCCAGACTTGGTGTAATCAGTCCACTGAGTCCGACCATGTCAACATGCTCTTCCTTTGCTTTCCTGACAATCTGTTCTGCAGGCACCATCACGCCCATATCAATAATATCATAGTTATTGCAGGCCATAACCACTCCGACGATATTCTTACCAATATCATGGACGTCACCTTTTACTGTTGCCAAGAGAACTCGACCTGCACTCTTTCCGCTTTCCGCTTTTTCGGCTTCAATATATGGCTGAAGGATTCCGACCGCCTGTTTCATGGTTCGGGCAGTCTTAACAACCTGTGGCAGGAACATTTTACCTTCACCAAACAACTGCCCGACGGTATTCATACCGTTCATCAGTGGGCCTTCGATGATATCGACAGCATGAGGAAAGCATTTCAAGGCTTCATGCAAGTCTTCCTCCAGATAGTCGCCGATACCCTTAATCAACGCATAGGCAAGTCGTTCTTCCACAGGACGAGCAGTTCTGGATTCCTCCTGATGGCCGTTTACAGAACCATTATTATCCGTACCATCAGCCTGACGTCGTTTGTCTGCTTCTTCAGCAATCTTGGCAGCCAATTCTATCAGTCGCTCTGCCGCATCCTTCCGACGGTATAGAATAACATCCTCTATTATATCAAGCTGATCTTTAGGGATGTCTTCATACGTCACTCTGGTAGAGGGATTTACGATTCCGAAATCCATTCCTTTCTGAATAGCATGATAGAGGAAGACTGCATGCATGGCCTCACGGATGTAGTTGTTGCCGCGAAAGGAAAAAGAGAGGTTGCTCACACCACCGCTGACATGTGCTCCAGGCAGATTCCCATGAATCCAGTCAGTCGCTTTTATAAAGTCAGCCGCATAGGCATCATGTTCTTCCATGCCCGTTGCAACCGCTAACACATTCGGGTCGAAAATTATATCCAAAGGATTCATGCCGACTTTCTCCACCAGAAGATGATAGGCCCTCTCTGCTATTTCTATTCGTCGATCATAGGTCGTCGCCTGTCCTTGTTCGTCAAAGCACATAACCACGACAGCAGCTCCATAACGCATCACGTCACGTGCGTGCTCAATAAACTTATCTTCGCCTTCCTTCAGCGATATAGAGTTCACAATCGATTTTCCTTGCACGCACTTCAGACCTGCCCGGATAACGTCCCAGTCGGAAGAGTCGATCATGACAGGTACTCTGGCGATATCTGGTTCCGACGCAATCATATTGAGGAAATTAACCATCTCTGCTTTGGCGTCAAGCAGACCGTCATCCATATTGACATCTATCACAAGGGCCCCGTCAGCAACCTGTTTTCTGGCAATGCTGAGCGCCTCTTCATAACTCTTCTCCTTGATCAGGCGAAGGAATTTACGTGACCCCGCAACATTACAGCGTTCTCCGACATTCACGAATTGGACCTCTGGTGTTACGTCCAACAACTCCAGTCCTGAGAGCCACATTGTCTGCGGCTTTTCAACAGGTACATGGGGCTTCTTCCCTTTCACAAGAGGTACATACTGGGCGATAAACGTCTCGTCAGTACCACAGCAACCACCGATAATATTCACAAGACCTTCATCGACAAGCTCCCCCATCTTCGGTGCCATGGTCTCTGCTGTCTCATCGTAAAGTCCCATAGAATTGGGTAGTCCTGCATTCGGATATGCACTGATATAATACGGTGCTTTCTTGGCCAGTTCCCGTAGGAACGGCTTCATCTGCGTTGCACCAAAGGAACAGTTCAGGCCAATGGAGAAGATAGGATACGAACTGACACTGGCCAAGAAGGCTTCAAGCGTTTGGCCGCTAAGTGTACGACCGGCCAGGTCACTGACTGTAACGGAGAGCATGATAGGAAGTTTCACCTTCTTGGTCACCATAACTTGCTGAGCAACATCAATAGCCACTTTCGCGTTCAAGGTGTCGAAGATTGTTTCAATCAGCAGGGCATCCACCCCACCCTCAATAAGCGCTTCTATCTGTTCTTGGTATGCGACGAACAACTCATCGTACGTTAAATCTCTGGCAGCAGGATTACTGACATCTGGAGACATAGAACAGGTCTTGTTGGTCGGCCCGATGGAACCCGCCACAAATCGTGGCTTTTCCTTCGTTGAGAACTCGTCAGCCACTGCCCTAGCAATCCTCGCCCCTTCATACGCCATGTCATGCGCAGCCTCTTCAAGACCATAATCTGCCTGAGATATACGTTGACTGCTGAAGGTATTGGTGGCAATGATATCCGCACCTGCCAGCAGATACTGGCGATGGATATCCTCGATGATATCCGGCCGTGTCAACGACAACATGTCGTTGTTGCCTTTCATCTGTCCGACGGCATCTTTAAAACGGTCTCCACGGAAATCACTTTCCGTAAGTCCGTATGTCTGTATCTTCGTACCCATCGCCCCATCGAGGATGAGTATGCGATCCTGAATGATGTCGTTCAGTCCTTTCACGGCTTAATATCTTTTCATTACGCGGTCTATCTCCCGACGGTCTTCCTTTTCTTTGAGTGTCTGACGCTTGTCATACTCTTTCTTACCCTTACATAAGGCGATATCCATCTTGGCGCGTCCTTTCTCGTCGATGAAAACCAATAGTGGTACGATGGTGTATCCTGTCTGTTTGGTGGCGCTGGACAGACTGCGTATCTCTTTCTTCGTCAACAGGAGTTTCCTGTCACGTTTCATCTCATGATTATTATACGACCCATAAAAATAAGGGCTGATACTCATCCCTTTCACCCATAGTTCACCATTGATAACGACACAATAGGTATCTACGAGACTTGCCTTTCCTAAACGGATAGACTTGATCTCCGTTCCTGTCAGTACAATACCGGCCGTATAGGTCTCTATGAAGAAATATTCAAACGAAGCTTTCTTATTTCGGATTTGTACAGGACTTTTCTTTCTGAGCTGTTCTTGTTCTTTATTCATTGAATAGTCGCAAAATTCTCCAGATGATCGTCTACATAATGGGCGATATCCTCCGTCCATTCCTCTTCATGTTCTATGAAAAGGTCGTCGAGGTCGTCGAATTCCGGGAAACGCTCAAAGAGCGCCATGAACGCCTCTTCGTCACAGTCTTTCTCTATCTCGTCCCTGTATTTCAACCAAAGGGTATGGGCATCGTAGATAAGCTTCGACAGTCCACGGAGCTCCCAAAGACGCAAGGCCTTGGCAAAGGGGTTCTTAAAGATAAACGGACCGTAACCGTTATGGATTAGTTGTATGAAACCACCATCCATCAACTCTTCATGCAGGACCTCCCACGACAACAACGTGATCTGGTCTGCATTCAACTCGCCCATATTTTCTGCTGTCAGCTCTCCACCGATAGTCTCGTGGATAGCGTCCGTAAAAACCTTCAAGAAGGCATCCATACCCTCCTGGGCTGCTTGCTGCAAGTCTGCGTCTTTAACAATTACCTCTTTCATATTCTCTTATATGAGTTCGTATATACCTGTCGGTGTCTTCCGACGAAGAACCTCCAGATTGAAATCCTTCCCGGGGATGATACCATAACTCCGGAGGATCGTCTCTACGGTCTTTCTAGCCAACTCCGGGTGGTTGTTCTCTTCACTGAGATGGCAAAGCCATACATGTCGGAGCCCTTCTGTTATATTCTCAGCCAGAGCATGACCACAGTCAGTATTCGAGAGATGACCGCTTCCACTGAGTATCCGTTTCTTAAGATACTCCGGATAGGGTCCATTCTTCAGCATCTCAATATCATGGTTGGCCTCGATGACCAAATAGTTTGCTCTAGAGATGGCCTCCTTGATATCTTCTGTGACACTGCCCATATCTGTAATAATCACAAACGTCACGCCCTCGACCTGAATCTCATATCCCACATTCTCACTGGCATCATGCGGCACAGGAAAGGATCTTACTAAGAACTCACCTACCTGCACTGGCTTGTTGGTCTCCATAACCATCTTCATATCTTCCGCCACTTTTCGTTGTACACAATAGTTATGGTCAATACCTTGATGTACGAGGCGTGTGGCATAGACAGGTACATGATAGTCATGACTAAACGAGCCTACGGACTTAATATGATCTGCGTGATCGTGTGTCACGAAGATATGTCGTACGCTGTTCAGGCTGATGCCATATTCTCTGAATTGCTTCTTCAGTGTGCGTATCCCTACGCCGATATCTATAATAAGTCCGTCTGTGGCGGTGCTCAGGTAATAGCAATTACCACTGCTGCCGCTTCCAAACGATATAAATCTTAACATGTCTATTTGATATTTTCGTGCAAAGGTACGAATAAAATAATAATTAAGAATTAAGATTTTGAAATTAATACCGTACCTTGTTATTTTTTAACGCTTAGAATGGCAGTCCTACGGCGAAATGGAAGGCCAGATCACGACTTAGATCAGGATGGATGAGTGGATAGTGGGCCTCCTCTTCCGTCCGATATGCCGGGTTAATGGCTTTCATACCGAGATCAAAGCGTAGAATAAAATAGTCAAAATTCAGGCGTAATCCCATACCATAACTCACAGCCATATCATTAACCAGACTACGCAACGTCAACTGTCCTCCAGGCTGTTCGTCGTACCGTCTTAACGTCCATATGTTTCCCGCATCAGCGAAGATGGCACCATTGAATTTCCAGAACAGTCGGGTACGATATTCCAGGTTGATGTCCAGTTTCATATCACCCGTCTGGGTAATGAAATTGATACGTCCGTCTTTATCTTTGTAGCTTCCCGGTCCAAGACTTCTCACGCTCCATCCTCTCACGCTATTTGCGCCACCTGAGAAATAGCGTTTCTCAAAAGGAAGAACCTTACTGTTTCCATAAGGATATGCAATACCCCATCCGAGATGGAAGACAAGTTGGTCACGGAAGCCTGCAGCAAGCAGATTCTTGGTGAGGTCAATGTCAGCCTTTACATACTGGGCATAGGCAATATCAAAGACCCGGTATTGACCATATTCATTTTTGGAGCCACCGAACATGCCTGACGTGAGATTCAAGAGGTTGCCTGCGGTTTCCACATGAGTCTTAAAAGCCAGTCTACGGTTATTATAAGTATACCCAAAGCCCATCCGCATGATAAACAGATCCTCATAGTTATAACGGAGGATCACATTGGAGTTTGAGGTATTCTCCAGGTATTCATTTCTAAAGGTCTCACTGATCCACGGCATAAACACATAGTTCAGATCCACCAGATCGAAGCGATAACTGTCGTTATGGTGTTGGGGTTTCCATTGATAATGCCACCCTGCCGACAAGACTCTGCGGTGGAACTCTGGACGATCCTGAGAGTCAAAGAGCAACGTCACCTCACTCGTGGCTATAATCCGACGACGCACATCCGAACTCAGGAACGGGAAGATAAACCGGGGGAACGACAGTCTGCTCTCTGCACTGTATTCGATAAAATCCTGATTACGGTAGCCCTCCAATCCACGAATCGCCTCATAGGCGCCACGTATCTGCATACTGAATGTCTCTGAGCCACGGAACAGGTTTTTGTTCTGATAGGTCAACGAGGCCGCAGCACCGAAGTCTCCTGCCGTATTTGTTCCTTCCGGTTGGAAACTGACGGTGGACGGTTTGTTGGTCTGTATCAGAATCCTTGTATCAAGTTGTCGGGTGTCAGCAACCGGTTCGAAACTGATGTTCGTATACCTGACAGCGCCAAGTCGTCCAAAATGGTTATATGTATTCTGCAGGGCTTCAGCGGAATAGGGCTCTCCTTCTTTTAGGAAAGTGTTTTCGCGAAGAACATGACTACGCAGATGTATCACACTGTCTGCGGCATTCCCGCTCTGATAGATAATGTTTCGTATGCTGTAGCTACTATGCAGGGTGTCAGGCATGTCGGGACGCTGATACGGGTGGAGCACCATGGTCAGATTAACCCTGTGATGTTCAGCATCTCTGCTGGCCCGGTAGGTAATAAACTCCTTATGAAACCGGAAGTATCCTCTATTCTGGAGGAACGATGTAATCTGTGAACGTTCGGTATTCAGGGCCTCCGTGCTGAACTGCATGCCAGTATGAAGGGTCGGCTTTCTGTCGATGAGGAGCTTGCTGATGACAGAATCACGGATATCAACATCAAATGTCCCGATATGATGAGGGGTGTTGGGATGAAGCACATAATAGGCATCTGCTTTCTTCTTTTTCTTATGTGTGAAGAGCTCTACCTGTGCGTCAAGATATCCCTTGTTCTGCAATGCCAACTTCAGATCCTCACATGTCAGACGTGCCTGTATGCTATCATACAGTACAGGAGGCTCACCCATCGCTCGTAAGGTACGGTTCAACCATGAACTATCCCTGCCTGCCATGGAATAGACTCCCAAGGGGATCCTGAAGGTAGAGAACCAACGGGAGTTCGTCTTCTGCCTGACATAATCTTTCAACTGTGTGGTACTGATATCCTTGTACTTCCCGTCGGCCACCACCTTCACATGGTTCAGCAGATAAGCGTCTTCTGGAAGGTCACGCGTAACCGAACAGGCACTTATCAGCAATGTGCCTGTAACCAAGGAAACATTTCTCCATAATCGGGACATCTTCATCAGCACGGTCATTTTGAATTGCAAAAATACAAAAAACTCTTAATTCATGAATCTAAATTCTTGATAAATTGTTATCTTTGCCACGGAATTAACGACTTTTGGGAAAATGATCAGTAAAAACCAGTTCAAATACATCCGATTACTCGAACAAAAGAAATACCGTCGTCGCGAAGGTCTGTTTGTAGCCGAGGGTACAAAGACCGTTGACGATCTTATGCAACGCACTCAACCAAGGATGGTCTTCGCAACAGAAGAGTACCTTCAGGTCCGTCCTCATCTATTCAAGACGGAGGGCGAGATCGTAAAAGTTACTGACGACGAACTGCGTCGTCTCAGTTTCCAACAACACCCTCAACAGGTTCTTGCACTTTTCCCCATACCCGACGTAAAAGCATCAAAGACCCCTTCCGGTCTGTCATTAGCCCTTGATGGCGTACAGGATCCCGGCAATCTGGGCACCATCATACGTATCGCCGACTGGTTCGGTATCGACACGATATACTGCAGCGAAGAGACTGTTGACGCCTGGAACCCCAAGGTTGTACAGGCTACGATGGGAAGTATCGCCCGAGTGAACATCATATATACTGATCTCCCCGTCTTCCTGGATTCCCTGCCCCACGACTTCCCTGTCTACGGTACGTTCCTCGACGGAGAGAACATATACACGCAACCCCTCTCCCGTGAAGGACTTATCATCATGGGAAATGAAGGCAACGGAATCTCTGATGATGTCCGTCGACGTGTCAGTCACCGACTGCTCATCCCGGATTTCCACCAAGGAGGCACAGCCGACAGTCTGAATGTCGCTATCGCCACAGCCATCACCTGTTCTGAGTTCAGGCGGAGGTTATAATAAAGAAAAGGATTATTGGCTACCTATTCGCTGTAGGCCTTCACACCAATGGTCTCCTGAGAACCGATGGTCATCTGACGAAGGTCATAATAAGAGCCGTTGTAGATATTGAAGTCTACACTACCTTTGATACCTGGCAACCGCCCTGCATCGGTATGCTGCCAGAATTTCCATGGTCCCTGATATTCCAAAGAATCAACATAATAATGGGCTATCCAATATGGATACTGGTTGAAGATGGAATCGCTGAGGTAACGTTTCTTGAACTTATAATAAGTATAGATAATAGGCTTGACCTGATAATGTTTTTCCACAAGTTGAAGCCATAGAAGCACGGAATTCTTGAACTCCTCGTCAGTCTGCTCCTTGGGTTTATGCTCTACATCCAGCACTGGGGGCAGATCACCATTCTCTAGTTTCACCGTACTCATAAAATGATAAGCCTGTTGCTCTGCCGGTGTATGCACACTATAGAAGTGATAGGCACCTCGTGTAAAGCCATTCTCACGTGCCTGATAGAAATTATCACGGAAATTCTCATCGGTCTGAGTAGCCCCTTCCGTTGCTTTGATCATGACAAAACGGATCGGACATCTGTTAATGCTTCCATTGTCCTTCAGTTCGCCCCAGTCTATGCGTCCCTGATGATGGGAGATGTCAATGCCATGTATCTCATAACCTTCCGGATATGACACGTCGCCATAGAGCGCACGCCAACGGAAGCCAAAAGGACTGACAAAGAAATAGTAAAAAAACCAGATATAGGCCAAAACAATAGTCACACCGCCAACCCACCAGGCCCATCCTGGTAGTTTCTGGAGCATACGTATCAGAAGACTCGGTCGTCTTCTCCTGCCGGGACCATGATATGTCCGTGTCGTGCCTACTCCTTTCCGGCGAACTACTCTCCTTTTTACCATTTCAGAAAAACAATTAAGGATTAACAATTATGATGACCCTGACAAGCATTGTATTTGTTTTCGCCTGCAAAGCATATCATAATTATTAACCCTTAATCTTTCAACTTATTTATTTAGCCTGCTCAAGCGCCAGGGTTCTGGTAGGCTGGTCGCAGACCTCTGTGGGTCCCCAGTACTGGATTGGGCCCGGATAGATATAAGCCGTATTCTTAGCCCAATCATCACGCTGAGCTGCGAAGGTCTTGAAGGGAGCTCCATCGAGTTCCACAAGAGCCTTTCTGATTACGGGCTTCATCTCACCATTACGGCGCTCCATGTTCATCATCATGGTGATGGGCACACCACCGGCGATCCACTGCTCTGCGGGTGCAGTCGTGTTCTTGACGATAGCCATGTAACCGGTCTTACCGTTGGCAATCAACTGAGCGGCACTCGTTCCGAGAGCATAGCAGTAGTCTGCGTCGAAGTTAGAAGGAGCAGCGCAACGACCCTCATAACCGAAGAAGTGATGCTGGGCAGCGAACTTACCGCTATACTGACCGGCCTTCTTCATCTTCTCCATCTTCACAGCCACCATCGTAGAGAGGAGCTTCTCTGTCTCGATCAGACTCACCTGCACGTTTCCGTGGGGGTCACGGTCGAGAGCCAGCTGACGAGCAACACTTGTGGGCAGTGAGTTGAAGACTGCCAGGTTCTCCTCTGTCAGGTGACTCTTGGCAAAGTCGATCTGCTCAGAACGACCCAGATCCTTTGCCTCAGGCATTGCAAGCACATCATTGAGCTGAGCAATCAGCTTCTTGATAGCAGGAATGAACTCGATAACACCCTCAGGGATAATGACAGTACCGAAGTTGTTACCATCGGCTGCACGTACAGCTACGGCATTGGCGATATAATCTACGACATCGTCAAGACTCATGTTCTTCTGCTCGATCTCCTCGGAAATCAGACAGATATTCGGCTGTGTCTGCAGAGCGCACTCAAGAGCGATGTGAGAAGCCGAACGGCCCATCACCTTGATGAAGTGCCAGTATTTACGGGCAGAGTTACAGTCACGCTCGATATTACCGATCAACTCTGAATAGGTCTTGCAGGCAGTATCGAAACCAAAGGATGTTTCAATCTGTTCGTTCTTCAGGTCACCATCGATCGTCTTCGGGCAACCGATGACCTGTACGCCATACTGCTTGGCAGCATAGTACTCAGCGAGTACACAAGCGTTCGTGTTAGAGTCGTCACCACCGATAATGACAATAGCCTTGATGTCGAGCTCACGGATAATCTCCAAACCCTTCTCGAACTGATCAACCTTCTCCAATTTTGTACGACCAGAGCCGATCATGTCGAAACCACCGGTATTGCGGTACTCATCGATAATTTCCTTGGTGAGCTCCATATAGTTGTGATCTACCAGACCGCCAGGACCGAGAATGAAACCGAAGAGACGGTTCTCAGGGTTCAGCTTCTTGATCTGATCAAAGAGACCAGTAATGACGTTGTGTCCGCCAGGAGCCTGACCTCCTGAGAGGATGATACCTACGTTCATCTTCTTGGTGTTTGCCTCTGTAGCAGGCTCGAACTCAACGATCGGCATACCATAGGTGTTGGGGAACAACTTCTTGATTTCCTCCTGATCACCTACGCTCTGCGTCGGTTGGCCTTCTTTGATTTTTACAGCACCCTGAAGAGCCTTCGGCAGCTTCGGCTGATAGGCGGCTCTCGCAATCTGCAATGCACTTTTTTCCATAATTCTGATAACTTTATTTATTGATAAAAACGTTCACCTAATATACCTATTCTTTTATTTAGCGATGCAAAATTAGTTGATTTTTGGCAGAAACACAAAAGAAAAAGTAGTAAAATCGCCTTTTTAATATTTTTTGAGAGTGAAAGACTTGCCATCTCAGAAAAAATGTCTATCTTTGCTTACTGAATATGTCAAAAACAATAAGGAGGATTTGAATTATGGCAAATAAAAGAACGCTAAAGAAATGTATTAATTTGATCTGTGAAGACCTGTTTGCCGAAAGTGTGGCAGTATCATTGTATGGTCCTGAAAATGATAAGGAAAATGCAGAAGCCGTGCTTTCCTCCATCGTGAAGATGGAAGATCATTACATCAAGAGGATATCGCATCCTGAGCCTGGGATTCCCGCCAAGAAATACTATAAGGATCTGCGGGAGAAATTCAGTTCTCAGGTCAATGAGATTCTAGACCAGATCAACTCATAGAAGAGTCATAAAAGGAAAAACGAACAATGTGGAAAAATTTTTGTAATTGGCTATTATACAAGCGAATGGGGTGGACGGCAGAAGTAACAGAAGACCACCCCGATAAGTTTATTATCTGTCTGGCGCCGCATACCAGTAACTGGGATTTTCTAATCGGTCAGCTCTATATCGGAGCCAAAGGCATGCAAAGCAATTTCCTGATGAAGAAAGAATGGTTTTTCTGGCCCTTCGGTATTCTCTTCAGGAGGATGGGTGGCATACCTGTCCACAGACAGAAGCATACCAGTATGACCGACAGCATGGCAGAAACGGCCAAGGCTGCCAAGACGTTTCATCTGTGTATCACGCCGGAGGGAACGCGCGCCAAGAACTACGAATGGAAGAAAGGTTTTTATTTTATCGCATTGAAAGCCGGTCTTCCCATCCTATTGTATGGTATAGACTATGAGAAGAAGCATATACAGTGTACTAAGACGATCATCCCTTCGGGTGATTTGGAAACTGATATGCGTGAGATCAAACTCTATTTCAAGGATTTCAAAGGTAAGAAACCGGAGAATTTCACCATTGGGGAGGTATAGTATGAGGAAAACCGTAGCCATCTGTCTGACACTGTTCCTACTCTTCTCTGCCGACACGCTGCGGGCTGCTAAGAAAGCACAGAAGTCCCTCGATCCCCAAAAGGAACTGAAAGACAAGATCAACAGGTATCTTAGTAGCTACCGTTCTGATGGACAGCGCGTACGCTCTGCCTCGCGGTTGCAGACCCTTCTGATTAATGACTCACTATCAACCATCGAGGTGATTGCCGACAATCATTTCGGTGAACGGGTGTTTACGCCCCAGTCTGTGGAACAGATCTATTCAAGCATCGGAAGCCTGTTGCCCGACAGCTGCCGGAGCTACGGCCTCACCGTGAAGACTGGTGGCCGTGATATCCGTGACCTTGTGTCCAATCGCCTGCGACGTGATCCTGACGAGAAACGGATGTGGGGTGATATCGACTACCAAGGGCGTCCTTGGGTCAGCAATGCATCCCTGCCCTATCGGGTGACGAATGGTCTGCAGAACCGGCATCTGTCCCTCTGGGCCAGTCATGGCCGTTATTTCCACACAAGAGACAGTGTATGGAAATGGCAGCGCCCATCCCTGTTCGGTACCCGGGAGGATCTGTTTACACAGACCATCGTCGTGCCCTACCTCATCCCGATGCTTGAGAAGTCCGGAGCCATCGTGTTCACACCACGTGAACGGGACTGGCAGCGCCATGAGGTCATCGTCGACAACGACATGCCCCAGACGAGATGGTCGTCCTATCAGGAGAGAGACGGTAGTCATGCATGGCAGCAGAGCGACTCCGTCGGATTTGCCTTTCATCAAGGGAACTACATAGATGGTGAGAATCCCTTCCTGGCCGGAACAGCACGACAAGCAGAGACCGTTGAGCACCGCCGCAACCAGAGTCTGGTCTCTTATATCCCTACGATTCCTGAGGCAGGACGATATGCTGTCTATGTCAGTTACCAGACCGTGGCAGAGAGCATCGACGATGCGCATTATACCGTATGGCACCAAGGCGTGCCCACCGAGTTCCGGGTCAACCAGCAGATGGGAGGTTCGACATGGGTCTATCTCGGAACCTTCGATTTCGATGAAGGACGTAATGAACAGAACTGTGTTGTTCTGAGTAATCAGAGCCGAAGTCGTGGCATCGTCACGACCGATGCAGTCCGCTTTGGCGGAGGCATGGGTAATATCCGGCGCGGCTATACCACCAGCGGTCTTCCTCGTTGTCTGGAGGGCGCCCGTTATTACGGTCAGTGGGCAGGCATGCCATATTCGATATATTCCTCGAAGAACGGTGAAGACGACTATGGCGATGATATCAATGTACGCTCACACATGACGAATCTGTTGGCTGGTGGTTCCTGTTATATGCCCGACACCACAGGGCGACATGTACCCATCGAACTGGCCCTTGCTGTACACAGTGATGCCGGTTATACCCGTGACGGCAGTCATACGGGTACGCTTGCGATCTGTACGACCTATCTGAATGACAGTATTCTCGGAACCGGTATGTCGAGACTGGCTTCCCGCGACCTCGCCGACGAACTGCTGGTATCGGTGTCGAACGATATCAGGAAAAAATATGCGAACTGGCAGATGCGTGAGCTCTTCGACCGCAACTATTCTGAGACCCGTTGTCCGGAGATGCCGAGTGCCATCCTCGAGACGATGTCGCACCAGAACTTCGCCGACATGCGTTACGGTCAGGATCCGAACTTCCGTTTCGACCTGGCACGTAGCATCTACAAGGCGTTGCTCCGTTATATCTCGCGCATGCACCAGACCACCTATACCGTGACTCCTCTCACTCCTAATAAAGTTCGTGCCGAACTTACGGGGAAAGGTGAGGTCAGGTTGTCATGGGCAGCTGTAGACGACCCGACTGAGCCTTCTGCAAAACCGTCTGGTTACATCGTCTATACAGCCATCGGCAAGGGAGGCTTTGACAACGGGCACTATATCCAAGGACTACAGACCAGTTATACGATAGAGATCATGCCGGGTGAGTTGTATTCGTTCCGGGTGGCTGCCGTCAATGCCGGTGGTGAGAGTTTCCCGAGTGAGGTCGTCTCGGCCTGTGACGTACCAGAGGCCCAGAAGACGGTGCTGATCGTCAACGGCTTCCATCGGTTGTCTGCTCCGTTTGTGAGAGACAATGCGGCCGAACAGGGTTTCGATCTGGAGGAGGATCCTGGTGTGACCTACGGCAGGACTGCCGGATGGCTGGGTTACCAGACCTGTTTCAACAAAGCCACCATAGGCCGGGAAAGCAAAGACGGTCTGGGTTATACGAACGACAGTCTGCAGGGACAGTTTATCGCCGGTAACGACTTCGACTATATCCGTACACACGCCGAGGCCATCGCAGCAACACAGCGATACAGTATCGCAAGTTGTTCTGCTGAAGCACTGGAGACCAATGAGGTGTATCCAACCCAATATAACATGTTGGACCTGATACTCGGACTGGAGCGAAACGATGGCTACTCTCTTCGTCACTATCAGGCCTTTTCGCCGATGCTGAAAGAGCATCTGCGGATCTTCGTCTCTCATGGCGGGGCCCTTCTCGTCAGTGGCTCCTATGTTGGGTCGGACATGCAGATGCCTGCCGACCGCCGTTTCCTGGAAGATGTGCTGAAATGCTATGGTGAGGGCGTGAACAGAGACAGTCTGCAGCGCGACACGATCGCCGGCCTCGGTACGACCTTCGAGTTCTACCGTCATCTCAACGAGACGCATTATGCCGCCACGCATCCTGATATCCTGCAGCCTGTGGCTCCGGCCTATTCCGCCATGGTCTATGCCGATGACTACAGTGCCTGTGTGGCCTACGACGGATCCGACTACAAGGCCATGACACTCGGCTTCCCCTTTGAGTGCATCAAGTCGGAACAGAAGCGGCTGATGCTGATGAGGGGTATCTTGAGATTCCTATTACAATCATTATAAACTACAAAACCGTAATGACATGAAAATTCAAGCCAATTCATCCGGTACCCGGAGTATCGAAGTGACAGAGACCCATCTGCAGACCATCGAGAAGTATCAACTTTTCCGCGACCTGATCGACTCTAACGGTTATGTTGACGAGCCCGTTCTTGATAAGCTCCGTCTGAATAGCCGTTCACTACTAGAGGGTGATGCCGGTAAAGATAAGGATCTGCTCGACCTCTGTCTCGACGTGATCTATCACCCGAATATGAAAGCATATGGTCTCCAGCAACTGGTGCTGCTATACATCAACTGGAAGAACCAGACAAACGATGACCTGGGGATGACCGCAAGGGCTGTTCAAGGTACCCCGTTCAATTAAATAACGAGACATGGAATACAGGCTGACGGACTTTCTGCCAACGACAAAAAAAGAACTCGACCTCCGTGGATGGACTGAGGTCGACGTGATTCTCTTTTCAGGAGATGCTTATATCGACCACCCCTCATTCGGTGCGGCCGTCATCGGACGTACCTTGGAGGCTGGCGGGTATAAGGTGGCTATCGTCCCGCAGCCTGACTGGCATGGTGACTTCCGTGACTTCAAGAAACTGGGACGGCCACGCCTCTTCTTCGGTATCGCACCGGGATGCATGGACTCGATGGTCAACAAATATACGGCCAACCGACGCCTTCGTTCTGAAGATGCCTATAGTCCAGACGGAAGGCACGACATGCGACCGGAATACCCGACCATCGTCTACTCTAAGATCCTCAAACAGCTCTATCCCGACGTACCTGTCGTCCTTGGTGGCATCGAGGCCTCTCTGCGCCGTCTCACCCACTATGACTACTGGAAGGATAAGCTCCAGCCGTGTATCCTCTGTGATGCCGGTGCCGACATCCTGATATATGGCATGGGTGAGAAGCCCATCCTGGAACTGGCCCGACAACTGGCGGAAGGCCGTTCCATCCATGATATACGTGACATCCCACAGACAGTCTTCCTATCCCGAAAGGACGAGATTCCGGGAGGTATACGCGACAACGATCTGGTGCTGCATAGTCATGAGGAATGTGTTCGCAACAAACGGGCACAGGCTGAGAACTTCCGTCATATCGAGGAACAGTCGAACATGATGCATGCACAGCGCCTGCTGCAAGAGGTCAACGGACAATATGCGGTGGTCAACCCACCCTATCCGCCGATGACCACCGAGGAGCTCGACGCCTCGTTCGACCTGCCATACACCCGTCAGCCCCACCCGAAATACAAAGGCAAGCGTATCCCGGCCTACGACATGATCAAGCACAGCGTGAACATCCATCGCGGATGCTTTGGCGGCTGCGCCTTCTGTACCATCTCCGCCCATCAGGGGAAGTTCATCTCGTGCCGCTCGAAGGAGAGCATCCTGAAAGAGGTGAGACAGGTCACGCAGATGCCCGACTTCAAGGGTTATCTCTCCGACCTCGGAGGACCGTCGGCCAATATGTACGGTATGGCAGGTAAGAACAAGAAAGCCTGCGAGAAGTGCAAACGTCCGAGTTGTATCCATCCGCAGGTGTGTCCGAACCTCGACACGAACCACTCCCGTCTGCTCGATGTCTATCACGCCGTAGATGCCATCCCGGGTATCAAACGGAGCTTCATCGGTAGTGGCGTACGATACGACCTGCTGCTACACCGCAGTAAGGACGAGGAAGCCAACCGCGCCGCCCTGCAATATACCAGAGAACTGATCAGCCGCCATGTGAGTGGTCGCCTGAAGGTGGCACCGGAGCATACCAGTGAACGGGTGCTCTACCTGATGCGTAAGCCCTCGTTCAAGCAGTTCTATGAGTTCAAACGTCAGTTCGACCGCATCAACCGTGAAGAGAACCTCCGCGAGCAGATCATACCCTACTTCATCAGTTCGCATCCTGGTTGTCAGGAGGAGGACATGGCAGAGCTGGCGGTCATCACCAAACAACTGGACTTCCATCTGGAACAGGTACAGGACTTCACGCCTACGCCGATGACCAATGCCACAGAGACCTGGTATACGGGATATGACCCCTATACGCTCGAGAAGGTCTTCAGTGCGAAGACACCTAAAGAGAAACTGGCTCAGCGGCAGTATTTCTTCTGGTACAAACCGGAAGAGCGTCGGAATATCGAACAGAGCCTGCGCAGGATCGGTCGTCCCGACCTGATCAAGCAGTTGTATGCAGGCTCATGCCCCTTCGAGCAGCGTCCTCCGAAAACGAACCGCCCGCAAGAGAGCCATAAGACAAGACCTTACCCGCAAGACAACCGTAACTCGAAGCCTTATCCGGAGAAGAACCGTAAGGACAAACGAGGACGGGATCGCCGTCGCCCCTGACAACAGGTCGCCTTTTTTTGACATTTCAAGTGGGAAAAGTGCACTATTCTCTGCATTCGCTGCTTGAAAATTTGGCGGATTCCGAAAAAATGTCTAACTTTGCAGCCGATTTGTTGGTTCGGTAGCTCAGCTGGATAGAGCAACTGCCTTCTAAGCAGTAGGTCTTGGGTTCGAGCCCCAACCGAATCACATCACAAATTTATATCTGAATGCAAATCCCTGATACTCCTATGAGCGTCAGGGATTTTGTTATTGTTTTTACGACAAGATCATATCCTCTCATCATGTATGCACCGTCATCTATTTATGTCAGATAATACGTCTTCAGGATGTGCCATAGGCTTCCGTAAAAGTAAAACAAGTTGTTTTGGTGTGTTAGAGACCGTCTCTATGAATCACACAAGGCATCTCCACGACAGTAAAACAACTTGTTTTACTTTTTGACTTGACGTTTCTTTATCTGGAAAAGCCTATCTCCAACAATATAACAGATGTCTGTTATGACTAAGACAAAAGGGACCTGCCTCACGGTAAGTCCCTTAATTAAAACTAAACAAATACTTTATGAACTCATGTTGAGAGAGTTTTCTGCGTGCAAAGGTAAGTAGAAATAAGAAATGCTACAATACCTAAAAATGATGTTTTATCCGAAGACAAAACGTAAGGACTCATAGAACTGTATGAGAAGAATGTAAAGGACAAACAGGACGGCTCCCCTCTCGATACCGAAAGACATGGCATGGATGATGGATGAGAGGGATTTCAGGCGTCCAGACACCACCCCGTAGGTGATGGAAAACACGCAGATACCGAAAGCAATGATGGGGACAAGACTGCGACTGAAGGCCGACGGGAAGAGATTACCCGTTGCCGAGAGGAGGATGGCATGAGGCGGGAATGTCAATAACGCAATCAAGCCCAGGTAGATCAGAAGGGAGACGGTGGCCACCCTGAGGGCCAGACGGTCGCGGTAGTTACGCTGCCAAGCCGTCAGACCACTCTTCTGCAGACTGCCGATGGCTATCAGCGCCAGCAACAGCCATACGAGCATCGGTGATGCGATGACACTGGTGAAAGAGCCGAAGAACCAGCGTATGCCTTCCGATGACAGGAGGGAGCGTATCCCCTCTGTCATGGTCGTGGAGAGGATCCACGAGAGAATGATCAGTAAGGCCTCGGCACACAACAGCACAGAGGCGATCACCCCTACCCCCTCCTTGGTCAGGAAAGACATATATCGCTCGTACCTACTCTTCATCAGGCTCCAGGTTATCGATATCAAGGATACGTAACTCAAGGGCACGTACGACCAGACGCGTCGCATTGATGCCACTACTGCCCTCTGGGAAGAGCTTCTGGATCAGTTCGTTCTGACGTTTCTCAAGACTCTTCACTCCAAAAGGCATGCCACGCAGGTTGGTGATCTGCTCCTTGGTGTAGCCAAGGGCGAGATGGCGCAGGAAGCGTTCGTCATACTCGTCGATCTCATAATTGACGAGAGCCTCCTGTTTCACGAGTTGTCCACTGACGGCAGCCTTGAAGCGCTCCACGATCTTCTCGAGGATCGGCTCGTTGAACACCAGTTGCTTACCGTCCATCACGGCGTTCACATCGCGGCGGGTGAGCAGCTCTCCTGTCTTCAGGATCACACCGTCGGCACCGGCATCAAGCACGTCGACCCACAACTTCTCATTGAGGATCTCACCAGTGAAGATCAGCACCTTGACATCGGGATGCAACTCCTTGGTATGCCGACAGATCTCCACGCCGATGGTTGTCGAACCACCCAGACCCAGATCCAGAAGCAGGAGGTCGGGTTTCTGCTGTTTGATTAGTCGCCAATATGCTTGTTCGTTCTCTGCCGTTCCGATGACCTCTGCCTCAGGGATATCATTACGAATGATGCCTAACGTTCCCTTGAGTTCAAGAGGCACGTCCTCAACGATTATTACTTTGAAGTTTTCCATACGCTTGGTAATGTTATTATCATATTTGTTGTTCCATTGATTATGGTGGCATAGATACCACAACCACGACGGTTAGTTGCCTCACCGTGGTCTCTGACAATCTGCCGACATAGCAGATAAGGGATATGCTCCTTGGAAGGGGCGAACAGCAGGGATACCTGTTCCTCTGTCATCTCCAGGGCCGGCATCGGGATCAGCACATCGATATAGGCCTTCTCCTTCTGGCGGAACGACATGTCGAGCTTCTTCTGTCCCGACTGTTTCCTGAGGATATCAAAGAGATAACGTATCAGGGTCTCATCCCCGAGGATCCTCACCTCCTCACGACCGTCGTCCGCAGGAGCGAGGACGATGGGCTTTAGATGGAGCTTGGTACGTTCTACCTGTCGGGTGGCCTGCAGACTGAGTACGCCATACAACTCACGGTAATAGTCGGTCACCTCGCACAGAGAGTCGTTATCGCCTACCTCCAGTAATTGCTGGATCCTACTGGGATAATACATCGTCTCATGCTTCAGAGTCGAGAGACAGTTGTCCAATACCGCGTTGGAGACATGCAGGTTGTTATCCTCCTGCTCCGCCTTCCGGAGCTCATCGCCCAGCAGTTCCAGGTCCGTCTGGCGTTGCTGCTCTTTCAGGAAACGGTCGTAGAGACGATGACGGTAGTACAACAGGTAATAGGCAGGCACGATAGACACTAGCATCAGAATAAGCAGGATGATGGCGATGGTCTTGTTCGTCTGCGACTGCTGCATGGTACGGCAATAGTCACCGAGCGTGTTATCTGCCGACATCTCCTTGAACAGCTGCGTGTAGATACGGTTGTTATAGGCATAGAGCTGCCACTGATGCAGGGCGAGCGCCGCCACGGCACTCTCATTACGGATATCCAGAATGATATTGTAGTTGATGTCCAGACTGTCGTGGAACCACTTGATCTCCGGTGCGAGCATCGACAGGTTCCCCATCTCTCGCATCAGATAGCGGCCATGGGGCTCCAGCTGACGATAATGCTTATTCAGATAGTAGCGGCACGAGTCGGCAAAAAACAAGGTCCGTTCATAGGTGCCGTTGATATTGGAAAAATAGGCGGAATCGGCATAGGCACTGGCCCGTGTCATTGTCTCGTCCATCGCAAAGATGTCTGACGCCTGCGCCCGGGTAACTCCAGATACCCAAAGACCAACAAACAGCAACCAATAGCCGACAGAACGCATGACACCTTTCGGCAGACGGAAGAACAGGCGACTGCCCTTGCCCAGTGTGCTGGTCGCATCAATGGCACAGACAGAGAAGAGCTGGCTCACCTTACGATATTTCTCAATGATACCCTTGCAGTTGAGCAGTCCGAAGCCATGCTCCTCCACAATCTTATGGTCGAAGAGATGACTAAGCTGTTCTTCGCTCATTCCTGCACCGGTATCCTCGACGGAGATTTCCACATACTGCTGATCCAGAACGGCAGACAGGCGGATCTGACCACCCTTGTCCGTGAACTTACGGGCATTGTCGGCCAACGTGTTCAGCATGAAGAGCGTCAGCACCCTGTCGGCCTTGACCACAGCGTCTGTCGGCTCTACCATCAGCTCCACACCTTTCATCTGAAAGGCGGTACGACTCTTACTGATCATATCAAAGAGGGTCTGTAAGGGGAAGCTCTCGATCTTCAGACTCAGTTCTCCCTGCCTGAGCTGGATCCAGTGAGTGAGCACATCGTTATAATCCTCGATCTGATCGGTCAGCTCACGGATATAATCGACATTCCCACCATGGGGTGCCTTTAACTCATGGATAATACGGTCTATAAAGGGAGTCACACTGTTGACCAGCGAGATCTTGGCCCGCTGCTCCAGGTTACGCCGCTCACTGGTCTCCAACCGGAGCAGTTGGGCGTTCAACTCTTCTTGTTTCTGGTCAAAGAGATCGTCGGGTTGGTCCTCCTGACTGTGCCTTTTGTTCATGTGATTGAACAGCCAGAGGAAGAAAAGCAACAGGACGATCGCGATCACCACGGCAACCAGCATCATATTCAACTGGGTGACGGTCTTCTCCAACAGACTAGCTCGAGCTTCTAACTGCCGGTCCTGACGGGTGGTCTCCTGCAGGTCGAGGTAGAGATTTCGGTTGTAGTCGCTCTGTTGTTTATCGTCTATAGCGGCATAAGCCACACTCATCTGCTCACGGATACTCGCCACCAGGTCGGGTGCCTGGTTGATGATCGTATCGGAAAGAGCCTGCTCAAGATTGTTGAGTGCCGACTCATAATCACCCGTCTGTCGGTAACAGGAGGCCAGCGTTCGGTAGGCGCCGGCAATCTGGTATACATCTCCGTATGTCTCGAAAATATAAAGCGCGTTCTCCGCCAGGACACCCGGCAGGTCCTCGTCGGCAACATTCTCTGGATTGATGAACTTCGACGCCGGCAGGTTATCAGCTATCAGCTGTTGCCGGTCGTGCGGATCGGTCAGATGCTCAGAGAGAGCCTCAAGGGCATTAGCGGCAAAATAGGGATAGTTGCCCTTACGTGCCAACAGAAGACAACGCATGAGATGATCGAACTCCTGTTGGTTGATCTCCTTCTGTGTTCCTTCTGTGATGATGCCGCCGGCACCGACATTATAGAGATAGTTCAGGTATTGAGCCGTGTCTTTCTGTACCTCATCGGGGTTAATGGCATACAAGGCCTCGATGGACTGTTCTTCCAGTCCTACATAATAGTAGTACGTCGAGTTGACAATAGCAAACTCCGTCTCGGCATAGAGCATCCGCTGACGGTCATGCTCAGAGAGCTGATCCCACTCCTCATGGATACGACGCACCGCATGGTCGGCCCTCTCACGGAACTCATGGAACTCACGGTTCCTGGAACGACGCTGACAAAGACGCATCTGCTGCACATAGGCAATCAGTATCTCAATCTGATTGTCGGTCATCTTTGGTACCTCCGTCAGCAGTCGCTCCGCCTCGTCATACTGCATCCTGACAATATGGACGAAAGCCAGATTGTTCATGGCTTCGGCCTTGCCGGCATGATAGCCATCGGCTTCATGATAGGCGCGCCGGGCATACGACTCCGTGGAGTCGGCATCCCGATAGTGATAAGCATAGGAGATATCATTCAGCCTGTCTATCGCCCGTCTGTCTGTGCGAGAACATGCTGAAAAGAGAATGACTGAGAGAACGATTAGCCAGAGTCTCATAGTTAGAAACACCCCTTCCACCGACTTCTGTTGACAGACAGTCAGGCGGAAGGGGTATATGGATTATGCACGAGCCTTTGCTACGTAGCCAAGAGCCTCACGACACTTGTCGGTGACATACTGCCAGTCGCCGGCTTTCACCTTGTCTGAGGGGAAGAGTTTTGAGCCCATGCCTACACAGAACACGCCGGCCTTGAACCATTTAGTCAGGTTCTCCTCGTCGGGCGACACACCACCGGTCACCATGATCTTCGACCACGGCATCGGAGCCTTGAGCCCCTTCACCATGTTCGGACCAACGACATCACCAGGGAACACCTTTGTCAGGTCACATCCCAGTTCCTGTGCCTTACCGATCTCGCTGACTGTCATGCAGCCCGGGCAGTAAGGTACCAGACGACGATTGCAGACGGGAGCAATGTCGGGGTTGAACAGGGGACCTACGACGAAGCAGGCGCCTAACTGTAGATAAAGAGCAGCGGTCGGGGCATCGACCACCGAACCGATACCCAGGGCCAGTTCAGGACATTCTTTGTCGGCCCACTTCACCAGTTCACCAAATACCTCCTGGGCGAAGTCGCCACGGTTGGTAAACTCAAAGGCGCGGACACCACCCTCATAACAGGCCTTGACCACATTCTTACATGTCTCCAGATCCTTATGATAGAATACGGGAACCATACCCGTGTCACCGATCTTCTTCAGGACGGCTATCTTATCAAACTTTGCCATAATATGACTCGCTTTTTTATCTTTGTACTCGACCATTAGCACTACCACCGGCAAGCGCCTCTACCTCGTCAATGCTGACCTGATTAAAGTCACCATTGATCGTATGCTTCAGAGCTGAGGCTGCCACAGCGAACTCCAGAGCCTCGCCCTGTGTCTTCTTCGTCAGCAGACCGTGGATAAGACCACCAGAGAAGGAATCACCACCACCCACACGGTCGATGATCGGATTGATCTCGTAACGCTTACTCTGATAGAACTCCTTACCATCATAGATCAGAGCCTTCCAACCATTATAGGTGGCACTGTAGCTCTCGCGGAGTGTAGACACCACATACTTGAAGCCGAACTCCTGCATCATCTGCTTGAAGATACCCTCATAACCTGCTGCATCAGTCTGACCGCCTTCCACGTCGGCATCGGGCTTGAAACCGAGACAGAGCTCTGCATCTTCCTCGTTGCCGATACATACATCCACATACTTCATCAACGGACGCATGACGGAGATAGCCTTCTCCGAGGTCCACAGCTTCTTGCGGAAGTTCAGGTCTACAGACACCGTAACGCCATGGCGTTTAGCAGCCTCACAGGCCAGCTTCGTCAACTCTGCGGCCTTGTCGGAGATGGCTGGGGTGATACCACTCCAATGGAACCACGCTGCACCTTCCATTATCTTGTCAAAATCAAAGTCGGCAGGAGAAGCCTCTGCAATGGCAGAATGGGCACGGTCATAGATCACCTTAGACGGACGCATCGAGGCTCCTGTCTCGGCATAGTATAGCCCGATACGGTCACCACCACGAGCAATATATTCTGTGTTCACCCCATAACGACGCAGAGCGTTCAAAGCAATCTGTCCGATCTCGTGCTTGGGAAGCTTGGATACATAATATGCATCATGTCCGTAATTGGCTACAGAGACTGCCACGTTTGCCTCACCGCCACCTGGAATAATCCGGAAAGACTCACTCTGAATGAAACGGTCATTGCCCTGGGGCGACAGGCGAAGCATAATCTCGCCCAATGTTACAATTTTAGCCATTGTTTTTGATTTAATGATAGATTTAACTTGTTAATTTCGTTTGCGAGGACAAAGGTAAGGACATTTTTCCAAACTACCAAATGTTTAGTATGAAAATACTTACGGAAACGTTTTCTGACAGATTATTTAAAAAAGTAGTGCATATTCTCAGATTTTCTTTGTACCTTTGCCCCAAAAAGGGTGAAATATGCCAAAGGAGAATATAACCATTAAGGACATTGCCGCTAGAGCGGGTGTCTCAACAGGAACAGTGGACCGTGTGCTACACAACCGTCCCAACGTCAGTAAGTCGTCTCTCGAGAAGGTCAACAAGGCCTTGGCAGAGATGGACTACCGTCCCAATATGTATGCCTCTGCCCTCGCCTACAACAAGACCTACGACTTCTATATCGTACTGCCCAAGCACGAACAGGAGGCTTATTGGGACGAGATAGAGGAAGGGGCCCAGGCATGTACTGATTTCCGCCGTGATTTCGGTATCTCACTGAAGTTCGTCTATTACGAGCGCTTCAACCACCAGTCGTTCACGAAGATGGCCCGTGAGCTCTTCACGGCTAAGATCGACGGGGTGATCATCGTGCCCTCCACGCTCGAACAGACCTCTCGTTTCACCCAAAAGCTCATGGAGCGTAAGATTCCTTATGTGTTGCTCGACTCCTATATGCCCGACCTCAAGCCCTTGGCCTTCTTCGGACAAGACTCATTTGCCAGCGGCTATTTCGCAGCGCGGATGCTGATGCTCATCGCCTCCAAGGAAAAGGAGATCGCCATCGTCAAGCAGACACGCGACGGAAACGTGGGATCCAAGCAGCAGGCTAACCGGGAGACAGGCTTCCGTCACTATATGGTGGATCACTTCCCTGAGATCAAGATCTCGGAAGTAGACTTGCCGCTTGACGAGGAGCGCAAGGAATACGACACCATCCTGGAGAAATTCTTCAAGGCTCATCCTCAGATTCACCATTGTATCACCTTCAACTCAAAGGCACACCTCGTCGGGGAATTCCTCCAGAGAAGCAACCGTCGGGATATCCAAATCATGGGCTACGATATGGTGCATAAGAACGAGGAGTGTGTTCGACAAGGCAGCATTTCGTTCCTCATCGCACAGCACGCCTACCAACAGGGATATGCCAGCGTGAACGCTCTCTTCGAGGCTATCGTGATGAAGCGCGCTGTCACACCGGTCAACTATATGCCTATCGAGATTCTGACAAAGGAGAATGTGGCCTTCTATCGTAGGACGGCCATATAATCCAGACTGACCTCACGCATGGAATTAACTACTTATATAAAAATTAATCAGGCAGACAGCGTCGTCGTGTGTCTGCAAGACAAAAGAAAAGGGGCTATCATCGAGGTAGATGGGCGACAGATAGTTGTCAACCAAGATACACCTGCCGGACACAAGATACTCATCAACGATGTGTCTAAGGGACAGAATATCATCAAATACGGGTACCCCATCGGACACGCGATGGTTGATCTGAAGGCGGGCGACTGGGTCAATGAGACTAACCTGAAGACCAACTTATCCGGCAAACTTGAATACACATACTCCCCTACAAACGAGCAACTTAATATCAAAAAAGACAACCGTACCTTTAAGGGCTATCTAAGAAGGAACGGTGATGTAGGTGTGCGTAATGAGATATGGGTCGTGCCGACGGTCGGATGTGTCAATGGGATTGCCGAGCGACTTGTTCAGGAACTAAGACGTGAAACCTGTGGCGAAGGGGTTGACGCCATCTATGCATGGCATCATAACTACGGTTGTTCCCAACTGTCCGACGATCACGAGAACACCCGGAAGGTGCTCCGTGATATCTGTCTGCACCCCAATGCCGGTGCCGTCCTGGTGCTCAGTCTGGGATGCGAGAACAACCAGCCTGACGACTTCATGGCGATGCTGGGCGACTATGACCAGGATCGTATCAAACTGCTCGTCACCCAGAAGGTGGAGGATGAGATGGAGGCAGGCATGGATATCCTGCGGGCACTCTATGAGACAGTCCGCCAGGATCAGCGCGTGACCGTACCAGTCAGCAGACTACGGGTCGGTCTGAAATGCGGTGGCTCCGACGGATTCTCTGGTATCACGGCCAATCCCCTTATAGGTGAGTTCAGCGACTGGCTGGTAGCACAGGGAGGCACATCCGTCCTGACAGAGGTGCCTGAGATGTTCGGGGCTGAGACCATTCTTATGAACCGTTGTCGTACTAAAGAGCTCTTCGAGCAGACGGTCTCGATGGTCAACAACTTCAAAGACTATTTCCTTTCGCACGGCGAACCGGTCGGCGAGAATCCGAGTCCGGGGAATAAGGCCGGTGGCATATCAACCCTCGAGGATAAGGCGTTGGGATGTACGCAGAAATGTGGAAAAGCACCTGTGAATGGTGTCCTAGAGTATGGCGATCGTCTGCAGCACGACGGTCTGAACCTGCTCTCGGCTCCAGGCAACGATCTGGTGGCTGCCACGGCACTCGCCGCCAGCGGATGCCATCTGATACTCTTCACAACAGGACGTGGCACTCCCTTCGGTACTTTTGTGCCAACCATGAAGATCGCCACGAACCCCGACCTGGCACGCCGGAAAGCGGGATGGGTCGATTTCTCTGCCGGTCAGCTATTAGAAGGACGCTCCATGCAGGAACTCGTTCAGGAGTTCATCGACAAGGTGATCCGTGTGGCCAACGGCGAACTGTCGAAGAACGAGCAGAATGACTACCGTGAGATTGCCATCTTCAAGAGTGGCGTAACATTATAAGACAACAAAACAAAAGACAACATAACTAGACTTGAGATCACAAACATGAAAAAAGGACTTGTCGCATTATCACCACTAATGGTGTTTGTCGCCTTCTATCTGGTCACCAGCATCATCGCTGGCGACTTCTATAAAGTACCTATCACCGTAGCATTCATGGTATCGAGCATCTATGCCATCGCCGTCTTAGGCGGGAAACCGCTGATGTCACGAATCAACGCCTTCAGTCGGGGAGCCGCCACGGAACAGATGATGCTGATGATCTGGATCTTCATCCTGGCCGGCGCCTTTGCTCACTCTGCAAAGGCCATGGGCTGTATCGACGCGACGGTCAACCTAACCCTCAGTCTGTTGCCACCACAGATGATCCTGGCCGGTCTATTTCTCGCCGCCTGCTTCGTATCACTCTCCATCGGTACCAGCGTGGGTACGATAGCGGCCTTGGTACCTATCGCGGCCGGTATTGCCTCGGAGACTGGCACCGACGTGGCACTGATGACAGCCATCATCGTCGGTGGCTCGTTCTTCGGCGACAACCTCTCTTTCATATCTGACACAACCATTGTGGCCACACAGACACAGGGCTGCCGACTAAGCGATAAGTTCCGTGTCAATGCCTTCCTGGTGTTTCCTGCGGCCATCCTGATTCTTGGTATTTACCTGTTGATTGGACTTCACGTGAGTGCCCCACAGCACATCCCGCAAGTGGAATGGGTGAAGGTTCTCCCCTATCTGGTCGTTCTGGTAACTGCCATCTCCGGCATGAATGTCATGGCCGTACTGACTTTGGGTACCCTACTAACTGGTGGTATTGGCATCCTAACGCACTCCTTCGATCTGTACGGATGGATGGGGGCTATGGGCGACGGCATCCTCTCAATGGGTGAGCTGATCATCGTCACAATGATGGCCGGAGGCATCTTGGAACTAGTCAGGCAACAAGGAGGTATCGATTTCGTGATTCGCCAACTGACCCGTCATGTCAATGGTAAACGGGGAGCAGAACTGAGCATCGCTGCCTTGGTGGCACTGGTCGACGTGTGTACGGCAAACAACACGGTAGCTATTCTAACCGTTGGTGGTATCGCCAAACAGATTGGCGACCGTTATGGCGTCGACAACAAGAAATGCGCCTCTATCCTCGACACCTTCTCCTGTGTCATGCAGGGGTTCATCCCCTATGGTGCACAGATACTGATAGCTGCCGGTCTGGCGACACTAAACCCCATCGCAATCATTCCCTATCTCTATTACCCCTTCGCCTTGGGAGTGGTAGCGATCATGGCTATTCTCTTCCGCTATCCTAAAAGATATTCATAGTCATGGACATCATACAGCGAAACCTTTTCAGATTATTGAGGAGCGGCGTCTTCCATACGACAGAAGAGATAGAACCGATGTCTGTCTGCAAATGGGAACGTGTGTACCAGTTATCTTTCCTGCATGATATCATCCCTTACTGTTATCAAGGACTGCTCCGCTGCAAGGATCAGTTCTTCCTACATCTAACAGAGAAACAATGGGCCGAATGGAAGACGACTGCAGAGAAGACTGTCAAACAACCGGTGACGAACGAACAAGAAGAGGACAGTTTCCTGCGACCTGACCATCTCACCAACCCGCTTCTGAACAGTCGACTACAGCGGATACTCGACAATGAGGATTCCGACATCGCCACACGCCGCCTGTTACTGAAGATGATCAGGGTGATTCGTCATATCCTGAATGAAGGACTGCCCATCCGGCAACTGCTGGAGTTGGGCATCTACCTGCGGCAGCATCATCAAGAGATGGATTACGAAATGTTAGGAAGATGGATTGATGACCTCCGCCTGACACAGATGGTACAACTGGAAGGTGAGTTCCTGATACGGTTCTTTGGGTTTGAACAGCACGAACTGCCTTTCCTACAAGAAGGAAAGGATATTCAAGTGGAGAAGATCGCGAAAGAACTGGTGGATTTTGCGAATACCCGTTCAAAGGACTGGTATTTTATGCAAGGCAATGAAAATATCTTCGTACACAGTAACACCTCAGCCATCTTCAGTCATATACGCCGTTCCGCACGATATTTCCATTACTACCCTTCTGAGAGTGTCACCAATTTCTTCTCATCATTCCTGCACTCTCTATCACACATCGAGGAATAAGTACGTTGGCTACAATCCGACGATGACTCAGTGGATATACCGGATATCCCGCAGACTATGAAATCCCATAAAACGACTCTTATCCACAAAACCATTGATACCGAAGATCCGTCCCTTACTAGTGTATTGCCACATCGTGATATCTCTGTTGTCGGCCAAGACTGGTTCCTCCTCGGTATACATGGCAATCATCAGTTTATAATCGTCGATCTTTCCGAGCAGATGCTTATTGTAGAAGTTCCGGAACGTGTAGAGCAAAGGCTGCTGACAGTAGGTCCTTTCAACCATCCCCAGAAACTTGAACAGTGAGTCGCAGAAGATGTCCGTCGGCAGACCACCTGTCGTCTCTATGTCTATCATCGGTATCAGGTCTTGTTCACTTGGCAGGCACTGGGTCTTGAAGTTCTCCAGCTGCTGCTGCAATGGGGCCTTCGGACGGAAGAAATGATAGGAGCCAACCTTCAGACCGTAACGATGGGCCAGTTCGATATTACGTTCATACCGTTCATCAATCCGGTCGCCCCCCTCCGTAGCCTTCAGATAGACATACGCCAACTTGGTATTCTCGCCAACCGTCTCCCAGAACACCTGGCCCTGATAATGCGACAGATCGATACCATGAACATGCTCACAGGTATCCTCACACAGGATCATAGGCTGATCGTCCTGCGGCATATTCACCGGTCGAAGTCTTGCGATACGCTTGACGGGTCTGTGTCTCCTACCTTTCTTAACCACTCGGTGGGTTTTGTGTCGACCATGTAGCTTCCTACTTCTTGAACGGTGGGCAGACACCTCCCCTACGGTCATCAAAGCAATTAGTAATACCAATAATATAGAGAGTTTCTTCATGATGTTCTGGTTTTGCGGGGGCAAAATTACAAATATACGAGTGAAACACAAAAGAAAAAAACATTTTTCAATGGCATTTCACTCGTATTAACAACCCTACTCTGTAATCTTAATGGCAACAGCCTTAAGTTGCTGCCAACCGGCACGGTCTGTGAGACGCACCATGAAATGGTAATCACCGGGATCAATGTCAGCAGGGATGGGTATATCTATCTTGGCATCGTACTGTCTCAGTCCTGTCGGAATGGCAAAATCCTGATTGTAGACCCACGGCTTGACCGGTTGTTTCAAAGCATCCATCGGACACTCTACCGATGAGGTGCTATGTGTGTGATGATCGAAGTTGTTGTGAATCTCGATATTGTAGGTACCAAGTTCCGTATCATCGGTGAAAAAGTAGTTGAAGGGGATGCTCCCACCACGCTGATAGACCTGACAGTCGATAGGATTAGCGGTGATTCCCTGATCGGTAATGATGGGTTGAGACATGTCCTTTGCCTCGTCATCGTCTGAACTGCTGCACGCACAGAGTGCGCACAGCAGTGAGAGTGATATTACAGTTTTCTTCATTTTTATTTTGGATTATTCGTCGTCGTCATCTTCCTCCTCAGTGATACTCTTCTTGGAGGTGGTGGTGAGTCCCTGTCCATCGGTGACGCTCATCTCCAGGATATCACCTTCCTCAACATTCTTGTCTGCAATATCCATGTGAACATGGAATCCGTCGATATTCAGTACTCCGATATACTTGCTATCTGTAACAGCCTGGCTTGCCTTGACGGTACCGTTTTGCCCGGTAATGGTCAACAGGATAGATGCTGTACGGCCTTTGGCCACCACGTCTGCCTGCACACAGAGTACGTCATCCTCGATATTTGCCTCGTTGATGGTGATCTCTGGAGCAGGCAACTTATCGTCGTCATCGTCGCAAGCGGTAAAACTGAGAGAGAGAACACACAGGAGAGCCATCATCAGGCTCATATATATATACTTTTTCATAATTGTCTTTTTGTTTTTAATACATTATCATTATTCTAGAACTCCACCCCTATCATCATCGAGAAGTTACGTCCCGGCTCGGGCACATCTATCAGCCGATAATAGCTGGTGTGGTCGAAGTAACGCTTATTCAACAGGTTGTCTGCATGAAGCGCAATCTTCAGGACACTACCACCCAACGGGAATTGCTTTCCTGCCGAGAAATTTAGTGTCCAATGCCCGTCTGTGGGCTTTTCCGGTGGTACAATCTCATTCTGTTTTCCAACGACATGGGCGTTCAGACTTGCAAAGCCCTTACCATGATAGTCGAAGGAGTACTTGATGGTTGCATCAGTCGACCATGGTGTAGAGAACGGCAAGGTATAGCCTTTCTTCTCTCCCGACTTCTGTTCGGCATACAGATACTCGCCTTTCAGTTCCGCCTCCCAATGGGATGTTATCATCCAGTTCATCTGCGCTTCCACACCATAGCGCAGCACCTCGGCCTGCATATAGTGATAGAGTTGCAGTCCCTCGACATACTGTGCCGTCGGGTTCAGATAGATGTAGTTCGGGAAGTAGTTCAGATAAGGATCCACCTGCACACACAACACCTCATTGTCCCAATGCAAACCAAGGTCGACCTGATACGACTCTTCAGGCGCCAAATCGCTATTGCCTCGCTCATAGCGGAAGATATGATAGTTGATACCATCAGCGCCCAACTCCTTCGGAATAGGTACTCGGAAACTCTTTCCGATATTTGCCTTGAGCACCCAACCACCGGTGGCGTAGTTCACACCTGCCGACCACGTGACACTGTTGAAGTGCCGACGGAGGTTGGCAGAACGCTGTACGTAGGCCGAGTCGCCATCGAACGTAGGCGTCAGAAACCAGTCATTGTAACTATCAATATGTGTATAGGCATGATCATATCGAATGCCTGCATTCAGCTTCAGACGCTCATTCACGGTATAACGGTCAAAGGCATAGGCGCCCAAACTCAACGTCGAGAAATCTGGGATGATGAATCCCCAACCTGCACGACGATTATACTGATATTCGCCGTTGATGCCGGTACTCAACTCATGATGCTCTCCTAATGTCAGGCGCAGTCCCAGATTAGCCGTGTAAGTGCTCTTGTTGAAGCGACGCTCCAACGGACTGTCAGGTTTGGGCATATAACCATGACTGACAGGCTCCGACCGTTCCTCACGCAGGTTGTTCTGATACGCGAGTTTGGCCTCTACCATCAAAGACTCACTACGCCATGTCGTATGACTAAGTACCTTCAGATGGTTCACCCACTGATAAGGTAGATCGATATCCCGACGATGACGGTCGTAGTCGATATCACTTAACCGTACTTCCAGTCCATGAGCATTGGCGAAGAAGCCGCTCTTCGAATATGAGTCAGACACGCGTATGTCGGTGTGGAAGTTATAACCAGCATAGCCCAACATCACACTCCCATCACGCTCCAGACCTGCGGTGTTACGCAACCGCCTATCCTTCAGCTTAATATAATAGGAGTAATACTGGATACTATCCGTCGGCACCTGATAGTCGGCATAGTCGATGAGCGTCATGATGGCACGGTAGAACCATTTGCCAGACCGTCCACCAACCTTCGCCGACAGCCCCAACTGTTCGTTATTAGAACGACCGAACAGTTGAACTGCTCCTTCCGTCTTCTTGGTCGGTATATGATTGGCGTAGAGGTTCAACACGCCACCGATGGCATCACTGCCATAGAGCAGTGCTGCCGGTCCCTTAATGACCTCTGCACGGTCCACGGCAAACTGGTCGATCTCAAGTCCGTGGTCGTCGCCCCATTGTTGGCCCTCATGTTTGATACCATCCTCGGTAACAGCTAACCGGTTGAAGCCCAAGCCACGAATAGTTGGCTTCGACTGCCCGGAACCTATGGCCATCGCCTTGATGCCTGGGACACCTTCGAGTGTCTGCATCAGACTTCCTGCAAAATTCTGCTGCAGATAATCATGGCTGATCTGCACAGCCGACTGCGACGTACGCATCTGGAAGTCACGCTGCCGTTGACCAGTCACAGTCACCCCGTCAAGGGCAATTGTGCTGTCGGCCGGTGCACAGGTCCACATAGCCGCAGCCAATAAAGCTATGATCATATTGGTTGTTTATTTGAAAAAATGAGATTGTACCTTATTCTTTCAAACAAACGGAGGAGCACGAAGGCTAACCACACCGCACACCCGAGGGGTGTATCGGCATATGAAACTGGCAAACGTCTGTTCGCCATATTTATTAATAAACAGCACGACCACCGTTGTAGCTGTCAGCATAGACAACGTCAGGAACTGACAGAGCACACACTGGTGCATCTGTCCATCATACTGCGTCATGTGCCCGCCGCAGTGATGATGCACGCAGGCAGCACATGCCGTATCTGTGGTCTGGGTGGTCTCGTGAATATGGAGAGACGACAAAACAACCATTGGCAGGAACGCTGCCAACAGTATCCAAGATGCAATATATCGCTTCATCCTCAGATTCACGCTTGCAAAGGTACAAATAAGCGAGAGAAAAACCAAATTTATTTGAGTTTTTTCCGAGCAGAAGCACTCTTAACGAAGTTCTAAATTATGAAAAGTTGAGCATAAAAAGAGAAACATGTTTCTTTTTTTTGCCGAGACGGAGTATTTATTAATTAATATTACTACCTTTGCAGAAAAATAATGAAATATGCGTAAATGTCTATTCATATTGTTTGGCTCATGCCTCTTCATTGCCTGTCATCATCATAACGATTATCCTGTCGATGAACAGTCAGAGCGTACCGTTCTTGTATATATGGCAGCAGAGAATAATCTCAACTCGTTTGCCGCAAGTGATTTGGAAGAGATGAAAACCGGTTCAAAATCGCTTGACAAACGACATAATCTCATCGTCTATGTCGATCAGGCCGAGACCACCCCTCCATATATCGCAAGAATCAAGAATGGTGTTCTTGTCGACTCCGTCAGTATGGAAGAGAGTTTCACAGCTGATCCTGCCGTAATGGAGAAAGTTCTGTCCTATACCAGACAGACCTATCCAGCCGCTTCTTACGGACTGGTACTCTGGGGACATGCATCGGGCTGGCTTGTCAGCAACGACTCCATCCCCTATGCCGCCAGTCGTGCCTACGGCGGAGACACGGGCAGAAATACCTCATCAAGTTCCGGCAAATATTGGATGAATATTCCGTCGATGAGTCGGGCTATTGCCAGAGCCATGGGCGACAAGGCCCTAAAGTTCGTGTTTGCCGACTGTTGTAATTTCAGTTGTGTGGAAGTGGCCTATGAGTTGCGTCACGTGACGGACTATGTGATCGGTTCGCCGGCAGAAATTCCCGATAAAGGGGCTCCGTATGACATAATCGTACCCGATCTGTTCAATTCCAACGAGCTATTCTACCGCACTTTGACAGACCATTATTATAACTATTATCTGGAAGAATACAAGAGCAATTCCAATAAGTATTACAACTATATCCCTGGCGACCTGAAAGGTTATAGTGTCCCGCTGTCAACCTTTAAAACGTCCGAGTTGGAAGAGTTGGCACAGGCTACAGCAACCATCCTTCATACAATAGCAGACAGACTGGATGTGCAAGAACAGAGCCCTCTTGACTTTGATGCTATGACCTATTATGGCGTCTACAGTAACAACCGCTATGCGTATGACATGCGACAGATGCTGTTAGAGAATACAGCGGATAAAGACTTTAACGTGTGGAAAAAAGTCTTCGAGAAGGCCGTTCCCTACGCCATTTTCTCTGCACGCTGGATGACAAACAGTTCCTTGCTAAGTGCGAACATGGAACAATTCGATATAAAAGCATCTGAGAATGGATGCGTCAGCATGTTCTTCCCAAGAAACACCTACCGATTGACCTCTCCTATATGGAACACCACCATCCAGAGCTATCAATGGAACAATGTCATCAGGTGGCAACAGTACGGATGGTAGACTATAGAAAGACTACGCTTCTGCAGAATCGTGGATAATGACTTTCACCTTTGAGATACGATGACCATCGAGTTCCGTTACCTCAAAGGTAAAATTCTTATAGTCTATACGCTCATGAAGGTCTGGAAAATCGCCCTTGATCTCCAAGAGCAATCCAGCCAGTGAGTCGGCATCGCCCTCCACCTCCTCGAAAGTCTCATCGTCGATATCCAAGATCTTAAATAGGTCACTCAGCAACGTCTTACCTTCGAAGATATAGGTATTGGCATTCAACCGTACATAACTTTTCTCCTCGTCGTCGTACTCGTCGTTAATCTCACCGACGATCTCTTCAAGTACATCCTCAAGGGTGATGATACCACTGGTACCGCCAAACTCATCGACCACAATAGCAATATGCACCTTGTTCTCTTGAAACTCACGAAGCAAATCATCGATCTTCTTTGTCTCAGGAACGAAATAAGGTGGCCTGATGAGCGACTGCCAACGAAAAGAGGCAGGCTTCGACAGATGAGGCAATAGGTCCTTGATATATAAGATGCCACGGATATTATCGATAGAGCCCTGATAGACAGGGATACGGGAGTAATTGTTCTCCACGATACACTTCAGAACATCAGAGAAAGAAGACCTAAAATCCAAATCCACCACATCCTGACGACTTGTCATCACCTCTTTGGCTGTCTCGTCACCAAAGCGAACAATACCCTCAAGCATATTCTTCTCTCCTCTCAATTCATTCTCATCGGTCAACTCGAGTGCTTGCTCCAAATCGTCGACACTCAACACATGACTCTCCTTCTGAACCACTTTCTCTGCCAACATACCCGAGCGAATCAGTATTGATGATAAAGGATAGAATAGTTTGCGAAGATGAATAATCCCACTAGCAGAGAAACGACAGAATGCCAAAGCATGCTGACCGGCATAGACCTTCGGCATAATCTCACCGAAAAGCAAGAGAAGGAATGTCAATAGGACCGTTATCACCAGGAACTGCAACCAATAGGCAATACCAAAATCAATGACATGATCAAAGAAATAGTTACAGAGCATGATGATGGTAACATTGACCAAATTGTTGGTAATGAGAATGGTAGCTAGTGTACGCTCTGAATCTGCGCGCAGAGCGCTAATCTGCTTATCATGCTCATTTTTCTCCTCGTCAAGGTCGTTTAGATCCTTTGGAGATAATGAAAAGAAGGCAATCTCTGAACCTGAGGCATAACCAGAGAATACGAGAAGCAGACAGGCCAACAATCCTGCCACGACTGCTCCCATGGTGGGTTCTAGAAAATGAACTTCACTGAGTATCTGTTGAAGATAATCCATGCTTAGAATGGCAGATCCTTCTCAGGATGATTGTCAGGCTGGGGCGCCTCCATAGACTCATTCACCGTGGCACCTGTTGCTGTGGCAGGTTTCGGACTTAACAGCTCAATATTGTCGGCCCATATCTCAGTCACGAAACGACGCTGCCCCTGCTTATCATCATACGAAGTGTAGCGAACACGACCCTCAACATAAAGTTTGTCTCCTTTATGTACATATTTCTCAACAATCTCAGCCAGCCGACGCCACAGAATCACATTATGCCAGTCGGTATGATCCGGCACTTGCGTTCCGTTCTGAAGTGTATAACCACGCTCCGTCGTTGCCAAACGCAAACGGGCAACAGCGACCCCCTGATCAACATAACGTACTTCAGGATCCTGACCAACATTACCAATAAGCATTACCTTATTCATAGACTCCTCCTTTCTTAATTATGCTCGTGCCTTTCCAAGATAACGGAACTTGAAATTCTTTCCTTTCGCAGAAGGGAACTGACTACGTTCGTCGACACGGTCACGAAGATGCTCGATGATACGCTCATAGCAGTCCATGCCAGAATTGGCCTTCAGTTGAGCGACAAATTGCGTATCACGGTACTGAAACTTACCTGTTCCAGGTATCAAAAGTACACGCTTGAAATCGAGCATGCCTTCATACCATCCCGGTCTGATCTCATTCAGTCGTGCCACTGCTGACGTCACAGGTTTCGCTGGTACACCATCACTGGCAGAATGCACAGCCTTCTTATCTTTGAAATCCTGCATGGTAGCAGCCTCCGTCTTTATAATGATAAAATAGACACGGGGATGAATCTTATATCTTTTAGGATAGAACACATCACTCGCAGCATATTCACGGATATCTGCCTCTAACATGGGGTCCATTTCTATCTCGTCAATGGAACGTAGGAAATCGATAGCTTCATCAACTGTGGAAACTAACGTTTCACGGTCAAAATATCTTAAATATAAATTCATCTAAAATTGTTGTTTTCCTAATATAAGAGCGGAAAACGGGACTCGGACCCGCGACCCCAACCTTGGCAAGGTTGTGCTCTACCAACTGAGCTATTTCCGCCTGTCTGCGACAGTCAAGATTTTCGGCGGCACCTCTGTATAAAAGTAAGTTCTATACGGTCGGCTTGCGCGAAAATTCTGCCATGTGAAGAGGAGGAGACTCGAACTCCCACGTCGCAATTGACACTACCCCCTCAAAGTAGCGCGTCTACCAATTCCGCCACCTCTCCAACAAACACGTTGAATAAAAAGAGTGCCCAGAACAGGACTCGAACCTGCACGCCTCGCGGCACACGCACCTGAAACGTGCGCGTCTACCAATTCCGCCACCTGGGCATTTTTACATTAAAGCCAATCTCTAATGCCTCTTTTTGTTCAAGATGTGAGCGGAAAACGGGACTCGGACCCGCGACCCCAACCTTGGCAAGGTTGTGCTCTACCAACTGAGCTATTTCCGCTTATTTTCTTCTGAAAACAATCAGCATTCTCAACAGCGCTTCAGCATAAAAACTTATTGTTCTGCTCTCGGCTTGCGGGAGAATTCCGCGCTTTCTAAAAGGCATTTCTCTAAATGCGAGTGCAAAGGTAATGCTTTTTTCGGAACTGGCAAAACTTTTCAGACATTTTTTTCTAAAAAAGTTCTAATCCATCCGATTTTTGTAATCCTGATAGCCAAACTCACGCAAAATCTCCAACTTCCCGTCCATATGAAGCATAGCAATGGCCGGATGAGAAATGCCATTAAACATATTTGTCTTCACCGTTGTATAATGAATCATATCTTCAAATATCACCTCTTCACCGATCTGCAACTCATGATTAAACTGCCAGAATCCCATATAGTCGCCACTCAGACAACTGTTGCCACCTAATCTATAGAGATGGCGGTTGGCTGTCGATGATAGTGTATTGTCATCAACGTGGATGGCATAGCGGACATCAGGGAAATAAGGCATCTCGAGACAGTCGGGCATATGACAAGTGAAACTGACATCCAAAATGGCGGTCCTGATACCTTTATCCTCCACGACATCCACCACATGAGATACCAGAGGTCCGGTCTGCCATGCGAAAGCACTGCCAGGTTCCAGTATCACCTTCAGCCACGGATAGCGTTCATGGAAACCGCGCATCAAAGAGATTAACCGTTCCACATCATAATCCCGACGTGTCATCAGGTGGCCACCTCCGAAATTAATCCATTTCAACTGAGGGAACCAACGCGAGAACTTCTCTTCGATATGTACCAGCGTGCGCTCGAATACATCTGCCCCACTCTCACAATGGCAGTGACAATGAAACCCATCAATGTCCGTCGGTAGACGCTCAGGCAACTTATCCGCGGTAACACCGAAACGTGTCCCAGGTGCACAGGGATTATACAACATGGTGCCCACTTCAGAATACTCTGGGTTAATACGGAGACCAAGCGACACATCCTTGACACGGTGATGGTAGCGCTCATACTGTGAGAGCGAATTGAAAGTCAGATGCGAAGAGCGACGTGCAATCTCATCAATCTCATCATCCGTATAAGCTGGCGAAAAGGTATGAGCAGGTGCCCCGAATTCCTCATATGCCAAACGAGCTTCCGAGAGTGAGCTTGCCGTGGTGGCATGAATATACTCACGAATAATTGGGAACGTCTTCCACAAGGCAAAAGCCTTAAAGGCTAGGATAATCTCTATATCTGCTTTCGCCGCAACACCAGCGATAAGCTTGAGATTGCGGCGAAGTTTCGTTTCTTCTATTATATAAATAGGTGTGGACATTATTCTTTCTTTAGTGGGATAAGAACATTGAACGTACTCCCCTGTCCTTCGACGGATTCTACTGTACACATACCACCATTCTTCTGGGCAAAGTCCTGACACAACAGAAGTCCGAGACCGGACCCCTCCTCACCACCGGTACCATAGGTTGTCTCACCCTTACGGAAAATCGAATCAAGACGGTTAGCTGCGATACCAACACCATGATCCCGTACGCTCACCTTGGCATAATCACCTTCCTGCCGAACTACGATGTCGATAGAAGAGTCCTCTGGGGAGAACTTAATAGCATTGGAAATAAAATTCCGGACTACGGTCTTCAACATATCATTGTCGGCCCTGACCACCAGATGTGTGTCCGACCCTTGCAGGTTCAGTTTGATTCGCTTGGTTTGTGCGATTATCTCGAAGATATCGACAACTCCAGGAATGATGTCGTTTAAGTCAAGATCTTGTTCAACAACGTTCAGTCGACCGGTCTGACTCTTCGTCCACTTCAGAAGGTTATCCAAGAGATCATGCACCTCCTCCGACTCTCTATTGGCCTTGTCCAGCAACTCATACAATTCCGGTCCAACAAGTTCCGGTGTCGTGGAGGCAACTACCAAGTTCAGTACCATACGTATACTGGCCATAGGTGAACGTAGATCATGCGCAATGACAGAATACATCTTGTCACGGTTGTTAAGCGTAGCACGAAGTTCTTCGTTCTGATGTTCGATGATACGCTTTGCAGCCACAAGTGATATCTGCTGTGTGACACGCATGACCAGCTCCTCCTTATTGAACGGCTTTGTCAGAAAGTCACTTGCACCCACCTGGAAACCATGCACAAGGTCTGTCGGCGTGTTCAGTGCCGTCAGGAAGATAATAGGTATATCCTTAGTTTCCTCGTCTTTCTTCAGGATAACAGCAGTATCAAAACCACTGATGTCTGGCATCATCACATCCAGAAGAATCAAGTCCGGATGCTCTTTCTTGGCCATCTCAATGCACATGTTTCCATTATTGGCCGTACAGACTTGGAATTTCTCATTCGTCAATAGGATCTTTAGCAGCAGCACGTTACTGACTACATCGTCGACGATAAGTATTTTATACTCACTACGGTTGATTTTAGACTCTAAGCTTTCTCCAGCATCCATTTTGGGTCAGTATTACATATGTGTTTGCAAAAATAATGCAATAATTTGACATAGCCAAATTATTGCACTATTTTTTCGTCTTTTGTATATCTGCTATTTATACTCAGCCCACGACTTGATGCCGATTTCGTCAAGATTAATAGTACAGAATGCATTGATGAACGCGCTGGCCAGTCGACTGTTTGTAATCAACGGAACATTCAGGTCGATAGCAGCACGACGGATCTTGTATCCATTCGTTAACTCACCTTCCGATAGGTTCTTCGGAACATTGACCACCATGTCGATCTCGTGTTGATGAAGCATATCCAGCGCCTGTGGCTGTTTGTCGGGCTCTGAAGGCCAGAACACCATGGTATTCTCTACACCATTATCCGACAGGTACCTCGATGTACCACCTGTAGCGTAAAGCTTATAGCCATGACTAACCAGCATCCGTGCGGCATCAAGCATATCAGCTTTCTGTTTGGCTGTTCCTGTGGAAAGGAGAACACTCTTCTTAGGGATACGATGTCCGACAGACAGCATGGCCTTCAACAAGGCCGTGCTTGAGTTGTCGCCTAAGCAACCTACCTCACCCGTCGAAGCCATGTCAACGCCCAACACGGGGTCGGCCTTTTGCAGACGGTTGAATGAGAACTGACTAGCCTTGATACCCACATAGTCGAGATCAAACAGGTTCTTATGAGGTTTCTCCACCGGCAGTCCCAGCATCACCTTCGTGGCCAGGTCGATCAGATTGAGCTTTAGCACCTTCGAAACGAAGGGGAAGGATCGTGAGGCACGAAGGTTACACTCGATAACCAGGATATCGTTCTCCCTCGCCATATATTGGATATTGAAAGGACCATTGATATGGAGTGCCTTTGCAATCTGTCGACTGATACGTTTAATGCGGCGTACTGTCTCCACATAGAGCTTCTGCGGAGGGAACTGGATGGTGGCGTCACCAGAATGGACACCGGCAAACTCAATATGCTCGGAGATGGCATAGGCCAGAATCTCACCATCCTTTGCCACGGCATCCATCTCAATCTCCTTGGCATTCTCAATGAACTTCGACACCACGACAGGATGATCCTCTGAGACATTGGCTGCCAGTTTTAGGAAATGTCCCAGTTCTTCTTTATTCGAACAGACATTCATGGCGGCGCCGGAGAGCACATACGACGGACGAACCAGTACCGGGAAACCGACTCTGTTCACAAACTGGTCGATATCCTCCATGGAGGTCAGGGCACTCCACTCTGGTTGATTGACCCCAATCTCATTAAGCATCTGCGAGAATTTAGCGCGATCCTCGGCACCGTCAATATCCTGTGCACTCGTACCAAGGATGGGCACATGCTGCTCATCCAGATAAATCGCAAGGTTATTGGGAATCTGACCACCTGTCGAGACAATCACACCATACGGCTCTTCCATATCGATGATATCCAGCACCCTTTCAAAAGTAAGTTCATCGAAATACAGGCGGTCACACATATCATAGTCGGTAGAGACAGTCTCCGGATTATAGTTAATCATGACAGAGCGCCAGCCTTCTCTTCTGATGGTATTAAGAGCCTGCACCCCACACCAGTCGAACTCTACTGAGGAACCGATACGATAGGCACCGCTTCCCAACACAATGATACTCTTCTTGTCTTTCTCATACTGGATATCGCTGGCCACGCCAGAATAGGTGACATACAGATAGTTAGTCTGTGCCGGGTATTCGGCTGCCAAAGTATCGATCTGCTTTACAACGGGTAGGATACCAAACTGCTTCCTACGGTTACGCACCAGCAACGACGCACGGTGCATGTTTTCGTTCTCTTTCTCTAGACCGATGGCACGAGCAATCTGGAAGTCAGTAAAGCCATAGACTTTCGCTTCATGGAGCAGATCTTTCTCAAGCGTGTTGATATTCTGTTTCTTCAGTTGCTCATCGATATCGATGATATGTTTCAACTTCTGCAGGAACCACTTGTCGATCTTCGTCAACTCATGAATCTTATCGATATCATATTCCGGCAAGTGCATGGCCTTCGAGATGATAAACACACGCTTATCTGTTGGCTCACGCAAGGCCGCATCAATATCCGGTATCTGCAACTCTTTATTCTCCACAAAACCATGCATGCCCTGTCCGATCATACGGAGACCTTTTTGTATAGCTTCCTCGAAGGTTCTACCGATGGCCATCACCTCACCGACCGACTTCATGGATGAGCCGAGTTCCTTGTCTACACCACGGAACTTAGAAAGATCCCAACGTGGGATCTTACACACCACATAGTCGAGGGCGGGCTCGAAGAAAGCCGTTGTCGTCTTCGTTACGGAATTCTTCAACTCAAAGAGTCCGTATCCCATACCAAGTTTGGCAGCTACGAAAGCTAAAGGATAGCCTGTCGCCTTCGATGCCAATGCAGAAGAGCGCGACAGACGTGCGTTGACCTCAATGACGCGGTAGTCCTCCGAACTTGGGTCGAAGGCATACTGTACATTACACTCTCCAACGATACCAATATGACGGATGATCTTGATGGCCAAAGCACGAAGCTTATGATATTCAGAATTGGTCAACGTCTGCGACGGAGCCACCACGATCGACTCACCCGTATGGATACCGAGCGGGTCGAAGTTCTCCATATTACAAACGGTGATACAGTTGTCGTAACGGTCACGAACCACCTCATACTCGATTTCCTTCCAACCCTTCAGCGATTTCTCCACAAGCACCTGTGGCGAGAAGGCAAAGGCTTTTTCGGCCAGACGATTCAACTCTTCTTCGTTGTCGCAGAATCCACTGCCAAGTCCGCCGAGGGCATAAGCCGCACGAAGGATCACAGGATAGCCCAGTTCCTTGGCGGCCCTGCGTGCCTGTTCGATCGTCTCACAAGCCTCACTCTTGATAGTCTTCACCCCTATCTCATCGAGCTTCTTCACGAAGAGTTCACGGTCCTCCGTATCCATAATGGCCTGTACCGGTGTTCCCAGCACCTTAACACCGTACTTCTCCAGCACCCCACTCTTATACAGTTCCACACCGCAGTTCAGAGCCGTCTGTCCACCGAATGCCAGCAGGATGCCGTCGGGACGCTCCTTCTGGATGACACGCTCCACGAAGTAGGGCTGTACCGGGAGGAAATAGATCTCATCGGCTACTCCTTCCGAGGTCTGCACGGTGGCGATGTTCGGATTAATGAGAACCGTTTTTACGCCCTCCTCTCTCAATGCTTTCAGTGCTTGTGATCCGGAGTAGTCGAACTCACCAGCCTCACCGATCTTCAATGCGCCTGAGCCAAGCAACAGGACTTTCTGTATATTCTCGTATCTCATAATGTTTCAATAAAACGGTCGAACATAAATTCTGTATCTACTGGACCCGAACAAGCCTCGGGGTGGAACTGACTAGAGAACCAAGGATGCGACAGATGGCGTATTCCCTCGTTACTACCATCGTTCATATTCACGAAGAGCTCTCTCCAGTCGTTACCAAGTGTCGATGCATCAACAGCATAACCATGATTCTGTGAGGTAACATAGCAGCGGTTCGTGCCCACTTCACGTACAGGTTGGTTATGTGAACGATGACCATATTTCAGTTTGTAGATTGTGGCACCACCAGCCTTGGCAAGCAATTGGTTGCCCATGCAAATACCACAGATAGGCTTACGTGAGAGAGACATCTGTTTCTTTAGTATATCCACGGCATCGACACACATATCAGGGTCACCAGGACCATTGGCCAGGAAGAGACCATCGAAGTCCATATCGGTATAGTCGTAGTTCCACGGTACACGAACGACCTCTACACCTCGGTTGATCAAGCAACGGATGATATTGTTCTTCACGCCACAGTCAACGAGCACCACTTTCCGACCGGCTCCCTCATTATAGCGAATGATGTCCTTGCACGATACACGCTCTACCCAGTTGATGCTACCATAGTCTGCGAACTCCTGAGAAATCGGTGAATCCGCGAACTCCAGACGTCCCATCATAACGCCATGCTCCCTGAGCACCTTCGTCAACTGTCGAGTGTCTATGCCCGTGACACCAGGCACCTTCTCCCGTTTCAGCCAGTCAGCCAGACTCTCCGAGGCATTCCAGTGTGAATACTCCTCGCTATAATCGCTCACAATGATAGCAGAAGCATAGATTCTGTCGCTCTCCATAAAGGTAGCAATGCCATTAGATTCCGTGGTAAAGGGAGGCACTCCATAGTTGCCTACCAACGGATAAGTCAGCGTCATCAGCTGTCCTGCGTAGCTGGGGTCCGTCAGACTTTCCGGATAGCCCATCATCGCCGTGTTAAACACCACCTCTCCAGATACGGGCGCCTCATAACCGAAGCTCTTCCCGTGAAATTTTGTTCCGTCCGACAGGACGAGTGTTACATCTCTCATAACGTAAGTATCATTTTCTATAAAAAAGGCGAAACGTTAAAAAACGAATCGCCCTTGTTTCTATTCTACTGTCACCGACTTTGCCAGATTTCTTGGTTGGTCGACATCTTTTCCTTTACAAACAGCAACATGATATGCCAACAGCTGTAGGGGGATTGTAGCCACCAACGGTTCCAGACACTCCAGGACGTCGGGTAGCTCTATGACCTCGTCGGCAATCTTGGAGATGGTATCGTCGCCCTTCGACACAAGGGCGATAACCCTACCCTGACGAGCCTTGATCTCCTGAATGTTCGACAGCACTTTCTCGTACATCGCATTATGTGTGGCTATCACAACCACCGGCATATCCGAATCGATCAGTGCAATCGGTCCATGTTTCATCTCAGCAGCGGGATAGCCCTCCGCATGGATATAAGAAATTTCCTTTAACTTCAACGCACCTTCCAATGCCACCGGATAACTGAATCCGCGTCCGAGATAGAGGAAGTTATGTGCGTAAGTAAAGGTACGCGCAAGATCTGCTACCTTCTCGTTGGTCTTCAAGACCTCCCGTATCTTATCAGGAATCTCACTGAGTCCCTTGACTATTTTCAAGTATTCCTCACGTTTGACTGTCCCCTTGGCCTCTGCCAAAGCCAGAGCGATCATCGTCAGGACGGTCACCTGTCCCGTGAAAGCCTTAGTCGATGCGACACCGATTTCTGGTCCCACGTGTATATAGGTACCCGTATCTGTTGCTCTGGGAATAGAAGAGCCAATTGCATTACATACGCCATAGATGAAGGCCCCCCGCTCCTTGGCAAGCTGCACAGCCGCCAATGTGTCAGCCGTCTCACCGCTCTGCGAGATAGCTATTACAACATCATCTTTATTGACAACAGGATTCCTGTACCTGAATTCACTGGCATACTCCACCTCAACGGGGATACGGACCAGTGTCTCAAACATCTGCTTACCAATTAGTCCTGCATGCCATGAAGTACCGCAGGCCACAATCACAACACGCTTAGCGTTCAACAACTGACGACGGTAATCAATTAGTGCAGATAGTGTTACATGATTTGCCTCAACATTAACACGACCTCTCATACAGTTCGTCAAGCACTCCGGCTGCTCGAAGATCTCTTTCAGCATAAAATGCGGGTAACCACCTTTCTCTATCTGTCCGAGATCAATATCAACCGTCTTCACGGTCAATTCTTGTTCTTCACCAAGAATGCTGACAACATGCAACTCCTCGCCACGACGTATCACCGCGATATTACCGTCCTCGAGATATACTACCTTATCGGTATACTCAACAATTGGACTAGCATCTGAACCGAGGAAGAATTCATCGTCACCGATACCAACCACCAGTGGACTCTGTTTCCGAGCGGCGATAATCTGATCAGGATCACGTTTGTCGAGGATGGCGATGGCATAGGCGCCAATCACCTGATAGAGTGCCACTTGGACGGCAGTGAGCAGATCCAGTTGCTTATGTTCCTTGATATACTCAATCAGTTGTACGAGCACTTCTGTATCAGTGTCCGACACGAACTGAACGCCCTTGGCCTTCAACTTCTCTTTCAGTTCGGCATAGTTTTCGATGATGCCATTATGAATGATGGCCAAGTTATGACTCTCTGAATAGTGTGGATGAGCATTGACAGAAGAAGGCTCACCATGGGTAGCCCAACGAGTATGGGCAATACCGACGGTACCACTCACATTCTTGTCACTACAATATTCAACTAAAGCGTCGACTTTTCCTTTCGTCTTACAGACATTCAGTTTACCGTCGTTGTTGATCAGCGCCACACCGGCACTATCGTAGCCGCGATATTCTAATCTCCTAAGACCTTTAATCAATATAGGAAAGGCATCCTTCTTCCCGATGTATCCTACGATTCCACACATAATATCACTCTAACAATATGCTGTTTGTGTTATTTTGGCTGCAAAATTACAAAAAATGTCGCACAAACACAAATTTTTATAGACTTTTGTTAGCAAAAACACGAAAAAAGTAACAAAACGCCATTAAGTAGATAAAAAGAAAGACCCATCTGGCAAACCAGATGAGTCTTTGCGGTGCGTACGAGATTCGAACTCGTGACCTCCTGCGTGACAGGCAGGCATTCTAACCTACTGAACTAACGCACCAGAGTGCTGTGTTCTTTTGAAAAGTGCGGTGCGTACGAGATTCGAACTCGTGACCTCCTGCGTGACAGGCAGGCATTCTAACCTACTGAACTAACGCACCAGAAAGCACTCTTTCTTATTAGCGGGTGCAAAGGTATGAATAAAATCCGAATTGACAAAACATTTTTCGGATTTTTTTCTCTTTCAACCGGAAAAAAACTAAAAAACGAGTTGCATCATCCTAGCATCACCATATTCAGCACCATCATACAGCCAGTCGTGTATCAGGACTGACTCCTGATAGCCCATCTTACGGAACAAACAGAGAGAGGCTTCATTCCTGACATCCACAAAGGCATATAGCTGATGTAGATGGAGCACTTTCAAGGCATACTCGGAGAGTTGGCGGAGCGTACTGGCCGCATATCCCTGTCGTCGGTGAGCATTCAGGATGATTAGTCCTACTTCCGCCCGACGGTTAGCAGGATCGAAGTTGACGATGTCAACAATACCGACTACCTCACCTTTCTCGTTTTCGATCATCATCCTGACCTGACGGTCCACATAGATATCATCCGAGGCGTTGGCTACATAGTCGTGCAACGTATATCTGGAATACGGTACGTTACTGGTACCAACATTCCATAGTCTTACATCGTTCTCTATCCGGTAGAGCAGATCCAGATCTTCCGGTTCGATGGCCCGCAGGCGGATGATTGGTTCTTTACAATTCATAAATGTAGTTTTTTTCGGAGAATATCTGTCAATGCGATGGCCGCACGGAAATAGATGGCCATTTTCACTGGGACGGTATAGAAGATACTGAGGTGTCCGTAATGCTTCCGGAAGAAGATGAGCATGGCCTGATAAAAGATATGTACATAACGAAAGTCTGACTTCTGTGTCGACTTCCCCTTATAATGGATGATATCATACGGCAGATACCAGTTTTCCCATTTTCCTTTCAGCAGACGGTACGACAGATCTATATCCTCGCCATACATAAAGAAATCCTCGTCAAGGAGTCCCACCTCGTCAAGTGCCTGTCGGCGCAACATACAGAAAGCGCCACTGATCACCTCAATCCGTCCCGGTTCATCCCACGATAGATCACTCATATAATAACGTCTCGTCAATCCCAACATCTTCAGACACGATACCCAGGGCGTCGGCAGGGCACGTCGTGACTCCGGGGCAACCGTCCCGTCACCAAGACGCATCCTCACCCCTGCTCCACCAGCCTTCGGGTGACTGTCCATGAAGTTGATGACACCCTGCAGTGTACCATCTCCGACGACGGTATCAGGATTCAGCAACAAAACATACTCCCCAACAGTCTGGCGGATGGCGATATTATTCGCTTTCGAGAAACCGAGGTTCTCCGTGTTCGTGATCAGTCGCACCCACGGGTAATCTCGCCGTACCATCTCCACGCTATCGTCCTGCGAGGCGTTGTCTACGACAAACACCTCTCCACCGATCTCCTCGAGAGACCGCCGTATACTATCCAGACACTGTCTGAGATAGTCGCGCACGTTGTAGTTGACGATGACGACGCTCAGTTTCATTCTTCGGTCTCAGCGATACAGCGGTTCAGACTGGGATAGACAAACGGCAGGCAGAGCAACTGGATGATGGCCATATAACCGAATGCCGGGTTCATGAACATATAATAGAAGAAGGTATTAGAGAGCATCGGCAACTCCAACAATGCCAGTCGCATCAATCCCCACTTGAGAAGAGCGGGCGCCTTCTGTGTCACCAGCTCGTTATGGATGCACTTGAACTTAAACAACCGTAGGGCGAGTACCACACCTGCCAGTGAAGCCAGTTCCAGTACAGTCAGCGCGAAGAACTCGTCCTGTTTCTTGTCGGCCATACTACCGGCCTCCAGGACATTCGTCTCGTAGATCACCACACACAGTAGTGACAATGTCAGGATGGTGATAAACACCACCATCAGAATCCTCTGGGTCTTTTTCATGTCTATTTCTCTTCAAATAATATACGATTGGTAATGGAGCGTCCGAGCGTGACCTCATCGGTATACTCCAGTTCGTTGCCGACAGAGACACCCCGTGCTATCACACTGATCTTCACGCCATAGCCGGCCAACTTACGGTATAAGTAAAAGTTGGTGGTATCACCCTCCATCGTCGGACTCAAGGCAAGAATCACTTCCTGCACGCCACCATCCTTCACCCGTTGTACCAGCGACTCCACCTCAATATCACTCGGTCCAATGCCATCCATCGGTGAGATGATGCCTCCCAGCACATGGTATAAGCCATTGAACTGTAGGGTATTCTCAATGGCCATCACGTCCTGGATATTCTCTACGACACAGATGAGCGATGCATCACGACGCGGATCAGAGCAAATCGGACAGGTGTCCGTGTCACTGATATTATGACAAGTGTGACAGTATTTCACCTCACGCTTCAGAAGTCTGACGGCCTCGGCAAACTGTTCCACGTCAGCATCGTCCTGACGGAGCATCCATAACACCAACCGGAGCGCAGTCTTGCGCCCGATACCAGGTAGTTTGGCAAATTCCGATACTGCCCTCTCCAACAGTTGCGACGGATATTGTTGTTGTATCATTTCTTTTTCTTTATCTTTTTTATTTCGCTTGACTTGTCCAAGAAGGGCTATTTCTCTATCTCACTCAGTTCCAACCACCGCATAGACTTCTCGTCGAGCTCTTCCTTCAGCAACGGCAGTCGTTTGCTTTTCTCTGTCAGTTCCTCTACAGAGAGCGTCCCACTACAGAGCGCCTCTTCCAACTGATGCTGTTCCTGCTCCAAAGCAGCTATCTCCTTCTCGAGCTGTTCGAACTCCCGTTTCTCCTTGAAACTCATCCTACGCCTCTCTTGGACCTGACCGTCTCTGCGCCCCTTCTGTTCCTTGACAGGAGTCGACACTTTCTGCTGTGCCATCTCCTGAGGTTGTAAGACCTGCCATTGGCGGTATTGGGTATAGTTGCCGGGGAAGTCCTGGATGTCACCTTCTCCTTTGAACACCAGCAGATGATCCACCACCTTGTCCATGAAATAACGGTCATGACTGACCACGATCACACAACCGGGGAAGTCCTGCAGGTATTCCTCCAGTATCTGAAGCGTCACGATATCAAGATCGTTCGTCGGCTCGTCAAGCACCAGGAAGTTCGGATTTCTCATCAGCACCGTACAGAGATAAAGCTTGCGCCTTTCACCGCCCGAGAGCTTATAGACGTAATTATGCTGCTGTTCGGGGGTGAACAGGAAATACTGCAAGAACTGCGAAGCCGTCAGGTGCTTACCGCCTCCCATGTCTATGTATTCGGCGATATCCTTCACCACGTCGATCACCTTCTGTTCGTTATCGAACTGCAATCCCTCCTGTGAGAAATAGCCGAAGCGCACGGTATCGCCGATATCGAACTTACCACTGTCAGGCGGAACCATTCCCAGAAGCATTTTGATGAATGTCGACTTTCCCGTGCCGTTGTTACCGATGATGCCCATCTTCTCGAAGCGTGAGAAATTATAGTAGAAATCCTTCAGGATTACCAGCGGCTCCCTCTGTCCCTCCTTGTCAGGACGAGGCGGAAATATCTTACTCACATACTGGCACTCGAAGATCTTCGAACCAATATAAACGTTGCGTGATTTCAGTCGCAGCTGTCGTTCCTCCATCCGCTGCTTAGCCACCTTCTCCAGTTCGTAGAAGGCTTCCTCACGGTAACGCGCCTTATGCCCTCGGGCCTGCGGCATACGTCGCATCCACTCCAGTTCCGTCCGGTACAGGTTGTTGGCCCGGGCGATCTCCGCCCGACGGTTGTCGATACGCTCCTGTCGTTTTTCCAGATAATAGCTGTAGTTACCGCGGTAGGTATAGATGGTGCGGTCATCGAGTTCTAGGATTACCGAACAGACCCTGTCCAGGAAGAAACGATCATGAGTCACCATCAGCAGTGTTTTATTGCCTCGGTTCAGAAAACCCTCCAGCCACTCAATCATCTCCAGATCAAGATGGTTGGTCGGCTCGTCAAGGATGAGCAGGTCGGGCTCGGTGATAAGCACGTTGGCCAGTGCCACACGTTTCTGCTGACCGCCACTAAGCTGTCCCATGGGCTGTTGCAGGTCGCGGATCTTCAGTTGTGTCAGGATCTGCTTAGCCTTCAGTACCTTCTCCGGATCACCCTGGTGATTGAAGCATGCATCGAGCACGCTCTCTGTCGGGTCGAAGGCGGGTGTCTGTTCCAACATACCCACTTTCAGGTCGCGCCGGAAGATAATCTCACCAGAGTCATAACCTTCCTTACCAGAGAGTATGGAAAGGAGAGTCGACTTTCCCGTACCGTTCTTCGCTATCAGTCCCACTTTCTGTCCCTCGGCAACGGAAAAGCTGATGTTCTCAAAAAGCACCAGTGAACCGAACGACTTCGTCAACTGTTGTACGTCAAGGTATGGTGTATCTTTCGCCATATTCTTTGCATCGGTGGTTCTTCGACAAGTTCAGGAACCGTATTCCAGAGGCACCCCCTGAGCTTGTCGAAGGACTAGCCCTTCAGTTCTTTATTAATGTTTTCAATATAATCCAGGATCTCGTCGCGGCCTTGTTTCTTCTCTGCCGACGTAACGAACATCGGAGGCATCTCCTCCCAGGTCTCGCTCAGCACCTTCTTATAGGCCTCCACGTTCTGACTCACTTTTGTTGCCGACAACTTGTCGGCCTTGGTGAAGACAATGGCAAAAGGAACGCTGCTGGCCCCAAGCCACTGGATAAAGTCCAAGTCAATCTTCTGCGCCTCCAGTCGGATGTCCACCAACAGGAACACGTTCACCAACTGTTCCCGTTGCAAGATATAACCATTGATCATCTGATCCAGTTTCTGCACTTCTTTCTTCGATCGTTTGGCATATCCATAACCGGGCAGGTCGACGAGATACCATTCATTATTGATGATGAAATGATTAATCAGCATGGTCTTACCGGGCGTTGCTGAGGTCTTAGCCAGTTTCTTGTTGTTCGTCAACATATTAATCAGGCTCGACTTCCCCACATTCGACCGACCGATAAATGCGTACTCAGGCTTCGTGTCCTTAGGACACATCGACTCCATGGGAGCACTCAGTGTGAATTCGGCTTTTTTGATTTCCATACTTCTTTATTTTTTGCCGACAAAGGTACGAATAAGTGAGCGAAATGCAAAAGGAAAACTTGTTTTTCTTTTCATTTCCGAACGCAAGTACTTTAGACACAACGTGTCAGAGGTACGAATAGAGAAAGGAGATGCAATTTTTTAAAAGAAAATTTGGTGAATTCGGAAATAATCCGTACCTTTGCATCGTTTTCATAACAACGCTTCCGTTCGTGAAGCGTTTCCCAATCTCAATATTTAAATTCCCAATCAGAATTTATACCCATATTAGTATATGTATACGAAAGAAGAATTAGAATCAATGGAGATAACCCAGTTGATGGATATCGCCAACCAATTAGGTATTAAAGTATCACAGGACAGTGCGTTAGATGATGTCATCTATGCCATCATCGACAAGGCCGCTGAAAACAGCGCCAGCTCTGAGCCTGCAGAAGACTCTCCCAAGAGGAAGAGAACCCGTATTGTCAAGAAAGACTCCAATCATGTATATTCCGTGAAAGGTAAGGACGGTGAGAATCTGGATGCCAAGAACAAACGCATCCCGAAGAAGGCTGAGAGTCCTTCTTTGTTCAGCGATGCCCCCGTCAGCGCACCCGCTCCGGAGGCCGCTGCTCCGGTCGCAGAAGAGGAGCCCGCCAAGACCCCTAAGCGTCGTGGCAGGAAGTCGAAGGCTGAACTTGAGAAGGAGGCTGCTGCTAAGGCTGCTGTAGAGGCTGTATCTCCGGATATTGCCACCGGCACACCAGAGATCGGTGGAATCACCGACGTGGTTCCCGAGGCTGCTGATTTCGCTGCCGGCGAGCAGGAGGATCCAGAGACCGCCAACCGCATTGCCGAGTTGCAGGAGAAGATGAGCCATCATGAGGAACTGCCGAAGTCGGATGCCATGGAATATAGCGACGATGACATCTGGGAAGGTGATCCGGGCGACGGTACCGATTTCATCACCGTGCTCGACATCCCCATCGAGGATCAGGCAGCCATCCCGACGCTCGACATGTTCGACCGTCCTGTCGTCCAGCAGCAGAACGACGACCCCATTATCTCTAAGTCACAGAGTGCGCCGAAGTACGACTTCTCCGATATCATCACTGGTAACGGTGTTCTGGAGTGCCTGTCCGACGGCTATGGTTTCCTCCGTAGCTCCGACTATAACTATCTGTCGTCGCCCGACGATATCTATGTGTCTCAGCAGCAGATTAAGAAATACGGTCTGAAGACCGGTGACGTGGTAGAATGCACCGTCCGTCCTCCTCACGACAGTGAGAAGTATTTCGCCCTCTCTACGGTGAAACTCATCAACGGCCGTGAGCCGTCTGAAGTGCGCGACCGTGTGGCCTTCGAGCACCTCACCCCACTCTTCCCCGACGAGAAGTTCACCCTCTGTGGCGATAAGGGTACCACCAATCCGAGCGTACGTATTGTCGACCTCTTCTCACCGATCGGTAAAGGTCAGCGTGCCCTGATCGTGGCCCAGCCCAAGACCGGTAAGACCATCCTCATGAAGGATATCGCCAATGCCATCGCTGCCAACCATCCCGAGGCTTATATCATGATGCTGCTCATCGACGAGCGTCCTGAGGAGGTTACCGACATGGCCCGCACCGTCGATGCCGAGGTTATCGCCTCTACCTTCGACGAGCCAGCCGACCGTCATGTGAAGATCGCCGGTATCGTACTCGAGAAAGCCAAGCGCATGGTAGAGTGCGGTCACGATGTGGTCATCTTCCTCGACTCTATCACTCGTCTGGCCCGCGCCTATAACACCGTGGCCCCTGCCTCTGGTAAGGTGCTCACCGGTGGTGTCGACGCCAACGCCCTGCAGAAGCCCAAGCGCTTCTTCGGTGCTGCCCGTAATATCGAGGGAGGCGGTTCGCTCACGATCATCGCCACAGCCCTGGTAGATACCGGTTCTAAGATGGACGAGGTGATCTTCGAGGAGTTCAAGGGTACAGGTAACTCCGAGATCCAGCTTAACCGTTCACTCTCCAACAAGCGTATCTTCCCGGCTATCGACCTGGTACAGTCGTCTACACGCCGCGACGATCTGTTGCACGACGACACCACGCTCAACCGCATGTGGATCATCCGCAAGTTCATTGCCGAGATGAACCCCATCGAGGCCATGAACACCATCCGCGACCGACTGGTCACCACGCGGAACAACGAGGAGTTCCTCCTCTCGATGAACGGATAATCAATATAAAAAGTCACATCTCACAAGATGTGACTTTTTTCTTTCCTTACCTTTCCCCTTACTTCCTTTCTATGGCACGAGATTCGAGGAACTGACGGAAAGCCTGCAAGTAACCGTCAGGCACATGTATCACCTCGTCACCGATATAGATACAGTCGTTACGGTCTACCTTCCGGATCTTATCGACAGCGACGATATACGACCGGTGAACACGGAGAAATCTGTCTTTAGGCAACATATCCTCTACAGCTTTCATCGTCAGATGAGTGACCAGCGGTCTGGGCAGGTTGTCGAGACAGAAAAGCACATAGTCTTTCATCCCATTCACATAGACGATCTGCTCTATAGGAATGTTCCTCCATTCACCATCCACACGGATGAAGATGGTATTGGGATGCTGTGGTGTGGACTGAGCCGTTGCCTGAGACATGTCGAGTGCCTTTCGTGCCTTTTCTACTGAAGCCAAGAACTTATTGTATCTGACAGGCTTCAATAGGAAGTCGAGCGCATTCACCTCGTAGCTCTCAAAAGCATACTCCTTGAAAGCAGTAGTAAACACCACACGCGTATCCTCAGGCAAAATATGAGCCAGTTCCATACCGTCGATGTTGGGCATCTGAATGTCGAGGAACAACAATTCCGGCTTCTGTGCCTTGATCGCGTTGATGGCCGTGATGGAGTCTGTATACGAAGCCATCAGTTGCAGCTCAGGCGTCCTCTCTACGTAAGACTCCAGCAGGCGCACTGCCAAGGGCTCGTCATCGACAATCATGCAGGTTATTGGTCTCATAGTTGCAGCGTGATCTTAACATGATAGATATTCTCCGGCGTGATGGTCTGCTCCCACTGGTAGCGCCCCTGATACAGCAGGTCCAGACGACGGCGCGTGTTCTCCAGTCCGATACCCGAACCACTGCGGTCTTTGGTTGGCTTGGGATTGTTGGTATTATCGCAGGAGAAGACAAGCGTGTCGCCTTTCTGCACCAGACTGATCTTGATGACCGCCGGTGCATTACTGTTCATGCCATGCTTGAAAGCGTTCTCGACAAGTGAGATGAAGAGCAGCGGAGCCACCTCCAAGCTGCCATCCTCCATCTCTATTTCTTCGCCGACAGTCGTCATCTCATTGGTGCGTAGCTTCATCAGGTCGATATAATTACGCATAAACTCCACCTCCCCCTCCAGCGGCACCTTCGGCTTATTGGTCTCATACATCGCATAGCGCAGCAGGTCGCTCAGCTGCATCACGGCATCCTGGGCCTCGTCGGCATCGATATGCGTCAGACTTGAGATGTTATTGAGGGTATTAAAGAGGAAATGCGGATTGATCTGGTTTTTCAGCCATGCCAGTTCAGCCTCCACCTCCTTTTGCTTCTTCTCAGTCTGCCGTATCACATAATGGATGGTCAAGGCCATGAATATGGCCAGCAGGTTGATCAGCAATGATATGATCATAAACGAGATAAAGCCGGCACGGGCAATCTCGGGCAGGTTGCTGATATCATAGAACAGAATCGGCGAGTTGAGGACAACCACCAACAGCACGTTGGCAAGACCAAATAGCAGGTAGTGCTGGCGGAACCAGAGCCATCGAGAAAACAGATAGAAATTCACCAGGTAGACAACCACGATAGGAGCCAGGAAGTAGAACGAAATCGAAAGCGCGTCGAACACCTGCTTAGAGTCCCTGCTAGTGATGAAGCTGACAAGCCCTGGCGATAGCACGATCAGCGAAAGCAGCAGGACCTGCGCCATAAACAGCCATATGTCTTTCTTCTGTATTCTTCTCATTTGTCTGCAAAGATAATTATTCTTTCCGAATTACCAAAATCTCTCCCACATATTCTTTACGTAGGAGAGACGAAAACACTTAAGTATGAATCCATTAGGATCATTGTGGCATTATCTGCATCTCCTGCACCCGCACCATCGTATTCTTCGCTGTCAGATCGAACATCTTCTCGTACTTCTCATACTGCTTCTCAGTCAACAACTGCTTCATCGTCTCCTTATGCTTAGCTTCAATCTTCTCCCATGCCCCTGTAGGATCCTGCGCCTGGAAGAGCGATGCTAACGAGACTCTAAGTTGTTCGATGGCTGTCATCACGGGCTTAATCTGATCTGTTGTGAGCTCGAGATAAGAAGCCATGCGGTCAAAGACCTCCGGACTTTCGTGACTGAACTGCTGTTGTGCACTGGCACTCATTGCCATCATAACCATTGCCACGAGGGCTAAAATCTTCTTTTTCATATTCTCCTTTGCTTTATAAGTTAATAACATGTTTCGTCTTCCGACCTGTTATTGTCTTCCGACGATGCAAAGGTATGAAGTACATCTTCTGCCACAAAATCAGTTTCGACGTTTGCCCCTCTGCGTTTCGACGTTTCAGTTATAATGTATCATCTAACCAAACGACAAGATCCCTTGGCAGGGTAATGACTTTCAACCGTTTATACCAGATGTGTGCTGATCCTTCAACATGCTTCGGGGTATGACCACTGATGATATAATGGCTGGCGGTATATTCGTCCATCATGTCTAAGAACACCTTCTTGATACGCGAGCATTTCTCGTTGATGGCATTATCAAGTGGGTTCACCAGATGTGCTATGCTCTCCAGCACTTTCTCTTTATCCATCATCTTCGCCGTTGCCATATAGTACCGCGTTAGTTCCTCACGATAATCATCCAACCTCTTAAATTCTATACCCTCCGGATGGGCCAAGAACAAAAGATATACGGCCTTATGCACCGGCTGTAGTTCGACTTCTTGATGATCGTAGTCAACAAGAAAGAACCTGTAATCCCTCGTGATCAGCAAACGACTTAGCTTGGCCTTCGCGGCCTCGATGCGCAACTCCTCCAACAGCGGTGCACCTATAGCTCGCAATAGCAGATCATGACGCCCTGCCTTTCTCAGTTGGTCGGCAATGACCTTCATTTGCTCGGCAAGTTCTTCTGGAGTATGACGCGGTGCATCCATCATTCTGTCACGTCCTTCATGATATCATTAAGCCACGTCATCCACTTTGTGATGATCGTTGGCTGTTTTATCTCATTCCCATCAGACTCCACCTTCGCAGAAGAGTCCGTCTCCTCGATTTGAACATCTTTCTCCATATCAGGCTCTGGGTCAGGAGCCGTTCCGACCTCAAAGGGCAATTCAGGGGTAAGAACCTCGATAACCTTCTTCCTGACAGGCTTATAAAGCTTATGGATCAAGTCCTCATAGAAATCATCCTCGTCACGGTGAACATCCTGCATCACCTCAGAGCGAAGCTCATCCTCCAAGCCCGTTGCAAGAATGGTCACCTTCGCATCCTCACCAAGAGAATCATCGGTAGCCGTTCCCCAGATAACATCTATATTCGGGTCTAACTGGTCGAAGAAATCATCTATCTCCTGGAGTTCCCGAACGAAGATGGGATGGTCATTGCTGGCATATATATTAAAGAGGATGCGTTTGGCCCGTCCGATATCATTGCCATAAAGCAACGGAGAGTCAAGAGCATCCAATATGGCTTTTTCTACACGGTGCTCTCCACTGGCACGTCCCATCGCCATGATAGCCCCACCACCATCCTTCATGGTGGTCTCCACATCACGGAAGTCACTCTTGATACCACCATCGCTTGGCATGACGATCAGTTCCGAGATACCTTTCACGGCATCCATCAGGATATGGTCTGCCCGTTGGAAAGCATCCTTCACAGACAGTTCAGAATCAGCATACACATCACAAAGGCGTTCGTTATTGACGATCAGTAATGCGTCCACGTTCTTGCGCAGTTCTTCCACACCCTTGAGTGCCTTGATGATCTTGCGCTTCTTCTCAAAGAAGAAAGGGATCGTCACCACGCCAACCGTCAACAGTCCCATCTCCTTAGCCACGCCAGCCACCACTGGTGCCGCACCAGTACCGGTGCCACCACCCATACCAGCCGTGACGAACACCATTTTCGTCCCGTCGTCCAACAGTTTCCGGATATCCTCTATATTACCTTCTGCCTCCGTCTTTCCGGTTTCCGGGTTGGCACCCGCACCAAGACCAGATGTTCCCAACATCAGTTTCACGGGTACTGGCGAACGGGAAAGCGACTGACTGTCTGTATTACAAACAGCATACGTCACACCCTCCACACCCTCATTATACATGTTTCGGACAGCGTTACATCCACCGCCGCCGACACCTATCACCTTGATGATGCCCTGCATCTTATCCTTGACAGAGCCAAAATCCAACAGTTTATTTTGATCTTCTCCCATACTTCATGAGTTTGCCGACAAAGGTACGAAACAAATTCCAATCCTCAAAATCTTCGCAAGGCTTGTGAGAGTTGAAAAAAAACTTTCAGTCTATGATTACAAGCTTTTGTCATGAAAAAGTGCCTAAAAAAGTGTTCGACTGAAGTTGCGAACCAGGAAAATCAAGGGGGCTTTTTAGTTACTTTTTGGCCCTATTATGGTGCACTTAGGAGCTCTTCTGGGTGGGGGTGCCTTCTAACAGGCAAAGAGATAGGCTCCACGACGGTAAGGAATGGCACTTACGAGTGAAAGGGATGATCTCTATACCCTATAAGGGATTATCTCTTTCACTCGTAAAGCCTATCTGAATGACTCATAGGGCCTATCTCTTCGAACGAAAGATGCCACCTCTTTCACATATTGCCTTAACACGCTCATTATCAAACAAATACAGAAATACGCCAAAACTCACGTATATGAGGGTCGTCGGACGTTTCCTGACTGCCACGAGAGTTATGAGAGGTCGTTTGTCAAAATAAAACAAACCAGCGAAAAGAGATATTTCCCCAAATGTGACCGTTGTTTGAAAAGAAAATGGTATCTTTGCAACCGACAAGAAGTAACTGTACGACCATGATATTCTATTTCTCCGGTACTGGTAATACACGATGGGTGGCCGAGCAGATCGGCCAGGCTCTAAAAGAAGAACTGTTGTTTATCCCGGACATGATCCGTGAGCAACGGTATTCGTTCACGCTCCACGAGGGTGAGCGTATCGGCTTCTGTTTCCCGACACACGGTTGGCAGCCACCAAGGATCGTGCGCGACTTCATCAGGAGCCTGCGCTTCAGCGAGAGACCGTCGGCCGATGCCCATTTCTGTTGGGCCCTGACGACATGCGGCGACAATATGGGTGAGGCGATGACCATCCTGAACAAGGAACTGGCGGCGAACCCCCATCTGCGCGATGCCGAGGGTCGGTCGCTCACGGCCGAGACGCAGTTCTCTGTGATCATGCCGGAATCGTATGTCTGTCTGCCGTTCATGTATACCGACACCGAGGAGAAAGAGGCCATGAAGATCGAGAACGCCCAGCGACAGCTGCACCATATCATCAGCATACTGAAAGACCAGAAGCGCGGCATCGTGGAGCTGGAGAAAGGGGCCACTCCCCGACTCTACTCGTACGTGATCGGCGGTTACTTCAACCGACGGATGATCACGGACAGGAAGTTCACCGTGGATGCCGACAAGTGCATCGGCTGCGGCAAGTGCAAGAAGGTGTGTCCTGTGGAAAATATAGAAGGTACACCCCCCGTATGGCTACATAACGGAAAGTGTACCTGTTGTCTGGCATGCTACCACCACTGTCCCGTGCATGCCGTCAACTACGGCAAGATCACCAGGAAGCGGGGACAGTATTTCTTTGGCCATTAGCCTTTAATAGACCCGGGGACCGAAGATCGTGGTGCCGATACGCACCATCGTACTACGGGTGTCCAGGGCAATGAGATAGTCGTCGCTCATGCCCCATGAGCGTTCGCAGAAGGCCTCGTCATCCGCAAAATATTTCGCTTTGACCTCGTCGAAGAAGTCGGCGGCCGTCTGCATCTCACGACGTATCTGCTGCTGGTCGTCCACGAACGAGGCCATCATCATCAGTCCACAGATCTGCACATGCTTCATCTCGCGCCACTCACCGTCTTCGAGCAGCTCGCGACAAGCGTCGAGGGTGAGTCCGTACTTCGTGGACTCCTCGGCGATATGCAGTTCCAGAAGTACCTTGATGACCCGGTCGCAACGCTCCGCCTGACGGTTAATCTCTTTCAGGAGCTTCAATGAGTCAACAGCCTCGACCATTGACACATACGGTGCGATATATTTCACCTTATTGGTCTGCAGATGACCGATAAAATGCCACTCGATATCCTTGGGCAACTGTTCGTGCTTCTGACGGAGTTCCTGTTCATGGCTCTCGCCGAAAACACGCTGTCCCTCCTCATAAGCCGCCTCAATATATTCGTTGGGGTGGTACTTGGAAATTGCCACAAGGCGTACACCCTGTGGCAATGTGTCTAGAATCTGATGCAAATGACCTTTTACGTCGTAGTCCATCTTATTGCTCGTATTCCGGTTTGTCGTCTTTTTTATCACTCTTCTTATACTCGAAGACATCCATCAGCGTGGTCTCAGCAACAGAGGCGATGACATAGTCGATCATCGTGCCACCCATCACCTCGTCGATATTCTTCACAGCCCCGTTGAACGAGCCTGCCTGCACCAGATAGGTGACGCTGGAGCGCTTCTCCTTCTCGGTCTTCTCGTCGATGGTGATAAACTGTATCTTGGCCTTATACCATTTGTCGGCCATATCGGAGTCATCGAAGAAGATCTCCTTATAGGCAGCCTTCTTGATATCGGCCACGTCGAACTCTCCGCTGATATATGAGGACATCTCCTCGATAATACGCTCTTCGGCCTCACTGAAGCTCAGGGCGTCAACCACATAACTCTCGTTTACTTTTTTCTGCAAGCCGTCCTCCATCACCTTCTCGTAACGGATCTTGCACTCAAACCAATTTGCTGTTCTGCTTCTCATTTTGTAATTGATGTTTTTCTCTATTCTTTGAATCTCTATTTCTTGTTATCACCGGGCACTCTCCTGGCAGACGACTCCTGTTCGTCTTTCTGCTTCTTGATACCCATATAATCCTTGTCGAGCGCCTCACGTTTCTTCTGCGTGATCTGTTCGATGATCTCTGAGGCCACACGCTGCGTATGCTCGGAGCTGAGTCCGGAGAGCTCCATCAGCTCCTTCTGTTTCTTCGCGAGCTCCTCCGTCATCCACGAGTTTTTGGCGGCAAAGGCATTGGCTGAGCCACTCATGTTCGACGGGGTATAGACACTTGAGATGATGGCATCGGCAGCCTTGGAGAACTGCTTACGGAAGATGGCCTCCGCCTTGGCATTATACTCACGCATCTTGCCTTCGCTATAGCCCAGTGAGTCGTTCTTGAGCTGTTCCTTCACGACGATACCAGCCAAGGCTGCCGAGTCGGCATCGGCACCAATACCCAACAGGGCCTCCATGTCCTCCTCGAGCATCTCGTCGGGGATGGGCTCATCGACAGGCTGCACGTACTCCACCGGATCGGGACTGGGCAACAGGTAGAAGAACAAGCCAACGATGATCAGGGCAACACTCAGGGCAACAGCCGCCATCACACCGGAACGGCGCATGTTACGACGGGTGTTGATCGCATGGCGCATCGCCTCGACAGTGGCATAGCGCTTCTCGGGATCCTCTGCCGTGGCTTTCTCCACGACACCCTTCAGTTCCATGGGCAGGCCCGACGACTCATAGAGCCAGGCGATGAACTTTCCAAGGGAATACACATCGGTACGTGCATCGATGGCACCACCCTCGAACACCTCGGGGGCCACATAATCCTCGACACCGTCGTACAGCACATCCTGATCCAGTCGCTGGTAGAACGAACCATGACAGAGCAAGCATACCTGCTGGTCTTTCTTCCGTACCAGGATATTCGACGGGGCGTAACAGACGTGATAGATCTCCTGCTCATGCAAAAGGGCAGTCAGATCAAACAGGTCGCGCAGCGTACCACTGATAAAGTCTTTCCTGGCAACGACCGAGGGTTCCTCGTTCAACAGCTGCTCCATGGTGATGAAATGACCCACCTCGACGGCAATGGCATAGATGCCGCCCTCACCGACGTTCGGCGTAAAACGGAGCTGCCCTGCATGGGCGATCTTCTCCACAGCCTCACACTCACGCTTCACACAACTGCTGAAAGCGATGTTGTCAGCCACATCATCATGAAACTCCACGAAATTAGAATACTTCCCGTCGATAAGACGCTTGTAGAAATAGCCATAGGGCAAGCGCACCTTCGTGGTCTTACGAATGTCACGTGTGTTTAATAATTCCTCGAAATTCATCGTACAGAATTGTCTTTTGTTTGATTTTGTCGGGCAAAAGTACATATAAAATCTGAGAAACACAAATTTTTGAAGACAGATTGCAGAGATTTACGATAAATTGTGTTACCTTTGCAGCGACTTTTACATATAAGATAAAAGCTAGAAGCGAAATAAAAACTAAAGAAGATGCCTGAAATTTCAGTACGCGGCCTTGAGATGCCCGAGTCACCTATCAGGAAACTCGCCCCTCTGGCCGTTGCCGCCAAGAAAAGAGGAACAAAGGTGTATCACCTGAACATCGGTCAACCAGACCTGCCCACACCGCAGGTAGGACTTGATGCACTCAAGCAGATCGACCGTGAGATTCTGGAATACTCACCGTCGCAAGGCTATCAGAGCTACCGCGAGAAACTGGTGGACTATTACGCCAAGTACAATATCAATGTCACCGCTGATGACATCATCATCACCTCAGGAGGAAGTGAGGCGGTACTCTTCGCCTTCCTGTCCTGTCTGAACCCGGGCGATGAGATCATCGTGCCAGAACCAGCATATGCCAACTATATGGCCTTCGCCATCTCGGCGGGTGCCAAGATCCGTACCATCGCCACCACCATCGAGGAAGGTTTCTCGTTGCCGAAGGTGGAGAAGTTCGAGGAGCTGATCAACGAGCGCACCCGTGCCATCATGATCTGCAACCCGAACAACCCGACAGGTTATCTCTATACCCGCCGCGAGATGAACCAGATCCGTGATCTGGTCAAGAAATACGATCTGTACCTCTTCTCCGATGAGGTGTACCGCGAATATATCTACACAGGATCACCCTATATCTCGGCCTGCCATCTGGAAGGTATCGAGCAGAACGTGATCCTGATCGACTCCGTATCGAAACGCTATTCTGAGTGCGGCATCCGCATCGGTGCGCTGATCACGAAGAACGCAGAGGTCAGAAAGGCCGTGATGAAGTTCTGTCAGGCCCGCCTCTCTCCTCCCCTCATCGGACAGATTGTCGCTGAGGCTTCTTTGGATGCTCCAGAGGAATATTACCGTGATGTGTACGATGAGTATGTGGAACGTCGAAAATGCCTGATCGACGGTCTGAACCGCATCCCCGGTGTCTATTCGCCGATCCCCATGGGTGCTTTCTATACTGTGGCAAAGCTACCCGTCGACGATGCCGAGGCTTTCTGTCGCTGGTGTCTGTCAGAGTTCGAGTACGAGGGCGAGACGGTGATGATGGCTCCTGCCGCAGGCTTCTATACCACTCCCGGTGCCGGCATCAATCAGGTACGTATCGCCTACGTGCTGAAGAAGAAAGATCTGGAGCGGGCACTCGTCGTTCTGCGGAAGGCACTGGAGGCCTATCCGGGAAGAACAGAGGATGCTGGTTATTAGTCTTTGCTGATGACCGTTAGCTGTTCGACATGAACCTACCCTTATTCATAGCCAGGCGCATATACAGTGACGAGGGCGACAAACGGAAAGTGAGTCGTCCGGCTATCCGTATCGCTACCGTCGGTGTAGCCATCGGACTGGCCGTCATGATCGTCACGGTATCCGTCATCCTGGGCTTCAAGCATACCATACGCGACAAGGTAGTAGGTTTCGGCGGTCACATACAGGTACACAATATCCTCAGCTACAACACATCCGACCCTTATGTCATCTGTGCCGACGACAGTGTCATGAACGTCCTTCAGCATATTGAAGGTGTCAGGCATGCTGAACGGTACTCTTATACCCAAGGACTCCTGAAGACCAACGACGACTTCCTGGGTATCGTGTTCAAGGGCATCGGACAAGAATACGACACACAGTTCCTGAAATCCAATCTGGTCTCGGGCGACATCCCACAGTTCTGCGACTCGACCAGCCGCTACCAACTGCTGCTCTCAAAGATGATTGCCGACAAGTTGAGACTGAAGAGCGGAGATAAGGTGTTCGCCTATTTCTTCGACGGCGATGATGTGAGGACACGCAGATACACGGTATGCGGCATCTACCAGACCAACATGACGCGCTTCGACGAGAACCTGTGCTTCACGGACCTATATACTGTCAACCGCATCAACGGTTGGGAGAAAGACATCTGCTCGGGCATCGAGGTCAGCGTGGACAATCTGGAGACGCTGAACCAGACAGAAGACCGATTCATCGAACAGGTGAACCGTAGCAGCGACCGCATCGGTAACACCTTCACCACACAAACCATCTACGAGGTGTACCCTCAGGTATTCTCTTGGCTGGAACTGCTCGACATCAACGTCTGGATCATCCTGTTCCTGATGGTGTGCGTGGCAGGCTTCACGATGATCAGCGGTCTGCTCATCATCATCCTCGAACGCACGCAGATGATCGGTATCCTCAAGGCGGTAGGTGCCAGGAACGACACCATCAGACATACCTTCCTCTGGTTCTCCGTCTTCATCATCGGACAGGGACTGTTCTGGGGTAATATAATAGGTGTCGGCATCGTACTGTTACAAAACTATACAGGCATCATCGCCCTGGATCCGCAGACCTATTATGTCAGTAAGGCGCCCATGGAACTGAACATCCTTCTGATATTGCTCATCAACGTCGCCACCCTACTGATATGCGTGTTCGTGCTCATCGCTCCGAGCTATCTGATCTCTCATATCCACCCGGCCAAATCGATGAGATACGAATAATACTTGTTCTATTCATCACCTATTTTGCTTTTTTTCTCCTACCGACTAAAATATTGCACATTTTTTTTTGAAATGTGCAGATAATTGTATACCTTTGCACAAAATTTCAAAATTTGTGCAATTTCAATGGAAAACTTTAGCAGTTTTAATGCATATATACAAAGAGCAATCATAGACAACTGGAATCAGGATGCGTTGACAGACTATCAGGGTATTACCCTCCAATTTCACGATGTAGCACGTAAAATCGAAAAATTACATATTCTCTTTGAGAACAGCGGTGTTCAGAAAGGTGATAAGATCGCTATCTGCGGACGTAACTCAGCCCATTGGGCCGTCGCCTTCCTTGCCACACTCACCTACGGTGCCGTCGCCGTGCCTATCCTGCACGAGTTCAACGGAGAACAGATCCAGAATATCGTCAACCATTCCGAGTCAAAGTTGTTGTTCATCGGCGACTTTGCCGTGAAGACCATTGACCCAGAGGCGATGCCGTCACTGGAGGCCATCATCAATATCCCCGACTTCTCACTGATGATCTCTCGCTCGGAGAAGGTCACCTATGCCCGTGAACATCTGAACATGATGTTCGGCAGTAAGTACCCGAGAGCCTTCCGTGCAGAGCATGTGAGCTACCATGTGGATGAGGCCGAGGAACTGGCACTGATCAACTATACCAGTGGTACCACAGGCTTCTCAAAGGGTGTCATGCTGCCTTATTGCACACTGTGGGGAAACATCGAGTTTGTGATACGTGTGCTGGGCAAGAACGTGAAGCGGGGCGATAACATGCTCAGCATTCTGCCCATGGCTCACATGTATGGTATGGCCATCGAGTTCCTGTTCGGATTCTGCAACGGCTGTCACCTGTTCTTCCTGACCCGTCTGCCGTCACCGGCCATCATCGCAGAGGCCTTTGCCACAGTGAAGCCGTCAGTCATCATCACTGTGCCGCTGATTATCGAGAAGATCATCCGTAAAAAGGTGTTCCCGAAGATACAAGACAACCGCGTCAGACTGCTGCTCGCCATGCCGGTGGTCAGCAAGAAAGTCAAGAAACATATCTGTCAGGAGGTGTATAATGCCTTCGGCGGCAACCTCTATGAGGTCATCGTCGGTGGTGCGCCCTTATCAAAAGAGGTGGAGGAGTTCCTCCTCTCCATCGGCTTCCCCATCACCGTCGGTTACGGTACGACCGAATGTGCGCCTCTGATCTCGTTCAGCGACTATAAGGAATTCATCAGCGGTTCATGTGGTACACCTGTTGACCGTATGGAGGTGCGCATCCTAAGCAACGATCCACAGAACATTCCCGGTGAGATTGTTACCCGAGGTACGAACCTCATGACTGGCTACTTCAAGAACCAGGAGGCTACGGATGCCGCCATCGACGAAGAGGGCTGGTATCACACCGGTGACCTCGGAACGATGTCGGAAGACGGACATATCTTCATCCGGGGACGTATCAAGAACATGCTGCTCGGCGCCAATGGACAGAACGTGTATCCCGAGGAGATCGAGGATAAGCTCAACGCGATGGTCATGGTATCTGAGAGTCTTGTCATACAGCGTGGCGACAAGCTAGTGGCACTGGTCTATCCCGACAAAGACGAGGTGGTCAGCTTCAGCAAGAAGGAACTGGCGAACATCATGGAGCAGAACCGTCAGGAGCTGAACAATACGCTACCTGTCTACAGCCGTATCTCTGCTATTGAACTCCAAGAACAGGAGTTTGAGAAGACACCAAAGAAGAGTATCAAACGCTACCTATATAAGAATAACTAATCACATATGGAACAAATACCTAGCTTCAACGCTCTCATCCAGAAGAGTATCATCGACAATTGGGATCGTGACGCACTGACCGACTTCAAAGGACAGACGCTACAGTTCCATGATGTAGCAAGAAAAATCGAGAAACTACACATTCTCTTTGAAAACAGTGGCATCCAGAAGGGCGACAAGATCGCGCTCTGCGGCCGTAACTCCTCACAATGGGCTGTGGCCTTCATCGCCACGCTCACCTATGGAGCCGTGGCTGTGCCTATCCTACATGAGTTCAATGCCGAGCAGATTCATAATATCGTGAACCACTCGGAGGCCAGACTGCTGTTCGTGGGCGACCATGTGGCGACGATCATTGATCCGCAGGCCATGCCAACTCTGGAGGGTATCATCAACAACCCCGACTATTCACTGATGATCAGTCGTACGGATAAGCTGACTTATGCACGTGAGCATCTGAACGAACTCTATGGAAAGAAATTCCCGAAATATTTCCGCAAGCAGCATGTCAGCTATTACGTAGAACAGAGTCCCGAGGAACTGGCGGTGATCAACTACACCTCCGGTACTACCGGGTTCTCCAAGGGTGTGATGATTCCTTACCGTGCCCTCTGGTCGAACTACGCCTTCGCTGTCAACGTGCTTGGAAAGCAGCTCAAGCCTGGTGACCGTATCATATCCATGCTGCCGATGGCTCACATGTACGGCATGGCCTTCGAGTTCCTCTTCGAGTTCAACTACGGCTGTCATGTCTACTATCTGAACCGTATCCCCTCGCCTGCCATCATTGCACAGGCGTTGGCAGAGATCAAGCCGGTCATCGTCATCGCCGTACCGCTGATCATTGAGAAGATCATCCGCAAGAAGGTGTTCCCGAAGATCCAGAACAACCGCATGCGCCTGCTGCTGCAGATGCCGGTTATCTCCAAGAAGGTGCGCGAAAAGATCTGTCAAGAAGTGCTCAAGGCCTTTGGCGGAAGACTGTATGAGGTCATCATCGGCGGCGCTGCCCTGAACCAAGAGGTGGAACAGTTCTTGAAACGGATAGACTTCCCCTATACCGTCGGTTACGGTGCTACGGAGTGTGCTCCGATTATCTGCTACCGTGACTGGAAGACCTTTGCGCCCGGCTCTTGCGGGCGTGCAGCCCTGCATCAGGAGGTGAGGATTGCATCGCCCGACCCACAGCGTGTGCCTGGTGAGATCCTGACGAAAGGACCGAACGTGATGCTGGGTTATTACAAGAACCCGGAAGCTACGGCCGAGACCATCGACCGTGACGGATGGTACCACACGGGAGATCTTGGCACCATGGATGCCGACGGAAACGTGTTCATCAACGGTCGTTCGAAGAACATGCTGCTTGGTCCAAACGGTCAGAACATCTATCCCGAGGAGATCGAGGATAAGCTGAACTCTATGACCATGGTCATAGAGAGTATCGTCGTACAGAGAGACAACAAACTGGTGGCTCTCGTACATCCTGACATGGAAGAAGCCAAGAATATGGGATTCTCAGAGGAAGATCTCAAGAATATTATGGAACAGAACCGTAATGGATTGAACGAGATGATTCCCGCCTACGAGAAGATCACCGAGATCGAGATTCACGAACAGGAGTTTGAAAAGACACCGAAGAGGTCTATCAAACGTTACCTCTACAAGTAAAGACAAGCACTTTCAATACATGAATAAATGCCTTCCGAATGGAGGGCATTTATTATTCGTACCAATAATAATACCAATAGGTGCCCCGATAGTGCTCCTCGACCTTCCCCTTCCGCTCTGTCTGGCTGGGATAACGTTTCTCCAGTTCCTGGAGATTATCGTAGTCTTCATCCATCACAGGATGGTGGTAGACCACCACCGGCTTTGAACGCAGACGGGAATAAAGGGTGAGCGCCTCACGGTAATGCTTGGGAAGACTGTCGTTGACCGTGTAATAGTCTTGAATATCCTTGGCAAAACGGTCCAGGTCCTTGTCAATCAGCTCGCCACAGAGCAGATAATCGGCCAGCACCTTCCGAGGGACGGAATCCCTCCGCTGCAATAGTTTCAGATAACGTACCGGCTCTATCTGTCCAACAGGACGAGCCCCCAAGAACCGATAGAGACTGTCGACAGGACAGACCAACATCTTGGTTTTCCCATTAGAAGGGAGCATCAGACTGCTACTGCCTGCGACCGGATACTCAAAGAGATGCTCTCCCAAACCATCTGTCCGTGCCAGCGCATACATACGGAGCATGAACAGATGATCGTCGCTCTCCAGCGATTTCTTACCCACCGCCAAGGCGTGCCCATAGTTGCCCTGAGACATGAGGTTCTCCATCTTCATACGATAATGGAACACCGCATCAGTATTCCCAATCCATGCCACCCACATCATCATCAACGACATCGTCAGCATGTTGATCCACATCGGACGGGAGAACAGAGAGTAAGGAGTATCATCCTCGAACTCCTGTAGCTTGAGGGCTATACAGACAACGAAGACCCATACGATAAAGGCAACCAGCATCACATGCCACGATGCCACGATATCAACACCGGTATCCAACTTCTGTCCTATATCGGTCAACATCGATAACAACAGCATCGATGGCGCATAGGTCAACGCATGTCCAAGGCGCTTCAGACGAGCTATCCTGTATACCAGAAGCTGGACAAGATAGAGCGTTATGGTCGTGATAACCGCTCCCCAGAAACGATGATAATGGGTCACGCCACCACTCAGCACATGTTGGGTCATCGTCAGGATGTCGGTCTGGAAGAAGTATAGCCAGGCAAACGAGAAGACGATGAAGACCACAGCGCACATCACACGGACGGAGATGGGGTTACTGCCTTTTGAAGAGCGATTATAATTCATAGATTCCTTGCAAACATTACACCTTCTTCAACACCACGGCAGAACGTGCCGGGATATAGAGCTTCAGCCATTCCTTATGCTCATTCACATAAAGAGGATCATAGTTTGTGAAGTGGGTGATCGTGTCATCGGCAAACCCATTGCCTCCAAATGCCTTGGCATCGGTGTTCAGAACCACCTCGTATGATCCTGTCGGAACCAGGAAGCCATAGTCGGTATAGGAACGCGTGGGTGAGAAGTTGAAGACAAAGACAAGATCACCACGCATGAAGCAGAGCACCTGATCACCATCGTCGTGCCAGATCTCTGCCACAGGCTTATCCTGGAAATTACGGACAGACTTGATGACCTTCAGCATCTCACGGTCGAAATCGCCAAGCCAGTGATAACAGAGATCCTTGTTATCCACGAGGTTCCACTGCCGACGGGCATACTTATGCGACCAGCCATTGCCTTCACGCGGGAAGTCTATCCATTCCGGATGACCGAACTCATTACCCATGAAGTTCAGATATCCGCCATTGATGGCGGCCACCGTCACCAATCGGATCATCTTATGCAGGGCGATGCCGCGCTGGGCGATATCATTCACATCCTTCTTTGCAAAGTGCCAGTACATATCGGCATCAACCAATCGGAAGATAATCGTCTTATCACCCACAAGGGCCTGATCATGACTCTCGCAGTATGAGATGGTCTTCTCGTCGGGACGACGGTTCTTGACCTCCCAGAAGATGGAGCATACGTTGATATCCTCATCGCGCACCTCCTTGATGGTCTTAATCCAGTAGTCAGGGATATTCATGGCCATACGGTAGTCAAAACCATAGCCGCCATCCTCAAACTTGGCGGCCAGTCCGGGCATACCCGATACCTCCTCCGCAATCGTGATGGCATGAGGGTTCACCTCATGGATGAGTTTGTTGGCCAATGTCAGATAACAGATGGCGTTATCGTCTTCATGACCGTTGAAATAGTCGCCATAGCCCCCGAAAGCCTCACCAAGTCCATGCGAGTAGTAAAGCATGGAGGTGACACCGTCGAAGCGGAAGCCATCGAACTTAAACTCGTCGAGCCAGTACTTGCAGTTGGATAGCAGGAAATGGAGCACCTCATCCTTACCGTAGTCGAAACAGAGCGAGTCCCAGGCGGGATGCTCATGACGGTCACCGGGATAAAAGAACTGGTTCGGATCACCGGCCAGGTTTCCGAGTCCCTCGACCTCGTTCTTCACGGCATGGGAGTGAACGATGTCCATGATGACAGCAATACCGTTCTTATGAGCTGTATCAATAAGTTCCTTCAGCTCCTCTGGTGTACCGAAACGGCTGGATGGAGCGAAGAACGACGAGACATGATAGCCGAACGACCCGTAATAGGGATGCTCCTGAATGGCCATCACCTGGATACAGTTATAACCATCCTTGATGATTCGCGGCAGTACATTATCCTTGAACTCGGTATATGTACCTACCTTCTCGGCATCCTGTCCCATTCCGACATGACACTCGTAAATGAGCAGCGGGTTCTTCTTGGGCTTGAAGTTCTGCTTCTTGAACTCATACCTTTTCTCAGGATTCCAGACCTGGGCAGAGAAGATTTTCGTTTGTTCATCCTGTACGACACGACGGCACCAAGCCGGGATACGCTCGCCTTCCCCTCCGTTCCACTTGACCTTCATCTTATAAAGATCACCGTGCTTCAGAGCTTTCTCCGATAGCTTCAGTTCCCAGTTACCTGTACCCTCGATACGCTTACAACGGTATTTCTCGTTCTCTGTCCAGTTGTTGAAGTCACCAATCAGATAGATAGCTGTCGCATTCGGTGCCCACTCACGGAACACCCAACCTCTTGACAGTTTATGAAGTCCATAATAAAGATGTCCTGTTGCAAAGTCGGAGATCTTCTTCTTGCCATTCTGCGTCAACTGGTTCAGTTTCCATAACGCATGGTCGTGACGACCGCGGATGGCCTCTTCATACGGCTCCAGCCAGGGGTCGTTCTGCACAAGACCGATATGTGCGACTTCCTTGACGACAGTTTTTTTAGCCTTCTCTTTCTTCGTAGCCATAGTCAATAAGTTTTAACCTTAAAGATTGCTTTCTTGATCTCTGCATTTTCAGAGATACAGGGCGCATGACCATCCTGCGGAAAGAAGATAACCATCTGTCCTGGTTTCAGTGTCACATACGTCTGAGGCTTCACCTCCCCATATAAGACAAGATCCTTTTCGGCATTATATTCCCTCTCTGGCAGATCCTGAAGCGGAGAATAGCCGTAAGTCTCCTCGCACGAGAGCGGAATCTGGATATCAATCATCTCCACATGCGTCTCTAAAACAGCAGCCTCCTCTGTCCTACCATTCGCAACAGCAAGGTTCAGGAACAGATCATCACCTTTGATCGGGTACTTCCCCACCTCAAGGGCATGGAGATCATGGGTCTTAAGAAAACCTATCACATCGGCAAACAACGGATTCAATACCACATATTTGCCCAGATTGTCAAGCGTATCAATGATCATAACGAAAGATATTTAGTAGTTTATCGAAGCTGACGATGCCCACGGGTATAAGAGCCCTGAGCCGTGATATTTCCATTGCGGTCTTTCTCAACGAAGTTGCCATCACGTTTATCGTCAACATATGTTCCCTCGAAACGGTTACCGTCCTTATCCTCCTCAATAGCAGCGCCATGACGCTTGCCATCCTTATACTGGCCCTTAAACTTCGAACCGTCAGAGAAACGGATCACACACTCACCATGGGGCTGTCCTTTCCGGAACGAGCCTTCAATCACGTCACCGCCTTTCTTGGTGAGTTTACCCTTTCCTTCCTGTTTGTCTGCCTTCCACTGGCCGACATAGGTATCGCCATTCTTCCAAGCGAAGGTGCCTTGTCCTTGTTTGTCACCTTTATAGAACTGTCCGGTATACTTGTCGCCATTGGCATACTTAAAGACACCAGTACCAGTACGTGCGCCATGCTCGTAGTCGCCCTCGTATACATCACCGTTCTGGAACTTGTATACGCCACGACCGTTCATCTCGTCATTAAGCCATTGACCAACATACACATCGCCGTCGGCATATTTGAATGTCCCCTTTCCCGAGCGCATATTATCTTTCCAGTCGCCGTCATAGGAAGAGCCATCCCCCCAGTCGTAGAAACCTCGACCGTTCTTCTTATCGTTCAGCCAATCGCCTTTATAGTAAGCGCCGCTAGCGAATGTATACTGACCCTTTCCCGAACGCTGATCCTGTCGCCAGTCTCCCTCATATCTATCGCCATTGAAGTAGTACATCACCCCATGACCATGCTGATAATCACGAAACCAAAGACCATCATATTTGTTATTATTGGAAAAATAATATACACCTCTGCCGTGCTGTTGATCCTGGAACCATTCACCTTCATATTTCTCTCCATCGAAAAAGGTGTAGATGCCATAACCCTGACGTTTGCCTTTCACATACTCGCCCTCATAGCAATTGCCATCCTTATAAACTGCCTTGCCCTTACCATGAGGCTTACCCATTACCATCTCTCCTTGATACTGTCCTCCGTCCTTCGTTACAGCCGAGCCAAGCGTAATCTTCTGAGCTCCTGCAACTACGGGCAACACCATCATATATATACAGATAATACTCTTTTTCACAACCACAGAATCCATATTAATCATTTTGCAAATTTATGTATTTTTCCGGAGACCGCCAAATTTCATTGTTGATTATTAACGTTTATTGCCGAATATTTATTACCTTTGCCGACGTTATGAAATTTTTCGCTATTATCCCTGCCCGCTACGCTTCGACGCGCTTTCCGGGCAAACCGCTTGCCATGTTGGGCGGTAAGACTGTGATACAGAGAGTATACGAGCAAGTAAAGAATGTGCTCGACGATGCTTATGTGGCCACTGACGACGAACGGATATATGCCGCTGTAGAGTCCTTTGGAGGAAAGGTGGTCATGACAAGAACAGACCATCAAAGCGGTACCGACCGCATTCAAGAGGCAGTAGAGAAGATTACCTCACCAGAATATATGGGAGAGGCAGGGAAGCAGAATGTGCCTGATGTCATCATTAATGTACAAGGCGACGAGCCTTTCATCCAACCCTCACAGATAGAGACCCTGATGCGTCTCTTCGATGAACCGGAGACACAGATCGGCACATTAGGAAAGCCCTTTGAATCAATAGAGGCTATTGAAAACCCGAACTCTCCGAAGATTATTACAGACAATCGTGGTTTCGCCCTATACTTCAGTAGAAGTGTTATTCCATATATCAGAGGTAAGGAGCGCGAGGAATGGTTCGGACAGTATCCTTTCTTAAAACATCTTGGTATCTATGCCTACCGGCGTGAGGTACTGGCAGAGATTACGAAACTGCCCCAGAGCAGTCTGGAGAAAGCAGAGAGTCTGGAGCAGTTGCGCTGGCTTCAAAATGGTTATCGTATCCGCGTAGGACTAACAGACGTCGAGACCGTCGGCATTGACACGCCCGAAGATCTGCGTCGTGCAGAGGCCTTTATCTAAATCAGGCATTGCGCATCTGTCGAAGTAGCTCCTTCTGTCGCTCAGAAAGCTGTTGCGGCAGTTTTACCTGATATGTTATAATCAAGTCGCCAAAGGTACCATCTCCTCGGTCATACCCCTTGCCACGAAGACGGACCTTTGTACCCGGCTGCGTCTCGGGTTTGATTTTCATCTTCACCTTCTGTCCATTTGACAGGGTTATCACCACCTCACCGCCCAACAGAGCTGTATAGAGGTCGATGGAGACCGTCGCGTTCATCTCACCGGAGTGGGCACGATGGCTACCTCCTCCTGAGAAGCCTGAGAAGGCATTTCCGCCACCTCCAGAAAAGCCCTGGAAGCCACCGAAACCGCCTCCCTGCTGTCCTTTCCGACCAAAGAGTGTCTCAAAGAAATCGCTGAAGCCTCCTCCGCCAGAGAAACTGGAGAAGTCAAAGCCTCCAAACGGATTACCGCCACCGGCACCACCACCATAACCACCAAACTGCTCAGCCTGTTTCCACTGCTGACCATACTGGTCATATTTGGCACGTTTCGCCGGATCACCGATGACATCATAGGCCTCCGTCAAAGCCTGGAACTTCGCCTTTGCCTTAGGATCATCGGGATGCAGATCCGGATGGAACTGCTTGGCACGCTTCAAATATGCCTTCTTGACATCCTTCTGCGGGATATTCTTGTCAACACCTAATATTTTGTAATAATCAATAAATGCCATATCTCTTATCTCCTTCTCTATTTTACACTATACAGCAAACAGCAAAAAGTATGCCTAAAAAGGATATTTTATTTGGCGGTATCGGATTTCTTTCGTAATTTTGCAACTAAATTTATGAGTATGAAGAAAGTCTTATTGATAGCCGCCATGGTTGCATCCGTACTTCCCACCCTGGGACAAGCAACGAAGACCGTTCGTCTGAAAGTTGTTGAGACCAGTGATGTCCACGGTCATTTTTTCCCTTATGACTTCATGGAGAGAAAAGCACTTAAAGGGACTCTAGTACGGGTGAACACCTATGTAGAGAAACAGCGTAAGCAATACGGGAAAGACCACTTGTTACTGATTGATAACGGTGATATCCTCCAAGGACAGCCATGCGTATATTGGTCGAACTACGTGATGCCGGAGAACGTGAACCTTGCCGCACGAGTCATCAACTACATGCAATATGATGCTGAGACCGTCGGCAACCATGACATTGAACCTGGTCACAAGGTCTACGACAAGTGGATTCGTGAGGTACGCTGTCCACTGTTGGGAGCGAACATCATCAAGACCGGCTCTGATAAGAGTGCAAATCCCAAAAACATCTATAATGGGCTACAGCCCTACTCCATTCATTACGTTGACGGTGTAAAGATTGCCGTCATCGGTATGCTGACACCGGCCATCCCGAACTGGTTGAATGAGAGCACATACAAAGGAATTGAATTCGAGGAGATGGTCTCTTGTGCCAAGAAATGGGTCAAATACCTGAAGGATGTTGAACGCCCAGACCTTATCTTCGGTCTTTTCCATTCTGGTAAGGATGGCGGCATCGTAACGCCAGACTATGAGGAGAATGCGACGGCTGCCGTTGCCCGTGAGGTCCCCGGCTTTGACATCATCTTCTTCGGGCACGACCATCAGGTACACAACGAGTGGATCACCAACAAAGAAGGCCAACAGGTTCTTATTATTGACCCCTCCTGTTGGGCACAGAATATTGCGGAAGCGGACATTGAACTGACATATGAGAAAGGTAGACTTGTCAAGAAGAACATTTCCGGGGAGATTGTCAGCGTCAGAGACGAGGAAGTAGATGAACAGATGGTCGACTATTTCCAGAAAGATATCGATGCGGTGAAGGAGTACGTCAGTCAGAAAATCGGCTCTTTTGAGACACCAGTCTATACGCGCGACTGTTACTTCGGCAACTCGGCCTTTACCGACCTGATTCATAACTTGCAGTTACAGATCACCAAGGCTGACATATCGTTCAATGCTCCACTCTCATTCAACACGACCATCAAGGCTGGTGAAGTTACCATGGCAGATATGTTTAAATTGTATCGTTTCGAGAATCTTCTTTTCGTGCTCAAGATGACGGGAGAAGAGATACGCAAACATCTGGAGTACAGCTATGACATGTGGACAAATACCATGAAGAGTCCCGACGATCATGCGCTTCGTCTCAACGATGCATCAAAGGACGATCAGCAGCGCACAGGGTTCCAGTACTACACCTTCAACTTCGATTCCGCCTGCGGAATCGACTATGAGGTTGATCTGACCAAGCCCGACGGAGAGAAGGTTCGTATCCTTCGTATGTCGAACGGCGAGCCCTTTGACGAGAAAAAATGGTATCGTGTTGCCATGAACAGTTACCGTGCTAACGGCGGTGGAGAACTGCTGACCCACGGAGCGGGTATTCCCAAAGACTCCATCGAGGCACGTGTCATCTATCATTCTGACCGCGACCAGCGCCATTATCTCACAGAGGAGATCAGACGGATGGGAAATGTCAATCCCAAACCAAACCACAATTGGAAATTCGTACCAGAGGAATGGGTGAAGCCCGCCTTAGAGCGTGACCGTATCATCCTTTTCGGAAAATAACAAATATCACCAACGATGGAGAAACTTTATTTCGTATTCTGTAAAGACGAACTCTTACTAAAGAAAACAGTAGACAATTCCTATACAATCCCTCGTGGCGAAGAACCACCAACGGATGTAAAGCCATGGACAAACACACTTAGCATCACTCCCATGAGTGACGGTACAGAGGTGATGACCTATCGTATCGAGGAACCTGTCACAGACCAGGAAGGCTACGAGATGTGCGGTCTTCGTAAGAGCTACTATAAGCTCCCCAAAGAATTATACCTAAAGGCCGGAAAATGCCAGGAGCTGCTTTATTGGGATCAGAACACTAAATTCTGTGGCGTATGCGGTGCTCCGATGAAGATGGCCACGGATATCTCGAAGAAATGTACAGAATGCGGAAAAGAAGTGTGGCCGCAACTGGCCACTGCGGTTATCGTACTGATACATCGAGGCGATGAGGTCCTTCTCGTCAGAGCCAAGAACTTCAGAACAGACTTCTATGGTCTGGTAGCAGGCTTCGTGGAGACAGGTGAGACATTGGAAGAGGCTGTCGCCCGGGAAGCATTCGAGGAGACTGGCGTCACAATCTCTAATATCCGTTATTTTGCCTCGCAACCATGGCCATACCCCTGTGGACTCATGGTAGGCTTCAACGCCGACTATGTCGGTGGGGAGATTCACCTGCAAGAGAGTGAGATTGCCAAAGGGGGATGGTTCAGAAAAGACAACCTGCCCACGATTCCGGAAAAGCTATCTATAGCTCGTAAGCTTCTGGACGCCTGGATTGAAGGGAAATAAACAAAAAAATAAGAAAGGAGAGCCTGACCGCTCTCCTTTTTTAATATTCTACTGTGCGCATCGTCATCTGACCCATGTAATTGACAAGCGTCTCTATCATATAACAACTTGCCCCATCCGGAATACAGAGAGTGGCATAGAAATGAAGTCCTTTGGCATCTGCATGGCCATACTCCATCTTACCAAGTATTGCTTCCTTTAAGAAACTCGCCGGCACCATCTTGCTATACATTTGTTTACGGAAATCCTGAGAGAAGAGTTTCCTTGTACCTTGGAACACGCTGACATGCATGATGTTGTCATAATAGACGTTCTCTACCTCCATACCATCGTCGTTAAAGACATGTCTCGTCACCTTATATTTTGTCGGATTAACAGCAATATACCAATGGTATCGTTCACCATTAAACACAACCACTGAGTCTGTCTTAACCTGATGCGTATAGATCATAGCTTCCGGAGTGTCGTGTACAAACTCTGAGACATCTGTCTGATTCTCACTCTTCCTGAGTTTCATCACGTCACCGTTCTGATTGATAAACCAGAACACGTTCGGAGTTTGTTTCACGATACCATATTTTGTTCCGGATGCAAGTTCCAGCGAATCACCAACAATCCGGAAATAGGCAGGCATACTTGTCGAGTCTGCATAAAAGATCGTGTCACCTTTCACTCGAAAAGAAAGGTCCTCACTCTCCTCTTCGACCCAGATGCCCTGCAACAAGGCCTTCGCCTCCTGGTCTTCCGGAACAGAACCAGACTTTCCACCATGACGACCACAAGCCGTCATAAAGGCTACCAATACTAATATGATAATCTGTCTGTTCATTTTCCAATACAATGGTACTCGAAACCATTCTCCTCTAGCTCTTCTGTGTCAAAGATGTTTCTACCATCGATGACAAGCGGACGTCTCATCGCTTTCTTGATGACACCCCATCCCGGCAGACGGAACTCCTTCCACTCTGTGAGCAACAATAACGCATCGGCATCAAGGACGACATCATACATATCGGCGGAATATGTCACGACATCGCCAATACGACGCCTGCACTCATTCATGGCGATCGGATCATAGACGCGGACCCTACAGCCTGCATCCAACAACTTTCCTATCATCACCAAGGCTGTTGACTCACGCATATCGTCAGTCTCTGGTTTGAACGAGAGTCCCCACATGGCAATGGTCTTACCTTTAAGGGCCTCCTCACTTCCGAAAGCCTTTACAAGCTTTTCATAAAGCACGCCCTTTTGTCTCTCATTGACACGTTCAACAGCCTTGAGGACTTCCATGGAATAGCCGTTCTGATCGGCCGTCTTGATAAGTGCCTTTACATCTTTCGGGAAACAACTGCCACCATAGCCACAGCCAGCATACAGGAATTTCCGTCCGATACGAGTATCAGAGCCAATACCGGCACGCACCATATTCACATCCGCCCCCACTCGTTCGCAGAGGTTCGCAATATCATTCATGAACGAGATACGTGTAGCCAACATAGAGTTCGCTGCATACTTGGTCATCTCGGCAGAAGGGATATCCATGAATATCACACGGAAATTGTTGATCAGGAACGGCTTATAGAGCTTTGAAAGCACTTTCTTGGCATGTTCACTCTCCACACCTACCACCACACGATCGGGCGACATGAAATCCTTGATGGCATTTCCCTCTTTTAAGAACTCTGGATTAGAAGCAACGTCAAACTCAATATTCATACCACGTTTCTTCAACTCGTCCTCAATAGTCTGACGCACCTTCTTGGCTGTACCAACCGGCACCGTCGACTTAGTGACCACCACCACATATTTTTTCAGGTTCTCTCCTATAGTCTTGGCTACCTGTAACACATATTTCAAATCGGCACTTCCATCTTCGTCTGGAGGTGTACCAACAGCAGAGAAGACAATCTCCACGTCATCAAGCACAGACGCCAAGTCTGTCGTGAACTTCAGACGTCCTGCTACTACATTCTTCTTAACAAGTTCATCCAGTCCTGGTTCGTAGATAGGAATATCTCCGTTCTTCAGTCGCTCAATCTTCTGCTCGTCGACATCAACACAGGTAACATTCGCACCCGTATCCGCAAAACATGTTCCAGATACCAGTCCGACATAACCAGTCCCTACAATTGCTATATTCATCTTGTCAATAAATAGTTGTCAGTCAAACATTTCTGCATCTTTAAACGAGGGAAGCTTTAAATCCTTCTCACTCGTGATAACCTTCATCTGGGCAACGGGCCATTCTATGTTCAGATCCGTATCATCCCATCTGACTCCGGCCTCTGTCTGGGGAGAATAAGGAGCATCCACCTTATATACAAAGATGGCCTCATCACTTAAAACCAGGAAGCCATGCGCGAAGCCACGAGGTATAAACAGCTGACGTTTATTCTCTTCACTCAACTCAACCATGACATGGCGACCGAACGTAGGACTTGATCGTCGAAGATCTACCGCGACATCTATCACTTTACCTTTGACTACACGCACCAGTTTTGCCTGAGAAGTAGTCCCTTTCTGATAGTGAAGACCACGAAGAACACCGTATGATGATTTCGACTCATTCTCCTGTATAAAGTCTACCTTTCCTACATATTTATTGAACTCCTCCTGCTTCCATGCCTCCATAAAATAGCCGCGGCCATCCTTAATTACCATCGGCTCTATGATACAGACATCCTTAATCTCCGTATTAATGTATTTCATGAGTTCGTATTTTGCTGCAAAGATAATGGAAAAAAATTATTTTGCACACATTTTAAGTTTCTTTTATTTGTTTATATCACAAAAAACGCGTATCTTTGCACTCGTGATAGAGCTAGAAAGGCATATTGAAATACTTCTGCTGAATAACGACTGTGTCATCGTTCCCAACCTCGGAGGATTCATGACACATCATATTGATGCACGCTATGACGAAGGAGACTACACGTTTCTTCCGCCATTACGTACGCTTGGATTCAACCCACAGCTGAAGATCAACGATTCCCTATTGGCGCAGTCCTATGTTGAAGCATACGACATCAGCTATCCTGAAGCATTACAGCGCATTGAAGACGAGGTCAACGAATTAAGAATGCATCTTCAAAACGAGGGAACATACGAGCTGAATGATATTGGTACGCTCTCTCTCAATGAAGATGGGAAATACATGTTTACCCCTTGTGAGGCCGGCATTCTGACTCCGACCCTTTACGGCCTGGGAGCTTTTGAATTCCACAAAATAGGGGAAAGTACGCCAAATATTGTTCCGTCTCTTGAACAGCAGATCGGAAAAGATGAACCTACGAGCCATGAAACGACTGCAAGAATCATTCCCGTTGACGACGTTCAAGAAACGGCGGTCGAGGAGGACGATGATGATGATGTGGTAAAGATCAAATTCTCATGGATACGCAATGCGGTGGCTATTGCCGCTGTTCTGATTGCCGTTTTTCTGGTTGCACTACCCACAGGCAAGACAGAGATGATGACGCGCACCATTAGCAATCTGAATAACAGTCTGCTTTTTGGCATGATGACAAAGGACACAAACACCAGTTCTATCGAAATCAAGAAGTCCGACATCATAAAGCCCACAACGAAAACGGGGACTTGTTCCAACAGCACTTCCATAAGACCTGACGCAAAGACAGAATGCGACAACAAAGAGGTCGTTAGTGAAAAGAAAACCGGTTATTGTATTGTATTGGCCAGCTGCGTTACACAGCAGAACGCTAAAATCTTTGTAGAAGAATTACAGAAAAAAGGCTATAACGATACAGAAGTATATACCCATCGCAATATAACTCGCGTTATTCTGGGGCATTACGAGACACAAAACGAGGCTTATAATGCCCTAAAGAGAATCCACAAGAACGAAGAACTTGCGGAGGCTTGGGTATACAAATTCCAGGAGAGGCCATGAAACGAGTACGCTGTCCGAAATGTGACCATTACATTACTTTCGATGAGAGTAAGTATTCGAGTGGACAATCATTGGTTTTCAAGTGTCCAGAATGCGGAAAGGAATTCGGCATTCGAATCGGCGTATCCAAGCTTCGTGACCGTCAAAAGGACGAACAGCCTGATGAGCAGGCCAACGAGGAAGGCTGCGGTTCTATTGTCATTATTGAGAATGTTTTCCATTTCAAACAAGTCATCCCACTCCACATGGGAAGCAATGTTATTGGAAGATATCAAAAGGGGAACCGTGCCAATGCCGTTTTCGAGACTGTAGACCCCAGCGTTGACCTCAACCACTGCACCATTACTGTCGGACGCAACAAAAAAGGGAAGCTAACATATACCCTACAAGACAACAACAGCAATACTGGTACCTTTGTCGATAATGTTGAACTTGCTCCGCGCGAGCGACGCGTCATCGAAGACGGATGCTTATTCACCATCGGGGCGACCAGCATCATTTTACGAGGTGCAGACAGCAAAGACGAATAAAAATACACTATTTCCGAAGAAAATGAACCTTTAGTTGCAATTTCTTCCATTTATGTCACGTTTTACCATTATTTTTCGTAACTTTGCGCCTTGATATTTCAATGAACAAAGATATAGATGGAAACAACTGCGATTTTGCTGCTTCACTGCCCTGACCAACAGGGTATCATCACTGAGGTGACCAAGTTTATTACAGACAACAAGGGTAATATCGTATACCTGGATCAGTATGTTGACAAGCAGGACGGCATGTTCTTCATGCGTATAGAATGGGAGCTGGAAGGCTTCATGATTCCACGTGACAAGATATATGATTATATCACCACGCTCTATGCGCAGCGCTACAAGATGAAGTTCAGTCTATATTACAGTGACAAACGGCCACGCATGGCCATCTTTGTCAGCAAAATGAGCCACTGTCTATATGATCTGCTGGCACGTTGGAAAGCTGGAGAGTTTGCCTGTGATATTCCGTGCATCATATCAAATCATGAGGACCTGCGGTATGTGGCGGATCAGTTCGGTATTCCTTATTATGTCTGGAGTATCAAGAAAGACCATTCCAACAAGGCCGAAGTGGAAAAAGCAGAAATGGACCTCCTGAAGAAGGAAGACATCTCGTTTATTGTCCTGGCTCGTTATATGCAGATTATCTCGGATGATATGATTGCGGCATATCCACACCACATCATCAACATCCATCACTCGTTCCTACCCGCCTTCATCGGTGCAAAACCCTACCATCAGGCATGGGAACGTGGTGTAAAGATTATCGGAGCAACAAGCCACTACGTAACGGCAGAACTTGATGCCGGTCCCATCATTGAACAAGATGTGACACGCATCACGCACAAAGACACCCCAGAAAGTCTTGTCCTGAAAGGCAAGGACCTGGAGAAGATCGTATTGTCGCATGCCGTATCAAAGCATATCCAACGTAAGATCCTCACCTATAAGAACAAAACCATTATCTTCAGTTGATCGTCCATAATCATGCAGGTAGCAATCGTAAAATATAATGCAGGAAACATCTATTCTGTGGTGAATGCTCTCCGCAGAATGGGTATCGAACCTGTACTCACTGACGACGCAGAAGCCCTCAAGAAAGCCGACCGGGTACTGTTCCCTGGACAAGGACATGCAGCAGAGGCTATGGAGTACTTGAAAGCAAGGGGCCTTGACAAAGTGATCCGAGATCTTAAGCAACCCGTCTTTGGCATCTGCGTTGGGCAACAGTTGCTTTGCAAACACTCAGAAGAAGGAGACGTAGATTGTATCGGGATCTTCGATGCTGAGGTAAAACGATTCAAACCGCAGAAACATGAAGAAAAAGTTCCGTGTATGGGTTGGAACAGTTTGAGTCTTCCTCACTCCTTTCAAGAAAAGAACGATGTGGATCCGCTATATAAAGGCATACTTTCTCCTGTCTCGTTTAAGGAGCATGAGAACGCCCCGTATGTCTATTTCGTTCACAGCTATTATGTACCGTTGTGTCGTGAGACCATTGCGATAGCAGACTACATCCAACCCTATAGTGCTTCCATGCACAAGGACAATTTCTACACCTGCCAATTCCACCCCGAGAAAAGTGGTGTTATAGGTGAACGGATACTGAGGAATTTCCTCGAGATAAATGATGAACGTAAATAGTCTTTTTAGAAGAATGAACGCTATAGAACTGATACCTGCCATAGATATCATCAACGGACAATGCGTCCGACTGACGAAAGGCGACTACAATCAAAAGACCATCTATCACAACTCTCCCGCTGAGGTTGCCAAAGAATTTGAGGGTCTGGGATTCAAACGCCTGCATGTGGTAGACCTTGATGGAGCCAAATCGAAGCATGTCGTTAACGATGGCGTACTGAAAGCCATCACGACACAGACTCAGATGACCGTAGATTTTGGAGGAGGTATTAAAACCGATGAGGATATCCAGAAAGCATTCGCATCAGGCGCGTCAATGGTGACCATCGGCTCCATCGCCGTCACTCGGCCAGATCTGTTCATGGGTTGGTTGGAGAGATACGGAGCAGAACACATCATACTGGGAGCTGATGTACGTCATGGTAAGGTAAGCATTAACGGTTGGAAAGAGGATTCTGACGAGGACCTGCTTCCCTTCCTCCAGAAATATGTTGATGCAGGTATACGAAACGTATTGTGTACGGAGATTTCCAAAGACGGAACGTTGACCGGACCAGCAATCGACTTGTATAAGCAGGTCATGGACGCATACCCACAGCTACATCTGATAGCTAGTGGCGGTGTTTCTTCTATTAATGACATCAAAGCCCTCCATGCGGCCGGCATCCCTGCCGTCGTCTTTGGAAAGGCAATCTATGAAGGTAAGATAAATCTCAGGGAACTATGGGACTGGCAAAACGAATCATACCCTGTTTAGACGTAAAGGACGGAGAGACTGTCAAAGGCACGAACTTCGTGAACCTGCGCTCAGCCGGTGATCCTGTCGAGCTCGGGAAGGCCTATAGTGAGCAAGGAGCCGACGAGTTGGTGTTCCTTGACATTACAGCCTCTTTCGAGGGACGCAAGACCTTTACAGAGATGGTGACTCGTGTAGCACAAGAGATAAACATACCTTTCACTGTCGGCGGAGGCATCAACGAATTGGAAGATGTCGAGCGACTGTTATATGCCGGCGCTGATAAAGTAAGCGTCAACAGCGCTGCGATCCGTCAACCACAACTCATTGACAAGATTACCAACCGATTCGGTTCACAAGTCTGCGTCTGTGCTATTGACGCGAGATACGACGAAGACGGTTGGCATTGCTACCTTAAGGGGGGGCGTGAACGTACAGAACGAGGTCTCTTTGAATGGGCACATGAGGTCCAGGAGCGCGGTGCAGGAGAGATCCTCTTTACAAGTATGGATCATGATGGCGTCAAAGCCGGTTATGCCAATCAGGCACTCCGGGAGTTGGCCGACAATCTCTCTATTCCCATCATTGCCAGTGGTGGAGCCGGGAAGAAAGAACATTTCCGTGATACATTCATTGAGGGACATTCCGATGCTGCTCTTGCAGCTAGTGTCTTCCATTTCGGGGAAATCCCCATCCCAGAACTTAAATTATATCTAAGAAACGAAGGAATAAACGTACGTATATGATTATAGATTTTGAAAAAAGCGGTGGACTTGTCCCCGCCATCATACAAGATGCGGTCACTAAGAATGTGCTGATGCTTGGTTACATGAACCAAGAAGCATATGAGAAGACTATGGCCACAAAGAAGGTGACTTTCTGGAGCCGTTCACGTAATTGTCTGTGGACAAAAGGTGAAACCAGCGGTAACTTTCTGAACCTCGTGAGTATAAATGTAGACTGTGACAACGATACCCTCCTCGTAAAAGTGATTCCTGATGGACCGACCTGTCATACTGGTACAGATACCTGCTGGGGGGAAGAGAACACCAGTAATCCCCTACTCTTCCTTACGGAGCTTCAGGACTTCATCAACCGTCGCCACGAAGAGATGCCAGAAGGCAGTTACACGACCAAACTCTTTAAGGACGGCATCAAACGTATATCACAGAAGGTCGGTGAGGAAGCGTTGGAAGCTGTCATCGAAGCATGCACAGGCACAAACGAGCAATTAAGCTATGAGGTGTCAGACATGCTCTATCACCTGATTGTACTCCTAACCAGTAAAGGCATGCGTATCGAGGATATCGCAGCAGAACTCCAGAAACGCCATGATCCTAACTGGGATAAGAAGCGTCGTGAAGCTAAGGCCCAAGGAACAATGAAATAAAGGCCGTAAACCGGATAGTGGAATGTGAATGCAAGACAGATATGCTGATCAGTTATAAGAATGTAAGTATCTACCAGCACCAGGGCGTCCAAGTGCTGAGCAACGTGAACCTACAGGTAGACAACGGTGAGTTTGTCTACATCATTGGACGTGTAGGGTCAGGTAAAAGCACATTACTTAGTACGTTGTACTGTGAACTTGATATTGACGAGGCAGAAGAAGCGACCGTACTTGGCTATGACCTGAAGACGATTCGTCGTAAGGAGATACCCGCCCTGCGCAAAGATCTCGGTATCGTTTTTCAGGACTTTCAGCTATTAAGTGACCGTACGATATATAAAAACCTCCATTTCGTACTAAAAGCTACGGGATGGAAAGACAAAGAAGAGATTGACCAGCGTATTCACGAAGTGCTGACAGAGATAGGACTTTCTGATAAACATGATAAGATGCCCAACGAATTATCCGGTGGGGAACAACAACGCATTGCCATTGCCCGTGCTATTCTCAATCGTCCGAAACTCATTATCGCTGATGAACCAACTGGGAATCTGGACAAAGACACTGCAGACGACATCATGCAGTTACTCTATAACATATCAAAAAGTGGCACTGCCGTTGTTATGTCAACACATAACATCTCACTCTTGAGCAAATATCCGGGAAAAGCTTTCCAGTGCCAGGATGGCAGAATGGAACAGGTGACCATAAGAAAGGCGTAGAATTCAATTAAAAAATCAAAGCATATGAAAGTGATGAAATTCGGCGGAACATCCGTCGGCACCCCACAAAGGATGAAAGAAGTGACCGAACTGGTCACAAAGTCTGGCGACCCCGTTTTCGTGGTACTCTCCGCCATGTCGGGCACCACTAACTCTCTCGTTGAGATCTCCGACTATCTTTACAAAAAGAATCCTGATGGAGCCAATGAGGTTATCAACCGTCTTGAGCAGAAATATGCCAAGCATGTAGACGAACTCTACAGCAAAGAAGAAACAAAGACCGTGACACGCGAGTTCCTACGTGGTGAGTTCGACTATCTTCGTTCGTTCACGAAAGAGCTCTTCACCAGCTTCGAGGAGAAAAGCATCATTGCACAGGGTGAGATGATGTCGACAAACATGGTCGTGAACTACATGAAAGAGCAAGGAATCAATGCCGTACTGCTTAATGCTCTTGATTTTATGCGTACAGACAAGAATTCCGAGCCAGATCCTGTTTATATCAAAGAGAAGCTCAATGCCATTCTTGAAGAGAACGACGGTGCACAAGTATACCTGACACAAGGCTTCATTTGTCGTAATGCATATGGAGAGGTTGACAACCTGCAGCGTGGAGGTAGCGATTACACGGCATCACTTATCGGTGCAGCCATTAATGCCGAAGAGATCCAGATATGGACTGATATTGACGGTATGCATAATAATGATCCACGTGTGGTTGACAAAACCGAGCCTGTTCATCAGCTTCATTTTGAAGAGGCTGCTGAGTTGGCTTACTTCGGCGCAAAGATCCTTCACCCCACCTGTGTTCAACCAGCCAAATATGCAGGTATTCCCGTACGTCTGCTTAACACCATGGATCCGGATGCAGAAGGAACGACCATCAGTAACGCTACAGAATACGGAAAGATCAAGGCTGTTGCCGCCAAGGACAACATCACAGCGATAAAAATCAAGTCGTCGCGTATGCTGCTTGCCACCGGCTTCCTTCGTAAGGTCTTTGAGATTTTCGAGAGCTACCAGACCCCTATTGACATGGTTTGTACATCTGAGGTTGGTGTATCCATGAGCATAGACAACTCTGCCCATCTGGGAGAGATTGTTGACGAACTGAAGAAATATGGAACAGTGACCGTAGATACGAATATGTGTATCATCTGTGTCGTAGGAGATCTCGACTGGTCAAACATCGGCTTCGAGGCATTAGCTCTTGATGCCATGAAAGACGTCCCCGTCCGTATGGTCAGCTATGGAGGATCTAATTACAACATCTCATTCCTGATCCGCGAAGAAGATAAAAAACGCGCTTTGCAGAACTTAAGCGACACTATTTTCAACAAATAATATTCCACACAACCAAACACAAAACGAACAGAGAGGAAAAGAATATGGCAAAAGGTATATTTCCCGTAGAAAAGATGCAGTCGATAGAGACGCCTTTCTACTATTACGACACGGAAGTGTTGCGTCAGACATTGCGCGCCATTAACGAGGAAGCCAATAAACATAAGGGATTTGTTGTACACTACGCCATAAAGGCAAATGCGAACCCAAAAATTCTCCGCTTTATCCGTGAAGCCGGACTGGGAGCAGATTGCGTCAGTGGCGGTGAGATCGTTGCCTCTATCAAATCCGGATTCCCCAGTAACAAGATTGTCTTTGCCGGTGTAGGTAAGAGCGATTGGGAGATAAATATAGGCCTCGACAACAACATCTTCTGCTTTAATGTAGAGAGTATTCCGGAGTTGGAAGTCATCAACTCGTTAGCTGCCGCAAAAGGAAAGATTGCACCCGTAGCCTTTAGACTCAATCCGAATGTTGGAGCACACACCCATGCGAACATCACGACAGGTCTGGCAGAAAACAAGTTCGGTATTGCCATGCGAGACATGGAAACGGTGATTGCAGAAGCAGAGAAACTGAGTAATGTCAAGTTCGTCGGCCTACACTTTCATATCGGATCACAGATTTTGGACATGGGCGATTTCGAAGCCCTCTGCAACCGTATAAATGAGTTACAGGACCAGTTGGAAAACCACCACATTCATGTCGAGCATATCAATGTTGGAGGAGGACTTGGTGTCGACTACGCACATCCGAACCGTGTTCCCATTCCTGATTTCAAAGCATACTTCGATACATATGCCAAGAAACTGAAACTCCGTTCGTGGCAAACACTACACTTTGAATTGGGGCGTGCCGTGGTTGCACAATGTGGCTCACTTATCACGCGCACATTATATGTAAAAGAAGGTGCTGTCAAAAAGTTTGCTATCGTTGATGCCGGTTTCACAGACCTCATCCGTCCTGCGCTATATCAGGCATATCACAAAATAGAGAATATCTCCAGTGAAGAGCCAATGAGCAGCTATGACGTTGTAGGTCCCATCTGTGAGTCAACCGACGTTTTTGCCAAACAAATAGACTTAAACCAGACAAAACGTGGAGATCTGTTGGCAATTCGCTCTGCTGGAGCATATGGAGAAATCATGGCATCACAGTACAATTGTCGTAGACTACCTATAGGATACACTAGTGACGAGTTGTAAGAACAAGATAATAATACAGACAAAATGAGTCGTTGTTTCTCCATTATAATGACTGTCTATGACCAGGCTTATGAACTGGAAGAGAACCTGCCTGCCTTTCTCACGCAGGTCTACGAGCCTGGATATGAAGTGATCGTTGTCGACGAGTCGTCGACCGACAATACCGAGGATGTATTGAAGCTCGCGAAGAACAACTATCCACAGCTCTACACCACCTTCCTTCCACGTCCTAACAGGCTCGTGTCTCGCCCGAAGCTGTCCTTCACTATTGGCGTAAAAGCCGCTAAGAACGAATGGATTATCATTGCCGACATCAAGAAGAAGCCAGCGGCACCTGACGTGCTTCAGGCCATCGAGAACTCGATGAGCGACAATGCCGTACTATATCTCGGCTACCTTACAGGCAAAGGTTTGCGTCTACAACCATTTGATGATGTAACAGAAGTTCATCGACAGATTGTCAAAGCGGAGCGTAAGAAGAGTAACGGTCATCAGGGGAAGCACATGAGATATATACGGGGAAAATACGACTTTATCATTGTGCACAAGGACTATGCGCATGATCTTCTAAAGTTCTTTGAAGAAAAACCTAGTCGTCTACAACTCTTGGGACTACGCTTAAGTATTCTGTGGCAGAACCTCTGCAAGCGATCCTCGACAACCCTTCTCACAATAGAGTGAATATCATCAAGGGAGGAAGGATAGAGCATGAAAATCCTGCACGTCTATCAAAAAAACGAAGAACTCATTCAGCGGCATGTCACCATGCTGAAAGACGGCATGCGACAGAACGTGACTGTACAGGTTGCAGACAATCTTGTAACCTTCCGGCAGTTGCTTCATGAGGTACATCCCGACATCGTGCATGTTCATGGTTGTTGGCAAGGTTTCTTGTTACGTGCAGCAAATAGCGCATACCATTCCGGCGCTCGTATCGTCATAACGCTCCACGGCCAACTGGAATCCTGGAATGTCAGTCAGCAAAAACTGCAGGATAAAATGGGAAGGGCTCTTTTCGAACAGAAAAAAACAATTGAGCGCGCCTATGCCGTTATCTGCTTAGGGAAGCTTGAACACTCCTACTTTGAGAAACTGGAGTGGAATCACCGCATTGAAGATATCCGTAATGCTGTTATCACAAATTCCATTACACCTGCGGAAATGTGTGCAAAGACGTATGCAGTTTATCAGAAGGTCATCGACTCCAACACGTTGGAACAAATGGACAACGCTAGTATCGAGGCACTGCATACAATTATCAAAACGAGTATTATGGGTGATCGTCGGTGGTGCCGTAAAAACGAAGCTATCACTCATCCACAGAATATAGACTGGCGTCGTCTGCTTATCTATGCTGAGCATGAAAATATCCGCAACTACGTTGACTATGGTATAAGTATTCTCGGTCTTTCGATACCCATTATTGACACTACGAACATCTGCGCCTACTTTCCAGAAGGCTACACACGCCCACAAAGCATAAAACAGATCATCGGTGACTATCAAGGTGACGAAAATGATTATTTGATACGAATGATCAGACAGATAGAAAGGAAGCCACAACTTCTCCACCTGATTGAGATAACCCGTGAATTATATCGCGATACCATCAACGATGACCGACTCGTCCAAGCCATCGAGGAAAAAGACTTAAAAGAAACCACAGGTTGTCTGATGCAGATATTAAGTGAACAGACGGGCCTTGATGAGGGCTATATGCCACTTCCTCCAGTGAATAACCGGAAGACCCAACAAATCCGTCAACTAATAGCCTGTCATCTGAAGATATGAAGAGTATGATGTTGAACAGACTTTGGACTAAAATCAATACTCGGATGATGTCCGTGGCATTCTTATTACTGCCTTTGCATGCAGTGGCAGAGAATAGGATTTATGTTCCACAAGTTAAATCCCTGCAAGCAGTAGTCAATCAGGATTGGCTTTCGCCTGCCGTTATGCGACTTCACAGCGATGACCTATTACATGTAAGTTTTGACGAGCTGTCGCACAATCATCATCGATATATCTATCGTATTGAACGGTGTGAAGCCGACTGGTCGACAGCAGAAGAGGTATTTGAGAGCGACTGGCTCGAAGGATTTAACAACAATGTCGTTGAAGACTATCAACACTCTATCAACACCGTTGTTCCCTATACCCATTATAGCATCATCTTCCCCAACGAGAGATGTCAGTTAAAGATGAGCGGCAACTATCGTATACATGTCTATGAAGAAGATGAAGAGGAGGACATCCTGACTGTTGAGTTTATGGTAACCGAACAATCGATGTCTCTCTCCCTTCATGCCACAACCAACACGGACATCGATGTCAATCAAACCCATCAACAATTGACTATGGGATTGAGATTTTGTGATTTAGTGGTGTCGAATCCCGAGGAACAACTACAGATGGTCATCACACAAAACGGACAGAGATTCAATAAACGTCAGAATATAAGACCAACATCAGTCAATCATCATGGACTAGAATGGCAGCATTGCAGGGATCTTATTTTCGATGCCGGCAATGAGTACCGCAAATATGAGATCCTAGACACCAGTCACCCGACCATGGGCATCGAGCACATCACGTGGGACGGGACGCACTATCAGGCATTCCCATTCATAGATGAACCCAGGCCATATTACATCTACGACCAAGATGCGGACGGTGCTTTCTATATCCGTAACAGCGACAACAGGGAGAATGACATCACAAGTGACTATGTATGGGTTAACTATCGCCTGAAAAGCAACCTACCGTCAAAAGACGGTCGTATTATCATTGATGGACATTGGACAACAGAGGATCCGAAGACATACATCATGGACTATGACGAGAGCAGTGACACATACACCGCGCAAATCATGCAGAAACAGGGATACTATTCCTATCATTATCTCTGGATGACGAATAACGGCGATACGCAACTCCTTCCTTCAGAAGGCAGTTTCTACCAAACAGAGAACCGCTACTGTGCTTATATATACTATAAGGGGACAGGAGAGCGCACGTGGCGGTTGGTTGCCTACAGACAACTTATCTCAGACTAACCTATACCTTTCTTATGACGGAACTGGTCTGGTGTCTGTTTCATATGATGGAAGAAAGTAGCTATAAAAAAGTTGACAGAAACGAATCCGCACTCCTCTGAGATATCCGGAATATCCTTACCAGTTGTCTCCAACATCTCTATGGCACGCTGTAGCATCACCTGGACAGCCAGTCCTCTGGGACTCTTATAGATATTTGCCGTGATCAGCTGATAAAACTCCTGCACATCCATCCCTGCTGCGTTACTCAGATCGCGCATCGAGATCTGCGAGCCTTCTTTTGACAGAATCTGTGGCATGATCTTTATCATGGTACTATTAAACTCTGGCGATAGTTCATTTTGGGGATTAGTACCATAACCATACACCTCTTCAGGTGTCGGTTCCAATAACTCACTTCCACGATTACAACACCTCTCTGCAAAAATCCTGATTCGATTGATAATGCCTTGCTCTTCACTATTACGCATCACTCTCATGTTAGCGTTCCTTAGATAGCAGTAGGCATTAATGCCCAACAAGACAAGCAGTAACGAACCCAACAAGACGAACATCCCCGTCGTCCGCCACCATGGCTGGTGGATCCTGACAATCCATTCATCCGGTTTAGTATCCCATTGGTTTGGGAGCATTGAAGCTTGAATTTCAACCACATAGAGTCCCGGGCGGAGTGATTCCAGTAACAGACGCAGTCTACCATTCTTATCTACCTTTCCTTCTGAATCGTAACTGGTGTAGATATGCCATCTGTCATCCAGGCCCTTCACCCTAACCCGATAGTAGGTATGCTGAGGACGGAAATAGTTGAGTGCCGAATAAATTAGCATCAGAGAATTCTGATTATAGTTAAGATCGATCTCCGACGTACAACTAAGGGCCTTTTCAAGGATAATCTTTCCATCATGTTCCACCCCCGTCTCAACATTATTACCATTCACAAGCAGTTGAATCAACTTGGGATAAATCTCATATGCATACTCGCCCTTTAGTGTTTCCATCGACTGAGGATTAAAGACCATCATATGATCAAGTGACTGCATCACAATACGTCCATCAGGCAGACAGGCAGCCCCCCCGTTAACAAACGCCTCATTCGGCACACAGTCATGCTCATTATAACTGCAGACATAGTCTATCTCACGATCTTTTATAAACACACAGGAAACGCCATAAGTAGTAGTTACCCATATCCGTTTCTCATGATCCTCCACAATGGCATGAATCACATTATTGAGGAGACCATCATTCTTTGTGATAATCTGCGGCAGATGGTCGGACGTATGACGATAGAGATGCAAGCCCTGGGATGTACCGACCCACGTCCATCCTCGAGAGTCACGATAGGTGCAATTGACAGTCCGTCCTCGAAAGGTCGTAGAAGATCTGGCATACTGTGACATATACCCATAGTATACCTTGGCCTGTTTGTCATTCCAGTCATAGATGGTAAACGGAGGGTCGAATGGACGAGAATAAAGCAAACCCCGTTTTTCCGTTCCTACCCATAATCCGCCCTGCTTGTCGAAAGCCAACACATTGATGTCAGTGTTAAGCAACTGTCCATTCTGAAGTAACAGGTTTTCAACATGGTTGAGATGACCGTTACTAGCATCATATACCCAATAACCATACTCTGATGACAGATAGAAAAGAGAGTCTTTCTTCGCAATGTTATTCAAGTGATAAGGCGTCTTGAGAATCGTTCTCCATTCTCTTTTGACAACATCAAAACTCTGGAATATGGCTTGTTTCTTACCATTTCGTATCTGATAGAGCAGATTGCTGTCTTTTAGCAGCACCGACGACGATTTATAGGTCTCCTTCTCAGTTTCGTTATAGGCCGCACTCAACACAATTCTCTTTCCTGTTGCCAGATCCACCATGTCCATCTGTCCATCCTCGTAGAACAGCAGAAGATATTTATCCTGGCTGGTCTCAACATCCTGCAGGTTATGTCCCTTTCGTAATGGATATGACCTCTTAGACTCAACACTATAGAGTCCGTCTTCGACGGATAACCACACGATACCATCTGCATCGACAAACATGTCTCTCACCTGCTTGTCCATACCAAATTTAGCAAACTCTTCTTTGATAGAAACAGTAAACTTCTCGGTTTGCAGATCCACGCAAGTCACATTATGCGTGTTTTTCAACCACATGTGATGATATCGATCAAAATATAAATGGTAGTTCCCTGCATAATCTACCAACGGATAGAGGTTCTCTTCTGTAGGATCAATATAGGAAAATTTTTGACCATCAAAGAAGTTAATCTGTCCCATGGTGGTGATCACCATACGCCCCTCCTTCGTACAATATATGGTCTGGGCACTGTTATCTGCCAAGCCGTCTGAGGCGTTGAACTTCTCAAATCGCCGATCTGAGGTTTCTGCCATCACACAAGCAGACAGAAACGTCAACAGGCTTAGCGTCAATGATCTGGCTATAGACTGTACTTCCATATCATCAGGTTATTAGTTGCTTTTGCAAAGATAGGCAGAAAAACGATTAGTTCCAAATATTTCTTGGAAAATATCTGATGATGACTCATAAAAACGGTTCATGAGCCCGTCAAAGGGAGCCAGTACAGCCAATTCTCTTCCTAGACTGACAGATTAGCCGAGGCCCCCTTATACTTAAGCCCCCTAATGGGGGCCAGTATAAAGGGGGACACCTCAAGCTTGTTCTGTCAGGCCGCCGTCGCCAACGGTTATCTCACCAACCAAATGTCTCTGTAAGAACCCTGTCCCTTCTATACCCCTTTGACAGGCTCAGGGACCGCAGAAAGTAAGGGGTCACGGTTGCTGAGCATGTCGAAGCAAGGTTGTGACCCCTCCCACGCCCTTCTGCGACCAAGTAAGGAAAAGTAAGTCCTTCTGCGTCCTACTACGCCCTACTACGGAAAAGCGCTCTTTGACATGTTGTACCTTTGTAAGCGATAACGCCAGCGGGCCGAGCACCCCCAAGTAAGGGTGAAAGAGATAATCCCTTTCGGTGAAAGAGACGTCATCTACGACTGATGGAGATAATCCCTATAGGGGTATAGACCCTATCTCCATGACTCATAGAGCCTATCCGGATAGCTCATAGAAGGCATCTCCTTAAGCCAAAGATCCCCCCCCGCCCCAACAGCCTATGTTTAACTAAATCACTTACACAAATGGCACAAAAGTTGATCAAGACGCAGAACAAGAACCCCGAGTCGGCCGCGATAATGACGGTTATTGAACTTGTCAAAGCAAGGCTGAACCCCTTCGACATGCTCAGCCCTCACCCCGCCGCCTACCAGAAAATCATCAACGAGCACCACCACCAATTTTTCATGAATAAATAATTTATGTGTTCATGTTGACTTATCGTAGTAGAATCTTAACATTATTTATATCAAGATTATGTGATATAATGAAATATCTTATCTATCTTTGCATTAGTTTTATTGATTCCATGCGAGCCGAGAGCCATAATCACTAAAATCAGGCAATAGTGCCGAATCAACATAATTTTTAAAATAATGAAAATAAAAATTTCAGCACGGTACGGCTCGCTTGAATATAGTGAAACCGCATATCCGTACAACAAGAACGCTCATGATGAGCAAGTTGATGATTGTTTGAGAAGCATTCGTCGCCAAATCGCTGACGCTGGTCAAGCAGAGATGATGGATGCGTTTCTGTTAACAAGTGAAATAATCGAATAGATTGTCCTCTTTTTCCTCTGACGAAGCCCATTGGGCTTTGTCAGAGGATTACCTTTCAATTTGCCACTTCATTTTCAGCAGCAGATTCAATGACCATCTCGCTAAAAGGCTCACGCCTGTCGTAGTCTCTTGTAGGGCTCTGTAATACAGTCTGTTGTCTCGCGGCTTTTCTGATTTTCCTCATAGCTTTTAAACAACCAACGATATTGTCAAAATATCTACCAATACCATAAGCATTCAAAACCGCCATATCAAACTCACGTCGAACTGGGTCTTCTATGTCTTGGTTGATATCAACAATGCCTCTCGAAAGCAAAGCGGCAAACTTTTCCAAGATATCTGTCTGTTGTTCCTCTGAAAGCAATGAAGGATTTAGCATATAACATTTAGAGATAGAATCTTTGCTGATGTCCAAAGCACCCAGCCCTCGTCCAAATCCAACAGCCTCAATATAGAAGATGGAGATAATAGAATTCAACAAGGCATGGATAAGGTCTATATCATCATCTTGATTAATGCGATTGAGTCCAATTATTCGCTGATTGATGAAAGTCGGGGTTGGGAATTTTACATAAAACATCCTATTGTCAGGATTCATCATTGTTCCTATTTCTGCCAATTCACTTGGTTTATTCTCGTACCATTCCATGTGCGCTCTTTTAAGTCTGTCTACTAGTGGACCATAATCATCGACAACATCTTCAAACCGCCTGATCCAACTTAGTGCACCATGCATGTTTTCAGATTCTAGCTCGTCCATAGTCATACTACAGCAAAAAGCCTTACTATCAGCTTGCGCCACGTAACTTCGAGTTCGCTTCAAATTTTTCATAAAGCTATGTAGGAATTGAGGCTCTATTGTTGAATAGTCACAAGGACGAGGAATGAACAACTTGTCATGCCCCCTTCTGTTTCCACGTATTACATTAAGGATAGAATTGAGAGGTGTCAGATTCTCCTGTATTTCAATAAGCCAATTTAAATCGGCAAAAAGGGCATTATAAGAAATATTCAGTCTCATTAGGTCTAACAAGTTTTCATTACTATAGTTGGCCTTTGCAACAACACTTCTATCTAACTCACTATCAAGTAACGAAGAGTTTACTATGCAGTCCGCATAGTCACGCGAATCTTGTATTGCGTATAAATTCCTATTCCATCTGAAGAATGAAATATTAGTATTTCTCTCTGCTTCTGTCCTTTTTCTCATCACAAGCAATACTGTGACTACATCTGCATTCTCAAACCATCTTCCACTACCGCTGATATGCAATCTAATATCGTCAAAAAATTCCCTAATTGCATCAAAGAACAGATTGCCAGCTTCCGTTCCAAGGAAAGAATTAGACAATATGATTCCAACATATCCGTCTTCTTTGACAAGATCTCTGAGATGCAGGGCAACGTAGTAACTGAAATCTGATCTGCCAGATAAACCATAACGGGTCTTTATGCTTTCAACCATGCTAGCATCATCAGGTGATATACCACATGCTTTAACAAACGGAAGATTGGATATAATGGCATCAAATTGTGGTAATGTGTATTTTTCCTTTATACCCGTTTGAGGATTCACGATTTCTACTTCATCGCCTGGATGCAATGATAGAATATCGCGTTGGAATAAACGGCATGGCATATTGATTGTGTCATAGCTGGTCATAGCTAAGTTAGCAATCTGCAAGGGCAACTGGAATTTGTCGCTTGCCCATGTGGTAGCCATTGCTAGTTGCGCTCCAATTCTTTTGCCTTTCTTATAATCTATGATAAAATTAGGTATTGTCCCTGTTCCACAACAACCATCGAAACATTCACCTGTTATATCATGAATAGTCATTCGTGCGAGAATAGCCGCTAATACAGGCGGAGTTGGGTATTGCCCATGTACCAATCTCTTAGATATGCTGACAGAGCCTTCAAGAACCTGCTGGAGAATTCTTTGGCTGATGTGTTTTATCGGCGAGTTTTTCAGGAACAAAGATAGTTCAACCAATGCAGCCCATGTCTTCAATGGAAGATGTTCGTTGTAGAGCATGGCACCAAAGATGTTATAGAAATCGCTTTTCTCTGTAATCGTTTGGAAAATAGCATTGCCTTCCTCTGGTGTACTTTCGTAGTCAAGTTCGTCAATGGCATAAGCGCTCATTTGCCTTTGTTTTATCAAGTGGGCAAAGATAATTCGGTTGGCCCAGTTGATGATGACACTTTTGGCATAGGCTGCAAATTTGCTTTCTTCATCACCTTCATATTCCGATTTGATGTCACGCCACCATGTTTCAATTCGAGCACCCATGACAGCATCTCGTCTTGCCTCATCTTCCAAATGCCTGGCTACGCATAATTTGTTATCATTGACAAGATTCGAAATGGAGGTCTTAGTCAACACATCACCGATAAATGCCTTTTTAACTTCACCAGAAATCAGGTATTCGTTGACAGAGGTAAGTACACTTTTTAGTGTTCTCTCCCATCTTGATTTATATTTCTGAACATCATCACGTGTCCTAATGGTGGCATTATCCCACCTCTTCTTTTCTGCAAATTCATGAGCCTCCGTATCGTAGACAAACAACTTCACGTGAGTAAAGTTCCAAATCACGCAACTATTCAAGTTTAAAGCTCTGGCTTTACGTTGGGCATCATGTACAAAATCGGCATCATTGATAGGCACATCTGGCATCTTCAACTCCCAACCTTGTAATATGCTTGAAAGATCATGGTCACCATACAGAATAACATCAGGGAACATGTTCTGGCCTCGATATTCACTCACCGTTGTCTCACCTCCTGCTCTTTTTATTATCAGGTCGTTGTCTGTTGAGAACTGGTTAATCTGTGATATAAGCTCAATGGCCCAGCTTCTTTCGTTTTTTCGGATAGTTGTCATAGGCGTAAGTTTTTAAAAGTCATTTATCACATTACATTTTCGAAGGATTTCCCGCTTTTCAGCGTCAAGATGTTGCCAAGCAGCCTTTAGTCTGTCTTTTGTTTTCTTGATGTAGTCGATTTTCTCACCCTTGAAGAGTTCTGTGTCTGCATTCTTCTCGATACCAACAAAGTTGCGACCCTCCATCAGAGCAGCAACAAGGAAAGAACCGCTGCCGCTGGTGTTGTCAAGAACGATATCACCAGGGTTGGTATAAGTGCGAACGAAATATCTTCCCAGTTCCACAGGTTTCTGGGTAGCATGGAATACCTCACCTTCACTTTCTGCTGTTTTGAAATACACAACATCTGTAGGGTATCGTTTTCCATCGCTATATACATGAACTGGTTGAAAGTCTCCATAGCTACCACTCAACTGATTCTTACGAACACCTTTATCGTATGGCTCTCCATCCGTCATCTGAGGATGGTATACAGGCTGTTTGTTGTAGAAGACGCATACATCTTCATGTTTCCTCAATGGTTGCTTCTTTGCATTTAAGAAATTTGTAGGTTTTGACTTTTCCCAGACCCACTTATATTTGAACAACTTCGGCTGGCTCATAATTAGCGCAGCTGTAAATATTCCTTGTGATGTTAATACTATCGTACCGTTAGGTTTAACTATACGCCTATATTCAGCCCATAATTTATCGAGTGGAACAATACTGTCCCACTTATTCTGTGTTGTGCCATAAGGCAAATCACACAGTACCATATCGATACAGCCATCAGGGAAATGCCCCATCACGTTGATGCAATCGCCCTTGATGACAGCATTCACAAATCTGTCTTCACTCCAATAGCTTTTTGCCACTTTTGTTGCCATTTAGGCGTTACTATCTTTTCTCTCCCTAAATAGCTGTTTCCATAGGACACAAAAGAGTGGGTCATTACCTGCCCCACATTAAGGTCCTAGGAAAACCCGAGAAAAGACAAGTAAGCCCACTCGTAACGAGTGCGCTAGCAACTTGTCTACTTTTCTCGTCTATACTTTCAGAATTTCCTAGGTTCTAATGTGGATAGATCAATAGCAAACGCTTATATCATAAGAAAAGATCACACGAACAATACGGTAATCCGTATTTCACATGCAAAGATACGAAATTCTTAAGATTATCAATGAAATAATTGCAAGATTTTTATTAACTATTTAGTTGATTATTTAGAATCTTTAGTGCCCCACTGAATTGGGACGAGTTAATTTAATAGGAATGAAGAGACAAAATTTCTCTTTAATATCGTTAAAATCAGCAAAATAATATGAGCATTACAGCCGAAAATGTGATATTTGTAGATTGTAATTGAAAAATATACCACCATAATCATCGAAAAAATGGACCATTAAATCAGAGCTTTACGTTAAATCGCTACTGTTTGGGGGGATAGAGAAATAAAAATAATTAAAAACTGGCCCAACTCACGCAAAAATATTTGCATGAGTTATAATTACAGAAGTTTAATCATTGAGTGATTTATGTAATGAACAACAATCTTTTCGTACCATTGCAACACTCAGCCAAAGTGGTATACTTTTACGTTATCATCTACAATCATAAACTATCCTAAATGTCGATGCAAAGGTGGCGAAAATACTCCGATAATTTGTACCTTTGCCACATTGTTTAAGATAAAAAGTATGGATTATCTACCCAAAGACCCTGTCATTCTAGTTTCGAGCGTCAACATGCTCTTAAGAGATGAGGAGTTTGACACGCTGGAATCGCTATGCTACGCCTTCAGCAGAACCCCCAAGGATATAAAGGATTATCTCATGAAGTACGGTTTCGTATGGAGTGAGCGGCAGAAACAGTTCAGACCCATCGGCTACGACCAATGATTACGAAAGACAGCGTAGAGACCGCATATAGCTTTCTGCATCAGAAACGAAATGTCTATATCCATTCTACCCTCGATTGGCAGATGGATGACATAGAACTGGCCATTGGCAGCTACGTGGATGACATGAGCCAGGAACTATATGAGGCCATATCCGACGGCAGAGTCGATTTCCTGAGAGACCACAAGCGGTTTAGAGAGGACATGACTCAGGCTGTTGACAAATTAGAAGAAATGCTATAAAGAAAAAGGTATGTTAGAACATCTTGTTGAATTCACGGCTTGGCCGATACTGACAGGCATCCTCATTGGATATGTTGCCAATCGCATCATGAGTGGCAAAGGTAAAGGATGCTGCATGAACCTTATCATTGGCATCGTTGGTAGCTATGCCGGTACTTTCATCAGCCACTTGCTGAATATAGAACTGCTTGGCAAAGGCTATCTCACCAACTTTGTCTTCTGCGTTGTTGGTGCAGTAACAATATTGTGGCTCTGGAAAAAACTGTTTTGATTGAGTATGAACAGCAAGATGAAACAGTAGTTTTACATATATGACAATAGAAGAGTATTTGAATAAGCCATATTGGGTGATTGATATACTGCCCAAGCAAGTGCCCGCCGATGGCAGAGGACAGTACTTCAGGATAGAGAAATACTTTCTGGAGCATCCTCAGATTGACAACATCTACAGGAAATTCACCAATATCCTGCTGAAGCTGAATTGCTATGAGGATATCGAGGTGAGCCACGACGGTGATGAATGGATCACAAATCCGGCTCCACATGAACTGGAGACGGCATTGTTGGGATGTATGGCCGACAAGCAGACGCTTTACATCATCCTGGAATCAGCCGACGTCCTGATAACAGTCAGCGGTGACGACACCTATATGACTGTCTATAATCCAACGGAGGAAGCCATCGAGTTAATAGGCTCTTTGGCTGGTTCTGAGGGGATGGCTATATGGCAACCCAATAACATATAAGTAATAGCATCCTCAATATGGCAGTGATGGCCGTTGTGGCCTCGCTCTTCTATATCTTCGGCATCGAAGGACCCAAGCATCTGGAAGAACAACAATAAAAAAGCCGCTGACTCGTGATGAATCAGCGGCTTTTAAAGAAAGTCGAGGTGACAGGACTCGAACCTGCGACAGCCTGGTCCCAAACCAGGAACGCTACCAACTGCGCTACACCTCGCTGTTTTGCGGCTGCAAAGGTACTAAATAAAAATGAAATAACGAAAGAATGAGAGAATGAAATGACAAACCTTGTCGTTTTTTAACGTTTCAGAGTTCATCCATCATCTTTTCATTCTCTCATTCGCACTTTCTATTATTATTTTATGATACCCTGCTCCTGGAAGATCTTCTTCAAGGCAACTACCGAACGGTCCACTTGTTCCTCGGTATGAGTAGCCATCAATGCATAACGCACCAGTGTATCTTGCGGAGCACATGCCGGTGGGATAACGGGGTTGATGAACACGCCAGCCTTGAAGGCGAGTGCAGTCACCAAGAATGTTTTCTCCACGTCACGCACATAAAGTGGGATAATCGGACTCTCTGTATCGCCAATCTCAAAACCTTCCTCACGGAAACGTTTTAAAGCATAATTAGTCACTTTCCATAGCTTTTCAATACGCTCGGGTTCCTGCTGGATGATGTGCAGAGCCTCCATCGCTGCTGCCGTTGCCGCAGGGGTGTTGGAAGCAGAGAAGATATACGTACGACATGTATGACGCAGGAAATTGATGGTATCCCAGTCTGATGCAATAAATCCGCCAATACTAGCAAGCGACTTCGAGAAGGTACCCATGATCAGATCCACCTCATCGGTGAGACCAAAATGATCACACACACCACGTCCCTGACGACCAAAGACGCCAAGACCATGAGCCTCATCCACCATAATCGAGCAGTTATATTTATGCTTTAACGCAACAATCTCTGGCAATTTGGCAAGGTCGCCCTCCATAGAGAACACACCATCAACGACAATCAGTTTGATAGCATCATAAGGCAGTTTCTGAAGCACACGCTCCAGATCGTCCATGTCGTTATGCTTGTAATGTAACTGCTTGGCAAAAGAAAGACGTCGACCATCAACGATACTGGCATGGTCACGATCATCACAGATGATATAATCATCCTTTCCAACGACCATAGCAAGTACACCTTGATTCACAGAGAAACCTGTTGAAAAGCACAAACAGTCATCTTTTCCTATAAACTCGGAGATCTCCTTTTCAAGTTGTACATGAAGATCAAGTGTACCATTGAGAAAACGACTTCCTGCGCAGCCTGAACCATACTTGTCAAGCGCAGCCTTTGCGGCATCGATAATGCGCTGATCACCTGTCAGACCTGTATAAGCATTTGAGCCGAACATCAGAACCTTATGTCCACCCATCTCAACTTCCGTTCCTTGCTTTCCTTCTATAGCACGGAAATAAGGATAAACGTCAGCCTCCATGAACTTCTGCGGCTCACGATAATTCTTGTATTTTTCCTGTAACTGTCCCATTCTGGTTAGGTAAGTTCTATTATATTTTTTATTTTCAGGCTGCAAAGTTACACATTTTTTATCAATTCGTGCAAGTTTTTATCAAGATATTGTCCGTTTTGGATTATTTTGTTATACAAAAGCCCGATTTTTCAGTCTAATTTTGTACTTTTGCATATGAATATGACTAAGAAAAAGGAAATTGTCTTCATCGTAAATCCGATATCAGGTACTCATTCCAAAGATGAGGTACCCTCATTGATTGAGGAGAATCTTGAGAAGGATCACTTTGACTATCAGATATGCTTTACAGAATATGCGGGTCATGCGGCAGAAATTGCCAAAGCCTGCGCAGAACGGCAGACAGACATCGTGGTGGCTGTCGGAGGTGATGGAACAGTCAACGAGGTGGCACGTTCCCTCACCCACTCTTTTACGGCCTTAGGGATTATCCCCTGCGGATCCGGCAACGGACTAGCCAGGCATCTCTGTATTCCATTAGACATCAAGAAGGCCATCCAAATCATCAATGCCTGTAAGATTGAGACTTTCGACTATGGCATGATCAACGATCTGCCGTTCTTCTGTACCTGTGGAATGGGCTTCGATGCTTTTATTTCGCTGAAGTTCGCAGAAGCTGGCAAACGCGGCCCTATCACCTACGTGGAGAATGTACTCAAGGAGGGGCTGAAATATAAACCAGAGACTTACGAAGTGTCCGATGACACAGGAAAGAAACGCTATAAAGCATTTCTCATCGCTTGTGCGAATGCCTCACAGTACGGAAATAACGCTTATATTGCCCCTGGAGCCACGATGAAAGACGGTGAGATGGACGTTATCATCATGGAACCCTTTGATGCCCTGGAAGCGCCCCAAATTGCAGCAGACCTTTTCATGAAGACGATAACAAACAACTCAAAAATCAAAACCTTCCGCACAAAGAGTCTGCATATCAAACGAAAAGGTCCTGGTGCCATACACTACGATGGCGATCCGATTATGACTGGTGAGGAGATTGAGGTGCATATTGAGCATGAGGGTATCAGGATTCTAACCAATCCTGACGTGATTGAGGATAGCGGGCAACCTAATTTCCTATTGAATGCCTTCAGTGACTTTTTCAATAATATAAATAATGTACGTGAGGATATTGGAAAAACCGGACACAGGATTCTGGTTATTAATAAGGTCCTCCTAAGAAAACTGTCTAAGATCTGACGCGAGCATACCCATGCAGACTGTTCTTGTCATCCTCATCCTCATCGGCGCTACCTGCTATGGAGCATGGTGGGTCTACAACCTGGTTAGACAAGCCTCAGATCCATGCTATGGGTGTAAGGGCTGCGCACTGAAAGAGCTGAAACAAGTACAGAAAAAGAAAAAAGCCGATTGCTGGCATAAAAAATAGGTCAAAAATTTGGTCATGTCGAATAATATGCCTACCTTTGCATCCGCATTCAAGAAAAGGTGCCTTGGATGAGTGGCTTAGTCAACGGTCTGCAAAACCGTCTACGGCGGTTCGAATCCGCCAGGCACCTCCAAAGAAAATCCGGAAACCTCAATAAACAAAAGGATTCCGGATTCTTTTTTATTTATCCATGTGGTTTCGTGCAATTGTCACACGTCCTGTCGTGAACCACTAGAAAAAAGAAGTATCATTGCGACTACTCATCCTCCTTGAAGAGGTCCTTAATCTCGTTGATTTCCTCGTCATCAAACCACTTAGACAACTTGCCTTTAGCCTGTTCGACAATAGAAGGATCAATATCCGTCCATACTTTCTTCAGGACATACAGCAGGACAGCCAAGTCATCAGTGAGTCCCGCAATGGGAATAGCATCTGGTATCACATCCAGTGGACTGATCATGTAACCCAAAGCGCCAATGATGATAGCCTTGTCAGTCTTACTGACATGGTCACTCTGCAGTGTGTAATAGAGTATCAAAGCCGCATAGACCAGTTTCGCACCAGCTCGCTTAGCAATACGCGAAATCTTCTCAACAAATTCAGACTGAGAGAATTTGTTGGCATAGCTCATAAAATCAGGTAATTCCATTTTCATATCGGGTTAAGTTTATTTGTTGATTCTGATAATTCTGATTCCTGTATGGGATGGATGCTTTTGAAGATACTGGTACAGAGTCATCGGCTCCTCCACCACCTTCTTGTGAACTGATGAAGCATTCAGCAGATGGAGTCCATCCTTGCGCCAAACCGCGAACCCCAGATGGGCTATATCCAGTCCCACCTTCTTACTGGTAATAGCAATGATATCACCATCATGAATGGCACGCCGCAAGACTCTGCTGTTCTTCACCTCACTCTTTGGAATATAACGGAAATGTCCACCTGTGACACGTTCCTCCATCTGCCGGATATCCTCCACAAATTCCGGATGCTGCTGCAGAGCCTTGTAGCTTTCCGGATGCTGACTCATATAGTTTACACAAACAGTCTGCACATGAGTAAAAGGAGGATCAGGAGCCTGGATCTCCTTGACCATCTCCGTTGCCGTATTAGCGGTGATCCACTCAGTGAAGTAGTGAATACGACTTGGATAACGATCTATAAGTCCGTGGCGGTAACGCATAGCCACCAACGCATTCAAATAGTCATGCCATGAATACAGATTACGATAGACGCAAAGAGTGAGTGCCGTCACGTTCTCAACCAACGTCGTACAATCCAACTGACGGGTATTCACCACCAGTCGTTCCTCATCGTTAAGGTCTAGTGTATGCGCCACATATGGTTTTCCCAAGAATTTCCGTGCAAAGAACAATGGGAAATTAGTAGTACGAGGCATATGTCGCGCCTCTTCCAGAAAACGACACACGTCGATGCTATCTGTCGGAAGTGCAGCATACATCGTCTTTCCCTCAGCCTTACAAAGAATACAAGGGAACAGCACCATCATCATTCCTATTATTCCTTTCAATCTATCCATTTCTTTTCCTGTACTTTTTCTTTAACATGAAATTATAGCCGATATAGGCATTGAACGATCCGAAGATATTATTAGCCGTAAAGCGTGACCCCCGATAATTGTTCGTACGCAGGATGGCACTCAATCCGGCATACCATCTCGTATTATTATAGACAAGTCCAAACCGTCCCAGCATATCTACGTTCACTTTTGAGAAATCAAAGCCCTTTTTCTCATTCGACATATCGCCATAGCTCGTCTTGTAGGCCAAAGCCAACTGGCCGCTCGCACAGAAGAGCCAATCCTTGGCAAACACCCAGTTATATGCGTAGCCACCAGAGAGACTATAGTCAGTATACTTGATGTGACTGAACATCAGACCGCTGTCGAGTTTCACTTCCTGGTCCTTCCCTGCCCTTTCATTGAACAACTCCTCCAACTTCTCGAAATCAAAATCGAGCGTATTTCGCATATACCCTGCTCCTGCCATCCACGAGCCACAACTCACTTTCTGACAAGTACTCTGACTGAAGGCCGCTGGATATGAGAAACGACCGTGATTGAAGATGTAGTAGGCATTCAAGCCTGTAATCCCTACACTGATGCCATCGAACGGCATGTCCTCGAACTCATCACCATTAATGCCATAACCTAACTTAACATCACGCACCTTATAGTCATGCCCAGTCCGTCTGTAATGCAGATCCACACCCACCTGTGAGGTATAAATACTAAAGTCAAACTCTTTTCTGATACCGTTGCTACCAAATCCAAGATGGCTCAGGTCGAAAGTATAACCGAAAAACACCCATCTCCAGCCGAAATACGGCCCTACCTTCGTCAGCTCGTCTGGCGCCAATAAGATGCTTTGTCCATTACTTCCCAGCATGAAACTCTCATAGGTACGCGTCAACTGCATCATCACCGTAAACTCATAATGCTGAGGCTCTATATACTCATTGTGCAGTTGGTCAAGCCCCCGGATAGTACGTCGGAGCGGACTGAGTTCCTTGGATTTGGGTAGAGAATCTCTCATCACAGAGAGACTATCCATCTCTTCTACACGGTCGGCCATCATAGGCGCAGCCGTCAGCAGGAGCCATATCATCAATAGTCCCTTCAACGTCTTCAGAACTTATTTAAGATACGATCCATGGCCCAGTTTACTGGCGTTGCCGAAACGCTGGTACACGTGCATACACCCAGCCCCTGCAGATGCTCAATCACATTCTTAATGAGTGGATATTGCACATAAGGCGGATTAGGCACTGTGATATTCTCGTCTCCGTCGCTAGTCTGCAGACGGATAGGTTTATAGTCAAAGACGGAGAAGCTGACTTGTCCTTCCGTACCAATAATCTCAATACAGTCCTCCCTTGCACTCTCATGGGCAACATAACACCAAGAACCACTACCTGGCAGGCCGTTCTCAAAACGGAAAGAGGCACTTACCGAGTCCTCCGCCTCATAGTAGCCCCCACGGTTGGCACAAATGCCACGAGCTTCCAGGATTACGCCAAACATATCCTGCAGAAGATCCAACTGATGAGGTGCCATATCATAGAAATAGCCACCACCTGCGATTTCTGGCTGTAGTCGCCACGGCAACGGTTGACCGTTCTTTATGGCCTCCGCATCAGTAGCACGTAATGGTTCTGTATATCTCACCTGCACATTTATAATCTTACCTATTCTCCCGCTGCATACAATATCCTTCACTTTCTGGAAATATGGGAGATACCGACGGTAATAAGCCACAAAACAAGGAACCCCAGTCTGTTCTGAGATACGATTGATACGTGCACAATCTTCATAACTGGCCGCCAGGGGTTTCTCAACATATACAGGTTTCCCGGCTTTCATTGCCATGATAGCATAAGTAGCATGACTTGACGGTGGAGTAGCCACATAAACAGCATTGACATCTGGATCATCTATCAGTTCCTGCGCATCAGTATACCATTTTCGGATACCATGCTGGACAGCATAGGTACGGGCCCGTTGCTCCGTACGGCTCATCACCGCCTCAACACTTGAGCCTTCTACCTCACTGAAAGCTGGACCGCTTTTCTTCTCGGTCACCTCGCCACAGCCGATAAATCCCCACTTTAATATTTTCATAAGATGCCTCAATAACTACTAACAATGGTGCAAAGTTACTAAAAAAACGAGAGAAATGCAAAAGAAAAACTTGTTTTCTTTTCATTTCCAAGTGCATGTAACTTCGCCATCTCTGATGGCAAAGTTACTAAAAAGTCGAGAGCAGAACAAAAGATTTCAATCTTTTTTATGCCGAGACGGAGTAAGTTCGCCATCTCTGATGGCAAAGTTACTAAAAAGTAGAGCGCAAAACAAAGAAACTCGTTTCTTTTTTTGCCATCAGAAAGATTTCGATCTTGGGTCGCATGCTTTTTTGCACGAAAATCATCATCAAAGATGATAAAGTTACGAAAAAATGATGTACCTTTGCACAACATAGTGAAAATATCATTTTATATGGAAAAAGACAAAGACGACGCACTCTTGAAAGTCCGCAGCAGTCGGGTCTGCATAGCAGCCGGATACAAGCTCTATACCGGCAATTTCAAAACTATCTTCCGTCGTACATGGGTAATAGCTTTGCTCTATGCGATACTCTATGGTCTCTATACCAGTGTGATGATGAAAGAGTATCCTCACTTTTTCACCGCCGTGACAACAGGTCACCTATATATTCCAGACCATACAGTCCTGAATGTCTTCGCTTTTATAGCACCATTCCTCATATTGATAGTAACCATCTGGTTTTACTCGCAGTTTTTTTCCATGCTGTACCAGCATCGCACACAAGGGATTATCACTGCTCCGCCGCGCATCTTTTGTGTCAGTACAGACAAGCGCATTTTGCGCCATACCATTATCTGTGCGCTCACCTGTCTGCTGCTGAATATCATTATCTTCGCTGTCATCATCGGAGGAACAACATACTCAGGCATCAAACAGTCGCTGGCAGGACTTAGTCTTGTGGCCCTGCTCTGTTTATTATTCATAATATTGGCAGTACCCTTGTCCTATCCGTTTATGCACTACTTGACCACACGAGACTCTCATTTTTTAAAAGTTCTGAGTCATGACTACCGTATGGGATTCCGCCAGTGGGGGCTGCTCTTCACCGTAGCCATCATCACCATCATTCTTAGTGTTGCATTTCTGGTTCTGACAAGCCTACCTGCCAACATCCTATTCCTAGCCAACTTTAAGGCTCAGACAGGTGTGCTGATGGGCGACCCACTGGGAATGCCTGCATACATCACAAAACTGACTTTCCTGGTATTCACACTGGCTAGTTTTATACAAGCATATGTGATTCCCAGTATCTTTTTCCCAGCATATTATGCCGCTGGTTCCATAGAAGCGCAAGAAAAAGAACGGCAAAACATAAATGAAAAATCATGAAAAGAATATTATTTATAGATCGTGACGGAACACTCATAGAAGAGCCTGCAGACGAACAGATTGACAGTTTCAGTAAGTTAAAGTTCACTCCAGGCGTTTTCCGTAATCTTAGCTTCATCCGCGAAAAACTCGATTTTGAGTTCGTAATGGTCAGCAACCAGGATGGTCTGGGTACCGACTCTTTTCCAGAAGACACCTTCTGGCCTGTGCACAACTTCATTCTCCAAACACTAGAGGGCGAAGGCATTCGCTTCGATGACATCCTCATTGACCCGCACTTCCCAGAGGATCATGCGCCGACCCGCAAGCCCAACACAGGACTGGTGGAGAAGTACATGAACAATCCCGAGTACGACATAGCCAATTCGTACGTCATCGGTGATCGAGAAACAGACCGAACCTTTGCTCAAAACATCGGATGCAAGTCGTTGATCCTTAGCGACGAAGGAATCACATGGGAAAAGATTTCCGAGATCCTTTTCGCAGGCGAACGCATAGCAGAAGTCAAGCGGGTTACCAAGGAGACCGACATCCATGTCTGCGTCAATCTCGACGGCACTGGCAAGTGCGACATCAGCACTGGCCTCGGATTCTTTGACCATATGTTGGAGCAAATCGGCAAACACGGCATGATGGACCTTACCATCCACACAAAGGGCGACCTGGAAGTAGATGAGCACCACACCATTGAAGATACCGCTATTGCTCTTGGCGAGTGTATTCTCAATGCCCTTGGCAACAAACGCGGCATCGAGCGCTATGGATACTCGCTGCCCATGGACGATTGTCTGTGCGCCGTCTGTCTCGATTTCGGCGGACGTCCCTGGCTAGTCTGGGATGCGGAATTCAAGCGTGAGAAGATTGGGGAAATGCCAACTGAAATGTTCTTACATTTCTTTAAATCATTGAGTGATGCTGCTAAGATGAACCTGAACATCAAAGCCGAAGGTCAGAATGAGCATCATAAGATTGAAGGCATTTTCAAGGCTCTCGCCAGAGCCCTGAAAATGGCTGTTCGTCGTGACATCTATCACTACGAGCTTCCTTCAACGAAAGGAACCCTCTGAGCAAAGTGGGAGTTTCCACGTTGGAAACCCCCACTTTCCCCGGAGGAAACTCCCAGTCCGCTGGCACACATTTTCACTGAATTGTTTTGAAGTCTCGTTTTTTTTCACTACCTTTGCAGCCCAATTATAATATAATAAGGTAAAATAGAGATGATTACAGTCACGAATCTGGCAATACAATTCGGAAAAAAGACGCTCTACAAAGACGTCAATCTGAAGTTCACAAGTGGAAATATTTATGGCATCATCGGTGCTAACGGCGCAGGTAAGTCTACCCTGCTTCGTGCTATCAGCGGTGAATTAGAGCCCAACAAGGGTTCTATCGAGATGCACCCCGGTGAGCGCCTGAGTGTCCTGGAGCAGGACCACTTCAAATACGACGAGTTCTCCGTGATGGACACCGTACTCATGGGGCATCAGCCCCTTTGGCAGAACATGAAAGAACGCGAAGCCCTTTATGCCAAGGAGGAAATGTCAGAAGAAGACGGTGTACGTGCCGCCGAGTTGGAGATGGCTTTTGCAGAGATGAACGGCTGGGAAGCTGAGAGCGAGGCAGCACAGTTGCTGCAGAACCTCGGAGTTGTTGAGGGACAGCACTACAAGCAGATGTCGGAGATCTCAAACAACGAGAAGGTGCGCGTCATGCTTGCCAAGGCTCTGTTCGGTCACCCCGATAACCTGCTGCTCGACGAGCCTACCAACGACCTTGATCTGGATACAGTACAGTGGTTGGAGGAATACCTGTCGAACTTGGAGCAGTGTGTGCTTGTGGTCTCTCACGACCGTCACTTTCTCGATGCGGTCTCGACACAGACCGTCGACATCGACTTTGGCAAGGTGACGCTGTTTAGCGGTAACTACTCTTTCTGGTATGAATCATCACAACTGGCCCTACGTCAGGCACAGAACCAGAAGATGAAGGCCGAGGAGAAAAAGAAGCAGTTGGAGGAGTTTATCCGCCGCTTCTCTGCCAACGTGGCAAAATCAAAACAGACCACCTCGCGCAAGAAGATGCTGGAGAAGTTGAATGTTGAGGAAATCACGCCCTCAACCCGCAAATATCCAGGTATCATCTTCTCTATGGAGCGTGAACCTGGCACACAGATTCTCGAAGTGGAAGGACTGAAGGCTGTAGATACCGATGGCACCGTACTGTTCGACAATGTCAGCTTCACGATCGAAAAGGGACAGAAGACCGTATTCCTTTCACACAATCCGAAAGCCATGACGGCACTCTTCGAAATCATCAACGGCAACCGCGAGGCTCAGGCAGGCACATACAAATGGGGTGTAACCATCACCACTGCCTATCTGCCACTTGACAATACTGAGTACTTCCAGTCAGAGATGAACCTGGTAGACTGGCTTTCACAGTGGGGCCCAGGCAACGAGGTCACCATGAAGTCGTTCTTAGGCAGGATGCTATTCAAAGAAGAGGATATCCTGAAAAAGGTCTGTGTGCTCTCCGGAGGTGAAAAGATGCGTTGTATGATTGCACGTATGCAGTTGAGGAATGCCAACTGCCTCATCCTTGACACACCGACCAACCACCTCGATCTGGAGTCTATTCAGGCGTTTAACAACAATCTCATACAGTTCAAAGGCAACATTTTGTTCGCATCACATGACCACGAATTCATCAATACCGTGGCTGATCGCATCATCGAACTGACTCCGAAAGGAACCATCGACAAACTGATGAGCTACGATGATTATATCTACGACGAGGCTATCAAAGAGCAAAAAGAGAAGATGTACGCCTAATTCGGCACGATTTTTGCAATTAGGAAAGCAGAATTAATAAAACCACGTAGTTATGACAGAAAAAGATATGAACATCGAAGACGAGGATATCCTGAACGAGCAGGTATCTGAGGAGACTGACAAAGAGGCAGAGACCGAAGAGGCCGTCAATCCTGAGGATTCCGGTATGACCGAGAACTCTGACGAGACCGAGGAGCAAGATCCCATAGAGAAGGCTCAAAAGGAAATAGCAGAGTTGAAGGATAAATGGTTGCGAAGCGTAGCTGAATTCGAGAACTATCGCAAACGTACTCTGAAAGAGCGCGCAGAACTGATTCTGAATGGTGGCGAGAAATTCATCACAGCAGTTCTGCCTATTCTTGACGATATGGAGCGTGCCATCGAGAACGGAGCCAAGACTGATGACCCAGAGGTGCTTCGCGAAGGAATGACACTCATTCACCAGAAGTTCATGAAAGTATTGGAAACCCAAGGCGTTAGTAAAATCGATACTGATAATGCAGACTTCGACACCGATGTTCATGAGGCCGTAGCCATGGTGCCAGGCATGGGTGACGACAAGAAAGGTAAAGTCATTGATTGTCTACAGCAGGGTTATAAACTGAACGACAAAGTAATCCGTCACGCAAAAGTTGCGGTCGGACAATAATGTTTAATATTTAATGTTTTGATTGTTTCATGGCGAAACGCGACTACTATGAAGTACTGGGCGTAGAGAAAGGCGCATCAGAAGACGAGATTAAGAAAGCATATCGAAAGATTGCTATCAAATATCACCCTGACCGGAACCCTGGCGATAAGGAAGCCGAGGAGAAGTTTAAAGAGGCCGCAGAAGCCTATAACGTGCTTCACGACCCGAAGACCCGTCAGCAGTATGACCAGTTCGGATTTGACGGTCCGATGGGAGGAGGTTTCGGAGGTGGCTTCAGTGGCTTCGGAGGTACCAGCATGAACATGGACGATATATTCTCGATGTTCGGCGATATCTTCGGTGGTCATGGTTTCGGCGGATTTGGCGGACAGCGCCGTCCACAGCAACACCGCGGTAGTGATCTGCGCCTGAAGGTGAAGTTGACGCTTGAGGAAATCAACACTGGCGTGACAAAAAAATTCAAGGTGCGCAAGGATATCCACTGTCCCCACTGTAACGGTAGCGGAGCAGAGGCCGGCAGCGGCAAGGAGACCTGTCAGACTTGTCATGGTAGTGGTGTCATCACCCATACTACACAAAGCATCTTCGGCATGATGCAACAACAGAGCGTATGTCCGGCCTGTGGAGGAGAAGGTCAGGTCATCAAGAACAAATGCCATGAGTGTGGAGGTACTGGTGTAAAGAAAGGCGAGGAAGTCGTTGAGATCAATATTCCTGCAGGTGTAGCCGAAGGCATGGTCGTCAATGTACCAGGAAAAGGAAACGCCGGCAAGCACAACGGCATCAACGGTGACATACAAGTATTCATTGAAGAGGAAGATCACGACACATTCATCCGCGACGGAAATGATCTGATATACAATCTGCTGCTTGACTTCCCGACTGCAGCGCTTGGTGGCGAGGTAGAGGTTCCAACCATCGAAGGCTCCAAGTTGAAAATTAAGCTTGAAAACGGTACACAACCAGGGAAGACCCTGCGTCTACGCGGAAAAGGTCTACCCGCCGTACAAGGTTATGGCAACGGTAAAGGCGATCTTGTGGTAAACATCAGCGTCTACGTGCCCAAGACCTTAAGCCGGGAAGAGAAACAAGCCATCGATCAGTTCCGTCAAAGCGACAACTTCAAAGGTGACAAGCAAACGAAGGATTCTATCTTCCAACGCTTTAAGAACTATTTCAATTAATTCCGTTTAATCACAATCAGCAAATACAGAAATGACGTACCAGGAGACATGTGAATATCTGTACAACCAGATGCCTATGTTCGAAAGACAGGGGGCAAGCGGTTACAAGGAGGGGCTGACAAACACATTAGCCATGGATGAGCATTTCAAGCATCCGCACAAGGCATATAAGACTATTCATGTTGCCGGAACGAACGGAAAAGGATCATGTGCCCACACATTGTCGGCCATCCTGCAGATGTGCGGATATAAGGTAGGACTCTATACGTCACCGCATCTCGTAGATTTCTCTGAGCGTATCCGTATCAACGGACAGCCTATCAACGAAGATTATGTGGTGGAGTTCGTTGAACAGCATCGTCCTTTCATCGAGCATATACAACCATCATTTTTCGAGGTTGTTACAGCGATGGCTTTCAAGTACTTTGCAGATAAAGAAGTTGATATAGCTGTCATTGAAGTGGGCTTGGGTGGCCGACTCGACTGCACGAATATTATTACGCCTATCCTGTCGATCATCACGAATATCGGAATGGACCACACACAGTTCTTAGGCCATACATTTGAACAAATCGCCACAGAGAAAGCCGGTATCATCAAGAAAGGCGTTCCTGTCGTCATCGGCGAGACCACGCAGGAGACTCGCCCCGTCTTCGAGGCAAAAGCCAAAGAGGTTAAGGCTCCCATTATCTTTGCAGAGGACGAGCAGGAGGTTAGTACATTCACTCCTTCCAATAACGGCATAAAATACCAAACCCAGCACTTCGGAATGATAGAGGGACAGCTTGGCGGTATCTATCAGGCCAAAAACGCCAACACCATTCTTTGCGCTGTCAAGGAGCTGGAGAAGATGGGATATATGCATGCATGTCCATGTCAAGAGGATGCCGTATGTCAAAACAGAGAAGTGAGAGAAGGTTTCTTAAACGTATGTCAACTGACATCCTTAAAAGGTCGTTGGCAGATTGTTGACGAGGCACCACTCACCATCTGTGATACCGGACATAACGTGGCTGGCTGGCAATATCTCAGTGAGCAACTGAAAACGGTCAAATGTCATCAGATGCATATTGTGTTTGGAATGGTCGAAGACAAAGATATCGAAGGAGTCATCGCCCTATTGCCGAAAGATGCGATCTATTATTTCACAAAAGCCGCCAACAAGCGATCCGTATCAGAGAACGTACTGAAATTATACGCTAAAAGCCAAGACCTGCAGGGAGAGAGCTACCCGGATGTCATCTCGGCCTACAAAGCTGCCAAGAATGCTGCGACCGAAAAAGACTTTGTGTTTATTGGAGGTAGCAGTTATGTCGTGGCCGATTTTCTCAAAAACCGCATTTAGAGTTTTTTAATATATCAAAAACATTTTTTTCGTTGTTTCCTTCGTTTGTTTGGTTTTTTTTCTGTTCCTTTGCAGAAAGATAACGTAACTAAAAACATAGGAATATGGCGAACACAGCAGAAACAGCGAATCTGTGTGGTCTGAAGAGAGAAAACTTCCAGACCACAATCCATGGTAAGAAAACTGATTTGTACATCTTAAGGAACCGTAAAGGATATGAAGTGGCTATCACCAATTATGGTGGTGCCATTTGTGCTATTATGGTGCCTGACAAAGATGGAAAAGTGGCAAACGTCATTCAGGGACATGATAGCATCGAGAATGTTATTAACAGCCCCGAGCCTTATCTCTCCACGCTAATCGGCCGCTTTGGAAACCGTATTTGCAAAGGACAGTTCACCCTTAACGGCAAGGAGTATCAGTTGGCCATCAACAACGGACCTAACGCCCTGCATGGAGGGCCGACAGGTTTCCATGCAAAAGTATGGGATGCTCGTCAGATGGGCCCCCGTTCACTGGCTTTGCATCGCATCTCTTCTTATGGAGAAGAGGGATTCACAGGTGAGTTGGACGTTACTGTGGAGTTCACCTTCACCGACCAGAACGAGTTGGTAATCGAATATCTTGCTACAACCAACAAGAAGACCATCGTCAACCTGACTCATCATGCATTCTTCAGTCTTGCAGGAACAGCAGACCCGACACCGACTATCGATGATTTGATTTGTGAAATCAATGCAGACTTCTACATCCCCACAGATGACACATCCATTCCCACGGGTGAAATCCGTAAAGTGGAAGGCACACCGTTCGATTTCCGCACACCGAAACCAGTTGGAAAGGACATCGATGCTGATGACGAGCAGATCAAGAACGGCGCTGGCTATGACCACTGCTATGTGTTGAACAAGCAGGAAGAGGGCGAGTTGAGTTTTGCTGCAAGAATCACCGATCCGAACAGCGGTCGTACCATGGAATGTTATACTACCGAACCAGGTGTGCAGCTCTATAGCGACAACTGGGCTACAGGCTATAAAGGTGCCAATGGTGCCACATTCCCCCGCCGCAGTGCCGTATGCTTCGAATGCCAGCACTTCCCCGATTCACCCAACCGTCCGTATTTCCCCAGTGTTATACTGAATCCCGGACAGCGCTATAAGCAGAAGACAATATACCGTTTCGGAGTTGTTGAGTAATGAAATATAACCATAAACAATTTAAATAAAAGGAAAAAACTAATATGAGTACTCAAAAACAAAATGGAAGCATCATCGCCATCATCACGATGATGTTCCTCTATGCGATGATTTCGTTTGTCACTAACCTCGGTGCCCCCATCGGAGTCATCTGGAAAAGCCAGCCGGAAATCGGAGGTTCAAATGTACTTGGCATCATGGGTAACTTCATGAACTTCTTTGCCTATCTGTTCATGGGTATCCCTGCAGGAAAGATGCTGACCAAAGTGGGATATAAGAAAACAGCTCTCATCGGTATTGCTGTGGGCTTTATCGGTGTGCTGATACAGTTCCTCTCAGGATTCTCTGGAGGTATCTCAGGGTTCTGCGTATATTTGTTTGGTGCCTTTATCTCTGGTTTCTCAGTATGTATTCTGAACACCGTCGTCAACCCGATGTTGAACCTGCTTGGTGGCGGAGGTAACCGTGGAAACCAGTTGAACATGATTGGTGGAACACTGAACTCACTGTCAGGAACATTAACCCCGATGCTGGTAGGTGCTCTCATCGGTACTGTGACAGCATCAACACAGATGGCCGACGTCAATCTGGTGATGTATATTGCCATGACCGTCTTTGCAGCCGCTTTCGTTGCCCTGCTCTTTATTCCCATTCAGGATCCTGAAATGGGTAAGGTGACTGCCGACACCAAGTTCGAGCACTCACCATGGGCTTTCCGTCACTGTCTGCTCGGTGTCATTGCGATCTTCGTGTATGTAGGTGTTGAGGTAGGTATCCCTGGTGGTCTGAATTTCTATCTGTCCGATACATCTGACAAGGGCGCTGGTCTTTTGGCTGATGCCGCCACTATCGGTGGGTCTGTCGCTGCCATGTACTGGTTGCTCATGCTGGTTGGCCGACTGATATCCAGTGCTATTGCAGCCAAGGTATCTTCACGACAGATGATGCTCTTCACCACTTCTGTAGGAATGATTTTGATACTCGCTGCCATGCTGACACCGAAAAGCGTTACCGTCACCATGCCGTTGGTAAAGATTCTGGAAGGAACTGTTGAAATGACCACCGTGCCGATGAGTGCGATGCTTCTGGTCTTGGTTGGTCTCTGCACTTCAGTGATGTGGGCTTCCATCTTTAACCTCGCAACAGAGGGCCTCGGTAAATATACCGCTCAAGCATCTGGAATCTTTATGATGATGGTTGTTGGCGGTGGCGTGCTGCCAGTGGTTCAGAATTTCTTCGCAGATATCATGGGATATATGCCTAGTTATTTCATCTATCTGCTGGGTGTGGCCTACATGTTCTATTATGCGCTCATCGGCTGCAAGAACGTGAATAAGGACATCCCCGTTGATTGACATTTATAAACCTCTAATTTTTTCATTATGGACATCGAATTTGTAAGAAGCCGGTTCATCAAGCATTTTGATGGAAAGACTGGTAATGTATATGCATCTCCTGGACGTATCAACCTGATCGGTGAGCACACTGACTATAATGGTGGATTCGTATTCCCTGGAGCTGTTGACAAAGGCATCATGGCCGAGATGCGCCCCAATGGCACAGAAGACACGGTGATGGCATATGCTATCGATTTGAAAGATCGTGTCGACTTCAAACTTTCCGATCCTAAAGGTCCAAAAGCATCCTGGGCACGTTATATTTACGGCATCTCACTGGAAATGAAAAAGTTGGGAGTTCCTGTCAAAGGCTATAACATTGCCTTTGCAGGTGATGTCCCCCTTGGGGCCGGTATGTCCTCGTCGGCAGCTATGGAAAGTTGCTTCGCCTACGGTTTGAACGACCTCTTCGGAGAGAACAAAGTCTCACAGTGGGACATGGTATTGGCAGGTCAGGCTACAGAGCACAACTATTGCGGCGTGAACTGTGGTATCATGGATCAGTTTGCCTCCGTCTTCGGTAAAGCAGGTTGTCTGATGCGTCTCGACTGCCGTAGTCGTGAGTTTGAGTATTTCCCCTTCAAGCCCGACGGATATCGCCTGGTACTGCTTGACTCAGTTGTCAAGCACCAATTGGCTGGCTCTCCCTACAATGATCGTCGCAACTCTTGTGAGAATGTGGTCAAGCATATTCAAGCTAAGCATCCAGAAGGTAAATTCGAGACCCTGCGAGACTGCACATGGGAGCAACTCGAGGAGGTCAAGGATGAAGTGGGTTCAGAAGACTACAAGCGTGCCAAGTTTGTTCTTGGTGAAAAAGACCGTGTATTGGCTGTCTGCGATGCCCTGAACGAAGGCGATTACGAAAAGGTAGGAGAATTGATGTATAAGACACACGAAGGTCTGTCGAAAGACTATGAGGTGTCATGCGAGGAACTTGATTTCTTGAACGACATCGCCAAGGAGAACGGTGTTACTGGATCTCGTATTATGGGCGGTGGTTTTGGTGGTTGCACCATCAATCTCGTACGCAATGATCTTTATAAGAAGTTCATCGATGATGCGAAGAAAAAGTTCAATGCAAAATACGGACATGAGCCTAAGGTCTACGACGTTGTTATAGGCGATGGCTCACGTAAAATTTGTTAGTTTCTACTTGACATAAACACAGTATCTTGTGTTTATAAAAGTTAAATACATGCGGTAAGGTGTAGCAATTACACTTTACCGCTATTTTTTTTCTTTTTTCTGTTGCTAGTTCAAAAATATATTGTAATTTTACACCCAAAAATAAACACTGTAACATAAACAACTTAAAACACGTAAATGATGAAAGCACTAAAAGAAACGATGATGGGAATCAGCGTCATTGCGCTGATGCTCTCTGCATGTGCAGGTAGCCAACAGGCTTCAAAGCTCACAGTATCCGGTCTTGATCCTGCTAGATTTGACACAACGATCCAGGATAAGCCTGTGAAACTCTACACGTTGAAGAATGACAACGGAATGGAAGTATGTATCACGAACTATGGCGGGCGTGTAGTTTCTCTCTGCGTTCCTGATAAAGACGGTAAGCCTACCGATGTTGTTTTAGGTTTTGATAATATTGCCCAATATGCTGACACCATCAACACGCCTTCAGACTACGGATCAAGTGTTGGTCGTTACGCTAACCGTATCAAAGATGGAAAATTCACTCTCGACGGAATCGTATATCAACTTAAGAAGAATGATGGCCCCAACTGTCTGCATGGCGGTGGAAACACAGGTTGGATGCATCAGGTCTACGATGCAGAACAGATTGGAGACTCAATCCTTAAGTTGACCATTGTGGCTGCAGACAAAGAAAATGGCTTCCCTGGTAAGGTGATGGCTATCACAACTTACAAACTCACTGCTGATAATACCCTTGATATGACTTGGGAGGCAGAAACGGACAAGCCGACGATTATTAACCAAACGAATCATAATTATTATAATCTGAGTGGTGACTTCACTCAACCCGGATATGATATGATTCTCTATGTAAATGCAGACAATTTCACTCCAAGTGACAAGCTTTATATCCCGACAGGTGAGATCAAGTCTGTGGAAGGAACTCCCATGGACTTCCGTACACCGCATGCCATTGGCGACAGTATCCAGTCTCAGTATGACCAGATTCAGAATGCCACAGGTTACGACCACAACTTCTGTCTGAACACTTATAAGGACGGTAAAGGGGATGACAAACAGGTTTGCGCCAGCCTCTACTCTCCAAAGACAGGCATCTTCATGGAGATGTTCACAAACGAACCAGGTGTTCAGGTTTATTCTGGAAACTTTCAGGGTGTAGGTCCTGATGCCAAGATTGCTCGTAAGCACGGACTCACCTACCCCAAACACGTGAGTGTATGTCTGGAGAGTCAGAAATACCCCAACTCACCCAACCAACCTACATGGGTACAGCCTACACTGAACCCGGGAGAGAAGTATTACAGTCATGCTGCATATAAATTCAGTATCAAATAAAAACCTAAAATCATTAAAATAACAAACAATTATGGCATTATTAGATTGGATTGTCATTGGCGTCTTCTGCTGTGCGCTGATAGGCATTGTACTTTGGGTCGTCAGCCAGAAGAACGACAACTCGGCAGACTATTTCCTTGGTGGTAAGGATGCTACATGGATTGCAATTGGTGCATCTATCTTTGCGTCAAACATCGGCTCAGAACACCTGATTGGCCTCGCAGGAGCAGGAGCATCCTCGGGTATGGCCATGGCCCACTGGGAGATCCAAGGATGGATGATCCTAATCCTAGGATGGGTGTTTGTTCCTTTCTATACACGAAGCATGGTTTATACCATGCCTGAGTTCTTGGAGCGCCGCTACAATACACAGAGCCGCACTATTCTCTCCGTCATCTCACTGATAAGCTATGTTCTGACAAAAGTGGCCGTGACGGTTTATGCAGGTGGACTTGTGTTCCAACAGGTTTTTGGTATAGAAGAACTCTGGGGTATTGATTTCTTCTGGATTGCCGCTATCGGACTGGTACTTATCACCGCCATCTACACTATTTTCGGTGGAATGAAGAGCGTACTCTACACCTCCGTGCTGCAGACCCCGATCCTTCTGTTAGGTTCGCTGATTATCCTTGTCTTGGGTATGAAAGCCCTCGGTAGTTGGGATCAAATGCTCCAGCTCTGTGATGTTAAACCTAACTACGAAGGTGCCACAGGTACAATGGTCCATCTGATGCGTTCCAACAGCGACCCGCAGTATCCATGGCTGGGCGCCCTAATCGGATCTGCTGTCATCGGTTTCTGGTACTGGTGTACTGACCAATATATCGTTCAGCGTGTCCTTTCTGGAAAGAATGAAACTGAGGCCCGTCGCGGTACCATCTTTGGAGCCTACCTGAAGTTGTTGCCCGTATTCCTGTTCCTTATCCCTGGTATGATTGCTTTTGCACTCCATCAGAAATATGCAGGCGACGGTGGTTTCCTGCCTCTGCTCGCCGACGGTACACCTAATGCCGATGCAGCCTTCCCCACCCTTGTGGCTAAGATTCTGCCTGCAGGTGTGAAGGGTCTTGTGGTCTGCGGTATTCTTGCAGCCCTGATGTCATCACTAGCTTCACTGTTCAATTCTTCAGCCATGCTGTTTACCATTGACTTCTGGAAGCGTTTGAAACCCGAGACCTCAGAAAAGAGTCTCGTACGTATTGGACAGACGGCTACTGTCGTTATCGTAATTCTTGGTATCCTGTGGATTCCTATCATGCGTTCCGTAGGTAATGTACTCTATAACTATCTGCAGGATGTCCAATCTGTATTGGCTCCTGGTATTGCAGCAGCCTTCCTGTTAGGTATCTGTTGGAAACGTGCATCTGCCAAAGGTGGTATGTGGGGTTTGCTTTCAGGTATCATTATCGGTCTGACACGTCTGGGCGCAAAGGTATACTACAGCAATGCGTCAGATGCCGCTGACACCTGGTTCAAAGCCGTGTTCTACGACTTCAACTGGTTGTTCTTCTGCGGTGTAATGCTGATTGTCTGCTGCCTGATTGTTATTATCGTATCTCTCTGCACTGCCGCTCCTGATGAGCAGAAGATCCGAGGACTTGTCTTCGGAACCAGCACACCAGAGCAGCGCGCAGCTACACGAGCCAGTTGGAATCACTGGGATATTATCCACACTGTGATTATCCTTGGCTTCACTGTTGCATTCTACATCTATTTCTGGTAATCAACGAGCAATATGACCACTTTCTACGGTGAACATTCAAAAGTTTGGGTATCGGTTGACTGCATTATCTTCGGCTTTGACGAAGGAAAGTTACGCATACTGATTGGAAAACGTAAGATGGATCCCGGACGCGGCGAATGGAGCCTCTACGGAGGCTTCGTTCGTCACGACGAAAGCATCGACGAGGCCGCCAACCGTGTGCTCTTTGACCTTACCGGACTCCGAAATCTCTATATGCGACAGGTAGGAGCCTTCGGTAGTGTAGACCGCGACCCTGGCGAACGAGTCATCTCCATCGCCTATTACGCCCTCATCAACGTTAACGACTATGACGACCGTCTGCGTCGAGAGCATAGCGTAGAATGGGTAAATATCGACGAGATTCCCCATCTTTACTCCGACCACAATGAGATGGTACGTAAGGCACGAAAGATGATGCAACAGAAATTGGCACATGAGCCTGTAGGCTTCCGACTTCTGCCCAGCCTGTTTACGCTCACCCAACTACAAAAATTGTATGAGGCAGTAAATGGTTCTGAACTCGACAAGCGCAACTTCAGAAAACGTATCAAAGAAATGGACTTCATCGAGAAAACAGAACTGATTGACAAGACAGGCTCCAAACGAGGAGCCTATCTCTATCGTTTCAACAAAAGAGCCTATAACGAAGACCCAAATTTTAAATTGTGACAACAGATAGAAAGAATTATATAGAATATGTTAGAAGAACTGAAAGAAAAAGTATTCAAGGCAAACCTCGATCTCGTAAAGCACAATCTCGTGATCTTCACATGGGGTAATGTGTCAGGAATCGACCGTGAGAACGGACTAGTAGTCATCAAGCCTTCTGGTGTTGATTACGATGTGATGAAAGCATCAGACATGGTTGTGGTAGACCTCAAGACAGGCGAGGTCGTAGACGGTGAACTGAACCCGTCATCCGACACCCCGACACACCTCGTCTTATACAGGGCTTTCCCAGAACTAGGCGGTATCGTCCACACCCACTCTACCTATGCCACGGCATGGGCACAAGCAGGTAAGGACATCCCAAATATCGGCACAACACATGCAGACTATTTCCACGATGCCATTCCATGCACAGACGACATGACAGAAGCAGAGGTGAAAGGCGACTATGAGTTAGAAACAGGTAATGTGATCGTAAAACGTATTCATGCAGATAACATCAATCCTGTTCACACGCCTGGTGTACTGGTTAAGAACCATGGCCCATTCTCGTGGGGTAAGGATCCTGACAACGCTGTTTATAACGCCGTTGTTATGGAACAGGTTGCCAAGATGGCTTTCGTATCGTTCTCTGTGAACCCGCAGACCACGATGAACCCGCTTCTTATTGAGAAGCACTTCTCCCGCAAGCACGGACCCAATGCCTACTACGGTCAGAAGAAAAAGAAATAACATTAATAATAACTATTGACCCAAGCCCCAGATATGGTCATCCTTTCTATAAAGGGATAAGAGGGGGTATCTATTTATGATCAAAGCATTTGATAATTATGAGATTTGGTGGGTAACTGGTGCACAGCTTCTGTATGGAGGCGATGCAGTGGTTGCTGTAGACGGACACTCAAAGGAGATGGTTGCCGGACTAAATGAAAGCGGTAACATCCCCGTGAAGATTGTATATAAGGGCACAGCCAACAGTTCTAAGGAAGTAGAGCAAGTGATGTTGGCTGCCAATAATGATGAGAAGTGCGTGGGTATCATCACCTGGATGCACACTTTCAGTCCTGCCAAGATGTGGATCAAAGGTCTGCAGCAGTTGCAGAAGCCTCTGCTCCACTTCCACACACAGTACAACGCAGAGATTCCCTGGAGTGAGATAGACATGGACTTCATGAACCTGAACCAAAGTGCTCACGGTGATATCGAGTTCGGACACATCTGCACCCGTATGCGTATTGCCCGCAAAGTAGTGTGCGGCTACTGGAAGGATGAGAAGGCTCAGAAACAGATTGCCGTTTGGGCACGTGTGGCAGCAGGTGTGGCTGATGCCAAGAATGTTCGCTGCTTGATGTTCGGTATGAACATGAACAACGTTGCCGTAACTGATGGCGACCGCGTAGAGTTCGAACAGCGTCTGGGTTATCACGTAGACTACTACCCTGTCAGCTCTCTCATGGAATATTTCAAGAAGGTGACTGATGCAGAGGCCGATGCGCTCGTTGAGGAATACAAAAAGCTCTACACGATCAAGATCGACGAGAGCGGCGAACAGGTTTACTGGGAGAAGGTTAAGAACAGTGCCAAGGCAGAGATTGCTCTGCGCCGTGTACTGAAGGATGAAGGTGCTACAGCCTTCACCACCAACTTCGACGATCTGGGCGATGCCGATATCGATGCACCAGACTTCTGCGGTTTCGACCAGATTCCTGGTCTGGCTTCACAGCGTCTGATGGAAGAGGGCTACGGCTTCGGTGCCGAGGGTGACTGGAAGACAGCTTGTCTCTATCGTACCCTTTGGGTTATCCAGCAGGGCATGCCTACTGGTTGCTCATTCCTCGAGGACTACACATTAAACTTTGCCGGCGACCGTTCATCTTGTCTGCAGAGCCACATGCTCGAAATCTGTCCGCTGATTGCAACAGATAAGCCCAAACTTGAGGTTCATTTCCTCGGCATCGGTATCCGCAAGCAGCAGACAGCCCGTCTGGTATTCACCTCCAAGACTGGCCGTGGTATCAAGGCAACCGTTGTTGACCTTGGCAATCGCTTCCGTCTGATCTCTCAGGAAGTCGAGTGCATCGAGCCGAAGCCCATGCCTCATCTGCCTGTTGCTTCTGCTCTTTGGATTCCTCAGCCCACCTTCGAGATTGGTGCTGCAGCATGGATTCTAGCAGGTGGTACGCATCACAGCGCATTCTCTTACGACATTAACGAGGAATACTGGGAAGACTTTGCCGAGATGACAGGCATCGAGTATGTCCGCATCAACAAGCAGACCAACATCGCCGACTTCAAGCAGACGCTCCGCAATAACGAGGTATATTATATGCTGAATAAGGCGCTGAAATAATCATCTTAACACAGAGGTACAGAGACTTCCATAGAAGCAACTCTGTATCTCTGTGTTGATAAAAAAACGACTATGACAGCAAAAGAAACTATTCTGGCTGGAAAAGCCATACTGGGAATCGAATTCGGTTCCACGAGAATCAAGGCTGTTCTCATCGACGAGGATAATAAACCCATCGCACAAGGCTCACACGAGTGGGAGAATCAACTCGTAGACGGCCTTTGGACCTATTCTACCGAAGCCGTATGGTACGGACTGCAGGATTGCTATGCCGAGTTACGCAAAGATGTGCAGAAGCAATATGACTGTGAGATCGAGACGCTCGCTGCTATCGGATTCTCTGCAATGATGCATGGTTATATGGCCTTCAACGAAAAACAAGAGATCCTCGTACCCTTCCGTACCTGGCGTAATACCAACACAGGCAAGGCTGCAGCAGAACTCTCCAAGCTTTTCAACTACAACATCCCCCTCCGTTGGAGCATTAGTCACCTCTATCAGTGTATCCTCGACAACGAGGAGCATGTTTCCGACATCAAATACCTAACCACACTGGCAGGTTATGTACACTGGCAGGTGACAGGACAGTTTGTCCTTGGTGTCGGCGACGCATCAGGTATGATTCCTGTTGACCCCAAGACCAAGACTTACGATGCCACAATGGTTGAGAAGTTCGATAAACTCATCGCTCCGAAAGGTTTCTCTTGGAAGCTGCTCGACATTCTTCCTAAGTCACTTAACGCAGGCGAGAGTGCAGGTTTTCTCACTCCAGAGGGTGCTAAGAAACTCGATGCTTCTGGCCACCTGAAAGCAGGCATCCCCGTATGTCCTCCTGAGGGTGACGCAGGTACAGGAATGGTGGCTACCAACGCCGTGAAACAGCGCACAGGAAACGTCTCTGCAGGAACTTCATCGTTTTCGATGATCGTGCTCGAGAAGGAACTCTCAAAACCTTACGAGATGATTGACATGGTAACCACTCCCGATGGATCACTTGTGGCTATGGTTCACTGTAACAACTGCACCAGCGACCTCAATGCATGGGTAAACCTCTTTAAGGAATATCAGCAACTACTTGGTGTTCCAGTAGATATGAATGAGGTATTCGGAAAACTCTACAATAACGCATTGAACGGTGATGCCGACTGTGGCGGACTCGTATCCTACAACTATATCAGTGGTGAGCCTGTCACTGGACTTGCTGAGGGCCGCCCCTTGTTCGTGCGTTCTGCCAACGATAAGTTCAACCTTGCCAACTTCATGCGTGCTCACCTGTATGCCTCTGTCGGCGTACTGAAGATCGGCAACGACATACTGTTCAAGGAAGAAAAGATCAAGGTTGACCGTATTACCGGACACGGTGGTCTTTTCAAGACCAAAGGTGTTGGTCAGCGTGTTCTCGCTGCCGCCATCAACAGTCCGATATCCGTCATGGAGACTGCCGGCGAAGGTGGCGCATGGGGTATCGCCCTACTGGCCGGCTATATGGTAAGCAATCCCAACAAGCTTTCTCTCGCCGATTATCTGGAAGAGGTGGTCTTTGCGGGAAATACAGGAACATCCATTGCTCCAACCCCAGAAGACGTCAGCGGATTCGAGAAATACATAGAGAATTACAAGCGTGGTCTTGCCATTGAGCAGTGCGCTGTAGACAATAAGAAGTAAGGATAAGTGTGGGGAAAATTCCCCACCTATCCGTATTATAATATAAATATGGTATACAAAGTATGAAGAAACAGTTCCTTTTATTGATGATAGCTGCATTCTCCATGCCTGTAATGGCGGCAGACAATGTGAAGGCTACGGTTCATGCCGATCAGGGCGGAGCCAAGATTAACCGTGAGATTTACGGACAATTTTCAGAGCACCTTGGATCATGCATCTACGGCGGTCTTTGGGTGGGCGAAAACTCACAGATTCCCAATATCAATGGCTACCGCAAAGACGTATTCGAGGCTTTGAAGGCCTTGAAAGTGCCCGTACTCCGCTGGCCTGGCGGCTGTTTCGCAGACGACTATCACTGGATGGACGGAATCGGTCCAAAGGATCAGCGTCCCTCCCTGCGTAACAACAACTGGGGCGGTACCATCGAGGACAACTCTTTCGGAACCCATGAGTTCCTGAATCTCTGTGAGATGCTCGACTGCGAGCCCTATATCAGCGGTAACGTTGGTTCCGGAACTGTGAAGGAGATGGCTCAGTGGGTGGAGTATATGACCAGTGATGGTGATACGCCGATGGCCCGTCTACGCCGTCAGAACGGTCGCGACAAAGCCTGGAAGGTGAAGTACTTCGGTATTGGCAACGAGGCCTGGGGCTGTGGTGGAAACATGCGTCCTGAGTATTATTCTAACGAGTATCGTAAATTCAACACCTACCTGCGCGATCAGGGCAACAACAAGCTTTACCGTATTGCCAGTGGTGCCTCAGACTACGACTACAACTGGACCACGGTCTTGATGGAGAATATTGGTCGTCAGATGCAAGGTATTTCTCTGCACTACTACACCTGCACAGGATGGAACGGTCCTAAAGGCTCAGCTACGCAGTTTGATACCGATCAGTACTACTGGGCTTTGGGCAAGTGCCTGGAGATCGAAGAGGTCATTAAGAAACACAAGGCCATCATGGACGAGAAAGACCCCAAAAATACGATTGGCTTGCTCGTTGATGAGTGGGGAACATGGTGGGACGAGGAGCCTGGTACCATTCCTGGACACCTATACCAACAGAATGCCCTACGCGATGCTTTCGTGGCTGCACTGTCGCTCAACGTGTTCCATAAGTACACCGATCGTGTGAAGATGGCTAACATCGCCCAGATAGTGAACGTGCTCCAGTCAATGATCCTCACCGATCAGGAGGGTACGGGTCATATGGTGCTCACCCCGACTTACCATGTGTTCGAGATGTACACCCCGTTCCAGGAGGCCACCTTCCTCCCACTCGATCTGGAGAGTGAGACCGTCCAGTGCAGCAAGGAGTACTTCAAGGAGAAGGCAAAGACTGCCGACAACTCTACTCGTCCTTGTCCGCTACTCTCAGGCTCAGCCGCCAAGACCACTGATGGCAGCATCGTGCTGGCTCTGACCAATGTCAGCCTCGACAAAGACCAAACCATCGATGTCAATATCGACGGCTACAAGGCCAAGGCTGTTAGCGGCCGTATCCTCACTTCTAAGAATGTTGCCGACTATAACGACTTCCAGCATCCTAACACAATTGCTCCCAAGGAGTTTAAGGATGCGAAGCTGAAAAATGGTATTCTGACGGTGAAGGTACCTGCAAAATCGATTATCGTATTAAATATCAAATAACACTCATTATGAACGACAACAAGATTATGAACAAGGCAGCGGACAATATCCGTATTCTCGCTGCCTCCATGGTTGAGAAAGCCAAGTCCGGACACCCCGGTGGTGCCATGGGCGGTGCCGACTTTATCAACACTCTGTACAGTGAGTTCCTCGTCTATGACCCCGAGAATCCCGCATGGGAGGGTCGCGATCGTTTCTTCCTTGATCCAGGTCATATGGCTCCAATGCTCTACAGTCAGCTCGCCCTTATCGGCAAGTTCACTCTGGAGGATTTGAAGAACCTGCGTCAATGGGGTTCGGTAACTCCTGGTCACCCTGAGCGTGAGATTGAGCGTGGCATCGAGAACACCTCTGGTCCTCTCGGACAGGGTCATTGTTTTGCTGTTGGCGCTGCCATTGCCGCTAAGTTCCTGAAGGCTCGTCTGGGCAATGTCATGAACCAGACCATCTACGCCTACATCAGTGATGGTGGTGTGCAGGAGGAGATCTCACAGGGTGCTGGTCGTATTGCTGGTAACCTTGGACTCGACAACCTGATCATGTTCTACGACGCCAACGATATTCAGCTTTCTACCCGTACTGAGGTGGTGACCTGTGAGGATACCGCTAAGAAGTATGAGGCATGGGGATGGTTTGTTCAGAAGATCAACGGTAACGATGTTGACCAGATTCGTGAGGCCATTAAAAAGGCTCAGGCAGAGAAGGAACGTCCTTCACTCATTATCGGCCACTGCGTGATGGGTAAGGGTGCTCGTAAGGCCGACAACAGCAGCTACGAGAGTAACTGTGCTACTCATGGTGCGCCTCTCGGTGGCGATGCTTATATCAACACGATGAAGAATCTGGGTGCCGATCCTGAGAATCCGTTCCAAATCTTCCCTGAGGTACAGGAGTTGTACGCTAAGCGTGCCGAGGAATTGAAGAAGATTGTGGCTGAGCGCTATGCCGAAAAGGCTGAGTGGGCCAAGGGTCATCCCGTACAGGCCAAACAGCTCGAGGAATGGTTCAGTGGTAAGGCTCCGAAGATTGACTGGAGTAAGGTTGAGCAGAAGGCAGGAAGTGCAACCCGTAGTGCCAGTGCTGCCGTTCTGGGTCAACTCGCTGAGCAGGTTCCCAACATGATCTGTGCATCTGCAGACCTCTCTAACTCAGATAACACTAACGGCTTCCTGAAGAAGACTAAGGATATGGTGAAGGGCGATTTCAGTGGTGCCTTCTTCGAGGCTGGTGTCGCTGAGCTCACGATGGCATGCTGTTGTATCGGTATGGCACTGCATGGTGGTGTGATCCCCGCCTGCGGAACCTTCTTCGTATTCTCTGATTACATGAAGCCCGCCGTTCGTATGGCAGCCCTGATGGAGTTGCCCGTGAAGTTCATCTGGACGCACGACGCCTTCCGTGTAGGTGAGGACGGTCCTACCCACGAGCCCGTTGAGCAGGAGGCACAGATTCGTCTGATGGAGAAACTGAAGAACCACAGCGGCAAGAACTCCGTACTCGTTGTTCGTCCTGCCGATGCCGAGGAGACCACCGTCTGCTGGCGCATGGCTATGGAGAATGTCGACACACCTACCGCTCTTATTTTCTCTCGTCAGAACATTGAGATGCTGCCCGAGGGCAACGACTACAACCAGGCTACCAAGGGTGCCTATGTTGTTGCAGGTAGTGACGAGAACTACGACGTGATCCTGTTGGCTTCAGGTTCTGAGGTTTCTACCCTGGAGGCTGGTGCTAAGCTGCTCCGCGAGGATGGTGTGAAGGTACGTATCGTGAGCGTTCCTTCTGAGGGCTTGTTCCGCAGTCAGTCGAAGGAGTATCAGCAGAGTGTTCTGCCCGCAGGCAAGAAGAAGTTCGGTCTCACCGCAGGTCTACCCGTAAACCTCGAAGGTCTGGTAGGTGCCGACGGTACTGTATGGGGTCTTGAGAGCTTCGGTTTCTCTGCTCCCTACAAGGTGCTCGACGAGAAGCTCGGCTTCACAGGAGAGAATGTTTATAAGCAGGTAAAGGCTCTGCTGGGATAAATATTTAGACACAGAGGTACAGAGACACAGAGTAAGATGATCTCTGTATATCTGTATCTCTGTGTTGATTATTACATAAGACTATGGAAATAAAGACAGTAGGAGTTGCCTGCGACCATGCAGGCTTCGCATTAAAGAAATTCGTTCTCCAGTATCTGGAGGAGAAAGGCTACCCTTACAAGGACTATGGCACATGGAGCGATGCCTCCGTCGACTATCCCGACTTTGGTCACGCGCTGGCCGAGGGTATCGAGAGTGGTGAGGTCTATCCTGGCATTGCCATCTGTGGTAGTGGCGAGGGAATCTCAATTACGCTCAACAAGCACCAGCAGGTGCGTGCAGGTCTGTGCTGGATTCCTGAGATTGCCCATCTGATCCGTCAGCATAACGACGCGAATGTTCTTGTGATGCCAGGTCGTTTCATCGACAACAATATGGCTCGCAAGATCATGGACGAGTTCTTCACCGCAACCTTCGAAGGTGGCCGTCATCAGAAGCGCGTGGACAAGATTGCGATTAAGTGAGCAAAATGAAAATTCATTTTCATTTTCGAACGTGAGCAATCTCGACCAACGGTCAAGTTGCGATTAAGTGAGTAAAATGAAAGAGGCAAATAATGTTCTGGCGGATTCGGAAATCCGCCAGAACATTTTATTATATATCATACTTGTTCTTACGTTTATCAGCCTTACGAGGCTGAGAAGGATGGAACCCCATGTGAGGTGTTTTCACCCCTTGATAGCCAGCATGCCGCTGACGGATCTTTGAGACATAGTCGACGGTCTCACTTCCCCGCATATAACCATATTTCACCAACGGATCATTATAATACTGTGGTGAGGCCAGTTTCAGGACATACGTTGACACGTCAGCCCAGCGATGAGGATTACGTCCATCTCGCTTGGCCAACTCCATCGCATCACGGATATGATGGGTACCTCCATTATAGCTGGCCAACACAAAGTTGGTACGCTCATAGTGATCGCGTATGTCTGCGAAAGCTTTTTGCAGCTCCGCGATATACTTAACAGCAGCTGCAATATTTGTCTCTGGATCATAGAGCTTACTTCGAGGAACACCCAGATGATCCGCTGTGCCAGGCATGATCTGCATCAGTCCCTTCGCACCAGCGAACGATACCGCTCGTGGATCGAAAGTCGACTCCTGATAGCATTGGGCGGCCAGCAAGCGCCAGTCCCAACGGATATCGCGGCTATATGTCATGAAATAATGGTCGTAATGAGAGACGATGCCACCTTTGGCATCAAGCATCGGCGAGAACACACGTCGACGTACCTTCTTGGTGGTGAGCAATGCCGTCTCTTCCTTTCTCACCTCTTCGATCAGTGAGGGGCGATACCAGCCTTTGAACTCCTCTGACAACTCTTGTTTCTCCTTTCCGACTTGTATATGGCCTGGTGTAGCCCATGCCACGAGATCCACTTCGTCCTCCTCAAGCCTACGGGCCAGTTCGATACTGTCACGACACACCTCCACCCGCAGACGCACACCGAGAGAGTCGGCAAAATGCTGACAAATCAGATACTGCGTACCAAGCTGCTTGCCATGATAATCGTAATAAGTCTGCGGCCCACTGAGCGTAGCCATAATCAGTTCACCGCTCGTCTGGATATCAGGCAGATCGAACTCCTCAGTGACAGTGACGGAGTCGAGTACCGAGCCATAGGGCGTAACCACCCGCTCCCGTTTAGACGAGCAGGAGGCAAGCATAAAAAGCATCCCTAAAACTGCAAGAATATTCAAAAACCTCATCATCCGTCAAGAATATCTATCAAAAACGCTGCAAAAGTACGGATTTTCTTGCACATTCACACATTTTTGAGTAAATTTGCACACATTTTAATCAGACTTTAACGATATGTTACGTATTGCAGTACAATCCAAGGGACGTCTTTTCGACGATACGATGAATCTGCTGAGTGAAGCAGACATCAAGGTCAGTGCATCGAAGCGTACCCTTTTGGTCCAGTCATCAAATTTCCCGTTGGAGGTGCTATACCTTCGCGATGATGATATCCCTCAGAGTGTAGCCAGCGGTGTGGCAGACATCGGTGTGGTTGGCGAGAACGAGTTCGTAGAGCGCGGCGAGGATGCCGACATCATCTCACGACTCGGTTTCTCCAAATGCCGTCTGTCACTTGCCATTCCCAAAGAGATCGACTATAAAGGTGTGGAGTGGTTCAATGGCAAGAAGATAGCCACCTCCTATCCTGGCATCCTCAAGCAGTTCATGCAGGAGAAAGGAATCAATGCCGAGATTCATGTCATCACAGGTAGTGTAGAAATCAGTCCAGGCATTGGTCTGGCCGATGGTATCTTCGATATCGTCAGCAGCGGTTCCACCCTCGTCAGCAACAACCTCCGCGAGGTTGAGGTGGTGATGCGTAGTGAGGCACTGCTCATCGGCAACAAGAAGCTCTCCGACGAGAAGCGTGCCATCCTGGAGCAGATGCTCTTCCGTTTCAAGGCCGTGAAGGATGCTGAAGACAAGAAATATGTACGCATGAATGCGCCCAAGGCCCGTCTGCAGGAGATTATCGACGTACTGCCAGGTCTGAAGAGTCCCACCATCATCCCTCTGGCCGATGAGGAATGGTGCTCTGTTCACACCGTACTCGACCAGAAACAGTTCTGGGAGATTATCGGCAAGCTGAAGGAGATGGGCGCACAGGGCATCCTCGTGACCCCGATTGAGAAAATGATATTATAAGCATTACACAGACCAAGAAGATGAATATCATCAGATATCCGGAGAAAAGTGAGTGGAACAAGCTTGTGGAACGTCCGCATCTGGATGTGTCGCAGTTGAACGAGACAGTAGCCGCAGTACTCGCCGACGTCAAGAAACGTGGCGATGATGCCGTCAAAGGCTATGAATTGAAGTTCGACCATGTCGACCTGCCCTCAATCGTCGTCACTGACGAAGAGATGCAGGAGGCAGAGACGAAAGTCAGTCAGGAACTGAAAGAAGCCATCCAAATGGCCCATGACAACATCCTGGCATTCCACGAGTCACAGCGTTTCAGAGGAAAGAAGGTGGAGACCCGTGCTGGCGTGACCTGCTGGCAGAAGAGTGTCGCCATCGAGAAGGTTGGTCTCTATATCCCAGGAGGTACAGCCCCACTCTTCTCTACTGTTCTGATGCTGGCCACTCCAGCAAAGATCGCAGGCTGCAAGGATATCGTACTGTGTACGCCTCCCAACCGCGAGGGCAAGGTGAATCCCGCCATTCTTGTGGCTGCCCGTATCGCAGGTGTGAATAAGATCTTCAAGGCTGGTGGTGTGCAGGCTATCGGAGCGATGGCCTACGGCACAGAGTCAGTACCAAAGGTATACAAGATTTTCGGACCAGGCAACCAGTATGTCATGGCAGCCAAGCAGCAGGTCAGCCTGCACGATGTGGCCATCGATATGCCTGCAGGTCCGTCAGAGGTCTGTGTCATCGCCGACGAGACCGCCAATATCGAGTTCATCGCCGCCGACCTGCTGTCACAGGCAGAGCATGGCATCGACTCACAGGTGTTCCTCATCACGACATCCGAGCAGGTCATCCTCGACGTACAGGCTGAGGTGAACCGTCAACTCGAACTGCTCCCACGCAAGGAGATTGCCGCCAAGGCCTTGGAGAACAGTCGACTGGTTCTGGTACACGACCGTAAGGAGGCCATCGAACTGTCCAATGCCTATGCGCCTGAGCATCTGATTATCCAGACGGCCGACTATGAAAAGCTGGCAGAGAAGGTCATCAACGCAGGCAGTGTGTTCCTCGGCGAATATGCCTGTGAGAGTGCTGGCGACTATGCCAGTGGCACGAACCATACCCTTCCCACCCACGGATATGCGACCGCCTACAGTGGGGTAAACCTCGACAGCTATTGTCGTAAGGTGACCTTCCAACACCTCACGGCAGAAGGTATCCAGAACATAGGAAAAGCCGTTGAACTGATGGCTGCTGCCGAACAGCTCGATGCACACAAGAACGCGATGACCGTAAGAATAAACAGTTTGAAATGAAACCTTTACAAGAACTAGTTCGACCAAACATATGGGCACTGGCACCCTATAGCTCTGCCCGCAATGAGTATGCAGGGCGCGAGGCACGCGTGTTCCTCGATGCCAACGAGAACCCCTACAACCAGCCTTTCAACCGCTACCCCGATCCGCTCCAACTGGAGTTGAAGGAAGCCCTCTCTAAGGTAAAAGGCGTATCTGCCGAGAACATCTTCCTCGGCAATGGTAGTGACGAGCCCATCGACCTGGCATACCGTTGCTTCTGTCAACCAGGTATCGACAATGTCGTCGCCATCGAACCAACCTATGGTATGTACAAGGTCTGTGCAGACATCAACGATACAGAGTACCGTCCCATCCTGTTAGACGAGCACTACCAGATAACGGCCGAAAAGCTGTTGGCTGCCGTCGACGAGCACACGAAGATCATCTGGCTTTGCTCTCCCAACAACCCCACAGGCAACAGTCTGCGACGTGAGGAGATCGTCAAGGTGATTGAAGGCTTCGAGGGAATCGTCATTGTCGACGAGGCATATAGCGATTTCTCGGCAGTCACACCGTTGCGCTCAGAACTGTCCCAATATCCCAACCTGATTGTGCTGAACACCATGTCTAAGGCATGGGGATGTGCAGCCATCCGACTCGGTATGGCTTTCGCCTCAAAGGAGATTATCGCCATTTATAATAAGGTGAAATACCCCTACAACATCAACCAGCTCACACAGAAACAGGCATTGGAGGCACTGAAAGACCCCTACGAGGTAGACAACTGGGTGAAGATTCTCCTACAGGAGCGAGGCAGAATGGTCGACGCTTTCGCACTGCTTCCCATCTGCGAGAAGGTATACCCCACAGATGCCAACTTCTTCCTGGCCAAGATGACAGATGCCCAGAAGATCTACGACTACCTTGTCGATCGGGGTATCATCATCAGGAACCGCAACCGTGTACAGCTCTGTAAGGACTGTCTGCGAATTACCATTGGAACGAAAACGGAGAACAACGAACTCCTCGCTGCCCTCCGTCAGTATTAATACAGAGTCCCCTCCCATTCAGAGGGGATTCTTCTATTTCTTCGCTTTCTTGGCCAACTTCTCCGCTCTCAGTTGGGCCTTCGTGGCCTTCACCTGAGCTTTCTCGGCAGCAAGACGCGCCTTGTCTGAACCATCAATAGCAGCCTTCTCTGCAGCCTTCTGCGATCTGGCAATAGCTTTCTCCGCATCCTTCTGAGCCTTGTTGGCAGCCTTCACCGCATCATTGTGTTTCTTGATGGCACGCTCCTTTTTCTTGGCCTCTTTCTCGGCCTTCTTCTGAGCCTTTTCTTTCTTCTCAATAGCTTTCTGCTGCTTCTTAGCGGCCTTCTCTGCCTGGAGGGCAGCCTGCTGCTCCTGCTGCTGCACCGGATTAGTAATCACATCCTGAGCATATGCAACTGTGCACCAGCTCGTCATGGCCAAAACAACCATCATCATCAAAATCTTTTTCATAAGTCAAATCAATTTAATGGTTCTAATATACTACTATTTATATCCAGAAACGACTTGCTTCAACTCGTTTCCAAGTGCAAAGATAATGAAATCCATGCATAGAACAAAGAGATTTTGTTCTTTTTATGATGTTCCTCTTAGAAAACTTTTACTTTCCCCGGAGGAAAGTCGGACTTTCCTCCGAGGAAACTGTCACTTTGCTCCGACCCTTTTTGACAACGACACAGATACGGGAGCCATTGCGAACAAAGAACAATTCCTGATGCTGCATTTGTCCAATTGTCCAATTGTCCAATCAAGGCTGAAAAAATTCAAAAACCACCACGAATTATTCGTATCTCTCGGTTATTTTCCGTACTTTTGCACTCGTAAAAAGAATGAAGAAGATTATCTTGTATATCACCCTGCCCTTCATCGGGCTGATGATTGCCAATCTGTATATCCGCAAGCCTGCCTATACGGGCATGCGCCTGAGCACAGACATCGCATCGCACATGCTGTTCGACAGTACGCTGACGGTGCCATCGGCCATCGACGATGAATTGCGCTATTACTTCGAGCGGCATAACGTGGAGGACGAGGGCTATGAGATGGTTGTGGCATTTGCCAATGGCAGACGGCACCTCGTAGAGGTCAGCTCCTACGTGCCCGTGCGAAACATCGGCACCTGGAGAGATTACCAACGTGAGGGGTCGGCACTCCTCCTCGACGCTGAAGGAAGAACTATCATAGGAACCTGTCATGCCGACACCGTAGAGACGGGTGTCCGTATCGACTCCATAGGTACCTACATGGGTGACTTCAGTCAGATAAAGGCTCACGGACACGGTGCCTACTATCGTCCCAACGGAGACTATGCCGAGGGGCACTGGGAAGATGACCGTCAGCACGGGTTCGGCCTGGAGCTGTTGCAGCCCGACAACGGGGAGCCTCATCTGCGCGTGGGCGACTGGACCACAGGACGGTTCATGGGCGAGCGCATGAGATATACCACTGAACGTATCTACGGCATCGACATCGCGCGCTACCAGCATGGCAAGGGACGGAAGGTGTTCCCCATCCGATGGGATCAGATGCGCATCACCTGGCTCGGCAAGAAAGGCAGTCGTAACGTGAGCGGCACCGCCGACTACCCTGTATCGTTCCTGTATATCAAGTCGACCGAGGGTACCACCGTCCGCAACAGATACTATGCAGGCGACTACGTGCAGGCACGGAAACACGGCATCCGTACGGGCGCCTATCACTTCTGGTCGGTACGCACCACTGGTGCAGATCAGGCTCGCTTTTTCCTGCAGAACACCCGTTTTAGCAAGGGCGACCTGCCGCCTGTGCTCGACGTGGAGCCCAGCGACGCACAGATACAGCAGATGGGCGGCATCGAGAGGATGTTCCAGCATATCCGTGTATGGATGAACATGGTACAGCGCAGAACGGGCGTACGCCCCATCTTATACATCAACCAGATGTTCGTGAACAAGTACCTCTCACTGGCTCCGGACATCAAGCGCGACTACCGCGTGTGGATAGCCCGTTACGGGGAGTACAAGCCTGATGTACGACTGACCTACTGGCAGCTCTGTCCTGATGGCAGGGTGGCCGGCATCCACGGTGAGGTGGACATCAACGTATTCAACGGCTACAAGAGTCAGTTTGAGGAATTTCTTGAAGAAGAAACAATAAAATAAACACGAAAAATATGTATTTTACAGGTATCACCATCGCACTCATGACTTTCCTGGCTATCGGCATCTGGCATCCGATTGTCATCAAGACCGAATATTATTGGGGCACTCGTCCGTGGGTGGTCTATCTGCTAGTGGGCATTGCCTGCTGCGCCACCGCCCTGTTTGTAGAGAATGTCTATGTATCGTCGTTCCTCGGCGTGTTTGGCGCCTCTGCTCTCTGGGGCATCGGCGAACTGTTTGCCCAGAAACGACGCGTAGATAAAGGCTGGTTCCCCATGAACCCGAAACGTAAGGACCAATACCCCCAGAAAGATGAAGACCCTACTGATACTCGTGGGTAAGACCACCGACAAGCATTTCCAGGCAGGCATCAGTGACTATGTGGAGCGCATTGGTCACTACATGCCTTTCGAGATCGTGACCATCCCGGAGTTGAAGAACACGAAGAGCCTGTCGGAGGAACAGCAGAAGACGGCTGAGGGTGATCTGATACTCAAGCAGACGCAGCCGTCTGACACGGTGGTGCTGCTCGACGAGCACGGCAAGGAGTTCCGTAGCATCGAGTTCGCCCAGTGGCTCGAACGGAAACGGAACACGGCACGACGGCTCGTCTTCGTCGTAGGAGGTCCCTACGGTTTCTCGCCTGCCGTCTATGCCCGTGCCAACGAACAACTGTCGCTGTCGAAGATGACCTTCTCGCACCAAATGATACGACTCGTGTTTACGGAACAGATATACCGGGCCTGCACGATCATCAAGGGTGAGCCCTATCATCATGAATAAACATTCAACAAAACAGACAAAAAGCACAGTTTTTCCCGATTTTATTTTGTTATTCACGCAATTTACACTACCTTTGCAGCGCTGAGGGAACAAGACCCCACTTGTCAAGGGGTACCGTCAGTAAGATAAATTGCATAGGAATATGAAAGTAATGAAATTCGGCGGAACGTCCGTAGGTTCCGTAAAAAGCATTCTTAGCTTGAAAAAAATTGTGGAGACAGAGGCTCGGACGCAACCTGTCGTAGTAGTAGTAAGTGCACTTGACGGCATCACCGACAAACTGATCGCCACATCGAAGATGGCCAAGCAGGGCGATGAGCACTATCGTGAGGAATTCGACGCGATGGTGACACGCCACCACCAGATGATCGAGGCCATCATCTCTGATGACAAAAAGCGCATAGACTTATTCAACAATGTAGATCAGCTCTTCGACCAGTTGAAGAGTATCTTCTACGGTGTGTACCTGATCCACGACCTGTCGAAGAAGACCGAGGACACCATCGTGTCGTACGGTGAGCGCCTCAGTTCGCATATCGTGGCAGCGATGATCAAGAACGGTGTGCGCATGAACAGTCGTGACTTCATCCGTACGGAGAAGAAACAGGGCAAGCATGTGCTCGACACAGAGCTGACGACCCAGTTGGTGAAGGAGACGTTCAAGGATCTCAACGACAAAACGGTGTATGTCGTGCCCGGCTTTATCGCCAGAGACCGTGACAGTCACGAGACCACAAACCTGGGACGTGGCGGTTCGGACTATACGGCGTCGATCATTGCAGCTGTGCTGAACGCCGACGTGCTGGAGATCTGGACGGATGTCGACGGTTTTATGACTGCCGATCCAAAGGTCATCAAGAGTGCTTATACCATCAATGAACTGTCGTATGTAGAGGCGATGGAGCTCTGTAACTTCGGCGCTAAGGTGATCTATCCGCCGACCATCTATCCCGTCTGCATCAAGAATATACCCATCAAGGTGAAGAACACCTTCAACCCTGAGCATCCGGGTACACTGATCAAGGATCATATCGAGAACGACCAGAAGCCCATCAAGGGTATCTCGAGCATCAAGGGTACCACCCTGATTACCGTGACGGGTCTGTCGATGGTGGGTGTGATCGGTGTGAACCGCCGTATCTTCACCACCCTGGCCAACAAGGGCATCTCCGTGTTCATGGTGTCGCAGGCCTCTTCAGAGAACTCGACTTCTATCGGTGTGCGCGACGAGGATGCTGACGCTGCCGTAGAGGTGCTGAACGCAGAGTTCGCCAAGGAGATCGAGACAGGAGCTATGTTCCCCATGCAGGTGGAGAGTGGTCTGGCCACCATCGCCATCGTGGGCGAGAACATGAAGCAGACACCAGGTATCGCTGGTAAGCTGTTCGGTACACTGGGCCGTTCTGGTATCTCTGTGATTGCCTGTGCCCAGGGCGCCTCCGAGACGAACATCTCGTTCGTAGTTGACGGGAAGTTCCTGCGTAAGTCACTCAACGTGCTTCACGACTCGTTCTTTCTCTCTGAATACAAGGTGCTCAACATCTTCATCTGCGGTATCGGTACCGTAGGTGGCATGCTGCTTGAACAGATCCGTACCCAACAGCAGTTCCTCATGCAGTCACGTCGTCTGAAGTTGAACGTGGTGGGTATCTCGGATGTCGATAACTTCGTACTCGACCGCGACGGTATCGACCTCGACAATTACGAGAAAATCCTACGTGCAGGCTATCCTGCCAATACAGACCATATGCGCGACGAGATCGTGAAGATGAATATCTTCAACTCGGTCTTCGTAGACTGTACCGCCAGCAAACAGATTGCTACGCTCTACCAGACATTCCTGGAGCATAACATATCCGTGGTGGCAGCCAACAAGATTGCCGCATCAAGCGACTATGACAGTTACCTGAAACTGAAGCAGACGGCTCGCGACCGTGGCGTGTGGTTCCGCTATGAGACGAACGTAGGTGCCGGTCTGCCTATCATCGGCACCATCAACGACCTGTGTAACTCGGGTGATAAGATTCTGAAGATTGAGGCGATCCTCTCTGGTACGCTGAACTTCATCTTCAACGAGATCGCGGCCGACGTGCCCTTCTCTGAGACAGTGCGCCGCGCCAAGGAGCAGCGTTACTCCGAGCCTGACCCACGTATCGACCTGAGCGGTACGGATGTGATCCGTAAGCTCGTCATCCTGACCCGTGAGGCTGGCTACAAGGTGGAACAGGAGGATGTAGAGAAGCATCTCTTCGTGCCTGACAGTTACTTTGAGGGCAGCATCGACGACTTCTGGAAGAGACTGCCTGAGTTGGATGCCGACTTCGAGGCACGCCGCAAGGTGCTCGAGGCCGAGGGTAAGCGCTGGCGCTTCGTGGCCACGATGGAGAACGGCAAGACCAATGTGGCCTTGAAAGAGGTTCCGCAGAGTCATCCGTTCTATCCTCTCGAAGGCTCTAACAACATCGTGTTGCTCACCACTGAGCGTTATAAGGAGTATCCGATGCTCATTCAGGGCTACGGTGCAGGAGCAGCCGTAACTGCAGCTGGTGTATTCGCGAACATCATGTCAATTGCAAACATCTAAAATGATGAATTATCGTGCAAGCCGAAGGCAGAAAGCTTGCTTTATGCTGAGGTAAAGCCGATGATGCATAAAAACGAAGTTTTATGAAACACATCATTATATTAGGTGATGGTATGGCAGATCTTCCCGTCGAGCGACTCGGTGGGAAGACCTTGCTGCAATATGCCCATAAACCAATGATGGACCTGTTGGCGCGCGAAGGTCGCACGGGTCGACTGGTCACCGTACCTGAGGGATTTCCTCCAGGTTCTGAGGTGGCCAACACCGCCATTCTGGGATACGATCTGAATAAGGTATACGAGGGACGCGGTCCGCTTGAGGCAGCCAGCATCGGCTACGAGATGGCCGATGACGACCTGGCCATCCGCTGTAACATCATCACTCTCGAGGATGGGAAGATCATCACGCACAACGGTGGTAACCTGGAGACTCAGGATGCCGACGTGCTGATCAGATACCTGAATGAGAAATTGGCCAAGCCTATTAACGAACGGGAAGGTTGCGAACGGGTGAAGTTCATCACGGGCATCCAGTACCGTCATCTGTTGGTTATCAAAGGTGGCTCGAAGCATATCGTCTGCGCCCCACCCCACGATCATCCCAACGAAGAATGGCGTCCACTCCTCGTCCAGCCGGATCAGCCATCCGACAGCAAGGCGTGTCAGGATATACAGTCCGAGACAAATCGTCTCACCCCTCAGCAGACAGCAGACCTCATCAACGAGATGATCCTGAAGTCGCAGGAGTTGCTGGCAGCACATCCCTTCAACCAGGAGCGTGCTAAGCGTGGTGAGCGTCAGGCCAACAGCATCTGGCCTTGGAGCGGCGGCTATCGGCCCTCTATGCAGACGCTCCAACAGCAGTTCCCGCAGATCAAAAAGGGTTCTGTCATCTCTGCCGTAGACCTCATCAGAGGTATCGGCCACTACGCCGGACTGCGTATCATCGAGGTGGAAGGTGCTACCGGTCTGGCCGACACCAACTACGAAGGTAAGGCACAGGCAGCTATCAAGGCCCTGAGAGACGAGGACTTCGTCTTCGTACATGTGGAAGCTAGCGACGAGGCTGGACACGACGGTGATCTCGAACTGAAGCTGAAGACCATCGAGTATCTCGACCAGCGTCTTATCACGCCTATATACAAAGAGGTGGAGACCTGGGACGAGCCCGTATGCATAGCCGTACTCCCCGATCATCTCACGCCCGTAGAGATGCGCATCCACGTTGGACAGCCCGTACCTTTCCTGTTCTGGTACAGAGGCATCGAGCCCGACGAGGTGCAGCAATACGACGAGGTGAGCTGTGTCAGTGGTGGCTACGGTCTGCTGAAACTTCAGGAATTCATGCAAGAACTAATGAAAATAGAATAAGATGAAATATTATAGCACTAACCAACAAGCACCCACCGCCGACCTGCATAAGGCCGTGGTGAAAGGACTGGCCGAGGATCGTGGTCTCTATATGCCAGAAAAGATCAAGAAACTGCCGAAGACTTTCTTCGACACGATCGAGACCAAGACCTTCCAGGAGATTGCCTATACCGTTGCCGATGCTTTCTTCGGCGAGGATGTGGATGCAGCCTCCCTGAAACAGATTGTCTACGACACACTGTCCTTCGACTGTCCCGTGGTGCAGGTTAAGGGGAATATCTATACCCTGGAGCTCTTCCATGGTCCTACACTCGCCTTCAAAGATGTAGGCGCGCGGTTCATGGCCCGTCTGTTGCAGTACTTTATTCGGAAGGAGACAGAAGTCGGGAGTCAGGAGAAAGGGGAAGTGAATGTGCTGGTGGCAACATCCGGCGATACAGGCTCTGCCGTAGCCAACGGCTTCCTGGGCGTAGAGGGCATCCATGTGTATGTGCTCTATCCGAAAGGAAAGGTATCACCTATCCAAGAGTGTCAGTTCACAACGCTCGGCAAGAACATCACCGCCATTGAGGTGGACGGTGTCTTCGACGATTGTCAGGCGCTGGTCAAGAACGCCTTCATGGACGCAGAACTGAACCAGCACATGAAACTGACATCGGCCAACTCGATCAACGTGGCCCGTTTCCTGCCACAGGCATTCTACTACTTCAACGCCTATGCCCGGATGAAGGAACAGGGCAAGGCCGATAACCTGGTGATGTGCGTGCCCAGCGGCAACTTCGGTAATATCTGTGCCGCCCTCTTCGGACATGAGATGGGCCTGCCCATCAAACGTTTCATTGCAGCTAACAACGCCAACGATATCTTCTTCAAATACCTGCAGACAGGCAAGTATGAGCCTAAGGCATCGAAGCAGACGCTGGCCAACGCTATGGACGTGGGCGATCCCTCGAACTTCGCCCGTATCTACGACCTCTATGGCAAGAGTCATGAGCGTATCACCGCTCTCATCAGCGGTGCCACCTACAACGACGACCAGATCCGTGAGACCATGCGTCAGTGCTACCAGGAGACGGGTTATATCCTTGATCCACATGGCGCCTGCGGCTATCAGGCACTGGCGGAAGGACTGGCTGCCGATGAGACGGGTGTGTTCTGTGAGACCGCCCATCCGGCTAAGTTCAAGGAAAAGGTCGACGAGATTGTCGGCATCGACGTGGCAATCCCCGACCGTCTGGCAGCCTTCATGAAAGGAACGAAGCAGAGTGTCCCCATGACAAAGGACTTTGCCGACTTCAAGAAGTATCTGCTGACCCAGTAAAGGATTACGATATCGACAAGATATGCAAGACAGTTTCGAACATTTCTATGTCGGCTGGTATTCTCGCGCCAAGCATTTTGCGCAGGAATATGTCCTCGTCGAGAAAGACGCGGAGAACATTGTTCAAGATACTTTCCTGAAGATCTATGAACAATGGGACTCGTTCGACGAGGACATCAACCTGACAAGCTACCTTTTTACGAGCATCAAGAACAGATCGCTGAAGATGCTACGCAGGAATCTCGTCGCAGAGAAGGCCAAGTCGAGCATACAGAAGCAGTATGTCTTGGAAACGAAACTGCGTTACGACTCCTTGGAGGCATTCAATACAGCTTTCTCCGACGAAAAGAGTATAGAGGATCTTCTCTATGAGGCCATAGAGAAGTTGCCTCCGAAATGTCGTGAGATCTTCGTGATGAGCAAGCTTGAAGGTAAGAAACAGGCACAGATAGCACAGGAACTGGGCATATCGATCAACACCATCGAGGTACAGATTGGAATAGCCTATAAAAAACTGCGACAAGAGCTGAAAGACTATGTTCCGCTCCTGCTCTTTTTATTCCCCACGATCTAAGCCGTTACCATATTTTGGTTTTTTAAGGTTTTTATTCGACAGACTCTTAGTGGATTTCATGACAAAGAAGGTTATATATACAGAATGAGGATAAAATACAAGCTGTATGGATAGTATGGACGAAAGGATTATCAAGTATTACGAGAACGAGCTGAGCGAGACAGAACGTATGGAACTGCTCTGTGATGCTGAGAACGACCCCGACTTGAGAAAAGAGATGACAGACTACCAGAATGTCAGGGCTCTTACCCACCTGCATGAATCACTCAAGGATGAGGATGCAGGCAACCAAAGCTATCAGTTGTTTATGGGCAACCGTCGCCGTCAGCAACATAAGATCGTCAGACTTCAGATCCTGCGCTATGCCGCCGTCTTCCTCTTCGGAATCCTGAGTACATGGATCGCCTACAGCCTTCTTCAGCCATCATCCTCCAACACCATCGCACAGACGCTGACAGTGCCCGACGGACAGCGTGCCCATATCATCCTGCCAGATGGTAGTTCGGTATGGGTGAACGCGCATTCTACGCTCCACTACCCCTCTGCTTTTGGAAAGGAACGTAAGGTAGAACTCTCGGGCGAGGCTCTCTTCGATATTGTGAAAGACGATAAGCATCCGTTTATCGTCACAACGCCCAACAAACATAACGTCAAGGTGATGGGCACCTACTTCAATGTCTTCGCCTATCCTAAAGAGCCGCTCTCGGTATCTCTGCTGAGAGGAAAGGTTGGCGTCTATCAGAGTGACAACGAGAGTCAAGTTACGATCCTGCTTCCCAACCAGAAGCTGACAGAGACCGCCAATGGTTATGTGGTCAGTGCCATCGAAGAGAACCCCATCCTGTGGAAAGATGGCATCTATTCCTTTAATAAGCAGCGTATGGGATCGATCATCAAGAAGCTGGAGCTCTATTACGACGTCAAGATTATCGTGAAGAATCCGGCCATCTCTGATCTTGAGATATCCTGTAAGTTCCGCCAGCGTGACGGTGTGATGGAGATCCTACGCCTCATGCAGAAGGTTCATCCATTCCAGATACAGAAAGACGACGAGAAGAATGAGATCATGCTTTACCAATAGTCTCTTCCAGGTCTTAAATGTTAAAAGAAGGACCTCAAGACCGATTTAACAAAAAAAAATTCATTTTCCTTTAGTGGATTTATAACGATAAAGGGTTATAGACATAGATTTCAATGATAAATAACTAAATTTGAATGCCTATGGACATAACCAACAAACGTGAATGACCTCGCTGATTGACTAAAAACTACCAGCAATGTGTTGATCATGTATCAACAAGCCACCAACTCAACTCACACCGTCATGGAGGAGTTTGAGAATTACCAAACTAAAAATTAAAAGCCTAACAATGAATTCAAGGAAAAAACTACGACATCGTGGATGTCTGAAAGACATATCAGAGTTTCTGGATGTCTCTCGCTTCGTAAAAATTCTGGCAACAGTCTGCATCTTGTTATCTGCCACGCTGACTGCCAACGCACAGAACCAAAATCTAAAGTTACCGTCAAAAACAGTAACCATTTCAGAGTTCTTCACCGCTATTGAAAAGCAGACCGACCTGTTGTTGGTCTATAGCGACGTCGACCTGAACGTTAACTCACAGGTATCGTTTGCCCAGAAAGAAGGAAAGCTGAAGTCCTTCATGGATCAGTTTGTCAAGGCCAAGGGTATCCGTTATGAGTTCACGACCAATAAATATATTGTTCTCTCCAGATCTTCAATACAGGATAACAAAAACACATCGCCCGACGGCAAGACTATCATCACGGGAACGGTAACTGACAAGGCTGGTGAACCGCTCGTTGGTGCTACCGTCATGCAGAAAGGCACAAAAAACGGTGTCATCACCAATTTTGATGGTGAATACACCATTGAGGCTCCCATAGGAAGCGCACTCATCGTCAGCTACGTAGGTTATGAGTCCAAGGAGGTGAAGGCAACCAAGAATGCCCGTATCATCCTGGACGACGACTCCCAGCTGCTGAAAGAGACGGTGGTCGTGGGTTACGCCGTACAGAAGAAGGCCAACCTCACTGGTGCCGTCGCATCTGTCGATGCCAGCAAGCAGTTCGAGGGTCGTGTCATCTCTGACGTAGGACGTGGTCTGCAGGGTGCTGTCGCAGGTCTGACCGTTACCGACCCGCAAGGTGAGGTAGGTTCAAACCCGAAGATGAAGATTCGCGGTGCCATCGGCTCTTATGAGGGCGGTTCCTCTCCACTGATCCTTTTGGATAACGTGGAGATTCCTTCGCTTCAGGTTGTCAACCCCGACGACATCGAGTCAATCACCATTCTGAAAGACGCAGCCTCGGCCTCTATCTACGGTTCGAAAGGTGCTTTCGGTGTGGTACTGCTGACCTCGAAGAAAGGTGCGAAGACCGATAAGGTTTCTTTCTCCTATACAGGTAACTTCGCCTGGGAGAACCTGTCGAAGGACTACGACGTGGCTGGCGTGAACGGTCTGCAGTATATGCTCGACTGCCGCGCTCGTGAAAAGGACAGCTCACATACTGGTCACTATTCTTACGACGGTCTTTACACGGGTTCTTACTTCCGTGTAAGTGAGCAGAGTCTGCAGATGACCAAGGATTGGATTGAGAAATACGGAAGCATGGGTGCCGACGACCCCGTTGTCTATGGTCGTGACTGGTTCTATGAGAGCGGACGTATCTATGGTATCCGTCCATACAACATCTACGATTATATCATCCGTGAGAACGCTCCTTCCACAAAGCATAATATCACCGTCAACGGCAAGAAGGGTAACACCACCTTTAATATCGGACTGGGTTATCTGAGTCAGGACGGTATGTTCAGCACTTGTACGGACAACTTCAAGAAATACAACGCTTCTGTGAAGTTGGAGACCGAGGTAAACAAGTTCCTGACCATCCGCGGTGGAATGATGTACTCTACCTTCAACAAGAAATATCCGTTCCTGACGGAGTCGGGCAGCGATGGTCCTTGGATCTATCTCTACCGCTGGTCACCTCTGATGGCCATGGGCTACAACGAAGACGGTGAGATCATCCGTTCGGCACAGAGTGCCACCATGCAGGCCGCCAGTCAGAGTCAGAAGACCAACTACTCCAGCGTGAACATGGGCGTGACCATCACCCCATTGAAGAACTGGCAGATCAAGGCCGACTATACCTATTATAATAAGGAGTATATCGCCACCCTTCCTGGTTCTACGCTGAGTGCAGCCTCTTATCGTGACACACCTGTCGTACGCAGAGACGCCAACGGCAATAAGATCTATGTGAACAATGCCGGACAAGTGGTAAGCGAAGATACTGAGGGGGCAATGGTATCCTACAAGTTGCCATATATGGCCAACTACAACGGTGCCGACAAACCCAACCTCTTCAAGCGCAATCATGAAAACTCTTATAGTCACACGCTGAATGCCTATACCGACTACACGCTGAGACTGATGGACGTACACGACTTTAAGTTCATGGTCGGTATGAACCTGACGACCTACGATGCCAGCAGTCAGTATACTCAGGTAACAGAACTGACGAACTTCGAGAATCCTCAGTTCGCCTTCGGTACTGGTACATGGACTGGCGGTGGTGGCGCCTCTTGGTCATCACAGCTTGGTTACTTCGGTCGTCTGAACTATGTCTATGCCGACAAGTATCTCTTCGAGGCTAACCTCCGCTACGACGGAACATCGAAGTTCCCCACCGACATGCGTTGGAAGTGGTTCCCCTCATTCTCTGCAGGATGGCGTGTCAGTGAAGAGAAGTTCATGGAATGGACGAAGCCCGTCATCTCATCCATGAAGGTGAGAGGATCATGGGGTTCTATCGGTGACCAGACCGTCAGCTCATCACTCTATATCCCCACGATGAGCACAGGCTTCAGCAGTTGGATTGGTGGTAACGGTACAAGAGTGTTCTATGTCAACACCCCATCGGCCATTTCCGCTTCTATCAGTTGGCAGAAGATCGAGACGCTCGGCGTTGGTGTCGACCTCCGTCTGCTTAACAACGAACTGGGAATAACCTTCGACTGGTACCAGAGAGATACGAAGAACATGATCGTGCCTACCGACGGTGTGAACACCATCACCTATGGCGCCAGCGCACCGAAGGCTAACAACGGTCAGCTCCGTACAAAGGGATGGGAACTCTCTATCGACTATAACCACCGCTTTGCCAATGGACTGGGAATCTATGGTCAGTTCAATATCGCTGACAACAGATCAGTTGTCAAGAAGTTCGGTGACACCAAGAACCTGAGCGACTGGTATGTCGGTAAGGAATACGGAGAAATCTGGGGCTTCAAGGTAGACCGTCTCTATCAGTGGGATGACTTTGAGACTGATGCCAATGGCAACCTGATCTACCGCGAGCTGACAGCCGCCGACACCGACGACCCCAACTGCATCGGCAAGTCTTCATATATCCTCAAACCTAATGCCGACGGTTCTAAGCCTGTCTACCAGTCATATTTCGAAGGTAGCAGCTTCCACTTCGGTCCTGGTGACGTGAAGTATAAGGATGTAGACGGCGACGGCAAACTGTCAAAGGGCACCAAGACCACTGATGATCATGGTGATCTCGTGAAGATCGGCAACTCTACCCCACGTCTGGAGTATAGCTTCCGTCTGGGTGCCGACTGGAAAGGCTTCGACCTGAGCTTGATGTTCCAGGGTATCGGCAAGCGTAAGATCTGGGGACAGGGCCCGCTCTGTATCGCTGGATATAAGTATTCCGACGGTTGTATGGCTGCCGCCATCGCCGACAACTACTGGAGAGAGGATCATACAGACGCCTTCTATCCCGCAGCCATGGGCATGGGTTCTGGTAACGACAGTTACAACTTCATGGTCAACGACCGTTATATCCTGAACATGGCCTACCTGCGCCTGAAGAACCTCACCTTCGGCTATACCATGCCTTACGCTCTGACAAGTAAGATCGGCGTAGATAAAGCACGTCTCTACTTCACCGCAGAGAACCTGCTTACATGGGATAAGCTGCGTGGTCTGCCCATCGACCCAGAGGTCGAGACAGGTAACACCTATTTCGGTAGTCCACAGGACCGTACCGGTGTTGGTACACCTACATTCAAAACCGTTTCTATCGGTATTCAGTTGAACTTCTAAAGCATCCGAGCAATGAAAAAGACTATAAAATATCTACTGATTTCCACCGCATTTGTAACCTGCGGATGTAGCGACCTGCTCGACAGAGAGTCGCTCACCACGATGGAAGATACTAACTATTGGCGCTCGGAGAACGATCTGCGCTCCTATGCCAACCACTTCTACGAGACCTTCTTCCCAGGATATGGCTTAGAATGGGATCGTGACTGGGCATATTCCTATTCGACAGGATTCTGCGACGACTTCGTCAGCGAGGGTACACAGTCGTACTTCACCAATAAGGTTCCGACATCTCTGGGATCGAAGAGCGAGTCACGCGGCTGCTCTTCAGAGTACTACGGTCCGACATGGGGCTTCGGTCTGATCCGCTCACTGAACATCTTCATCGACCGTCTGAACACTGTCGCCAAGAACAATATCGACGAGGAGGCCTATCGTCACTGGATGGGTGTGGCCAAATTCTTGAAAGGATTCCAGTATGCCGACCTTGTCAGCGTATATGGTGATGTGCCCTACTTTGCTGATGTTGTCAAGGACGATGACCCCGAAACGATGTATAAGGATCGTGACGCACGCGGAGCCGTGATGGACAGTGTGTATGTGCTCTTCAACTATGCACTCGACAACATGCGCGAGAACGATGGTGCTCTGTTCCTCAACAAGTATATCGCTGCTGGATATATCAGCCGCTTCATGCTCAATGAGGGAACATGGCAGAAGTATCATGGTACAGAGCGTGGCGGTGGCGATGCTGCCCGTGCGAAGAAATATCTGGAACTCGCAGTAAAGGCTGGTGATATGGTTATCAACAGCGGTAAGTGGAGCTTCGACAGCGATTTCAAGAGCCTGTTCGCTTCGTTCGATCTGAGCAGCAACAGTGAGGTGCTGTTCTACCGCCACTACGACGCATCCCTGAACATCACTCATGCCATCGGTTCATACAATGGTGGTTCTGAGAGTGAGACAGGTGTGAGCCTGGCCTTCATCAAGGCATTCAACTGTAACGATGGCAAGCCCGCCAGCATCTCAACCATCGAGGGCGCCAACGACTTCAGTCTGGCCAATCTGACCAAGACACGTGACCCGCGCTTCGACGCTTGTTTCTACAATAAGCCGGATGTCAACTCTTCGTCGCTCATCTACCACTACAAGTATGCGTCGAAAGAGGCTCTCCAGTATTTCGAGGCTACCCATAACGTCATCAAACCTACTTGGTACTCCGACTTCAACGAGAACGACGCACCTCTGATGCGTCTGGGTGAGATCGTACTTAACTGGATCGAGGCTAAGGAAGAGTTGGCTCTGAGCTATGGTGGTGCTGCTGTCACCCAGGAGGATATCGACAAGAGTATCAACGCCATCCGTCAGCGTCCTCTCGACGACGATGCCAAGGCACGCGGCGTACAACAGACCGTTGCCCTGAACATCAACGCTATTCCCGAGGATCCTGATCGCGACAGCGACGTGCCTGCCCTTCTCTGGGAGATCAGACGTGAGCGTCGCATGGAGCTCTTCAACGAAGGCTCTCGCATCAAGGACCTGCGCCGTTGGCACAAACTCAACTACATGGACTACGACCGTAACCCCGATAACTACCTCGGACCGTGGATCGACTTCTCGAAGGAGATCGTGATGCCAAACAACGACACCAACGAGTATCTTGATAAGTTGATCGGTGTACTGACTGTCCAGAAGAAAGATGGAACTCGAGTGACCTACGATGGCACTAACGCCAGTGAGATGGTCGGCTTCTACGTGGTACGTAACGCTACCAACCGTGAGCCGTTCTCCGATCGTAACTACCTCGCACCTATCGGTCAGCAGCAGATTGACGACTATGGTCAGCGCGGCTATACATTAAGCCAGACTTATGGCTGGTAAATTCAATCAATAAACATCAATCTTAAAAAAAACAATTATGAAAAAGCTATTATCCTTTTTCATGGTGTCAGCTATGTTCTTTAGCTGTTCATCAGACGAGCCGGAGCTCCTGACATCAGGCAACCCCGCAACAAATGAGTCAGAGACCGAGATTACTCGGGGGTCTTCAGAAATGCCTATCGCCTACTTCTGGAGAAAACCAGAAACCTTACCCGATCTCTCTTACATGACACATGTCATCGTCTCTAAGACTGTCTTCAACAGTTCTTTCGATGGCACTCTCGTTAGCAAGCAAGCTGCTCAGTATCTGAACAAGATCGTTGAACACAGAAACAAGACCAACAGTAACGTGAAGATCATCCTCATGGTCGGCGGCTGGGGTGTCGACGGATTCAGTCAGGTAGCAAGAGACGACAACAAGGTGAAGAAGTTCATCAGCCAGTGCAGTAAGCTGATTGATACTTACGGACTCGACGGCGTCGATATCGACTGGGAATATCCCGGAAAGGCTACTTCCAATAATATTGGATACAGCTCGAGCGATAAGGCTAACCTCACCAAGATGATGAAGACTTTCCGTGAGACCTTCGATAAGTATTACAAGAGTCGTCCGAAGATCTTGTCTATCGACGTGAGCGCAAAGCATCCCGATTATTACGACATGAAGGGACTGTCTAAGTATGTCGACTTTGTGAATATCATGACCTACGACATGGGTGATCCCCCATACCACAATGCACCGCTGCACTCATCATCTATGACCAAGGGTTCATGCAACTCGTCAATGATTGACTATATGGACGCTGGCGTTCCCGCCTCAAAGATTCTGATGGGTATTCCTTTCTATGGTCATGCCAACGGAAGCAACAGCGAGCTCAAGGCAGACGTGTCTTACTTTGAAGTCAAGAAGCTTATCGAGAAGAAGGATAAGTACACAGAGAAGTGGGATGACGACGCTTGCGTGCCTTACCTCGTATGGAAAGGTCAGACAACCAACATCTGTTCCTTCGAGAACGCATCATCCATCGCAGCCAAGTGTAAGTACATCAAGAACAAGGGACTGGGTGGCGCAATGGTATGGTCGTACGATCATGACGACAGCAATGGTACGCTTCGCAAGGCTCTGAGGAAAGGGCTCTGGGGCTATTAAGCAGTCGCTACTGGAAACAACAACAACTATTAATATCTGAAAAATGAAATTGATCAAAACCTCTATGATGTGTCTGGCGGCAGGACTTTGTCTTGCCGCTCAGGCTCAAACTTCCAGAACAGAGCTGATGGCTCATCTCGATCTGGCAACTGGTAACTATTGTAACTATCCCAACCCGTCAGGGCATATCACCCCTGCTCCCGATGGTTATGAGCCGTTCTACGTAACCCATTACGGACGTCATGGTGCCAGATATATGACGAGCGACAAGCATTACAAGTACACCATCGGTAAGATGGACACCGCACAGGCCCAAGGACTGCTCACGGAATACGGTAAGGAGATCCTGCAGCGACTGAACGTGGCTGCCGCCAACGCTTGGCATCGCGACGGAGACCTGACAGAGCTGGGTGGTCGTCAGCACCGCGCCATCGCACACCGTCTGATGGTGAACTATCCGTCACTGATGAATCAGGCCATCGACGTCAAAGCCAACTCCTCTACCGTCAGACGCTGTATGCTCAGCATGGCTAACTTCTGTCAGGAGATGATCAGCATGAACCCCAGTCTGAACATCTCGATGGATGCCAGTGAACACGACATGTATTACATGATTGCCAACGACAGCATCGTCATCCCTAAGTCGGACAAAGATGATGCACTGTACGAGAAACTCGACGTGTTCCGTCATAAGATGCTTAACGGCCGTCATCAGTTTGAACTGCTGTTCAATAACCCTGAGGCAGCCGGTAAGTTCATCGATCATTATAAGTTCACCGACGCGCTGTGGAACATTGCTGCCGACATGTACTGTCTGCCGGAGCTGAACCTGTCGTTCAACGACCTGTTCACCGACGATGAGTTCATCGATGGTTTCCGTGCCTATAACGCCAGCTGGTGCCTCTGGGAAGGTCTGATGCCTGGTGCACAGCCCAACCACTACGCCCACTATCCGCTGCTGATAAACTTCCTCGACGAGGCCGATCTCATGATCAAGTCCGGGAAGAGCGGCGTACGCCTGCGTTTCGGACACGACAGCACAGTATTACCCTTCGCCTATATTCTCGGTATGAAAGAGGCCATGCAGGGTACCGACGACATGGAAGACCTGCACAATCACTTTGCCCTTTTCCGTCTGATTCCGATGGCCGGTAATATCCAGCTCATCTTCTTCCGCAAGCAGGGCTCAGACGATATCCTGGTGAAGTTCCTGATGAATGAGAACGAGACATCCATCCCCATCACAACCGATTGTTTCCCATACTATCACTGGAAGGATGTGGAGAGCTACTACAGGAACATGCTGAAACAGGCAAACATCACATATAAGGATAAGATCAAGAAGAAATAGCGTCATGATGAAGAATCGCAGACCTGTTTTATGGGCAATCGCCTTACTGACTGCTCTGACCGCACAGGCACAGACATCCCAGGAAGAGATCTTCAACGATATCTACCGCACGGGATCTAACTATTTCGCCTATCCCGGTCCTAGTCAGAAGGAACTGACACCCGCTCCCAAGGGATATGTGCCATTCTACATTAGTCATTACGGTCGACATGGCTCACGCTATATGTCACACAACGACTACTATGTCACGGCCATCAACAAACTCGACAGTGCCCGGCAGTTTGGTATCCTCACCGCCAAAGGTGAGGACGTGCTGAACAAATTACGCATTGGCTACGCAGACGCCTGGAACCGTGATGGCGACCTGTCTAAGCTTGGCGCACGTCAGCACCGGGAGATCGCCCATCGTATGTATGAGCGTTTCACCGAACTGCTATCGCAACCCTTAAAGATCGACGCGAAATCATCGACCTCACGCCGTTGCATGCTGAGCATGTTCAATTTCTGTCAGGAGCTGAAGGCACAGAACCCTGCACTGGACATCGCTATGGATGCCAGTAAGCACGATATGAAGTTCGTGGTCGAGGATCTCAGCATCAAACCAGCTGCTACACCTCAGAGTGAGGTCTATGAACAGCAGCGGTCGACGATCTTCGAGGATGCACACAACCCCGCCCGACTGATGACATCACTGTTCACCGACCAGACTCGCGCGAAACAGTTCATCGACGGCAGAGAACTGATGGAGGCCCTCTACAATGTGGCAGAGGATCTGCAGAACGTGCCTGAGCTCAACATCTCCCTGATAGACGTGTTCACGAAGGAAGAACTCTTTAACATGTGGACAGGCTATAATGCCGGATGGCTGTTGTCTACGGGACTTGTACCCGGCTCAACCCCCATCTACCTGCAACAGAAAGAGGTGCTCGACAGCATCGTCAGCAAAGCCGATCAGGCGATCCATGCAGGTGAGCCATCTCTGACCCTTCGCTTCAGTCATGACAGTTCGGTACTGCCACTGGCTTATCTGTTGGGATTAAAAGAGGCCATGGGTGGAACAACCGACATCCAGAATCTGTACAAGTACATCTCCATCGACAAGATCATTCCCATGGCCGCCAATATCCAGATGGTGTTCTATCGGAAGACAGATGCGAAAGATGTGCTGGTGAAGTTCCTGCTCAACGAGAACGAGACCACCATCCCGGTAAAGACGGATTGTGAGCCTTATTACCGATGGACGGATGTCAAGGATTTCCTGAACCATCGATTCTAAATCATCAGACAAGAAGCATCATGCGACTTTCAAGACAAGTTTTGGTTTTTTGCTATATTATGATACAGAGTCTCTCTCCTGCGTTAGCTCAGGAGACTGACTCTGTATTTTCACTCAGACCATTCCTACAACTCTCTTTCGCCCAGACAGCGACAACGGTCAACAACGATATGGTGGTGACATGGTCAACACACATACCGACAGTCAGTTGGGTTGAATACGGCATAGACTCTACCCGACTCTCCCCCGTCTGGCATATTGAGGAAGGTAAGGTAGTAGCCAACAACACGATACACCACATCACACTGACGGACCTCAAGCCACAACAGCGTTATTACTATCGTGTATGTTCGCAAGTCGTCAAGGATTTCCGTTACCGTCATATCACTTTAGGCGATACCGCACGGTCCCGCATCTATTCGTTTGTGATGCCCGACCTGCAGAGTAATGACTTCAGCATTGTTATCTACAACGATATCCATCGTCATCAGGAAACGATCACAGCCCTCACAGAGAAGGTAAGAGATGTGACTGCCGACCTCATCATCTTCAATGGCGACTGTCTGGTAGAGCCCGACAGCGAACAGGATCTTGTCGAGATGCTGGCTGTTCTCAATGAGAAAGTAGATGCTGCAGAGAACCCCGTATTGTACCTGAGAGGAAACCACGAGGCGCGTGGTGCCTGGTCGTGGCATCTCCACGACTATCTTCATTTCCTGGACGGCTCCTTGTATGGTGCCTTCAATTGGGGTAATACCCGTTTTGTAATGTTAGACTTCGGCGAGACACGCAGTGATGACAACCCGCAGTTTGCCCATCTGAACCGTAATGATTTGTTCCGTGAGCAAGTGGGTGGATTTCTGAAGAGTGAGTTATGCTCCGCACCGTTTAAGAACGCACAACATCGTGTTCTCATCCACCATGTGCCCCTTTACGGCTATGAGGGATGCGACCCGCTCCATGATGTGTGGGGACGACTACTGACGAATGCGCCTTTCAACATCTGCCTCAATGCCGATCTGCATGAGTATGCCTACCTACCGCCAGAGAAAGGTGTTCATCCTTTTCCTGTCGTCATCGCTGGTGGAGAAGAACCCAGCATAGCCACCGTGTTCGTGCTGTCTAAGAGAGATGGTCGCCTTCACCTGAAAGCACTCAAGGCCGAAGGTGGTATCCTGTTAGATAAAGATTTCTGATTTAAACAAAAAAGAAAGCACTGCCCCTATAAGCCGGGTTCTGTACCGATGCAGGCACCGGTGTCTGTCATTTATCTAGTCCATGAGTCACCCCATGGCTCAAGCGTTCTACCCTCCACCGTAGCCGAAGCCGTCGGGCGGGCAACCCTCAGACGATGGTATACGCGAACTTGCAGCCTCCAGCAGGCACAGCCCAATGATCACCCATTGGCTGGTGGTCTCTTACACCACCTTCTCACCCTTACCTGCTCCATCAGGAGTACAGGCGGTTATTTTCTTCTGCCCTCACCTACTGTCACCAATAGCTTCCATTTTCAGAAGTGGAGCGCCCTGTGCTGCCCGGACTTTCCTCTCGTGTCAAAGACACCAGCGACAGACCGTGGCAGTGCTTTCGGCTGCAAAATTACGAAAAGTCAAGCGCAAAACAAAGAAACTCGTTTCTTTTTTTGCCGAGACAGAGTATTTTCGCGATCCAACCCACAAATTACCTCACAGATTTGTCCGTTTCAAACAAATTGCCTATATTTGCCCTCGATATAAAGCTTTCTACCTGCATAAGATATTGCATGAAACAGTTACTTATTCTATTGACGTGTTGTTTGTTGGTGAGTTGTGGCACATCCATGTCATGTGAGAAGTTCTTTGGTACAGTAAGTACGAAAGACATACCCGATGTCTCTTTGGATTCTGTTTCTTTCAGAACAAGTTATATAGAAGGAGATTGTGTTTCATGTGGTACTATCTCTGAGCCTCTTTTTGATTACGATATCAAGTATGATACAATGTCACACTATAGAGTGGCTGTTATGGGGAAGATCGTTTTTGCGAAAGACAATCATCCAAAGGATCAATACAAGAGAGTCGATTCCGTAGGAATAACTCGTATTATTGTAAATAACATGTTACAAGCCCGCCGAGAGATCTATTCGAATATGAATTACAAATTGGAGAATGATACGCCATGGGACGAATGTCCGCTTCCGAAAAGGATTTTGAAGAAGATCAGGAATGAGTTCCTGAAACGAGAGAAATATGTAAGATACACTTTTAAGGAAACTGATGCTGATAGCGTTTACGAAACGTATGTGTATTATCTATATTAAAGAATCTCGCGCATAAATCTGAAGTAAAGGAAATAGCAGTTTCAGACAAATTGCCTATATTTGCCCTCGATATCAACCATATGGCTTGGAAGATGATAAGCGATAGCTATACCTACGACCTGAACGGCAACCCCCAGAAGATCTACTTCACCAACGGCAGCATCACGAAGTACGTCTACAGTGCGACGGGCCAGAAGCTGCGCATGGTGCACTACACGGCCAAGGCGAACATCTGCCGTGCGATCGGGCAGCAGGTGGAGCTGAAGGCGTCGGAGATCCAGAGCACGGACTCGACGGACTACCTGCTGGGCGGCAGCCTGGTGGTGAGGAACGGCAAGATCGACAAGTACCTCTTCGACGGCGGCTACGCCCAGGCGACGGCCAGCGGCACGACGGACAAGTTCACGTTCTACTACCAGAACAGGGACCACCTGGGAACGGTGCGTGAGACGGTGACCTCGACGGGCGCGATGAAGCAGCGCGTGAACTACTACCCCTTCGGCGGCCAGCTCGTGGACACGCTGAAGGCAATGGTGCTGAACCGTGACGCCCAGCCCTACAAATACAACGGCAAGGAGTTCGACGGCACGTTCGGCCTGAACACCTACGACTACGGCGCCAGACAGCACTACCCCGTCCTCGCAAGATGGGATAGAATAGATCCCCTCTGCGAGAAATACTACGGCGTCAGTCCCTATGCGTATGCAAATAATAATCCTGTGAAGTTTATTGATCCGGATGGAAGAAAAGTTGTCAACTCTAAAGGGGTGAGTATATTTTACATAAGTGCATCTAAAAAAATATGTGTCTCCAGGCATGCATCAGAAAATGAGAAAATGGTGTACCAAGGAATGATGCTTACGCCTACTGGACAAAGAATCTCTCGGATGGAATTTCAGCCAAAACTGCGGATTGACATTAACAGAGGCTGTTGGAGCCGAAGCTGCACATGAAAGTGTACATGCTTCTGATGAGGAAGAAATAAATAAAGATATCTCAAGTGCGAACAATGGAAAGCCTAGATCAAAACAAGAAGCCGAGAAGAAGCCTCGAGAAATAGAACAGCAATTTAGAGACGAATTAAAAAATATAAAAGATGGAAATCAATAAATTTTGCTATATAATCATCGCTTCGATCTTGTTTTCATTTGAAATTGGATTTGCCAAACGAAATGAAACAGAACTAAATTGGAACAAAACAGATAGGATTTTACCTATTTATGTTCAGGATTCCATACAAAACTTTTACAAATCTATTAATATAGACTATTGTATATATTTTTTGTATGGGAAAGGAATAAATGAAGACAAAGAGAATCCTGATGGCATATATTCTTTTAAGATGCTTTCCTCTCATAGTCATACCCATCTTTTAATTATTTATCATTCTGAAGTATATATTGTTAAAAGTCTCAATCATGGAGGGATAGTAGCAGAAATCTGTAGATTTGCCAAAAAAAAGAATATAGATGAAGCATTCCTAAAAGAAGCATGCTTGATATGTTTTAATTATCTGTTAGATGAGCATCAAACTACAGATGATGAAAAGAACATAGAATTTGTCAACAAAGACGACTTTGTTAGATCTCTGTTATTTAGCAAATCCATGGATGAAGTTTACAAGGTCTATAAGGAGATAAAATACTCCAAAAACATAGCAGAAGATTTTCCTTTCTATATTCTCACAAAAGAATTAGATGAGAAAGAAACAATTTTATTACTTGGTCTCATTGGAGGGTATGATTTTGAACATGAATCGAATGAAATAGAAAGGTGACGTACTGCGGCAACCATCCCTATCATGAGACCGACCGTACCAGGAAATAAAGAAGGTAACATTATATTTATAACGAAACGAAATTGGATACTTTGTGTAATATTGAGTACACGATTCATAATAATACGAACAAATGTCAAGTAATAGTACTGTCAGAGGATATATAGTATGAGAATTGGTAATAATATTTTGGAAATAACCCATGAATATTCCCAATTATTTGCTATATTTGCCGTTGGTTATCAACTATAAATCGCATGGGATTACAAAAGAGCGGCACGACGGACAAGTTCACGTTCTACTACCAGAACAAGGACCATCTGGGCACGGTGCGTGAGACGGTGACCTCGTCGGGCGCGATGAAGCAGCGTGTGAACTACTACCCTTTCGGCGGCCAGCTCGTGGATACCCTGAAGGCGATGGTCTTGAGCCCCAATTTCCAGCAGTACAAGTACAACGGCAAGGAGTTCGACAACATGTATGGCCTGAACACCTACGACTACGGTGCCCGCCAGCACGACCCGATATTGGCAAGATGGGATAGGATCGATCCACATTGCGAGAAGTACTATGGCATTAGTCCGTATGCGTATTGTGGAGATGCCCCCGTGAACAAAATCGATCCGGATGGGATGGATGAATATTATTCACCAGATGGCAGATTCCTGTATAAGGATGATAAAAAAACAGAATATGTTTTTGTCGGTGAGAATCAGCTGATGCTCAATGGAAAACCAATTACGGCAACAGAGTTTCAAAATAAAGCGAGTACTATATATGCTGAGAGTTCCATAGGTTATGGTATTGCAGATCCTAAAGAGATGTGTTCCATTGCCAGTGTTCATTTACGTAATAACAAGGCGTTTGGACAAGGAGCATCTTTAGCCAAAGCATTTAGATCCACATCATTGAGTAAGCAAACAAAAAGTATGCAAATGGCTAACGCAGCTTTGATAAATGCTTTACAAGGAGGGACCGATTATAGCAACGGTGCAACTCAGTGGGATGGCGCGGAGCAGGCAATGGTTCCATTACAATATATGGACAAACCATCTAATGGACGTTTTATGTTTAAAATGAACACGATGGGATGGTCTATGTCTGATGAGGATTACTCATCATGGAAAACTGCCGTTGAGAATAAATTTGGGATAGGCAAATTTACAGTTCCGCAAGAGAAGAGCGCAACATCTAATTATGGAGGAATGAAGAATAAAGGTAGAATACGGCTTCAATCAACTGCGCAATATGGTTTAACAATTTTTTGGAAGGAAACAAAATGAAAAATGTGTGGATTATTTTTTTCTTTTTCTTCGTAAACATTTCCTGCTCGGGTAGTAACTGTTATCGGGTTTTATATAATGGAAGTCTTATAGAGGAAAGGAATTATGAAAATGGAGAATTAAAAAGTATTGTTGCTTATAATCTAAGTGACACAAAAGATTCTATCATGTATGATGGCGGAATAAAGTGTTTTCACTTTTTGGGGAATGAGTATGTGGATGAAGATCCATTCGCGTTTCAAAAGTATTACAATTCTTACTTTGATAAATCATTGAGTCAGAACCTTATATATAGCACGGTAGAATCGCATGTATTATTAGAAGATGTCTTATGGTCATTGGCATCGATTGACTGTGAGATGGCATTAGACAGTGTCCGATTGTCTCAAAACAGAATCATTACAGAAGAGGCTTCAGAATATAGTATAGAGTATAAAAAACTGGATGCACAATGCCAATTGTATGGCTTGTTTCAAACATATAATACAGAGAAACTTGAATCTGTTAAGGCAATTATCAAAGACGGCTGTCTAATTAAATTGTTGTTTGTTGGTGAGAAAACCAATAAGACGGTTGTTTTCGAATATCTGAATGATTGTCTTTATAAGGTAAAAATTTGTTACTATGGTCGTGGCGTAGAAGATTGTTTATTTTCTGAGGAATATTGTTATATCAGAAAAGAGACAAAACAGACATCGTTCATCAGGAAACAAGCAGAATGAGCATGTCTTTGAATATTGAGATAGGCGAGCAGGTGGATATACGATGGATACCCTCTGCAAATTGACTTCGCTGACGATATAGATAAAGATTGTTTACCTGTAATAGAGGTGACCCCGAAGTGTCCTGATTGTAGGCGCTTCGGGGTCACTTGTTTTACCAGAGATGCTGTCGGACAAAATATTTTGGAAATAACTCATGAATATTCCCAATTATTTACTATATTTGCCGTTGGTTATCAACTATAAATCGCATGGGATTACAAAAGAGCGGCACGACGGACAAGTTCACGTTCTACTACCAGAACAGGGACCATCTGGGCACGGTCCGTGAGACGGTGACCTCGACGGGCGCGATGAAGCAGCGCGTGAACTACTACCCCTTCGGCGGCCAGCTCGTGGACACGCTGAAGGCGATGATATGGAACCGCGACTTCCAGCAGTATAAGTACAACGGCAAGGAGTTCGACGGCACGTTCGGCCTGAACACCTACGATTACGGCGCCCGCCAACACTACCCCGTCCTCGCAAGATGGGATCGTATTGACCCCCTCTGCGAGAAATACTACGGCGTTAGTCCGTATGCGTATTGTGCCAATAATCCGGTGAGGTTTGTGGATCCTAGTGGAAGAGATGTACATCCTGCTGATAGTGTGGCATATATTACAATACTCAATACGCTTCATCCTGCTGATAGGCAGTACGTAATATTGGATAAAAATGGAAATCTTGATTATGATATAATGAAGGCTCATGATAGTGATAGTGAAAACTATATATGCTTGATGGATTTAACAGGTTCTGATTTAGTCTTCAATGTTAATATACAAGAGAAATATACAGACTATATGAATGAACAAGGAGCATCCGGAGATAATGGAAAATTATCGTATTGTGAACCAGACGATTCTTTTGTTGATAATGAATTCTCTTCCCCATCAGGACTAACTACTGGAGAAAGTGGGAAATATGGGACGACGCTCTTACCTGGAAATGGAAGTAGTGGTGTGAATTCTGTAGATAATGCTGCTCATGTATTTATTCATCCTTCATTGAGTGAGATAGGAAAAGCAGAAGCTCTAAGCCATGAACTATATGGACATGGATACTTATATCATAAATATAGAAACAGGACTGTTGCGGGGCATCAATATATAGGAAGCACTGATACAAATATATTATTAAGACAGCATATTTTTAGGGCTAGAAAAGAAACTGTTTCATATTTTAAAAAATAAGAAGATGAAAAAAAACTTGTGTGTGACATTCCTGATTATTATTAATCAGATATCAGCATTCGCATATGAATTGAAGACGGACACGGTAGCCATTGAGAAAGACGAAAGGCAGATAAACCAGGTAATAGTTTCTATCATTAATAGCGAAAGTGAAAATCTTTGGATCTGGTTTGATGAACCCAATAATGATAGGGATGATGCATATGAAATAAAAAGGCACCTCATGAAGCGGGAGGCCGATTTCTCTTTATTCGATATTGCCACAGATGCGAACATGGAAGGATGTTTGTGGTGTATGCCGATGTCTATGAGGCTATTTGTTAAATGTATTGAACCTGGTAATTCTTTTAAGGTTGTAATATACAAAGAATCAAGAGTTGGTGAAGGAGGATACATCTCTTCTATAGACTTCAATAGGCATATTCGAATATATAAGAATGAGGATGTCGTTAGGTTTTGTCCTGGTATAGATTCAAAGTTGGGAATCAAAAGGATATCATACCCTTATGATGTCATCATATTGAATGAGCATATGATATACTTTTAAACAGAATCCCCTAATAAGCCTTCTGCATGCAGAAGATATTGCATGAAACAGTTACTTATTCTATTGACGTGTTGTTTGTTAGTGAGTTCTTGTGTTTACAAGAATATGTATCACTTCGAAGGAGATGATTTACAATGGATCAGCGCGTATCCAATAGGTGATACTATCAGATTGGAAACATCTAGTGGAGTTGACTTGTTGTGCATGAATAAAAAAGAAATCTATGACAAGAAGAACCCTTTCCTTGAGAATGAAGGGCAGGAAATGTTTGGAGATTATAATGCTATTGCATATTATGAAGGCTTTTTTATCCACAATTCGACAAAACATACAATATGGATTTCTATCACAAAGAATTCGCATAATGGAATATATGCTAGTTTCCATATAGGAGAGAGATATTGCTTTGGTATTGAGAATGATTATAGGAATTTGAATGAACAAGGATCATCCATTAAAGATACCGTGATCATAGATGATTCGAATTCCAAATATGGTGATAAAGGGCCTACAACTGATGATTTTGAATATTTCAAATGGAGCAAGAAAGAAGGTCTGATAGAATATCGACTAAGTGATGATACAGTATACCCTAAACCATAATTTATTTGATTCTTTTCGGCTGAAAGAGATGATACTTGATTACCTGAAAGATCATCCGGAGCAATTGAAGTATCAAAAGACCAAGAAGATTGTCAAGGACTCTGTTCAATAGTTCCTCTGACTAGAATCATTCCCACACCACCTCATAAATTCCTTGGTGGTGTGGGATTGTTCTTTCGTAGATAAAAGTTGGAAGGTAAAGGAACCACAAATAGGGAAACAATTGTCATGAAAAAGTGCCTAAAAAAGTGTTCGCCTGAAGTTGCGAACTAGAAAAAATAAGGGGGACTTTTATGCCTTTTTGGGCCTGTTCGGAGTGGAGATAGGGACTACTTTGGGTAGGGGTGGCTTCTTACAGTCAAGGAGATAATCCCTATACCCTATAAGGGATTATCTCTTTCGCTCGTAGAGCCTATCTGAATGACTCATAGGGCCTATCTCTTTGAACGAAAGATACCACCCCGTTCGCACATAGACTTAACTTGCTTTTTATCAGGCAGATATAAAAAGCATTCAAAACTTGCGTGTATGGGGCTCACTCCAACGTTCCTGACCTTCATGCGAGTTATGAGAGGGCGTTTGTAAAGATATATCGTGATAGTCCCTTCTTGCGTCCCGTCGGTAGCAAGCGAGCAGAGCTCGAGCGCGACAGGCTCAGGGGCCGCGGGGGGATGCTTCGCTTGGCCCTTCGACAGGCTCAGGGGCCGCCTTAATTCATTATTCTTAATTAAGCAGCATAATAAATACTAAAATTGTCAGAAATTTAAGATTCTTGTGTTAAACGCAAAGAGCCGTTAAGTATCGGAAAGGAAGTGTTAAAATGGGACAAATATTTGCGACATTCTGTCAGTTTACGATATTTTGCGCCTATATTTGCACCTTGAAAACTCGAAAGAGTTAAGTCAGCATCCATAAGCTGCAGAAGTAGAATCTAAAGTTATAATAAAATGAATGAAAATATGAAGAAAATTGTGAATGTAGCAACACCCGCTATGTGCGCTGTTGCTTTGGTACTTTCTGTAGCAGCATTCAACAAGACCAATGCAGCTACTGCCTCTGCTCCCAACCCAGTCATTAGCTCCGCTCCTGCCGGTCAGCCTGTCGATCTGACATATGCTGCAGAAAAAGCGCTGCCGTCAGTCGTTTACATCAAGTCGATCCAGAACTCGAAAGTGCAGACCGTCGAATACAGCGATCCCTTCGAGGAGTTCTTCTCTGACCCCTTTGGCGGGTTCTTCGGACGTGGACAGGGACAAGGAAACAACGGAAGACGCCAGCGTCAGGTACAGACACCTAAGCGCGCTGCTGCCGGCTCGGGTGTCATCATCTCTGCCGACGGTTTTATCGTGACCAACAACCATGTGGTCGACGGTGCCGACGAGCTGACCGTCAGTCTGAACGATAACAAGGAATATTCCGCACGCATCATCGGTGCCGACAAGACCACCGACCTGGCACTGATCAAGATAGACGCCAAGAACCTGCCCGCCATCGTGATTGCCAATAGCGACGATGTTCGTGTAGGTGAATGGGTGCTGGCCGTGGGTAACCCTCTGGGCCTGAACAACACCGTTACTGCTGGCATCGTAAGTGCTAAGGCCCGTTCTATGGGCTCAGGTGTCAGTTCGATGATTCAGACCGACGCAGCCATCAACCAGGGTAACTCTGGTGGTGCACTGGTGAACACCCGTGGCGAACTCATCGGCATCAACGCCATGCTGGCTTCGCCCACTGGTTCGAACATCGGCTACGGCTTTGCTATCCCCACCACCATCGTCAGCAAGGCCATTGAGGACTTTAAGAAGTACGGCACCTATCAGCGCGCCATGATCGGTATTCAGGGTGGTAGTCTGAAGGATTATATAGATGCCATGAAGGATCAGGATAAGGACGTGAAAGACTACGGCACGATGGAAGGTGTACGAATCGATAAAGTCGTGGAGGATGGTGCAGCAGCAGATGCAGACCTCAAACCTGAAGACGTTATTACAGAAGTCGATGGTAAGAAGGTGGCCACGATGGGTGAGCTGCAGGGTATCCTCGCTCAAAAGCGCCCAGGCGACAAGATTACCGTGAAGTATATCCGCGACAAGAAAACCAAGACCGTGACGCTGACGTTGAAGAACGAGCAGGGCAATACCAAGGTGGTAAAGAATGCCGACCTTGACGTGCTCGGTGGCACATTCCATCCTATCACCGACGCTCAGAAAGAGCAGTTGAATATCGGCTACGGCCTGGAGGTCATCAAGGTCAACGGTGGTAAACTGAAAGACGCCGGTGTTCCGAAGGGCTTCATCATCCAGAAGGTCAACGACCAGAGCATCAAGACAATAGCCGACCTTCAGGAAGCTGTCAGGGAGGCCTCTACCAGCAAGGAGCCGGTGCTTTACATCCAGGGAATCTATACCACTGGAAAGAAAGGCTACTTTGCAGTTCCTCTAGAAAACGATTAAGCTAAAATAGAAGAAAAAAAGTCACGAACATCAAAATTCGTGACTTTTTTTTGGTTGTCTCGGAAAAAACACATACTTTTGCAGAACAGCTAAAAACGAAACCACGATGAGACAACTAAAAATTACTAAATCTATTACCAACCGAGAGAGTGCCTCTTTAGAGAAATATCTACAGGAAATCGGTAAGGAGGAGATGATCTCGGCTGAGGAGGAAGTTGAACTCGCACAGCGCATCAAGAAAGGAGATCAGAAGGCGCTGGAGCGGTTGACAAGAGCCAACCTAAGGTTCGTGGTCTCTGTGGCCAAGCAATACCAGAACCAAGGGCTCAGTCTGCCCGACCTCATCAATGAGGGCAACCTCGGTCTGCTGAAGGCCGCCGAGCGATTTGACGAGACACGTGGTTTCAAGTTTATCTCCTATGCCGTATGGTGGATCCGCCAGAGCATCCTGCAGGCCATCTCGGAACAGAGCCGTATCGTCCGTCTCCCCCTGAACCAGGTGGGCTCGGTCAATAAGATCAACCGAGAGATCAACCGGTTCGAGCAGCTCAACGAGCGCCGGCCATCACTCGAGGAGATAGCCGAGAAGGTGGACCTGCCGGAAGATAAGATCGACGAGGCCATGAATATCAACGGCCACCATATCTCCATGGATGCACCATTCGTTGACGGTGAAGACAACAGTCTACTCGACGTGATGCCCAACAACGACGCTCCTATGGCCGACATCACGCTGGTAGAGGAGTCGCTGAGATCGGAGATACAGAACGCGCTGAACGTGCTCAACGAACGGGAGCGTAACGTGATCGAGGCCTCATACGGTATCAACCGTCAGGAACTGACACTCGAGGAGATCGGCACGAAATTCGGACTCACCAGAGAGCGTGTCCGTCAGATCAAGGAGAAAGCCATCCGCAAGCTCAGGAACTGCACCAAGAACAAGATTTTAAAAACGTATTTAGGATAATGAGATTTTTCAAACACATCACACTGGCTGTAGCACTCCTGACAGCCTCTACCCTGCCGCTCTCTGCTAAGAGCACACAGGCATCCAAAGCATATATGTTCGGCTTTTCTGCCTCATTCAACGACTCCATCGTCTATTTCACCGATATCCAAGAGGTAGACAGCGTATGGACCAACGGCAGAAGCCATTTCCTGGCTGGCCGTAACCAATACTCCTATCAGCTTCGCGAGTATTTCACCACGAAGCTCGGCATGGCCCGTCGCACCTGTGTCGTAGTCAGTTCTCTGAAGCGCAAGGATGTCGAGAAGAAATATGCGAAAATGAAGAAGCAATATATAGAGAAGAAAGCCGGAAAGTTCGATGTGCGCTTCCTCTCTGCCGAAGACTTCCGTTTTGAGGCTGTCGACATGAGCGACTCCGAACAGGTGAGCCAGCAGTCTGTCAAGGCTAAGAAACAGAAAGAGAAAAAGGCCAAGGATAAGAAGTCGAAAGCCAAGGCAGCCCCTGACAAGAAAAAGTAATCCAAACGATCAGATAACAAAAGAAGTCCCCTACAGACGATTCTGCAGGGGACTTTCTTTATCTATTAGCATAGACGTTACCGAGGGTTGTTCTCCTCGAATATCTTCATACGCTCTTCAAGCATCTCATACTGATGGTCCTCGATGAACGAGGTACACACACGCAAGCCTTCCTGTTCTGAGCCACAGGTGATGAGACAGATGGCCGACACACCATAGTACATCAGTTCGTGAGCCAGCTCCCCACTCGTCATACCGGGATAACCGATCGTGAAATAGAAACCATCGGCAATGGGTTCGTCGAGGTCCTTGTCGTAGACCACATAGAAGCGATGGCGACAGAAGATCTCCTTCAGCTTCTTGGCACGCTCACCATAGACACTGATCTCCTTGCGGAAGTCGTACTTACCCTCATAGGCTGCCGTCAGCATGGCTGCCATGGCATACTGCGCACTGTGACTCGTACCAGAGCTCAGCGCATAGAGCATACGGGTAGAGAACACCGGACCGAACGGCAGTCCCTGATAACGCTCTGACAGATCGTCGAAATGACGATGGAACAGCTTATCAGAGATACAGGTCACACCGATACGCTCTCCGGCATAGCTAAACGCCTTCGAACCGCTGATGAGTAACATATAGTTGTCCGTATAACGGGCCACCGTTGCCTGATAAGGCGGCTGGAACGGTGTAGAGAGGTCCTTGCGGAAGTCCATGGCAAAATAGGCCAGATCCTCCATCACCACAGCATCATAGCGTGTGGCCAGCTCACCTATCACCTTCAGCTCCTCCTCACGCAGACAGATCCACGAGGGGTTGTTAGGATTGGAATAGACGATGGCACAGATATTTCCCTTTGAGAGATAGCTCTCCAACTTAGCGCCAAGCTTATCACCACGGTAGTCGTACACGTCGAAGGTCTCATACTTCACTCCCATGACCTGCAGCTGCATCTTCTGCACAGGGAAGCCTGGGTCGATGAACAGCACCGTGTCTTTCTTCCTGTCACACTGCGAACAGGTGAGGAAACTGGCAAAGGTGCCCTGCATCGAACCACTGACAGGCACACAACCTTCCGGTTTGATGTCCACACCAATGAATGCCTTGACAAACTGCGAGGCAGCCTCCTTCAGTACCGGTGCGCCCTGGATATCAGGATATGAGTGGGCAATACCGCCCTCAAGGGCTTTGATCTGGGCTTCCACGCCCACCTGTGCAGCAGGCAGTCCGGGAATACCCATCTCCATCTTGATAAACTCAACGCCAGAGGCTTTCTCAGCCTTCGCTGCTACCTGCTTCACCTCACGGATGGTTGCCTTGGCAAAGTCCTTGATGCCCAACTCAGCCACCAGTCCGTCGACAATCTCCTTTTTAATCGGAGTATTCATAACTCTTATTTCTTAATTCTTAACTCTTACCTTTTAACTTTTAACTCTTACCTACTTCTGCGCCTCGCGGCCGATGGCGAGCGCCTTGATGTTCGCCTCGACGATGGCCTCACCCTTACGTCCGAAGACACGACGGATGGCATCCTCGAGCTTATCGTACTCGATACCCAGCGCCTTCTGAGCGGCACCGAGCAGAATCACATTGGCCGAACGGGGCACGCCATTATCCTTTGCTGCCTGTTCAATATCCAGCACGATCACGTTCTTGATACCAGTTAGGTCTTTCTTTATCGTCTCGATATCAGGATAGTTGGGAATATTCACAAAAGGAGCGCTCGAGGTGATGATCCAACCGTCTTTGGCCAAGAACGGCAGATAGCGCAGCGCCTCCATGGGTTCCATAGAGATGATGACGTCAGCCCCTCCGAGCGGAATCAGATCGCTGTTAATAGGACTGCTCGATATGCGCAGGTTCGACTGCACATCACCGCCGCGCTGCGACATGCCATGTACCTCGGCCTGCTTGATATAGAGGTTCTCCTTCATGGCAGCCTCACCGATAATGGTGGCGATAGAGAGGATACCCTGTCCTCCTACACCGCAAAGAATTATATCTGTTTTCATTCTTTTACCTTTTTACTTGTTTACCTTTTATTTTTTCTCGGCTGCTCTCTTCTGCTTCAGGTGACGCTGCAAGGTCTGCATGCACTCACGACGCGGGATGATCACACTCACACCGTGGTAGTTGATCTCCTCGCGGATAGCGGCCGTAATCTCAGGCATGTTCTTGGGGATGGGGTTCACCACCTTCAGGTGATCCTCCGAGAGACCGAGACCCTTGCAGATAGCCTCAAACTTATTGGTACCAGCAGAATCCTGACCGCCCGTCATGGCAGTGGTCAGGTTGTCACTGATGATCACAGTAATATCAGCATTCTCGTTGATAGCATCCAACAGGCCCGTCATGCCACTGTGGGTGAAGGTCGAGTCACCGATGATGGCGACGGCAGGCCACTGACCGGCATCCGAGGCACCCTTGGCCATCGTGATCGAGGCACCCATGTCCACACACGAGTGGATAGCCTTGTAGGGCGGCAGGAAACCGAGTGTATAACAACCGATATCACCGAACACTCGGGCATTGGGATACTCCCTCAGTACCTCGTTCAGTGCCGTATAGACATCACGGTGTCCGCATCCCTGACAGAGTGCGGGCGGGCGCGGTGTCACATCCTCACAGGGAGCATAGCTCTCACTGCTCTCGATGCCCAGCGCCTTCTTCAGGAAGTCGGGGTTCAACTCACCCGTGCGCGGCAGCTCACCCGTCAGACGACCCTTGATGACGGCATTACCCGGCATCACACCACGTACCTGATCCTCAATGAACGGCTGACCCTCCTCGGCAATCAGCACAAACTCACAATCGTCGGTCATGCGACGGATCAGTTTCTTCGGAATCGGATACTGCGAGATCTTCAGTACAGGGAAAGGACATCCGTCAGGATAGCACTCCATCAGGTAGTTATAGGCGATGCCACTGGCGATCACACCCATCTTATGATCGGGACCGTCGATATACTTGTTGTATTTGCTGTCCACGGCCATCTGCTCGAGCAAGGGCTGCTGACCGGTTACCACGATATTACGCTTACGGGCAAAGGCAGGCAGCAACACCCAGTTGGAAGCCTGAGCATCGTAGTTGAGGGCATTCTGCTCACGGGGACTATCCTTCACCTCTACGACAGCACGACTATGTGCCATACGGGTGGTGACACGCATCAGGATAGGCAGATGCAGTTGCTCAGAGAGATCGAAAGCCTCGCCCATCATGTCGTAGGCCTCCTGCTGCGAGCTCGGTTCCAAGGTAGGGATCATAGCGAACTTAGCGTAGAAACGACTGTCCTGCTCATCCTGTGAGGAGTGCATGGAAGGGTCATCGGCCACCAACACGATCAGACCACCGTTCGTACCCGTCATTGCGGAGTTCACAAACGGGTCTGCACAGACGTTCAGTCCCACATGTTTCATACACACCAGCGCACGCTTGCCCATATACGACATACCGAGTGCTGCCTCCATGGCCGTCTTCTCGTTCGTTGACCAGCGGCGATGGATGTTTCTCTCTTTAGCAATGGGCGACTCCTGGATATACTCCGTGATCTCCGTTGACGGCGTTCCCGGGTAGGCATATACGCCACTCAGGCCTGCGTCGATGGCACCCTGAGCTATCGCCTCGTCTCCCAACAAAAGTCTTTTCATATCTGTTTTCGGTTTTTGAATAAATTTTCGCAAAGGTACGACATTTCAATCGAATAAACAAAAAAATGCAACCTTATTTGTATAAGGCTGCATTTATATTCAGGTTATTTTCAGCTAGAACGTATATCCCACTGTCAGCAGTAGCTGGTGACGCTTGTTGCTCACCTTCGAGTCGAACACACGCTGCCCGGCATAGTTGCTGGTAGGATCAGCAGGATACTCCTGGAACGGATGGAAATCACCGTTGGTGGCACTGTACTGATAAGCCAGATCCACATTCCAGGCATTCAGTCGATATCCCATACCGAGGGTCAGCCGATGTGTATCCTTCCAGTTGGTATAGTCGGTCGTCGAGGCATAAGCCACACCCGGAGAATTGATCTTCGTGTCGCGCACACCGTCCTTCTCATAGCCAGCCGTCACATAGTTGTAACCAATGCGCAGGGCTACCGTCGGATCCGGTTTGATCTCCATACCGACCTTGAAGGTCGACACGCCCTTCAATGAGCGCTCCGTGTTCACCTTCATGATCTCGTCGGTATACGAATCCTCTTCACCGTAGTAATCATAGTTGCCCGAATTGATACGGTTCTGACTGGCGCTATAGTCTGTGTACTCATAACCGGCACCGATAGCCACCTGACCGCCGATGACATGACCCATACTCAGACCGAACTTCCACGGGGTGTTAAAGTGGAAATCGTAGCTCTCACCACTGCGACCATTATCCCACTGACCGAATCTTGAGTTATTCAACATATACGTCTCGTTGCTCGTCGTCAGGTCGTACCAGGTCGGGGTGGCCACGGAGAGACCCAGACGGAAGGGCGACTCCTCGACAGGACGGAAGATGATACCCGCCTTCAGGTCGATACCTGTACCCTTGATGTCACGCTGGTCGCCATAGACTACCGAACCGCATTCTTCGTTACCGGCACCGGCAACAAGTGTCTCACCATACTCGCTATAACCCTTGTAGCGTACATCGTGGAAACCGATGGTGAAGCCCCAGTAGAAACGATCGTTGACGTTACCGCTCAGGTTCACGTCATAGTCGTTGATCCAACCACGGTGCGCACGATCGAAGGTATAACCATTAGCATCGTTATAATAGATCTTATGATCATCTGGATCGAGCATCAGCACGTTCGCATTCAGGTAGTCGGCCTGTGTGAAAGTCTGCGCACGGTAGTCGCTCGTCTGACTCTCATAGCCGATGAGGTCATTGTCGGTATTGAAGTCGAGATAGTAACCGCCCTGATTCACATAACCGATCTGGTCCTTATGATAGCTCAGTCCGTTCTGCGAACAGTTCACCAGACGGTTGGCTGCCGAGAGTATCTGATCGAAGTTCTTACTCTTATGGTAGTTGAAGCCCACGTTCACGAACGAGGTGCGACTGATACGTGTAGAGTACACGAAGCCCAACTGATCGAAGCTCATGTTCGTCTTGTTCAGGCCATCGAACTTCTGAGCGTCCTGCTGCGACACGAGACCGAGGCTCGCGCTCACCGTCGAATGACGGAACAATCCGATACCGGCGGGGTTAGTACCCATGGTCGAGATGTCTGCGCCCAGCGCGTCCATCGCACCACCCATTCCCACGTAGCGTGCCGTACCGTTCAGGTCACTGCCCAGCAGGCGGGCGCTCTCATATGTATCCTGTGCAGCGGCCGGGACAGTCATCGCCAGCACAAACGCTGCCATAAAAATCTTCTTCATATCTCTATAAACTAAAACTTTCAACTTCCAGAAAACTATCTTCTTCCGCCGCTGCGACCGCCTCCGCCGCCACCGCTACGACTACTACCGCCGCCACCGCCGCTGAAGCTACCGCTACTCGACGAGGAGCTACGTGTGCCGCTGAAGCTGCTGTTGCTACTACGGCTACTGCTGCTGTTGTTATTGTTACTATTGCCGCGATAACCGCTGAAGTTACCACTACGACTCCGTTTGTTGTTACCACTGCTATAGTTACGACCGTCGCCTTGTCTATCGGCACGCTGGCGAATGCTGTTCATCCGGCTGCTGTTGTTCTCCACCGACCAGCGACCGTCCTTATAGTAGGCACGATGTGTAGCACCGTCGTTCCTAATCGTTCCCATGCCGATATGAGTGGAAGCATAGTTCCGTCCTACACCGATATAGCTGTGAGCCCAACCGTTCCAGTAGTAGGGATAACCCCAACCGTAGCCATAGAACCAAGGATCGTACCAGCCACCGTACCAACCACCGTACCAACCGTAATTGCCATAGTACCAGGGATCATACAGACCGTACCAGCTACGATAATACCAAGGCGAATACCATGGATCGTACCAGCCACCATACCAACCGAAACGGCTATAGTACCAAGGTGAGTGCCAGCCCCAGTCGTAGCGCCCGGCAGCATATCCGGCCCAGAAAGCGGCATTGTCAGACAACTCATAATCGTCGAAGCGGGTCATCTTCTTCGTCAACTGGAAATCCTCCAGTGAGTCAGGATAGACACCTTGCTCGGCGGTGAGATCGATCACATCACTCTTCAAAGAGTCACCGATGACCTCATAACTGCTCTCCCTGCGGTTATAGTCATCCACACTACGGTCGCTCCCGGAATAATAGGTATCCTTCGGCATCCCATAGTTGTCCGTCACCTTCTCTACTGTCTTCTTCTTGGGAACATAGTAGAGATCATCTACCTGAGCCAGTGCCGGCAGCGACATGGCTCCGATAAGCATTGAGATCAGTAACAGCTTTTTCATTTCCTTATCTATTTATTAAAATTGTTTCGATCGGCACCATCGGCGCCTTTTCATTTCTTCACGTTGCAAAAATACAACAATATTTAGTGCAAATTTAGGGAAAAACCCTAAGTTCTGGTAGGATTTTCCCTATTTTTTGTAATTTTGCCGCAAAAATTAACATCCTTATGAAGTATTACGAAGTAGAATTCACCATAACGCCCTACTCCACGGATGCCTGCGACCTCGTGGCAGCCATGGCCGGAGAGGCAGGTTTCGAGACGTTCGAGGAGACGGAGACGGGTCTGAAAGGCTACGTACAACAAGCACTCTTCGACGAGACCGTCCTGAAGTCGGCACTCATCGACTTCCCCTTCGAGGGAGTGACCATCGACTATGAGATCCGTGAGGCTGAGGATCGCGACTGGAACGAGCAGTGGGAACAGGAGGGCTTTGAGCCCATCAACCTCTCCCTGCCCCCCTCCCGAGGTGAGGGGATGCTGACCATCCATGACGGTCGTCATATGCCAGAGATACCAAGCAAGATCGCCATCGAGATCGACGCGAAGCTCGCCTTCGGCACCGGTACCCACGAGACCACCCGTATGATCTGTGCCACCCTACTCGACATGGATCTGACGGAGAGACAGGTGCTCGACTGCGGCACTGGCACTGGCATTCTGTCCATCTGTGCCCTGAAACTTGGTGCCCGTCGGGCGGTGGGCTACGACATCGACGAATGGTCGGTCGACAATGCCCGTCACAACGCGGTCATCAACCGCTGCGACGACCGTTTCACGTCCCTGCTGGGTGACGCTACCATCCTCGACACCATCGAGGGGACCTTCGGTCTTGTCGTCGCCAATATCAATCGTAACATCCTACTGGCCGACCTGCCGGCCTTCCGTCGGAAGATGACCGATGATGCCGTCCTGATCCTCAGCGGTTTCTATACCAGCGACGCCCCCATGCTGATAGAGGCAGCAGAGCGACTCGGTCTTCGTCTGGAGAAACAAAAAGAAGACCACGACTGGTGTTGTCTGGTCTTCTCTTGTGCCTGACCTGTCTTTTACAGGTCGCTATAGTTCTGTACGCTGAAGGTCGTCGTGCGCATGTCACCTGTCTCGTAGCCACGCTTCAGCCAGCGCTTACGCTGATCGCTCGTGCCATGGGTAAACGACTCTGGTGTGGCCCTACCCTGTGCCTTTTTCTGTAGCCAGTCGTCACCGATGGCCTTGGCCAGCTCCAGGCCCTTCTCCAGGTCGCCATACTCCATCGAGTGGTTCATGGCATCCTCATAGTGGGCCCACACGCCGGCATAGTAGTCGGCCAACAGCTCCAGGCGCACGCTGATCTGATTGGCTCTCACCTTATCGGTCTGACTCATGGCCTGATGCGCCTTATTCAGGATTCCCGTCAGATACTCCACGTGATGACCGATCTCATGGGCGATCACATAGGCATAAGCGAAGGTGTTACCCTCCACGCCCAACTGACGTTTCATCTCTGTAAAGAACGAGAGGTCGACATACAACTTCTGGTCGCCAGAGCAGTAGAACGGTCCTACAGCAGCCGAGGCCGAGCCACAGGCGGAATTCACCTGATTAGAGAAGAGCACCAGTGTAGGATACTGATACTCGCCCCACCCGTTGTCTGCGAACACCTTCGTCCACACGTCCTCCGTCGAGGCCATGATCTTCTTACAGTCCTCGGCCAACGCCTGTTCCTCTTCGGTGAAGCTCTCCTCACCAACAGTCTCCGTGGGTGCCTGCATCTGCTGCTGGAAAGCCTGCAGACCGGCCGAGACGGGATCGCCTCCACTGATCCATGCGAACAAAGCCGCAATAATCACCGCACCGATACCGCCGATACCAGCAACCTTACCACCGCTCAATCCGCGACGATCTTCGACGTTTGAGCTTGATCTTCTTCCGTCTAATCTCATAATCTTAAGTTTTAAGTTATTGTATTCTTAATTCCGTTTCTCAACTATCTCACCGTCATATGGAAGCATCCCTGTTTCACCTCATACTTGATATAACAGCGGTTCTGCTCACGCATATCACGGAGCACCTCGGCAAGCACCCATTTCAAAGTATCGTTACGCACCAGCCGACGTGCCGGTCCGGCAGGGTCTTCCACTGTCTTATAACGGTTATAACAGATATCAAAGGTGGTGCCATAGAGATGACAGCTGTTTTCCGTGGCATTACCATTACGACGGCGCAGCTTCACCACATCATCCTGTGAGCGCAGCACACTGGTGACGATCAACCGATGCAGGGGGATACCCTTGACATAAAGACTGTCAAAGAAAGCCGACCCGATATCCTGCAGGAGCACGGCAGCCCGTGGCACCAGATAGGGAATGCTCGAATAGAGCGGATCCACATGATAATAAGGATTGGAACCAACATATACCAGCTCACGCTTACGTGTCTCCGCATCCTCACGGTTCTTCACCGGAGTCACGCCCCATCGTTGCGCAGCCGCCAGTTGCACGGCATTGGTGTCGGGGAAGGCATCACAATAGCTGGGTACAGAGGTTATCTTATGGGCTGATGAGCGACCGTCGACCACAGGCCATACCGACAGGGTATCAGGCGTGCATACCGTCTCGGCTTGCTCGCACGCCGCGGCCTGACTGGCGACCAACTGAGGGAATCCCCGGCGCACACAGGCCAGGACAAGCACCACAGCGATAAAGCCCATCAGATAGTTTTTCTTTGTTAGTTTCATCCGATCTTCCTGTTTTCGATGCAAAGATACAAATATTTTTCGTAACATCGTACCAAAGTTACTTTTTTTCCTTCAATCCCATCTCTTCATTTTCTTTCTGTCACCAGAAAGAAAACCGAAGCAAAAAGAAAGAGTGCGAAAACGTCCTGAGCTCGGAGGTCGGTTGTCCGATTTTAGTAGCCACTCAATGCGCTCGAGCTCTGCTCGCTTGGCTTGTCCAAGAACTCGCTCCGCTCAGACAGCATTTCGTATTTCGTTCCTTGGCTCGCTCCTCGAGCCAAGACTCAATATGGCTCCGAAAATAGGACACCCTCTAAAGACCTCCTCGTGCGGAGTGTTTTCGATATTTGCTGAGCCATCAGCTGTGCGCCAGCCGATAAAAAATCACGCCAGACCTTTCTTAAGACTCGCTTCGCTCATATAAGCGACCAGAGGTCGAGCGGATGGTCTGAGCGTACCTTAATGTAAGAGCGACAGGAGGAGCGGTTAAGTCCCTTGCCAATGATTGGCGAGGGGTTTGGGGAGTGGTTCGAAGCCCCTTCTTAAGGACAAGAAGGGGTTGGGGTTGTTGGTGAACCTGCAGGGTGAAACCCTGCAAAACCTTTTGGTTCTTTTCTTCGCGCCGAAGAAAAAGAACGTCTCTGCAGGGTGCAACCCTGCATTATAGCCGCCCCTTACCAAGGGGCTCTAAGGGCTCGGTTTCTTTCTCGTAACTAAAAGAAAATGAAGGAATGCAAAAGAAAACAAACTTTTATTTTGCATTTCTCTCGTTTTTTCGTAATTTTGCACCCAAATTATAAATTTGTCAACTTGATAGAGAAGCATATTGTATTAGAAGACATAGATCCCGTCATCTTCTTCGGGGTTGCCAACGCACATCTGCAGATGTTGCGCTCTCTATTTCCGAAGCTCCGTATCATGGCGCGTGACAACGTGATCCGTGTGCTCGGCGACGAGGAACAGATGGCAGCATTTGAGGAGAGCATCGAGAAACTGCGCTTCCATGTGCTCCAGTTCAACTCTTTGAAAGACGAGGATATCCTGGATATCGTGAAGGGCAAGCGCCCGGGCGAGCATATCCCCGAGGGGGTGGTATGTTACTCGATGTCGGGGCGCCCTATCAAGGCACGCACAGAGAACCAGCAGCGACTGATCGAAGCCTATAGTCAGAACGACATGGTGTTCGCCGTCGGTCCAGCCGGAACAGGTAAGACCTACCTCTCCATCGCCCTGGCCGTGAAGGCCCTGAAGGAGAAAACGGCCAAGAAGATTATCCTGAGTCGTCCTGCCGTCGAGGCCGGTGAGAAGCTGGGATTCCTACCGGGCGACATGAAGGATAAGATCGACCCCTACCTGCAACCACTCTACGACGCTCTGGAGGACATGCTGCCACAGGTGAAGCTGCAGGACATGATGGAGAAGCACATCATACAGATCGCACCATTGGCTTTTATGCGTGGTCGTACGCTCAGCGACGCCGTGGTGATCCTCGACGAGGCTCAGAACACGACACCGGCCCAGATCCGTATGTTCCTCACCCGTATGGGTTGGAACACGAAGATGATCATCACAGGCGACATGACACAGATAGACCTGCCCCACTCGCAGAAGAGCGGGCTCATCGAGGCACTGCATATATTAAATAATGTAGAGGGCATTGGAGTGGTGAACCTCGACCGCCGGGACATCGTCCGCCATAAACTTGTGACGAAGATCGTCAACGCCTACGAGGAGTACGACAAGGAAAGGAACAACAACAATGAAACGCAGAGGTACAAGGAAGCAGAAGAATAACAGCACTGTGACTTTGTACCTCTGTGCAAATAAAGAATAAAGATGAAAGCATTAACCAGAACAGACTTCAATTTTGAAGGACAGAAGAGCGTTTATCACGGAAAGGTTCGTGATGTGTACAACATTAACGACGACCTGATGGTCATGGTGGCCACCGATCGTATCTCGGCATTCGATGTCGTACTGCCGAAGGGCATCCCTTTCAAGGGTCAGGTGCTCAACCAGATTGCTGCCAAGTTCCTTGACGCCACGACCGACATCTGTCCCAACTGGAAGCTCGCCACGCCCGATCCGATGGTGACCATCGGTCTGAAGTGTGAGGGTTTCCGTGTGGAGATGATCATCCGTTCGATCCTCACCGGCTCAGCCTGGCGTGAGTACAAGAACGGCTGCCGTGAACTCTGCGGCGTGAAGCTGCCCGACGGCATGAAGGAGAACGAGCGGTTCCCCGAGCCTATCATCACCCCGACAACCAAAGCCGACGAGGGGCACGACATGAACATCTCCAAGGAGGAGATCATCGCCCAGGGTATCGTCTCAGCCGAGGACTATGCCGTGATGGAAGACTACACCCGTAAGATCTTCAAGCGCGGTCAGGAGATTGCCGCCAAGCGCGGTCTGATCCTCGTCGACACGAAGTATGAGTTCGGTAAGCGCAACGGCAAGGTGTACCTCATCGACGAGATCCACACCCCCGACTCCAGCCGTTATTTCTATGCCGAAGGCTATGAGGAGAAACTGGCTAAGGGTGAGCCCCAGCGTCAGCTCTCGAAGGAGTTCGTACGTCAGTGGCTCATCGAGCACGACTTCATGAACGAGCCCGGACAGGTGATGCCCGAGATTACGGACGAGTATGCTGAGAGCGTGTCTGAGCGATACATCGAGCTCTACGAGCATATCGTCGGCGAGCGTTTCGAGCGCGAGACAAGCGATGAGGATATCGCTACCCGCATCGAGAACAATGTCAGCAGCTGGTTGAAAGCTTTCAAGAGCAAATAAGAAGCAAAGAGAGCCATGGGATACCGACAGGAGAAGATCAAGCCATATGGCGATGGTGAGAAGGCCGCACAGGTGGAGCAGATGTTCGACAACATCGCCCCCACCTATGACAAGCTGAACCACCGTCTCTCCTGGGATATCGACAAGCGTTGGCGCCGTAAGGCCATCCGGCAGCTCGCTCCCTTCGCACCCAAGACGATGCTCGACATCGCCACTGGCACGGGCGACTTCGCCATCCTCGCAGCCCGCATGCTCCAGCCCGACAGGATTGTCGGTGCCGACATCAGTGAGGGCATGATGGAGATCGGTCGTCAAAAGGTAAAGGCCGCAGGACTCGACCAGACCGTCGTCTTCGAGAAAGAAGACTGCACCCGGCTATCCTACCCCGACGCGTCGTTTGACGCCGTGACCGCAGCCTTCGGCATACGCAACTTCGCCGACCTCGACCAGGGGCTCCGTGAGATGGGGCGTGTCCTCCGTGAGGGCGGTCACCTGAGCATCGTCGAGCTGACAAGTCCGGTGTCGTTCCCCATGAAGCAGCTGTTCCACATCTACGCCCACACGATACTGCCGGTCTACGGACGCCTCGTCAGTAGGGATCAGAGCGCCTACAGCTACCTGACACGTACCATCGAGGCCTTCCCACAGGGAGAGCAGATGGTAGAGATACTCCGAGGAGCGGGCTTCCGAGAAGCCTCGTTCCGACGACTCACCTTCGGTATCTGCACCATGTATTTCGCAACAAAATAGATAAGGACTATGGACAAGTACGGTTTAATCGGATATCCTTTGGGACACTCCTTCTCCATCAGCTACTTCAACCAGAAGTTTACCGATGAGGGCATCGATGCCCGTTACGAGAACTTCGAGATCCCGAATATCGACAATCTCCCCGAGATCCTGGACAAGAATCCGAACCTGCGAGGGCTGAACGTGACAATCCCCTACAAGGAGAAGGTCATCCCCTTCCTCGACAGCATCAGTCCTGAGGCGAGGGCCATTGGTGCTGTCAACGTGATCCGTGTCACCCACGAGGGGAACAAGACCCTGCTCAAGGGCTACAACTCCGATGTCATCGGCTTTACCCAGAGCATCGAGCCCATGATCGACAAGAAATGGCACAAGAAGGCTCTCATCCTGGGCACAGGCGGAGCCTCTAAGGCCATCAACTTCGGTCTGCGGTCGCTCGACATCGAGCCGGTCTTCGTCAGCCGCTATGAGCGCCCCGACACCATCCAGTACGAGAACATCACCCCCGAGGTGATTAGAGACTATAATGTCATCGTCAACTGTACCCCTGTCGGCATGTATCCCCATACTGAGGAGTGCCCGTTGCTGCCCTACGAGGCCATGGACAAGCACACCATCCTCTACGACCTCATCTACAACCCCGACATGACTCTGTTCATGCGCCGTGGTGCCGAGCATGGTGCCGAGGTGAAGAACGGTCTTGAGATGCTCCTGTTGCAGGCCTTCGCCTCGTGGGAATTCTGGAATGGAAAAGAAAAATAGTTGATAGACTTATGAGTGATAATCGATATATGATGCGCGGTGTGAGTGCCGCCAAAGAAGACGTTCACAACGCCATCAAAAACATTGACAAGGGAATCTTCCCGCAAGCTTTCTGCAAGATCATTCCCGACATCCTGGGCGGCGACCCTGAGTACTGTAACATCATGCATGCCGATGGTGCCGGCACCAAGTCGGCACTGGCCTACATGTACTGGAAGGAGACGGGCGACCTCTCCGTCTGGAAGGGCATCGCACAAGATGCCATCGTGATGAACACCGACGACCTGCTCTGTGTGGGTGCCGTCGATAACATCCTCGTATCCTCCACTATCGGGCGTAATAAGATGCTCATCCCCGGCGAGGTTATCTCTGCCATCATCAATGGCACCGACGAACTCCTGGCCGAGTTGCGTGAGATGGGTATCGGCATCTACCCCACTGGTGGTGAGACAGCCGACGTGGGCGACCTCGTGCGCACCATCATCGTCGACTCCACCGTCACCTGCCGCATGAAGCGCAGCGATGTTATCGACAATGCGAACATCCGTCCGGGCGACGTCATTGTCGGTCTGTCATCTACAGGACAGGCCACCTATGAGAAGCGCTACAACGGCGGTATGGGCTCCAACGGCCTCACCTCTGCGCGTCACGATGTGTTCGCCAAATACCTGGCCGAGAACTACCCCGAGAGCTACGACCACGCCGTACCCGACGAGCTCGTATATAGCGGTAAGTACAAACTCACCGACGCTGTCGAGGGATCGCCCGTGGATGCCGGACAGCTCGTCCTCTCGCCCACCCGCACCTATGCCCCTGTCATCAAGAAGCTGCTCGACGAGTTGCGCCCTCAGATTCACGGCATGGTCCACTGCACCGGTGGTGCCCAGACCAAAGTGCTACATTTCGTCAGTGACAACTGCCGTGTCGTCAAGGACAACATGTTCCCCGTGCCGCCTCTGTTCCGTGCCATCCACGAGTGTTCAGGCACCGACTGGCGCGAGATGTACCAGGTGTTCAACATGGGTCATCGCATGGAGATCTACGTACCCGCCGAGGTTGCCGAGAAGGTCATCGCCATCTCACAGTCGTTCAATATCGACGCCCAGATTGTGGGTCATATCGAGGAAGGCAAGAAGAGCCTCACCATCCAGAGCGAGTTCGGCACATTTGAGTATTAAACGCCAACCATAAACACCAGAGATCCCTGAGAGCACCGTCTCTCAGGGATCTTTTCGTTATATAGAGAATTCCCTACTCTTTGTTAGGGAATTTCCTTGTGTTTTGAGCATACAATGGTCTATATTTGCCATACGAACTTAAAACAACGAAGAATTATGAACAGAATTACGAGAAACGTGGCAGTTGCCACTTTAGTGCTGACACTCAGCGCGTGTGGGTCATACAAGAGTGTGGCAAACTATACAAGTCGTATCGAACCAGGCATGACCATAGATGAGGTCAGTCTGGTCGTCGGCAAGACCGACTATCGCAGTTTCGAGGGTAATACAGAACGATGGGAGTACCGCTCGCGTGACAATTATGGTGATTTTGACGTGGTAATCGTGGAGTTCGTCGACGGTCGTGTGGTGGCGATGGACTCGTTCCATGAGGTACACCCGAAATTCCCGGAACCGAAGAAAGACAAATAAGGGCAGTGTGAAGGGTGCCACAGAGACGGGCTGAGGAAGAAAAATCATGCTTTCTTCTTTATTTTCAAGAATTTGTGGTACCTTTGCACGCGATTATGGAGAATAACAGCATTTTACAGAAGCTCGACGGACTGGAGGCTCGCTTCGAGGAGGTATCGACCCTGATTACCGACCCCGACGTAATTGCCGATCAGAACCGTTTCGTGAAGCTCACCAAGGAATACAAGGATCTGGGCGACATCATGGATGCCCGTAAGCGTTACATCGCCTGCCTGAACGGTATCAAGGAGGCCAAGGATATCCTGGCCAACGAGACCGACCCGGAGATGAAGGAGATGGCACGCGAGGAGTTGGCCGCTAACGAGGAACTGCAGCCAAAGCTTGAGGAGGAGATCAAGATCGCCCTCATACCAAAGGATCCTGAGGACGCGAAGAACGTACAGATGGAGATTCGTGCAGGAACGGGCGGCGACGAGGCTTGTCTGTTTGCCGGCGACCTGTTCAAGATGTACAAGAGCTACTGCGACTCGAAAGGGTGGCAGCTCTCGATCACCAGTGTGTCGGAGGGTGCTGTCGGCGGTTTCAAGGAGATTGACTTTGCCGTCTCAGGTGCCGACGTCTATGGCACCTTGAAATATGAGTCAGGCGTGCACCGTGTACAACGTGTGCCTGCTACCGAGACACAGGGACGTATGCACACCTCGGCTGCCACGGTGGCTGTGCTGCCCGAAGCAGATAAGTTCGAGGTACACGTGAACGAGGGTGAGATCAAATGGGATACCTTCCGTAGCTCGGGTGCCGGTGGCCAGAACGTGAACAAGGTGGAATCGGGTGTGCGTCTGCGCTATATGTGGAAAAACCCTAACACCGGCGAGACAGAGGAGATACTCATCGAGTGTACGGAGACGCGTGACCAGCCGAAGAACAAGGAGCGCGCCCTCTCACGTCTGTACACCTTCATCTACGACAAGGAGCATCAGAAATACATGGACGATATTGCATCGCGCCGTAAGAGTCTGGTGTCGACGGGTGACCGTAGTGCTAAGATCCGTACGTACAACTTCCCTCAGGGTCGTGTGACAGATCATCGCATCGGCTATACCACCCACGACCTGCAAGGATTCCTCGGTGGTGACATTCAGGGAATGATCGATGCCCTGACAGTGGCCGAGAATGCGGAGCGCATGAAGGAGAACGAGTTGTAGTTCAGAGTTGAGAATTCAGAGTTATAGATATATGACCAGACAAGAACTGATAGAACAGATACGGGAGAAACAGAGTTTTCTCTGCGTGGGACTGGATCCGGACATTAAGAAGATTCCGGCATTTATCCATGAGGAGTGTAAGGCGAAACTTCAGGAGGGCGAGGACTACGACGAGGCTGTGGCTTTGTACGTGTTCAACCAACTCATCATCGATGCGACAGCCCCTTACTGTGTGGCTTACAAGCCCAACCTGGCCTTCTACGAGTCGTTGGGCGCCAGTGGCATCATCTCCTACGAGTTGACCGTTCAGTACATCAAAGAGAACTATCCCCATCATTTTATCATCGCCGACGCCAAGCGCGGAGATATCGGCAACACATCGGCCATGTATGCCCGTACGTTTTTCGAGGGTGAGTCGCAGGTCGATGCTCTGACCGTCGCTCCTTATATGGGTGAGGACAGTGTATCGCCGTTCCTAGGTTACGAAGGCAAGTGGGTGATCTTGCTGGCGCTGACATCAAACAAGGGATCGCACGACTTCCAACTGACGGAAGACAAAGAGTCGGAACGTCTGTTCGAGAAAGTGCTGAAGGTGTCGCAACAATGGGGCACCGACGAGAATATGATGTATGTCGTGGGTGCAACTCAGGGAAGGATGTTCGAGGATATCCGTAAGGTGGTGCCCAACCACTTCCTGCTCGTGCCGGGCGTCGGAGCCCAGGGTGGCAGTCTGCAGGAGGTATGCCAATACGGCATGACCAAGGACTGTGGTCTGCTGGTGAACTCTTCACGCGGTATCATCTATGCCTCCAACGGTGAGGACTTCGCCGAGGCGGCGGCCGCTGCCGCGAAGAAGCTCCAACAGGAGATGGCAGAAGAATTGAAAAAGAAAGGGTTCTGAAATTTCAGAACCCTATTTTATTTCTCCCTTCCTTTGATTCTCGAGCGCATGCTTCTGACCGACGTGCGTTTCACGTTCAGAGCGGCAGCGATGGCTTCGTCGTCGTAATGCAGGTCGTCCTGCATGATGAGGAAGATATACTGTGCCGTAGAGAGACCACTGTACTTGCGCCCCCACTCCTGCCAGCGCTTCGGACGCAGTTGGGCGAAATAGTCCACCAAGCACTGCTGCTCTTTGGCCGTGGCGTCGGCGATGCTCTGGCGTTGCTGCAACTGGTTGAACATCTGTGTACCCACCAACAACGTGTTCGAGATGCGTTCCATACGACTCTCCAACTCTTCCTTCAACCGCGCCATCTCTTGTCCATTCTGTTCGCCGCTCCTCTCTTGCTGCTCGATCTTCGTGCGCAGTTCACTGATGCGTTGCGTGTCCACATCCAACTGGCAACTCAGGCGGTGCACCCGCCTGCGATGCCACCATGTACCGAGAGTAATGGCCAGCGCCACCACAACGATCAAGAAGATCGTCAGTGCCTGCATCCTCGTCGTCCGGCGATAGTATTCCTTCGTTTGTCGCACCTCGTCGAACCGTTGCTGCCACTCAACCATCTGCATGGTCTGATTCACGTATTTCATGGAGTCGTTGTACGCTTTTACTTGTTGCCGTGCCTCTGAAGCCCTTTCTTGATGGCCCGTCAACTCATATAGCTCGGAAAGAAGATCCAGGCATTCCATACGCGTCTTCTGGTCGCTCCCTTCCATTCCCATCTCCACCTCAGCCAGTCGGATAGCCATCTCATATTTCCCTTGGATCTTACGGATACGAGCCAGAGTCAGGAAGCCAATATTCTCGTAGGATTCTGTCTCCTCCCATTTCTTCACATAGGCAACGGCCTTCCCCATATCCCCTCTCTCCTGATAGATGGATGCAGCCCTTGCATAAACGTCGGACAACAGATATGAATAACCAACATCCTGACTGGATTCTGATACCATACTAACCATCAACTTTGTCTCACGGGCAAATGAAAGCAGTTGGGGATTGATTGCCTTCTCTATATAAATACATGCGCTGTCCTTCTGTCCGATGTCTGCATGAGCCGTGGCACAATCCATAAGACTCTTGATAATCTTCATGCTGTCATTGAGTTCGATACTGCTGTCCAGTCTCTTATGTGCATACCTCAGGATCTGCGGATGGTTATTGAAAATCTCATTGACAAAATACAGCATGCCATAGACCCGACTCTTCAGCTCCTTGTCGTCGGCATGCTCCGAAATGAACTCCGCCATTTTGAAGTCCTTAATGGCATCGGTATTCATGCCATACCTGGCCATTCTAATGGCACCACGGTAATAATAGGCGCGACCACGGTGCCAATCGTCACCATGTTGGTTGTAATAGGCGATGCTGGCGGATATGAGTGAGTCGTCTTCCACCTTCTCAGACAACTTATAGGCCACCATCGTTCTCAGTAGTCCGTATTCTGCCTGTTCCTTCTCTGTCAGGGCATCCGTCCCTACCCTTGCCAGAATAGTCTTTGCATCTTGCGGTTTGGTTTCTATCTTTTCCCAGGCCTGCCTCAACAGCGGGTGACGCCAACCGGTGCATCCAACCGTAATAGCCACGACGGCGAGTATCATGAATAGTCTCTTCATATAGATTGTTATTTGTCTGCAAAAATACGGCTATTTCGTCACATGAGCAAGTCTTTTTCATGGTTTTCGCATTCTTTGCCCGTCCCTCTCAGTCACTTTATTCACCGTCACGATTTACGCATCCTGCTTATTGTCAGACAATTAGGACCAAACAACATGCAACACCACCTATGTCGATTTTCCGTTCAAATGCTTGCATGGTTCACATCTTCATCCTAACTTTGCTATCGGATTATTCAAAAACCAATCATTACAAAACGTAGAACTATGAACAAGAAAATCTTATTATTTCTTATTAGTATGGCATCATTCGTGTCGTGTTCAGACAAAAGTGGTGCAGAATTTGAGGTGTCTCTTGAGGGACAGCTTGTAAAAATGGACATAAATAAGGGATTATGGCCCAAATGGATGTTGGGGGACAACATCTATGCCCGGGATCAAGACTGGAGTATTTATTCCGGTAAAATGACAAGGACAGAATGGCAGAAAGCAGAAAAGATATTAGTAAAGGGGCATGGGCAAAACGAGTTCGGCTGTATGGATCTATCGCAAGACAATCATGGAGCAATATATGTTATTGATCACCCTGAGATTGATGAAACTGTTTTTGAATCGACTTTAGCCACATTGACGAAGATACCTCACACAGACAACCATTCTACTTTTAAAGATCCGACAAAATGGGAAAGATACGACCTCAGGCAAATGCCTCGTTTTTACCAAGGTGGTACTACATTTGTAGTATTATCCGATTCTACTCTTCTCTTGATAGGAGCACCTGAAGACGATTTACGCCACGTGCTCGCAACCGTAAACTTTAAGAACCAGACGGTCACTCCGCTTGACTATTGGCCCAATGATAGTACGCCAGAGGTTTTGACTGAGGAAAAGTGGGCAGTGTACACCGAAGGTGGTGTTGCAGATAATGGAAAAGGCAGATTTCTGTATTGGGGTGATTCTGGAAAGCTTGCTTTTATCTTTACTATTGATGGAAATAAAACAAATATCCTAAACTATATATATTCTGACCATCTCCCAATCCCTGTGATTGATAAAACGCTGTCAACCGAGCGCATACATTGCTGCGCAGATAATGACAGGATTTACTTGCTTTATAAGCATTCCAACAGCAAGGGCGAGATCATGGAGGAATTTGATATGAAGGCCCCCTTTCCGTGGGGTAATACAGTAGAGGTGTATGACTGGGATGGCGTCAAGCAACACATCATTCATCTTGATAAGTTTGGACAAGAGATTATGTTATCCAAGGATGGTAAGACCCTTTACCTATATTCAGATTTTATCGATGATGAGACTGATCCATATATTTACTCATACGATTTAAGTTCTCTATACTAAACTCTAATAAACAAGGTTATGAACAAGAAAGATATTATGGTTGCGATTTATTCAATCGCTGGTGCATTACTCTTTTGTGCTTGCACGCAAACATCCAAAAACACGACAGATTCCCCAATAGAATCAGAACAGGAAGCAGTCGATACGTTGCATATTCTGGAGGTGGGAGAGAAAGCCGTTGATGCCGAACTTTTCGACATGCAAGGCAACAAACATCGCCTATTTGAAGCCTTCGCCGATGGTCGTTATGTGCTGCTCAACTTCTGGACTCTCCATTGTGGCGTGTGCCGGAAGGCTGAGCCGGAACTGCAGGAGGTCTATGACCGGATGAAGAGCAAACTGGAAATCGTTTCCATCAACTTGGATTCGATCTCAGAATGGCAAGGACATGAATTGAGCAAGAAGATTGTCTGGAAGAACTGGAACGACGGTAAGAGATTCAAACAAGGAGGTGTCAAGAGCCATTACTACGACTTTAATGCCGCACCCTTTTACGTCTTATTGTCGCCCGATGGTCGTATCCTTTGGGAGCAGACAGGTTATGGCCCAGGAAGTTTCCTTGGAATTGCCGAGGCTCTGAATGGTCCCAAGCAAGACAATTATTCAAATCCAAATCTGGCCATCAGGAAAGTTAAGACCAGCACTAATGGTACCGCCATCAGTTTCCGCGTTTATATAAGAAAAGGCTTATGGTTCAATATTTCCCGCGATTCCTACCTCACTGCCAACGGCAAGAAATACGAACTGACAGCAGCCGACGGAATCAAACTCGATGAGGATGTCACGCCCCAGGTTAAAGCATATACCGTAAGGGAAAAATTTGGCGATGACATTAACTATTGCGATTTCACGCTTACCTTTGAGCCATTCGACACCCTCCCCACCTCTTTCGACTTTATGACGGACGACGGCGAGGACGAAGACGTCATAGTCATTGGAAATGTTTCCATAAAATAACCAGTCATGAAGAAGCGAACCATCATCACCTGCCTGTTCGTAATGATCGCGATGACGGGACAAGGACAAATAACATGTCACGTTGAAGGCATATTGGATACTGATGCGTGGGGAGATGACATCATCATCTGTGAGGAAGGAACTGATCTTCGAGTGATTGACGAACCACGCTTTCACATACATGCCATAGATGGACGCTTTACCTATGATATTGAAACGGATTTCCCCAGACTCTACAACGTGTTCTTCCTAAATCAATTTAAGACAGGAAAATTTTATGTAGGAAAGTTTCTTACTGAGAATTGTGATGTGAATGTAACGATGTATGAAGACCAACCAATGCGTGTTATTAGTAATGGTGAGGAAGGGCGAAAACAACAAGTGAGAGACAGCATAGAACAAATACACTGTGGAAACTCCCCGAAAGAGAGACTTCCGTTCCGTTTGAACTATGCAAAAGAGCATCCTATGCTATGTACGCTCTACGATGTGCTTGATGCTATCCATACGCTCTGTCATGCCAGCATATACACCGATTTCGACGCATCGCAGTGGGAGGCATATCTGACATTGTATCATGACAAATTGGTTGACATGTATCCAGATCATCCAATCCATGAGCAGATCGCTACGGTTGAGGCTGCCTATCGTTTGCAACCTGGCAAACCTTATATCGATTATAACGTTCGTAATAATGACGGTCAACTCGTGCCTATCTCTACAATGATAAAAGGAAAAGTTGCTCTTGTTGACCTTTGGGCTTCATGGTGCGGTCCATGCCGTCGGCATAGTATTGCTATGACTCCAATCTATGAACGATATAAAGACCAAGGCTTTACTGTAGTGGCTATTGTTCGCGAACGAAATCGAGATGCTCTGGAGAAGGCGGTAAAGAAAGACGGATATCCGTGGATATGTCTGTTAGAATTGAACGACGAAAACCAGATCTGGCGTAAAAACGGTATTGACAGAAGTGGCGGTGCTATGTTCCTAATCGATTGTGACGGTACTATCCTTTCCACCTCAACCAATGCCGAAGAACTGGAGTCACTTATCTATAAATCACTAAACAATAAACAACTATGAACAAGAAGACTATCATTACGATGATGCTTGCCCTCGTCACCATGACAGGACTGGCACAAACAAAGACAGCAACCATCACTGGTTATTCACCCGCAATGAAAGACGGAACGTTGGCTTTAGCCTATGTAGGCGACAACGAGTTGCCTGCGACAATAGACACAGTGCAAAATGGGCGCTTCAGTTTGACCGTTCCCGTAGAGGAATTTACCAAGAGCTATATCTTTCTCGAAGGTGAGGGCAGTCCCAACAGTTCACGTCTTATATGGCTGAGTCCCGGTGTAACCGTGAAAATGACGGGTAATGATTATCTCATCCCCATATGGAAGGTAGAGAGTCCAATTCCCGAACAACAGACAGAGGATCGCCTGATAGAACAATGCCGTGACGTGCTGGCAGAATTATTGAAGTTGAATTCTGACCGCGCACCATGGGAAAAGCGGGGACCTGTCGAAATAAAGCGAAGAAAAATGGAGATGGATATCCTGCCATCATTGCCCGTAGATGCGGCCTCAATCAATAAACTGGAAGACATTTCCATAGATGTGAAAAGCATCAATATCACCCATAATAATAGCTTTCCATACATGGAGCAGCTAAAGGAACTGGAGAAGTCTATGGCTGCCCGTGCGCCGAAAGGGTTTGAAGAGCAACTGGCAGAGATACATGCCAATATCTATCCACCACATGTTCTACAGGTAGGCGAAGAGATCGTCGATGTCGAGCTGTTCGACATGCGAGGAGAGAAGCATCACCTTGCTGAGGTTTTTGGACAGGACAACCGATATGTTCTGCTTGACTTCTGGAATCTTGGATGTGGCCCTTGTATACAATCTGAGCCTGAGATAAGAGAGGTCTATGAGAAAATGAAAGGGAAACTGGAAATCATCAGCATCAATGATAATAATCTCTCTGCGTGGCAGAATCATGCCTTCAGTAAGCGCATCGTCTGGAAGAACTGGAACGACGGTAAGAAGGGTAAGGGCATCAACAGCCTATACTGCGACATTAACGCCTGGCCTTATTTTGTTCTTATCTCACCTGACAAACGTATCGTCTGGAAGGGCATGGGCTATATTCCCGGATCCTTCATGGGTCTGGCCGAGGGTCTCAACGGTCCCAAACAAGACAACACTTCCTACCTATCCCTCGCCATTCGGAAAGTGGATGCCAGCGCCAGCGGCACCACCGTCAGCTTCCGTTATTACAGTCCCAAGATCTATGGGTTCGGAATGTCCAAAGATGCCTATCTGGAGGCCAACGGTAAGAAGTACAGACTGACGGCAGCCGACGGTATCAAACTCGACGATACAAACTATACGCAGGTGAAGGCCTCAGAAGCGACAGAAGGGCTTCTGAAAGACCTCTTCTACACAGACTTCACACTCACCTTCGAGCCGTTCGACACCATGCCATCTACCTTCGACTTCAAGGAGGGTGATGAGAAAGGCGACTTCGTCGTCCGCCATGTCTCTTTGGAATAACAGCATCATATTGACATATTATTCTCTCTCTTATCAGAATGCCCCCGGAAGCTCTATCATACTTCCGAGGGCATTATTTCTCTAAGGACTATCTTCTTAGTTGCTCAAGCCGCTCATATTCCTCTTTCGTCAGTCGGAGGAACGAGCCGTGCTGCGGTCGACTGACGCCCTCGATATTCTGAGGGGAATGGAAATTACGCATATATTGGTCGGCCCGACAAAGACGGTAGTTCTTCGGGTTCGAGGAGTATTCGATATAACCGATCACCCACGTGGAGTCGCCCACCAGTTGGAAGGCAGAAACACCCTCGCATTTTTTGTTGCCTTCGAAGTTCACATAGTCGTCCTCGACAGGCTCACTCCACGGTCCCATCAAGGCCGGTGCAGTGGCCGTGAACAGCCCAGGCTGTCCCCCCTCCTTCTTGATCATCATGTGCCACTTCTGGTCAGCGGTCACCCAGTTGATGTCGGCATCGATGGTGGCATAGCCCCAGTCGAAGAGCAGACGGGGCTGCGTAAGTGTGGTAAACGACTCGTCGGCATATGAGTAATACATACGGTCGTAGGCCTCCTCGCCACGGTTCCACATCGAATAGTAGACCATATAACCGCCTTTCCGTCCATCGGGCCACTGGTAGTCGGCATCCCACATGATCTGCGGCGCCCACACACGGTTGATCGTGCTCCAGTTCCGGTACACGCTCTCGGCCTCAGGATCAGAGAAGATGGCCGTTCCCTTCCGGTAGTCGAAGGTGGTGGACTGCCAGTGGATGAGATCATCGCTCGTCAACAGATCGATGCCATAGTTATCCCATGTGGCGGCCTTACCCAACAGGTCTCTGGCCCCCACATTCATATCAGTGCACACCATCAGATAGCCTGAGCCGTCGTGCTTCCTACATACAAAGGCGTCGCGGGTGGCCCCCTCTATCCGGGCATGTTCAGCATCACTGAAGATGGAGTCGCCATCCAACAGGTCGTGATAGTGGAAACCGTCACGACTCAGGGCATAGGCTGTCCACGCCCGTCCGCGATCGTTCATGTGACAATAGAGATAACCATAGTCGCCTTTCTGCAGATTACCCTTGGCAGTTTGCGACCAGACAGCGGGACAGCACAGTGCCCCCAGCAGTGTCATCAAAAGAATTCGTTTCATGTGATATTTGTCGTTAGTTTGTTTTTGACGCCAAAGTTACGACATTTATTTGGAATATAAGGATTTTTATAGTACCTTTGCGCACGAAATAACAATTATTACGTTTTTATCATCCAAGAAGTGAGCGACGTCAAGATTATCAACGACCCCGTGTTCGGGTTCATCAAGATTCCCAAGGGACTGCTATACAGTATTGTAGAACACCCCCTGTTCCAACGTCTGAACCGTATCAACCAACTGGGTCTCGCCTCGGTGGTCTACCCCGGTGCCCGGCATACACGCTTCCAGCATTCGTTAGGCGCCTTCCACCTGATGAGCGAGGCTATCGTATCGCTCCAGCAGAAGGGCATCTTCATCTTTGAGTCGGAGGCGGAGGCCGTACAGGCCGCCATCCTGATGCACGACATCGGGCATGGACCGTTCTCGCATGTGCTGGAGAACACGCTCTTCCGTGGTATCACCCACGAGGATATCTCACTGATGATGATGGAGGAAATCAACCGCGACTTCAACGGACAATTGAACCTGGCCATTGCCATCTTCAAGGGCGAGTACCCGAAGGACTTCCTCCACCAACTCATATCGAGCCAGTTGGATATGGACCGTCTCGACTATCTGCGGCGCGACTCCTTCTATACGGGTGTGACAGAAGGAAATATCGGTTCGGCTCGTATCATCAAGATGCTCAACGTCGTAGACGATGCCCTGGTGGTGGAACAGAAGGGAATCTACTCGTTGGAGAACTACCTGACCACCCGACGACTGATGTATTGGCAGGTGTACCTGCATCGTACCTGTGTGGCTTATGAGAAGGTACTCATCAAACTGCTGACACGTGCCAAGGACCTGATCGCTGCAGGGCATAAGCTCTTCGCCACGCCCTCGCTCCTGTACTTCTTGGAGAACGATGTGGACAAAGAACGGTTCTGTGGCGACGAAGAGGCGCTGAAGCATTACGAAAACCTCGACGACAGCGATATCTGGAGTGCTATGAAGGTGTGGCGACAGTCGGACGATAAGATCCTCGCCACGCTGGCCGCCGACATGCTCGACCGACATATCTTCAAGGTGGAGGTCTCAGAGAATCCTATCAGTGAGGAGCGGATCCATGAGTTAGCCACCACCATCGCCCGTGAGATGGGTATCTCCGAGGCCGATGCACAGCGCTACATGATCAGCGTGAATCCCATCCAGAAAGACATGTATAATGTTGATGACGACAGTATCTCAATACTTTACAAGAACGGGGATATCAAGGATATCTCCGAAGCATCGGAATTGCTAAATGTTCAATTACTTTCTAAAAAAATAAGAAAATATTATCTTTGTTATCAGCGAATTGAATAATTTTTGCTATCTTTGCACAATTAATTAAGAACATACTTAAAAATTATGGAGTTTACAGCCAAGCAAATTGCCGAATTCATACAAGGCAGAGTGGAAGGCGACGAGAATGCCGCCGTGCACACCTTTGCCAAGATTGAGGAGGGAGTGCCGGGAGCCATTTCCTTCTTATCGAATCCCAAATATACCCACTACATCTACGAGACCCAATCAAGCATCGTCCTTGTCAATGAGGATGTTGAGTTGGAGAAACCCGTCAGCGCTACGCTCATCCGTGTGAAGAACGCCTATGAGAGCGTGGCCAAGTTGCTACAGCTCTATGAGTCGATGAAGCCTAAGAAGACTGGCATCGACCCGACAGCCAGCGTATCGTCTAAGGCCACCATCGGTAAGGATGTCTATATCGGTGCTTTCGCCGTCATCGGCGACGGAGCCACCATCGGCGACGGCACACAGATCTATCCCCATACCGTCATCGGCGACGGGGTGGCTATCGGTGCCGGTTGTCTCCTCTACCCTAACATCACCGTTTATCAGGGTTGTAAGATTGGGAACAACGTCACCATCCATGCCGGTAGTGTGATCGGAGCTGACGGCTTCGGCTTTGCACCGAATACAGAGGGCTACGAGAAGATTCCACAGATTGGTATCGTGGTGATCGAGGACAATGTGGAGATTGGCGCCAACACCTGTATAGACCGTTCGACGATGGGACAGACCATCATCCGTAAGGGTGTGAAGTTGGATAATCTGATTCAGGTGGCCCACAACTGTGAGGTCGGCGAGAACACGGTGATGTCGGCTCAGGTGGGTATGGCTGGTTCCACGAAGATCGGTGCCTGGTGCATGGTTGGCGGACAGGCCGGTTTCTCCGGTCATATCCAGATTGCCGATAAGACTTTCGTTGGTGCCCAGAGCGGTGTCATCAAGAACACCAAGGGTAACGGTGAGGCCCTGATCGGTTCGCCGGCCGTTGACCCGAAGCTCTTCTTCAAGGCGAGAGCCATCGACGCGAAACTGCCCGATATGTACAAGCAGATTGCTGCCCTACAGAAGGAGATCGACGCTATCAAGGAAAAGATGGGCGCAGAATTATGAAGACTGAAAATTTGAAGATATGAAGCAGAAAACACTGAAAGGCAGCTTTTCACTGTTCGGAAAAGGACTGCACACGGGGTTGAACCTGACAGTAACATTCAATCCGGCACCCGAGAACACAGGATACAAGATACAGCGTATCGACCTGGAAGGTGAGCCGGTGATTGATGCCATCGCAGAGAATGTGGTGGACACACAACGTGGTACGGTGCTCGGCAAAGGCGAGGCCCGTGTGTCAACGGTAGAGCACGGTCTCTCGGCACTCTATGCCCTCGGCATCGACAACTGCATGATCCAAGTGAACGGACCGGAGTTCCCGATCCTCGACGGTTCTGCCATCCAGTATGTGGATAAGATTCGGGAGGTGGGCATTGAGGAACAGAACGCACCGAAGGACTACTATATCATCCGAAAGAAGATTGAGGTGAAGGACGACAAGACCGGTTCGTGCATCACCATTCTCCCAGATGACGCGTTCACCATCACAGCGATGTGCTCCTTCGAGTCGAAGTTCATCAACAGTCAGTTTGCGACTCTCGACAACCCTTACGACTACGACAAGGAGATTGCCAGTGCCCGCACATTCGTCTTTGTACGTGACATCGAGCCACTGCTTCAGGCCAACCTCATCAAGGGTGGCGACTTGGACAATGCCATCGTCATCTATGAGCGCCAGACCACACAGGAGCGCCTCGATATGCTGGCAGACATGTTGCACGTGGAGCATCGCGACGCCACCGACCTGGGATATATCCAGCACAAGCCCCTGCAGTGGGAGAACGAGTGCACCCGTCACAAACTGCTCGACATCATCGGTGATATGGCCCTTATCGGCAAGCCTATCAAGGGACGTATTGTGGCCACCCGTCCTGGTCACACCATCAACAATAAGTTCGCTCGTCTGATGCGCAAGGAGATTCGTAAGCATGAGATCCAGGCGCCTATCTACGACCCGAATCAGGAGCCGGTCATGGACGTGAACCGCATCCGTGAACTCCTGCCCCACCGTTATCCCATGCAGTTGGTCGACAAGGTCGTCGAGCTCGGCGCCACCACTATCGTCGGTATCAAAAATATCACCGCCAATGAGCCGTTCTTCCAGGGACACTTCCCGCAGGAGCCTGTCATGCCCGGTGTGCTCCAGATCGAAGCGATGGCACAATGCGGAGGACTGCTCGTACTGAACACGCTAGAGGAGCCGGAGCGCTGGTCGACCTACTTCATGAAGATCGACGACGTGAAGTTCCGTCAGAAGGTGGTTCCCGGTGATACGCTCATCTTCAAGGTGGAGTTGCTCGCACCCGTACGTCACGGTATCTCCTCGATGAAGGGCTACGTATTCGTAGGCGACCACGTAGTAAGCGAGGCCACCTTCACCGCCCAGATCGTAAAAAATAAATAAAGCTCAAAGTAAGAATATGGCTAATCAGATACATCCTTTAGCTGTTGTTGACCCTGAGGCTAAGCTTGGTGACAACAATATCATCGGTCCTTTCTGCGTGATCGACAAGAACGTGGTGATAGGCGACAACAACAAGCTATATAACGGTGTGACGCTCCACTTCGGAGCACGCATCGGCAACGGCAACGAGATCTTCCCCGGTGCCAGCATCTCCACCAAGCCCCAGGATCTGAAGTTCCAGGGCGAGGAGACTACCTGTGAGATTGGTGACAACAACTCCATCCGTGAGAATGTGACCATTAGCCGAGGTACAGCCTCAAAAGGTAAAACCGTGGTGGGTAATGGTAACCTGCTGATGGAGAACATGCACATCGGTCACGACTGTGTGATTGGCAACGGTTGTATCATCGGTAACTCGACGAAGTTTGCCGGTGAGGTAATCGTCGACGACTTCGCCATCATCTCGGCCTGCTGTCTGTTCCACCAGTTCCTGCACGTGGGCGGCTACATCATGTTCCAGGGCGGCTCACGCACCTCACAGGATATTCCTCCCTATGTCATCGCAGGTAAGGAGCCTATCCGCTATGCCGGTGTGAACCTGGTCGGTCTGCGCCGCAGAGGATTTTCGAACGAGACCATCGAGGCCATCCATGACACCTACCGCATCATCTATGGCCATGGCATCATGAAGGAAGGTGTGGCAGAGGCCCGCGCCAAATACCCCGACGTGAAGGAAGTAGATTATATCTGCTCGTTTATCGAAAGTTCCAAGAGAGGTGTCATCCGCTAAGACGCTGATTGTCATCACAGGGCCGACGGCTGTAGGCAAGACTACCTTGTGTCTCGACATCGCCCAGTACTTTGGCATTCCCATCATCAATGCTGACTCAAGGCAGATATACAAGGAACTGAAGATCGGCACGGCGAGTCCTACCGACGAACAACAGCAATTTGTACCCCACTACTTTGTGGGTTCGCTCTCGCTGAACGACTATTATAGTGCTTCGCTCTTTGAACAACAGGTGTTGGAGATTCTCGACGACGAATTCCGTACGCATGGCCTTGCTCTGATGACGGGAGGCAGCATGATGTATATCGATGCCGTGTGCGACGGTATTGACGATATCCCCACAGTGGACGATGAGACACGGGAGACGCTGAAGAAGCGTCTGGCTGATGAAGGACTCGAGCCCTTGTTGGAGGAACTGAAGGCACTGGACCCGGAATACTACGCCATCGTGGACCGTCAGAACCCACGACGGGTGGTGCACGGACTGGAGATCTGTCTGATGACAGGTAAGACCTATACCTCGTTTAGAAAACGAGAGGCTGGAGAAAGGAGAAAGGAGCGTCCGTTCCGCATCGTGAAGATCGGTCTGAACCGACCGCGCGAAGAGCTCTACGCCCGTATCAACCAACGTGTGGATCAGATGATGCAGGACGGTCTGCTGGAGGAGGCCAAGCGTCTCTACCCCATGCGACAGATGAACGCACTGAACACGGTAGGCTACAAGGAGCTCTTCGACTATCTCGACGGGAGATGGTCTTTGGAGGAAGCCGTGGAACGTATTAAGGGCAATACCCGCCGTTATGCCCGAAAACAACTCACTTGGTATAAGAAGGATGAAAGTATCAGATGGTTTCATCCCGACCAGGAAAAAGAAATAATCGACTTAATATCTCAGAACTATGGTTAACGTATCAGGAAACGACATGTACGCTTGGACAAAACGTATCATACAGAAGACTATACAGAAAGTGAAAGATTTCTGGACATGGTACAAGCAACTCTATCGGGGGAAACCTTGGTATCTCAAGACCCTGACGGTCATCGTTTCGCTGATCGTGGCGTTCTTCCTCTATCTGGGTGCCGTAGACATCAACTTCCTATGGCTCTTCGGTAAGTCGCCATCCATGTCAACCATCAAGCACAAACGTCCCAGTCAGGCATCGGAAATTTACAGTGCCGATAACGTGATGATCGGTAAGTTCTTCAGTGAGAACCGTACCCCTGTGAAGTTCGACGAGGTGAACCCGGTATTCTGGAAAGCCTTGGTCGACACAGAAGACGAGCGTTTCTTCCATCATCACGGCATCGACTACACCGCCTTTGCTGCTGTACTGAAAGAGTATGTCCTCCACCACGATGCCCGTGGTGCCTCGACGATCACCCAACAGTTGGCCAAGAACCTGTTCCGTACGCGTTCAGAGTATTCCACCGGCCTGTTGGGCTATATCCCCGGTCTGAAGATGCTCATCATGAAGAGCAAGGAATGGATCACGGCCTATAAGCTGGAGTTCTTCTTCACGAAGGAGGAGATTCTCACGCAGTATGCCAATACCGTGGATTTCGGTTCCAATGCCTTTGGCATCAAGACAGCTTGTAAGACATACTTCGGCTGTTCGCCCAAGGAGCTGACAACCGAGAATGCTGCCATACTCGTGGGTATGCTGAAGGCTACCACCTATTATAATCCGCTGATCAATCCGGAGAACTCCCTGAAGCGTCGTAATATCGTACTGGATCTGATGAGACAGCACGGCGATCTGACGGAGGCTGAGTGCGACTCGCTGAAGCAGTTGGACATCAAACTCGACTACAGTGTGGAAACAGCCTACGACGGACAGGCCAACTATTTCCGCGAGGCTGTTGCCAACAGTCTGAAGGAGTGGTGTAAGGACAACGGCTACGACCTCTATACCGACGGCCTGAAGATCTACACGACCCTCGATACCCGCATGCAGAAATATGCCGAGGCGGCAGCCACCAAACAGATGTCGCAGGTACAGAAGACCTTCAACAGTCACTGGGGTAGCACCAACCCTTGGCAGGATGAACGGCATGTGGAAATAGCACATTTCATTGAGGATATCGCCAAGCGCCAGCCAGTATACAAATACCTGTCGAAGAAATACGACGGCAATGAGGACTCCATCAGTCACTACCTGAACCTGCCGCACCCTGTGAAGGTGTTCGACTATGAGAAGGGACTGGTTGAGAAGCAGTTGTCGACGATGGACTCCATCCGTTATATGGTCCGCTTCATGCACTGCGGTTTCGTGGCTATGGAACCAGAGACAGGTCATGTGAAGGCCTGGGTAGGCGACATCGACTTCAACTCGTGGAAATACGACAAGGTGACGGCCATGAGACAGCCAGGCTCTACGTTCAAGCTCTTCGTCTATGCCGAGGCCATGAACCAGGGACTAACGCCTTGTGATACCCGCAAGGACGAGTATTTCTCCATGAAGGTGATGGATCACGGTCAGGAGGTGACATGGGCACCCACTAATGCTGACGGTCGTTTCTCTGGGGCTGACATCACCCTGAAACAAGCCTTCGCCATGAGTATCAACTCCGTGGCCGTCCGTCTGGGACAGGAATGTGGTATCGAGCGCATCGTCAAGACTGCACACGACATGGGTATCAAGAGTGAGCTGAACGCCACTCCTTCGCTCGCCTTAGGATCGAGCGACGTCAACCTTCTGGAGCTGGTAAATGCGTACTGCACACCGATGAACGACGGAAAGGCCCACGACCCTGTCCTTGTGATACGTATCCTCGACCGCGACGGCAAGGAGATCTATACAGCGCCCACTGAACAAAAACAGGCCATCCCCTACCGGAGTGCGTATCTCGTACAACAGTTATTGGCTGGTGGTATGAGCGGCACCAGTTCGCGTCTGATGGGATTTGTGGGCCGCCATGCCAGTGACACGGACTTCGGCGGTAAGACCGGAACATCCAACAACCACTCCGACGCCTGGTTCGTCGGTGTCAGTCCAAAGTTGGTGGTCGGTGCGTGGGTAGGCGGTGAATACCGTAGTATTCATTTCCGTACAGGACAGTTAGGACAAGGAAACCGAACGGCTCTACCGATCTGCGGCTACTTCCTACAGTCGGTGCTCGATGATCCTGCCTTCAAGCGTTACCACGGTAAGTTCGCAGCACCTAAGGATGCTAGTCTGACACCCGACATGTACAGTTGCGGTGGTTACTTCAAGGCCCCGGCCGATTCCGATTCTATCGGTGTGGACACCCTGGCCCTCGACATGAGGGATGGTGAGGACATTCTGCTCGACGATTTCGGCAATCCGCTGCAGCGTCCGGTCAAGACACCAGAGCCCGACGAGGTCGACAACACACCTGCTCCTCAGCAGAACAATGAGGCCACAGAAGAAAAGAAACATATTTAGGTGTATGGAGCTTGACCTCGACAACAAGGAATGGCAAGATGCCCTACAGATTATTAACTATACCCGTCGCTCGCTCTTTCTAACCGGAAAGGCAGGGACGGGTAAATCTACGTTCCTACGTTACGTCGCGGCCAACACCAAGAAAAAACATGTCATATTAGCCCCGACAGGTATTGCCGCCATCAATGCCGGCGGCACCACACTCCACAGTTTCTTCCGCCTCCCCTTTCATCCGCTCCTACCCAACGACTCCCGCTTCAGCTACCGCCATATCAAAGAGACCCTGAAATACACGGGGGCACAGCGGAAACTCATCCGTGAGGTGGAACTCATCATCATCGATGAGATCAGTATGGTACGCGCAGACATTATTGATTTTATAGACAAGGTTCTACGCATATACACGCGCAATCCGGAACCGTTCGGTGGCAAACAACTCCTGCTCGTGGGCGACATCTATCAGTTGGAACCGGTCGTGAAAGATGAAGACCGACAACTGCTCCAACCATTCTATCCAAGTGCTTATTTCTTTAATGCCAAGGTATGGCAGCAGATGCCTATCGTCTCGATAGAACTGCGCAAGGTGTATCGTCAGAGCGACGATGCATTTATTGCCATCCTCGACCGCATCCGCACGAATACTGCCACCGCCGCAGATCTTCATGCGCTCAACACAAGGGTTAGACCTACCCCCAGCCCCTCCCCACGGGAAGGGAGTGAGGGCGGGCTCCTTATCACCATCGCCACACGGCGTGATATCGTCGACTATACCAACGAACGGCATCTCGCCGCCCTCGACGGTGATCCCTCTATCTTCTACGGTACCATCAAAGGTGATTTCCCTGAGACATCACTCCCCACCCCGATGGAACTACAGCTCAAGCCCGGTGCACAGGTAATCTTTATTAAGAACGACAAAGACAAGCGTTGGGTAAACGGCAGTCTTGGCATCATCGATTATATCGATGAGGAAGAAGGTATCATCGGCATCGTCAATGAAGAGGGTGTGGAGTATGACGTGGAACGCGAAATATGGGAGAACATGCGCTATACCTTCAACGAAAAGGAACAGAAGATCGAAGAGGAGCTGATGGGCACATATACCCAGTTTCCTATTCGTCTGGCATGGGCCATCACCGTCCATAAGAGTCAGGGACTGACATTCAACCAGGTAAGCATCGACTTTGGAGGGGGTGGCGCCTTCGCTGGCGGTCAGACCTATGTCGCTCTCTCACGCTGTACCTCACTCGACGGCATCACCCTCAAGGCACCATTACGTCAATCAGACATCTTCGTTAGAAGCGAGGTGGTGCAGTTTGCAAACCACTATAACGACCAACGACTGATAGAACAAGCCATGCAGGAAGGTAAGGCAGACCGCGAATACCATGATGCCATCACAGCCTTTAACCAAGGAGACTTCGGAGCATTTCTGGATCATTTCTACAAAGCCATCCACAGCCGCTACGACATCGAGAAGCCTCATATTAAACGTTTTATCCGTCGGAAACTGGAAATTATCAACCGTCAGAAGGCAGAGCTCATCCAACTGAAAGAGCAGATACATGCGAAGAACGAACAACTGAAACGTTTAGCGGCCGAATACACGATCCTTGGACGGGAATGTGAGCATGAGCACATGACCGATGCAGCCATCCGAAACTATCAGAAAGCATTGGAACTCTATCCCGATGCCAACGATGCGAGAAGAAGACTGAAGAAACTACAAAAACAGTAAGGATAGAGACTTGATAATAGTCGTTTAATATTATTTAAAACACGATAGTTATTCTTCTCTAAAAATCAATCGTTTGCGCATATATAAATGTTAAAGCATGGTAAAATATGGCCATGTGCACCCACACAGATGATTTTGTTTAAAAAAAATAAGGAAAAATTTTGGCGATATCAAAAAAAACGTTACCTTTGCAACTGTTATCCTGAAAACAATCTTTTTACCTTAGAAAACTAATACCTATTGAAGATATGGAGCGATCACTTGCGAAAGTCGTCGCTTTATTTTTTGTCCGCCCGCATTATGTTAAACTTTCCTAAATCTAATCGCATTAAACCATATTCAATGTCTAATGTTCGATAAAAGTTTGTACCTTTGCGCCCGATTTATCCCGTTGGGGCTCAGACAAGTGTGCACGGACGTGTGCCGCCTCGCGGAGAAAACCCCTAAATACAATAATAATATAATGTACGCAATTGTAGAAATTCAGGGTCAGCAGTTTAAGGCAGAGCAGGGTAAGAAGCTCTTCGTGCACCACATCAAGGATGCCGAGGCCGGTAAGACTGTTGAATTTGACAAGGTACTGCTCGTAGATGCTGACGGTGCAGTGAAGGTAGGTGCACCGACCGTAGAGGGTGCAAAAGTAGTATGTGAAGTAGTGAACCCACTGGTAAAGGGCGACAAGGTCATCGTGTTCAAGATGAAGCGTCGTAAGGACTCTCGCAAGCGCAATGGTCACCGTGAGCAGTTCACTGAGGTAGAAATCAAGTCAGTAATCGCTTAAAACGTAGGAGGAACAAGAAATGGCACATAAAAAAGGTGTAGGTAGTTCTAAGAACGGCCGTGAGTCAGCAGCTCAGCGACTTGGCATCAAGATCTTCGGTGGTCAGCAGTGTCTCGCAGGTAACATCATTGTTCGCCAGCGCGGTACCAAGCACAACCCCGGTAACAACGTAGCTATTGGTAAGGACGATACGCTTTACGCTCTCGTTGATGGAACTGTTGAGTTCCACAAGGGAAAGCGCGACAAGAGCGTTGTCTCTGTTATTCCAAACGCAGAGGCTTAAGACCAACAAATAACACTTATTCCAAACAAACAACAGAAATCCCATTTCTCATAAGAGATTTGGGATTTCTGCCTTTTTTGTTTGTTTCTTTGGTTTTGCAGTATTATATTTGCGACTTTGCCGTCTAAGACGGTGAAGATACTCTCATTCGGCAAAAAAAGAAACAAGTTTCTTTGTTTTTGCGCTCATTTATTCGTATCTTTGCAGCTAAAAGAGATTATAATCATTAAAATACGTATTTTGACATGTTAACACTCAAACTCATCAATGAGGAAACCGAGCGCGTGATCCGCGGCTTGGAAAAGAAACACTTTACTGGAGCTAAGGAGGCCATAGACCAAGTGCTCGCCATCGACAAGAAGCGTCGCGAAGCACAACAGGAGCTCGACAAATGCCTAAACGAGCAGAAGCAGTTGTCCGGCCAGATTGGTCGGCTCATGAAAGAGGGCAAGAAAGACGAGGCAGAGCAGGTGAAGGCTCAGGTGTCTCAGCTGAAAGAGAAATCGAAAGATCTGGACGAGGCTATGGCCAAAGCTCAGGAAGAGATGACCGCCATGCTGTGTCAGATTCCGAATATCCCCTACGACGAGGTTCCTGAGGGAAAAGCCGCTGAGGACAACCGTGTCGTGAAGAGCAACCTGAAAGAGTGCACCGACAATGATACGGTAGGCAACTGGGATGTGAACCCCTCACTGGGTATCGCCAATCCCCTGCCCCATTGGGAGCTCGCTAAGAAATATAATCTAATCGACTTCGATCTTGGTGTAAAGATCACGGGTGCCGGATTCCCGGTATATATCGGTAAGGGTGCCCAACTGCAGAGAGCCCTCATCAATTTCTTCCTTGACGAAGCCCGCAAGGCTGGTTACACAGAGATCATGCCTCCGACGGTGGTCAACCAGGCATCTGGTTATGGTACTGGTCAACTGCCTGACAAAGAAGGGCAGATGTATCATTGTGAGATTGACGATTTCTATCTGATTCCGACAGCAGAGGTTCCCGTCACGAACATCTACCGTGACGTCATCCTTGACGAGGCTCAGTTGCCTATAAAGAACTGCGCATACACACAGTGCTTCCGTCGTGAGGCCGGCAGCTACGGTAAGGACGTACGCGGTCTGAACCGTCTGCATGAGTTCTCAAAGATTGAGATCGTACGCATCGACAAGCCCTCCCACTCTAAGGAGAGCCACAAGGAGATGCTAGCACATGTCGAGGGACTGCTGAAGAAGCTGGAGCTCCCTTACAGGATCCTGCTGCTTTGCGGTGGCGATCAGAGCTTTACTAGCGCCATCTGCTATGACTTTGAGGTTTACTCCGAGGCCCAGGGCCGTTGGCTTGAGGTCTCGTCTGTCTCGAACTTCGACACCTATCAGGCTAACCGTCTGAAGTGCCGCTACCGTAATGCTGAGACTAAGAAACCCGAGCTTTGTCATACGCTCAACGGTTCTGCTCTCGCTCTGCCACGTATCGTGGCCGCTATTCTGGAGAACAACCAGACAGAGGAAGGCATTCGCATCCCGAAGGCCCTCATACCTTATTGCGGTTTTGATATCATCAACGACAAATAATTCTAACCACATACCATTACTAAACAAAGACCGATATGAACAAGATTGTAAGAAAAGAACAATTCTCTGAAAACGTTTTTCTTTTCGAGATCGAAGCTCCACTGATTGCGAAGAGCCGTAAAGCAGGTAACTTCGTTATTGTGCGTGTAGGCAAGAAAGGTGAGCGCATGCCGCTGACCATCGCTGCTGCAGACATTGAGAAAGGTACCATCACCTTGGTGGTGCAGAAGGTGGGGCTCTCTAGCCAAAAACTATGTATGCTCAATGTAGGCGACTACGTCACTGACGTGGTTGGTCCTCTGGGTAATCCTACGAAGATCGAGAAATACGGTACAGTCGTATGTGCAGGTGGTGGCCTTGGCGTGGCTCCCATGCTCCCCATCATCCAGGCGTTGAAGGCAGCAGGAAACCGTGTGCTTTCCGTAATGGCCGGCCGTTCAAAAGATCTCATCATACTCGAGGATAAAGTTCGTGAGAGCTCTGATGAAGTCATTATCATGACCGATGACGGCAGCTACGGTGAGAAAGGTGTTGTCACCGTCGGCATGGAGAAGTTCTTCGAACAGGAGCATGTTGACAAGGTGTTCGCTATCGGTCCCCCAATCATGATGAAGTTCTCGAACCTCACGGCACAGAAGCACAATATCCCCTGTGAGGTATCGCTGAACACCATCATGGTAGACGGTACAGGTATGTGCGGTGCCTGCCGACTCACCATCGGAGGCAAGACCAAGTTCGTATGTATTGATGGGCCAGAGTTCGATGGTGCATTGGTCGATTGGGACGAGATGTTCAAGCGTATGGGCACCTTCAAGCGTGAGGAGCAGGAAGAGTTAGCTCACTTCGAAGAGCATCTGGACGAGAACAACTCTCAGCCTCTCTCAGAAGGGAAAGGAACAGCTGTTTCTGCCAAGGGTCATGATGATTCATCCTCACAGAGAGGCAAAGGAGAAGAATCTCTCGATGTCTTGACCAACCGTGATGCCGAGTGGCGCAAGGAGCTCCGTGCTTCGATGAAGCCCAAAGAGCGCACACAGATAGAACGTGTTGTCATGCCAGAACTCGATCCCGTATATCGTGCCACAACGCGTACTGAGGAAGTTAACATCGGGCTCACCAAGGAAATGGCCATGACAGAGGCCAAGCGTTGTCTTGACTGCGCTAAGCCCAGTTGTGTAGAGGGTTGTCCTGTGAACATCAATATCCCGTCGTTCATTAAGAACATCGAGCGTGGAGAGTTCCTGGCTGCTGCCAAGGTACTGAAGAGCACCTCAGCCCTACCCGCTGTCTGTGGTCGTGTTTGTCCGCAGGAGAAGCAGTGTGAGAGCAAGTGTATCCATCTGAAGATGAACGAACCCGCTGTGGCTATTGGCTATCTGGAGCGTTTCGCTGCCGACTTCGAGCGTGAGAGCGGAAATATCTCTCTGCCTGAGATTGCCCCTGCCAATGGTATTAAAATTGCAGTCGTAGGCTCTGGTCCTGCGGGACTGAGCTTCGCTGGTGACATGGTGAAGAAAGGCTACGACGTATACGTGTTCGAAGCCCTGCACGAGATTGGCGGTGTGCTGAAGTATGGTATCCCCGAGTTCCGTCTGCCCAACAAGATCGTGGATGTTGAGATTGAAAATCTCGCCAAGATGGGTGTTCACTTCCAGACCGACGTCATCGTTGGCAAGACTATCAGCGTAGAACAGTTGGAGGCACAAGGCTTCAAAGGTATCTTTGTAGGCTCTGGTGCCGGTCTGCCCAACTTCATGAATATCCCTGGTGAGAACAGCATCAACATCATGTCGTCGAACGAGTATCTCACACGTGTGAATCTGATGGATGCTGCCAATCCTACCACCGACACCCCATTGAACCCCGCCAAGAGCGTGCTCGTAGTGGGTGGTGGTAATACCGCTATGGACTCTTGTCGTACGGCTAAGCGTCTGGGTGCTGATGTAACACTTGTCTATCGTCGTTCAGAGGTAGAGATGCCTGCCCGTCTCGAGGAGGTGAAGCATGCCAAGGAAGAAGGTATCAAGTTCCTGACACTGCATAATCCGATTGAGTATATCGCCGATGAGCAGGGCGCAGTTAAACAAGCCGTACTTCAGGTGATGGAGCTTGGCGAGCCAGATGCATCAGGCCGCCGTAGTCCTGTCCCCGTTGAGGGAAAAACCGTCACACTCGATGTCGATCAGGTCATCGTCGCTGTTGGCGTATCCCCCAACCCACTCGTGCCAAAGAGTATTGAGGGCTTGGAATTAGGCCGCAAGAACACCATTGTCGTCAACGAAGCCATGCAGTCATCTCGCACAGAGATCTTCGCCGGAGGTGACATCGTGCGCGGTGGTGCCACAGTGATCCTCGCCATGGGCGACGGTCGCCGTGCAGCCTTGAACATGGATAAGCATCTTCGTGGAGAAGCTTAATCAGAATAAAGAGTACCGTCGCCTTGAGCACCGTTTAAAAGAGCGGTTCATCAAGGCGATGGTTGCTTATCATCTGATAGAAGATGATGATCATATCCTCGTGGGACTATCCGGTGGCAAGGACTCGCTCCTGCTGACGGAACTCTTAGCGAAGCGCGCTAAGATCAGTCACCCACGATTCGAGGTAGAAGCCCTACACGTAAGGATGGATAACATCCATTACGAGACGGACACCAGCTATCTGCAACAGTTCTGCGATGACCTAGGGGTGAGGCTCCATGTGAGAACAACCCGCTTTGAGATCGATGCTGTTGAGCAAGCAACTGCGGCACAGCAGTCCACAGAAACCACCGCTCGCCTGCGCAAGCAGAAGCAGCCCTGTTTCCTCTGTTCATGGAACCGTCGTAAGATCATGTTCAACCTCGCTCAAGAACTGAGTTGTAATAAGATAGCCTTGGGTCACCATCAGGACGACATTATTCACACTGCTCTGATGAACCTCACCTACCAAGCCCGTTTCGCCACAATGCCCGTGAGTCTGAAGATGCGAAAGATGCCGCTGACCATCATCCGTCCGTTGTGTCTGATTCCAGAGACCGACATCAAGATATGGGCAGAGATGCAGGGATATCAGAAACAGCAGAAGCTCTGTCCCTACGAGACCTACTCGCATCGCACGGACATCAAACAACTATACGATGCACTCGAGCAGATGAACCCTGAGGTACGTTACAATATCTGGGGAGCTCTCGAGGCCGACAACAAACTTATGGAGGAATAGAAGATGAATCTTAGGAAGGTTGCCATACTCACGCTCGTCGTACTTCTGCCACTCTCATTATGTGCTCAGAAGCGTAAGAAGCGTGTGTTGAAGAAAGAGCCCGTTATCGAGGTACCACAAGAGGATCCCCGCATCACCAACATGCGTGAGATGACTCAGCAGATTATCATCATCGACAGCGTTGTCACAGACAAGGAGCATTTTCTGACGGTGTTCCGTCTCTCTTCCGAGACAGGTACGCTCACCACTTGCCAGGAGTTCTTCGGTAAGTCTGTGGAGGGTTATCTCTTCCGAAATGAGATGGGCAACAAGATCTATTTCTCCCTACCCGACGACAGTCTGCGTCAACAACTCTACACGAGCGACAAGTTGGGTAACGAATGGAGTCAGGCAGTTCCCCTTCAGGGTATCAGCGAGGGCATCAGCGAAGCCTCGTTCCCCTTCATGCTGACTGACGGTGTCACCTTCTACTTTGCCGGTAAAGGCGAAGAGAGTATCGGAGGCTATGACATCTTCCTCACTCGCTACGACTCTCGTAGTAACCGTTTTCTAAAACCAGAGAACATCGGCATGCCTTTTAATTCAGAGGCCAACGACTATATGTTTGCCATCGACGAGACCAACCGGATTGGTTACTTTGTCAGCGACCGTCGTCAACCCGAGGACAAGGTTTGTGTCTATGTGTTTATCCCTGCTGATAGTCGTAAGACCTACGACTCATCCGTATATACGGAGCAACAGATCAGCGATTTCGCCAACATCACAAGTATCGCCGACACGTGGGGCGATGGTAAGGAGCGAGAGAAGGCACTCGCGCGTATGAGTTCGATGAATGGCAAGTCCAATGTCTCTGTCGACTCACCCCGTCGGCACACAGGTGCCAACCCCGTGTTCGTCGTCAGTGATGCCCTCACCTACTCCGATGCCAGTGATTTCCGTTCTCCCAAGGCCGCCTCGCTCTACAAGCAACTCATATCTGCCCGTAAACTACAACAGGATCTCGAGGATAGACTCGGTAAGTCGCGCGACTACTATGCCAAGGCAGATAGCGCAGAACGACAGGCCTTACGCCAAGATATGCTCCGCTCCGAGGAAGAACTGCAACGACTCAACACTCGTGTAAAGACGCTCGAGAAACAGATACGCAACGAAGAAGTAAAAGTTATTAACTAAAACATATCAAGTCTATGAGTAAGAAACATTTTCCAGAATCAGAACTGATCATCAATGCAGACGGCTCATGCTTCCATCTGCATCTGAAGCCAGAGCAGTTGGCCGACAAGATTATCCTTGTGGGCGATCCCGCCCGTGTAGATACAGTAGCAGACCACTTCGACACGAAGGAGTGCGAGGTCAGCAGCCGCGAATTCCATACCATCACAGGTATATATAAAGGCAAGCGCATCACAGTACAGAGTCATGGCATCGGCTGCGATAACATAGATATCGTAGCTAATGAGCTTGACACACTCGCCAATATCGATTATCACACCCGTGAGGAAAAGAGCGAGCACCGCACACTCACGATGGTGCGCATCGGCACTTGTGGCGGTCTTCAGCCTAACACCCCAACCGGTTGCTTTGTGGCCAGCGTGAAGAGTATAGGTTTTGACGGTCTGCTGAACTACTATGCCAATCGTAATAAGGTATGTGACCTGAAGCTCGAAGAGGCTTTCAAACAGCACATGCAGTGGAACCCCATCAAAGGGTCGCCCTATGTGTCTGTTGCCGATGCCCAGCTCATCGACCAGATAGCCAAAGACGACATGGTACGTGGCTACACCATCTCTTGTGGGGGCTTCTATGGACCTCAGGGACGTGTGCTTCGTGCAGACCTCGAAGACCCCAAGCAGAACGAGAAGATCGAGAGTTTCGAATACGATGGCATGAAGATCTGCAATTTCGAGATGGAATCCTCTGCACTGGCAGGAATGGCCTCGTTACTGGGGCACCGTGCCATGACTTGTTGCATGGTCATTGCCAACCGCTATGCCCAAAAGATGAACACGGAATATAAGAACAGTATAGATACCCTCATCCAGAAAGTTCTTGATCGCATATAATCCCGACATTCATCTTTGCTAATACTTGGACTAAGAAGAAATGAATATCAACGAGACGATCTGCGCTCTGGCCACCGCCCCTGGTGGCGCACTAGGTATAATAAGGATCTCAGGCCATCAGGCGCTTGAGATTCTTTCTCATATCTTCTCCAAAGACCTCTCCGAGGCAGAGGCCAACACCATTCACTACGGCTATATCAAAGACGACACAGAGATCGTCGATGAATGTATGGTGAGCATGTTCCGTGCTCCCCACTCCTATACCGGTGAGGATTGCGTAGAGATATCGTGCCACGGTTCACGCTATATCTTAAATAAGGTTCTTGAACTCCTGATTCAGAATGGATGCCGCATGGCAGAACCAGGCGAATATACCCAGCGAGCTTACCTCAATGGCAAGATGGATCTCTCACAGGCAGAAGCCGTTGCCGACCTGATAGCCTCTTCCAATAAGGCCACACACGACATCGCACTGAACCAACTGCGAGGACACTTCTCATCAGAGCTTGCGAACCTTCGTGGACAACTGCTAAAACTGACCTCCCTCCTCGAACTCGAACTCGACTTCTCAGACCATGAAGACCTGGAATTTGCCGATCGTAGCGAGTTATTGGACATTGCGAATAAAATAGACAATCGCATCACATCCCTCGCCCATTCATTCGAGACTGGTCAGGTTCTGAAAAGCGGTATTCCCGTAGCCATCGTCGGCAAAACTAATGTTGGAAAATCGACCCTCCTCAACCGTTTACTCCACGACGACCGAGCTATCGTCTCTTCCATACATGGAACCACCCGAGACACGATTGAAGACACGATTGATATCAATGGCGTCACCTTCCGGTTTATCGATACAGCAGGTATTCGTCAGACCACAGATGAGGTAGAACAGATTGGTATCCAGCGCACCTATGCCGCTATCGATAAAGCCAGAATCATACTATGGATTATCGATTCCAACCCTGCCACAGAAGACATTCACGAAATGCTCGAACGGACGAAAGACAAGTCACTGATTATCATCAGAAACAAGATAGACATCGCACAGCTCTCGGATGATGCAGCCTCAACGCTTCCAGCCTTGAAAGACATGACCGTCATCAATATCTCTGCCAAACACGGCTCCAACATCAACCTATTAGAAAGCGCCATCTTCAAATCAGCCGACATCCCGGAACTCACAGAGCAGGATATCATCGTGACCTCAGCCCGACAGTACCATTCACTTACCAAGGCCCACGACAACCTCTCACGGGTACTCTCAGGCCTTGAGTCAGACCTTAGCGGAGACCTCATCTCTGAAGATCTGCGACTTGTCTTAGACGACCTTGCCGACATCACCGGCCAAGGCCGCATCGTCACAGACGAAGTCCTCGGAAATATCTTTAAAAACTTCTGCGTGGGAAAGTGATTTTTTGCAAAGAAAAGCATACTATCTGCAAATACAGCTCGTAATTCGCTCTATTTCAAGCATTAAGAATTGTGCCTATTTTTGCAGATTTTTGAATTTTAACTTCGATATTTGCAGATTATCACCCATTTTGTCCCCCGGTTGTCCCCCGAGATAGTCGAAAATAGCCGAGGGACAAAAATATCTCATAGGTGGTGATTTACGTCTTCACATGTGATTTTGGAAGATATACATTCCTGCTTAAACAATGTAAAGCGCCACCTTCTTTTGAAATCTCTGCATTCAGCACTATGGTATTTAAAGATGATGATATCACATCCAGAGGCTTTTATCAATAATCCCCCCCCATTTATTCGCCATCTGCAGCTTTGTCAAATAAGAATCAAACAAGCATCGCTTTTACTATAAATAACTTGAGAATTTTCATCTACAAACACAATGTCACCATGCTTGTATTTACTATTCTTGTCCCATACAGGAAAGTATAATCGTCTATATAATCTGTCTATAAATGGTATATCTTCAAAATCATTTTCAACTGACTGTGGTAATATGAAATCAAATACTCCAAATTTATAGAAGGTGCTATGATTGAGAAAATCAATTTCTTCTTTCGACAATTCTCTTACCTGATAATTAAAATCATCAGTATATGTATGGTATTTGGAAAACATTAATGAGAAAGCCTTAACAGTTTCGTCGTCATCATCTTCAAAATCACCTATTGTACTGCTTATAAAGGATTGCCAATCCCGATAGTCATATACAGCACCAAACAAGTCCGATAATAATTCATTATACTTAGGATCCTTGGATGAAGAAAGTTGTTGAGCCTCTATTGATGAATCTATAATCTTTTTCCAATAATTATAATCTGTCTCTGGTATTGGCAGAATTTTATTATCTTGACATTCTTCAAAAAATATTTTTCTATGCAGATAAGCAAGAGTAATGTAGATGATAGCATTAAGACGATCGCCAAATGAGAAACCAGTAATGCCATTTGGATAACATGTCATACTGCTCTCATTTAAATCACTGGACACGGATTCAGACCACAATTTCAAAGAATTGTATAGTTTTCCATTCTGCGTAGCATAAATGCGTAATGATTTAAAAATATTCATATACTCTTTATTTATAAAACTTTGATTTATCAACTGAAAGAACTACGTATATTGTATGTACCCTTGTCCATATTTAACTCAAAAACACCTTTTGACTTTTTATTTCTTGAATTGATCCTTAGTCAATACTCTATTGACAAACATTGATGGTTGCCAACCATTGATTATTTTATCGCCAGCAAATCCATCTAAAAAAGTAAGTGCTCCACTTACAAATGAGCCTACTATTGGAATACTCCCCGTAACAATTTGTGCAAAAGTTCTTATTCCTTTAACCCATAATTTATTGCTATTTTGATTTTGTATTGCTTTATAAAGTTCGCCAGATATTGGCTGACCTTGCGGGATTTTCGAAAGCCACTCGCGAAATTTAATACTATCGTCACTATTCATGCTGTTAACTAATTCTTTTGGGGTAATCAAGCCATCTACGAATGACTGCCCTGGAGATAAATAATCATTGGCTGTCATTTCATGGAAATGATCTATATCATCTATAGTTTTATCTATCTGTTTTATACTCTCATTTATTCGGAGCTTATACACTTCACTCCAACGCTGGTTCACCATCATTTCTGCTTGTAACTCCGAGGCCAAATAACAATCCATATGGGTCTCACCTAATGCCATTAGAATTGTAGAATACCCAAATGCACCAGAATATCCATTCTGATAATGCATTTCATTCAATTCATTTATTCGAAGATTACCACCTATTTTATAGAATGTCATAAAGGAAGATGCGGATGGGACTGCCTTAATATGAATATCTTCAACGTTCCGATAATTTGGATAATATTGTTTAATAAAGACTTGTGTTACCTTCGACAATAAATCTTCATTCTCAACATCTTTGTACAATGAATCATTTATTTCTTTGGGATAGCGGTATTCAGACAAGACTTTAGAGAATCTGTCTGCAAATCTTTTATTCTCCTTGAAATCATTGGTCGTTTCTTTATGAAAATTAAATAAAAGCTCATCAAAAGAACGGAAATTATGGCGAAACAAACCTACAGAATCCAACTCCCCATATTTGGAAGCACCTATGTGTTGATCGCAAAGGTGAGCAATTAAGCGTTTTGACGTAATTAATTCATAAAAAATGTCTTCACCAAATACTGCAAGCAATTGCTTCAATTCAAACTGAGAAATGACAACATGCACTTCGTTAAAGTAGAACATCATATCTACAACATCTGCAATGGATAGATATCGTTCTGCCACATTAGAACCTGATTTTATAAGAATCTTATTGAACATATCTATACTTATTTTAATTCAAACTTTAGCCTCTATCAGCTTCCCACTATCCCAATCCATCCTCATTGGAACATTGTCCCTTATATACTCAAATCTTCCATCAATATTTTCTGCGCCGAAAGCAGGTCGCAAGCTCATTTTCACTTCCTCAAGTCTTAGATCCGTAGAGAATATTGCTTCGCACTTCGTAACATCAAATACAGTCAAATTGTACCCACCTTTATGCAGTGAACTACCATATCTAATTCCATCATACCCCTGTTGCCGTAAGTATTCTGCAATAATTTGAGATGGGATATAATCGTTCGGATTATTAGTGGGAGTCGAGAATGCCAACTGTACAAAATACAACAACCACTCATCTTCGCTATTATCCTTCTCGGGATCGAAGGCAATATTCACTGCAATATTTGCAATTGACAGTTGTTCCTTAACTTCTATTCCTGCCACATTGACTGCACAACGCAAAAGTGGACGAACCTCAAAAACTGCAGTTGTCGGGCTCTCTGCCATATACAAGAAACGAATGAACTTAGCATTCGAACGGCCGTCTCTAATCAAATCTGGGTTTGGTGGCACATACGAGCCCTCCTTTGACAAACCTCTAAACTTATTTGCCTTATTTCTGTACCATTTACGCTCATCCTCCGTCTTCCCCAGACCGTAACAAATTCCTATCATATGTTCAGCAAGAGCATTATCATCAATGATTCTGGCCCGATAATAAATCTCACCAGGTTTTACCGTCAGTTCATTTTGCTTTGCAAAAACAGCGAGTTTATCCAGTACTGGATGAGAAGGATAAAACCTATGGTTATACATCACCTCATCTCGAAAGGAAGTCCATAACTGCAAGGCTCTTTCACGATTAGTAGATTCAGTATTGTTCATCTTGATTTTGTCTGATATATAGACATGATTATTCAATCTCTCTTTCCCTCCATCCTATCAATAAAGGTCTCATAAATCAATGGATAAGCATCACTCGCATTGAATGTTATACCCGGACGCAAGAGAGATTGCATATCATTGGTAAACTCTGGATCTTCCATCTTTTCCTGCATATTGTTGACAAACTGCTTGTAAGACGGAGCCTTGTCCACGACAAACTCCATATATTTCTTGTAGCATTGAAGGACTTTATCAACATCCACATCCTTGCGCTGTAAAGCGATATAAAGGTCAAAGAGGTCGCGACCTTTCTTGCGCTGATAAAGAGCACGAAGTTTGGTTCCCAACAATTCCTCGAAATGATAGGTCGTCAGTTCTGCTTCACCCGTAAACCATGAGTTCTCCACTTTGAACGGAATCTTTGTCAGTCCAAGTACATTGAAATGTTCGAAGCAATTGATTTCAACTTTCAGACGTATCTGTACCGTAGGTGGTATTTCAGACTCCACGCGGAACAACATAGTATTATTGTATCGTTTCTGCTTAGTTACCCTGTCTGGCAGCCAATCAAGAACTTCGCCCAATCGATACATAATAAGCTTGATAGGTCCAGGAGTAACCTGAACCAAATCAATGTCCTCACTATAGCGTGGCTGAGGCGAGAGATAGAGTTTATGTAGGGCTGTTCCACCTCGGAATGCCAACTGCGATGCAAGGAACTCATCGCTAAAGATGGAAACCAAGGCACGACATATAATCAGATCTTGCTCTATCTGCGCATTATCTATCCATGGAGCATGCTCACTCCACTGTTGTATCACTGTTCTGTTAATCATATATCGTCTGTTTCTATTTCTACGTTTATGTTTATCTTCCACCGGCTGTCTCTGACAGATGGATTATCTTCTGCCGATGTACTCAAAGGTTGATATTTGAAATAACCCGATGATGTACGAAGCTGTTCATACAATTTATCTGCTAACTTCTTTTCCCCGACAACATTTTCAAGTATATAGCCAAGTCGTTGCCATACAACCTTTTTCACATAAGTTGCAAGTGGCGCAAACTGCTTATTAATGTCAATCTGCTCTGAAAGTTCTTCAAGTATGGTGGCGACTCGCGACAATCCACCCACATGTTGCTGATATTGCACTAAGTCAGCGGCGGTTAGAAGAGGATTTGATATACGGATAGTTCCCGTTTCAGTATTCTTTGTAATCAGGGCTTCCTCTGGCAGTCCATCCCGATAATACCAATCAATGGTCACATTACGAGTAGAGACGACCCGACGCTTAGGAAAAGTCGTCATAACAGAGAATTGCTGGGGACGTTGATGAGCAGCGCCAAGTAGCTCTGCTGCACTAAGCATACATACATAGTAAGGCTTTTGCAGATACGACATTAACTGATCAATATAATAGGTTGCTGGCACAGATCCACGCAACACATATTGAGTGGGAATAATAACGTAATACCCTCTATATACACTGGCTATAGTCTTGTTTGAACTAAGTCTGGAAAGTTCATTTTGAAGAATCTGTTCAGAAGAACACAAGTCAGCAGCCCTTACATCCTCAATAGAAAACGTAGGAAAACCATGAATAGCTCTATCTTCAATCCACTTTTGTAATGTCATACTGAGTAATTTTGGTGCAAATATAATAAAATAAATATTAGCTTTGTACTGTTTTCGCCTAAAATCACTCTATTTTATAGAATTTTATCTCCAAATTCGCATTTTTAGCGAACTTGAAAGCAAAAAGCATGCAGAATATGCCTGAAAAGGTTGTATTGTTATAACCTTTTTATCATCACATTTGTAAACAAAAGAAATATGAAGAGTAAACAATATCCGTACGAAGTCAACACCGTTAGGAAAAGATAGGAAGTAGACAAGTAGACAAGTAGACAAAAACATTTTGTCTACTTGTCTATTTGTCTACCGATGCCCATGACATCAAGGAGGATATTGACAGAATAAATTTACAAAATCTGGACTTCTGAAGACAAGGCTACAGAAGGTTTCCTGCAACGTCATACTTTGCTCGGAGGAAAACGAGGGTTTCGTCGGAGGAAAGTCGGACTTTCCCCGAAGGAAACCCCGAGGGCGCTGAAACGCCCTAAAAACGGGGTTCTCAGGATTGTTCGAACACTAGGTAAATTTTGTTTACTTCCGCAGATGCCTTACATCGCCATGCTAATGGCGTTTATATTCAAAGAAATAGAAGTCTGTCCACACATGATCACCTATCTTATTCTATTGGAATCTGAATGACTGATAGCCATTTTTCTGGGTTCTCTTGATTCCAGGCGCCATCAATATAACAGGTGCGGTGCTGGCCGACAGGTTTATAACCCTGTTCCTCGATATAACGGAAGGCCTCGGTAAACGATTCGTAAAAGCGCTCATACGGACCAACATGTTTCATACAAAGGGCTTTTGGCACAGCAGGCAGACGTTTAAACTGGATGATAGGACTATCCTCGCCCATCTCCATCACCTGTTCACAATACTCGATATCGACATCTGTCGGTTTGTACTCCTTATCGTGTTCAACGGTAAAGCAGTAACCTGGCAGTGGACATTTGCAACCCATACGCTGCATCTCTGGAGCAATCTTTTTGACATACATAGGACCTATGGCAGCATAGTTGGGTAGAACTTCACGATGACTTACCACGATAATCTCTGGTAGTGACTGAATACTGAATTTTTCCATTGTCTTCATTTTTTTGCGAGCATTTCTCCATTCAAGCAGTCGGTTACGACGGGCTATCAGTTTCTGCAGTTGAACCTCCGTTTCCTTTATCTTCTCAGTCAGCTGGCGGATACTGGGCGTATGCGAATATGAATCACATAAGTCTTTGATCTCATCCAACGAGAAACCAAGTCGTTGCAGATCGCGGATGGTCTGCAACTTCTGCATCTGTTCTATACTGTAATAACGGTAGCCCGTCCACTCATCTACCTCGTCAGGCACAAGTAGTCCTTTCTGCTCATAATGACGTAAGGTCTTTACTGTGACCTGCATCAACTGTGAGAACTCTCCGATTTTTAATTTCGTTTTATAACTCATTCGCGCGATAATTTGCTAAGCGATTACAAAGTTATAACCTTCCCTTAGGGACGAGTCAAGAGAAACAAAGAATTTAACATTAATTTAACACATCAGTATACCCCTCTACTCCTCAAACAAATATCCGAAACCTGTACGGCTGATGATGTTTTGGGCATATGGTCCTAGTTTTTTGCGCAAGCGAGTGATATTGACATTGATGGTATGGTCTGTCACGATGACACCTGCCCAGACCGTATCCATCAGTTGCCTGCGGGAGAGTACATTTCCGCGATTGGTCAGAAGCAGTTGGAGCAGATCAAACTCGGTGCGGGTCAGATTGACGGGATTGCCATCAACAGTCACCGCTTTTTTGTCGAGATTCATGCACAGGCCGTTATAGCTGAGCAGGCGCTTACCCAGACGGGCTTCAACGATATTCATGACATAGTCGCCGATTTTCTCGCAGTCGGATACGATATCATTATAGAACGTACCAAGTGCATAGGAATACTGATGCGAGTTAACCCCCATCACCGTCTCGCTCCTGAGTTGGTTGCGAAGCTCATTGATGTCGTCCTCGATGGAAAGAGAGTCTGCCAAAGAGAGGTCATTACGCCGTCCGCTCACCACGACAATCATCTGCACGAGCGCCTCGTTCACCAGTCGTAGCAAGTCGTGCATCCTGTCATATTGACCAGCAGTAAAGTCCTCCTTGTCTTCGCGTAGATGGCGCACAGTGCGGGCAATCTTATAACAGGCATCACCGATAGATTCCAGTTCACCAATCTGGCGAAGCATGATACGTGTCTTTTCTTTTGAATCGTCCGATAGATGCTCATTGCCCACCTGTTCCAGATATTTTGCGATCTCAATCTCCATGTTGTCAGCTATGGTCTCATAGCGTTCGATACGCGCATACTGACTCTCTATCTCTTTCTTATCCGTCTCGTCTATCAGAGCGCATGCCATCCCAAACATACTGTGCATACGTTCAGAGAAATGAACGATTTCCTTCTGCGCCTGAAGTATGGCAATCTCAGGAGTCTGCATCACACCGCCACTGATGAAGTGCAGCGTGGTAGGCTGTTTCTCCGCCACTGCCATGTCAGGAAGGATCCTACAGACAAGGCGTTCCATCTGGGGAATCAACCCGATGAGCAACATCGTGTTCAGCACATTAAAGCAAGTGTGAAACATGGCGAGCACGACAGGTATCCGCTCGGCCTGTCCAGACATAGAGGGAGTATAGCCGACGAGTCTGCACACCATATCGACAAAGGGATAGAATACAGCCAATACCCACACGACGCCAAACACGTTGAACAACAGATGGGCCAGTGCCGCCCGTCGTGCCTCTGTACCAGCACCAAGGGCTGCAAGATTGGCTGTGGCTGTCGTGCCGATGTTCTCGCCCATCACCAGGGCAACACCCATATAGATGGGCAACACCCCCGTAGAGCATAGGAGGATGGTGATAGCCATCACTGCTGCCGATGACTGTACCACACAGGTGATAACAGTGCCGGCCGCCAGAAAAGCAAGGATCGTGAGATAGCTGCCTGTGTCGAATGAGGCGAAGAAGTTAACGACATCGTCATTATGGGCCAGATCCATATCGCGCCCCACACTGCTCAGCATAACCAGCGACCAGAAAAGGAAAGCCAGTCCGAAAAGAAAATCACCCGCGACTCGGTGGTGTTTCTTATAAATGAGTACCATGCCGATGAAGAAAGCAGGAAACACAACTGCGGTCAGGTCAAGATTATATCCCAACGACATGATCCATGCCGTGAGTGTCGTGCCGATGTTGGCACCCATGATGACTGATATGGCCTGCGCCAGCGTGAGCAGTCCTGCTGAGACAAACGAGACCGTCATGACCGTTGTGGCCGACGACGACTGCACGGCGCAAGTCACCATCGTTCCTGTCAGCATGCCACTCAGCCGATTGCCTGTCATACGGGCTAATATGTGTCTTAAACTTGGTCCCGCCATTTTCTGCAAGGCGTCGCTCATCGTCTTCATACCATAGATAAGCAATGCCAGCGAACCAAGCAATCTGAAAAACAACCCCATCGTCATATCCTTGCTTATTTTTCTGCAAAGATACAAAAAACAAAGTCATACACACCAAAAATGGTGGTTACAATTCGGTTACGACTTACATTTTATAAGATTTGTTAAGCAATCATTCAAGTTGGACACTCGTATTTCTGTCGAACAGCTTTGGGGAGTTTAGATGCGACCAGGTGATACGACTCTTTTATCCATGCTTTCACAAGCGTGTCCTCCACTTGTTCATAATAGACATCGCTCCAATGCTTCTTATTCCAATGCCAGGCTGGTGTCACGGCCGGACATTGTTCCCTTAGTTCCTCATTCCTGGCTGGCAACAACTTCAATGCCAGTCTTGGGGCAGAGTCTTTCATATCATCATTCTCACTGCCTAAGGAAAGACAGAGAAAGATCTTGCCCTCCAGGCGGAAGGTGATAATATCATCGCCAAACGGTTGGTCTTCTGTTACACCGTAAAGCGACAACGCGTATTCCCGTACTTGTTCTATATTCATAACTCAAATAATCATTCATAACAAAAAAAATGCTATTCTCCGATGATGGTCACAACCAATCGTCTTGAACCGCCGTAATTCCGATACTCACAAAAATATATGCCTTGCCAGGTGCCGAGGTTCAGACGACCATCGGTGATGGGAATGGTGATGCTGACACCGCTCAACGTTGACTTGGCGTGGGCAGGCATGTCATCGGCCCCTTCCAATGTGTGTTCATATTCCGGTCTGTTCTCCGGAACCAGACGGTTGAAGATGGTTTCCATATCCACACGCACATCTGGATCGCAGTTCTCATTGATACTTAGTCCACAACTGGTATGTTGCGTGAAGATGTTCATGATTCCCGTCTTCGGTAACTTTGGCAACTGGCTCATAATCTCACTCGTCACCAAGTGGAAGCCTCTATGCTTCGGCTTCAGGGTTATTTCAATCTGCTGTACCATATACTTATATTCCTGTCTGGTTCTCTCATTTCATTGATCTTACCTACGTATCACCTCATGCGGCGGAACTATGACGTCTGGTCGATCATCATCTCCATAGTGGTCTTCTGCACCTGCATCCCCATGTTCCTGTAAAAAGCACAGGCCGGCTCGTTCCCCTCCCAGACGTTGAGCGTGATATGATGACAGTCGATTGATTTGGCATAGTCACGTACATACTCATAGAGTGCCTTCCCAACATGTTTGCCACGGGCTTTCTCATCGACACAGATATCATCGATATACAATGTCTTGACATCCTGCAGCAGATGATGGCCCTTCACCTCTGTCACCACACAAAAGGCGTGCCCCAGCACCTCCCCGTCGTCATACACGAACACGGGCTTACTGTCGTCACCGAAGAGTGCTTCCAGTTCCTGCTCATTATACTTCGTCGTATTGGGCTTAAACAGGTCAGGGCGTATCCGATGATGCACCATATCCACCTGATGCAACAAATCGATGATGCGTCCGATATCGTTTTTATTTGCTTTTCTGATCATATATCCCTTTCTTTTCAAATCACATGGGTTAAAGGTCGTTGATATAGGCCTTGGTAGACATATCGTAATACAATGCCTCCAACTCCGATAAAGTCAGTTTCTCAATAGCGTGCTCGATGATGCGGATCAGTTCATCGCGCCGATAGTCATCCGACTGGGTAAATCTATTCATATAAGCCATCATTCATTAATTGATTGTTAATAAGCTGATACCACTGATGCAAACCGCCCATCACTTCGGCTGAAGACTTTGTCTGTACTCACTAGGCGACTGCCCCAGGTGTTTCGAGCAATAACGGCTGAAGTAAGAGAGCGACGAGAAATTCATGCTGTCGGCAATCTGGGTGAGCGACAGCCGTTCATTATTCAAATAGTCTTTTAGGATGGGTATGGTGTGACGATCGATATACGAGGTGACGCTACGGCCCGTCACACGCTTGATCGTGGCCGACAGGTATTTGGGCGACACGTTCAGTCGCTCGGCATAGTAGCTCACATCACGCTCCGTACGACTGATGCCCGTGGCAAGCAGAGCCATCAGCTGTTTCACGATATAGGTCGTACGGTCGGTATGCGTGTCAGAGGCATCGCGTTGGGCATGTGCCTCGAAGATGTCGTACATCATCGTCAGACAGAGACTTCCCATCAGTTCACGATAGAACTGCAGGTGACGGTCTTCCATGCGGTCGCGCAGACGGTGGAAGTCCTGCAACAGATGCTGTGCCTGCTCGTCGGTAAGTCTGATAACAGGGTCCTGACTCAACGAGATACTTCCACCGATACTATAGTTGTTCGATGGCAAAAGATTCTGCAGCAATCTATTATCAGCTGCGAACCATTCCACTTTCATGCCAGTATGCGCAGCCAGGTTCCTCACCCTCCCAGGTGTTGGTGTCACCACCAGATCATTCTTCGTAATGTGGTAGCAGCGCTCATTGAACACAAAGCTTCCCTCCCCTGCCGTACAGAGCAGATGCATACAGGTATGACTCAACTCTGGGGCATTCATCCCAAAGAAATCTGTGGAATAGTGAAAGTCCATCTTCATATTGCATGATTTAACAATGCAAAAGTACATTATATTTTAAACAAAAACGAACGATTTATGCAAAAAGTGAAAATCGTGACGTATTTTGTGAAACATAAGTATAGAGCAATTATCGTAACTTTGCCATCGGAATCAAGCTACAAACAACAATGAACATCAAGAGTATCATCACGGCTACCATAGCACTGTTTGTATCAACGGCATGCAGTGGCGGCACAAAACAGGAGAAAGTTATGGAAAAAGGTAAGAGTATTGTGGTGTTTTTCTCACATGCAGGAGACAACTATGCAGTAGGAAACATCGAGGTGGGCAACACGAAGATTGTGGCCGATTACATCACGGAACTGACGGGTGCAGAGCAGTTCGAAATTGTAACCCACAAGTATGACGGCATGGCTTATACCCCGCTCATCAAACTGGCACAGGAAGAAGCCAAGAATGGCGAAATGCCCGAGTATGAAGGAGATGTGGACTTAACTCCCTACGACACCGTGTTCATCGGCGGTCCCGTATGGTGGGGCACCTATCCGCAGGTGATGTTTACCTTCTTCAAGAAGCATGCGAACCACCTCAAGGGCAAGACCATTATTCCCTTTACCACCCATGAGGGTAGCGGACTGGCCAATTGCGTAGAGGACGTAAAAGAAGCCTTCCCTGATGCTTACGTTCAGAAGGGCTTTAGTATCTACGGTCACGAGGTGCGCACAGAACGGGCGAAAGTAGAAAAATGGATTAAAGGACTTGGATACTAAGAACAGAAAATGATGGAGTACATTAAACTATATAACGGCGTTCAGATGCCGACTTTGGGCTACGGTGTGTTTCTGGTAAGCCCTGACGAGTGTGAGCGTTGCGTGACGGATGCTTTGAGCGTAGGCTATCGCCTGATAGATACGGCACAGGCCTACCAGAACGAAGAAGGTGTGGGCAATGCCTGGCGCAAGAGTGGACTGAAGCGCGAGGATCTGTTCTTGGTGACGAAGGTTTGGATATCCAATGCCGGTGAAGAGAAAGCAGCCAAAAGCATCGATGAAAGCCTGCGCAAGTTGCAGACGGAATATATCGATCTGCTGCTCATCCATCAGGCCTATGGCGACGTGTTCGGCACATGGCGGGCAATGGAGAAGGCCTATCGTGCTGGTAAGGTTCGCGCCATCGGCGTGAGCAACTTCCAGGCTGGCCGCTTCTTCGACTTTGCCCACTATGTGGAGGTGAAGCCGATGGTGAACCAGTTGGAGTGCAATACCCTCTCTCAGCAAACAGGAATAGAGCCTGTTCATGGCGAATTTGGCACTAAGATGATGGCCTGGTACCCGCTCGGTGGACAAGGCACGGACGGCATCGTGAAGAGTGAATTGCTGGCTACTATCGGTGCCAAGTACAATAAGACAGCTGCTCAGGTAGCTCTTCGTTGGCTTACCCAGCGCGGCATCGTGGCCATTCCCAAGTCGAGCCATAAGGAGCGCATGGCGCAGAACATCGACATCTTCGACTTCTCGCTGAGTGATGACGATATGGCTCAGATTGCCGCTATGAACCAGCACGACGCAGGTACCAGAAATTTCGGTGACCCACAGTTCGTGAAATATCTCATCCAAAATTACGGATAACTCTATGAAACAAATTCTTCTAATATTGGCATCCATGTTTGCCACAACAGCATCTTCACAGGATATGACACTATCAATAAAACAACAGGCACTCGTAACTATAGCAGCCAACGAAGCCAAGGGAGACATCAAGGGACTTAAAGCAGCCTTGAACGACGGACTTGAACAGGGACTGACCGTGAACGAGTCCAAAGAGGCTCTGTCTCAGCTCTATGCTTACACAGGTTTTCCGCGTTCACTGAACGCACTAGGCGCCTTGCAACAGGTCATCAAAGAACGCACAGAGGCAGGACTGCGAATAGATGAAGGCCGCGAGGCCGACCCACAACCGAAAGACTACAATGCACTGAAGCAGGGTACTGAAGTGCAGACCAGGCTCTGCGGAGGGCAACCTTTTACTTACACCTTTGCCCCACAGACCGACTACTATCTGAAGGCGCACCTTTTTGGTGATATCTTCGCTCGCAACAACCTGACGTTTGCCGATCGTGAGATCATTACGATTGCGGCCATCTCTGCCCTACCTGGCTGCGAACCACAACTGCAAGCCCATGTGTCAGGAGCCAGAAACATGGGAGTCAGCGATGAGGTACTCATGGAGATGCCAGCATTGCTCGAAACAAAAATAGGAACAGCCGAAGCTGAACGGCTTCGTTGTGCACTAGCTACAGTCTTCGGACAGGACCATAGTCCTGTGCAGACCGTTGATTTCTCGGTCTGGCCCAAGGGTGAGCCCAACACAGCATACGCCCAGTTCTTTGTCGGCAACAGCTATCTGGCCCAGATGGAGGATGGTATGACCAATGTCACTTTCGAGCCCCGCTGCCGCAACAACTGGCACATCCACCACAAGCAGGTGCAGGTATTGATTTGCGTTGCAGGTCGCGGTTGGTATCAGGAATGGGGCAAGAAGCCGCAAGAGCTGACTCCCGGCACCATCATCGCCATCCCTGCCGAGGTGAAACACTGGCACGGAGCGCAGAAAGATTCGTGGTTCCAGCATCTGACGTATCATAAAGATGTACAGAATGGAGCAAGCAACGAGTGGTGTGAACCTGTGACAGATGAAGTGTATAACTCGCTATAGTAATATCTGCATCACACAGTCGTTGACAGCAGATGCCACAAGCATCAGCAACACCAAAAGCACAACCACAGAACATGGTGCTTACTATTCGCAGAATGGACAGAGAACGGAACATCCGTCGAAGGGGATATATATTATGAATGGTAAAAAAAACATATGAAAAAAATATTATTAGCAGCAGCGCTGGTGGGAGGTATGCTCACAGCTTGCACAAACAAAGAACGAACTAAAACGGAAGAAAATATGACGACACTGAATTTGACACAGGAGTGGGACAAGGTATTCCCGCTGAGTGAGAAAGTGAACCACCGCAAGGTGACGTTTCAGACACAATACGGTCTGACACTGGCGGCCGACCTCTATACGCCAAAGGATGCTGAAGGCAAACAGGCAGCCATTGCGGTCTCTGGTCCCTTTGGAGCCGTGAAAGAGCAGTCGAGCGGACTCTATGCCATGAAGATGGCGGAGCGTGGTTTTGTAACACTGGCCTTCGACCCTTCCTATACAGGAGAAAGTAGCGGTGAACCGCGTCGTACGGCTTCGCCCGACATCAATACGGAAGACTTCATGGCTGCCGTCGATTTCTTGTCTAAGCAGGATAATGTGGATGCCGAGAAGATTGGCATCATCGGCATCTGCGGTTGGGGTGGAATCGCCCTGAATGCTGCCGCTGCCGACACGCGCATCAAGGCTACCGTAGCCTCAACGATGTATGATATGACGCGCGTCAGTGGCAACGACTATAACGATGCTCTCGACAATGAACAATGGCGTCATAGGAACCGTGAGAATCTGTCCAAGCAGCGTCTCGCCGACCCCAGCGCGATGGCTGGCGGTGTGCTGGATAGCGTGCCCCCACAGGCTCCCAACTTCGTCCACGACTACTACGATTATTACAAGACTCCACGTGGCTATCATGCCCGTTCAGGCAACTCGAACGACGGGTGGCGCGTCATCGGCACACAGGCCTATGCCAATAATCGTTTCCTCTATTATATCAACGAGATCCGCTCTGCTGTTCTCGTGATGCATGGTGCTAACGCACACTCGCGTTACTTTGGCGAGGCAGCCTATCACTATATGGTAGATGGCAAGGCCGATGGCTACAAGTTTGTTGGCGAACCCAATCCCAACCCTGAGAACAAGCATCTGCTCATCATCCCCGATGCCACTCATTGTGATCTCTACGATGGCGGCTACGAAGAGAAACAAGCTCGACCGAAGGTCAAGGGACAGCCCAAAAACATGATTCCCTGGGACACTTTAGCCGACTTTTTTACAGAGCATCTCAAATGATACTTTCTACCATATGGCGACCATCAAAAGAGAAAAAATGTCCCCTGGAGGCAGATGCCTTCAGGGGACAACACTTTTAAAATCACCACTTACTCGAAACTGTAGAAGAATGAGGGGAAGCCTTCGACAGTAGCAACCTTGGTCTCTACCTCACCCGTGTTGATGTCGACGGTCGAGAAACCATTATATGCGTCGTTGGCTGAGCCGAATACCATCTTATTACCATGACGTCCCATAGCCACACCGTGACCGTTGGACCGTGGCAGTCCGTCGATGACCTTTATGGTCTTCTGGTAGAGATCGACCAAGAGCGCCACTCCGATACGAGCCGTGAAGGTGTTGGTATTGGTGGGGTCAAGCGCTGGCGCGAAGCCGTAGGCGTACATCTTTCCGTTGCCGGCATAGCGGCACATCATCAGCACATTCACATAGTCGCAACTCAGGCCGCTGACTTTCTCGGTGGAGAATTTGATACTATAGGTCTCGTCAAATTCGGTCTGGCCCTTCTTAATGCGGGCGATACCGGAATTGAGGCCTGGGATATAGCCGAACGAGCCTGTACAGTTGATATAGAGGTCGCCCTGCTCGTCCTCGAAGATGGAGTGGTTATCGATAGGACGTGTGGGACCGCAGAGCCCCAGTGAGGTGTTACGTATCTTCTTGATGAACTGGTCATCGGCCACGTTGTAGAGGGCCATCTCGAGGGCGTTCTCGCTAGGCATCCACTGCGAGTTGTACTGCTCGAGGGCGACGTAGAGGATGCCATCGCGGATATATAGGGCACCAGGATAGGCCGAGACACCCTCATTGTGCAGGCTGGAGACATCAATACGCCCTGTCTCGGTCATCGTCTCGGGGTTGAACACGATGATCAGATCAAGGCTCTGACAGCAGATATAGGCCTTCTCCTGACTGGCCTCAACAACGATGGCCGCACTGGAGTTGGCCGGGAGCATCATAGAACCCTTGAGTTCCAACTGGTTGTCGGCATTGAGCACATAGCGGCGCAGTTTCAGTTCCGTACCTCCCATATAGTCAGGGAACACGTAGATATTGCCGCTCTTGCAGACACAGGGATACGAGCCGAAACCCAGTGGGATAGCGTTGGCATTAGAGTAGCTGACACCTCCATCGAGCTGGCCTACGGCCTGCAGATAGCCGCTGCCGCTATCGCCTGAGGGGTTGGTAACGGTGGTGGAGAACAGGATCTTACCTGCTGCGGTGTTGTCGTCCTTGCGGTTGACATCGTCATCGTCGCAGGCGGTCATGGTGAGTGCCAACGCTGCGACCCAAATCAAATGCTTGAAGTTCATGTTTCTATAGATTTATTAATGTGATAAAAACTGGTTATTTCAGAATGTATTTCACCTTGAAGGCGACATTACGACCAGGCAGAGGGCGGTTCAGGTCGGAATAGACCACACGGTCGGTGAGGTTCTTCACCTTGAACGTCAGTGTCCAGCGGTTATTCTGGAAACTATGCTCGATGCCGGCATCGAAGGTGAGCGAAGTGGGGATCTTACGGTCCTGGTAGCGACTCATCTCGAAGTCGTAGAAATATTTGTGGATATACGACGCATCGACCAACAGGCGGCTGTTCTGTGCGCGGCCACCAAAGAGGTTCTCCTTGTGTAGTTCGAAACCTGCGTTTGCCAAGAAGTAAGGGATGTTAGGCATGCGTTTGTTGTAGGTGGGGTTGGCAGCCGTCGAACCAACCTCGAACTTACGTTTGTCGCGCAGGTTCTGATAGGTGGCATTGATGTAGAAATACAGGAAAGGGGTGGCGTCGCCCTTCACCTCACTATCGACGCCGTTGGTCACCACCTTGCCGAAGTTAGCATAGCGCGCCATCGAGGGTATCATATCAGCCTGATAGCGGATCATATTATCGAGCTGATTCCAGAAATAGTTAGCCTCGACCTCGATAAAGCCGTAGTCACTGGGACGGTGGTAGATGAATCCGGCATTGATACCTTTGCAACGCTCGGGCTCGAGATTGGTGGCGGGCAGTATGGAGTAGCCGTTGCCTGTGAGTTCCTCAGCCGTGGGGATGCGCACCTCGGAACTGAGCGACACCTTTGCCATGAGCTCTTTGGTGAGCTTATAGCGCAGAGCCTCACTGGCACCCCAGTAGTTACGATGCAGACTGATGCTGGTGGGATTGTTGATAAAGGTATATTCCAGCACACGGGTGCGGGAGGAGTAGCTGAAGTTCTTCAGTGTGGTTGCACTCATAAAGCGACCGCCAAAGAGCGTCAGATCGTAGGAAAGACCCACCGTGAAACTGCTCATATGACTGGGGAAGTTGGTCTGATAGCCAAAGCTCTTGTCCATCAGCTCGTTCTTGGGGTTCTGACGCGTGTGGGTAGCATACAGGTTGATATTGAAAGCATGGTGCTCGTTCAACAGGTAGTTCAGGTTCAGCTTACTTGCCAAGTCGTGGGTATGGTTCTTTGAGTCGGAGGCATAAGAGCCCTGTTCACCGCCATAGGGCGAGACGGCAGGATAACGGTGACCGTCCCAGTCATAACGGTACATAGCATCGTCTTTCAGTCCGTTCTCGCCGTAGCTGTAGCAGCCGTCGAAATCGAAGTCGAGACCGTCGAACAGGAAGTTGTCGCGCTTCAGCGTGAGAGCGGTGATACCCGACATGCCGTGGTTGTAGGCCTCGCGGATATCGCTGTCAATGCCCTGTATCTCGGCTTTCGTACCAGTGAACACAAGTTCGAGTTTCGCCTCGTCAAAATACCACTTAGTAGCTTTCAGCGACGCACCCATCATCATCTTCTGAAACGTGTCATGGTCACGCCTCACCTTACGGTTGCCAAGGTTCAGAAGTTCCATCTTGTAGTTATTGTCGGAATAGGTTAGACAACCGCCAATGCCAAACTGCAGGCCCGTGTCTTCGTTGGACCGCTTAAACGTGAAGTTGAGTTTGTGGGTGTTGAATGAGGCGATCTCGTAGCTGGCGTCGAGATAGAAAGGCGGATACTCTTTGGTCACGACATTGACCACACCGCCCAGGGCAGAACCGCCGAAACGATATGGCACAATACCTTTATATATCTCGATGCGCTCGATCATATCTGTGGGAACGTCGTTGAGCGTCATGTAGTCGCTCAGCTGACCAATGGCCGCCTCATCGATATAGACCCCCATGCGCTTGCCTTCGAGACCACGGACGGAGATGCGCGAGGCACTGCCCACACCACCTGTATTCCTCACGGTGATGCCTGCCGTACGGGCCAGTGCATCGTTAAGACTGGTAGTTGTTCCCTCGAGCTGGCGCACCCCAAGCACGGTCACTGGCATGGCTGCCTCGCGCATCTTGCGTACCGTGTTATGTGACACCACCGTGACACCCTGCAGTTCTCTGTTGAAAACGATGCTTGTGTCAGAATCGGCACTCTCCTGCGCTGATACGGTCATGACCGTCGTCAGTACGAACATCATCATTTGAATCCTCATTTCTTACAATCTTTTTACCTTAATATTTTTGAGGTGCAAAGGTACGAGGTTTATTTTTTTCTTACAATACCTAAAAATATGTATTCGGAAAACGGCTCTCTGCTATGGGATACTATCAATTAGGGACAGGCCCCACCCTGAGCAGATGAAGGGGCAGAGATTATTTTTTGTAGGAATTACTTTGATGGTATCGGATTATTTCTTATATTTGCAACATCGCTGACCTAGAACAGGCCTATTGACACCTATATAATAAATAAGTCGTATGTTGCTTTTAGCCAAATCCTTTAGAATATGAATACAGCCTATCAAGAATTCCTTGCAGATATCAAACAGTTTATCTGCAAAGACCGCATCTATACAGATGAGTTGCGCACCTTGGGATGGGGAACGGATGCCAGTTTCTACCGTCAGATTCCGCAGATCGTCATCCGAAGTGACGGTGAGGAGGAGTTGTCGAGAATCGTGAAGACCTGTCGTAAGCACAGGCTGCCTTTCACTTTCCGCGCGGCAGGCACCTCACTCTCAGGACAGAGCTGCTCTGACTCGATACTCATCGTGGCAGGCAAGCACTGGGAGAAATACGAGATCGGAGAGAATCTGAATACCATCCAACTGCAACCTGGTATCGTGGGGGCACGCGTCAATGAGATCCTGAAGCCTTACGGACGAGTGTTTCCGCCCGACCCTGCCTCCATCGGCTCGGCCATGGTGGGCGGCATCGTGGTGAATAATGCCTCGGGTATGAACTGCGGCGTTCATGCCAACAGCGACCGTATGATGGTGTCGGCACGTCTTATCTTGACTGACGGCACAATCCTTGACACAGGCGATGAACAGAGCAAGGAGGCGTTCCGTAAGAGTCACCCCGACTTTCTCAGACGGATTGAGGAACTGCGCGACAAGGTGCGCGCTGACGACGAGCTGGCATCGCGCATCCGTCAGAAATACAGTATCAAAAACGTGACAGGTCTGAACCTGCGACCGCTGATCGCCTATGATGACCCCTTCGACATCATTGCCCACGCCATGGTGGGCTCAGAAGGTACGCTGGCCTTCCTCGCCGAGGTAACGATGAAAACGCTACGTGACTACCCCTACAAGGCCTCGGCAATGGTATACTTCCTCACGATGAAGGAGAGTTGTGAGGCTGTGGTGGCCATGAAACAGCTCAAGGCAGGCGATGAGGATCTGGCGATGAGTGCAGAGAACCTGATGGTGAAAAGTGCCGAGATGCTCGACTATATGTCTCTGAGTGCTGTCGACGATCCCGTGTTCCTACAGTACAAAGAGGATGTGGATGCAGGCAGGATCGAGGGGGTGGAACCTGGCGACTACCACAATCTGACAGCTATCCTGACCGAGACCAAGGGTATCACCCATGAGCAACTGTTGGAAAAGATTGAGAAGATCAAGGCATGCTTGGAACAGTTCAGGCTCTATGCGCCCTTAGAGTTTACTGAAGACCCGCAGATCTACGGTAAATACTGGGCCATACGCTCGGGCATCTTCCCCTCTGTAGGTGGCACAAGACCAGTAGGTACATCATGCCTTATCGAGGATGTGGCCTTCCCCATAGAGAGTCTGCCAGAGGCAACGGTCAAGTTGCAGAAGCTCATTGCCGACCATGGTTACGGCGATGCTTGTATCTATGGTCATGCCTTCGAGGGCAATTACCACTTCATCCTTAACCAGAGTTTCAAGAGCGAGAGTGAGGTGAACCGCTATGCAGAGATGATGCGCGACGTGGCCAAACTTGTTGTCGAAGATTACGACGGCTCATTGAAGGCCGAACATGGCACAGGCCGTAATATGGCGCCATTCGTGAAGTATGAGTGGGGCAACAAGGCCTATGATGTCATGAAGGAGCTGAAGCAAATCTTCGACCCGGAAGGACTGCTGAACCCTGGCGTTATCTTCAACGACGATCCGGATTGCTTCATCAAATGTCTGAAGCCGTTACCGGTGCTTGATTTCGATTTCGACAAGGTACCCGACGGTGGCCATTACCTGATGGATCCCAGTCTCTCCACATCTAAGGAGACCATCGAACAGGTGAAACGGGCCAACAAGTGTATCGAGTGCGGCTTCTGCGAGGTCAACTGTATGTCGTGCGGCTTGACCCTTTCCTCCAGAATGCGTATCGCCGTACAGCGTGAGATATGCGAGTTGGAAGCCACGGGTGCCGATCCCCAGCGTGCCGCCACCCTACGTAAACAATATAAATACTATGGTGACCAGACCTGTGCAACCGACGGTCTCTGCTCGACCTCGTGTCCGATGAAGATCAACACAGGCGAGCTGACCCACCTGATTCGTCAGATGGACATGAACAACAATCCTACCGGCTATAAGATCGGTGAGTTTGCAGCCAACCACATGGCTGGCATCAAGCAGGGACTGCGTGTTGTGCTTGACGTGGCCCACCTCGGTCACATCACCCTCGGACCGACATTGATGACAAACGTGTGCCGTACGATGAACAAGATGGGACTGCCGCTCTGGACAACGGCCATGCCTAAGAAGAAACGTCAACCGAAGCCGTCGGACCTCACGCAGTTTATCATCGAAAAGGGAATCCCACAAAAAGAAGAGGAACACTCACCGCTGAAGGTCGTCTATTTCCCCAGCTGTATCAACCAGACGATGGGTACATCGAAAGAGAGCAAAGACAAACGTACACTGGTTGATGAGGTGATCCATCTGCTTGCCAAGGCTGGCTATGAGACCATCTTCCCTGAGGGCATGGAACACATGTGCTGCGGCCAGATATGGGAAAGCAAAGGTATGCTCGATATTGCCGACCGCAAGAGTGCAGAACTCGAAGAAGCCCTATGGAAAGCATCCGAGCACGGCAAATACCCCGTACTCTGTGCCCAAAGCCCGTGTCTGCACCGCATGCGTAAGGTGATGAAAAAGATGAAACTATACGAGCCTGCAGAGTTCATCATGACCTACCTCGTAGAACGTCTCGAATTCCACCCTATCGATCGTCATATTGCCCTTCATCTCACCTGTTCTACCCGTGAGATGGGAGTCGACAAGGACATGATAGCCCTTGCCAGACTCTGCTGTAACAATGTCTATCTGCCCGAAGGTGTTGGCTGCTGTGGCTTTGCCGGCGACCGTGGTTTCACCTTCCCAGAACTGAACAAGTATGGCTTACGTAAGTTACGTCCGCAGATAGAAGCGAACGCCATCGAGGTAGGCTACAGTAACAGTCGTACCTGTGAGATAGGACTCGAGACCAATACAGGCATCCCATACATGAGCATCATCTATCTGGTCAACGAATGTACTACCCCCAAGAAATAGAATTATTCACAAAACCTATATTAACTATGGCAGCAATCATATCTGTTATCCCTATCCTACTACTCTTTGTGCTCATGATGGGTCTGAAGGTGTCAGGATGGAAGAGTGCACTCGTTACCCTCGTTGTAACCATCTTATTGGCATTGTTTGTCGTTCCCTCGATAGGCATCGTGCCCGCGAAATATGCGGGAGCGTCCATCTACGGTATTGCCTTCTGGTCGGTGATCGAGGGCTTTCTCAAAGCCTGTTTCCCCATCATTCTGATTGTCATATGTGCCATCTTCAGCTACAGTATCCTGTGCGAGACGAAGGAGATCGAGACCATCAAGGCACAGTTCATCCAACTGACAAGTGACAAAGGACTGCTGGTGCTCCTGCTGACATGGGGCTTCGGTGGCGTGCTCGAAGGTATGGCAGGCTTTGGAACGGCTGTGGCCATCCCTGCAGCCATCCTCATCGGACTGGGTTTCAAACCGATGTTCTCGGCCGTTATCTGTCTGGTCGCCAATACCGTGGCCGTGGGCTTCGGTGCCGTCGGTCTACCGGCAACGACACTGGCCAATGAGGTAGCGGGCGAATTGACGGGTGGTATGGCGAGCCATGAGATGCTCTGCTCTATCTCCACCTATATCATTATCCAGCTCTCACTGATGTTCTATATCACACCGTTCTTTATCCTGATGATGACCGACAGGACCAAGCTCTTGAAGAACGTGACACTGGCATTCTTCGTCGGCACGTTCTCCATCCTCATCCAGTTCCTATGCGCCCTGTTCCTCGGTCCGGAGACGCCTGCCATCCTTGGAAGTGTCGGCAGTATCATCGCCATGCTGATATACAACAAACTATTTATCCGTCACCACGCAGAGAATGACGTGATGTACGTCGAGAAGAAGAAGTTCGGTTTCGCTAAGACCTTCCGCGCCTGGAGCGTCTATGGGTTCATCATCTTCTTCATTCTCATCTCCAGCAAGATCTGTCCGGACATCAACGCACTCTTGAAGTCTACGCTTGTCACGAAGTTCCAGATACCCGTCATCGGCAACACGTTTTCTTTCAGCTGGCTCTCGAATGCCGGACTGATGGTGTTCCTCGGTGCCATCATTGGCGGTCTCATCCAGGGAATGAGCATCGGACGACTGATGAAACTGCTCGGCAAAACGGCTTATAACCTACAGAAGACGGCGCTGACCATCTGCTGTCTCGTAGCCCTCGCCTCACTGATGAACAACACTGGCATGACGCTGGCCATCGCCACGGGACTCGTCGCCATCACAGGCGTCGCCTACCCGTTCTTCGCACCGCTTATCGGTAGCATCGGCACGTTCGTCACCGGTTCGGCCACATCGGCTAATATTCTCTTCGGTAAACTGCAGGCAGCTGCCGCCGGACAACTCGGTCTGGTGAACGATGCCAACTTCTTTGGTGTTTCCGGCAACGAGACCAACTGGATAGCTGCAGCCAACTGCGCCGGTTCGGAGGGCGGAAAACTGATCTCGCCACAGAGTATCGCCATTGCGACTGCCGCCTGCGATATGGAGGGACAGGATGGTGATATCATGCGCAAGACCTTACCTTTCGCCATCTTCTGGATACTAATGAATGGGCTGATGGTCTTCCTCGGACTGCACGTTATATAGCTGCTGTCCTTTGGACATGGCTAAAAAGAAAGGAACGCTGAGATATGTCAGCGCTCCTTTTTAGCTTCTTCGAAGAGGACACCGTAGTCAGATGTCGCACGACAGATAGGATTCATAACACTTCCGATTATCCTACCTTGTATGATATCACTATTCCAGTGATAACGACTGACAGTCCTTGACACGGCGAAATCGTTGGCAGCCCTCATGATCAGATCGGCCTTCTGTGGATAGAGTTCCATCAATGTCATGGCAGCCGACCATATTCCAGCAGCGTGACCACTTGGGTAGGAATTGGCATACAACAGATCCTTGCCCAGAGCCTCATACTGCTCTGGCGACTGTACCGTCGCATCGGTCCAGTTGCCGTTCTCATCATAGTAGTATTTTTCCATGCCGTCACCACTATACGATGCCTTATGTCCGTCATTGTCCTCAATCACAAAACAAGACAGTACATTGAACCGGTCGTCCGAGTCAGACTTGCGCTTTCCTTCCTGTTGTTCAGAGCAGCCAGGTCTTAACCGGCCATATTCATAATGACCAAGCGCAGGACTTGCGTGTTGGAGAATGCCTCTTGCTGAATTTCCTGCCTTCTGCACCAGAAGGACAAGCGCCGCAATCTTCCCTTCAGGGTTGATGATCTCACCGATCGTCGACTCGCCAAATACAGCATTGAAATCATACATGCCTCCAACATTCCTCTTATCCGTACCAAATATGTGACGCATATCACTGTCTTCGTCGGCAATGGCTTGAACCGTTCTCTGGTCCGGCAGGTTCCGTTCTGCGACAATACTGTTGTAGATATCCATATCCACCTTCAAGCAGCCATTGGCCGTCTTCTCGTCGGGGAAGGTCGGATTAATGCCGCCACGATCCGCGTATGCCGGCACATAAGGACCAGGAGCACTTGCCATGAACTTACGCAAATCAACATAGAAAGCATCATCGGTAACATGATTACGCGACTCTTCCGCGAGCATCACTGCCAGATGCGTATGATACCGGACGCCGCCGACTTCCTGCCTCATGATATCAGTCTTAGCCATAGAGTATGTATGCAAGGCCGCATAGACAGCACTTGCAACCAGTCGTGCCACATTGGGATCTGAATCGAAATGGTAGCCGTAGATAGGACTGTTCATGCCATAGCCACCGGCCTCATATCCCGCCTTATAGAGGGCATTACGCTTGGACGGATCAAGTTCGGATAACTGCATGGCACATAACCAGCCTATCATGGTCTTCTTGACGGCCTTGTTATCGCCCCGAGTTCCCGTGTAGTAATTGTACACAGACGGAAAGTTATTCTCCTTATAGAGTAAAGGCAGGGCATACTTACTCTTGCCTTCCGACTGATACAAGGCCTCTTCAGTCAGTTTTTGCAGATGTTCATAAGTCTTGCTGTCCTTACGCACATCGATCAAACCATTAAAACTCTCTTTGAGCACTTCATCAAGAAGTACGTCGGCCTTCTCTGCTAAACTCCTGTTACTATCGTCGCACTCACATGCAACAAAGACGAAAGGCAATATCAACAAAAGTATTTTTCTCATATCCTACAGCATATTCTTTACTCATAATGCCTGATTCTCACATCTATCCCCTCACCTTGCAGTTGTGAAGGAATGGTGGTCACGTCCGTCTGCCCATAGTGATAAGGAAACAGCACCTTGGGCTTGATCACCTTTGCCGCCCTGACCAGTTGTTCCGGCGTCATCGTGTAGGGCTGGTTACAAGGCAAGAAGGCAATATCGATATCCTTGATGGTCTCCATCTCAGGAATATCCTCCGTATCACCGGCAATATAGACCCGCAGTCCGTCAAGAGTCAAGATATATCCATTATCACGCCCTTTGGGATGGAACTGCAGATGACCTTCAGTTGTATTATATGCAGGAACAGCCTCAACCGTGACATCGTCTGCTATCTGTAACTTGTCACCGTTCACCATCACCTTTGGCTGATGCTGTCCATCAGAACCGTACATATCAGCGCAACGCCGGTTCATGATCAATTGTGTTTGCTCCGCAGACAATAGTCTGATAGTCGATGCATCATAATGGTCGGCATGTTCGTGCGTCACGAAGATATAGTCGGCCTTGGGCATCATCGTATAATCCACGACTCTCCCGCCCAGCTTCGAGCACGGGTCAATTTCTATCTCCTTGCCGTCGTACTCGATACGGATACAGGAATGCATCAGAGCGTGGAACTTGATGTCTTTTCCACCCTTGGTTTTGAAAACATCTACCTCGTAGACATCAGTGGTCACCGCCATCCCAGCCTCTTTCCAGGCAATGATGCCACCCTTCAGGTTCACACACTTATAGCCCGCGGCGGCCAGTCGACCAGCAGCATTGGCAGAACGACGACCACTTCTACAATAGATGGCAATCGTCTTGTCTGCAGGAAGAATCGCCTTAATCTTCTCTATAAAGTGATCCTCTCCCTGGTCGATATTGAGAGCTCCCTCAATATGCCCTTCGGTGAACTCCGCAGGAGTACGCACATCCAGTACCACGACACGAGTATTCTCCATCAGCTCTGCGAAAGCCTTCACATCAGCATTCTCAAAGTTCTCCTGACCACAAGCTGTTGTCAGCCCTAAAACAGTCAGTAAGCAAGTCACTATCTTTTTCATACAATTCTATGGTTATCACACCGCTCCTCTAAAGCGTCGAATGATGCAAATAATCCGTAAATACTATTAAATATTTCCGCAAAGATACGCTTTTAGATTGAGATATCAGAGACTTTTTTTAATTTTGCAACCGATTTTACAATTGTTTATGATTAGAATGAGAAAGAGCATCATCACGACCCTATTTGTCGCCCTCTTTGCTGTCACAGCGAACGCACAGACGACATTAAAGAAAGTATACAACGAAGATATCAACCCCATCGAACAGATAGACCAAGCCATTGCCAAAGCTCAGTCTGAAGGAAAGTTCGTCATCTGTCAGGTTGGTGGTAACTGGTGTCCGTGGTGCCTGCGCTTTGCCGATTTCATCACGAACGACAGCACGATCAGTCAGGTTATTGACGACAGTTTCGTGTATATCCACGTCAACTACAATCCACGTAAGTCTCAAGATGACGTAGAAAAGGCACAGCAAGTAAAGACCATGCTACAGCGCCTGAACCACCCCGAGCGTTTCGGATTCCCCGTCTTCGTCGTGCTTGACGAGACCGGTAAGGTCGTCCATATCCAGGATTCGAGCTTTCTGGAAGAGGGCAACGGCTATCATCAGAAGAAAGTGCTCCGTTTCTTCAATAACTGGACTCCAAAGGCCGTGAAAGGGTAATAATCATGAGTTTCGAATATATGTCGCAAGAGGGCTACGATAAGCTCGTAGCCGAACTGCATCAGTTGGAGAGCATAGAACTGCCACAGGTGAAAGACGCCATCGCCGAGGCCCGCGACAAGGGCGACCTTAGCGAGAACTTCGAGTATCATGCCGCCAAACGAGAACAGTCTCGTCTATTGGGTAGGATACGTTTCAAACAGCGGGTGCTGGCCAATGCACGAGTCATTGACATGTCAAGACTCGGCACCGATAGTGTCCAACTGCTCAGTAAGGTTGAGATGACCAATCTGGCCAACAACAGTAAGATGACCTACACGATTGCTAGTCCCCACGAGGCAAACATCCGCGAAGGGAAGATATCCATCAAGTCACCTATCGCACAAGCCCTCCTCTACAAGAAGACAGGCGACATCGTGGAAGTACGTGTTCCGGCAGGAACGCTAAGACTCCGCATTGAGAGCATCTGCCTCTAAGACGGCGGAAGCCTTAGTCACTCCTATTCCTCCATCAGTTTACGGTAACGGATACGTTTGGGTTCTTCAAGACCCAGACGCTGTGCCTTGTTCTGTTCGTACTCGGTATAATTGCCTTCGAAGAAGAACACGTTCCCCTCTCCCGACCCATCGGCCGGTGTCTCAAAGGCAAGGATATGTGTACAGATACGATCCAAGAACCAACGGTCGTGACTGATGATGACAGCACAGCCTGCAAAGGCATCCAAGCCCTCCTCAAGAGCCCGGAGTGTGTTCACGTCGATATCGTTTGTAGGTTCATCGAGCAACAGCACGTTTCCTTCCTGTTTCAAGGCGATTGCCAGATGCAGACGGTTACGTTCACCACCAGAGAGTACAGCACATTTCTTCTCCTGGTCGGCACCATTGAAATTAAAGCGAGAGAGATAAGCACGTACATTCACGTCGCGCCCACCCATGCGGATGGTCTCATTGCCACCACTGACCACCTGATAGACCGTCTTCTCCGGATCAATATCCTTATGCTGCTGATCGACGTAGCTCAGTTTTACGGTCTCTCCTACCTCGAAGGTACCGGCATCAGCCTGTTCCTGTCCCATAATCAGACGGAACAATGTGGTCTTACCAGCGCCATTAGGTCCGATAACACCGACTATACCATTAGGCGGCAACACGAAGTTCAGGTCGGTGAAGAGTTGTTTCTCCGGATACGACTTCGTCACACCATGTGCCTCGATCACCTTATTACCCAGACGCGGACCATTCGGAATAAAGATCTCCAACTTCTCCTCCTTCTGCTTCTGTTCCTCGTTCAGCATCTTATCATAGGAGTTCAAACGAGCCTTTCCTTTGGCATGACGCGCCTTCGGAGCCATACGCACCCATTCCAGCTCACGTTCCAAAGTCTTACGACGCTTTGAGGCCGACTTCTCCTCCTGTGCCAGTCGCTGACTCTTCTGCTCCAGCCACGACGAGTAATTACCTTTCCAGGGTATACCCTCACCACGATCCAGTTCGAGTATCCACTCTGCCACGTCATCGAGGAAATAACGGTCATGCGTCACGGCGATGACCGTTCCCTCATACTGCTGCAGGTGCTGCTCCAACCAGTCGATAGACTCCGCATCGAGGTGGTTGGTCGGCTCGTCAAGCAGGAGCACATCCGGCTTCTGAAGTAGCAGTCGACAGAGTGCCACACGACGACGCTCACCACCGGAGAGGTTCTTCACGCTCCAGTCACCGGGAGGACAGTTCAATGCAGCCATCGCACGATCGAGCTTCGAATCCATATTCCAGGCATCCGTCGCATCGATGATATCCTGCAACTCAGCCTGGCGCGCCATCAGTTTCTCCATTTTGTCGGGATCCTCGTAGTATTCGGGCAGTCCGAACTTCACATTGATCTCATCATATTCTGCAAGAGCGTCGTACACATGCTGCACGCCCTCCATCACATTCTCCTTCACCGTCTTATCCTCGTTCAGTGGCGGATCCTGCGGCAGATAGCCCACTGAGTAGCCGGGGCTCCACACCACATTACCTTGATACTGCTGGTCGAGACCGGCAATAATCTTCATCAGAGTCGACTTACCGGCACCGTTCAGACCGATGATACCGATTTTCGCTCCATAGAAGAAGCTGAGATAAATATTCTTGAGAACCTGTTTCTGGTTTTGCTGGATGGTCTTGCTCACGCCGACCATGGAGAAAATCACTTTCTTATCGTCTACTGTCGCCATAGGATTATTTCTTTTCTGTTATTACATCAACACTTGTCTTAAATCTGTGGCAAATGGAAACGGTACTGGTTGTTGAACACCTCCTTGACCGAGTTGATCTCGAGGAATTTCGTGCCACCGCCCTCACCGACATTTCCACTCAGGTAGGCAATCTTGTCCTCATCCTGCACATAGCCCTTCTGACGCAGCATACGGACGGCAGCATGGAACAGTTCCTCATTGCTGATGTGTTCTTTCTGATAGACAGGAATCACACCATACGACAGGTTCAAAAGACGCTGAAGCTTGTCGTTGTAGCAGATGGCAAGCACGGGGTTCGGTCCTCGGAAAGCTGCTAGATTACGAGCCGTATCACCCGTATTAGAATCCGTGATGATACCCTTCACGCCCAACTTCTCCGTGGCTTCGATAGCCGAATGAGCCATAAACTCACGGATATCACATTGAGGCGACAGAGGCACCTCGATATCGTTCTCACGCATCTTATCCTTCTCTGCCTGCTCAGCTATGGCAGCCATTGTCCGTACAGCCTCCACTGGGTACTTACCACTGGCCGTCTCGCCCGAGAGCATCAGAGCGTCGGTACGATAGTATATCGCGTTAGCGATGTCGGTCACCTCAGCTCGCGTAGGACGAGGGTTCTGTATCATCGAATGAAGCATCTGCGTGGCCACGATAACAGGTTTCTTGGCCCTAACACACTTACGGATAATCTGTCGCTGGATACCTGGAATACGCTCGATAGGTACCTCAATACCTAAGTCACCACGTGCGATCATGATACCATACGAGGCCTCAATAATCTCATCGATATTATCCACGCCCTCCTGATTCTCAATCTTTGAAATAATCTTGATATCCGAGTTATAGGCATCCAATATTGCCTGTACGGCACGCACGTCAGCGGCAGAGCGGACAAAAGAGTGAGCGATAAAATCGATATCCTGATCGATGGCCAACATGATATTCTTACGGTCCTTCCCAGTCAGTGCCGGCAGGGCAATATGGACACCAGGCACGTTGACGCTCTTATGAGAACCCAGTACACCGTCGTTCTGCACCTGGGCAATCACCGCAGGACCATTGATACCAATCACCTGCATATCCAGCGCTCCGTCATCGAAGAGGATATGGCATCCCTCATACACGTCAGCAGCAAAATTCTGGTAGGAAAGATTGATGATATCATGAGTCGTATCCATCTCCGGGCGTCCAAAGATCTTCACTACATCACCCGTCTTATAGGCGATTGGCTCCTCGCACCCCGTGGTGCGTACTTCTGGCCCTTTCGTATCGATAAGGATACCTATATGATGACTGACAGACCGCACATTATTTATAATCTGCTTAAGACCCTTCTCATCGGCATGGGCCGTGTTCATCCTGACTACATTCATCCCCGCTTCAAACAGACTGCGAATGAAATCCACCTCACACCGACGGTCACTTATACTGGCTACTATTTTTGTCTGCTTCATACCTGTGTTTTTGTTTTTTCAGGTGCAAAGGTACAAAAATCCGCCCAAACGGTATAGAAAATAGCAAAATTTTGAAAAAAAACGCGAGAAAATTTCGGTATCCCGCTGAAAAACAGTATCTTTGCAGTCCGAAATCGAGATTATTCGGTTTTTCACATTATTAATATATAAGAAAAAAAAGGAAAGAAATGACAAAGGCAGAAATCATCAACAAAATTGCTGAGGAGACAGGTGTTGCCAAGAAAGACGTAGCTACCACGGTTGAGGCGTTCATGGAAGAGATCCGTACTAGCCTTGCCGAGAACAAGCAGAATGTATACTTGCGTGGTTTTGGTACATTCGTAGTAAAGCATCGCGCACAGAAGACCGCTCGTAATATCTCAAAGAACACGACCATCGTGATCGATGCTCACGATTTCCCCGCTTTCAAGCCCTCAAAGAGTTTCATTGAGAAGATGAAGTAATTAACATTTAAATATTATAAGATTATGCCAAACGGAAAGAAGAAGAAGGGTCACAAGATGGCCACTCACAAGCGCAAAAAGAGACTGCGCAAGAACCGTCACAAGAGCAAGTAATTACTTGCGGTGACCCCGTAAAAAAGAAATGAAAGGAGTGTGCCTGCTGATTCCCAAGAGAATAGCGACACACCCTTTTGAATTTAACGACCCCCAAGAAAAGATTGAGAAGCAAATGACAAGTGAAGTAATCATTGATGTCCAACCGAAGGACATATCGATTGCTCTGCTCGAGGACAAACAGCTGGTTGAGTACCAGCAGGAGCAGCGCACGGCATCGTTCTCGGTGGGTAACATCTATGTGGCAAAGGTAAAGAAACTGATGCCCGGCCTCAACGCATGCTTCGTTGATGTCGGTGCTGAGCGCGTGGCTTTCCTGCACTATCTTGACCTGGGCAGTCAATTTTACTCTTATGAGAAGTACCTGAAGCAGGTAGTCAGCGACCGAAAGAAGCTCTACCCCATCCAGAAAGCCCACATCCAACCAGAATTACCCAAAGGCGGTAGCATCGCCAATACACTGAAAGTCGGTCAGGAGATCCTTGTCCAGATTGTCAAGGAACCCATTAACACAAAAGGTCCCCGACTGACGTGTGAGTTAAGTTTTGCAGGCCGTTATCTAGTGTTGATACCCTTTGACGACAGTGTATCCGTGTCCACGAAGATCAAGCGTGGTGAGGAGCGAAGTCGATTGAAGCAACTCATTCAGAGTATCAAACCGAAAAACTTTGGCGTTATTGTCAGGACAGTGGCAGAGGGAAAGAGAGCTGCAGAGCTTGATGCTGAACTGAAGATTCTGCTGAAGCGTTGGGAAGACGCCATCACGAAAGTCCAGAAGACCACAGAACGCCCCCAGTTGTGCTTTGAGGAGGAAAGCAGAGCCGTGGCGCTCCTTCGTGATCTGTTCAACCCCACCTACGACGGCATTCACGTCAACGACAGCGGAGTCCATGATGAAATCAAAAACTATCTGGGTCTGATTGCTCCAGAGAAGAAAGACATTATCAAGCTTTACAACGGGACAGTACCTATCTTCGACAACTTCAACGTCACCAAGCAGTTGAAGTCGGGCTTTGGAAAGACTGTAAACTACAAGCATGGCGCCTATCTGATTATTGAACATACGGAGGCTATGCATGTGGTTGACGTCAACAGCGGTACACGTATCAAGAAGGAGAATGGTCAGGAGGCCAATGCCTTGGAGACCAACCTCGGTGCCGCAGACGAACTGGCACGCCAACTTCGTCTGCGTGACATGGGAGGCATCATCGTCGTCGACTTTATCGACATGAAGCTCCCAGAAGACCGTCAGTTGCTGTACGAACGGATGTGTAAGAACATGCAGAAGGACCGTGCCAAGCACAATATCCTACCGCTTTCAAAGTTCGGTCTGATGCAGATTACCCGTCAGCGTGTCCGTCCAGCCATGAGCGTAAACGTCGAGGAAGTCTGTCCGACCTGTTTCGGAAAAGGCACGATTAAATCCAGCATTCTGTTCACAGATACTCTCGAGAATAAAATTGACACTCTGGTCAACAAGATCGGAATCCACAAGTTCTATCTACACGTGCATCCCTATGTGGCTGCCTTCATCAACAAAGGCGTGTTCAGTCTAAAGCGCCAATGGCAAATGAAATACGGACTCGGTGTCCGTGTGATTCCATCCCAGAAGCTGGCTTTCCTACAATATGAGTTCTACGATTCCGACAAGCAATTCATAGACATGCAGGAAGAGATCGAGACCAAGTAAAGCCAAAAGAACGAACGCCTATGATAACACTGAAAATCCTGTTCTGGGCATGTCTGCTCATCGTATTCTACACCTATCTAGGTTACGGAATACTATTATATATCATCATCCGGCTGAAGCGGTTCTTCACGAGAAACACTCGTGAAGCCGCGATGCCGAGTGACGATGAGTTGCCCACGATGACCCTCATGATTTGTGCTTATAATGAGGAGGATGTCGTCGCAGAGAAAATGAAAAACACCAGAGCACTCGACTACCCCAAAGACAAGTTCCATATCATGTGGGTCACTGATGGAAGCAACGACCACACCAACGAACTGTTGGCTGCCTATCCTGAGGTTGACATCGTATACAGTCCTGAGCGTAAAGGTAAGACCGCAGCCCTCAAGCACGGCCTTCAGTCATTGAAGACGCGCTATGTCGCGTTCACCGATGCTAATACGATGATTAATCCCGGTGCCCTCCGTGAGATTGCCCGTCTGTTCATGGATCCCACGGTCGGTTGTGTGGCCGGAGAGAAACGTGTTGCAGCCAAGACAGTAGGAGAGATGGCAGCCGAGGGAGAAGGTCTGTATTGGCGGTACGAAAGTACATTGAAAAAATGGGACAGTGAGCTATTCTCTGCCATGGGCGCAGCCGGTGAGCTCTATGCCATGGATCCCACGCTCTGTCGTGACGTGCCCGACGATGCCCTCCTCGACGATTTCATGATGTCGATGTACGTTGTACAGGCAGGAAAGCGCATTGCTTATACCTCCGATGCCTATGCCATGGAATACGGCTCTGCCAATCTCTTTGAGGAGTCGAAGCGTAAGCGCCGCATCGCAGCCGGCGGTCTGCAGAGCATTTGGTGGCTCCGGAGCATGCTCAACCCCTTTCGCCGACCTTTGGTCACCTTCCAATATGTCAGTCACCGTGTACTCCGTTGGAGCATCACCCCCATCGCTCTGGTTCTTCTTCTCATCACCAACATGACAATAGTCCTCATGGGTGCCGAACGTTTCTACCTGATTACCTTAGGGTTACAGCTTCTATTCTATGCAATGGCCTTCGGAGGCTGGCTGTCCTACCGTCGCGGTCGTCGGAACAAATTGCTCTATACCGTCTATTATTTCGTCTTCATGAATCTGAATGTATTCCGTGGCATGTACTATTTGAGAACACATGGAAGAAATGGTGCTTGGGAAAAAGCGAAGAGAAGTTGAAAAATTTCTTTATTTATGCGTATAATTAAAAATAAATTATTACTTTTGCACCGAATAACATTGTAGATTGTAATTGTAATGGAAAAGGACGAAAGGGAGATACTGTTACAGAAATTTGCAGATGCGAATCGAAAGCTGATGCTCGTCAACGAGCAGCTATCGATCGCTAACCGAAAATTAAAGGAATACGAAGAAAAGGCTCTGAAAGCTGAGAAAGCCAGTAAGATGAAGTCCCTTTTCCTGGCAAACATGAGTCATGAGATACGGACTCCATTGAATGCCATTGAAGGTTTCTCCCGAGTGATTGTAGAGACCGACTCCCCTGAAGACCGAATGAAGTACTTTGAGATTATCGAAAGTAACAACAACCGTCTCATGAGTCTGGTCAACGAGATTCTCGATTTGTCTAGAGTTGAGTCAGGCGAAATCGTGATGAAGAAGACCCCGACCGACCTCCATGAACTTTGCTCCAGCATTAAGAATATCTTTAAGTTCCGTTGTCCGGAAACCGTACGTCTGACCTGGAACAAGCCCACGATGAAGGTAATCTTCAACACAGATGCCAACCGTCTCACCCAAGTCTTTTCCAATCTTATCAGCAATGCTTTGAAACACACCTCTCGTGGTACTATCAGTTACGGTTATCAGATTATCGACGATGGTCAGGATATCGAGTTCTTTGTCAAGGACACAGGCTCAGGTATCGAGAAGAAAGACATCAGTCATATCTTCGAGACCTATATGTCGCGAGACGCTGAGACATCCAAGAACAGCTATGGTCTCGGACTGCCGCTCTGTAAGATCATCGTAGAGCGTCTGGGCGGTAAGATCAGCGTCGAGTCAGAAGAAGGCAAAGGATCAATGTTCCGGTTCACCTTCCCGTTTGATGGAAGCATCGGCGGCTACGACCAGAACAAGACCACCACGACGAGCAATGTGCGCACCATCCGAATCAATGAGCGCGCCGATCAGCCGAACATGAAGACCATTCTGGTGGCAGAAGACGAGGACAGCAACTACGAGTTGGTAAAGATTGTGCTTCAGAAGCGGTATCGCCTGCTCCGTGCCCATAACGGCATCGAGGCTGTTACAATCAATGAAGACGAGAAGCCCAATCTCATCCTCATGGATATCCGTATGCCCGAGATGAACGGTCTCGACGCCACCCGAATCATCAAGGAGGTCACGTCCACACCAGTCATCGCCTTGAGTGCCTACGCTTTCGAGGAGAATATCCGTGAGGCCAAGGCCGCCGGCTGCGACGATTTCCTGGCCAAGCCATTCAAGGTTGAGAACCTGATTGAGATCGTCAAGAAATACATCGATAAAGAATCGTAGCAATAGGAAAACGTCGTATGGGAAAGCTCGCCGTTCAGAAATATTTCGCTCTTATGATGTTGATCATCACGTTTCTGTTGATGATTATGACATTTACTGGACTCTATGGTGGTCATGTGCATCCCGGTGGTAACACAGCACGGGCCATGTTGGTCTATGCGCTACCCATCCTGATCATCGGCAATGCTATATTCCTGATATACTGGCTTATTCTGCGTAGGTTTCACTGGGCTATCATGCCGCTGGTCACCCTATTGTGCTGCATCCCCTATATCGGTACCCTTTATCAGTTCCGTTCATTCGACGAGAAGACCGATGCCAAGCCAGGCATCAAGGTGGCCACCTACAACGTGGCGATGTTCGGTCGTGAGACCTCCGGTTTCATGGCACAGGACATCCTGTCGGAGATGAAGAAGCAGAAAGTGGATGTCGTCTGTTTCCAAGAGTACCTCGACCAGAGCGGAGACAAGAAGAACTCCGACTCCTACAAGGACTATTTCCCCTATATGGCCGTTGGCGAGAGCGACATGGTAATCTACAGCAGATATCCGATCAAGCAATCCAAAAACCTGCCCTTCGAGATGACCAATAACAGTGCGATGTGGGCAGAGGTGGAGGTCAACGACCATGTCTATCGTATCTACAACGTTCATCTGGAGACCACAGGCATCAACGGCACCCTGCACCGGGCTGCAAAGATTGCCCGTAACGGTTTCGACGTGCAAAACAACACGCTTATCAGCGCCATCTACGGCAACTACACGGTAGGAATGATAGCCCGCTCAGGCCAGGCAGATGTCGTGGCAATGGACATGCGCGAGTCGAAGGTGCCCATCATCGTCTGTGGCGACTTCAACGATGTGCCCTATTCCTACGTCTACAACACCTTACTCGGCGACAAGATCGACGGTTTCAAGGAGTGTGGCGATGGCTTTATGTTCACCTACCGCGGCAATAAGAAAGTGCGTATCGATTATGTCTTCCACGACCAGCAGTTGGAAGGCATCTCCTATTATAAGCGCGAGCTCAGTTATTCCGATCACTACCCGGTGTTCATGAAAATGTCACCCAAGTGATCTACGGGCATCCGTCATCGATTCCGACACCCTTACTGTACAATCTTAAACCTCACTCTGAAGGAGCGTTCCTGCTCGTCCCAATTGGTGCCGAGCAATTCGAAACGCCCGATCTGCGAGGTGCTACGTACATGACGACCGATACAAGGACAGACATCATAGTCGCCGATACGCACCAGACGGATGGTCTCAGAGGCATCATCAGGCAGACGGTCGAGACTCACCTCCTCCGGTAGCTCGTCACGCGTCACAAACTCGAAGGTCACGGGTAGATCCTCCTCAATCAACTCGTTCATCCGCTGTTCGATCTCCTTCTCCTCTTGACGAGTCGGTTTATGGTCCAGATGAAAGCTCATCTTACTCTTCTTCCGTTCCACATGAGCATTACATGAACGCCCGCAGTCGAAAAGACGGATCATCGTCTGGTTGAGCAGATGCTCAGCCGTATGTGCAGGAGGGAACTCCTCCTTGTTGTGTTCGTTTAGGATATAGTCAGCCATTTATATTTCTATGCTTTGAATTTCATTACAACGGCCCCCAAGGGCTTTAGACTGACAGCAACCGGCATGTCACGCTGCAGTTGCAGTCTGATACGCTCCCCCGTCAACAAGTCCGTAGAAACAGTCCCATTCTCCTTCATGTTCAGGAAATCGAAGGCATGAGCAGGTATCATGACATCCATCACCACAGGCAAGTCGTCGAAGTTCACGACCACAAGCAGCACCTCACTGTCAGCCTTACGCAGGAAAGCATATTGTCGCTGGTACTGTCCGTTGACGTACATCAGATCGAACGAATCCCCTTCGACGATGCTCTTCTCCGACCGTGCGATGTTCAGCACCTTATCGTATTGAGCCTTTAACACCTTCTCCTCTGCCGTGAGCTTCCGTTGGGCAGCCCTGACCAACGTGTCTATACACCAGTAATCGAAGATCGTTGTCCGTCCGTCACGCCCACTGAATCCCTCCTGATCCATGCCACGCTCCCCATACTCCTGTCCGGCATAGACCATCAATGGGTTCTGCTGCAGCAATGCCGACACAACGAGTGCAGGCACACCTTTCCGTGCATCACCGACAAAGAAGTCACTGGCAATACGCTGTTCGTCGTGATTCTCGAGGAAGAAGAGCATGTGATCCCGTATATCATCAGTCTGCTGCCAGGCACTGGTGATGGCATGTGTTGACAGACCGCCACCCATCACCCCACGTAGCGTGTCGTACATTCCCACCTTATCATATAGATAGTCGAAGCCAGCACCCAAGTAACTGCGATACTGATTCGGGTCGTACACCTCGCCAACGAAGATTATCTCTGGGTAACGGTATTTCACCTTGTCGATTGCCCAATGCCAGAAGGCCGTCGGCACCATCTCCGCCATATCGCAGCGGAAGCCGTCGATGCCCTTACCAGCCCAGAAGAGCAAGATATCCGTCATCTTATCCCACGTGTCTGGAATCGGTTGGAAATGCCCTATCCTACCGGCATAGTAGTCTACGCCATAGTTCAACTTCACCGTCTCATACCAATCGTTCACCCCCGGTGCATGATGAAAACAGTCGTTGCCCGTAGCCTTGGCCGGTTCCTCATGATACGGTTGCTCCGCCCCATGATACAGATCGAAGTAAGGCGAGAACGACTGACCGGGACAGTAGTAGAAGTTGTTCTGCGGATCAAAGCCATGTTGCGGATTGTCATCCTCTCCCAGATCCCTCACCCCCTCGGGCTTACAGATGGAGTGATACTGACGAGCCACATGGTTGGGCACGAAGTCGATGATCACCTTCATGCCAGCCTGATGCGTGCGTTCCACGAGCTGTTCAAACTCCAGCATACGCAGATCCACGTCCGTAGCCAGATCTGGATCAATATCATAATAATCGGTGATGGCATAGGGCGACCCCGCCTTTCCCTTCACCACAGCGGGATGGTTCACGGGAATACCATGATCCGAATAGTCGGTCTGCGTCGCATGTCGGATCACCCCTGTATACCAAACATGACTGACACCCATGTTCCTGATCTTCTTCAGAACCGTCGGTGTCAGGTCATTCAGTTTACCGCAGCCGTTCTCTTCGATAGAGCCGTTCTCCTTCCGAGAAGTATTCCTGTTTCCATATAGCCGCGTAAAAATTTGGTAAACAATGATTTTATTGTTCATGTTTTAGTAGACCGTTAATAGATTGAAATAGTGCCAGTCCCACCACGATCGGTCAGACTGGCACCATCAAGGGATTATTATTCTTCAATACCGTGAGCAGACACCTCTCTGTTGATCTTAGCGATCATACCCTGGAGGGCCTTACCGGGACCACACTCCGTGAAGTCGTCGGCACCATCGGCAATCATATTCTGTACACTCTGTGTCCAACGCACCGAACTGGTCAGCTGGGCAATGAGGTTTGCCTTGATCTCAGCAGGATCCGTATGAGGCTTAGCATCGACGTTCTGGTAAACAGGACACTTCGGCGCCTTGATCTCCGTCTGCTCGATGGCAGCCTGCAACTCATCCTTGGCGGGCTGCATCAGCGGAGAGTGGAAAGCACCACCGACCTTCAGGGGCAGTGCGCGCTTGGCACCGGCAGCCTTCAGCTGCTCACAAGCCTCGTTGATGGCATCGATATTACCAGAGATAACCAGCTGTCCGGGACAGTTATAGTTGGCCGGAACGACCACACCCTTACCCATCTTGCTCACTTCGGCGCATACCTCCTCGATCTTCTCATCAGGAAGAGCGATGATAGCAGCCATTGTTGAGGGCTGTGCCTCACAAGCCTTCTGCATGGCCATGGCACGTGCATAGACCAGCTTCAGGCCATCCTCAAAGCTCAGTGCTCCGGCAGCGGTCAGCGCAGAGAACTCACCCAGTGAGTGACCAGCCGTCATCTTCGGGTCAAAGGCCTCACCCAAGCAGAGGGCAGAGATCACACTGTGCAGGAAGACGGCAGGCTGTGTCACCTTCGTCTGCTTCAGTTCCTCGTCTGTTCCCTCGAACATGATATCGGTAATACGATAACCGAGAATCTCGTTTGCTTTCTCAAAAAGTTCCTTTGCAAGCGGGTTGTTATCATACAGATCCTTACCCATGCCTACAAACTGTGCTCCCTGTCCGGGAAAAACAAATGCTTTCATTTTTTGGATTATTTAAATTTGGTAAATCTTTCTTATCTTTATGGCGAGCCATTCCTGCTCGCCATTTCTGAGTTGCAAAATTACGATATTTTTCTGAAAAACGCCTCTCAATCATCTTTTTTTTAGTCAAAGTGGTCAGAATATCGAAAAAAATGTGTAAGTTTGCACTTCAGAAAGAGAACGGATACCAAAATGAAGCTCATTGTAATGACCAAGCCCACCTTCTTCGTCGAAGAAGATAAGATTCTAGCCAATCTTTTCGAAGAGGGACTGGAGAATCTCCATCTATACAAGCCGGGCGCCTCTCCCATCTATTCCGAGCGTTTGCTCACCCTGTTGGGAGAAGACTTTCACAGTAAGATCACCGTTCACGGTCACTTCTACCTGAAAGAGGAATACCGTCTGAAGGGCATTCATATCGACGATGCCTTCACAGAGCCCCCCATCGGGTATAAGGGCAACGTCACCAGAACCTGTCATAGCATCAGCGAACTGAAAGAGGCAAAGAAACAGTCCAACTATGTGTTTCTCCACTCCATCTACGACAGTCAGACCAATGCCGACGAGAAAGCGTCGTTCACTCACGAGGAGTTAGAAGAAGCCTCCCGTCAGGGTCTGATAGACAAGAAGGTCTATGCCTTAGGAGGCATGAACCTCAATAATGTCAAGGAAGCCAAGGCCCTAGGTTTTGGTGGTATTGTCATCTGTGGTGATCTGTGGAACCGTTTCAATATCCACAACGAGCTCGACTACAAGGCTCTGCTCACCCATTTTGAGCGTTTGCGTAAGACAATAGATTAAGGAAAGACGATATAAAAACGAAATTAACTCATGAGTGAAAAGAACTCTTACATGGTTTTCTCAGGTACAGCAACGAAATACCTGGCAGAGAAGATCTGTCAAAGCCTGGGTTGTCCACTAGGCCAGTTGCAAATCACCAAATTCTCCGACGGGGAGTTTGCCGTCTCGTATGAAGAGAGCATCCGCGGTCGCGACGTGTTCCTCGTACAGAGCACCTTCCCCAGCTCAGACAATCTGATGGAGCTGCTGCTGATGATCGATGCAGCCAAGCGAGCCTCCGCCCGTACGATCAACGCCGTCATCCCCTATTTCGGATGGGCCCGTCAGGATCGTAAGGACAAGCCCCGTGTCAGCATTGGTGCCAAGCTAGTGGCCGACCTGTTGAGTGTGGCAGGTGTGAACCGTGTCATCACCATGGACCTGCATGCCGACCAGATCCAGGGATTCTTCGACGTACCCGTCGACCATCTGTATGCCTCGGGCGTCATCCTGCCCTATCTGCAGAGCCTCCATCTCGACGATCTTGTGATCGCCTCGCCCGATGTAGGCGGTTCGAAGCGTGCCAACACCTATGCCAAGTACCTCGGTTGTCCGCTCGTACTCTGTAATAAGACACGTGCCCGTGCCAATGTCGTGGCCACCATGCAGATCATCGGTGAGGTAGAAGGTAAGAACGTGGTTATCATCGACGATATGGTTGACACCGCCGGTACCATCACCAAGGCCGCCGACCTGATGAAAGAGCACGGAGCCAAGACCGTCCGCGCCTGTGCCAGTCACTGTGTGATGAGCGGTCCTGCCAGCGATCGTGTCCAGGCCTCAGCCCTTGAGGAGATTGTGTTCACCGACTCCATCCCCTACACGCAGCGCTGTGCCAAGGTCAAGCAGTTGTCCGTTGCCGACACCTTCGCCGAGGCCATCCGTCGTGTCATCAAGAACGAGAGCATCAGCGACCTCTATATTATTTAGTGGTTTCATGAATAGCAAGTCTATAGTTGGACTGGCAGCGATGAGTCTCATGCTCACCGCCTGCCAGTCCAACTCTTATCGTATCGACGGTTTTGCCGGCATGTTCCTTGAAGGCGACACGGTGGTGCTGGCCGCCGATACCACCCCCGATGCCCCCCTTGCCGTCACCCTTGTCCACGACGGGAAGTTCCTGTTTGCGGGCGAGACCGACACCGTGGGACTCTGTACCGTCTATCAGAAGCAGTTGCCCGATCAGCGGCTGACCTTCTTCCTGGAGCCTGGTAATATCACCATCGAACTGAACCGTGCCCCGGTATGCTCCCGAGTCTCCGGCACCATTGTCAACAACGAGTGGCAGGCCCTCACCGACTCTATCCAACTGTTGTCCAAGGGTGTCATGCGCCTGTTAAAAAAACCAGCCACCGACAGCGCCGGTCAAGTGAACCACGTGCACGCCATCGACTGTCTGCATCGTCGGATGTCATCCTGCATCCAACATGCGGCACAGCGAAACCGCGACAACGCCTTAGGTCGTTATATCCTCGACCACTACCAGGCGCCAGCGTTTCAATAACCCCAAACAAAGAGCCCGAGTTCCATTGAACCCGGGCCCTTTTCTATCTCAGCGATACCTGTCTTAGTTGTTGAAGGCAGGAAGCTCCAGCCACTTCACGTAGCAGAAGTCCTGACGGTGAGGCAGGTTCGTGTTCTTCGGATACATACGGACGGCACTCTTGTACTGTCCGGCCTGCTGCGGCTTCAGCGTAGCCTCGAAGGTATAGTTGTTACCCTCTTTGCCCACGAGCTTCAGCGGTTCGATCGAGAAGATACGCTCCTCACCATCCTTGTCGGTACAGAGGTTCACCTTCTCCAGAGCCACGGCATCGTCGAGCCCCTGCTCGTCGATGACATAGCGGAGGGTGTACTTCGATCCAGCCTCACCACCACCGGCAGGGAAGTTCCAGTCGGCAGCCACCACATGAATGGCATCCCAGCGCTCGGCCACCGTCTCCTTCCACTGAGCGATCTCCTTGGCCAGACGGTTGTCGTCCTTAGCAAGTGCCTTGAAACGCATAGCCTGCTTTGTATAGAAACGATCGTAGTAGTCGTCGAGCTGACGCTTCATCGTATAGTGCGGTGCAATCTGAGCGATAGAGTTCTTGATCACCTTGACCCAGCCCTCGCTGATGCCCTGTTCGTTCTTATTATAATAAAGAGGAATGATCTCATTCTCCAGCAGACCATAGATCGTGGCAGCATCGAGCTGATCCTGATAGCCCTGTGTCTGATAGGTACGCTTCTCGGTGAGTGCCCATCCGGCGCCCTCACGATAGCCCTCCAGCCACCAACCGTCCTTAACCGACAGGTTGACCACGCCGTTCATCTCAGCCTTCTCGCCCGATGTGCCAGAAGCCTCCAGCGGACGTGTCGGCGTGTTCATCCAGATGTCAACACCCGATACGAGGCGACGTGCCAACAAGAAGTCGTAGTCCTCGAGGAAGATAATCTTACCCAGGAACTCCGGACGCTGAGATATCTCATAGATCATCTTGATGAGTCCCTGACCAGCACCGTCGGCGGGGTGCGCCTTACCAGCGAAGAGGAACATCACCGGATGCTCAGGATCGTTGACGATCTTCGACAGACGCTCCAGATCCGTAAACAACAGATGAGCACGCTTATATGTAGCGAAACGACGGCAGAATCCGATGACCAGCGCGTTCGGGTTCATCGAGTTAAGCAGCGTCACCACACGAGAAGGATCACCCTGGTTCTTCAGCCAAGTCTCACGGAACTGTTTTTGGATATAGTCGAACAGTTTTTTCTTCAGAGCCATACGCGTCTCCCACACCTCCTCATCGGGGCAGTTGTAGATGCCGTGCCAGATCTCCTCATTCGACTGGTCGCTCATGAACTTCTTATCGAAGTATTTCGCATAGACCTTACGCCACTCTGTGGCAGCCCATGTGGGGAAGTGCACACCGTTGGTCACATACCCCACGTGGTTCTCCTCGGGGAAGTAACCGTTCCAGATCGGTGCGAACATCTTCTGGCTGACCCAGCCATGAAGCTTCGACACACCATTGACCTCCTGACAAGTGTTGCAGGCGAAAGTCGACATACAGAACTTCTCACTGTGATCATCAGGGTTGGTACGACCCATGCCGATGAACTCATCCCACGAGATACCCAGCTTCTGCGGATAGCCGCCCATATACTTACCGAACAGTCCCTCCTCGAAGTAGTCGTGACCGGCGGGCACCGGTGTGTGCACGGTATAGAGACCCGAAGCACGTACCAGTTCCAGAGCCTGGTTGAATGTCAGGCCCTCCTCGATATAGTCGCACAGACGCTGCAAGTTACAGAGTGCTGCATGCCCCTCGTTACAATGATAGATATCCTTCTTGATACCCAGTTTCTTCAGCAACAGCATACCACCGATACCCAGCAAGATCTCCTGCTTCAGACGGTTCTCCCAGTCACCGCCATAGAGGCTGTGCGTGATAGGCTTGTCGAAGTCAGAGTTCATCTCGTTGTCAGTATCCAACAGGTAGAGCTTCACACGTCCCACGTTCACACGCCAGACATAAGCATGCACCTGATAGTTGGTATAAGGCACGTCGACCACCATCGGGTTACCGTCCTTGTCGAGCTGACGCTCGATGGGCAGCGAACCGAAGTTCTGCGACTCATAGTTAGCCACCTGCTGTCCGTCCATCGACAGACTCTGTGTGAAATAACCGAAGCGGTAGAGGAAACCGACAGCGCACATATCGACGTTCGAGTCAGAAGCCTCCTTCACATAGTCACCGGCGAGCATACCCAGACCACCAGAGTAGATCTTCAGCGCCGAGTGCATACCATACTCCATGCAGAAGTAAGCCACCGACGGACGCTTGGCATCAGGCTTCACATCCATATACTTACGGAACTGGTTGTACACGCTCTTGATGCGCTTCATCAGTTCCTTGTCTTTGAGTACCTCCTCCTTACGGGCGAAGCTCAGACGCTCCAAGAGCATCACCGGATTGTGCTTCACCTCATGATACAGCTCCGGGTCAAGGTCACGGAACAAGTCACGCGCCTCATAGTTCCATACCCACCACATGTTGTGGGCGATCTCATCCAAACACTTCAACTGCTCGGGCAGGTTCGACTTCACAGTCAGATCCTTCCACGTAGGTGTATTCGTGTAATCAGCTTTTATTTTCATACTCTCTCAAATTATAAATTCTAATCAGTTATATCTCTCTCAATTCTAAATGTTTCTATTTCCTGGCTTCCGCTTTCCGCAGGGCGATGTCGTATGCCTCCTCATAATAGCCGATGAACTCACTCCACAGCGCCTTCTTCGACAAGGCCTCCGCCTGTTTCCTACAAGCCTCCACCTGTTTCTTCGTCATGCACGAGAACTCCGCCACCGTGTCCTTGATACAGTCGGCCACCTCAGAGTAGTTATAGTCCGTACGGTGAATCACCTTCACGCCATCCTCGACCTCCCCCTCCTTGCCGAACACCTTGTTAGCCCAGAGTCCGAAGCCCGCCAGATCCGTGGTGATACAAGGCACCCTGAAGGCGATAGCCTCCAACGGTGTGTAGCCCCATGGCTCATAGTACGAAGGATAGATGCAAAGATCGTTGCCGAGCACCACATCATAATAAGTCATGTTCACGATACCATCATGCCCGTCGAGGTAACAAGGCAGGAATATCACCTTCACCCGGTCCTCCTTGCGGTTATGCATATCGTAGTATTTCATCATGCCCAGCACGTTGTCGTGACTCATGTTGTGCAGCCAGTGTGTCACCTGCGGCACTTCCAAGGGGCCATTGAACTTAGAACATTGCGCATCGGTCTTTGAGCTCTGAGCTTTAGACTTAGAGCCTTGAACTTGAGCCAAGCGCTCCTGCAGATCCTTACGAGGCTCACCGACCCATCCCGGAACCTCGATGAAGGCCACCACCTTCTTTTTCAGGTCACGGTCACGGAGCAGACGGTTCATCGCCTCCACGAACACGTCGATACCCTTGTTACGGAACTCATAGCGGCCCGACGTCGATACGATCAGCGTGTCGTCGTCGAGTTCCTCACCCAACAAGGCACTGGCCACTTGCAGCATCTTCCGCCGGGCGGCATTACGCTTACGGGTGAACTGCGCGGCAGTAGGCACAAAGCTGTTGTCGAAGCCATTAGGCAGCACCACGTCAGGACGCTTGTCCAGCAGTTCCTCACACTCCTTCGCCGTGATGTCGCTCACCGTCGTGAAGCAGTCCACATAGTGAGCCGTCTGCTTCTCTATCGAGTGCTTGCTCTGCATGTTCAGCTCCTCGGCCATCTGGTCACCATTATAAGCAAACAGATAGTCGTAGAGCGGTTTCATGTTACCAGCTATCGAGCGTCCGATGCTTGTGGCATGCGTCGTGAACACCGTACCGATCTGCGGCAGCCGGTTGTTGATATAGAGCGCACCCAGTCCGCACATCCACTCATTGGCATGGTATATCACCTTCTTGTCGCTGTCCAGATAATGATGATAGAAACTCTCCACCACCAAAGCAGCAGCATACGAGAACATCGAAGCCTCGTCGTAGTCGCCATAGGCATGCAGACTGTCTACGCCGTAGTGTTCCCACAGCCAGCCATATATCTCATTCTTTTTCTCGAAAAACGGTTGGAAGTCCACCAAGATGGCGATAGGTGTGCCAGGCACCGTCCATCGGCCCACCCTGGCACGCAGTCCTGGCAATCCGAGTTCACGGTTACCTTCCTTGGCTTCGCGCTGCCAGTCGGCAAAGAGCGATTTGTCCTCTTTGAAATAAGGACTCTCTTTCTCTTTCCAGCAATCAGGACCTATGAAAATGATCTTATCCTGAAGTATCTTTTGCAGGGTCTTGGCGCGTGTCGAAAGAACGGTATAGATTCCCCCTACTTTATTGCAGACTTCCCAACTTGACTCGAAGATGTAGTCTGGCACTAAATGCTTTTTTGCCATCTCTCTATATATAATCGGTAGCAAAGATACTTAAATATTTCTAAAATATTCAACCATTATACAAATATTCTCTCATTTTTCCTCGAAAACATGATATAGATTAGTAACTTTGTAAGCAAATAAGAAAGTGCACAGAAAATGAAGAAGTTAATCCTCGCCACCCTACTGGTTATGACGGCCATTTCCGTCTCGGCGCAACAAGAAAACAGGCCATTTCGGGCCCACCTATACAACAGCGAATACGATGTTTTTCTGCGTATCGATTTCTACGACGAGAGCATCACCGTCCCCGGTCAGGACCTGTACGGCTCACTACCCGGCTACCTCGGTAAGACCCACAACTCGTTCTGCTGGCTCATCACCACGGCCAAGGTGAAAGGCCACACCGCCCACATCGCCCTGATCAACGACTACGGCAGCGAAGACCTCACCGCCACGCTCACCGTCAAGAACGACTCCATCTACGAGCTCAAGCAAGTAGAAGGAAGCGCCCTGAAAGTCCCCAAGGACGGGAAATGGCAGAAGCTACCTAAGGTACTGACACTCAAGCGCCGTTGAGTATGCTCCCCTCGCCTCGCACCATCTTGACAGGCACCGCCCATTCAAGACCTATTCCTGTTTCTTATTCCAGTAGATGAACACACCGATAGCCACCAGTGCCACCACCGCTATCACATGAAGCCAATCCATAACCAAGTGTTTTGAAGGTACAAATATAGTCAAATCATCTCACACCGCAAAAGAATCCGCCTTTTTAATAGTCTCCACGACCGCCCTGTCGGCCGGCAGCCAGTCAACACTATCTATCTCCGAGAGCCCGAGCCACCGTGCTGCCTCATGCTCCTTCAGCGTGAGCGATCCACTCTCCACACGACACCAGAAGCAGTACATCGTCAGGTGAAAGGCCGGATAATCCCAGTCCACCGTCTGCACCAGCCGTTCCACGTCAATACGCGTCTCCAGTTCCTCCCATATCTCACGCCTCAGAGCCTCCTCCGGCGTCTCCCCAGGTTCCATCTTCCCCCCAGGAAACTCCCATCCATCCTTATAGTCGCCATACCCCCGCTGCGTGGCGAAGATACGCCCCCCATCGTCATGTATGATCGCTGCTACGACTTCTATCTGTTTCATTCTGCATCTTCCTCCGCTGCCCTCAGGTAGTCTCCATCTTCCTCCTCCAGAGTCGGGTAAGACCTCCCCACCACAGCATGCTCCTCCAACCATATCCTATTCAACGTAAACGCCAGCGACGTCAACGTCGCCTCACGCTTCGACGGTTTCAATTCACACTCCCACACGGTGATACAATGCCATCCCATCTCCGCCAGCCGTCTCTGTTCCTCGCTGTCACGCTCCTGGTTCCTGCGTATCTTCGCCACCCAGAACGCCCTGTTCGTCTTCGGAATCCTACAACACTCACTATTCTCCACCTCCCCAATCCCAGAGCCTGTCGCACTCTTTGCGGTCCCTGAGCCTGTCGCGCTCGAGCTCTGCTCGCTTGCTACCAACGGGACGCAAGAAGGGCAAGAAGGAAATTCCACATGATGTCCATGCCAGAAGCACCCATTCACGAATATGCACGTCCTATATTTCCTCAGCACCAGATCCGGATGCCCCGGCAACCGTGGTGAGTTCAGCCTATAACGGAAACCCCTACTCCACAGTCCCCTGCGCACAATCATCTCCGGCTTCGTATCCTTCCCTCGGATCGCCGCCATATTCCTGTGTCGCTGTTCTACAGAGAGTTTGTCCATAACAAATGGCATATCAGTTTAGAGGGACAAAGATACCACAAAGAATTATAATTGTGGTACATTTATATAAAAAATATTGCCTATAATAGAAATAATTCGCATATTCGGCAGGGCCTACGTATTATAAAAGCGGAAGATAAATAATATACACAGTAAACCAGGTTATTTCCGGTTTACTGTGCACATTGTTTCATTATCATCCCTTAAACACAGTTCTTCGGTGATAATCTAAATAATGTGCCCTTTCATCATTCATCGGAAGGAATTGGAAGAGTTGGTTCTCTTTGATACCAATACGTTCTTTGACCTGTCGCGAAAGCCAATTAGAGATTGAAACACGCTTATCATTGCTAAATGTGATGTAGCCACGGTCAAAAAGCTTATCATAGAGCGGTGAGAAAATGAAACCGTTATTCGGGTCAATGCGTTCTCTAGAGTCTGAAACCGCCCAAGGTTTAATATGGCTAGCTATGAGTAGTGACTCCTCATTTATCATGGTAATGGGGCAAAAAGGACATTCCTCCAATAGTTTCTTCCGATATTCGTCTTGACCTTCGCGACCATACCTTACAGATGGTTTCTTTTTCTCCACTTCTTCTTCATAAACGCCGATGAGATTTTCCTCCTCAGCTTTCTTGAAAACTCCATAATTTTCGATATAAGCTTTACGCTTCTCTATCTCCTCAAAATCTGTGAATAGTTTCAGGTAAAACATGAGTTGACCGTTATAGTCAAGCCGCATGACAGAAATATACGACACAAGAGGCAAAGAAATTTCACGTATAAGTCTGTATATTCTGTCAGACGAATTCACATAACCTCGCGCCCCCACTAAATGCGATTGTTCACGAAGAGTGAAAAAAACGATATCATCTGACAATGCATTTATCTTTTCCATTCGCTCCTTCCACAGCAAACGCATCTCATCTTTACCTCGATAATCCTGAGACGGCATTAGATACTCAGCCTTAATAGCATGCATGTAAGCCTGCAAATCTTGTCGAAGTACAAAGCATGTTGCCGTAAAACCAATTTCGCCAAAAAAAGCCTCCATCTTGTCGCGTGATCCAACATAGAGTTTGGCCTCTCCATTTCCATCACCCAGTTTGTTCTTGGGCATCACCCAGCTGTCGGCCACAGTAATTGGTGTATCAAATGTGCCATCAAATATGAATTTCTCACCTGCGATAATCATAACTTCACTCCGTATTTTGTAATATCCATCTGCTTCAAAATAGCTATCAACACATCGACAACGATGCTATTACCGGCTTGCTGATACATCGAAGTGTCAGACACAACAATCTTGAAAGTGTCCTTAAATCCCATCAGACGCAAGCACTCACGAGGTGTGAGTTTGCGAATGCGTCCTTTGTGCGTCACATAATTGTCAACACCTGCTCGATGCATTTTGTGCATCGATTGGAGCAGCGGACGCGCCACATTAAGATCGGTCTCCGTCGATGTCTTAAAATTCTTGGTACCACCTGCTAATACATAGTGAGCCACCTTGTCAGAGAGGTAATATTTTTCCTCCACGTCGCGGACGTCGAAAACGAACTCATCAAAAGCTTCGTCCGATGGAGTCAACTCAGAATCCGGATGATATACAAAGTCTCCATGCCAGTTGAATTGCTGGTTGCGCTTTTGGCAAAGTTGTATCTCACCATTTATCTGCGTGTAAAACTTATCATGGTTCTTATGACTTGTCACGAATTTTATTCCCTTCTCTTTCAGAAAATACTTTGTGTCGATGTAGTCCTCCAAGAAGTCATACATTCTATATTCTAGATCAATGGGCGCTGGAAACTCAAACTTTGTTTTCTTTTTGAAACCGAGGCAATACACACGTTCACGATGCTGAGGTATGCCATAGTCACAACTATTCAGTACGCGGAACTTTACATCATATCCCAGTTCATTAAAGATATCGTACATCACGTGCCAAGTGCGCCCTTTGTCGTGATTTAAAAGTCCACGAACGTTCTCAAAAAGAAACACTTTCGGCTGCGTCTCTTTCACCACACGTGCAAACTCGTAAAAAAGCGTTCCTCGAGCATCCTCGAAGCCCAGTCTATGACCGACCATCGAAAAAGCCTGACAGGGAGCGCCGCCAATGATAAAATCTACTTTCCCCTTATACGGCCGGGCATCAAAATCGCGGATGTCCGTAAACCAGTCCTCCTTGCGTATGTCATAGTTGGCAAAGTAGCTCTCTCTGCATTTCGGTTCGATATCGCCGGCGAACATAATCTGATGCCTCAGTCCGAGCCGTTGAAAAGCGTGCTCAATGGCGCCAATACCACTAAATACGGTACCGATACGCACCGTATTTTCTGGTTGTGAGAACTCCAGTTCTTTCCACATTGTCCCATTTGCCAAGGGCGTCTGCTGAATCTTTTTCCTGTATTCCAGTGCCAGCGCACGGTCTAGTACGATACGCTTTACCTTGTCTATCTTCTCTGAACTCTCATTGATATCCTTGTCTACCGTAGCCATAAAAAAGCCCTCTTTCGATTTCGAAAAGGAGGGCGTGGAAGAGAAGGTGTTTAAGCAAGGCCTACCACAGCCCACACCAGACAACAATCTAACTGTCCACGCCCGTATGAGCGTAAACATCCAGTTGCTTGTCCGACTGATGTGTTCTGTAGTGTGGTAATTCTGCTTAACCAGTCAAATCAAGGATGTCAAAATCTCTATATTACCTTATCTAATTTGTTTAAATATTTATAGTTGTCCGTAAGCATCCAAAATCGAACAGTAACACTTATAGTTTACTACAAACAAAAAGCGTGAATGCTTACACCTGCCCGTTTGACAATCCGGCCTACCACAGCCTAAGAGGAAAACAGACAGAGAAACATCCACGCCAAAGTATATAGCTAACCGTTAAGTGTGCGTTGAGGATACACGATCCTCGCAGCACACTACGGAGTATGATATACACCCCGTGGCAGTCACCTCTGCAATGCTTTTGTCCTCATTTCGATGTGGTAGTTCGATTGTCCAAAAACAAAGCGCGATAACGCCTTTCAATATGTAGTGCCCTACCCTGCGGCTCCACACAACTCATTATGCATCGCGGCCATCAGGGCAGATGACAGATGCAAAAATACAAAGAAAACTTGAAATAAGAAAAGAAAGTGGAAGAAAATTCTTTTTCTAAGATGATTCCTCCATAGGATGTGAGCCATCTTTCATCTCGACCATCTTCCTGACGTTAGGAAAACGGTTCTCAGATGTTGAGAGTTTTAGAGGGGGAAGTGGAAGAAATCTGGAGGGTGGTTTGTGGGTACGAAAATGCCCACCAGGATTGTTCTGGTGGGCATTCGATTAGCTTGTAGATGATCTGTCAGATTTCGCTGACAGTTGGCAGAATCTTATTTATTGAAGAGGCCTTTGAAGAAGCCGCCAATCTGCTGACCGACACGGTTGGCAGTCTTGGCGATGCTGTCGCCAGTGGCCTGAAGACCGTCGGAAAGACGGTCGCCACGATACTCAAGCATCCGCTTGGTGTAACGTCCCTTCAGACGGTTGTACTCTCCTACCTGATCGTCATTCAACTGGGGCTTGATCTGACGGTAACGTTCTACGATACTGTCCTGATAATTGATAATAGAATCGGCCTCTGACTTGGTCAATGCAGGCAGCTCTTCTACATACTTCACAAACTCTCGACATCCGTTCATGAAAATGGCGGTGTCTTGTCTCTCTTCCTGGGCCTGTGCTGTCGTCAATGACATCAGGGCCATCATTGCAATTGTTATCCTTTTCATACTAACACATATTTATGGTCGTTGCAAATATAAGAAAAATAGGGCTTCGGGAGAAACTTTTTTGTTTTATTTAATGAGAGATAAAGTTTATTGGCATCATTAGGAGTAAGTGTTATTTTCTCTTTAACTTGCATGTATTTAGATACATAACGGCATCTTAGTTGGTTGGAAGGTATCTTTTACACCATAAGACTTATCTTCTCTTACAGTAAAACAAGTTGTTTTACCTTCATGGAAGGCATCTCCATGACTCGTAACTCCTATCTCCACGACAGTAAAACAACTTGTTTTACTTCGAGAGATGATAGGGGA
>NZ_FNUF01000002.1:0-643460 GCF_900107065.1 Prevotella sp. lc2012 | reverse complement strand
TCATCGTCGAGTGTCCGCAGAAGACAGCCCCTAGATACAAGGGGAACATCATAGACGAGCAAGGCCAGCCCGTAGCCTACGCTAACATTGCCCTGCTCTCATCTCAGGACTCCACGCTCATCACAGGTGGCGTATCGAACGAGAGTGGTCTCTTCGTCATCCCTTGCGAAAGGCCACAGGAAGGCAACGGCACGCAGCCCGTCCTCGCTCGTATTTCCTATGTTGGCTACAAGACCATTTACAAGCGATGCAACAGCACCAACCTCAGCACTATACGAATGCAGCCCGAGACAATGACGTTGAAAGGAGTCGTTGTGAAAGGCGAGATTCCGCAATACAGAACAACAACAGGTGGTATGACTGTCGAAATACAAAACTCCATCCTCAAAGATGTAGGGACGGCCGACGAAGTACTCTCGATGCTCCCTAATGTACAGGGTGGGGACGGCAATTATACAGTATTTGCTAAAGGCACGCCAGAAATCTATATTAACAATAAGAAGGTGCAGAACACTCGCGACCTAAAGCAACTGAAGTCCACCGACATCAAGAGCATTGACGTCATCACCTCGCCAGGTGCCAAGTACAATGCAGAGGTCAGTGCAGTTATTCGTATCAAGACTGTCAGGCCACAAGGCGACGGTATGAGTGTAGGGGCTTACAGCCAAGTGGTATATAATGAGAAATGGACTACCTACGACGATGCAACGGTAAAATATCGTACTGGCGGTCTGGAGGCGTTTGGAACCATATCACTTAATAATCACAACCACTCCGAGGACAACACGCTGCAATCAGACACTTACGCCAATGGCAATCATGTCAGTATCGACCAATACGCCCCTACCAGTAATTGGATCACGATGCTGAACGGACAAATAGGAGTCAGTTATGACTTTGATGCAGACAACTCCATTGGCTTTACCTACAGTCTGGGCGGTTCGCTCTATGAGGGTGGAACAGTGCCGATGCAACAGATCATCACGCGAAACAACGCCTTGGAAGGTACGGTGGACCAACTCATGAAGTTTGGTGCCAGTAATCGCCCTCATCACGAGACCAACATCTACTATGTGGGTAAAGTCGGTAAACTCGGCATCGATTTCAACGGCTCGTGGATATGGAAAAAAGACATGTACAACCAGACTTCGTTCGAACAGAGTCTGCAACTAGGCGACCGCATCGTGACGACTCACAACGAGAATCGGGGTAATATGTTAGCAGGGAAACTGGTACTGACTTATCCGATATGGAAAGGAGAATTGAGCTTCGGCAGTGAGGTCACACGCTCCAACAGTCACAGCATATATGAAAATATTGAACGAGTTTTATCCCCTTCTGACGACGAGATCCGAGAAAGCAATATTGCAGGATTTGCAGAATATCAAATGAAACTGGGCGATTGGAGCATTGGTGGCGGACTGCGTTACGAGGCAGTTAATTCCGACTATTACTCATTCGGTAAATACCTGACCGAGCCAAGCCGCCAATACCGCGACCTCTTTCCCAATTTTATCGCAGGTTGGCAAAAGAACAAATGGGGCATCCAACTGAGCTACGACAAACGTATTAGCCGTCCAAGTTATCAGTCGCTCAACTCTAATGTGCAATACGATAACCGCTATGAGTACGAGGGCGGAAACCCGCTGCTACGTCCATCCATCATGCAGAATCTCGACCTGAATGTCACCTACTCATGGCTGTCCTTCACAGCAGGCTATAGCCATAACAAGGATGCGCGACTGAGTTTCGGCAGCCTATATCAGGAGGGGACAGAGATAACCATCTGGACCGACCGCAATTTCGACAAATTCGAGTCATACCACGCCTCACTGACGGTCTCCCCCAATTTTGGCTTTTATCAGCCGACGCTGACTCTCAGCTACTGGCAGCAGGACTTCGACACTCAGGCATACGGTATTACCTCAAAACTCAACGACCCCGAATGGCAGATCAATTTCCGCAACTGGTTCTCTATCGACAAGACCACCAAGGCCATGCTCTATCTGCATTATTCCACCAACTATGATAATGGCTTCAATCACTATGCCCACAATTTCAACATCAATGCCCGCGTGCAGAAGACTTTCTTTGGTGGCAACCTGACAGCCGCTCTCTTTGCCAACGACATCTTCCGCAACCTCCGTGAACGCTGGACGGGCTACTATCCCGTAACTACGATGACCAAGGATGCCTATCTCTATACGCAGAACATCGGAGTGTCACTCTCGTATAATTTCAATACCACCCGAAGCAAGTACAAAGGCACAGGTGCTGGTAACGAAGAAAAGAACCGACTATAGATCTCTCCTTTCTTGATGGGCTGTCGCTGGTTCAAGCCCATCATCCTGAAGCGCCTTAAAAAGAGTCCTGTAAATCGATGATTTACGGGACTTTTCTTTTTCTCACGTTTCAAAGTTGCACCCATCTTGCACCCAATTTCATCAATCAACCTCCGCCGCTGCTCGTTCCTTCCTACGGAAGTAAACAAAATTTATCTGGTGCTCGGCCGACCCTGAACGCCCCGCTTTCAGGGCGTTTCAGCGCCCTCGGGGTTTCCTCCAGAGAAAGTCGGACTTTCCTCCGACGAAACTCCCGTTTTGCTCCGAGCAAACCGTGCCGTTGCAGGGAGCCTTCCGTAGCCTTGCCTTCGGAAGTGCCTATTTTGTAAATTTATTCTATCAATATTCACTTTGCCGAAGCAGTTTTATCCCTGAAAAACGTTGAATCAAAATTGGACAATTGGACAATTGGACAAAAAGTTTTTTCTTTGTCGAAGTCAAGACAAAGAAAAAAATAATTAATATATTATAATATATAATATAATTAAATTCTTGTCATTAGCACCATCTGTTCCAATCGAATTTAAGTTTTGTCCAATTGTCCAATTGTCCAATCACCGCGCCAAACAGTAGTAGTTTTCAGTTGCTTGTTTAGTGTCATATGTTATGATATTTAGGATTTGTTTTTGCACTCCAAAGTATATCAAATATACCGCAAAAAACGCCCATATCTCATAGAAAATGCTTATCTTTGCACAAGTATGCTTAGAGACTTCATCGCTATCGACTTCGAGACGGCCAACCAGGAACCGTCGAGTGTCTGCTCTGTGGGAGCGGTCATGGTACGTAAAGGTCAGGTGGTCGATACCTTCTATAGCCTCATCCAGCCAGAGCCGAACTACTACCATTATTGGTGCCAGCGCGTACACGGACTGAGTCAACAGGATACAGACGAAGCACCAGTCTTCTCGACAGTATGGCGGCGATTAGAAGAACGCCTGACGGATGTGTTCTTTCCCGATCAAGCGACGGAGCAGCAAGAGCCCTCGTGCCTGCACGAAAGGCTGAGTGCGATCCCATTCGTTGCCCATAATGCACGTTTCGATGAGGGATGCCTGAAAGCGGTTTTCAAGGTCTATCAGATGGACTACCCCGACTACCGTTTCTTCGACACGCTCACTGCATCCCGTCGGCAGTTCGGCCATGCACTGCCTAACCACCAGCTCCACACCGTTGCCGCAGCCTGTGGCTACGACCTGCAGCACCATCACCATGCTCTGGCCGATGCAGAAGCCTGCGCCGCAATAGCATTATACCTCCTATAACGGTTGAGTTCCCGGATAGAACAAAAGAAGATGGCAGAGCGGAAGATCATACACGTGGACATGGACCAGTTCTTCGCGGCGGTAGAGCAGCGCGACCATCCCGAGCTGAGAGGTAAGCCCGTCGCCGTAGGGCACGACGAGGCGAGAGGTGTGGTATCGACCGCCAGCTACGAGGCCCGCCGCTACGGCGTACACTCAGCCCAATCAATACAGGTTGCCAAACGCCTCTGTCCACCACTGATCATCGTTGAGCCCCACTTCTATAAATACAAAGAGGTGTCACAACAGATACGGAGCATCTTCCTCGACTATACCGACCTGATTGAGCCGCTATCGCTCGACGAGGCCTTCCTCGACGTAACGGACAACAAGAAAGGCATACCTCTTGCAGTGGATATTGCTAGGGAGATCAAGCAACGCATCAAGGAGACAACCGGCCTGACAGCCTCTGCCGGGGTGAGCTATTGTAAGTTCCTGGCGAAGATTGCATCCGATTGGCGCAAGCCCGACGGTCTGACGGTGATACATCCCGACAAGGCTGTCGCATTCATCGAACAGCTGAACGTTCAGAAGATCTGGGGTGTGGGACAGAAGACGGCCGAGAAGATGCACCACATGGGTATCTTCACCGGAGCCGACCTGAAGAAACAGTCGCTGACCCGCCTCACACAGGAGTTCGGGAAGATGGGACATGTGTTCTACGAGTTCGCCAGAGGTATCGACGAGCGTCCGGTCATCTCGGAATGGGAGCGGAAATCGGTCAGCTGCGAGCGCACCTTCGAGACTGATATCAGCAGCGATGCGGCTGTCACCGTCGAACTATATCACACTGTGCTTGAACTGGTACGCCGCATCGAGAAAAGTGGTTTCGAAGGATACACGCTGACCCTGAAGGCCAAGGTGATGACCGCTACCGATGGACATACCGGCTACCAGTCCTACCAGCAGATCACCAGAAGTATCACCACTGGCTGCCTCCTGCGAACAAAAGACGATATACTCCCCCTGGCCAAGAGACTGATGCAGGAGGTTGACCACCACTCACACCCGATCCGCCTGCTGGGGCTGGGTGTATCGAACCATCGGGATGAGCAGACCAACGAACAGCCACGATGGGTTGAACTGGAGCTGGAGTTCGAAGACTGGCCTCCCAACTAAGGGTGATCGCGACATCACCTACGGAGGGGTGTTTTACGGATATTGAGGGTTTTAAGGGTGAAAAAATGATGTTTTGCGCATTTTGAGGAAAAACAAACGCAAAATTCTTTTTTTATATCAAACATTACGCTTATCTTTGCACCAGATTTTTCACATAAATAGATTGTAACATACTGATAACTAAAAACCTTCTTTACCAAAAAAAAGAGTTATGAAGATTGGAATTGATTTAGGAGGCACTAACATTCGAGTTGGACTTGTTGACCAAAACCGACTCATCAGCAAACAGACCGCACCCTGTCCGAAGGGCACGGAGAAAGAAGTGTTGGAACAGATTCTCGCACTTATCAGAAAGGTGATGTCGGAAGAAGTAACATCAATTGGCGTAGGCGTTCCCTCTGTCGTGGACCGCGAAAGAGGGATCGTCTACAATGTTGCCAACATCCCGTCGTGGAAAGAAGTACATCTCAGACAGATTCTTGAGGACGAGTTCCACAGACCAGCTTTTATCAACAACGACGCTAACTGCTTTACCCTGGGTGAGCATTACTTCGGGGAAGGAAAAAACTACAACGACTTTGTCGGACTGACCATCGGTACAGGTATCGGCACTGGTCTTATCTTTAACGGGAAACTGTACAACGGACACAACACGGGAGCTGGCGAGATCGGTTCGCTGCCTTTCAAGGGAAAGGACTATGAGCATTTCTGCGCCAGCCGATTCTTCGACGCCTTTGAGACAACAGGTGTCGAGTTAGGGGAAAAAGCGAGAGAGAATGATGGACAGGCACTGAAAACATGGTGCCTCTTCGGTGATAACCTCGGCTGCCTGATGGAGGCTATCCTTTATGCCTATGATCCACAAGCCATCCTATTGGGCGGAGGGATCACCGAAGCGTTCCCCTATTTCAAGGACGCGATGTACCAACGCCTCAAGGAGTTTCCTTATCAGGAGTCGGTAACCCGCTTGCACATCGCTCCCTCTAAACTGAAAGACGCAGCCCTGCTGGGTGCTGCCATGTTAGACGAATAATCAATCGCATTAAGGATATGAAACACCGAAAAATAAGTATTCTCACGGCCATCTGCTTCTGCACATTAGGTGCACAGGCACAGACCACAGAACTGCTTGACGGATGGGAGTGCCAGTCGTCGGCCATCGTCGGCACAGACGGAGCCGCCCTCTCTACCGGCAAGGAATCATCCGCATCCTGGTATGCCACTCATGTCCCTTCGACGGTCATGGGCACTCTCGTTGCCAACGGGGAGTATCCGAGACTGTTGGAGAGAGATAACTATAAGCAATACAACAACAGCCGGTTCCTCGTACCCTGGTTCTTCAAGAAGAACTTCCGTCTGGACGGACTGAAGGATCATGAGCATGTCAGACTGCTCTTCGAGGGACTGGGCTACAGCGCCAACATCTATCTGAATGGGAAACTGGTAGCCTCACGCGATACCGTACGAGGGCCGTTCAGCACCTTTGCCGTCGATGTCACAGGCACAGCCAAGGAGGAGAACACCTTGGTGGTGGAGACCTTCAAATGCAATCCCGGTGACTTCAATATCGGCTTCGTAGACTGGAACCCGCGCCCATTGGACGAGAGCATGGGTATCGTCCGTCCAGTAAGCGTGCAGCGTTGTGGTGACGTGGTGATTGAGTCACCGCGTGTCTGTTCACGAGTCAACCTGAACACCATGAAGGAGGCATGGTTGGACGTGGAGGCCCAACTGCGCAACCTGAGCGACCACGACGTCAGCGGTCAACTGGTATGCACCTTCGAGGGTCAGGAATATGCCCTACCCGTCACCCTGCGTGCAGGACAAGTCAGGACGGTCCGACTGGACGAGAACGAGATGGCAGCCTTGCATGTGATGAACCCGCGCCTCTGGTGGTGCTACACCATGGGCAAGCCCGAGATGTACGACCTGTCGCTGGCGTTCAAGGCCGACCAGACCCTGAGCGACACCAAAGAGGTACGCTTCGGCATCCGTGAAGTTGGCAGCTTCATCACCAACGACGGTTACCGTGCCTTCACCCTCAACGGGCAGCGCATCCAGCTCCTCGGTGCCGGCTGGACCGACGATATCTTCCTGCGCGATGATGCCGCCAGCTACGACCGTCAGCTGGAGCTGGTCAAGCAGATGAACATGAACACCGTTCGTCTGGAGGGCTTCTGGGGAACATCTCAGGCACTCTACGACCTGTGCGACGAGAAGGGAATCCTGCTGCTCGCCGGATGGAGCTGCTTCTGGGAGTGGGACTCTTACCTGGGTAAGCCCTGCGACGAGCGATACGGTGGCATCCTCACCGACGAGGAGGCTCAGCTGATCGCAAGGGAATATGACGACCAGCTGCGCTACCTGCGCAACCATCCGTCGATCATCGCCTGGTTTGTCGGCAGCGACAAGCTGCCTATCCCTGCCCTGGAGTATCACTATGAGTGGGCACGGAAAGTCATCGACGACCGTCCTTATATCATCTCCGCCAAGGAGATGGAGAGTGATCTCTCTGGCACATCCGGCACCAAGATGGCTGGTCCCTACGACTACGTAGCACCATCCTACTGGTATGCCGAGGAGGCACCGGGCGGTGCCTTCGGTTTCAACACCGAGACAGGCATCGGTGCCCAGCTCCCTGTCAAGGAGTCGTTACAGCAGATGCTCGGCAACAAGCTATGGCCGCTCGACAGCACATGGAACTACCTCTGCACCTCTGCCGCTGAGGCATTCAACAACCTCGACATCCTGAAGGAGACCGTCGCCAACCGCTATGGTGAGGCCAAGGATATCGACGACTTCCTCAGGAAGGCAAACATGGTGAACTACGACGGTACCAGAGCCATGTTCGAGTCTTTCAGATACAACAGTCCGAAGGCGACAGCTCTGATCCAGTGGATGCTGAACGCTGCACGTCCGAGTCTCTACTGGCAGCTCTACGACCATTTCCTGCGGCCTAACGCTTCTTTCTATAGTGTGAAGAAGGCCTGTGAGCCCGTTCAGCTGATCTACAGTCACTTGAACCGTGACGTCCGTGCCGTCAACAGCACCCTCCAGCCTGTCACCATCACGGCCACCATGAAGGTCTATGGCGTCAGCGGAAAGGCATTAGGCAATAAAAAGGTGACCGTGACCGTTCCGGCACTGGGCTCCGTCAAAGCCTTCGACACCGTGGAGCTGACAGAGGACAACGGTTATCTCTTCCTCAGCTGTCAGGCTGACGGAAAGACCATCGCAGAGAACGAGTATGCCCTGGCCACCACCAACGATGTCTACGACTGGCCTAAGTCCGACTGGACCAGAACCCCGATACTGAAACATGCCGACCATACCGCCATCGGCGGTCAGCAGCCTGCTAAGTGCAAGGTGAAGGTCAAGGAGGCACAGGGACGACAGATTCTGCTGACCGTCAGCAACCCCTCCGACCAGGTGGCTTATCTGCTCCGTATCGTCCTCAAGGACAAGAAGGGAAAGATCATCGACGGTGTGGACTTCAGTGACAACTATATCACCATCGAGCCCCGTGGCGAGAAGACCGTCAGCTGCGTGTTGCCCCGTGACGTGAAGTTCGCAGCCGACGTACTGAGCTATTAAAACGACAGAAGCCTATGACCAAGCTCATCCTCTCGACAGACTTCACGGAGACCTACGCGACCAAGCTGTTACGCGGCATCCTGAAATACTCCCATCAGACAGAGCCTTGGGTCATCTGCCGCATGCCACCGTCGTTCCGTAAGACATACGGCATCCCGAAGGTCGTGGAATGGGCCAAGAACTGGGATGCCGATGCCATCATCGCACAGTTTGAGCCCGACGACGAGGTGTCGCTCTTCAAGGAGGCCGGCATCATCGCCATCGCTCAGGATTATAAACAGCGGTTCACGGAGATTCCCAATATCACCAGCGACTATACCGCTTCGGGAAGGAAGGCCGCCGAGTTCTACTTCATCAAGGGCTTCAAGCACTTTGCCTATTACGGTTACGAGGATGTGATATGGAGCGATGAACGTGGAAAAGGCTTCAGGGACTACCTGACAGAGAACGGCATCAGCGACAAGTATATCTTCGAGTTCAAGAAACAGAGTCTCGACGAGCTCTGGCACTACGAGAGTCAGCCACTGAAAGAGTGGCTGTCGGCCCTTCCCAAGCCCGTCGCTATCTTTGCCTGCGACGACACAAGAGCGAACATCATCATCGAGCTCTGTAACACGATGTCGCTGCGCGTGCCCGTCGACGTGGCCGTGCTCGGCGTCGACAACGACGATCTCACCTGCCGACTCTCCTATCCGGAGCTGTCGAGCATGGACCTCGATGTGGAGAAGGCCGGCTACGAGACTGCCGATCTGATCATGAAGATGAAGGAACACTGGGACATGAAGCCCAATGATATCATCGTTCATGATACCGGCATCACCGAGCGGACCTCTACCGACATCTTTGCTACGACCAATCCCAATGTGTTAAAAGCGTTGTGGTATATCCACACAAATATCTCTCATCCAATCTGTGTCGGCGATGTCGTCGCACAGGTGTCAGTGTCGCGTCGCCTCCTGGAACAAGAGTTCCGGGAGGAGACCAGCGTCACCATCTACGACTACATCTCCAAGCTCCGTATGGAGAAACTCGCCCAACTGCTGCTGACAACCAACGAGCCACTCGACATGCTGGCTGTCATGGTCGGCCTCAACGATGCCAAGAACCTGGCTCGTCAGTTCAAGGCATATAAAGGGATGACACCACTGGAATATAAGAAAAAATATAAAATCTGACCAACAATGAAAAGAATCTATTCGCAGGTCTTCCTGACCATCGGCATCCTTTGTTCAACGGTGCTGACCGCCCATGCACAGGTCACCGCAGATTATCAGGTGGTACCTCTCCCTGACCAGATCGTCATGCAGAAAGGGAAACCGTTTGTCCTTGACAAGAACACCGTCATCATAGCCGATAACGACGGAGCGATGACACGCAACGCCCAGTTCCTCCAGGAGTACATCCGTACCAACACCGGTATCGAGGTGCAGATGGGAAGCGGTAAGGTGAAGAACGCCATCACGCTCCGACTGGACCAGACCGTCCCGTCGAAGGAGGGCTATCGTGTCAGCATCAGTCAGAAAGGCATCAGCATCAGCGGTGCCACACCAGCCGGTGTCTTCTACGGCATCCAGATGCTGAGAAAGGCTATCCCTTGCGACACGGTCAGTGAGCAGGTGATCCTGCCAGCCGCCGACATCACCGACAGTCCACGCTTCGGTTATCGGGGCATGCACCTTGACGTGTGCCGTCATTTCTTCGACACGGACTTCGTCAAGGAATACATCGACCTGCTGGCCTTGCACAACATGAACGTGTTTCACTTCCACCTGACAGACGATCAGGGCTGGAGAATAGAGATCAAACGCTACCCCAAACTCACGGAGGTCGGTGGCTACCGTTCAGGAACTGTTCTGGGCCGTAACTCAAGCGTCGACGACCATACCCGTTACGGTGGCTACTACACCCAGGAGCAGTTGCGCGATATCGTGAAGTATGCCGAGGAGCGCCATATCACCGTCATCCCCGAAATCGAGATGCCCGGTCATACGTTAGCCATCCTGGCCAGCTACCCGGAGCTCGGCTGTACCGGTGGACCCTACGAGGTAGGTCATTTCTGGGGTATCTATAGCGATATCCTCTGTGCCGGTAAGGAGGAGACCTTCGCCTTCATGGAGGGGGTGCTCGACGAGGTGATGGACATCTTCCCGTCAAAGTATATCCATATCGGCGGTGACGAGGCACCCAAGACGAAATGGGAGAAATGCCCTCTCTGTCAGAAGCGTATCGATGAGGAGCAGATCAAGAGCGATGGTAAGGTCAGTGCAGAGGATCTGCTACAGGGCTATTTCACCCGTCGCATCAACAAATACCTGACCCAGCATGGGCGCCGTCTCATCGGTTGGGACGAGATTGCCGACTTCGGCATCGACACCACCGCCACCATCATGTCGTGGCAAGGATCGGAGCCAGGCATCAAGGCCGCAGCGAAGGGCTTCGACGTGATCATGGCTCCGTCGGACTATGCTTACTTCGACAAATACCAGATCGATGACGACTACTTCGAGCCGAAGCTCATCGGCGGTTGTCTCACCGTAGAGAAAGTGTACAACTACGAGCCGCTGAGCGATACTGCAGCCCCACAGGATGCCAGCCATATCCTGGGTGTTCAGGCGAACCTCTGGACGGAGTATATCCCCATCAAGGAACTGGCCGAGTATCAGGTGCTGCCACGTATGGCAGCCCTGGCGGAAGTGCAATGGCTGGATCCCGCGAAGAAAGACTACCAGCAGTTCCTCCCGCGTCTCGACAGACTGGTACAGCTCTATCGCAAATACGGCCTTACCTATGGCTTGCATGTATGGCCCGAGCTATACAAACAAAACAGAGAAGTTTTTTAAATACCAAAGCACTATATATATGAACTTAAACCTCACTTCTCAGATTAAGATGCCCGACCACAAGCTGCGCCGCCAGGTTATCGAACTGTGCCAGAAAGTCGGGAAGCCTTTACTCAAGCTGTCCACAAAAGATTATGTGGACAATGGTCTGGGTCAGCTCGTCAAAGAGTTTGACGGTCAGGCCGGTCTGGTAAACATCGAGGTGTTCAACGAACTGCAGCACACCATCACCGGCTGGCCCGGTGGAAAGCCCGACGTCGACGACACCTACCGTCCGGAGCGCGCCACGCCCTACCCCAAGCGTGTCATCGTCTTCTCCCCACACCCCGATGATGATGTCATCTCCATGGGTGGCACCATCCGTCGACTGATGCAGCAGGGACATGACGTGCACATCGCCTACGAGACATCCGGCAATATCGCCGTCGGCGACGAGGAGGTGACACGCTTCATGCATTTCATCAACGGTTTCAACAAGATCTTCGCCAACGGCTCCGACGAGGTAATCAAGTACAGCTACCAGTCGGTGAAGGCCTTCCTGAAACAGAAGAAAGAAGGTGATCTCGACAATGAGACGGTGCTGCGCCTGAAAGGCCTCATCCGTCGTGGCGAGGCCCGACTGGCCTGTGGCTACAACGGCATCAACAGCGATCACATCCACTTCCTCGACCTGCCCTTCTACGAGAGCGGCAAGATCGAAAAGCTGCCGATGTCGGAGAACGATGTGCTACCGATCCAGCAACTCATCGCGGAGGTGAAGCCTCATCAGATCTACGTGGCTGCCGACCTGGCCGATCCTCATGGCACCCACAAGAAATGTACCGACGCCGTTCTGGCTGCTATCGACGAGGAGAAGAAAGCGGGTGCAGAGTGGCTGAAGGACTGCCGTGTATGGATGTACCGCGGTGCCTGGGCAGAATGGGATGTGGCCGACATTGAGATGTGCGTGCCGATGAGTCCGGAGGAACTACGTGAGAAGCGTAATGCCATCCTGCGCCATCAGAGTCAGATGGAGAGTGCCCCGTTCATGGGTAATGACGAGCGATTGTTCTGGCAGCGCGCCGAGGATCGCAACCGCGACACGGCGAAGCGCTATGATGATCTCGGTCTGGCATGTTACGAGGCCATGGAGGCCTTCGTGGAATACCATATCGTCTGAATACCCCCTCTCATGAGTAGATAGATAACCATGGCTAACCACAGGCCATGGTTTTTTAGTATGCCGGCCGTCAGCCCGTAGATGACGAAGAACAATAGGGCCGATACCAACGACGATACCAGCATCCCTCTGGTGGCTGTCATCCCGATGAACAGCCCATCCCAGATGAAGGCCGCCGCTCCGGCAGTTGGTATAAGCCAGACCCACCACAGATAGTCGTACGAGGTTGCCAGCACCTGTGGCTCGTCGGTCAGGATACCCACGATCGCTTGTCCTCCCACCACATACAACAAGGTAAAGAACACGGTCATCAGCACAGCCCAGCCAAACAGGTGGCGGACCGTCTCACGGAACACCAGTTTGTTGCCTGCCCCGTAATAACGGCCTCCCAGCGCTTCTCCGGCATAGGCAAAGCCGTCCATGAAATAAGAGAAGAACAGGTAGAGCTGCATCATTACCGTATTGACCGAAAGAATCACTGCCCCATGACGGGCACCAGCGGATGTAAAGAAGAGGTTCACCAGAACCAGGCACAGTGTACGGAGGAAGATGTCACGGTTGACATGGAAGAAACGGCTCATCGCCGTGCGGACGAACGCGCCTTGCAGAACCAGATAACAGCGCAGACGACCGTAGTAACGGAAGAACAGACCTACCGCCATGAGGAAGCCCGCATACTGTGCGATGACCGTTCCAAGGGCCACTCCCTCGATCTTCATGCCGAATCCATAAACCAACAGCAGACTCACCAGGATGTTGATCACGTTCTGAGTGATGGAGATCAGCATGGGAATACGGGTGTTCTGCATGCCGATATACCAACCCGACAGACTGAACAGTCCCAGAGAGGCCGGAGCGCCCCAGACCACAATGTAGAAATAGGTGGTGGCCGATGGCTGCACGTCGGCTGTCGGACCGATCAACCAGAACATCATGAGCCGCAGTGGCACCTGGAGGACCAACAGGACAAAGGCAATACCCAAGGCGATGGCCATCGAGCGTAACAGTAAACGTCCAACCTCCGGGAGGTCACGCCGACCCAAGGCCTGTGCTGTCAGTCCACTCGAGCCCATCCGCAGGAAACCGAAAAGCCAGTAGACCAGGTTGAAGATCATCGAGCCGACCGCCACCGCCCCGATATAGACGGCACTACCCATGTGTCCCACGATGGCCACATCGATCATCCCGAGCAAGGGCACGGTGATATTCGATATGATCGATGGCAAGGCGATCTGCAAGATCTGTCGGTCTCTCTGATTCATTCGTATGCAAAATTACGAAATATCGCACTCCCACCGCACATTTTGCAAGAAAAAGTGCATTTTTTCTCGTTTTTCTTGTTGAATTAGACAATTTTATCTATCTTTGCACCCGACAGCCCGAAAAGCTGTCCCATCAGGGTTTGCTTAACCGCAATTAATTGGGAACGTGAGTGAGAATCTCCGACTGTCCCGCAGCTGTGAGCTCCCGTATGGCTCTGAAGTGAGAAAAGCCATTGCCCATCAGGGCGAGAAGGTACTTCAGGGTGGAGCGAAGTCAGAAGACCAGCCTTGAATGGAAGAAGCCGACAATCCTCGATGTAAGGATGAGAGGCAAAACGAATGCCTTTGTTGGGAAAAGTCAGTAATAGTTCTGGAGTTCGTGTGGACTCTTTGTAACGTTACATACGTGTATTATTATATAGGTTTGTGAAAGAGACCCAGCCGCGAGGCCCGGTCTCTTTTGATGTTTCTGTATTGCCTTACACGACACGGATGTATCATTTTAATACGTGAAATGACCGCATGACACTTTGAGCATGTCTAATCATACATTCCAGCCATCCTACTCCAACGTTTTCCGCTATCTTTGCAGTATTATTATCTTCACTAATCAATTAACATATGAACTGGAAAAAAAGACATTATCTACTACTGGGTCTGGTCTTCATGACCATCGGAGCATGGGCACAGACAGAAGAGTTATGGGTACAGAATGGGGAGCGTAACATCTATGGTGTGCTGAACCATCAGAAAGAGACAGGTAAAAAACAGCCATTGGCTATCATCGTGCACGGCTTTAACGGTTCACACGATTGGGGTCGCAACTACTTCGACACATTCAGCTCAATGGGTTATATGTGTTACACGTTTGACTTCCCCTGCGGATCGGCAAACAACAGGAGCGACAGCAACACGATGAACATGTCGATCATCGACGAGAAGCACGATCTGGAGGCCATCGTGAACTATTTCAAGAAGCGCCCGGATGTGGATGCCAGCAGGATCGTACTCGTGGGCGAGAGTCAGGGCGGACTGGTGGCGGCCCTCACTGCCGCTGAGATGCCAGAAGATATCAGTCAACTGGTGCTCGTCTTCCCCGCCATTGCCCTAGGCGACAATCACGACACCCGTCCTATAGAAAATATGCCGGACACCACCCGTATCTGGGATGTGCCTTTGGGTAAGCGCTACTTTATGGAACTGCGCGACATACACTCCTTTGATGTGATAGGACGCTACGAGAAGCCCGTCCTAATCATCCAGGGTGACAACGACAATGTGGTACCGCTCTTCAGCACACAAAGAGCCGCGAGGAGATATAAGGATGTCCGTATGCACATCATCCACGGCGCCGGCCACGGCTTCAATGCCAAGGAGTTTGAGGAGTCGCTTCAGCCAATCAAGAACTTTATCAAACACGATTAATTATCTGATTGCGGCAGATGCCATTATCAAAAGAGACCCAGCCTTATAGCTGGGTCTCTTTTGATATTCTATGATGAGCGACAAACAGCTATCATTCTTCACTTTTCTTTTTCGCTTTTACGAGGAAACGCCATGAGAGGGAAAGCATGTAGTACTGCGGGATACAGTTCCGCCAGGTCTCGGTTTTCCCCTGTGCGTTCATGATTAACTGTGTATTGGAGAACTGATGCAGGATATCGAATCCCTGTAGTCGCACAAAGAGTTTTCCTTTGCAAATAGCCTTACTAATCTGGGCATTCCACACCCAGTCGGTGGTGTTCATCTCCGTCTGATGATAGCCCCGACGAGCAAACATCGTAATGTCTGATGTGAGCTGTGCGCCCCACGGTAACTTCACCTGCGCATTAGCCCCCAGGCTGTAGTCGCCAGCCCGGATATGAGTGAAACCACTCCGTTTGCTATCAATGAGATAGTAATCGGCACCACCATGAAGCGTCAGCTCCAGGTCGTCGTTGGCACGATAGTTGAGCTTCAGCTCGTCGCCGATCTTCCAGTTGTTGACAATGCTGCGCACACTCTCCGCATATCCCTCAACACTGGCCATATCTACACAATGGTTATAGTTCACCGTCGATCTGTTCTCAAGGGAGAGCTTCTTATCCTTATCCAAAGGACCATAGATGCTCCAGCCACCATTCAGGTCCCAGTTGCCATTCACGCTGACCGGCCTCATCGTAGAGATACCCGACGACTTATTGAACGAGAGACTATAAGCGACGCTATGATCCGTCTGATGGTAGTTGGCCCACAGACTGAAGTTCAGTTTCTGATTTCTATGGGTTGAGAGGTTCAGATCCACATAGTAACGATGGAGATTCTTCAGATCCGGATTTCCCAAGAAGACAGATAGCGGGTTACTATCGTCGCGATAGTCGATCATCGACGTCAGGTCGGGGAAGTCGGACTTGATGCCAGCCGACAACATATACCCGATCTTTCCACTATGCGAGCGAAGACTGATATCCGGCTCGACGAAAGCCTTACTATGCGGCAGATGATAATGATCTGTACGCGTATAATGAAGGTGAGCATTCACCATCCTGACAGGCATATTAAGCAAGAACTCTCCGTTGATGGCTTTCAGCTGAAAGAGGAAGAAATGCAAGTTGAAGAGATGCTCGTTACGGTATTCGTGGTAGCGATAGCTGTTTCCCCTGTCGATGACCTGAGCGAGAGCCTCTCTGGTTGACGGAAGAACATCAAACCGACTGCTGTCTCTGCCGATGATCTTATCCAAACGATACAGGTCATTATAATGCTTGTTGTAAGTATAACGATATTTATATTGGGGCTGAATGGAGACACTGCGTATCTGCCAGTTATAGCTGAGTCCACCGGCAAGGCTTATCTCTTGCTGTGGCTTATGAAGATAACTATTCCGATAATCCATAGGCCTTCCTTCCCGGAAGAATCTTGCCTGATCGCGCGAGAATGTCTTCTGCTGGCGCCGGTTATAACCAAAGGAGGCTTCCACCCTGAACATGTCTGTCACAAAGGTACGGAAGCCGGTCTCCGTCCCGATGCTTACATTCAAGTCATTGCCGTGATGACTATTGTCGGATATCATCTGGTTGATTTCAGCCATAATATCGGATACCGTCTCTGCAGAATACCCCATACCCTGTGTCCGGGCATAGGAGAGATTGACATGATTGATAGATGTATACTTTTTGTCCTTGGTAGTATGATAGACGAAGTTATTGCTGAGACGATCTGTGCCACTGGTATTTTTCGACTGTCGAAGAAGATACGAATCATCGCCCTGAAGGTATGTCTGTGTCTCCTGCCTGGTCTCATTGTCGGCACCGACATGAGAGAACGTCAGCTCGTTGGTAACCCACTTATCATATCCATCAAGATAGTTGACATATGCCAGACCAGCGGTTTTTGTTGCCAACAGTCCGTCGGGTACGTCCTGCGGTCTCCATTCACCGCTGAGTTCTGCCTTCTGGTTGTCGTTCAGATTATTGATGTTATAATAGGCCCCTATCCGCTCCTTGTCGGAGAAGCGCATACCAAATCCCCGTGTCTTATAACGCTGGTGTGTCCCTACGCCGGCTTCTATATTTCCCATCCAGTTGGTAGCGTATTCCTTCTTCAGGCGCACGTCCATCACAAAAGAGTGATCGCCCATATTGCGCCCCATCATCGTTGAGGTCAGTCCTTCTTTGTTGTATACCTTGATCCTGTTAACCGTATATGCAGGCAGGTTCTCCAAGGCAACCTTAGGATTACCCGCAAAGAAGTCGTGACCATTAACCAGCAGGCTCTCAATATACTGGCCGTTGACATAGATCTTACCATCACTGGTCAGTTTTGCCCCAGGCAGACGGGCTATCAGTGCGTCAAGCATACTTCCTTCCGCCAGATTAAACGCAGTAGCATTATAGACAATTGTATCGCCACGCATGACCATCTTGATCTTCGTAGCCTTCACAAGCACCTCAGGAAGCTCGTGGGAGATCCTCAGCATACGGATAGGTTTAACAGGAATCATCATCTCACGATGACTACGGATATCAATGTTCATATAGGCATCATTATAATCGTCCATCGTCGCCTTCAGGATATAACGCCCTTTCTCCAATACCGTCTTGAGTTCATAAGAAGCCACCTCCTCACCCGTCATGGGATCGGTATAAAAGTTTTCCGCCTGTGTACTATCTATCACCGTACTGTCGGCAGTCATCAAGAAGATACGAGCCTTGAGTGACTTACCCGAGATATTGTCGACAGCCCTTCCGGAGATTGAATACTCATAGTCTTTTCCTTCAGCCTGCAGACTTTGGAACATGACGATCAAGAATGGTAAAATGATGCGAATAGCAGAACAAGAATAATGATACATATTTGGTTGAATGATTGATAATTGAATGCAAATATAGTAAAAGATCTTGAATCGACAAAGATTATTCGTTTCTTTCACGCCAATGAGTTCAAAGAACCACTTCGGTACATCAAACACTTTGAACGAAAAAAAGATGTAGGGAATGAGGGATGTGTATGGTCTGTCTTAACGTAAGAAGGCATCCCTGAGTGTCGTGGGAAGCATTGGTAATGATGTTATCGATGGTTTCTCTAAAAGTAAAACAACTTGTTTTGGTGTGAAAGGAGGCATCTCTTTACTTGTAAAAGACTATCTCCACGACACCAAAACAAGTTGTTTTACTGTAATGACTACCATTTGTCATGGGTACGGATATCATCGGACCAACGGTGATCCTTAGGGAACGGCTGTCCTCCCCATGCCTTCACTTGCGTCCAGGACTCGGGGGCATCGGTCCAGAAAGGATGGTCGGCAGGCAGTCCGAGCGGCATAAAGGCCAGACTGGTCATATAGAGTGAGCCGTTGTTCGTGTACCAGTCGGCGATATCGGGCTGCGAGCCACAGAAGCCGATGGTCAGATAACCACCCTCATTGAAGTTCTTCGGGACATCGAACATCCGATGGAACACCTTCGTGAGAGCCGCACGCACCTGTCCGTTGGAAAGCTCTGCCGGCAGTGTCTGATACCATGCCATCAGTGCCAGAGGCTGCATGACAGCCATCCTGTAGGGTATCGAACGACCGACAACGGGGAATGTCCCCTCCGGGGAGATGAACCGCTCCAGGATAATGGCGAACTTCTGGGCACGCTTCAGGGCACGGTCATGGTATTTCTGATAGTCGAGACGGGTATTCGCCTTGGCATCGACCATGGCCTGCAGCGTCTCCAGATACATGGCATGGAACACATAACTGCTATAGTAGTCGAAGGCGAAGACGGGACCGTCGGCATACCAGCCGTCGCCCACATACCACTCCTCGACCTTCCGGCAGGCGGTGTTCACACGGAACTCATCGTACTGGGCACCGGCCTTCGCCAACAGACTCTCGGTGGTCGCCGAGAAGAGGAACCAGTTGGTATAGGGCGGATCGATCTTACGCATGCCCTGGAACTCCTTGATATAACGCTGCTTGGTGACCTCGTCGAGCGGCATCCACAGGGTATCCCACGCACGGAGGAACGACTCGGCTATATAGGCGGCATCGACAAGATTCTGACCAGCCTTTCCCCAACAGAGGTAGTCGGGAGAATCAGGATCGACGGAGTTCTTATAGGCGGCCAAGGCCCACTCGCGGAGCTGACGGCGCTGCAGACCCTCTGCGGTATCATCGTCGGGCAGCGTGAGCCACGGGGCGATGCCGGCCATCAAGCGACCGAATGTCTCCATATAGACGACACTGCGGTCACGGTTGTCGAACGAGGGAGAGAACTCCGTCTGCATATTCTTCTGCAGCTCTCCTTTGGCCATGTTCTCCAGCACAGGCTGTGCCATCTGATAGGCAAGACTGCACCAGTACTCGCGCTCGGTCTGCACATGCTTCGCTTTCTTAGCGGCATGTAGTGGCAGAAGCAGCACGACGGCTGCTACCAGTAGTAAGGTTCTTTTCATTGGATCGTGTATTTGATTTGATTCTTTGTTTTCTTCGATTTCACCGTCATCACGATGCGATACATCTTCTCCCCCCACATTCCCTTTAGTAGTGGGTCGAGCAGATCGCTAATATCCTCAACGGTCACATCCAACTGACGGGTGTCGTAACGGATATGCTGGATGGCATCAGGACGGGTGGTCATCAGCATCAGTCGTGTTGGTTGGCGGTATGCGTTGAGCTCATAGTCCTCGGTGACAGATATTCCCGATTTCATCGCCTGAACCGTACGCCTCCATGTCTTCACCATGGCCTCCTGCGGATAGGCACCGGCGATGTCGAGCGTCAGTCGACCGTTCTGATGAGCAACCACCCTCGCCGCATAAGACTTCCCCTCTCTCTGGTCTATGCCATTGATCTGCGGCAGATTGTGATAGCCAGACTGCATCGTCCAGATATCATAGCGCCCATCACTGAAGGTCTTAGCGGTATACTCGCCCACACCGGGGTCGATCAATAACGGTTCCTCGCCCTCCCCACCCTTTGGAGAGGTATAGACGACGAACGAGCCCACATCATTGTGGTTATGACTCTCACCGTTGTTGCCACCCTTCATGGCAACGAAGTATGTCGGGGCCGTGGCATTCCCACTGCCACGACGGGCGGTCATGATCTGCAGATCGCTGAGCCACACGTCTTTCAGCAACGGCTCACGCGGCTTTTCTGCGATGAAATCGCGGATATGGCGTAGGAAGAAAAGCTCCCGACCGAGTGTCGGGAAGTTTCCGCTCCTGTCATAGAGGACTGCCGGATCAGTGAGCACCCCTTTGCGGTGACCCAGCCAGGCTCCGAACTCACGCATGGTCTTGTCGCCAAGAAAGAGACCAAAAGGGTAAACGATGTTCACCTGTTGCACAGCCTTGTTCTCGTGTGCATCGGCGAAGTTCACGCAGTAGTCGTTGCCGATATAGGTCTTATAGGCATAGGCGGCCATGTTTCTTATCTTACGGGCCTTCCCTTCTGCCACTACAGGGTCACCAGAAGCCCAACCATCTACCGTCAACAGGTTCAGTACCTCGAACATAGAGGCCGCCGCCCGATCCCAATAGCCAGCTCCCTCGTCACAGCCGCCATCCTCGGGATAGGCATCGATAAAGGCGTTGGTAGCTTTCCGTATCTGAGCGATGGCTTCAGTCCGACGAGTCTCATCCCTCTCACAGAGCAGCACACAGGTGAGCCAGTTGGAACAGATCCACGGGTTCCAGTTCATACCAGCCGTCTTCCACCAGTAGTCCCTTTCAAGAGCAGGCACAAGGATGCGCCGTTCTATCTCACGGTCTAACCGCCGACAGAGGTCGGGCGAGAAGGCGCCGAACGACTTCTCGAGCATATACCTGGTCCAGGCTACCAGACTGGCTGTCTCTGCGTTGAAGAGGTCGACCTCCTGTAGCTCTGGCTGTGGGACGGCCTTGCCATAGTGAGCGGGGATGCCCCACCAGGTCTCCTCGCAGAAACTCCCCATTCCATCGATGATGTCACGCAGAAACCGGCCGTCACCCTCCATAATCTCCGCCATGACAAGAGCCGCCAACTGACGACGCTTTTCGAAACAGAGACTTTCGTAGTTTACCCGGTTGCCCTTTGTCTTGAACTCAGCGAAGACCGTCCAAGGCAGCACCGTCCACGGTCTGTCAAGGTACTGCTCACCATACCTGATATAGCTCTGACGCATCTCCACGGGAATGGAGTCGCGCCAGAACGGGTTATCTGCCTGTGGCAAGAGTCTCGTCTGGGCGCTTGTCTTTGAAACACAGAAACACAGAGATACCAAGAAGAATGTACAGAATAGGCACACTCTGCATCTCCGTATCCCTGTGTTATTCTTGAGTAAAGACATCATCGACTGATATATCTCGTATATTCACATGCTGCCAACAGGAAAGCACCGACACCGAAATTCTGCTGCGAGTCGGCGTTGATGACCTGTCCGGGAATGGCACGGTCGCCGATGGGCTGCACATAGCCGATCTTCCCGTCGTGCTGCAGAGCCGTCTCCGTCAGATATCTCCAGGCTCTCTCTATCACCGGAGCGAACTCCTTCTTCTGGAGATAACCGTGGTTCACTCCCCAGAGCAGACCATAGCAGAAGAACGCCGTACCAGAGGTCTCAGGACCTGGCGCCTGACGAGGATCCATCATCGAACGGGTCCAGTAGCCCTGCGGCTGCTGTAGCTTGGCCACCGTCCGGGCCATACGTGTGAACTTCTCTACGAAGAACGGCTGACGGACATAAGTCTCTGGCGTATCTTGCAGCACCTTAGCCAGTCCGGCGAGCACCCATCCGTCGCCACGCGCCCAGAAATCCTTCTTACCGGCTTCGGTCTTATGCTGCGGATAGACATACCGGCCGTCGCGGTAGTACAGGCCCGTCTCTGCATCCAGCATGATACTGTCGCTGTAGAGGATATTCTCGTAGAGCTTACGGAGATACTTGGTGTCACCCGTCAGACGATACATCTTCGTCATCACAGGCATCACCATATAGAGGGCATCGGCCCACCACCAGTAATCGTGCACCTTCGAGTCGGCCTCATAGCCCATCACTTCCTTGGCACGAGCCACCTTCTTCTCGTCTTTGGAGAGGTTATAGAGATCGATATACGTCTGGAAGCATATCTGCCAGTCGCCGAAGAGCACGTAGTCCTGTCCTTCGCCATACTGTTTGTATTTCCAGTTGGCAGGATCAGGTTCGGCAGCTCCCTTCCACTGGTTGTGCTCCGCCCAACGGATGCTATAGTCGAGCATCTGCTGATCCTTCAGCAACTTATAGACCTCCATATTCCCTGTATGGTAGGCAGCATTGTCCCAGAAAGAGCGGACCTCTGCCGGATTATTCGTCTGCCAGTAGGTGTTCACCTTCCGGATGACATCCTTCACCTCGTCGACCGTCCATACCTTGCTCTGAGAAGATAAAGGCCGACGGGCATAGCCCGGGGATAGCGCCAGTACAGAAAACAATGCAGTAATATATAATAATTTCCTCATTTCTGTTATGATTAATGTCTAGTCTCTGCAAATATACAAATAATCTGCAGAAAAAACGTGTCATCAGAAAACTGTTTCCTTAAAAAGGGACAGTCTACATCACGCAGACTGTCCCTCAGCCTTAGAAATGCTAACTAATAACCTAATTATGTATGAACTTAATGTATATGCTTAATAGCCGGGATTCTGCTCCAGCACAGCATCCTTGTTCAGCTGGATCTCTGACAGAGGTATCGGCAGCAGGGTGTGCGTGGCGGGATCGAAGCCGCTGATAGCCTTGCTCGGTGTGGTCTCTGCCCATTCCGGTTTCATCATCATCTGAACACGCTCGGCCAACTTACCTGTGCGACAGAGGGTGTAACGACGGTTCTCCTCACCAACCAACTCACGGATGCGCTCGTCGAGCAGGAAGTCCATCGTCATCTGTGCAGCAGTCACCTTACCAGCCTCAGCCTTGCCAGTCTCTGCACGATAGGTCTTGAAGGCACGGTCGCGCAGCACATTGATGTCCTCAGCAGCACCAGCGGTATTGTTCTGCTGGATACGAGCCTCGGCACGGAGCAGATAAGCATCGGCAAGACGCATCAGAGGCCAGTCCTTGATCAACGACCATCCGAAGTCGTCGGTCTCGTCATAGCCGCCCCACTTGGTGGTGTGCGGGTACATCACAGCAAGCGTGTCACCCACCGTCCAGTAGATACGGTCACCGGTCTTGATCGTCACCTTGGTAGCACCTGGCGTATCGTCGCTGACCCTGAATCCATCCAGCACCGAGATCTCCTTGTTGATGTCAGGCTTGTTGCAATAGAGGATACGACGGATGTTATGGTTCGAGTTGCGGATATCGCCCTCTTCCCAGATACCATACTTCACATAGTTGCTCAGGCGCAAACGACCGTTACCACGTCCACCGATAGAGTCGGCGTTCTGCATGAAGTCTGTCAGCTTATGGAAGCCCGGTACCCAGTTACGACGCTGCTGCGGCGCATTGATGGTACCACCGGTCACGTCGCGCTCATACTCCATCTGGAAGACCCAGATACCTTCGGTGTTACCCTCAGAGCGGCGCTGGTTATGCCAGCGGAACATATCGCTGTAGTAGTCACCAGCATCAGCGAGATGCTTACCGTAGCGAGCCTGAATAAGCTTGTAGTTACCACTGTTGATGGTAGCCGACACGGCAGCCTCGGCCTCAGCAGCCTTACCCATGCGGAGGAAAGCCTCACCGGCCAGGATACGGGCACAATCCTTATTGATGCGGTTCTGTGTCTTGGTCTTGTCGACCTCCGGCAGGTTGTTCATCGCATCGATCAAGTCGGAATAGATGACAGCATCCACCTCGGCCACAGCATTACGGGTAAAGTCGGTACGCGGCTCTGCCTTGCTCTCAGTGAGCAGGGGCACCGGTCCCCACAAGGTTACGAGCATATTATAGCTGTAAGCACGGAAGAACTCCGCCTCTGCCTTTGCGGCCGCATCCACATTTTCAGTGTTAATGATGATATTCGCACTGTTGATGATGCTGTAGAGGGAGTTCCACAACTTACTGACACCACTGTTCTCAGCATTCAGAGAACCGTACTGATAGAAAGGCACCTCTACGCCCTGTGTATCACCAGGGGCACCTACGTCTGTTCCATCCTGCCAGCAGCCGGCAAAGCCCTGTTGGTCGCTCCAACCCCAGAGGTCGGCATATTTGTAATGCAGACCGATGACCTTTGCCTCGACATCGGACACATCTGTACCATATTTCGAGAACATCTTCTCGTCCAGATAGCTGTCGCTGCAGGAAGCCAAAGCCAGGGTGCTGACAGCTAGAACCGAATATATTGTATTTCTTAGTTTCATAATTGTAGCGTTTTTTAGAATGTGACGTTAAGACCGAATACAAAGCTCTTGGTCATAGGATAGTTGTTCTCATAACCGCTCCATCCGCGCTGGGTAATATTTGCCTCGGGATCCCATCCCTTCCAACTGGTGAAGGTATAAAGGTTACGACCACTGACATATGCTGTCAGAGCGTTGATATGGAGAGCATTGGTGACTACTGCCGGGAACACGTAGCTCAGCGTCACGTCCTTGATACGGGTGTAGCTGGCATTACGTGGGAAGCCATAGCCCCAACGGTTAGAGGTCTTGCTCAGTGAACGGTATTCGTTACTGCGGTTCTCGGCGGTCCAGTAGCCCACCTCGGTGGTTGAGTTACGACGGCCCTGCTCGTCGGCAGCCATTGCCAACAGTGAGTTGTTGCGCTTCAGTCCCTGAGCAGTCTGGATAAAGACACTCAGAGTGAATCCCTTGTAAGTGATCGTGTTCGTCAGACCGGCAGTCCACTTCGGAGTGGTCTGTCCCTGGATGGTCTTGTCGCCCTCCGGTGTAATCTTGTGGTCACCATCGATGTCGCGAAGCTTCACGTCACCGGGCTGTGCCTGCGGATCCTGGTTGAGGTGGTCGCCACGCTCAATCTCGTCCTCCTGCCAGATGCCTTCCATCTCATAGTCGTAGATTACGCCGATGGGTTGTCCGATAAACCAACGGTTGCCGATATCGTCCTTTCCATCACCATAGAGGTCCTTGATCTTGTTCTGGTTCCACGACCATACAAGCGATGTGCCCCATGTGAAGTCCTTCGTCACGATGTTCTTAGAGTTAATCGTCACCTCCAGACCCTTGTTGGCGGTCTTACCCATATTCATAAACACATCCGAGAAACCGGAGATCTTCGGCAGATTACGCTTCAGAAGAAGATCGTAGGTTCTAGAAGTGTAGAAATCAATGTTACCATTGATGCGGTTGTTCAAGATTCCAAAGTCAACACCGACATTAAACACCTTGGTAGATTCCCAACTCAGACCAGCGTTACCCATGCGAGCATTCGGATAGAGAGCGGTAGAAGACGACCCATCCATCGTAATGGGCTTATTATCCATCTTAGCAAGGGTCTCATATACGCCAATTGCCTCATTTCCAGTCTTACCGTAAGAAAGACGCAACTTCAGATTGTTCAGCCAGTCAACGTTCGACATAAACTTCTCGTTGGCGATGTTCCAACCAACAGCCACTGAGGGGAAAGTTCCATACTTGATGTTATCACCGAACACGGAAGAACCGTCACGGCGTGCTGTGATAGAGAACAGGTAACGGCTGTCGTACGAATAGTTCAGACGACCCATCTGCGAAACAGTCGAATACAAATCTGTGTAAGAACCTGCTGTCTGTGTGCTACCGCCACCGAGGTTGTGCCAGAGCAGTTCATCGTTAATAAACACACTGGCAGTCGCCTTATTCTCATGGTACTTCTTACGTGAAGAAGCATAAAGCAGGGTTACATCGAAATGGTGCTTCTGGATATCCTTAGCATAGGTCAGAATATTCTCTACCGTGCGGTTTTGAGTCTCTGCATTATAAACATAACCATAACCACCAGCATTGTTATACTGAGCCACACCATTATAGTAATCCTCACGTCTAGGAATATACGCATAGCCGACATTAAATTTATAGCGAAGTCCTGCCAGTGGTTTCCAGACATTCTCGAAGTTAATCTCTGCGTAAGCATTCAGATTTATATTCCAACGACGACGCTCATGATCCTGATCGATATACTGCATCGGGTTAAAGAAGAGGGTCTCGGAGTACATCGGATATTGTACATAATTGCCTTCGTCATCCTTAACCTTGGCATAGGGTGACATGGCCTCAGCCATCAGGAAGTTCACACGACCACCGTCGCGATTGTGCGATACAATATAGCTGTTGGTACCAACCTTCATATAATCGGTTACATCAACATCGATATTCGTACGCAAAGAGTAGCGCTTATAGTTAAAGCCCTTCAGCACACCCTTCTGATCCATATAGTCGCCCGAGACATAATAGGTAACTTTCTTGGCTCCGCCTCTTATGGTAACATTATGATCTTGGATAATACCAGTCTGAGAGGCAATATCATACACCCAGTCGTTTTCAATACCTGCGGCCTGGTTCTCGGCCTCGTTGGCGTACTTCACATAATCATTATACATGGTCTCACCAGCATTCTGGGCCACATAGTCCTTATAGCGCTGGGTGATCTGTGCACCATTGGCAAACTTCAGTTTCTTGGCAAAATCCTCAATACCCAGATAACCGTTGTAGCTGATGGTGGGTTTCTCATCCTTACCACGCTTGGTCGTAATGAGAATAACACCGTTGGAACCGTTGGTACCATAGATAGCGGTGGCAGTTGCATCCTTCAGGATCTCTATCGACTCGATATCGTTGGGGTTGATATCGTTGAGCGAACCATCATTCTTCGTCATGGGAATACCATCAACAACAACATAAGGAGTAGAGTTCGCTCCAATAGAGTTTTGTCCACGGACTAACGCAGAAGGACCATCGCCTGGGATGGAACTGCCCTGCGTGATAGTCACACCGGCAACAGCACCCTGAACGGCCTGCAGCACGTTGGTCACTGGCAGCTTGCTCAGACGATCCTTATTAACAGAGGTGACAGAACCGGTCACGTCCGACTTCTTCTGCACACCATAACCGACAACCACCACCTCGTCGAGAGCCGTCTCGTCTTCCTCAATCGTGATATTCAAGGTCTGTCCGACAGTGAAAGGCACTTCCTTTGTCAGATAACCGATGTAAGAGACAACGAGTGTTCCCGAACCTTGTACGTCCACAGCGAAGTTTCCGTTGAAATCGGTTACAGTACCTGCCTTTGAATTCTTGACCTTCACAGTGGCACCGATGACGCCCTCACCATTCTTGTCTACAACCTGACCTTTCACGACTCCAGTCTGCTGGACGGTCTGAACGGCCTGTGCTGCCATAGTTGGCAATGGAATGGCAATCATTCCTGCAGCCAACACCATCACGAAACATCGTTTACGAAATGGAATAGTTAGATTAGCATACTTCATTTGATAATGTTTTTAAGTTTTATTATTAGTTGAATGATAGTTCTTCTTGCATGTACAATGATGCTCTTGCCTGCAAAATTCGGAAATAATTCACGAAGGGGCGTCTCCTCATTGTGATTTGAGGGGCACAAATCGTTATTTCTTGTTAAACTGATCGAGCGACCAAGCATCTTGCCACCTGACGACAGGCTTACCGTCCTCGAACGCGATAGGCAGCCAAATATAACGGGCGTCACTCGGATGCCTCGGGCGCCAAATATCGGCCATGAAGATAAACTGATCTCCGACAGGCAGGATAAAGGTTGACTGTCCCTCAAAGGTAATCTCAGCCTTCGGTCCGACACAGGGAGTTGGATGCTGTGTCCACGGGCCCCAGATGCTGGGGGCGGAGAACATTCTGGCCTCGTTGGGTGCCCAACCAGTACAGCCCGAGGTAATCATCCAATAAGTACCGTCTTTCTTGAAGATGGCCGGAGCCTCGTTCTGTCCACCAGGAGCCACACGGGTATATCGGCCGGAGTGGTGCAGGAAGTCGGGTGCCAGCTCAGCAATATGGAGCGTGAGGTTATCCTCAGAAGAAAAGATATGATAGGCTTTCCCGTCGTCATCGACATAGAGGGTCATATCCCGGGCCATCTGTCCCGTCCCGAAATCGCGTTTCAGGAAAAGGCCCTCCTTGATGGCCTCACGCCATGTCAGTGTCCACCACTCTTTGAAATGCTCACCATCGAGGGTGTCGACGACTGCCAGCTCTTTCTCTCCGAACTCCACGGGGTAGATGCCGGGGTTGGCTCTTTGTGAATAAAGGAACCGATAAGGTCCTTCCGGACGGTCGCCGACGGCTACTCCGTAACGAGCGGCACTATAGCCCCGTCCCTTCAGTTCCAGATGGAACCACATACAGAACTTTCCCGTTACCTTATTATATATAACTTTCGGGCGTTCCAGAACGCAACCGCGCTCGATCTCACTACCCGGCTCGTCGGAGACGCTCAGTGCCACCCCGCAGTTTCGCCAGGTCGTCAGGTCTTCTGAAGCGTAGCACGTCACACCGACCATCGCCGACGAGGTGGTGTCGGCCTTATGCTCCCCGAACCAGTAATAGGTGTTCCCGAACTTCATGATACCACCGCCATGGGCGTTGATATGCCGGCCGTCGGTATCGGGCCATAGTTCACCGGAACGGATGGGTTTGTTATCCGCTGATGCGGACGCTGCTATGAAGAGTGCAGATAGTAAAAGTAGTTTTCTCATATTGCCTGTCATTGGTTTTGATGGCAAAATTAACCAAAAAAACGTTTAAGCGCTTCCCCTTATCATGATTTGAGGGAAACATATCGCCTTTTTTCGTAACTCTGCGGTCATTCGACCGCGAAGTTACTACGTCTCGGCAAAAAAAGAAACAAGTTTCTTTGTATTCCAAGCCCTTTTTCGTAACTCTGCGGTCATTCGACCGCGAAGTTACTACGTCTCGGCAAAAAAAAGAAACAAGTTTCTTTGTTTTGCGCTCGACTTTTCGTAACTTTGCCATCGGATAGGTGCTAACTAGTGAATGAAGAAACCATTATTACTAACTGTTGTTCTGACCATAACCCTGTTGACGGGAGCCAATAGCACCCCCGTTCGACTGATGTCACAGACTCCGGTGGCGGGGGCTGAGGAGGCACGTTGTCTGATGTTCGACCATTACGGACTGATGTGGGTGGGAACCGACCAGGGGCTGCGCGCCTACGACGGATACCGCTTCAGGACCTACCGTAGCGACGCCTATTCGCCGGGCATCCTTCCCAATAACTATGTGCGTTGCATGACCGAAGACCATGACGATGGACTTTGGATCGGCACACGCGACGGTCTCACGCGTTACGACCGAAGGCACGGCAAGTTTAAGACCTATCGTCTGCGGAGGAACCAAAGTCGGTCGGTTAATGCCCTGTTCACCACAGCCAATGGTACCGTCTGGGTAGGCACGGATGCCGGCATATCTCGCTACAATCAGGAAAAAGATGATTTCATCGATATTAATCTCAACGCTGGCGCCCGGTCGTTTGCTGAGGATGCCAAAGGGAATCTGTATATTGGCACATGGGAAGGAGGACTATTACGACTCGACCGGAAAAGCGGGAAGATCGTGAGCTACCCTCGGATGAACGAGCGTAACACCGCGTCCTCACTGCTGATAGACAGTCGTGGACGACTCTGGGTCGGCACCTGGGAGCACGGTATCGTACGTCTGGATCATCCTGAGAACGAGCAGGCACCAGGGATGCATAAGACGAACGAGGGAAGACTGGATTTCCGCACATTCCACCGACTGATTGAGGACAGCGTGAGCCATGCCGTCTGGGGATGCTGTATCGAAGGTCTGACACAGGTGGACATGGACGACGAGACGCTCATAGAGAACCATCCCGACTTCAGTTTCTGCTACGACATGCAGACCGACGGACGAGGCAACCTCTGGGTGCTCACCCGAAACAACGGTATCGTGCACCTGAGCACCAAGACCTCCCCCTTCACCTTCTGTCAACTCGACCCGACAGGACAGGTGCTGCCTGTCAACCGTGTCCAAACGGTGTTCACGAACGACGGACAGTATTTCTGGCTGGGACTACAGCCATACGGTCTGGCCTTATACAACCGAGAAACGCGACAGGTAAGCTACAACAACCGTATTCCCGGCATGGAACAGATCACAGGTCAGCAGGGAATTCACGTACAGACTATCTCCTCGATACAAGAGTGCAGAACTGGAGAAATCTGGATGGCCAGCACCGTCGGTATCATCATCTGGAAAGAAGGACAGCAGGCTGTGATACTGCCACGTAACAATACGCCATTCATCGGCCATAACGACGTTAACACCTTCCTCTGCCGACAGGACGGAATAGTGTGGGTGGGCACAAGCGGCGGCGTAGGATTGGCTTTTACCGACAGACAGGGACGTATGTTAAAGATGGAGGAAGACGGGCACGACCTGAGTAACTGTTATGTACGTGCCTTCTCCGAGGACCACTTGCACCGCGTGTGGATAGCCACGGATAATGCCGGTATCATCCGTGTCAGCGGCGACATACGTAAGCCACAGTCTGTCAGATGTCGACAATATGCTCCTGTCAACGGCAATTACCCCATCGACGATGCAACTGCCGTCTACGAAGATAAGGACCATCGGATATGGGCCATCTCCGGCAGTGGCGGTCTGTTCCTATATAACCCCGATGAAGACCACTTCGAGGCAGTCAACCTACGCTTCCATATCGGCATCAGTAGCGTCTATGCCATCAAAGGCGATGAGAACGGCCGACTCTGGCTGTTGACCGACAAAGGACTGGTGTGCCTGAAGGTCAACACCGAGGGGGAGGCCATCCCAACCTATTATAGTATGGAAGACGGAATCAATACCGTACGTTTCTCACCAAACGGCATGTCACGTTATGGCAAGGAACTGTTCTTCGGCAGTGCCAGCGGCTTCTTCTCCTTCGAACCACTCCTGATGGAACAGTGGCAGCAGACAGGCAGTGCCCAACTGGTGGTGGTTGACCTCCGCATCGACGACCGGCCTTATCAGTGGCTCGACTCCACCATGCGCAGCAGAATCTCAGAAGAACAGCCTTTCTTCTCGAAGAAAATAACCATTCCATCGAACGTGAAGAAGTTCTCCGTGGAGTTCTCCCTGCTCACCTACATGAATCCACAGCAATGCCGTTATGCCTACTGGCTGGATGGTTATGACCATAACTGGCACTATACCGATGCGGAGAACCGGATGGCCACCTTCCAGAACCTGCCCCCTGGCACCTACCAACTGCGACTGCGTGCTATCGACAGCTACGGACAAGCCGTAGAGAATACTGATTCCATCGAAATCGTGGTGCTGCCACCCTGGTACCAGACATGGTGGGCCTACCTCATCTATGCCTGTCTGCTCGGTGCCATCGCCTATGGCATCATCCGCTGGTACAAGAACTACCTGAAGACCAAGAACCGCTTGGCGATGGCTGTCGTCTTCACCAACATCACCCATGAGCTACTGACACCGCTCACCATCATCTCCGCATCGGTCGACGAGATGCGGCAGAAAGCACCGCAGTTCAAAGAGAACTACGGTCTGATGCAGAACAACATCCAACGACTGACCCGACTGCTCCGACAGATTCTGGAGGTTCGTAAGTCACAGGCCGGTCAACTGAGACTACTCGTTGCCCAGGACGATCTCTCAGCCTTCATCGCCCAGGAATGTGAGAATATCCGTCCGATGGCAGGCGCTAAAAACGGCGAACTCATCGTCAACTGCCCGACTGGCCCCATCAACGCTTGGTTCGATAAGGACAAGGTCGACAAGATTCTCTATAACCTCATCTCCAACGCTATTAAATATAACAAGGAAGGAGGACGGATCAGCGTCACGCTGACCACGGAGCCGGAGAAGGCCGTGCTCACCGTCAGTGATGAGGGCATCGGCATGTCGAAAGACAAACTCAAGCATCTCTATACGCGTTTCCTGGATGGCGACTACCGCAGGATGAACACGCTCGGAACGGGCATCGGTCTGTCGCTGACCCGCGATCTGGTGCTCCTTCATCATGGTAAGATTGACTGTCAGAGTGAGGAGGGAGTAGGCACCACCTTCACCGTCACCCTGCCGATTGACAGGAAACACTTCAGCGAGGAAGAGATTGATGTGACAGCTGACCACCGACAGACAGATAACCAACAGATAGAACATGTGGAAAATGCTGGTTCCATCGAAACAAACGATATCGATGGAGAAGAGAAGAAGGAATATGCCATGCTGATTGTCGAAGACAATAGTGAGCTACTGGAACTGATGCGAAAACTCTTCTCCCAACAATATAATGTATATACAGCATTGAACGGTCAGCAGGCCCTGAACGTGATCCACCGCCGTGACCTGGATATTGTGGTGACCGACGTGATGATGCCCGTCATGGACGGCATCGAACTAACCCGCCGGATTAAGGAGTCGGCAGATTTCGGACAACTACCCGTAATCATGCTTACAGCCAAGACCACTGACGAGGATCAGAACATGGGCTACGAGACCGGTGCCGACGCTTATATCACGAAACCCTTCAAGATGACGGACCTACAACTTCGTATCGACAATATCATCCGTAACCGGGAACGTATCCGACGGAAGTTCAGCATTCAGACAGACTTCAAGGTGGAGGAGCAGCATTACTCTTCGCCTGATGAGCTCTTCATCAGGAAGGCGATGGACTGTGTGAAAGCACATCTCGACGACGGCGACTACGACCGTGAGCGCTTTGCCTCCGACATGTGCGTGTCGTCATCGACGCTCTATAATAAGCTACGTGCTTTGACTGGTCAGAACGTGACGGGCTTCATCAATGCTATCCGTCTGAAAGAGTCCTGTCATATCCTCCAGCAACAACCAGGCATCAGTATGACAGAGCTCTCCATGCGTGTGGGCTTCAATACGCCGAAATACTTCACCAAATGTTTCAAGAAGGAATTCGGCATGCTTCCCAGCGAGTATCTGGAAACGGTCAGATAAAATCCTTGAAAGCCTCGTCGTACTGAGGACTGACGGCCAGACGACCATTGACGAGACATACCAACTCGAAGTCGCCTTGGAAACAGAGCACCTCGTCCGAAGCCCGGAAGATGGCTTGATGGAACACATATTTGATGCCTTTCTTTGTCAAGGCAAGACGCGAGATAAACTCATCATCGCAGCGGAGAGGTTTCTTAAACTGAAGGTTCATCCTTGCCACGACAGCATCGATGCCCTGCTCATGAAGGGCAGCAAAGCTTGCACCAAGACTACGGAGGAAGAGGTGACGGGTATGCTCGGCATAATGCAGATAATTGGCATTGTTTACGATGCCCTCGATATCGCACTCATAGTCGCGCACCTCCATCTTTGTTTCGAAAATATAGTTCATATTCCTTTGATCTTTTACTTTTCAACTAACTGTTGACGTTCAATAGCTTAATGATTTCACTGAAACGGTCAATCTTGACGAGTCGCTCATGTTCGATATCCTCAGCATGCTCCAACTGCCAGGTCACATGGAATGGTATATGGATGGCCTGCGCACCAATGGTGAGAGCCGGAGCAATATCGCTCTTCAGTGAGTTACCCACCATCAGTAATTCTGAAGGTAGGATTCCCAGATGCTCACAGAGCTGCTGGAACTCCACTTCGGTCTTGTCGGACGTGATCTCCACATGTGAGAAATACTTGGCCAGTCCGCTGCGACGGAGTTTGTTCTCCTGATCTTGAAGCTCACCCTTAGTAAATACCACAAGACGATAAGGATAAGCCTGCAGGCGCTGGAGGGTCTGCTCTACCTCCGGCAACGGGGTAGCAGGCAGATGAAGCAGAGCCTTACTATCGGCGAGTAGGTCGCCCAAGGCATCGGCCGTGAGATGGTCGCCGCCCACTCGCAGAGCCGTCTCTATCACGGAAATGGTGAAGGCCTTACAACCATAGCCAAGATCAGCCATATTTCCCGACTCGGTCAGGAAGAGCTCACGGGCCGGCTCTTCGCAATAGGGCGCTATCAACTGGTAGAGATGGTTCTCTACGAGCTCAAAGTGTGACTGACAGTCCCAGAGGGTATCGTCGGCATCAAAGGCGATAACACGTATCTGATTCGTTCTGATCATTTCTTCCTACAGTGCGGACATATTCCTTTGACCATACAGTTGACGGTATGCATCTCAAAACCCTCGGGCAGATCAAACGACGGCATCTCCAGATGGTCAAGACAGTAAGTCTGCTGACACTCCTCACAATAGAAATGGGGATGCTGGTCGTCATCATGCTCCTGACTATGACTGTGACACAGTTCATATCTCGTCCCGTCGCTGCCGCCTTCGATAGCATGCACCAGATGATGCTCACGAAAAAGAGTGAGGGCACGGAACACGTTCGACTTATCGATCGTCAGAATCCTACGCTCCAACTCCGCCAATGACTGGGGCTGTATAGAGGCACAGAGCGCCTTCAGCACAACGATACGGTTGGCTGTTGGCTTGATGCCATGCTCCTCAAGCATGCCGGTATAGGTCATCTCGTCCATCATACATGATAATAAATAATGTCGCAAAGGTACATGTTTTTTCTTAAACCACCAAATTCATATACCCCTTTCTGCCCAGTCACCGCGGTCGAGGTTCCGATAACCAATTGCCTCGGCGATATGCACAGACTCCACCCTGTCACTGCCAGCCAGGTCGGCAATGGTACGGGCCACTTTCAGGATACGACTGTAGGCACGGGCGGAGAGTTTCAGCCGTTCCATCGCTATACGTAGCATCTCCATAGATGCCGAATCGGGCTCAGCAAACCGGTGAAGCATACGCTCGGTCATCTGGGCATTACAATGGATGCCTCTTCCTCCGCCCTCGTCCAAGGTGAGAGAGCTGAAGCGCGCTGTCTGTATGTTTCGGGCTTTGATGACCCGTTCGCGGATGACGGCACTCGGCTCACCAGGTGCCATCTGCGACAAGTCTTTGAACGGCACATTCTGCACCTCAACCTGTATATCGATGCGATCCAGTAGCGGACCACTGATCTTAGAGAGATAACGACCAATTTGCCCTGGGGTACAGACACAACGATGTGACGGGTCACCGTAATAGCCGCACGGACAAGGATTCATCGAGGCGACAAACATAAACGAGCAGGGATACTCTACAGTATATTTCGCACGGGAGATAGTGATCTTCCGGTCCTCCAGCGGTTGACGAAGTACCTCCAGGGTCGTTTTGGAGAACTCTGGTAGCTCATCAAGGAAGAGTACCCCGTTATGAGCCAGCGACACCTCTCCCGGCTGCGCCTTGTTAGTGCCACCTGTCATAGCTACCTGTGAGATGGTGTGATGAGGACTGCGGAAAGGGCGCTGTGATATGAGCGACGTTCCATTGCTGAGTTTTCCAGCCACGGAGTGTATCTGTGTGGTCTCCAGGCTCTCCGCCAGCGAAAGTGGCGGGAGGATACCAGGAAGTCGCTTGGCCATCATCGACTTTCCACTGCCCGGACTGCCAATCATCATGAGGTTATGACCGCCGGCGGCAGCCACCTCCAAGGCACGCTTCACGCTCTCTTGTCCCTTCACGTCGGCAAAGTCGAGGTCGAAGCTGTACTGCTGCTCATAGAATTCCCGACGGGTGTCCACCAGCGTCGGTTCATACTGTCCGTCTCCGTTCAGGAAACTGATAACATCCGACAGGTTGTCCATAGCGTAGACCGCCAAATCGTCGACGACGGCGGCCTCACGAGCATTCTCACAAGGAACGAGCAGTCCCTTGAAATGCTCCTTCCTGGCTCGGATGGCTACAGGAAGAGCCCCACTGATGGGTTTCAGTTTCCCGTCCAGACCGAGCTCGCCGATCATCATATAGTCGGCCAGCATCGTCTCGCTGATCTTACCGTGAGCAGCCAAGATGCCAATGGCTAACGGCAAGTCGTAGCCGCTTCCCTCTTTGCGGATGTCAGCAGGACTAAGGTTAATAGTCAGGTCGGCCGTCGGCGGCTTAAAGCCCACATTGACCATCGCTGCACGGATACGATCATAACTTTCCTTGACGGCGGTGTCGGCGAGACCCGACAGATGGAACATGACACCCCGTGTCATGTTTACTTCGATTGTGATGGTTGTTGCCTCCAGCCCCATCACGGCTGCGCAGAATGTTTTGACTAGCATAGTATCAGTGGTTAAGAATTAATTCGGTCAGTCGGTTTTTATCAGCATCTCTTCTATCTGCCTGACAATCTCCTGAGTGGATCGCGTTCGCAGGACGATGGTGCCTTGACTATCGGTGATGATCACATCAGGCACATACGAGAGTCCTGTCTTCTGTATGATGGGACTCTCCCACATCTTCCCGTCGCAGATATTACTCCATGGGATGGAGTCGCGTTTCACCCAATCCTGACAGGTCTTAACGCCGGCATCCATACAGATACTGATAATCTTCAGTCGGTCGCTACCAAAACGTGTCTGCATGGAATGAAGTTGGCGCTGTACATTATGACTCTCATAGTTCCATGTAGCCCATACAGAGACGATGTTAGCCGATGCATTCAGATCAGCCGACGATACACTTCTCCCCTGGATGTCCATACCCGTAAAGGACGGTAACTTTCCCTTAACCTTCAAGGCCTTCAGTCCTGGGAGTTGTCTGATGAGCACAGCGATGTCGCTCCGATTGGGATTGGCACGTCGTAGGGTTTCTGCAAGTTCACCAACTTTCTGGTAATCGGGATTAGGCACCTGAAGGAAATATTTCTGGAAAAGATAGAAAGCCACGGGTGACGTGGCATTCTCCTTGATATACTGTGTGGCAGCCTGTGCCACCTCGGGCAATGTCTGTTCTCTCGTCTTCAACCGGAAAGCAGTCATCTGCTCGTTTTCCTTGGTTCCCTTGATCTTCGTCTCCTTCAGATGCGATGCATCGGCCGTAATCTCCACCTTTGTTCCTGACGTGCCGAAGACGGGCAGTTCGGAGAAGTTCGGGAATACCAGCACGAAGGTGGCGGGAGCGTCTAAGGGAATCTCATAGCGGAACTCCCCTTTGCTGACACTGATCGTGTCGAGCTGATGGGAGCCATTCAACTCGTATATATACAGTTCACCCTGGTTGAACCCTTTGAAAGTACCCTCAAGGCGGAACGTATCCTTTTTGGTACTGCAAGAGACAGCAACCAGCGTGAACAATATATATCCGAGAATTTTTCTCATTTACTTAGCGATGTTCTTCAGCTCCAAGTCATTGGCAGCGTACTTGGCGAAGAAGCTGTCCTTGACGGCATTACGCAAGGCCTCACTGGCATCGGTGGTGTTACCCTGACGAGCGTTGAGCAGAGCCTTCAGGTATTCCGTCGTGGCATCCGGGTTCTTCACATTCTTCAGTGTGACGGCTGCTGAAGCATAGTTCTTATTGAGGATTTGTGCCAGAGCAGCACTGTTCGAGTAGATCTCTCCGAAGTCCTGCTCAGCCTGTGCGAAGTTGCCCTTGGCGAGGTTCAGGTTACCCACAACCTCTGCAAGTCCGTTGGCACCAGTAGCATTGGCGATATACTGCTCGGCAGTCTGCACATCACCTTCCACCAAAGCAATCATACCAAGGTTGGCATTTGCCTCCGGCAGGTTGGCGTTTACACTCTTGGCCTTCTGGATATAGTCCTTAGCTGCCTCGTAGTTACCCTTCGCATACTCGATAGCTGCGATGTTGTTGAAGGCACGGGCATCATTCGGATACACCGTTGTAGCAGTCTTATAGATAGCCTCAGCCTCATCACCGTTACCTTTCAGAGCAGCACCATAGAGCAGTTCCTCAATACTCAACTTGGTCGGATCGGCCTGAATCTGATCAGCAATCTGCTCATCGCTTCGACCAATAGTCTCGTAGTTGATTGTCAGACGTGAACGGCGCAACTGTGGCAGGATGCCGTCAGCGAGTTCACGGAAGGCAGCCGAGATATTTCGGATCTGCTGCTCACGCTCCTCGGGATCCTTATACATAGAGAGGACGCGCAGGATGATGTCCTTATCCTGGATATCGCTGGCCTTGACCAACTCCTGGAAGCCGTCCCAGTCCTCTGCTGTGTACTTCGCATCTACGGGAGCGTTCATCTTGATTTTCTTCAGTTCCTTATTGACATACTGCTCCGACACCTTCTGGCGCTGACTAGCGAGTTTGTCATTGATGTTGAAACCACCATCGGGAGAAGCGTATGCCGACACCTCCACATTCTCGATGTTCAGACCTTCCTGATCATCGTTGATCTGCTTCAACATCTTCACGAACTCCTGTACGGAGTTGTTCTTTAACTCACTCTTACGGAGTGTAGCTTGTTGGATGAGGAACTTGATGTTTGCCTCCTGCTTCTTCTTGTTAATACGCTGGTAGGCATCCGGAGCGATAGCCGCATTGGCAGCGGTTACCGTACGCTTGTAGAGTTCTGAGGTAGCTATTACGCCATCGGCCACCTTCACCTCAGGCACCAATACCTGTTTCTTACCAATACGAGCATCGAAGGTCAGGAACATCTCAGCCTTGTTGTCATCAGCATAGGCAAAGTTGCTCTTCATCGTGTAGTTACCACCCACCTTATAAGGAATGGTCTGATCGTTTCCAGCGACTTTCTCTCCCTGGAAGGTTGCAGGGCTGCCCTTTGCAATCGTTCCATTGCTATAGCGCAACTCAGGAACGACAGTCACAACAGCCTTCTTCTTCATGTACTTTTCGGGGAAGTGGCCGTTAATGGTTGCTGGTACTGTACCCGTCTGTGTCTCCAGCGGGTTAGGAGTTACAGTAAAATTGTCTGCTGACAATGCTCCGAGCTTTGAGCAGGAAGTAAAAAACATCAGTGATGCTGCAGACAGGAGTAAATAGTTTTTTTTCTGCATGTTTGTAAGAGTTTTAGTTCCGGTGCCGCGAGCGGGACTCGAACCCGCACAACCATTTCTGGTCAAGGGATTTTAAGTCCCTCGTGTCTACCAATTCCACCATCACGGCTAAACCAGCGGCAAAGGTAAAATAATTTCCCGGAACCGCCAAACTTTTACATTTTATTTAAAATTTAATAGTTTTCCATAACAAAATTATGGATTCCAGTCTTTCTTGTTTCTTCAGTTCCACACCCGGAGGATGGACCCGTCGAAGGCCGCCTGATACCTGAAGAGCGCCTTCCCCGCTCTACCGGCCGCCACGACCCCATTGTTCACATCGTAGGAGCGACCGCACTTCGCACAGTTGAGATGCAGTCCATTGTTGGCCCACATCAGGGGATAGCGTGTTCCACCCAAATCTGTCAAACAGTTCGGACATTGTCCTTCGTAGGCCACCAGCAGATGATCGTCATAACTGCTGACACCCACGATGATACAGTTATTGGCTCCCAAAGCATAGCGCCATTGCTGCTCCATGGCATTCCGGAGCATGATATCCTCCGTGGCATTATCATAGTTACGGTTGGTTCGCACATGACGGACACCCTGTTCAATAGTTGTCTCAATCTTCACAAACTGACCGCTGTTACGGAGAATGGCCGTCAGCTGACAGGGCAATGGATGGAGTGTTGTGTCGAAAGTAAAACTACACGGATAGTCGCGGTAGATACTATCGTCACCATCGCAAGACAGGAAGAGAAGGGGTAACAGGAGACAGAAGGAGATCAAAGGTCGCAATCTTCCTTCTTTGTGGTAACAACCATCAGTCTTCACCAGTCTTCTCTTGTCCTCCATCATCCAAGCAGGTTCTTTTCCGCCTTGAGCATGCGTTCGAAGTGGAAGTCATCGAAAGTCTGCTGCATCAGCATCTGTATCTGCTCATTGCAGAGATTACCGATACTTCCTTCATGGGTATGGTGGATATGCTTATCGGGTGTGAACTGTCCCGCCTCGATGTCAAGGCCCACCTTCTTATAGGCGTCACGGAACGGCATGCCGGCAGCGGCAAGTCTGTTCACCTCTTCCACGGAGAAGATCGGGTCGTACATCGGGTTGTCGAGGATATGCTCGTTCACCTCTATTTTATTAATAATGTAGGCAGCCATCTGCAGACAGTCTTTCAGTTCACCGAAGGCAGGCAGGAACACCTCCTTGATAATCTGAAGGTCACGGAAATAGCCCACGGGCAGATTGTTCATGATCAACATCACCTGCTGGGGCAGTGACTGCAGCTTATTACATTTCGCACGGATAAGCTCGAACACATCAGGATTCTTCTTGTGTGGCATAATCGACGAGCCTGTGGTACATTCCTTTGGCAACTTCACGAACGAGAAGTTCTGTGAGTTGAACAGACAGGCATCGAAGGCCATCTTCGCAATGGTGCCGGCAATGGTGGCAATGGCAAAGCCAACATTACGTTCCATCTTTCCACGCCCCATCTGGGCATACACCACATTATAGTCCATCGAGTCGAAGCCAAGCAGTTCCGTGGTCATCGTACGGTTCAAAGGGAACGACGAACCGTAGCCTGCTGCCGAGCCGAGCGGGTTACGGTTGGTCATCTTATAGGCTGCCTGCAAGAAGAGCATATCATCGCAAAGGCTCTCGGCATAAGCACCGAACCACAGACCGAAACTGGAAGGCATGGCCACCTGCAGGTGGGTATAGCCCGGCATCAGCACGTCCTTATACTGATTACTCTTCTGGATCAGTTCGTCGAAGAGGCTCTTCACTTCGTCGACAATCTCCTTCAACTCATGACGGGTAAAAAGCTTGAGGTCGACAAGCACCTGATCGTTACGTGAACGACCAGAATGTATCTTCTTTCCCATATCACCAAGCTTACGGGTGAGGAGCATCTCCACCTGAGAGTGTACATCCTCCACGTCGTCCTCGATCACGAACTCACCCCGTTCACAGAGCCGATAAATATTCTTCAGTTCTGCCAACAACTGTGTCAGTTCTTCCTTCTCCAGCAGTCCGATACTCTCAAGCATCGTGATATGTGCCATCGAACCAAGCACGTCGTACTTTGCCAAATAGAGGTCCATCTCCCGGTCGCGACCAACGGTGAACCGTTCTATCTCCTTGTTGATCTCAAAGTTCTTTTCCCAGAGTTTCATTTTCTCTTGTTTTTTTGAGTTCCGGCAGGCTCAGCTGCCGCAATTCACAAACGCGGCCTCTGAGTTTGTCGAAGCGTTATTTTCTACACATAATGTACCTGTGCGAGGGCATCAGCGATCTTCTCGACCCCCTCTTGTAGCGGTTTCTCGACCATGCTCTTGATAAACGGATTCAACTCGGCCTTCACCGTTACCTTCATCTTGGAGTTGTTCTCGTCGACGGGTAGCACCTGAACCCACACATGAAAAGGCACAGGCGACTGTACCGTCTCAAACTTCACGCACTTCGGCTCCTCACGCTCACAGATACGGAGTTGCAGCTGTCCAACAGGAGCCACACTGATGCTCACGGTATCTTGGTCAAAACTAAAATCGTTGACCTTGTCCTCAGGCACACGGTCGCGCACCTTCTCCAGATTACGAAGATCGCAGATATTATCGTATACAGCCTGCTGCGGGTAAGGAATCTGCTTCACGCTACTCTCAAACTTGCTTTCACCTCCGAATAATCCCATTTCTTTCTAGATTATTGATTTGATAAATAATTATGATTTACCTGAGTTGACAGGAATCACAATTTATAATTCTTTATTTATGATTAAACCTTCCAGGTAGAAGGACTCTTGCGCCACTCTGCGAGCACCGCCTTGTCTTCTTCCTTAATATAACCAGTCTTGGCAGCCTCCTCAATCACAGCCTCGTAATTGCTCAGAGTAATCAGCTTAACGCCTGCCTCACGGAAGGCCTCCTCAGCCACAGGAAAGCCATAGGTGAACGAAGCCACCATACCGACCACCTCCACGCCATAGTCACGCAGGGCAGCAACGGCCTTCAACGACGAACCACCAGTGGAAATCAAGTCTTCCACCACAACGACCTTTGCCCCTTTCTTGATCTCGCCTTCTACCTGATTACCCATACCATGATCCTTCGGCTTCGGACGTACGTAGCTATATGGCAGCCCCAACTGATCGGCCACCAACGCACCTTGGGCTATGGCTCCCGTGGCCACACCAGCCACAGCCTCAGCCTCAGGGAACTGTTCCTGAATGACATGACAGAGCTCAAGCTTCACGAACGAACGCAACTCAGGGAACGACAGAGTCTTCCGGTTGTCGGTATAGATGGGTGACTTCCATCCCGATGCCCATGTAAACGGGTCGTTGGGTTGCAGTTTGATGGCCTTGATATCCATCAGCTTTCTGGCAAATTGATTCTTGATTTCCATAACGTTATGATAATTTGCATGCAAAGGTACGAATAAATGAGTGAAATGCAAAAGGAAAACTTGTTTTTCTTTCCATTTCCGAATGCAAGTACTTTCTGCAAAGCAGGAGGTACGAATAAAAGAATGAAAAGCAAAAGAAAACAGGAAGAGAGATTGGACGCGGAACAAAAACAGTTCTTTTTTTCAAAAAAAGAGGGAAATACGAGACGAATCACAGAATTTCATTGTACCTTTGTGCACTCAACATATAAACATTCTGACCGATAATGGCAATCATAGCTGCATTTTTACTGATAGTCGCGGCGCTAATAGAGGTCTTACTCATATTAGGCTTCCCTCTAGGTGAATTCACGATGGGTGGTCAATACAGGGTTTTACCGCCGACATACAGAGCTATCGCCGCCATCTCCATCATCGTACAGTTAGCGGCAGCCGCTATCGTGCTTCAATGTGGAGGATACATGGACATGTGGTTTTCGACAAGCACATCAAAAGTCATCTGCCTGATCTTGGCAGGCTATTTTGTTCTCAACGCATTCATGAACTGCTTTTCAAAGAGTCAGAAAGAGAGAATAGTCATGACGCCGCTCGCGATCATTGAGGCCATTTGTTTCGCGGCAACAGCCCTCCAGATGCCATAAGCAGCATTAAGAATGCGCGTTAATAATATTCAGGTTTTCGCAAATCCCAGGGAGAGAACACTGACTCTGACATCACCAGCTTTGGCAAGTTCCTTGGCACAAGCAATAGCTGTGGCACCCGTCGTGACCACGTCGTCGACAATTAAGATATGCTTACCATGAAGAACCTTTCCTTCACCCAGTTCAAAGACCCGTTCCACATTCTCGTTACGTTCCCACCGTCCCCGAGTGGTCTGACTACCTTTGAAGCATATTCGTCTGACCGCCTTATCGCAGACCGTTAGTCCTGTGACTGCCCGTATACCGCGGGCGATCTCCATGCTCTGGTTGTAACCACGTTGATGTTGGCGACGTCGAGTGAGCGGCACAGCTACGATTCCATCGATTCCATCAAAGAATCCGTAATTTTGCAGCTCCCTAGCTACCAACCGCCCCATCACCTCGCCCACCTCTGGGCGATTTTCATATTTCAGTTTATAAAGGATCCGGGCAACTTCCGACTGTGCTTCATAGTAGAAAAGAGCCGCAGCCCGTTCGATGGGAATCTGTCCCCAAAACAGTCTGGCCATTTCGTTCTCATAGGGATCTTGTCCGAACCCTGTTCTAGGTAGGTGAAGATAACATGAGGCACAGATAACCTCCTCCGTGACCGTCAGCCTACGACCGCACACCACACAGAGCCGTGGAGATATCAGATCGAGCAGTCGATGCCAAAAACTAATCGGTTTCATCGTCGATAACCATCTCTTCATCGACATCCAAACACTGTCGGATGATATCGAAAGTAAAACCACGACCAAGGGCGAAGCGCATCAGTTTCTGATTCATCTCATAGTCGTTGGCCGCCTTAGTGCTCTTACGTTTCTGTTTCAGCAGAGGGCGCAGCACATCAAGATACTCTGTTTCGTCGATTTCATCGAGTACCTGTTGCTGAATCTCTTGGTCAATATGCTTCTGCCAAAGCGCCTGCTGCACCTTTCGTCGCCCCCACTTATTGTAACGGATCTTATCTCTGACAAAAGCACGGGCATAGCGCGTATCGTCAACATAGCGCTCCTCGACAAGCCGTTTAATAATACTATCCTGCGCAGCCTCATCGACTGCCCAACGTCTCATCTTCTCGAACATCTCCTGTCGACAGTGCTCTGCCTGTGCGCAGAGCGTAGCCAATCGCAGATAGGCCTCCTGTTCGGTCATCTCTTTCTTGTTCATATCTTCATAGCTTTAAGGAACCGTCGTTTGCCATATTGGTCTACACGAATCTCTATTTTCTGTAAGCCAAGTCGCTTTAAATAGTCGCTGACCTCATCAGCCGTCAGAGGATTGAGTTCGAAATAGAGTTGCCCACCAGGCGTCAGTGTCCGGATAGCATAGTCGCCAATACGCTTATAGAACAAAGCCGGATCATCAGCTGGTCCAAAGAGGGCCGTCTCGGGCTCATAGTTAAGCACATTTTCTGCCATTCCATCGCGTTCTTGCAGCTTGATATAAGGCGGATTGCTGACGATAATATCCCACTGTCGACCGTCGTCAGCAGAGAAATGAAGAGCGTCCTGCCGCTCAAAGACGATGTTTGTCCCCTGCGCCTCAGCGTTCCCCGCAGCTATGCGGAGAGCCTCATCAGAGATATCCCAGGCTGTTACCTTAGCCGCAGACAGCGCCAACGCCAGTGTTACCGCGATGCAACCACTACCCGTCCCAATGTCCAAAACTGATCGCACAGCGAAACTATTCTCCCGTATAATCCAGCGACAGAGTTCTGCAGTCTCGGGACGCGGTATCAGCACGCCAGGTGCTACATGAAACTGCCGTCCGCAGAAGTCGGCACATCCCACGACATATTGCACAGGCTCCGCCTTCTCTAGGCGCTGCATGATTTTCTCCAGTTCCGCTTGGTCGTCTGCGGATAATTGTGTAACTTTGCCGCAGAGAATATCTGTCAACGACAGACCAAAACGTACGTCAAGCACCCAACGGACGATTGCCTTCGCCTCGTCCGCCTCGTAGATACCTGTCAGCCTATGCCAGAGTGTCTCATATGTCATCGTGCTTGCAAAGATAGTGAAAAGTAAAAAGGTAAAAAAGTAAAAAGGTAAAAAAATGATGATAGAAGACGAGAAATACATGCGCCGTTGTATACAACTGGCAAAGAACGGGCAACAGAACGCGAAGCCTAATCCGATGGTGGGTGCGGTGATTGTGAGTGCCGACGGCCGAATCATCGGCGAGGGCTATCATGTACGTTGCGGCGAGGGACATGCTGAGGTAAATGCCTTTGCCTCGGTACGACCAGAGAATGAGCCCCTGCTGTCTGAGGCGACCATCTACGTGAGTCTGGAACCCTGCTCCCACTATGGCAAGACACCGCCCTGCGCCGATTTGATTATCAAGAAAGGTGTCAGGCGTGTGGTGGTTGGCACCATCGATCCCTTTGCCGAGGTACAGGGGCGCGGTATCAAGAAAATCCGCGACGCCGGCATCGAGGTAACGGTGGGTGTGCTCGAAGAGGAATGCCAGTGGCTCAACCGCCGTTTTTTTACATTCCATCGAGAGAAACGACCCTATATCATCCTGAAATGGGCACAGACAACCAACGGCTTCATCGACGACCATTTCAAGCCGACAACCATCTCAGACAACTTCACGAAAATGCTTAGTCATAAACTCCGTGCCGAGGAGGACGCCATCCTTGTGGGCCGCGTCACCGACGAACGCGACCATCCCCAACTGACGGTCCGCGAGTGGGTGGGTCCAGACCCAAAGCGACTTGTCATCGACCGCAACCACCCATTGAACATCGAAAGCCTACATGCTCACGGCATTCAATCACTCATTGTCGAGGGCGGTGCGAAGACGCTCCAAACCTTCATCGAACAAGGACTATGGGATGAGATACGGGTAGAAACAAACCTGGCAATGACCGTTAGCGATGGTACCCGTGCCCCACAAATCCCCGCCGAAGTCGCTGTCGCAAAGTGTCAGACATACGACGGCCATGTGATTGTCAACTACAAGAAACGATAATCCCCAGTCTATAGAGGTTAAGGAATATCTACTTCCTGCCGAAGTCGGCAGGCACCTCACCCCATTTCTGGGTCTCCCATTTAATAATAGGGTTACGATAGTTATGTGTCTGAAGCCAGTTCTCCGCACGAGCAATAACCTGGAAGAGCGGCTCTGTCTGCGGAGTGTGCTCTAATTTCGTCTTACACTTACGTTTCTGTACCCAGAGAATTGCATTGTACGAATCGGAATAGATGGTCTTATCGTGCAAGCCTTGTTGCCAGCAAAGGGCAAGGGCATGGACGATGGCGAGGAACTCACCTATATTATTTGTCCCATGAACAGGGCCATAGTGGAAAACACGATAGCCCGTCTGCAAATCGATGGCCTGATACTCCATCGGCCCGGGGTTTCCAGAACATGCAGCATCCACGGCCCATGCGTCTGCCCTTACCTCCATAGGCAAGGGCAGTACGGTGTCGTTACGGTAATCCGGTGGATTTGAACTATCTGTCTTCAATTCTCTCTTCTCAATTAGAACTACATACGCTCAGGCACCTCGATGCCAAGCAAGCTCATAGCACTCTTGATGATCTTTGCGACATTCTTGGCCAGAACGAGACGGAAGAGGCGTTTCTGTTCATCGGGCTCGTTGAGGATGCTGTAATCATGATAGAACTGATTGAACACCTTCGTCAACTCGTAGCAGTAGTTGGCGATGCCCGAAGGTGAATAGTCCTTACCAGCCTGCTCCACGGCAGCACCAAACTCGTTCATCTTCTGGATGAGCTCAATCTCCTTGTCTGATAGCTCCACATTCTTTGGACACTCTGCCACCTGTGATGCCTTGCGCAGAATACTGCGGATACGGGCATAAGTATACTGAATGAAAGGACCTGTATTACCGTTGAAATCGATACTTTCCTCAGGATTGAACAGCATGTTCTTCCTGGCATCGACCTTCAGAATGAAATACTTCAGGGCACCCATACCGACGATGCGTGCGATCTCTCGGCGCTCTTCCTCGGTCATATCGTCGAACTTACCCAGTTCCATCGAGGTCTTATAGGCATCTTCCACCATCAGTGCCATCAGGTCATCGGCATCTACTACCGTTCCCTCACGGCTCTTCATCTTTCCGTTGGGAAGTTCTACCATACCATAGGAGAAGTGTGTCAGTTCCTTACCCCACTTGAAGCCCAAGCGGTCAAGAAGGATCGAGAGCACCTGGAAGTGGTAGTTCTGCTCGTTGCCCACCACATAGATCATCTTGTCGATGGGATAATCCTGGAAGCGCATCTCAGCCGTACCGATATCCTGTGTCATATAGACACTGGTTCCGTCGCTACGCAGCAGCAGCTTCTGATCAAGGCCCTCATTGGTGAGGTCGGCCCATACGCTATTGTCCTCATGTCGCTCAAAAAGTCCCTTGGCGAGTCCTTCCTCTACCTTGGCCTTACCCTTCAAGTAGGTCTGTGACTCATAATAGATCTTATCGAAGCCGACACCCATCTTCTTGTAAGTCTCGTCGAAGCCGGCATACACCCAGTTGTTCATCTTCTCCCACAGGGCGCGCACCTCGGGATCATTCTGCTCCCATTTCACCAGCATCTCGTGAGCCTCTTTGATGAGCGGAGCTTCCTGCTTGGCCTTTTCCTCGTCCATGCCCTGAGCTACCAGTTCCTTGATCTCCTCACGGTAGTGCTTATCGAAGGCCACATAGTAGTCACCAATCAAGTGATCGCCCTTCTTGCCGCTCGACTCCGGCGTCTCGCCGTTTCCGTACTTCAGCCAAGCGAGCATCGACTTACAGATATGGATACCGCGGTCGTTCACGATATTGGTCTTCACCACCTTGTTACCATTGGCTTCCATGATCTGTGCCAACGACCAACCCAGCAGGTTGTTACGCACGTGTCCGAGGTGGAGAGGTTTGTTCGTATTAGGCGATGAATACTCAATCATCACGAGGGGAGAATTGTCTGTAGCCTGCTTCGTGCCGAAATGGTCATCGGCATCGATGGCACTGAGCAACTGCAACCACGCACCATCACCGATGCTGAGGTTCAGGAATCCCTTCACCACATTGAACTTCTCGATTGCTCCACAGTTCTTCTGCAGATACTCGCCCAACTCCTGCGCTGTCTGCTCAGGCGACTTCCGCGCCATCTTCACGAAGGGGAACACCACAAGCGTCAGGTTACCCTCAAACTCACTTCTCGTCTTCTGCAACTGCACCATCTTCTCCGGCACTTCCACGCCGTAGAGAGCCTTCACGGCCTCTTGTGCAGCCTTGCTGATCAATGCTTCAATATTCATATCCTTACAAATTTGGGTGCAAAGGTACTATTTTTAATTGACTTATCACAGAAAAACAACAGGAAGTTTTGATTTTCAGGCAGATTTACACAAAACAACTGGGACAGATTTTAACTGGTTAAGCAGTCAAAACCTGTCCCTTCGAGTATTATTCCCTTAGCGCAGCACCGTCTTTAATACAGATACGGTCCTTTACCCTTCAGACGCTCGCTTGCCACCACATAGGTATTTCCATCGACAGATGCTTTGAGTTTATTCTTGACATACAAGTCAATATGTATGGCGGCCTTGCGATCTTTGCAATGGACTTCCACATATGCAAAAAAATCCGTAGTATACATCTCTTTCTCAAAGTCTCCTTTTCTATGAAAGCCTTCTGCTGGTAAGCCATTGCCAAATATAAGAAGCTCTGCATCAGGTGTATCCGTAGTTATACGATACTTGATCAAAGTCTCCTTTTCTTCTATGGGTGTATCATCCCCATCACAGCTCTGAAATACAAATAAGGTGCTAATAGAAAGCACAATCAATGCAATAATCTTTTTCATTCCTTTAATTGTTTATTTTGCAGTTACACCAAACAACACGTTGCCTGTATTGTATATTTTCATTTGATACTGCGAACCAGATTTCCCCTCTATAATCGGGTCATAAAAATAAATTGATACATCCCCCAAAGGATCATCATAGTTGGTCCGAGTTACCGAAATAACTTTAGTGACTTTTTTTGTTGTCGTCGTTTCGTTCTCGACACCCACATCTGTAGTAATATTACTTTTGCCATCGTTTAATCCTATACCTATTTTGACATCACCATTGACCTTCGTCCTTTTAACCGTTTGTGTTTCATACTCATATTTATCAGAATAAGTATCTCCAGGATCCGTCTCTGTAAAGATGATATCTCTGGAAAGAGACTCATTTGACAAATCCCATTTGCCGAAAGAAATGAAATTACTAGCCAAATAATACCTCTTTGCTGTGAATTTTCTAGGGTCAATCCTATATGTATATTTGCTGTGTCTAAGTGCTGTAGAATGGCGATATGTTCGATCCAAGTTGAAATTCCAAATATCTTCAGGTAACAACGCTAAGTATTTTACTGTTGGTACGTTTGAAGTGGATCTTATCACTTCTATTTTTAGATTATAACACCCTTCCGTCCAAAATTCATTGATGAGTTCTTCTGTCGTGAAGTCACGCTTTTTTCTGCTTACTTCCTTCTTTTTTAATTCAGGATCATCCTTTTGTAATTTTTTGTTCTCACTAGGAATATTGTCAGAAATTTTAAAATAGGCCACAGGATCTATTTCGATAAAACTCATATATTCTGAAACGCTCTGATTTAGATTTCCTTTTTGCGAAGTTGGAGTCATTCCATAATAAATATAATCTCTTTGCAAGGCTTTCGATTGATTGGAACCATCATCCTTGTAAAAATACGAATAAGCCTTAATAGCTTTCTCACCAACGACAGATGCACTCTCTAAGCTGCCACGTGTCACTGCTCTTAAATTGCTTGTATCAAATTCAGGGTCAATAAAACGGAAGCGCTTACCCACAGCGCGCGTTTTTGCATCCACGACAACCCTACTATTCTTATTGATAACAAAGACATGGAAGTCAGGAACATTTCCCTTTGCAATAGAATCTACAATCACTCCGTTCACATACAATTTGTTGTCTGTTTCCCCAGGCAGGACTACAGGAATCTCCTTATCCTTGCAATCCAAGTTCTCTGGCAGAACGTCAAACAATGAAATTTTGGGAATATAGATATTGATTGTCGGAACTGCATTTTCTATACTCTCCAATTCTCCAGAAGTTGCATAATAATTCAATATATCACCAAACGTTTCATTCCCAATATATGAATCTTTGACATTAACGTAAAGAACATCATAGTTCTTGTCAAATTGCTTAATCGCTTCTCTTTTCAAGAACTCCCGTACCTCCGGTCTATTATATGTAGCCACAGAAATAATCTCTGCAAATCTGCTCATCGCAGTCTTTTGGTCAATTCCCAGACTCAAAGATTTTGAGTTCTCAGTTTCAATAATTTCCGTGTCGTTGCAACACGAAGCAAACACGATGATAGCAGACAACACTGCTACAATTATTACATTTTTTTTCATTCTTTAATGCTTTGAATTTGTTAATAAACGAATTTGTTGACTCGATTAATCTATTTCAACGGTTGATATCGTCTGCAAAAATATCAAAAAAAAGCACATGTTCCAAATAAACAATAAAGTTTTTTCATTCAAGAACACATAAAACGCCCAAAATGCAAGATAACAACCAACTGATAATTAGCATATTACAAATTTTTTAAAACAAAAATACAACAAAGCCGCTTTCATGGCCTAAAAGAGGCGGGAAAAAGGCGAATAACACACTGTTTATGGTTTTTTAACTGAGAAAAGAGCAAGATTCCTTGTGCTTCGCAGTTATAGGGAAAAGACAAATATGAAAGCGACCCCACTATCATTCAAGAAGGCCGTTGCTCTCGAGCTCTGGCGGAGACAACAGGCAATCACCTGCAAGGAGCACCCGCTCAGGCAACTCTTCTGGGAGTGCACGCTCCGCTGCGACCTGAGATGCCGCCATTGCGGTAGCGACTGTAAGATGCTTCCAGAAAACAAGGACATGCCCAAGGAAGACTTTCTGCGTGTACTCGACAGTATTGCTCAGAAGACAGATCCCCACAAGGTGTTTGTGGTTATCTCTGGCGGCGAACCCCTGATGCGGCGCGATCTCGAGGTATGCGGAAGGGCCATTTACGAAAAGGGGTTCCCTTGGGGAATGGTGACCAATGGGCTTCATCTCACACCACAACGTTGGCAAGGACTCCTGAAGGCGGGCATCCACTCGATGAGCATCAGTCTCGACGGCCTGGAAGAGGCGCACAACTGGATGCGTGGTAACGAAAAGAGCTTCCAGATGGTAAGCCAGGCACTGGATATGCTCGTTGCCAAAAGCGATTTCCTGTTCGACATCGTTACCTGCGTGAATCGACGAAACTACGCCACCCTTGATGAGATCAAGGATTTCCTGATTACAAAAGGAGTCAAACGCTGGCGACTCTTTACTGTTTTCCCCGTAGGCCGCGCTGCCCTCGACCCCATGATGAGACTGACAGATGAGGAGTTCCGTGGTGTCTTCGACTATATCAAAAGGACACGTGAAGAGGGGCGTATACGTGTCGATTACGGCTGTGAAGGGTTCCTAGGCAACTATGAAGGCGAGGTACGCTCTCGTCTTTTCTCATGTCAGGCTGGCATCACCGTAGGCTCTGTGATGGCCGACGGCGCAATCGGCGCCTGTGCCAGCATCCGCGCCGACTACCATCAAGGGAATATCTACGAGGATGACTTCATGGAGGTATGGGAGAGACGCTACCTCCCCTATCGCAACCGCGAATGGATGAAAACAGGTGAGTGCGCTACGTGTAAGTATTTCCGCTACTGCCGAGGCAACGGGATGCACCTTCGCGACAAAGAAGGCAAGTTGCTGTTTTGTCATCTCCATCGCCTCAACTCAGAAAACAACAAAAGATAATATCATATGAAAGTAAGATTCAATTATTGGTACAATGCCGTCTTAACGGTCCTCCTGTCAATGTTAGGTTATAGTTGCTCATTATCAGACCCTGACGGCCCAGTGGAATACGGAACACCCTCTGCCAACTTTGAGGTAAAGGGCTGTGTGACGGACGAGGCAGGAGTCCCCGTTCAGGGAATCAAGACCCTCGTGAAACTTGTAGAAACCTATGGCAACAAAGTACACGTCGAAGGAATGGATTCCGTTCTGACAAGCGAATCAGGCAACTATCAGCTGAAATATGGTGGCAGCGCCTTCGATCGGCGGATGAAACTGATTGTGAAAGATATCGATGGTCCTGCCAATGGCGGACAGTTTAAGAGCGATACGCTTGACATAGACTTCGACAAAGCCGTGAAAGTGAAAAACGGCGATGGACACTGGTTTATGGGCGATTATGAGATTACCAAGAACGTTCAGTTGAAGAAAGAACAATAAGACACATAAGACCGATCATCTCTTCTTAGACTTTCCTCCTGGTAAAGTCCTACTTTCCTCCGAGGAAACCCTGACTTTCCTCGGAGGAAAGTCTATGGAGCATTTTCCGGATGCGTGACAGAAGACAAAAAAAGTGCCACTCCAGCATTACGGAGTGGCACGCAAAATGGTTAACAAGTTTTGGGTCAATCGTTTGTTATTATAATCACGTAAGAGGAAATCACTTCACCATTACCTTTCTCCAACGTCAAGGTATACTCCCCTTCGTCATAATCACCCAGATAATCGGTATAGACCTGATTGGCAGGAATAGAGACCGTAGCCTCGCTGTAGACTATACCATTGGATGAGATTATCACATGTAGCCCCACAACATTGTAGTTCGGACTGATGGACAACTCCCCCGTTTCTGCGTCAAGCCAAACACCGATACGGTATCTGGCAGGTGCCATAACAGGTGGCTTTGGGAATGGTGTCAGTTTTTTCAATACATGATGCTTTGCAAACGACGACGATGGCAGCATCAAGAATGCCATTAAGATTAATAAAAAAAGTCTGTTATTCATAATTAATTTATAAATAAAATTCGCCACAAAAGTAAGCCAGATTACCAGAAAACGTATAGAATTCTTGTTTTAATTTTGACGGAGTTATTCCACTGTTACACAGTACCTTACATTTTATTATACACCAAAAACAGTCAATATTGAAGCCCTTGTTTCTTTTCTATTCGTTTCATGAGACATGGGCAAAAGCGATATTAGGAATAATTAACCCTGAACGTGGGCCATTTAGCGAATAATTTTGTAAATTTGTACATTATGAAAATAATACCCTCTATTTTATTATTGACACTCGCAGCTGGGTGTCATCAGAGGTCTATGGTAGGACAATTGGAGGAGATAGACTCCCTGATCAACCATGACCATTTCAACAAGGCCTTCGTCAGGATAGATGAGGTAGACACAGCCTCGCTCAACCAGGAGGAGTATGCACACTACAACCTGCTCGTGGCACAGAGGTGCTGTATCAAGCGACAACGGGACACGACGGGATTGCTAGACAAAATCGTCATTCCTTACTACCTCAGTACCAATAATCATGAGAAGCTTGCCGAAGGCTATTACTACCAGGCCTTCGGCAGACTGCTTAGTAATCAACTGTCACAAGCTGTTGTCCTCTACAAAAAGGCAGAAGAACAGGCTGCAAAGACAAACAATGACCGCTTGCACTATAAGATTGCACAGAGTTTATCGTATGTCAATGAAGTCTGCGGTAACCACCTCCTGCAGTTAAACTATGCCAAACAGGCGCTGGCGATAGCCCTCGCCACAGGCAAAGAGAAATGGCTCGCATATTCCTACACCAGGGTAGCTATGGCCCACTCCGAGTTACAGCACGAGGATAGCACTATCACCTACATGCGACAGGCATTGCCCTACTCACACCACATGGAGAAGGAGGACCTGCCGGCATTCCTAAACAATGTAGCTTTTACTTTCAAATATAGCCAGCCTGATTCTGCCAAGAAATACCTATGGGAATCGTTGGCACTGCAGGAGCACTCGAACACCTTGCAGCACCTAGCTGATATCTACTATGAGGAAGGGAGACGAGACGAGGCCTACCGACTATGGAAGAGAGCCATTGCCGTAGACAACGGAACAGCAAAAGACAATATTCTTTATAACCTCCTGGAGGAGGATGTAAAAAACGGGAGGACGGACAGTGTATGCGACATGGTGAGCGAGATTATCCAGATTAAGGACAGTCTGCTCGGCCAACTGATGAACGACTCCATTAAAGACCTTCAGCTGCACTTCGATCATGAGACGGCCATGCGCAGACAGGAAACGATGACAACCTACTGGATGTGGGGAGTGATAGTAACAATCATCCTCATCCTACTGCCGGCAGTGTTCTATATCGGCAGAAGGAAGTATCTTGAGAAGATTAAGACACGGGATGTACAGATGCAAATCAACAACTATATGAACTACATCAAGGAGTTGGAAGCGACAGAAGAGGGCGCATGCAAAGAGATAGAGGAACTAAACAAAGAGATAAAAAAAATGTTGGACAACGAAGCACCCAAACTGAAAAAGGGGCTGTTACTCTATGAACACGTCAAACAGAACGGCACTCTGTCGTTGTGGTTGAAAAAAGATCAAAAACTTTTCATCGACTACTATGCAGCCATCGACTTCAGGACAGTAAATAGGCTCATCAAGACACCACGGAAAGAAAAACTCACCACACATATGTTGTTCTTCCTCCTTTTGGAGGAAATGGGTAAGAGTGATGATGAGATTGCCCATATCCTCGGCATCTCTGTCAGCAGCATCCGCACACTTAGAAGCAGGACAAGACCTATTGAAAAATAAGCAAAAACACCGGTCGTCACCCAGACGACCGGTGCTGCAGAAAAGATAAACGAGAGAGTGTTTCTACAATTATCCAAATCTTTTCACCTCAACTAAATTCATCTTTTGGTTTATATCAATTTTGATACTCAGGATTCTGATATGCTTTCTTAGCAGCATCTTCCATAATCAGACCATCGATCTGAGTCTGAGGAATCGGGCGAAGATAATGACCAGGATTAATGGTACGAGTAACAGTTTCGAGATCCTTATCAGTATATCCGCTACCTGCGATACGATACTGACCAGCCTTTTCATTCCATGTCTGAGTACGTACAAGGTCGAACCAGCGATAACCCTCACCCCAGAACTCACGCATACGCTCATCAAGGATGAAGTCGATGCTGATTTCAGCAGGTGTCGCGTCAGTCATTGCCTTACTGTTATCAATGTTAACAGCTACATTATCATTCTGGTTGAAGGTCTGCTTACCAGCACGAGCGCGAAGTACATTGACGAGCTCACGAGCGGTCCAAGAACCAGAAACAGAGGCTCCCTTCACAGCTGCTTCGGCAGCAATCAGATAGAACTCAGAGAACTTAGCGATGCTCCAAGGACGCGGGCTACCACCGTTAGGAGAGCCGAGACCACCATTATTGTCTGTACGATACATACCAATCTTCCAGTTGATGGGGTACTTCTTACGGCTAATATGATTTACAGCTACTACGAAGTCAGGACGACCGGCCATCACACCCAGACCGAGGTTACCATTTCCATTACCTTCAGAAACAGTATAGTCAATCTTGCTGTCCTCGCTCTCGGGAACCCAGCTAAAGAATACATCATTGGGATAAATCTTCATTCCATTAGCACCCAGAACATACTCTTCTGTGCTTCCTGCCTTAGCGAAGTTGGTATGGTAACGCAAGGTGAACGTTGCATCATAACGAGAGTCAATTACCTTGACTGCATCATTCCAAGCACCACCTTCCATGAAGTTGTCGGCGATAGCAGCCATACGTGTCCAAGGACGACCGAGAGCCTGAACAGCCTCACGCTGTACGGGGTTGATATCAGCACCAGAAGCAGCCTTAGCTTTCAACTCGGTGTAGTTCCATGTCTCCATCCAGTAAGCAAAGTTCTCAGGTGCGTTACCGCCACCCCAACCGTAACCGGCGCCACCATTACCATATTTCTCATTCTCATCGTGATCAGCCACCAGCATAATCTCTGAGTTGCGATCGTTCTGAGCGAGGTTCACATCGTAGAACGTTGGTTGCAGAGCATAGGGAGTTGGATTGTTGATAGCCTCGATGGCAGTAGTATAAGCCTTCTGGAAATAAGTAGCTGCCTCAGCAGAGTTACGGGTGCACTCCGGATAAGTCGGAATATTCTTCGGGTTCTCCAGCCACCACGCATAAGTAAGGTAAGCCTTTGAGAGATACAGACGAGCCAAGTTCTTCGTAGCTGTTCCGGGCAGGCGGGGGCTTACAGGCAGATCTGCCACAGCCTTCTCAAGGTCGGGGAAGATACACTTAGTATAAACATCTGCCACTGTATTACGCTCAGAGACACGTACCGGGGAGGTGTTGAATTTCAAAGGACCTGCACCCAGATCGAGAGGTACACCACCGAAGGTCTGCACCAACAGGAAGTAATCGAAAGCACGGAAGAAGTATGCTTCTGCAAGCAGCGATGCATCGATACCGGCAGCCTCACCATTCTCAATAACACCACTAGCAGTATTGATATAAGTGAAGGCACGATTCCAAAGACGGTCACCACGGCTAGTAGAGGCATTGAGTACACCTGCACCAGAGAGGTCGGCCGACTTGAAGTTATCATCGGCTGATTGTGCATAGGTGTATTCATCGGTACCTGTCTCATACATATTGAGAAGATAACCCTCGCCATAGAGATAGCGCAGGTGAGCATAGAGTGCGGTCAAACCGCCTTCGATACCCGTCTTCGTGGTGAAGAATGTCGGGTCGAACTGGCTGCGCGGCTGCTCGTCGAGCACGTCAGAGCAAGAGCTGAGGGTTGTAGAGAGACCACAGCAGAGGAGTCCCGCAGCGATAATATATTTGATACTTTTAGTTTTCATAACTCTTAATTCTTTAATGATATTAGAATGTGACGTTAAGTCCGAACAGGAAGTTGCGGGTTGCAGGCGTGTTGTAACCTACGATCGGCATCTTGTGCTTACCCGTGTAACCTTCCACAGCCACAGCAGTATTAGTATTATCAGTAGCAAAAGAGTTGGTCTCTGGATCGAGTCCACTCTCGTTGTTAAACGGAGAGAAGAGGACAAACGGGTTCTGAACCGTTGCATAGAGGCGCAGACGGCTGATTCCAAAGTCCTTAACAGCCTTCAGGTTATCGAAGTTGTAACCGAGGGTGATAGCACGCACCTTCAGATAGCTTGCATCAAAGTAACCAAGAGTAGTACCATACTTCGGGTTATCACTTGACATAATGCCACCGGGTTTCGGGTACTTAGCACCTGTGTTCTGCTCAGTCCAATAATCTACGTCAAGGTTACCACGACGACCAGAAAGCATGTTCAGGTAACCGTTAGAAGAGTGGATGGCACTGATAAGCTTACCACCAAACTGGAAGGCACCAATCACGGTGAGGTCGAAGTTCTTATAACCCACTGTGGTGTTGAAACCTCCAATGAGGTCGGGCTCCATGCTCATAATCTCACGATCCTCAGGACCGATAGCACGTGTAGGTTTGCCATTAGCATCCAATGCACGATCGTGCTTCACCTTAATCATACCAACATTACCACCTGGCTCCAGGACGTTCATCAACTCCTCTTCACCAGCCTGCCACAGACCTATCTTCTTATAGTCATAGATGACATCAATAGGATGACCTACGAACCAACGGTTAGCCTCATCAGGAGCCGGTTTGCCGTTCTCGTCAAGTGCACCTGTCAGTTTGGTCAGTTTGTTGCGGTTAGCGTAGAGGTTGATACCAGCCTCCCAGTTCCAGCCGTTCTTATTGTCGATGATGATACCATTCAATGTGAACTCAAATCCCTTATTCTCGGTGTTACCGATATTTCCTGTAAAGCTGTTCACACCTGCAGTTGACGGCAGAGAAACATCAAGAAGAATATCATTGGTCTTCTGGATATAGTATTCGAACGATCCCGAGAGACGACCATTGAAGAGCGAGAAGTCAAGACCGAAGTTCCAAGTCTTACTGTACTCCCAACCCAATTCTGTGTTTGGCAGTGAGTTTACATAGTAACCAGTCAGATAGGTAGAACCGAAGTTATAGTCGAGTGTACCGAGTCCACCGAGGGTAGAATACGGATTGATACTCTGGTTAGAGGTCTCACCATAACCAACGCGAAGTTTCAGGTTGTCAATCCAGGTGAGGTTCTCCATAAAGCTTTCACGGGCGATATTCCAACCTGCGCTGATAGCGGGATAGGTATGCCACTGATGACCCTTGGCCAGACGAGAAGAAGCGTCGGAACGGAGAGCAACTGACAGCATATACTTATTATCATAAGAGTACATCACACGACCCATCCAAGAGATCAGACCACTCTGCCAATAATTCTCACTCTGGATGTTCTTATCGCCCAGAGCAGAACCGAGATAATAATACTGGAAGTACTCTGCGGGAATATCAACACCCTGATAGCCTCCCTGCTCGAATGTAGTCTGCTCAGCAGAGTACATACCTACGACGTTAATGTTGTGCTTCTCAGCGAAAGTGCGGTCGTATGTGAGGATATTCTCAACAGCCCAGTTACGGGTCTGGTTATCAATGACAGAACCTGAACTGCGATAGTCGGGATTAGAGTTGTCAATACCCTTACCTGTAAAGATACCCGTCTTCTCAGAACGGAAGTTCAGACCAACGTTGATGCGATAGCTCAGGCCCTCCACCCACGGACACTTCACCTCAGCGAAGAGAGTGTTGTAAGAACCAATACCTTTCTTCTCATTAAGCCAGTTGTCCTCGATTTGCTCAGCAATATCCTTGGTGAGTACCCACTGCTGGTCAGCTGGCAGAGTAATCAGGCGCTTAGTTGTGCCGTCGGCATTATACGGACTAGAAATCGGGCTCATACTCAGAACCTTATAGAGGTTCATGTTAGAACCCTTAGAGTTACGGAAACTGTTATTGGTGGTCAAGCCAAAGCGGAACCACTTACCAACAGTCTGATCGAAGTTTGCACGCAAACTAAGACGATCGTAGCCCTGTGTAGGAACAACAGCCTCATCATGATAGTAACCAGCACCAAAACTGTAGCTGCCGCCCTGTGTACCACCGGCAACGCTTACATCGTGATTATGGCTAACACCTGTCTTATAGAACTCATCCTGCCAGTCAAAGTCTTTCACGTTCTCATCCTCGGAGTTTTGGTAAAGTCCGGCATAATCACGCATCTTCTGGAAGGTGGGACCATCCATCATAGGATACTTGTGGAAGAGAGTCTTAAAGCTCACATAGCCGTTATAGCTCACCTTGGCAGGTGTACCCTGGTTACCCTTGGCAGTTGTGATGATAATCACACCATTGGCACCACGAGAACCGTAGATAGCGGTTGCAGAAGCATCCTTCAGGATGTCCATCGACTTAATGTCTGTGGGGTTGATATCTGACAACTTGCCCATGAAGGGGATACCATCGAGTACAATCAGCGGGTCGTTAGAAGCACTCAATGAGCGCTGACCACGGATGCGGATCTGCATCTCAGCACCAGGTTGTGAAGAGGTCTGTGTCATAAGCACACCAGCTACACGACCCTGCAGGGCCTGAGCAGCATTGGTGGCTGCGATTTGATTCAGTTTCTCGCCACCGATGTTGGCTACAGAACCGGTCACGGCCTCACGACGCTGCGTACCATAACCGATAACCACCACCTCGTTGACTAGGTGACCATCTTCTTTAAGGTTCACACGCATATTATCACCGGCCTTGAGTTCCTGGGTCTCATAACCGACATAAGAGATGACGAGCGTTGCGCCCGGCTTGACATTGAGTGAGAAGTTACCTTCGAAATCAGTAACCGTACCATTATTAGTACCTTTCTCCATGATCGTGGCACCAATCAGCGGACCCTGAGAGTCCGAGACCTGACCAGTAACCTGCTTCGTTTGCTGAACGGAAGCTACAGATTCAGTAGCTGCCAAAGCCTGCTGTGCGGAAATCATGCCCCAAAAGCACAATCCGACCAACATGGCTGTTTTCTTTGCTTTGAAACTCATACGTTTTGGTTTTGATTAGTTAATAATATAAAATTTTAAGAAAAATCTGCTGCAAAGATAAGCAGATTTGCGTTTCATGGCTTGTACGTATGTTTCGTTTCGTTGTTATTTTGTTTCGTCCTGCATAATTTGGTCCACATATTCCGTGGGAGAGACTCCAAATTGCTTACGGAATACGGTAGAGAAATGTGCCAAGTTACTAAAACCGACGGTGTAGGCAACCTGTGTTACATTGATTTTCTGTTCCTTCAACAGACGCACCGCCTGCTCTAGACGGATATTACGGATGAATTCACTGATAGACAAACCCGTCATCTCTTTCATTTTACGATGAAGTTGAGCTCGGCTGATACCTACTTTCGCTGTCAGCATCTCTACATTAAAGTCACTGTCGGAGAGATGTTCGTTGATTACTTTCATGACCCGTTCCATGAGCATTTCGTCATTGCCTTTGACCTTCTTTTCCTCCAGCTTATCCTTCTGTTGCTGGCTACCGGAGTACTTTCCCTTCAAACGGAGGTTCTTACTGATGAGATTATTGATGATCACATGCAGTTCGTTCATGTCGAACGGTTTAGCCAAAAAAGCATCAGCTCCCTTTTCCAAACCCTCCAGACGGTTAGCCACATCCGACTTCGATGTGAGCATCACCACAGGGATATGGCTGAGATTCATGTTCGTCTTTATCATCCGCAACATCGTGAAACCATCCATCTCAGGCATCATTACGTCGCTGACCACCAGATCATACTGGCGATCCGGAGCGGCTGCCAACAGCTTATGCAGAGCTTGACGACCACAGGTCACCGCGGTGATATGATAATAGCTGCCAAGTTCCTGAGAGATGTAGTTGCCGATTTCCGCATCATCATCGACCACCATCACCCGATAACTCGACTGTGGCTTCATCTTCATCGTATGGCCAGTCTCACTAGCCTCAAGCATCTCATCCTTGGCAAGATGTGCACTGCCAAGTGGCAAGCGGACCGTAAAGATACTTCCTTGTCCTTCTTCACGATTGGCCGCCTCGATGGTTCCGTGATGCATTTCGACCATCATCTTGCAGAGGTTCAGTCCGATGCCCGTCCCCTCTATATGAAGTGTACGCGACGTGCTACCCTGATAGAAACGGTCGAAAATCTTCCGCACATCACCCTTGATTCCCATACCATTGTCCATGACCTGCAGCACAGCCGTATCATCGTCTCCCTTGTCGACGCGAACCTCGATGACACCACCGTCATAGGTATATTTAAAAGCGTTCGACAATAAGTTGTCGACCACCTTGTCGAGGGCCGTCCGGTCAAGCCAAACCTCCAGAGAGTCAAGAGCCGGCACATAGCGAAACTCCATATTCCGTTCCCGAGCGGTATACTCATACGACTTCAGGATATTCCCTACATATTGTACCATGTCCGTCGGCTGACACTGTAGCTTCATCTGCTGCTTGTCAATCTTCCGGATATCAAGAATCTGATTGACAAGATTCTGCACCCGTTGGGCATTATGTTCGATGGTCTTCAGCTCTGCCTTTACATCGCTGTCGAGATCGCGCCTCATCAGTTTGTGAAGCGGACTCATTATCAGTGTCAACGGCGAACGGATGTCGTGAGTGGCATTGATAAGGAATTTCATCTTCTCTTCGTCGAGTTCTTGACGGCGACGACGGATATAAAGCCACAACATTGCTGCCAGTAAACTCAGTAAGACCAGAATATAAATCACATAGGCCCAGGAGGAACGATACCATGGTGCCTTGACTATGAGGTGGTAAACCTCAGGCTCAGTATAGGTACCATTATCATAGGCACGCACCTCGAGGGTATAAGCTCCTGGCTGCAGATGGTTGAACGACACAACATTCGTACCTGCTGCCGTCTGTGCCCACTCCTTCGCCCCGTTCAGTCGGTATTCGTAGATAACATTCTCAGTATTAGCATAGTTGAACAACGAGAACTCCATAGTAAAAGCGTTGTCGAGATAGGAGAGAGTGAAGTAATGGCTCTCTGCCAATGGTTCAGTTGTCACGTGTACTCCATCGGACAAAGTATTACAGTTGACCGGATTACCACCGATGAGCAGACCTGTCAAGTGGACAACACCCGGCTTCGGATGACTGGCACGTAGAGCAGCCGGCTGGAAGGAGGTAATGCCCTCGCTGATGCCAAAATACACCGTACCGTCAGCACCTGCCATCACCACTCCACTGATATATTCACGGGAGACCAGTCCATTGCCATAGACATGGGCGATGAAACGGTGTCGGTCGCGCTGGTATTGCCAGATACCCATTGATGTGCTACACCATAAATCACCAAAGCGATCCTGTGCCATACCACACACCACTTTATTGGCCAGAACTTCCGATCCAGGAAAAGCCATTACATCTCCTTTCTTTTTGTCATACAGATAGAGTCCATCAGCGGTGCCAACCAGGATGCGGTGCTGACTATCCTCATAGATAGATGTTACGGACTTTCCTTCCAACAACACTTCCCATCCATAGGGGCGGAAGGTATCATTCAACGGATCATAACAGCACAGGTTAGACGAGGTCCCTATCCACAACATCCCCTGAGTATCTACTAACAATGACATCACCCAGTTGTTATGTAGTCGCCCTCGCTCACCATCCTCTTGGAACATATTGAAATTACGCAGTTCACCAGTGTTCAAATCATAGGAATAAAAACCTTTCGAGTATGTGGAAAAGAACAAATGCCCCCGACCGTCGTCAACCAAGGCATTAATATAGTTACTACTGATACTGACCTCCTGATGGTATACACCAGTCAGAGGATTATAAGCATATAGTCCCCTGCCCGTTCCGAGCCAGTAGTTTCCCCGACTGTCACGGAAGATGGAATAGGTACCAGACGGCGATGTCGGATGTGCCACAATTTTTCCGTTGGCATCGAAGCCATAGATACCGTTGTTCTGCACGGCACACCACGTTGTGCCGTCATCACCTGAACAGATGGTGGTCACAGAGCCGCCAATGCTGACATTCTGTGCAGAGAATCGCCATGTGCTGAACTGCGGTTCTCGCTGCGGTAGCATCAACAGACCACGGCGCAGACAGCCCACCCACAGATTGTCCTGATTATCCTCGAACAACGCCCATGCATTGGAAGTATTCAGATCGAACGACGAACTAGTATGCTCATAGCGCTGCAGACGGTGCTCTCCCCGAGGAATCATGCACAATCCTTTCCCCATCGTACCGATAAAGACGTTTCCTTTCCTATCACATAGTGCCGTACGAAACTGTACAGTCTCGCCACCCAACACAGAGACATCGATGAAATCAGGAATAAGTTGTCCGCTACGATAGAAGAGAAGACCGTTCTGACACACCATCAGCAGACCGTCCTCATAGTTTAGGAAGGCCGTCACAGTCCCATAGGGTGACTCAAACACACGAACGCTCTTGTCCGGTCGCCGACAAGAGAATGTCGATCCAGAACCTGCCTTCCAGAAATTCCCCCAGCTATCAATGTGGATATGACTAAAAAAATCGGTATCGCCCTGTGCATAGCCTTCGAGCGTCTCTACTTCCCAGGTATTCACATCTAACCTGAATAGACCGTAGCCAGCAGTACCTATCAGCAGATGATCATCATCTTCCTGCACCATGTCATTTACCCGATGAGGGGCCCGCTCGGTAAGCGAAATCCTTTCAAAGTTATCGTTTGCATCATTATATCTCACTAGACCGACACTTGTACCCACCCACAGAGTACCTTTTCGATCGACAAATAAGGTCGTAACGTTGTTGCTACTGATACTATGGGGATTATTCTTATCATTCAGGTAGTTGGTGAACCGATAGCCGTCATATTTGTTCAAGCCATACTCTGTACCAATCCAAATATAGCCTGACTTATCTTGACAGATGTGATTGATTGTGTTACTCGACAGTTTATCCGAAGTATAGAAATGCCTCATCTGTCCCATTGATATAAGACATGACATGAAACACAGCGCCAGCAATACAAATTTCTTCATAAGGGTAGCAAATAGACGCTGCAAAGATAAGAAGAAAAAACGGAAAGGATGATAATCAACGTTGTAAATTGTTTCAAATATGTATCATCCCTATATTTCAAAGATAGAAAATGCTCTCCGGTCCCATATTAAAGAGCAGGTCGAGAATGGAGAGATTTGGAAGGAAGCCATGCTTCTCCTGCCATACCTGATAATAAGGTTTGAAGGAAGCAGTTATTTCCCCAACAGGCAATGCCTCTGCATCGGTCAGACCACCTTGGACAAATGTTGTCGTATAAGAGACAACCGGATGAATATCGATCAATTCGCACATTTTCTCACGGATGGCCTCATTAAAGTCGAATAGATAGGCCCAACGATTAGGATGGATATTTTCAAAAAAAGGATGGAGATCATCTTCGTAATAGTCAAAGAAGGGTGACTTACCATAAGCGCTCCGCAAGGCATTCCAATGCAGATGACGCCAGTTACCGTGATCACTGATACGGACATCCTTAACGAGACAGTTGCCTGCAGAATGCTCTACAGGCACCGTGAGTGCCTGTACACCATTAGCCGATGCGATGAGACAGCGATTGCGAAGCGTCTGCTTCTGGAAACTCTCCCACCGTTCTATCCACACCTGTTCAGGTTGGCACAGTCGCTGATACCACTGTACTGGCCCGAAGTATGTAGTGGATAATGGCTGTCGGCTATTTGATTCCATCTACAAAACGACCAAGACGATTCCATCGTATACCGCTCAGGCCCCGACGGTCTGGATCGCTCGACCACCAGATGAAGATCGGCTTTCCCACAATATGATCCTCAGGCACAAAGCCCCAATAGCGCGAATCGGCGGAATTGTGGCGATTGTCACCCATCATCCAGTAATAATCAAGCTTAAAGATATAACGTTTTGCCTCCTGTCCGTTAATCAAAATTTTCCCCTCGCGTACCTCAAGGTTATTATTCTCATACACCTTGATAGGTCGCTCATAAATAGGAAGGTTGTCCAGAGTCAGTTCGATGGATTCTCCTTTTTTCGGAATCCAGACGGGTCCGTAATTGTCACGTGTCCAGTGTTTGTTGCCGTTCAGCGGATAGATATCCAGATCGCCCGCCTCTCTATTCAGAGTTATGCTCTCTACGATATCTTTCCGTGCCTGTAAGACCGTGACAGCTTTATTCGTCAGTGGCATATAACCAGCCGTGTTCAAACTCGTCAAATCTTCCATGGAGATACCCAGTTCCTGCATCAAATCGTCGGGAATTCCCTGTCGTAGCTTGACATAGTAGGTGTACTGCACGTTCTCAGGCTCTTTATTAGCTTTCCCGTCGAGATATACAATGCGATCCTTAATCTGGAGTGTTTGTCCAGGCAGTCCCACACAACGCTTCACGTAGTTTTCGCGACGGTCGGCTGGACGTGTAATAATCTCACCATACTCACCCCGGTTATGCCATAACTCGTAACGTCCGGTCTCATAGAGCGTCTCAAAATATCTCATCCGTTCCTCTGCTGTCATAGAGTCAGGGTTAGGACGGTTTGGATAGATCTGGTAGGCGATGCCATAGCACAACTGATAGTAATCTTGCGCCTGCCATTTAGGTGACGAGCAGAGCGTATCGCCGGCAGGGAAATTAAAGACCACGATATCATTCAGTTGCACTTTACCTAAACCTTTTACACGACGGTAGTCCCAATGGGGCCAGTCGAAATAGCTCTTGCACTCCACCACGGGCAAGGTGTGCTGGGTCAGCGGCATCGTCAACGGGGTCTGCGGGATACGGGGTCCGTAGGAGACTTTCGACACAAACAAATAGTCACCCGTCAACAGCGATTTCTCCAAAGAGCTCGATGGTATCACGTAGTTCTGGAAAAAAAACTGATTGATGAAATAAACGGCCACGAGGGCGAACACGAGGTCATCGACCCACGACATGATGAACTTCACGGGCCTCTCAGCTTCCTTCCACCATTGCCACTTGATCTTCTTCGTGATATAGACATCAAAGATAAAAGGTACCACGAGGAGTCCCCACCAACTCTTGACCCAACACAAGAAAAGCAGATAAAGTATCAGTACGACAATAAACTTTGCCCACTGTACCTTAGGATTGAATTCTTTCTTTTTTACCATTATCGATAATAATATTCACACAGGTTTGACGCAATGATATTTCGGCAAGTTGCAACCTATTAATATATTAACCTACGTTTCAAAATTTAAACATATCGCTAATCGTTAGCAAACCCTGATGATCCCTTGTATATTCTGCAGCCAAAACTGCTCCGAGAGCAAAGCCTTTACGATTATGAGCATCATGGGTGATAGTTATCAAGTCTGCCTCAGAATCATAACGGACCGTATGGATGCCTGGTACCTCTCCACGGCGGATATGATCCACACGGAGATACTTCTTGTCTGTCGTATCCTCCTTCCACGCCTCCTTACGATCGATATTTTCCACGATTTCATCAGCTAAGGTGATGGCAGTACCACTAGGATGGTCGAGTTTATGCACATGGTGCGTTTCCTCCATCTCTACATCATACTGCGGGAATTGGTTCATAATCTTGGCCAGATAACGGTTTACGGCTGAGAAGATGGCCACACCAATGCTGAAGTTTGAGGCCCAGAAGAGTGTCTTACCATCGCTGCAGGCCTTACGCACCTCATCGCCATGCTCCTTCATCCAACCCGTAGAGCCGCTGACCACCTTGACACCCTTGGCCCATGCTTTCTGATAATTACCATAGGCTGCCTGAGGAGCCGTGAACTCAATAGCCACGTCAGCCGAAGCGAACTCTGGACTATCGAAGTCCTGTTGGTTATCAATGTCAACAATACTCACAATCTCATGACCACGATCAAGGGCTATCTGTTCAATCATCTTACCCATCTTGCCGTAGCCGATCAAAGCTATTTTCATATTCCCATCTAATTAAAACGCTGCAAAGATAGTGCTTTTCGCTTACAAAACATATGAATTACGACATAAAAAAACAAAAACAGCATTAAAATCACATATCTTAAAAGCACCAAGCAGGATTTTTTCGAAAAGTCCTGCTTGGTGTATGGGAGTACAACAAAGAAAGAAGTATGCCGTGACTACACCCTTCCTTTTTCATTTCAGCAGATGATACATCCCCCCGGCAAGAGAGCGCACCACCCCTTTCATCTCTAGTTGGAATAACAGTCCTGTGAGTTGGCCGATGGAGATGCCTGTCTTCACGCTGAGAGTATTCAATTGTAAATCGTTGATTTTCTGTAGAAGGAAAACAATCTGTTGTTCCTCCGGTGATAGGTCCGGAAAGAGATTCCGTTCAATACCATCGACAGTAGCCTGTCGGCAGTGCGCCTCATCCTGCCAATCCATAGCCATGATAAAATCGTTAGCACAGGTAATCAAAGACGCACCATTATCACGGATGAGATTATTACAGCCCTCGGAACACGGTTGACCAATATTACCAGGAAAAGCAAAGACTCCACGGTTGTAGCTCTGCGCAATTTCACAAGTGATCAACCCCCCGCCTTTGGCGGCACTCTCCACAAGGATCGTCGCATCAGCCATACCTGCCACGATACGGTTACGACGGACGAAATTCGGTTTGTCGGCATTGGTTTGCGTCATGAACTCCGTGAGCAAACCACCATAATCACACATCTGTGCAGCAGTCTCCCTATGTCGGTAGGGATAAATCTGATCGAGGCCATGCGCCAATACGCCGATGGTCTCATAGCCACACTCTAATGCCTGACGATGAGCCATGATATCAATGCCATAGGCGAGTCCACTGACAATGAGCACTTGTGGACAATATCGACGCAGGTCGCTGACAAACCGACGAATAAGATCTTGTCCATAGATGGTTGCCTGCCGGGTGCCCACCATGCTGATGATCCGCATCTGGTTTAGGTCTGCACACCCTTTATAATAGAGAACAAGCGGTGCATCCGGACATTCCGTGAGTCGACGCGGGTAATCATCGTCGGCAAGGGTCAAGGCTCGGATGCCGTGCTCCTGGATCCAGGTCATCTCATGCTCCGCACGTCGCATCGGCTCGTCCCAATCTTTCAGTGCCTCTATCAGTCGAGGCGAACAGTCATCCACTACATCACCTATATCATGGCGATGTTCATAAATCTTCAAGGCACTACCAACCATCCGGTAGAGTTCCAGCGCCTGTTGGTAGTTGAAGTTTGTCAGGCGCGTCAACGCCATGGTGTAAAAAATTTCTTCTTCCATTTTTTAGGTTTATTTTCTCTTCAAATATTCATAGCCAAAGCGGCAGCGGAGACAGTCTTTCCTGTCGCAATATGCCTTCTTCAGTTGAATAAGGGCCTGTGAATCACCGGCCGTCTCAACAGGTAATCCTACTTGCTGCCACATCCGAATGATATAATTGTTCTCTGCCTTCAACTGTTCTAAAAAGTCGAAGGCACGATTACAGAGAGCCTTCTTCGAACTATGACGGCCATAGGCGAATAGCATGGGGATGGCGGTATTGATCATCAACAGATTCAGTGATCCATAGGCGAGGTGTTTCTCGTTGCGACTACTGACAGACCCAAAAGTGTAGTGTGTTTCCCAATATGGGGTGACTTGTGAGCTGAGTTGTTCCATCAGTTGTTCGACAGTCTCGCATGTTACGAGTTGCTCCAAACCTGTCTTCTGTTGGTAATAGAGGTTTGCCAACTGGGATAGGCGGATATGCGGGAAGTTTTGAGGGCGAAGCCTGAGGAAGCGCCAGAGACGGAAATCCATTGGCTGCATGGAGAATTTATGAGCCAAATAGAGATACTCATTACGCAGCTTGGAGAAATATCCCTCGTTGAGCGCTTCTTTCTGATAATAGTCGGGGATTGCCTCTAGTTCCAACAGACCTGCCTGTCCCAAAAAGATTGCCTCGATTTGAAAAAGATTATCGCAGTGATGGGCGACGGTGCCGTGTGGAATATGCTGTGCCCACCGCTCAAATACATCTCCATTGATACCAAAGCCGTAGTTTCTAGCCAAGGTCATAAAATAAGCGTCCTCCCATGAGCCGTCACACAGCTCCACACGTTGTCGTATGGCTTCCGTTTTCTGTTCCAAGCGTTCTGTCTGGAGTGCCGCCATCCACGCATGGACAGTCAATCGCGTCAGTTCTGGAATCACCTTGTAACAGGGCGGATAGCTATCGGTCTTCAGCAATTCCGTATAATGTGCCTTGACGACATCGGGAACGTCGAGTTGCATCTGTCGGACAAACTCCCCATGGGTGTTCATCACCTCCGCGTCAAGCACCCCCGCCACATGTAGAATAACATTATCGTAACGTTGATCCTTGTCGTGACCATGGACATACCAGTCGGACGACTTATCGTGGATCTCCACATTTCCCACCCATAGTGTCCGTCCTATCCTCACCTTCGCATTAAAAAAATCTGGGCCTGCGTTATGGTTGTGCAGTCCAGGGTCAATTACTTCGACGGTCTGACCGTCGCTTGTCAACAGTTCCTTCAACGGGAACAGCCTATGATTCCACACATAATGAAGCAGTTGTTCCATAGTGTCAATTTAAGATTTGTAATTAGTTGTGCAAAGATAACAAATGGAATCCGAATCTCCAAGAAAAAACGAAAAATTTGATTGTTTTACATTAATTTCATTCTTATCTGTCTAAAGCCATAAATATTTTTGTATCTTTGCAACCAAGATGAAGATTGGAAATGTGGAATTTGGTCCTCGCCCAGTGTTCTTGGCTCCTATGGAGGACGTGACGGATATCGGTTTCCGACTGTTGTGCAAGCGGTTTGGGGCTTCCATGGTATATACGGAGTTCGTGAGTGCCGAGGCACTAATCCGCGACGTAAAATCGACCATTCAGAAATTGACTATCAGTGACGAAGAACGCCCCGTAGGTATCCAAATCTACGGTCGAGATGTCGACGCCATGGTAGAAGCCGCCCAAATCGTGGAACAGGCAGGTCCCAATGTGATTGACCTGAATTTCGGTTGTCCGGTAAAGAAAGTCGCAGGCAAGGGTGCTGGGGCAGGAATGCTACAGAATATTCCGAAAATGTTGGAGATTACCCGGAAGGTGGTGGATGCCGTGAAGTTGCCCGTGACAGTGAAGACTCGGCTAGGTTGGAATCATGAACAACTGATTATCACCGAACTAGCGGAACAACTGCAGGACTGCGGTATCCAAGCGCTGACCATCCATGGTCGCACACGTTCACAAATGTATACGGGCAGTGCCGACTGGACCCTTATCGGATCCGTGAAGCGCAACCCTAGAATTCATATTCCCATTATCGGCAATGGTGATATCACCTCACCACAAGAAGCACAGAAAGCTTTTGAGGACTTTGGTGTCGATGCCATCATGATTGGCAGGGCTACTTTTGGACGCCCTTGGATCTTCAAAGAGGTACGCGACGTATTGGACAACTGCAACACCATTCCCCTTGACTTCAACCAAAAACTCGACATCCTGGAAGAATTGTTGCACATTAACGTTGAGCGTATCGACGAGAAGCGCGGCATCCTTCACACTAGAAGACATCTAGCCGCCACGCCAATCTTCAAAGGTATTCCTGACTTCCGACAGACACGTATCGCCATGTTACGCGCAGAAACGACCGACGAGTTGCTGCAGATACTTGAAGACACGAGAACCCTTCTCGGGTCAACATTATAAACCCTAAAAATGTATTATCACATGAAGAAAATTAGTTTGAAAGTAATGGCATGCCTCATGGCTGGTAGTCTTCTATCCAGTTCATGCATCGGCTCTTTCAGTTTATTCAACAAGTACGCCCACTGGCAAAAAACCATGACTAGCAACAAGTATGTGAACGCAATTGTAGGTTTCTTCCTGATGCCTATCGTAGGCGGTATCACATTATTTGTCGATGCCGTTGTCCTCAACACGATCGAGTTCTGGAGCGGTGACAACCCCATGGCCTCAAACATTGGTAAGACCCGGAATGTACTTGGTGAAGACGGCAAGTTCTATGCTGTAAAGACCTTGAAGAACGGCTATGAGGTGACGGCTCCTGATGGAGAGGTGACCCTGCTGACCTATGACAAGGCTTCCAACAGTTGGGCAATCTCCCAAAATGGCGTCACAAAAGAGTTGTTCCGCTTCAACGCCGATGGTCAGAGTATCAGTATAGACGTGAACGGGGAACAAAAGAACTTCACGCTGAATAAACAAGGTGTTTTCGAAGCACAGATGACCGCTAACGATGGTCTGTTCTTTGCTCAGCGCTAAGCGTCAAAACCAGTTCATCAATGAACTCAAAAAGGCAGTCAATTCGGCTGCCATTTTTTGATGCTGCAAGAGGCTTGGATGCCAATCGCTACCATAGCCGAGGTCACCCGTCTGCGGGGTGAAATCAAAGCGGTACAATTGCATGTCACCACTCTTTCGCGCCTCGACTGTCACCTCATCAAGTAGCTGGCGAGCAATCTCCAATTCCTTCCCGTCAAGCATAGAACCGCAAAGGAACACAATCTTAGCCTTAGGATTATGTTGTCGAACCTTTGTAAGTAGCCTATGGTAGCCCTGCTTCAGCAGCGTTGTGTCATAGTTATTAGTCGAGAGATCATTGGTACCGAGATTGATGCATATCACATCAGGACGGCAACGGGAAAAATCCCATCTTTCCCCATCAATGCCACCGTTCTTCCGTAAATCTGACTTCAACGCATAGCCGGTATACTCATACTGTACTGGCATATTTGAATCGGGCGTGCCTGCTCTTGGACCACCATAATTCCGATAGGCTCCGATACCGCTACGTGCCACCACCCAATGTTGCGCGTCAAGAGTTCGCGCCGTCAAAGAAGCATATGAATAATAATGATTCTCTGTTTCATACTCGAAATGTTCACGCTCACTCTCTCCCTCAATACCATAACCACAAGTAATTGAATTACCGATGAATTCTATCTTTCTTTCCGGTAGAGCCGGTGCCTTGAGAAGGCGGCATCCCGGATCAATCACAAAGCCCCAAAACTCAGGGTAGAGTTCGTAGCCTTCGATGGCATACATCAAACGGACGGTATGTTGAGCATTGGGCAGTGCCGTTGCCAGCGTCACTACTGAGTCTTTCTTACCCATGAACGAGACCTTGAACGGTTCCGCCTGATCGATCTGTGCCATAAAATAGCCACTGCCCGGCTTTGCCTTCATCTTCAACGACGTACCTTCAAAGGATGCCGTGATCTGAATACCAGGATAGTTGAATGCTGGACGCTCCGGATTAGCAAAACATATACGCCCCACATACTGGATATGTGGGTCAGCAGGACTCACGACTGTTTCCTGAAGAGAAGCCGTCGTAGCAATGACGCCCTGGCAGACAATAGTCAGCAGCGCCACGAATAATTGTTTTCTCATCTTTTGTATGTTTTATTAGTAATGGCTACAGTTAGGGACATGTGTATTGCGTCTGCAAATATACAAATTATAATCTTAAATCTGCATGATTCTGAAGAAGAACTTAAAAATCAGTTCGAAAAGGATTCTTTCTATCGAAAAAGCAAAGAAAAAAACGTTTTTTCTTTGCTTTTCAATCACTTCTTCGTATCTTTGCCGCCAAAGAACCATATTATTAATATTATGACAGTACTAATTATTATCATCGTTTTGGCGGTTATCGTCATTGGTTATTTTATCTCTACCCAGCGCACGCTGGTTGGTCTTGATGAATTGTGCAAAAATGCCCTCAGTCAGATTGAGGTACAACTTAACTCCCGTTTCGACGCGGTGATTGCTCTGGCAAAGACGGCAGCACAGTATGCTAAGCATGAATCGGAAACCATTATCCAAGCTGTTCAAGCCCGTGGCGGTAATAGTGGAGCAACTGCCAACACACCTGCCGCTATCAACGAACAGGCCAACTTGCTCGGAGAAATGATGGGTAAGTTGAATGTGGTATTTGAACGCTATCCAGAACTGAAAGCCAGTGACCTCTACAACGAGGCTCAGCAAGGCATGAAGCAATATGAGGAGAATGTACGTATGTCACGCATGATCTACAACGACACAGCCACAAAGATGAACCGCATGGTGCGCCAGTGGCCGTCTAGTATCGTCGCCTCCATGCTTCATTTCGACCAGAAAGAATACCTGAAAGTCGACGAAGAGCAAAAGAAGAGCTATCCTAATCTCGATGAAGCATTTAAGAAGTAAAAGAATAAAAAGGTAAAAACGTAAAGACGAAAATGAATTTCTCTCCATTATTTAAAAAGGTAATTATTGTTTTACCCTTTTACCTTTTTACCTTTTTTTCTTTAAGCGCCCGCCCTCAGCTTCACGACCTGAGCATCTGCGTGATACTGAGCAAGAACGGTGATGCCCATATCACCGAGACCCGCCAGATGAGCATCGAGTCTGAGGGGACTGAGTGTTATATCATTGTCGGTCATCTGAACGGCAGTGAGATACGTGATCTGCAGGTAACTGACGAGACCGGAGCAAAATACACTAATATAGGTGACTGGGATACCGAACAAAGCCGTAGTTGGAAAGCCGGGAAATGCGGTATTGTCACTAAACACGACGGTTACGAACTTTGTTGGGGACTCGGTGAGAGCGGCAGTCGTACCTATACGACGAGCTACACCGTCAGCCAACTGTTGAGAGGCTTCAGCGATGCCGACGGGTTTAATTATACGTTCGTGGCACAGGGAATATCACCCTATCCCAACCATGTTAAGTTGATTATACAAGCAGAAAACGGCCTGTCTTTCAGTGCCGAGAACGCAGGCATCTGGGGCTTCCGTTATCAAGGCGAAGTGCGTTTCGACAATAACCAAATCGTGGCAGAGACCAGTGAGCCATTCGGCAGTAATAGTGCAATGATTGTCATGGCACGTTTCAACAAAGGACTGTTCGAACCTGCCATCGTTAACGACGGCAGTTTTGAAGAGCTCAAGGAGCGTGCCTTCGAGGGTAGTGATTATAACAGTGATGACGAGTGGACGATGGAAGACACCATTATCTTTGTCGTCTTTGTCCTTAGTTTCTTGGTTGTGCCTATCCTCGGCGGTCTTTGGTACCTCTTTTATGTTTGGCGCGCACGCAAAAAAGCATTCAAGGATCTACTCTGGTATCGCGATATCCCCTTGAAGGGGAACCTCCAGCAAGCTAACGATATGCTGAACGCTTACCGGTATTTCGGTACCGACTACAACAACCTGCTTTCAGCCTGCATCCTGAAGCTTATCAACATGGGCGCCATCAGTATCGAACAGAGTCTGAATGCCAAAGGAAAGAGCGTTCAGAATTTCGTCATTCACGAGTTGAAGCACTACGACCAGCAACCACTCCTACTGCGGAAGGTACACCAAATCTTCAAGATGGCGGCAGGCAAAGACACAGTCCTCGAGCCGAGAGAGTTGAAATCGTTCATGAAAAGCAGCTATAACGAGAGCCTCACCGACTCGTTTATCAATACCCTGCATACGAAGACAAATATCAGAGCCTATAAAAAGCGATCTGACAAAGTACGACAAGTATTCGGACTGAAGAAATTCCTCAAGGAATTCTCACTGCTTGACGAGCGCCATGTGCAAGAGGTATCGCTGTGGAAAGACTATATGATATTTGCTACGCTCTTCGGCATTGCCGACCAGGTAATCAAAGACATGAAGAAGATCAACCCTGAATACTTCAATATGGATCAGGTGGCTGGTCAGATGGCCGACGACATGACCCTACCATTGATCTACTCAACGATGCACTCCAGTACCACCCGTGCTGCCATGAGCAAGGCCGAACGGGAGGCCCGCGCCGCGGGAGGCGGTGGTCATGCCTCATGGGGCGGAGGCGGAGGCTCTTCCGGAGGAGGTTTCGGCGGAGGCATCAGATAAACGAAGAAGTGTCAGACAGTCAGTCTGGCATTTTTCGTTCATCCCATTTCTGGAAAAGACCTGCCAGAATGGTACCGCTGACGCTATGCCAAGCACAAGAAATGGCACAGGGCAGGATGGAGAGTGGCTGTACAGCAAAGAACGTGCTGGCCAGTACCGTGGCAAGGCCAGCATTCTGCATGCCAACCTCAATGGAGATTGTCCGTTTCTTGGCTGTATTGAACTTGGCCAGGTAGCCCGAGGTCCATCCCAACAGATAACCCAATGAGTTATGGCAGAACACCACAGCAAAGGTCCATATAAAAAGTAACAGTCCGCGGGCAATCAAGGCATCGTGAACCGTAGAGATGACACCGCCGACGATACAGGCAAGACAGATAACACTCACCCCGGGCATTAGTGACTGGACGGTCGGGAAACTCTTCCGATGAGAATAGGTATAGTTCAGGAAGCAACCGATTCCAACGGGAATAATCGTCACAATTAAGATATTCAAGAACATCCCAATGGCATCAATTTCAATGATTGCTCCGGCTGTCAGCTCCATCAATAAAGGGGTCATTACCGGCGCTAATAATGTAGAGGCACAAGTCATACCTACCGAGAAAGCCACATCGCCATGACAGAGATACGACATAATATTACTCGACACCCCACCCGGACAGCAACCTACAAGTAGAATACCTAATGCTAGCGCCGGTTCCAGACGGAATACGCGCACCAACAACCATGCCACACAAGGCATAATCAGGAATTGTGCACAGGCACCGACAAGGATATCCAACGGGCGCCGGGCAAGTATCCTAAAGTCGTCGGTGGTCAGTGTCAAACCCATCGTCAGCATAATCATACCGAGGATTATCGTCTGGGTATTCCCTCTCACCCATCCAAACACACCCGGTATCAAAAAGGTGAATACAGCTACTGCAATTATGAAGAAAGAGGCATTGGAAGCCAGCCAACGACTTGTCTGCTGTAAAATCTTAAGCATATCATTCTGTATTAATTCATTTCAATAGGCAAAATTAGGAAAAGTCGGAAACATGACAAAAGAAAAGAATCTCTTTTTTGTTGAGGCAGCGTGATTTTGGCGAATCGGGAAAGTCTTTGTACATGGTATTTGTGAGCTGTATGGCATAAAGGTTATTATTTGGCGCGGTCAACCTAAAATTGTGATAACACATCCGCAAAAAACACAAGTAAAATAACATGGTTTGCGGATTATTTTGTACTTTTGCAAGCGATAGCAAGTGATTCATATGATGGACGAGGATTTTGACATACGCGAAGAACGGTTCTCCCAAGGCGAGAAAGACTTCGAGAACGCGCTGCGCCCTCTAAGTTTCTCTGACTTCAGTGGCCAGAAAAAGGTCGTGGAGAATCTGGAAGTGTTTGTCGAGGCCGCCAAATACCGTGGCGAACCCCTTGACCATACCTTGCTGCACGGCCCTCCCGGATTGGGCAAGACCACCCTCAGCAACATCATCGCCAACGAGTTAGGTGTGGGCTTCAAGATTACATCTGGTCCAGTATTGGACAAGCCAGGTGATCTCGCTGGAATTCTCACCTCTCTGGAGAAGAATGACGTACTCTTCATTGATGAGATCCACCGTTTGTCACCCGTCGTAGAGGAATACCTTTATTCAGCCATGGAGGACTACCGCATTGATATCATGATCGACAAGGGACCGTCAGCTCGTTCGATTCAAATAGATCTAAACCCTTTCACACTCGTTGGCGCCACGACTCGTAGTGGTCTGCTGACAGCTCCTCTCCGTGCCCGTTTCGGCATCAATATGCACTTGGAGTATTACGACCCAGAAACCCTACAAGCAATTATCGAACGCTCGGCTAGTATCCTTGGTGTACCCATTACAGAAGATGCGGCCCTAGAGATCGCAGGTCGCAGTCGTGGTACGCCCCGTATCGCTAACGCTCTGTTGCGCCGTGTACGGGACTTCGCCCAAGTAAAAGGAAACGGAAAGATTGACACGAAGATCTCGAAGGTGGCTCTGACGGCCTTGAATATCGACCAATACGGTCTCGATGAAATCGACAATAAGATTCTGCTTACTATCATCGATAAATTCCGTGGCGGCCCCGTCGGCATCACGACGATTGCTACAGCCATCGGTGAAGATGCAGGTACTGTCGAGGAAGTGTATGAACCATTCCTCATCATGGAAGGTTTCATCAAACGTACTCCGCGGGGGCGTATGGTGACAGAATTAGCTTACCGCCATTTCGGGCGTAATCCTTATGGTGGAAACATTATGGAACCCAATTTGTTTGAATAATTAATCGTTGACAGTGATGAAAATAGGAGTATTTGTCGGGAGTTTCGACCCGTTTACGATTGGTCACGATTCTATCGTGCGTCGGGCTTTACCGCTATTCGACCGTCTGGTCATCGGTGTGGTGGGCGACAACGTGCACAAGCCCAGTATGCGGGCAGCAGAAGAACGGATGAAGGTCATTCAAGATCTCTATGCCGACGACCAGCGTGTAGTAGTAAAGCCGTTCCACGGTCTGGCCATGGACTTTGCTAAGGCCGAAAATGCCCGTTTCATCGTGAAAGGTGTCCGTACCGTCAGCGATTTCGAGTATGAGCAGTGGCAGGCAGACTTCAACCGTAAGTTGGGAGGTATTGAGACTATTCTTCTCTATACAGAACCCGAGTTGTCCAGTGTTTCGTCAAGTGCTCTCCGAGAGTTGTCACACTTTGGTGTGGACATTAGTTCCTACCTGCCAAAGAAATAGTTTTTCACCATATTAGAATTGTACTGATATGATTACGTATAGTACTGAAGGGGTGAAGTTCCCCAATATCAAAAAACGTGAAACATCCGCATGGATTCGTCGGGTAGCAGAGTCGTATGGAAAAAAAGTCGGTGAAATCGGCTATTTATTTGTCGATGATGAGAAGATTCTAGAGGTGAACAATGAATACCTCGGTCACGACTACTACACCGACATCATCACCTTCGACTACACCGAGGGGGATACACTAAACGGTGATTTAGTCATCTCACTCGATACAGTCTTCACCAATGCCAATAAGTTTAACAAGTCCTATGATGAAGAGTTACATCGAGTGATTATTCATGGAATTCTTCACCTCTGTGGCCTTAATGACAAGGGGCCCGGCGAACGAGAAATCATGGAGGCTGCAGAAGATAAAGCGTTGGACATGCAATAAGAAATATCCCCCACAATCGTGGGGGATATTTTTCTTCTTAGGATTTATTTGACAACGAAATCGATACTCTGCAGATCCTTGTCGAGCGACGAGGTGCCATAGAGTATCTGATAACGACCAGCACGGGTGGACAGTTCGTCAATACTCTCATCATAGTACTCGAAAGCCTCACCGTCGAGCGAAATTGTTGCAGCTTTCGTCTCACCAGCCTTCAAGGACAGTTTCTGGAAACCCTTCAGAGCCTTGATGGGTGCGCCAGCATCATCGAGTGCCTTCACATAGACTTGAAGGGTCTCCGTACCCTCACGTTTACCCGTATTGGTAACGGGTACTGTCAACGTCACCTGACCGTTCTTCTTCATCGCTTTCTTCGACAGTTTTCCTTGTCCAACAACAAAGGTGGTATAGCTTAGGCCATATCCAAAGGCATACTGAGGCACACCTGTAAAGTAACGATAGGTTCGGTTTTTCATCGAGTAATCAAGGAAATCTGGAAGATCGCTATTTGAGCGATAGAACGTAACGGGCAGTTTACCGCCAGGGTTATAGTCGCCAAAGAGAATCTCAGCCAGAGCTTTCGCTCCACCCTGACCAGCATACCAGGCCTGCAACAGGGCATCGTACTCGCCTTCGACACTACCAAAGGCAATGGCAGAACCAGAGCAATTCACGAAGATTACCGGACGCCCCGTCTGATGCATTGCCTTCATGAGCATCTGTTGTACCTTTGGCAATTCTATATCCTGCTTGTCGCCGCCTTCACCCTCCATCTGAGCAGAGATACCTCCGATGATGATGATCGCATCAGCATCTTTCACCTCATTGGCCAGAGCCGTGAAGTCTACAAGGTTACGCTCGCAGATATCACCACGCAGCATCGCAAACTGCCCATTACCATGACGATATTCAATCACGATATCATAGGTCTTACCCTCTTCCACAGGGAAAGACTTGTATTCAGTGCGACGGCCGAAGAAGCCGCGGAAGCCAGCCGGTTTTGCATCTTCTATAACCTCGTCATTCACCTTCAGCAAATACCCATTGTCTGTCATCAGCGTGTATTTCATCTCACCTGTAAAGGTAGCAGTATAACGACCACTGACACGTACAGAGAGCGTGTCGCGATTGACTCCCTGCGCAAATCCCCAGGCGCCGAACGTCGAGAAGTTCAACTCATTGTAGTAATCGATCTTGGCAGGTTGCCCACTCAGATCTTTATTATTATAGAACTCTACAAGAGCGCCCTTTCCATCATTAAAATCCTGCAGATGGTGGATAGTTTCATACTCATCGTTTAGTTCACAAGCTTTCTGATAGATAACCTTGGCACCAGGAACAGCCGCCTTGATGCCAGCCAAGAGAGACTGCTTATGATTCTCAGTAGGTGTCCCACCATAGTTACCGTTTAATAGTTCTACATCATCGGCATTGGGACCTACTACGGCAATGGTCTTAATACCCTTCGACAGCGGTAGCACAGCACCCTTGTTCTCCAACAATACCATCGACTCACGAGCAGCTTGAACAGCCATATCATGATTTGCCTCACTGCTGATAATCTCAGGACCTAGTCGTGCCCAAGGCAGTCTGTCGGCAGGATCGAACATGCCGAGTTCAAAACGGCCTTTCAGTGTCTTACGCAGATGTTCGTCTAGATCACTCTCTTTGACAAGACCCTTCTTTAGGCCTTCCGTAAGCGACATAAAGACCTTACCACACTCCAGGTCCGTACCATTCAGCACGGCATCGACAGAGGCAGACAATGGGTCCTTGTGAGTCTCGTGCTGACCACGGTTATAGAAATTGTTAATGGCATCGCAATCGGTAACGACGATACCATCATAGCCCCACTTATTACGCAAGATATCTATCAACAGACGGTCACTCGTACAACAGGGTTTCCCCTCAAAACGCTGATAGGCACACATCACCTCACGCACATTTCCCTTCTTCACCAGAGCCTTAAATGCAGGCAGATAGGTTTCCCAAAGGTCACGGTTCGTAGGTTCCACGTTCATCGAGTGTCTGAGTGGTTCCGGACCACTGTGTACAGCATAATGTTTGGCACAAGCATGAGTCTTGAAATAATATGGATCATTACCTTGCATTCCCAGTACGGTCTGTACACCGAAAACGGCATTCAGATAAGGGTCCTCACCACAGGTCTCCTGACCACGTCCCCACCGCGGATCACGGAAGATATTCACATTTGGACACCAATAGGTCAGCTCAGGATTCCCCGGATAGTATGTGACCCCCATCGGTACGTTAAAGATGTTGTGATCGGAACGGTTCCAATTAGCACGAGCCTCATCACTCACCTGCGAGAACACATCATAGAACAGTTGTGCATTAAAGGCTGCCGCCATTCCGATAGGTTGCGGATAAACGGTGTAACCACCTTGGCGCACACCATGGCAGGCCTCATTCCACCAGTTGTACGACGGGATACCAAGTCGGTCGACAGAGACAGACTTATTCATCATCAGTCCAACCTTCTCCTCAGGGGTCAACATCTGCAATAAACTCTCCACACGCTGTTCAATTGGCACGTCTGGGTTCTGCCACGGATATTTCGTCTGGGCATAAACATGGGATAGCGGCAAGCAACTAGATGCCAGTCCCATCCACATAACAAAAGTAATGATTCTTTTTTTACTCATAAGTTAGATAATAAATGATTTGGATAATTATAGTTTCATATCAATAAGAGTTCGGAACTGCCAAATACCTTGATGGTTTTTATCAAGTTCTTCCACCTCTTCTAGATAGTCAAGTGCCTTGTCATGATCACCCAAGCCATAGTAGCCGAGGGCAAGCATATACTTACAGTGGATCTCGTTTCTCGCATCGAGTGAATCCTCCCAGATGAGTAGGTCGGGCAGCGATACTGCAAAATAATCCATTACCTGCTTTTCAAAGAGATGTTGCTTACCGTAGTTGACAAGCTTATAGAAACGACCATGAGCCTGATCCTCACGTCCCAACTTGCTAAGAGCTAATCCCTGATAAAAAATCTTATCTGGCTTTGCATCATTGTAATACATCGCAGCAACAGGCTGTTGTGGTCCTTGGGTTGCCTCTTCCCAACATTCACGAGCATGCTCTTTCTTCCCCATGGCATCATAGGCGACGCCAAGGAAGTAATAAATGTCGTTCTCCTGCGCCCCATAGAGTTTCCCTTCGCCAAGATGAGAGGGATAGTCGAGACATTCTTCAAGCAACCTAACAGCTTCTTCATATTGTCTTGCAACAAGCGCCTTTTTCGCAAGTTCCACACGACAAAACTGATACTGTGCAGGAACCTTACCTTCACCGCCCTCCCATGGGTGGAACTGATGTCCATCAAGCTTTGCCATAGCCTCCTTATAATGTCCCAACTGATTGAGCAAAGTAATCTCTTCGAGCATAAGGTCTTCGCGTTGACTGATTAAATGAGGGTATTTCTGTAGGAAGTCGAGGCGTTCCTGATGCGGATGTTGCAAACGCTTGTAAAGCTGATCAAGTTCCATTAGGACACGTGCATCGGCCTTGTCGAGGTGGAAGGCTTTTTCCATATACTCCACGGCCTTTTCTTTTTCGTCTTCCAAGGCAGAGTCGAAAGAAGGAATATACTGGCTCTTGTTAAAGTAGGCCAAGGCGAGGTTGCGCCACACGGTGGGAAATTTGGGATCAGCCTTTACCGACTGCTCCCAGTACTTGACAGCCAAGTCGTATTGGCGTTTATCATAGTAGAGACAACCAAGATAGTATGACATACGGGCATCCTCCCCCATCGTCAGCATCTGCATCTGTTGGAACATTTGGGCATCCTCGAGACGGTTTGGAAAGCAATAGTCTGGACTGATCTTCGAAGCCGTTCTCATGTCTTTTATACTCTCAAATATATCGTCTGAGTAGAAGGACAAATAATACCATGTGAGCGGCGATTTCTCTACCCCTTTTTCAATTGCAGTCTCCAGCACGAGACGTGTCTCGTCCTCAAGTCCTGCCTGCGCATAGTCGAGAGCTGTCTCATGATAGTTATAGATATTACCATGCATCAGTTCTACCATCCTTTCCAGAGGCTCATCACTACCTGTGAGCAGATGTTCCTCCACCATCGAAACATAGTTGAACGGATCAATCCTGTAATTCTCATGAATCCAAGCTAAGGCTTCCTGCTGACGTCCAAGTTTACGTAGAACAACTGCCTTCATGGCACGAGCCTTATGATTGTGACTATTGCTGATCAGTGAAAGCTCCAGTTCGTTGAGGGCACTCTCCCAACATTCGCCATCCATACTGATACAAGCTGCCTCGAAATAGCCTGCATCAGCCCATGCCTTATTCCATGTAGCTTTCCAAAAATATTCATATGCAGGCTCCATGTTACCTAAGAACTTATTGACGATACCCAAATAGAAAAGAGATTCACCATCATAAGGGTTTGGATTTCGCTTCTTCAACACCTTGACTGCCGTCTGCAGGTACTCTTTAGCCTTATCAATACGGGCCCGTCGTAGGTACCATAGTCCCAGCTGCGTGTTACAACGATAATCAAGCGGATCTCTGCGAAGTGCTTCCTCATAATAGTCGAGAGCGCTCCATGTCGCATGACGATATTGTTCCAGATGGAGTCCCGTCAGATAGAGTTGGTCGACGGTTTTTGTGTCCTGCGGTGAAAGGGCTGCTTCAGCAGCATCTGGAATTGGGCGAATCTCGTCATACTCGGGGTTCCATTGGAACATTGGAAGGCGGCGTGGACTGTCGGCACGGTCAATCTGAAAATAAAGGTCGACAAGCGATGACCCGCGTGTATCTACGGTCTCCTCGAATATGGCGTCGGGTGTCAACGTAACCACTTTGTCATAGAGTGTCTTATCATCTTCGTCACCAAGGAACATATGTACTTTCTGCTCACTGGTAGCCAAAATCTTGAAACATACACGTCCCTGCCCCACCTCTTCTATGTTGAACACAAAGTCTTTTGATGCCTGTTTAACGATGCCTATCTCACGATAAGGCATAAAATACTGCACGAACTGTTTCTCCTCATAGGGCATCAACCATGCGAAATCAGGCTGGTTTTCCGTATAGACACCAGCCATCAGTTCGATATATGGACGGAAACCCATACGAGTAATCTTGTATTTTTCAGCTTCCTCTGGTGTGGTCTCGTCTGTGAGATTACGGTCCCAGGCACGTCCGAAGTCGCCATTACCCCACGTCCATTGTTTCTTTCCGGGTGAGAGATAATGACTAGCCACATGTAGCATTCCGGCTCTTGTGTCGTTCTCGTAGCCCCCTTCGAAGTCGTATTTCGAATTGACAGCCATATAGGATGTCGGCACCTTGATATTCTTATAGTTCGAGATGTCGACACCAGCCGAGTAATCCATCTTATAATAGATACCTGTTGCAACAGGGAAACTGGAGACGGCCCGTTTGCCATGATCAAATACCGCGTTGACATCAGGAGGGAACACACTCTGATAGTCATCATTCACCTCGACAGCAGGGTTTGCCCACCATAGGAAGGTTTGCGGCAGGTTCGTACGGTTAAACACCCTACCCTGTATCTCCAGATAAGCACAACCAGGACGCAAGGTGAAGCCAGCCATTCCTTTCTGGTGGAACATCCGTTCCATCTCGTTCACCCAAACCGTCACACTGCCATCCTCGTTCTCTACGATTGTAGCATCGATAGGTAGATAGGTCGAAGGACGGTGATGCTGCGGCCAGTTGAACTCAATGCCACCACTAATCCAAGGACCGGTAAGTCCAACAAGTGCAGGCTTGATCACATGATTATAATATACGAAATGCCGTTGCTTGATCTTGTCATAGGCCATCTGAACACGTCCGCCTAACTCAGGAAGAATCATAATCTTAATATACTCATTCTCAAGCCATATGGCCTTCCACTGCTTATCAATCTTCTCGTCTGAGATAGACTCGATGACAGGATACGGGTAGATTACACCACTTGATCCTTGATAGACTCTCTTTTCTAGGAAGATTGGATTCTTCTCGGGCTTACCCACCTCATAGGTTGGGATCGTCACCATTTCTCTCCATGCTTTTACCATTGTTTTGGTTATTGGTTATTAACTATTGAAACATTTTTATTTAATTAACTCCTTTTCTAACGCTTCAAGACTCTTTCCTTTTGTCTCCGGACAACGGTTCCATAAAAACACAAAGGCACAAATACAGATACCACCATAGATCCAGAACGTGCCACAACTTCCCAAGACCGCATTCATAGAGGGGAACGAGAATGTCAGCGTACAGCAACCCACCCAGAGGGCAAATGTACATGTTGCCATCGCAATACCTCTCACACGATGAGGAAATATCTCAGCCAAGAGCGTCCAAGTGACTGGACCCAACGTCATCGCATAGACAGAAATCGCGGCTACTACTAGCATCACCATCAACATGCCTTTCATTCCCATGAAATAACAAGTGCCTAGCGTTAGATAGATAAGTCCTAAGCCACCTGCACCTATCAGGATCAATGTCCTGCGTCCCCATTTCTCAATAGTATATAGAGCGACAAACGTAAAAAGCACGTTGGCAATACCTGTTATTACGATATTGATAAACATGTCATCTACATCGAAACCTGCACCCACAAAAATCTCCTGAGCATAGTTGAAAATGACATTTGTGCCACACCACTGTTGGAATACAGCTATTACCAAGCCTAACAATAGTACCTTTCCATATTTTGCCTGCAGAAGTTCCCTGAGGTCTGCTTCCTTCCCTGTAGAGATTGTTTTTTGCTTCATACTCAGGAACACCGGGCTCTCTGGAATAAAGAAACTCATCACAAGGAACAATGCGGCTGGCAGCGTCTCGGCCCAGAACATCCACCGCCATCCCCACTCCGTATTCCATGATTGATTAACAGCAATAGTTGTATCACGGGCCAAAAGCATATTGACGACCTGAGCCAAAAGGATGCCAAGCACTATAGTCATTTGATTGAGGCTAACCATACGTCCACGGATTCCCGCAGGACTCACCTCTGCGATATACATCGGAGCCAACGCTGAGGCCACACCGATGCCCACACCTCCAATGAAACGGGCTATATTAAATAAGGTAAAATTGTCAAACAGTCCTGTGGCAATTGCCGATACAGTGAACAGTATTGCCGATGTTGTCAATAATGGTTTACGACCATACCTGTCGGCTGCCGAACCTGCCACCATCGCTCCCACTAGACAACCTATCAAGGCTGTCGTCATAGCCACACCTTGAAGTAGTGGGGAGTCGGTGATGCAAAAAAATATCTCGTAGAACGGTTTGGCGCCACCAATCACAACCCAGTCGTACCCAAAGAGCAACCCACCCATGGCCGATACGGCACAAATAAAGAAAAGGTATCCTTTGCTGAGACTATTCATATTTCTATTAGTTATTGGTTGATCTATTTTCTTTGTTAGTCATCACTCCCGACTGGTTATTGTCACTTGATAGACCTGTTCTCCTGGTGTGAGGTCTGCCTCACGAGGGAAGTAGATCGGCATATCCTTTTGTAAGGGAAGAATACGGAGTTCCAACCGCCGGCATCCATTTGGCAATCGCCAGAGTGCATATTGAAAAGGTCGACCATGATAAAAATTATCGTCTATCAGTTTCCCATCGGCATAGAGACGAGCCACATCCCCACGATAGTCAATATTCAGTAACAGTTCGGCTCGCTCTTGTTCCGGCAAATCGATGATATAAACAGCCGCCTGCTCGAAATCCTCGTCTGAGGGTTCTTCCGCGACTTTGTTCACACCTTTGGTGATCGTACGCCATACACTGGCCTCTCTCATCTTATTAACAATAGGAGTTTGATCGTCTACGTCTTGATGATCTTTCTCTACAAGGAATAGTCTTTCAGCCTGTCGAGATGTCAGCAGATAGATATTCTTATAGACCGGAACGTCAATCCCCTTTGCCTTTAGGTTTCTTAGCACCTTATCTCCAACGGCGATAGTGGTTGGGATTCCGTCAATCTGCTCCATATAAATCTTCCCTTCCCGCTTGGCTACCAATTGCGCCGTGGCATAACGGATACCGTCGATATTTACAGGCAGGATACATATCGTACCTGCAGGTACATCCATCTTCGGCAGTTCCACACCACAGACGGTCAATTGCACGTTGCGCTTTGCCGAAAGTTGTTGCAGTCGCTCATAGTTATTGATAAAGATAAATCCCTTACCGTCTTTCGAACGATATGCCCAACGAAGGAAAGAATCATCACCTTTAGTGATATCCTGCGCACAAGGGAAACTTGCCCCCATCGGTGCCAGAACATTTCCCCAATCCTGCATAAACAGATGAAGCTTGCGCAACATATAGTAGTGTGGATTTTTCTGTCCAAACTCATTAAGCGGAGCCTGAAAGTCGTATGTCTTCACTGGCAGGTCGTTATAATTCGTCGCAATGGTGCGCTGTGTCTCGTTCAGGCATGTCTGTCCATCGGGATTAGTTCCACCATGATACATATAATAACCCAACAAGTTTGACCCGCTACCTAACTTTACGACAGCCATCGAATAGGCATCTTCTGGATAAAGATATGGTCGTCTATGATAAGCCGTCATCATGCCGCCTCCTAATTCACAAGTGAAGTAAGGATATCCCCCTCCCGACCTCATTAAAGGAGAAGAATGCCTAACGGAGTGCTGTGATAATGAGGCATCCATAGCCCCCATATTCTCTCCCCCTTCGAGGGAGTTGGAGGGATTTCTAAAGTTAAAAGCCTTGTAATAGTTACCAGCCGTTTCTTCTAGACTACGCTCCCAGAAACCGTCAGCATAATCGCCATAAAGAGGCAGCATCTCGCCAAACGGCACAGGCGTAGCCAGTTCGGGCCACCCCGTACGCGTATAAAACGGCAGATCAAAGCCTATGGAAAGGGCGATTCTCTTCAAGGCCATCAAATATTCACCACGTCCTCGGTATTCATTGTCGAATTGTGCTGCTATCACCGGACCGCCGTCTTTCCACTGTAGCCCCTGCACCTGTGTGAAGATCTGACGATACAAACGTTCCACAAAACCGAGGAACATAGGATTGTCATCACGTGTCTTACAACCTTTCAAGAAGATCCAATCGGGAATGCCACCATTCCGTGCCTCACCATGACAGAAGGGGCCAAGACGAAGCACAACAGGCATCTGCTGTTCTTTGCATATCTCGATGAAATGGCGTAGATGACGTTGACCGTCCCATCTGAATACTCCCTCCTGCTCTTCCACATGGTTCCAGAACACATACGTGGCGATGATTGTCACACCACCATCCTTCATTTTCCGTATCTCGTCAGTCCACTCGTTGACAGGAATGCGAGAGTAATGAATCTCACCCATCACAGGACAGACCCGCTGTCCATCAATGATCAGACTATGTCGATCCCATTCCACAGACGGATTCTGCGCACGGGCACTTAGACAAGTCATCAGACCCGTAAGGAAAACCGACAATATCATGATCTTCATATCCTGTATTACATTATCTCTGTACAATCTCCAGTGCCTTCTTGACCATCTCACTATTCTCGTTGAACACGGAGAAATACTCGCTCATATCCCACAAATCACGGGCAATAAGCGCCTTCAGTTGTACCTGAAGATAAGGAATCGTCTTATTTCTCTCTTCCTCATCCCGTGGTTTAATGCCCTGCTTTTCACCCTCAATAATAATAGCATCAACCAGACTCTGAGGCACCTCATAGTTCTGTTTAAAATCTGCAAACGAGGTCCACTTTTCTTTCAGTTCCTTACGATGGCTATCGACATAGCGGAGATTCTGTTGGATAATTATACTCTTTGCAGCCAATTCACGATGGAATCGGGTATATATTGTAGTGTCAAGCGGAACGAACTCATCGGGCATAATACCGCCACCGCCATAGACCGTGCGATGCTGACGGAGTGTCTCGTATTTTAAGGAGTCAGAGAAATGAACACTATCAGCATTCGTCAGTTCCCCACTCTTCAGACGGTTCAACATGTCCATTGCATAGTCCTTGGCACCGCCTTTGGTATATGGTTTCTGAATACAACGACCAGACGGCGTATAATAATGTGCTATCGTCAGACGTATCATCGACCCGTCGGGCAAGTCGACTGGACGTTGTACAAGACCCTTTCCGAAAGTACGACGACCAACAACCGTTCCACGATCCTGATCCTGAATAGCTCCTGTAACAATCTCTGCAGCCGAGGCCGTATAACCATCGACAAGAACCACGATCTTCCCCTGTTGGAAAGATCCTTCTCCGTCAGCAGTATAATCCATACGTGGAACTTTTCTTCCCTCCGTATAAACGATCAAGTCGCCTTTTGTCAGGAACTCATTAGCGATGTCAACAGCCGCTTTCAAGTAGCCGCCGCCATTCTCTTGAAGGTCAAGCAGCAGATGGCGCATCCCCTGTTTACGTAAACTCCTCATGCTCTCAAGGAACTCTTCGTACGTCGTAGCACCAAAACCACTGATTCGGATATAACCAATACCTGGACGTATCATATAGGTGGCATCGATTGATTTCACCGGGATCTTCGCACGAACGACAGTAAATGTCAGACGGTCGCTGATCCCCTGGCGTACGACACCAAGATTAACTTTCGTTCCTTTCGGACCGCGAAGGCGTCTCATAATCTCTTCTTTCGACATCTTCACACCTGCGATGGAAGTATCATTCACAGAGACAATACGGTCACCAGCGATGATTCCTACCTTCTCAGAAGGACCATTAATAACTGGTTGGATAACCAATAGCGTGTCCTCTATCATATTGAACTGCACGCCAATTCCCTCAAAACTTCCATTGAGTGGCTCGTTAAGAGCCTTCACCTCCTTGGGAGTGAGATAGCTAGAATGAGGATCTAACTTATCAAGCATACCACGAATAGCATCCTCTACCAGTTTCTTCTCATCAACACTATCTACATAGAGGTTGTCGATGGCCAACTCTGCTAACTGCAACTTACGCAAAGGTGAGCCCTCACTATTATTGATGCGGAACTGGGCGTAGAGGCTCTGAACACACAACAAAAGCGCTAGGACAGGGAGACTGTATCGTTTATTCATTCGTAAATATCTTCTTCAGGGCGGTCTTCCTCAACCACCAGATTATCAATAATAAAGTTTTGTCGCTCCATGGTGTTCTTTCCCATGTAATATTCCAATAGTTTCTGCACCTGATCAGTTTTGTGAAGCGTCACCTGCTCCAGACGGATATCCGGACCGATAAAAGCAGCAAACTCGTCGGGTGATATTTCACCAAGTCCTTTGAAACGGGTTATCTCTGGATCTGGTCCCAGTTCAGTAATGGCAGCAAGACGTTCTTCTTCACTATAACAATAACGTGTTATAAAATCGCTTTTCTTGTCCGCCTTTGCATCAGCATCAGCAATGACCTTCTTGCTTTTAATCTTCGTACGACGATTACGTACTCGGAAAAGCGGTGTCTGCAACACATAGACATGTCCCTTCTTAATCAGCTCGGGGAAGAACTGAAGAAAGAATGTAATAATGAGCAGACGGATATGCATGCCGTCGACATCTGCATCGGTGGCCACAATCACCTTGTTATAGCGGAGCGTGTCAAGACCATCCTCAATATCAAGGGCTGCCTGTAACAGATTAAACTCCTCGTTCTCATACACGACCTTCTTTGTAAGACCGAATGAGTTCAACGGCTTGCCACGAAGAGAAAAGACAGCCTGCGTGTTCACGTCGCGGCTCTTCGTTATACTTCCACTGGCAGAATCGCCCTCGGTGATAAATATACAACTTTCTTCCTTCCTATCGTTCTTCACGTCACTGAAGTGAATACGACAGTCACGAAGCTTCCGGTTATGAAGATTCGCCTTCTTACTACGTTCACGTGCCAGTTTGGTGATACCGGCCATCGCCTTACGCTCACGTTCGCTCTCTTTGATTTTGTTCTCCAATACCTCTGCCACATCGGTATGGATATGCAGGTAGTTATCAACCTCCTGTTTGATAAAGTCACCAACGTATTTATTGATGCTCACACCATTGGGAGCCATGGTCAAAGAGCCCAACTTAATCTTTGTCTGACTCTCAAACATCGGCTCTTCCACATTGATGGCAATCGCCGCGACAATTCCCGTACGGATGTCACCATATTCGTACTTACCGAAGAATTCCTTGACAGTACGGGCGATATGCTCCTTAAAGGCACTCTGATGAGTTCCGCCCTGTGTGGTATGCTGACCGTTCACAAAGGAGTAGTATTCCTCACCATACTGATTTGAATGTGTAAAAGCGACCTCGATGTCCTCAGCCTGCAAGTGGATGATAGGATAAAGAGGTTCGTTGGTCATACGATCTTTCAACAGGTCCTCCAGTCCGCGACGAGAAAGGATGCGCCTATCATTATACATGATTGTCAGTCCCGTATTCAGGTAAGTATAATTGCGGAGCATATTCTCCACGATATCATCATGGAAGGAGTAGTTGAGAAACAAGGTGTTGTCGGGTTCGAAGAAGATATACGTTCCACTTTCGTCTTGTGACTTCTCCGTGATATCGCTCGTCATCACGCCCCGTTCAAATGTGGTTTTACGGACCATTCCACCGCGATAGCTACGTACCTCAAAGTGCGAGCTTAAGGCATTGACGGCCTTCACACCGACACCGTTCAATCCGACAGACTTCTTAAAAGCCTTGGAATCATATTTGCCACCAGTATTCAAAACCGACACTGCCTCAATCATCTTTCCTTGAGGAATACCACGACCATAGTCACGTACAGAGACGCGGAGGTTCTCGTCGATATTAACTTCGATCCGATCACCTGACTTCATCTTGAACTCATCGATGGAGTTATCGATGACCTCTTTCAATAGTACATAGATACCGTCTTCCGGCAACGAACCGTCACCCAAACGACCAATATACATACCTGGTCGGGTACGCACATGCTCCATGTCACTCAGATGACGAATGTTCTCGTCGTCATACTGCACCTGCTCGTTTTGCTGTCCGATGATGTTATCTTCTTCTATCATAAGCTTTTCTTATAGCATCTTCTACGTTTGTGCAACTCGTGCTCTAGATAGGCCCACTGTCCCTGCACCTGATTGTTTGTCTCCATCTCGACATGCGATTCTCCCCACTTGAAACCATACTTCTGATAGATGGGTATCAGATGATAGAACAACAAGGCATTAGCGCCTTTTGCGCGGTATTCAGGCAAGATACCCACCAACAACAGGTCGACAATGTCTGTTTTATGGAATTTCAACGCCCGGATGACATGCCACCATCCGAAGGGGAAAAGACGTCCTTTACGACATTTCTGGAGAGCCTTCGACAATGATGGGATTGTAACGCCCACACCTACGATAGGGTGGTCAGAAAGAGTCCAATCCTCTATCACGCACAATAGGTTCATATCAAGAGCCTTGAAATACATCTTCACATACTCATCTATCTGGCGTTGTGTCATCTGCGAATAGCCATACAGATGGCCGAAGGTCTTGTTGATTACATCAAGGACCTTCTGTCCTACCTGTTCCGGACCAAACACCTGACTGCGCTTAAGATGGGCCACATGCAGATTATAACGTTTCATCGTCATCTCCGCCACCCTTTTAAACTTGTCGGGCATTCCCTCCTTGGGTACAAAGATTTTATACTCCACATAGTCGTTATCTTTCTCCCAACCACCTATTTGCTCCATATGCTTCGGGTAGTATGGATAATTGTAGATCGTGGCCATTGTTCCTAGCTGATCAAATCCTTCGATGAGCATGCCCTCCGGATCCATGTCTGTGAATCCCAACGGACCCACGATTTCCGTCATGCCCTTTTGGCGTCCCCAGTCGGCTACAGCATCCAACAACGCCTTCGACACCTCCATGTCGTCAATGAAGTCTATCCACCCAAAACGAACAGAATTCCTTTGCCATCCTTTATTGGCTCTATGGTTGATAATAGCAGCAACACGCCCCACCAGTTTCCCTTCTTTGTAAGCCAAAAAATACTCTGCCTCACAAAACTCAAAGGCAGCATTCTGGTCCTTACTCAATGTATGGAGCTCATCGCTATACAGATTGGGCGCGTCATACGGATCTCCCTGATACAAATCATAATGAAACTCTATGAAGGTCTTAAGTCCCTCCTTGTCCGTGACTTTCCTAATTTCTACAGATGACATTACGTATAGTTTTTAAATTGCCGCCAAAGTTACGAAAAATCGAGCGCAATACAAAAGAATTCATTCTTTTTTATGCAGAGAAAGAGTAACTTTGCGATTTCTATCGCAAAGTTACGAAAAACCGAACGAAAAGCCAAATATATTTGCGCTTTTCTGAAGTGGGGGCATGTCCCGCGAAACCAAAGTCAGGAAAAAAGAACAGGAAACTGGTATCATTCAGTTTTCCGACAAACAAACAACTGATGTCCACGTCTCTCTACCGTCGTCGCAAAAAGATACACGTCGCCACCGTCCTTTAGTTTCAGTCGACGTCTAAGTTCAGCCACGGACATCGGGAAATTCCTCACGGAGATGTTTGCTCTAGAGACATCTTTCAAAGCCTTTTTCACCTCACGTTTGTTCATCGACGCGATATTGTCAATAACAAAACTACGTCCAGGAAAAGACTGCAGAGGCGTATCAGATACGAACAGATGACTGTTCTTTCCGACCTGGGTTATCCCGAATCGGTTGGCAACGAGATCAAAAGCACCGGCCTTCATGATGGAAGCATTGGGTTCATATAGATAGTGTGGAGACCGCTCTACGGATAGAAACTCTGTCGCCAGATGGTTGCCGGCCTCAAAGTCGAACACATCTGTATCGTTCACACAAAAGACATGCACAGGCGTCGCCTCTTTAGAAACGACCAACAGCAGTTCCTTACACTCGTTGTTGACCGACACGATGTGAACCTCGTTTACATTAGCCTGATGGTCTCCAATATCATCAACCGCCTTCCGCCAGTCGAGCATAGGTGAGAGTTTGATCATCACCCGAGAGGCCTTTTCTATCATCTCATCGATAATCTCCAGCACATTCGGAGAACAGTCGGCAATACCATAGGTCCGTCCACCATGTTCATCGCGCCGTGCCGGGTCTATGAACAACAAATCGGCATGATTCATCTGATGTAGATAGTCGACCCCGTCACCACATATCACCTTGACATGCTTCAATCCCAATCGGCTGAAATTCTCCGATGAAATCGCACATAACGAGGCATTCTGCTCTACAGAAACAGCATGTCTGAAGTTGGGAGATACAAACGCCATATCGACGCCAAAGCCGGCCGTAAGGTCTACGAGCAGATCGCCTGTCCCTGCAATACTGGCTTTATATCGAGCCGTCGCCTCACTCGAGCACTGTTCCATCGATAGGTGGGATGGATAAATGATACCATCCAACACGGCCCATGAGGGTAGTTTTACGCGTGCCTTCTGTCTGCCTGCAATCTGCTCAAGAGCGTACGTCAAGTCAACCTCAGGATATCTACCTCCCTGAAGTGCCAGTTGCCGCACATTGTCGTTCGCATGCTGACGAATAAAGTCAATGGTTGCTTGATTCACCTGACTGCTTATATCTTTTAAAAGCCCAACCCAAAGTTCAGTCCAATCATGGAAAGTGTTTCTTTCGTTCCATCACCATGATACTGTATATCCATCAATCCCAGATCATAGGAAAGGCCAATTGTGAAAATCAAGAGTCGGACGCTCGTTCGAAAGGAAAGACCCGCATTCCACCGCCCAAATCCATCAGTCCCAATGGCACTACCTCCAAGACCGTAGCTGACAAACGGTCCTGCGCCCAGATCCAAGACAAACAAATTGTAGAAGTTCAGACGATAGTCGGCCACCACAGGCAGATGGAGCTGTTCATAGCGAAACGCTTGAGAACGAGGAACCCAACCATGATTATCATATCGGAAAGAAGAATACGACAGTTCTGGTACTATATAGAAGTTACAATCTTCGTCAGACAGTGGGATATAACACCCTGCACCTACCCGAAATGCAGAACCAGCATCCAAATCGTCAAACTTATCGTGTAGGAGAACGGTATTGCTTCCTAACGACAGATAGGGATGAACACGCGTCTGGGCACAGAGTCCTAAAGTCCATAGGGCCAGACATGTCAAGAGAACTCTTCTCATGATAACTATTCACATTTTGATTCGTGCTGCAAAAATACAAAAAAACCAGGGAATCGCACCATTTCTGATAGAAAATGATTAACTTTGCGCCATCAACAAACCTTTACTCTTATGAAGAAATTTCTTTTTGCCGTCGTATTTGCGATAATAGCACTACCTGTCGGCGCACAGACCAATCCACCAGTCGAGACACCAAAGATGGAGTTCGTGATGCAATTGAAAGTCACTCTGGGTGAAGCCTACACCATTGGAGAGACGGCTCACGGCAAACGACTTGTCATCCCCATTACCGGTGGAACATTTGAAGGTCCGATGCTGAAAGGAACCATCCTTAATGGCGGAGCAGACTACCAGATGGCCGATACAAAAGCTAACCACACGGAACTAGAAGCCATCTACAGTATCAAGACGGATGACGGCACTTATATTCATGTGCGCAATAAAGGTATCATCTACCAAGGAAAAGACGAACAAGGGAAACCCTCATTCTATTTCAAGGCTGCCCCAAAGTTTGAAGCGCCCTACGACAGCAACTATGCATGGTTGAACCATGCCATCTATGTCTGCTCGCCTGATTTCTCTTCGTCATTCAAGGGTATCGTCCTGAATGTCTGGATGGTCAGATAACTGACACTCCGTCTTCTGACAACGACGACCGCATCCACATGCTTCGCTCCTTGTCCGACATCTTCTCTATAGCATAGCGAAGTGTCGTACGCGCCATCTCATGAGCATGCTGACGCAGGAATTCGCGTAGCAGATCCATGCTGACACGCTTGCCCATCTCACGAAGCATCCATCCCACTGCTTTGTGCATCAGGTCATGTGGGTGGTGCAGATGGATTTCCGCATAACGTAGGCACCATGAGGGATCGCCCAACTGAGATGTCTTCCATGAGCAGACCATACTCATACGCTGTTTCCATAGACATGGGCTTTTGGCTAACTCGTCGAGCAACTGACGTTTATAGTCTGTATGCAATCCCACCTCACCTCCTCCGAGAGCAGTAGGCAGCAACAGCCAGTGCCCAAGAATCTTATGTACAGACAGATCGACCAGATCCCAGTTGTTTGCCCGCTCAGCATATCGCAGATACAATTCAACGATTTCATCGCGTTTCCTGATGGCCTCAGCATTGTGTTCCAAACGCTTCGTCGATAGCTTCTCGAACTGACCGACAAGAATCAGAAAACCACATAATCTTACCTCATGCCAGGGCGACATCAACAACTCCGGCACTTCTGCCATTCCCACATTTTTTCCTACGGCTTTCACCACCTCACGAGTCTGTGGAACCTTCAATCCAAGGAACTCATCACCGAAGCCATACTCTCCTGGTCCCGTCTTAAAGAAACGCATCAGAATCTTTCGTTGCTTCTCATTCTTCAGCGACTCCATATACTCGATTATCTCTTTCGCTTTCGTCATTTCCTCTCTCCTTACAAGTAAATACCTGAATCTAAAATGTATTTGTAAATTCAATCTGAGTACCCTCCCTCGTCACTCTCATATGCACCACACAGCCTTCGACCATCGGCAGGTTCTGCTGACTGTGATGTCCTACAGGAAAATCGTAACACACGGGGATATCATAATGCTGTAGATACTCATGGAGCATCTCGTACATATCGGCAAAGTCGTTCTCCGGATACTTATATTTAGAGAAATGCCCCACGATAATCCCCTTTAACTTGGAAAGGACACCCCGTATCTCAAGCTGATGAAGCATGCGATCGACCTTGGTCATCGACTCATGCGTATCCTCCATGAACAAGATTAGTCCTTCATCGGCACGATTCAGGAAATCATAGTCAGACCCAGCCAGTCCACAGAACACAGAGAGATTGCCTCCCACCAGAATACCCTTGGCCTCGCCCTGCTGATCGTACGGATGGGAAGGAACCTCATAACGAGGCAGTCTTCCTTCAAGCAAACGACGCATGATGATGTTCACGGAGTCGCGCTCACCTCTCATGGAGATACCATCGCACATCGAACCGTGGATACTCATCCCTCCTGCCGCCACCACTGCGCTATGCAAGGCCGTTGCATCGCTAAAACCAATCAACCATTTGGGGTGCTGGGCGAACACCTCCAGAGGAATGCGTTTCAGAACCTGCACGGCACCATCGCCACCACGAGAACACATTACGGCACGAACAGACGGATCTCCTAACGCCCACAACAAATCGGCAGCCCGTTCATCAGCCGTTCCGGCAAAGCCGTGATAGCTTTTGAGAGCATGCGGTCCCACCACAGGCACATACCCCCACCCCCGTAGTGTCGCACACCCTCTTGCCACCGTCGCACTGTCGGGCGAGCTCGAGGGCGAGACAACAGCAATCGTATCACCCGCCTTCAGATATGGAGGCATCACCTGTCCCTGCTGAGCTACCACAACTCCTGTCAGGCACAGTAGTACGATAACGATAACGGTTCTTCTCATCTGCTGCAAAGATAATACAATTTCACGAGAAAAAGCGCATCATACCTCCCAAATATATGATGGTCCTTGAAAAAACACAGAAGACCTCCACCAATAGAAAAGCCTGAGCATGAGAGCCCAGGCTTTATAATAGTTATACTGAAAATTGTGCTTAGAAATTGTAGAACAATCCAAAGGTCAGGTTAGTACTGCTCAGGTCGAGGCCAAAGGATGTAATGTTGTTTTTGTCACCATCGGGATTAAAGTTGTCATAGCCAAAGAATCCCAGATGAGACACGAAACTGAGTTTGTCAGTTAGATTGACGGCCAGTCCGGGCTTAACACCAATGGTCACCTCTGTCCAGTCAGCATCAGAAGCTGTCGTGAAGCCAACGCCACCATCAAGGAAAAAGTTTACCTTACCGGTCTTCAGGAAAGTGTAACGTGCATAAGGACTGAAAGTGAATGCGCTTTCGCTCAAACCTTCCACGCCACTCCATTTGTTGTTCTCGTACCCGAAAACGGTACCAATAGCCCACTTGTCGTTCAAGTTATAGCCAATCTCAGGAAGGAGCTTGAATACGGTCTCACTTCTGTCACCTGCATTCTCGCCAGTGCTCCAAGCCGTAATATTCACACTACCACCCAGATATACCTGTGCGTTAACACTCATGGCAACAAAAGCAGTTGCCATTAACAAAAATAACTTTTTCATCTCTTTTTACCTTTATTTTGTTGTTAAACATATACCAACACCACTTATATGCAGTAGTTGGTGTTATCTGAAAAGATAGTGCAAAACTATTAAATAATTTGATACCAGCAAATTATTTTCTGCTTTTTTTGCATTTTCAAATGATATTTATGACAAGCATCGCACATAGGGTCATGGGAGGGCTTCGAGAGCCTTTTTCGCTGTCTCCTGTAGTCGGGTGTTAAGCTCACGACTATCAGAGAGCAGATTCCAGATACCGTCTTCCGAGAGAACACCTCGCTTAAGATCCTTAGGCAACAGACCCGCCTCATCATCGGCAAAGTCCTGCCGCCACTCGTCACTGCCATAATAACGACTGAGAGCCGAAATCGCCTTTTGGGCATCCTCGTACTTGTCGAGAGCTGCCGAAAGTTCCATCACGGCCGTCGAAGCGCGATCCAGATAGCGCTCCATCTTCTTAATACGTTCTGTCTGTTTCATTTATCTATTCCCAGCAAACTATTTCATGTTCTATCTCCGGCAACTGACTACGATGGAAGACGGGTTCCTTAATACCTCGCCGCTTCTGTTGACGATAATCGTCAAGCAGTCGGAATGCATAACGACCCAACAGAATGATTGCTACGAGGTTACAAGCCGTCAACAATGCCATGAAGAAATCCACGATATTCCACACCAACTCAAAACTGGCAAGGGCACCAAAGAGTACCATAAGACCACCCGAACAGAGACGATAAACAGTCATCACAGTAGCATTAGGTGTGATAAATCGGATATTTGCCTCACCATAATAATAGTTGCCGATGATACTGGAGAAGGCGAAGAGGAAGATGGCGACAGCCACGAAGATGGGACCTGCACTGCCTACCTCAGACTGAAGAGCCGACTGCGTGAGGGCGATGCCGTTCAACTCCGGTACTTGATAAAGACCGCTGATGAGGATGATAAATGCCGTACATGAACAGACCAACAGTGTATCTGTGAATACGCCAAGCGCCTGAATGAGTCCTTGCTTCACCGGATGTGTCGTTGTAGCCGTAGCTGCGACATTCGGTGCACTGCCCTCACCTGCCTCGTTGGAGAAAAGGCCACGCTTGATACCGTTCATCATAGCAGCACCAAGACCACCACCAGCAATCTGTCCAAAGCCAAAAACATTCGTCACGATAACCTTCAGCACATGCGGGACCATATCGATGTTCAACACGATAATCACCACGGCAAGCACCATATAGCCCACAGCCATGACAGGCACCAGTATCGAACTGACATGAGCGATGCGCTGGATACCGCCAAAGACAATGAACAAAGCCATCGCGGCCAAAGCACCTCCCACCCATACTGGCGACCAACCAAAAGCCTCCTGCATAGCACCACAGATCGTATTTGCCTGAATGGAGTTGTTGGAGAGTCCGAACTGGAGCGTGATAAGGACAGCAAACAAGACCGCCATCCATCGTCGATGCAGTCCACGTTGGATATAATAGGCAGGGCCGCCAATAAACGAGTTTTTGTCTTTCTGCTTATACAACTGCGCCAGCGTCGACTCTACGAAAGCCGTGGCCGAGCCAATCAGTGCGATAATCCACATCCAGAACACCGCACCTGGTCCACCGATAGCGATGGCCGTGGCCACCCCTGCAAGATTGCCCGTACCCACACGAGTGGCTACAGACACCGCAAAAGCCTGAAATGACGATATGTGTTTTGTGCCCTTAGCCGTGCTCACCGCCGACTCCGTCAGCAGTCGCAGCATCTCACCCACCATACGGAACTGCACGAAACGGGTACGCCATGTGAACCACAGTCCGCAACCCACCAGTGCAACCATCAGCACATAGCTCCATAACACATCATTCACAGATGTTATCAAGTCGTTCATATCATTTCTTCTCTTGAACAGGGACGCCATGCGAGTTCTTCACCTCCCGCATGACAAACACACTATTGAATGAACCCACGCACTCCATATTGCCTAACTTCGTACGCATGAACTCATGGTACGATTCCATGTCGCGTGCATATATCTTCAACGTGAAATCATAATCACCACTCGTGTTATAACACTCCACGATCTCCTCGATATTCTGGACAGCAGCCATAAACTCGTCCATCAGCAACTGGGAATGTCGCTTCAGACGCATGTTACATAAGACTATGATGCCCTGTCCCACCCGCTTGGCATCAAGCACAGCCTTATAGCCCTTGATAAACCCCTCGCGCTCCAGACGTTTTTGACGTTCAAATGTCGGCGAGGTGGAAAGGTTGATGGCACATGCCAGTTCCTTGACTGTCATCTGCGAATTCTGCTGTAGTAATCTTAGTATCTGACGATCGGTCTCGTCAAGCTCATCATAATTCAACATAGCTGATACAGTTTATTCATCCATAGAGAAAACATGATCTTCCCTTTTTCAATATGCAAAGATAAACATTGTTTTTGACCCACACAAATAATCAGAAACAAGTTTTGGACCGTCAAGATATTAAAAATAACGACATTATCTTTTCGAGTATTGCTAAAAAATGTTAGTAATGAGTGAATTACATGATAATTATTTGTTTTGAAAAAGAAAAAGCATATTTTTGCAGCATCATTCTAAAATAACTAACAATGGGTAAAATACGTGAAGCAGTGATCCTGGCCATTGGTATTATTGTGCTGGGATGGTTTATCAAGAGCGGTATCGACAATTTCTCGAACAAGGACCGCAAAGTGACTGTGAAAGGTCTGGCCGAGCGTGAAGTGAAGGCCGACAAAGTGACATGGAGTCTCTCGACCAACGAGATGGGTAACGACTTGCCCACCCTCTACGAAAACATCAACGTGAAGACAGGAAAGATTAAAGCCTTCCTGAAACAGAACGGTATTGAGGATGGAGAAATCACAGTGAACCCGCCGACAGTGAACGACCTCGAGTCGAACCAGTGGAGCGAGAACCGGAGGAACTTCCGTTATATCATCAACACCACCCTCACCGTCAGTACACAGAAGGTGGATCTGGTGAACAAGGCCATCTTCAAGCAGGCAGAGCTGCTGAAACAAGGCGTAGCCATCGAAGGCAGCAATCCGGAGTATGAGTACGTGTCATTCCAGCAGATGAAACCTGAGATGATGGAAGAAGCCATCAAGAACGCACAGAAGACGGCAGAACAGTTCACCAAGGCCAGCAACTCGAAGCTAGGCAACATCCAGACTGCCGGCCAAGGTCAGTTCGAGATCAATGATCGCGACCAGAACACACCTTACATCAAGAAGCTGAGAGTGGTGACGACCATCACCTACGCACTTAACAACTAATTGTCGTTGTTCCACGACTATTCGTATCGCTGTCCGATGACCTCCCAATCGATGATCGCCCATAGGGCGGCAAGGTGGTCCGGACGGCGATTCTGATAGTCTAGATAGTAGGCATGTTCCCACACGTCAAACGTCAGTAATGGCCTCAAGCCCTTCTGAACCGGATTGGCAGCATTCGTCTCTTGTGTGATGACGAGTTTGCCATCCTTATCAGCGGAGAGCCATACCCATCCGCTACCGAAAAGGGTAGCACCCTTCTTCTGGAACTCTTCCTTGAACGCCTCGAAAGAGCCGAAGTCGCGCACGATGGCCTTTGCCAGTGCACCCGTCGGCTCAGTCTTCGTGGGTCTACCAGAGAACTGGGCAAAGTAAAGTTCGTGGTTCAGGATCTGTCCTGCGTTATTCAGGACACCTCCATTGGATTTGCAGACGATCTCCTCCAACGTGGCATTCTCGAATCCACTGTCGGGCAACAATGCATTAAGATTGTTCACATAAGCAGCTAAGTGCTTCCCGTGATGGAAACCTATCGTCTCACGACTGATCACTGGCTCTAAAGCCTCTGGCGCATACGGCAATGCCATCAATTCAAACTTCCCCATATCTTGTATCTTTTAAGAATGAAACATCTTCTATTCCGGCTCCCATAGATGCCGCTTCATATCCACATGTCCATTGGACTTGAAAGCAACCCCTTCTTCCTCCAGTAACAGCCGCTGCCTGCTCCAGCCAGGAGCCATGCGCCCCTCACCGTTGACAACGCGATGACAGGGAAGAAGCTCTGCACCAGGTGTATAACGGAGGGTACGTCCCACCATCCGCGAATGACTAGGCCATCCTGCCAAGGCGGCAACATACCCGTAGGTCGTCACTCGTCCACGAGGAATCTGACTGACGATGTTCAGCACATCATCACGAAACGTCCGTGCCTGTTCTGGCGTCATCTTATCGGGATAGTCTTTCATCTACATCAGCATTCTGTATTTGTTCCGTCTGTTCAATGATGCAAATATACAAAAATAATTGAGAAACCTCCAAATAACACTGCAAAATTTACCCCCATGACACCTAACGCAGTATCATGGGGGAGCTCATGTTCAAATAATTTCTCTATGTCTTACCACTTCACAAAGAAGACACGCGGATTGATGTTGAGGGATATCCAGGCCCAGTCCTGCCATGATCCACGATTGCCGCCTTTCACGATATCCATCGACTTCGACCCTTTCATGACCGAGTAACCACCCATCAACGTCACGTCTTTCATCAGTGTCGTCGTAAACTGCAGATCGATTTCATGCCCCAGCTCTCTCTCGTCCAGACAGTCGCTCGCTGTTGTAAAGTAGTGATAGTTCAGTAACATCTTTGTCTTCTTCGAAGCCTGATAGTCGACACCAAGCTGCAAATCCCCAAGACCAGGTTCAAATCCATTCACAAAAGTATTGGCATAGAAATAGTCCATAAAACCATAGAACAGGTGGTGAGAGCCATAGAGCGGATTAAAGGTACGCGTCCTGTCGTCATAATTCTTGTACAGTGTTACGTTCCCCATACGGTCAGTAGAGCCTCCTACGTAATCCTCACCTTCCAGATAGTCTATTCCCAACGACACCTTCCACTTTGAATCGACCTGATAACCAGCCTTCACGCTGGCCATACATGTTGAGACCTTCAAGTCGGCAGCATTGTACCCCATCTGATAATAGAACGCTCCATGCAGATCCCATGCATTGGGCTTATAAGTTATATCAGTACCGAGCGTCTGCATATACTTTGTCTTACCATGTTTAGGTTCGCCCTGCTCGTAGCCTGTGTTCAAGGCCAGCAACGAGATGCCCAGCGGTGCTTTAGGCGACTGATAATGATACCATAATCCCTGCATAGCCTTGTAAGGCATCACGTGCTCGTAATAATCTCCACGTCTTACCCCATTTTGATTCAAGGCAAGTATCATGTCCAACTTATTGGCTCCTTTCTCATAGCCCAACCGCAAAGCGTCGTGCCAGTTGCCGTTGACGTTCCAGTCGGAGCTGCCGAGTATACGCTCATCGTCATAGACCAACTGCTGTCGTCCGATCTGTACGTACCAGTTTTCGCCAATGTTCAGTTTTGCCCATGCCTCATTCATCGTCATACGGCCATTAGCCGTGTTCATGCCATCCTGTCCCCAGAATCCTGTATGCTGTGCCGAGACCTTCAGTTCCATGGCACCACGCTGATAATCCATGGAGATCCGTGCACGCTCGTTGATAAATGTGGCAGGCGACTGCCCCTCGCTACGAGGATAGCCTGCTCCATTATTATATTCGCCACGAGTGCGAAGTTGTGCATCAATCGTAAACTGGTTCTCTTCTTGGGCCACTGTCGACATCGCGGACATGAGTATACCCAGAGTCATCATCATTTTCTTCATCTTCTCAATTTTTAAAACGAGGTGCAAAGGTACTACTTTCTAAACACAAATTACAAGCCTATACGTTTTTTCTTTGTCAGAATTTGTAATTATTCCTAAAAAACACGTATCTTTGCACCTGCATTATAGAGATGCAAATATTAATCAATCAAAAACACTAAAACTTATGAAGAGTATTTCCAAGACCATTAAGGTCGGAGCATTGGTAGCAGCTTTACCTTTGTTCCTCACGTCGTGTGCAACCATCGTTTCAGGCGGCGATCCCAGCATTACTATTAACGGAACCGTGACAGAACCTGTTACCATCACAACAGAGAAACAGACGTATCCAAACGTCACTCTGCCCGCTGTAGTAAAAGTTAATCGTCACCACTTAGACGGACAGCATGTCAAAATCACATCAGAGAACTTCCTTTTCAACGATATCATTCTGGAAAAGAAAGTTAATCCCTGGGCTTTTGGAAACATCATCTTGGGTGGTTTGATTGGTTGGGGTGTTGACCTTGGTACAAACTGTGTCAGCCAACCATTGCAAAAACAGTTTACTGTTATTCCTCTGCCCAAACAGTCGAATGAAGCCGTGAAAGAAGAGGAAAACGCCAAGTAATTGCATTTTATAAGAATACTGGGATGCTAAGCAAGAAACTCGCTTGGCATCCTTTTTTTTATTGATTATCTGCGAAAAGGCATCACAGCGACATTTCCGTAATAAATGTCTGGTTATTAGCTTGATACCTATATGACACTTCATTGGAAGGTATCATTTCCAACGTATACCCTATCACCTCTAATAGTAAAACAACTTGTTTTACCTTTAAAGGAGGCATCTCTATCACACGTAAACCCTATCTCCATGAAAGTAAAACAAGTTGTTTTACTTCTTTGATAGACGTCTGCTTCACCCGTTACCCCCGTTTCTTAGAAGTACTCGACCTTAATACACGATCAACACTACCCGCTTCTAACAGACAGCGCTCCGCCTCTTCATAGGAGAGGCCAAGCGAGTCCTGAATCATCCGCACGCCCCGATCCACAAGCTTCGCATTGGTCAGTTGCATCTTCACCATACGGTTACCTTCGACACGACCAAGACGAATCATCAGTGAAGTGGAAATCATGTTGAGTACCATCTTCTGCGCTGTTCCGCTCTTCATACGACTGGAGCCCGTCACGAACTCAGGACCCACAATGGTCTCGATGGCATGATCGGCCGCAGCTGCCAACGGACTACCGGGGTTACTGGTGATACAACCCGTCAGCAATCCATGTTTCCTGGCCTCGCTGACCGCTCCAATGACATAGGGTGTCGTACCTGACGCCGCAATACCTATCACTGTATCATCGGCAGTAGGCTGGTATGCCTCAAGGTCTCGCCAGCCCTGTTCCGGGATGTCCTCGGCCTTCTCGACAGCATGACGCAAGGCCTCATCACCACCAGCGATGATGCCCACGACCCACTGCTCTGGAACGCCATACGTAGGCGGCAGTTCACTGGCGTCGAGCACACCAAGTCGGCCACTAGTACCTGCTCCGACATAGAAGAGTCTTCCCCCTCGTTTCAGCCGCGGCTCAATGGCCTCTACCAATACCTCTATCTGAGGAATTGCCTTTTTCACTGCCTCCGCCACTAGCGCATCCTCCTCGTTGATATGCGCCAGCAACTCGCCTATCGACATCTGTTCCAGATGATCATAGCGCGACGACTGTTCTGTAATTGTCTCCATCTATCCTTCTAAATCCGTTCGATGGTGCAAATATAGCAACTTTTTATCATGTTTCACAAGATTATCTGAGAAAAAACAGACTAACTCCAAGAACAGAAATGACAGCACCGAGTACTGCCCGCCATGTGATTTTCTCGTGAAAGAGCCAATAAGAGGGCAAAAGAATGATTATAGGCGTCATCGCCATGAGCGTGGAAGCGATACCTGCTGCCGTATATTGCACAGCCATCAGCGAAAAACCGACACCAACAAAAGGACCGAAGATGGTGGTAGCCGTCGCAACAGAAAGTCCTTTCCTATCACGCATCGCCTCCCGTAAAGGAGCCATTCCATCACGGAAATAAAGCAGCAATGAAAAACCAATAATACCAGCGATACAGCGATAGAAATTGGCACTGAAAGGCACAAGCCATTCTGGCACACTCGCTACCGTCTCGTAGTGATCCATTCCGATTTTGCTCAATACGAGCCCTACACCTTGACACACAGCGGCTCCAACAGCAAAGAGCACGCCATTAAGGGGCAGTTTCAACGACACCTTATGATGTTCTCCACGTCCAAGCACAGAGATCGCTATACCCAAAAGAGTCACCAACATGGCTCCGACGCTCATTGCTGTCATCTGCTGACCCAGTGTCACCCATGCCATCAAGGCTGCAGACAACGGAGCAAGCGTCATAAAGAGCTGTCCATAACGCGAGCCGATAATGATATAACACTGAAACAGGCAGAAGTCACCTATCACATATCCTACAAGTCCTGACAACAGCATCCAGACAGATGCCTCTGCTGATGCACCTGGTGGCAGCACACTGCCTGTCACCACGCCAAAGAGCACAAGCGAAAAAAGAAGCGCCAGTCCCATACGTAGCACATTCAGCGTCAGATTACCCAGCCGCTTTGATCCAAACTCACTTAACAACGCGGTAGCCGTCCACGAAAACGCCACGCCAATAGATATCAATTCGCCAATATAAGCCATTATCTATTATTCTGAAAACTACTGATGATTGTGCAAAGGTACAAAGTTTTTTCATGATTTCTTTGTAAATACGCATAGAAAGTTGCAGAAATATCATACCTTTGCACCTGTCAATACAATATAACTATTATCAAGCACAAAAATGAAAGAGATCTACTTAGCAGGAGGATGCTTCTGGGGCACAGAGCATTACTTCAAACAGATTCATGGCGTCGTCAACACGGAAGTAGGATTCGCTAACGGAGAAACAGAGAATCCCACCTACAAAGAGGTATATACGGACCAAACGGGTTATGCCGAGACCGTACATGTCATATACGACGAGCAGATCGTTGATCTGGAGTTCCTTCTTAATATGTTCTTCAAAGCGATTGATCCTGTAAGCCTTAACAAACAAGGGCATGACGAGGGTACCCGCTATCGCACTGGCGTCTATTATATTACTGACGATCAGTTGCCGATTATAAACAAAGTGTTTGCTGAGCAACAGGCACAACTCTCCCAGCCCATCGCTGTAGAGTGCCAACCGCTGAAAAACTTCTACACCGCCGAAGAATACCATCAAGACTATCTCGACAAGAATCCTAACGGCTACTGTCATCTGCCAACCGCTCTCTTCGAGTTTGCACGACAGGCCAGATCTTGATCCTTATTTCAGTTTCTTACCATAGTAGTAGACACTGAACGATGTCTTATGATACCCTCTGTGCGGCTCTTGGATGTTTCTATCCATGTTAGCATGCCCGTGATGATCCCTAGATTCCTTCAGCCGAAATGATGAAGGATCAATATATTCGAGTATTCGTCCGTTCATATACACGAACATAGTCGATCTCATAGCGCATCGGGAAAGCCCCATCGTCAATCACACCACCATTGTCGCCACCCAGGGCGAGGTTCAGCAGGATGTACTGAGGACTGTTAAAAGGGTTCTTGTAATGCCCTATCGACCCATTGACCGTGGAAGCGAGAGGCACCTCGTTAAGCAACTCATCGTCCAGATAGAGCCGGATATAAGTCTCGTCCCAATCCATGCGCCACACATGGAAGTGTTGCGCCCAGTTGGGATCACGTTCGATGAAATGGGCATAATCCACACGTTTGCTGTTCCACACAGCCTGATAACGCTGATCGTTGCCCCAAGCCACATTTGCCAGGATATGGGGGACCCCCTTGATACGATAATACTCCATAAGGTCGATCTCGCCACACGACGGCCATTCCATCCCGCTGCCCAGCGTCCAGATGGCAGGCCACGCGCCGCCAGCCGTAGGGATGCGTGCGCACACCTCCAAACGACCATAGAGGAACGCATACTTCCCCTTCGTTGTGAGACAGGCCGAGGTATAGTCGATGGTCTGACGCTGCTGGCCCCAGTGAGTCGCATCAGGACGATAGGTGGGATTGGGGCGCTCTTCGCGCCGCGCCTCGATGACGAGGACCCCATCCTGCAGGTAGGCGTTCTGCCACTGATACCACTGTGCCTCATGGTTACGCACGAAGCCCTGCTCATAGTTCCATGTCGTAGAGTCGGGGCGACCGTTGCCATCGAACTCATCGCTCCACGCCAGTCGCCACTCCTGCGCTGATAGCTGGGTGGCACAAAGCAATACCGATAAAATCGTAGTTTTTCTCAATCTTTATAGTTATTTCCCTTCGTCTTAAACGATTTCGTGACAAAGGTACGTCGTTTTTCTGACATGCCCAAATTAATGGCCGTTTTTCGTTCTACTTGACGGGCATCGCCTTTCCCCCGTCAAGTCACTGCCCTTGACTACTTCTGCAGGATCTGCTCAGCGTGCTCTTTGGTCTTCACCTGCTTACCAGCGAAGATCTGTTCGATGATGCCCTCCTCGTTGATCACGAAGGTGGTACGGATAGTGCCCATCGTCTTCTTGCCGTACATCGTCTTCTCGCCCCAGGCACCCATCGCCTCCATCAGCCTTCTGTCAACATCAGCAATCAGGGGAAAGGGCAACGAGTGCTTCTCCTTGAACTTCACATGCGAGGCAGCAGAATCCTTGCTCACGCCAACGATCTCATATCCCTGAGCCTGTAGATCGCCATAATGGTCTCTCAGACTACAAGCCTCGGCCGTACAGCCGCTGGTATTATCCTTCGGATAGAAATACAGCACCAGCTTACGACCGCGATAATCACTCAGACGGATATCCCGTCCCTGTTCGTCCTTGCCCAGAATCTCGGGCGCCTTGTCTCCAATAGTCATGATTGTCTGTAATGAGGATTATTCGTTTATTATATATTATTCGTTTCCATATATCTCCTCTACTGATTTCTTTGCAGATTGATGACTTATATACACTGCCATAAAAGCAATCATAACCACATTCTGTGATGTTTCTCTTATCACGATAATGACTGGCCTATTGTATCAATTACAAAGAAGTGACATCCAAACATACTTATTTTGTTTACATCTCATCCATGGGAACAAATTCTGTAGAGTTATCCTCGGCATGGTATATAATGTACCCATCTAAAGCTGTACTCAGAATGTGATTTTCTTTTAATCCGCCCCTGTAAAGTAAGAAATTACATACATCTGTAGGAGTGATATAAGGGTTATCACGAAGATGGCTATGAACTACGGATTTAATTTGTTGTCCTTCAACATCCACCGTCTTAATAGCTATCAGTGAATTGTGGTATTTTCTGAAACACAATGCATTACCATTATTATCAAAATCAATAGAGTAATCATTTCCAAAAGGAATTGTGTTTGGCTGTACAGTGCCTTGAAGTATATAGAGTCGTATTAGATTATCATTGATACGTACGAAGTCAAAATTCGGATTACCACATTTTTCGTTATACTTTATTTCACCTCCATAGTTCTCGAAGGCGTTTTTTATCATGATATTTTTAATCCTAGCTTGAGCCCGTTCCGTTTCTGTTATTGGACGTTTTTCGTACGATATAGTATTTGTTCTATTGACATGGTTATATTTCAACTCAAAGACGCAATTCTTAATGTCCTTATCAAAGAAAGTGGCACTCCATGTACTATCTGTGGGTTGCCAGATAAGATTCTCGCCCAGATCGTCACGACTATAGTGAGCCAAGACAGAATCTGTTGACATCCAGTTAATCGTTTCTGCAATGTAAAGATTATACCCTTCTGCGCATATACTATCGTTTGTAGCTTGAATGATTTCTGCTTCTGGGCGTTTTATTTTTTTCTTTTTCTTGTCTTTCTTTTTTTGATCAGCACGCTCAGTTTTCTTTTCTTTTTCCACATACTTCTTTACATACTCTACGAAGTTATGTTCGGTGACAGTGTCCTTGAACCAGCCAAAGTTGAGATGACTCATATCGCTACTAACACCACAAAACATCCAAGGTTTGTCGCTGCTTCTGCCAGAAACATCTATACTCAGTTCCAGCGTGAAATATTGCACCGTGCGCTGCTTGCGGTCTATCACAGCTGCAGCATATTTACATAGCGGAGGTCTCTGAGGTTCAGGCATCCTATAAACAATGATATCAATATCATTAGGTTGAGGATACACCTGTGCCGACACCTCAGCCCAATCCCATTCATAATGGCTGATAAACATTCCACCCAAATACAACTTCCATTCAGTTATATCTGTTAACATTGTGTCGTCGTATTCGCCTTTTTTCCAATCAAAAAGTATCCTAGGTATCCAGCGGAACTGGAACTCATAAGTTTGCATCGTGTCACCGCGCTCTATGATATCACTGTAATATGAAGCCGCCTCGCCCAGTTCTTTATTATCCTTCAGACTATTTAAAAGACGTAACGCTTCTGCTTTGTTTTGCTCCGTACCCCAGCCATTAAAGTAGTATTTAGCAAGTATAAACCTTGCACCTTCGTGCTGTTGGGCTGCTAGTGATACCCATTCGAATGCTTTCTTTATGTCTTGCTCTACTCCATGACCATGTTCATAGAGTATTCCCATATTCAGTTGCGCCACAGGATAGCCGCCTTCGGCAGACTTTTGGTAGTAAGCCACCGCCTTCTTCAAATCAGCAGCCACACCATATCCATACTCATAAGCTTGTCCGACACGCTCCATCGCAGAAATGTTACCTTGTTCGGCCGAACGCATAAACCAGCGGAATGACTCGTCCTGGTTCTTTTCTACACTGATGCCAGCTTCATAGCACACACCGAGCATCAACTGTCCGTAACGATTGCCCTTTTCAGCAGCATCACGAATCATTGAGTAGGCCTTTGTATAGTCTACTTCAACCCTTTCTCCACTAATGTATTCTATGGCCAAATCTACCTGAACATTCAGATTTCCCAGTGCCATAGAATCTTCCATCTCCTTAATAGTCATTTTCTGCTGACTATAAGAGGACTGTGCAATCATACACGTAAAAAGAAAGACAAACAGCCTATTCAAACTATTCAACCTCTTTAATCCATTCAAGATTTTTCTTGTCATCATAATCGTTGGTTTATTGATTCTGTTACAAAGTTATCTATTTATTTGAAATCCTCCATATATAATACACGAAAATGGTATAAATGATTATGCTTTGCAATCCTTATCTCATCCATCCTTCAACACGGTACACCTTCTCCAGAAGTTTCCGTTCCTGTTTTGTTGTACCGTTCCTGTACCACACCTCAACCCGAGCAGCATAATAATCTCCCCAATCGCCTTCGTAGATATGGAATTCTTTTTTTTCTACCAGTCTCGTGAACGATTTCGTTGAATCTATACAAACTTTGCTACTTTCTTCTAGTTCGTCTTCCGATAATGGGATGTTTTCTGTTACCTCGAAACATCGAAGAAAAACTTCTCCTGCTGGTAATGGACCATAATAAAAATCATACTTATATACTCCACCTTGAAAACTATTCCATACAACTAGATAGTTATTGGTATCTATACTGTCTATAGGTGCCGTTGAACACGAATCATCCACAAGGGGCAAGTTGCATTCTAATCCATCAGGAATCGGATGGTCTTTTCCGAATCCATCAGGACTTTCCATTGCTAAGAATGAAAGAGGGAACCCCAGAACACATACGACCAAAATGGTCGCCAAGAAGGAAAAGAAGGACCTCTTCCATTGCTTATTGATAAGTAGAATGACCCATGATATCGGCAGTGCTATCAGTACGATAAGTATAAGAACGCTTACTGTGCTTTCAATTACCATCGATGATTTCATAGATTGTATCATCAACATATACATTAAGCAAGCCACAATCATTAAGCACGCTAGCAGGATAGGTAATATATACCAATATTTTAATAGTCTTTTCATATATTACAATTATTCTTTTCTTACAATGACATTGCAAATATATGACTTTTATTTTTATTAATTGTCTTGTAAAGGAAAAAAATGGTTTACTTCTTCTAGAAATGGACGGGAATCTCGGGCGCCTTGTCTCCAATAGTCATGATTGTCTTTTTATTAGTTATTGATTACGCCAATGCTTGAGCATCGATAGATGAGAGTCATAAAGACTGCGACGTTCTGATTCGGACTGATTGTCGGGGTTGGGCATATGACTGACGAGAAAGTCGAGCAATGAGTCCTTGTCCTTATAAACAAAGTTGCCATCTGCATAGCACCATTTACAATAGTCTTCGTTGAAACTACCATCCACCTCATGGCTAATCATTGCGTCATCCGACAAAGGCATTCCGCAGCATTGGCAGTACAATGTCTGAGGTGAGCCGAGCAGCGTATTGATTGATATCCCAAACTCTCTTGACAATGTCTTCAACTGTTCTGTATCCGGCTGCGTCTCTCCATTTTCCCACCGGCTTACGGCTTGGCGACTTACATAGATCCGTTCAGCTAACTGTTCTTGTGTCAGGTTGTTCTTCTCTCGAATGTTTCTTATAATCTCTTTTGTCTCCATAAAAACTGTTTAATTGATTTGACGGTGCAAAGATACAACAAAGAACAATGCCTGTCAAGAAACAGAAAGTTGCATATTCTTAATTCATGTTAAGTTAGAGATCATATCTGTTGATTAGCGGTCAAAGGCCCATGGCTTGTCAACAAAAAGAGCGCCGCAGTTGTCTGTTCTGCGGCGCTCTTTATATAAAGGTTACCGAAGCCGAGCTCGTCCTTCTTGGATTGATTCCTATCTCAGTTTCTTACCTCTATAATAGGTGTTGAGGCTGTCTTCTGCATAACCGTTACTTGTATATCTGAACGTTGAGGCAAAAGCTCCTTCCACCTTCTCACCATAGTAGTAGACACTGAAGGCATCTTTGGCATAACCTCCTCCCAACACTTCGAAGCTAGAACATGTGGCACCTTTTATCTTTTCACCAAGAAAGAATACACTGAAGGAATCCTTGGCATAACCATAGTCCAATTCGACAAACTGGCTGGACACAGCATCGATTTTCTTATCGCCGTAATAGACACTGAATGATGTTTTATGATACCCTTTGTACGGCTCTTGGATGTCTCTATCCGTGTTAGCATGCCCGTGCCGATGCCTAGATTCCTTCAGTCGGAATGATGAAGGATCAACATACTCGAGTATTCGCCCGTTCATATACACGTGATGACGATCCTTGGCATAGCCGAATCCTAGATCAACAAAACTACGGATATCTGCATGTATCACCATCTCGCCGCCAAAATACACACGGTCTCGGTCAACCTCATACCGTTGGGCATAGCTCGTTAAAGTCCATCCCATCATTGCCATCACAAGACAAATCCTGAATAAAAAATTTACCTGTTTCATCATCTATAAGAGTTATATGATTTATTCACTGATCTTTCTTCTGCATTTCAAATTCTATGACCTCATCATCATATTTGCATATTTTGCCAGTAGCTGCATCTACAATGAACCCAGGCCAGAAGAGAATATTAAGAAGCGAAACAAAATTGAATGTAGGCACAACACTTACATATGTTCTCTCATAGCCATCTTTCTTTATATACAGATGTTTAGAATTCAGGCCTTTCCTTAGCTTAATAGTTGCCATCCCGTCTGCGTCTAACTTCCCTAATTTCCTTGACCCATCATAGATAGTGGCATCACTTTCGCCTGCAAATACAACATCTTGATGAGAAGAAGTAAAAATCGTAGCGCAAGAAGAGAAGCATAATGCTGATGTTAAGACTAAAGAGATTGATATAAGTTTTTCTTTCATAATTGTGAATAATTGAATGATTTATGATAGCACAAAGATAAGTAATATCTGAACAAATAAAAAAGGGAAAACCCTAATATTTCATAGGAATTCCCTATAAGTCATCGAAAGACTTCATCAGATTCTAAATGAAAGCCCCTACAGAGCGTCTGACACTCCGTAGGGGCTTGTCGTATAGAATATTAATCAGCTAACTTTGCCTTGATCATCTCGCGGTTCAGGCGAGCGATATTGGCGATGGTCTCGTTCTTCGGGCAGACAGCCTCGCAGGCGCGAGTGTTGGTGCAGTTACCGAAGCCGAGCTCGTCCATCTTGGCGATCATGTTCTTCACACGACGGGCAGCCTCTACGCGACCCTGTGGAAGCAGGGCGAGCTGAGATACCTTAGACGACACGAAGAGCATGGCAGAGCCGTTCTTACAAGCAGCGACGCAGGCGCCACAGCCGATGCAAGAAGCACAGTCCATGGCCTCGTCGGCATCCTCCTTAGGAATGAGGATAGCGTTGGCATCCTGAGCCTGTCCTGTGCGGATGGTGGTGTAACCACCAGCCTGGATGATCTTATCGAAGGCGTTGCGGTCTACCATACAGTCCTTGATCACGGGGAAAGCCGCCGAGCGCCAAGGCTCTACAGTGATAACATCGCCGTCGTTGAAGCGGCGCATGTAGAGCTGACAGGTGGTGGCACCACGCTCAGTGAGTCCGTGAGGTGTACCGTTGATATAGAGCGAGCACATACCGCAGATACCCTCGCGGCAGTCGTGGTCGAACACGAAAGGCTCCTTGCCTTCGTTGATGAGCTCCTCGTTCAGGATGTCAAGCATCTCGAGGAAAGAGGTGTCATCGGGGATATCGTGCATCTCGTGGGTGTCGAAATGTCCCTGGTCCTTGGGGCCGTTCTGGCGCCAGAACTTTATTGTAAATGAAATATTCTTTGCCATAATTTCAAATCCTTACTTAGTTCTTATAGTTACGGGTTTGTACCTTGATTGCCTCATACTCCAGCGGCTCCTTAGAGAGCTCAGGCTCCACGCCCTTGCCTTTATACTCCCAGCAGCCTACATAGAAGTAGTTCTCGTCGTCGCGCTTAGCCTCGCCTTCCTCGGTCTGGTACTCCTCGCGGAAGTGACCACCGCAGGACTCGTTACGAGAGAGAGCGTCGAAGGCCACAAGCTGACCCATGGTGAAGAAGTCGCGCAGGTGGATAGCCTTGTCGAGCTCGACATTCAGGCCTTCCTTCGTGCCAGGAACAAAGAGGTTGGTATCGAACTCCTTCTCGAGCTCGTGCATCTTCTTCAGACCTTCCTTCAGGCCCTCAGCGGTGCGACCCATACCTACATACTCCCACATGATGTGACCCAGCTCCTTGTGGATAGAGTCGACAGAGCGCTTACCCTTGATGTTCATCAGACGGTCGATCTCGGCAGCAACGCCCTTCTCGGCCTCCTCGAACTCAGGCAGATCGGTAGAAACCTTGCCCCAGATAGACTGGTCGGCCAGGTAGTTCTGGATGGTGTAAGGCAGCACGAAGTAACCATCGGCCAGACCCTGCATCAGCGCAGAAGCACCCAGACGGTTAGCACCGTGGTCAGAGAAGTTACACTCACCGATAGCGAACAGGCCCGGGATGGTGGTCTGCAGCTCGTAGTCTACCCAGATACCACCCATGGTGTAGTGGATAGCGGGATAGATCATCATCGGCTTGTAGTACTTCACACCGTTAATCTCGTTGGCCACATCGCCAGGGAACACGTCGGTGATCTCCTCATACATCTCGAAGAGGTTACCATAACGCTGCATGATCACGTCGATACCCAGACGGTTGATAGACTCAGAGAAGTCGAGGAACACAGCCAGACCCGTGTTGTTCACGCCGAAGCCCTTGTCACAGCGCTCCTTAGCAGCACGAGAGGCCACGTCGCGAGGTACGAGGTTTCCGAAGGCAGGATAACGGCGCTCCAGATAGTAATCGCGGTCCTCCTCAGGAATCTCCCAACCCTGCTTGGTACCAGCCTGCAGAGCCTTGGCATCCTCAATATTCTTCGGCACCCAGATACGACCGTCATTACGCAGCGACTCAGACATCAGCGTCAGCTTAGACTGCTTGTCACCATGGACGGGGATACAGGTGGGGTGAATCTGAACATATGAAGGGTTGGCGAACATGGCACCCTTACGATAGCACTGAACGGCAGCGGTGCAGTTACAACCCATAGCGTTGGTAGAGAGGAAGTAGGTGTTTCCGTAACCACCAGTAGCGATAACGACGGCATTGGCGCTGAAACGCTCCAGCTCACCAGTAACGAGGTTCTTGGCGATGATACCACGGGCACGGCCGTCGACAATCACCACATCCTCCATCTCGTAACGGGTGTAGAGCTTCACCTTACCAGCCTGAACCTGACAGCTCAGTGAAGAGTAGGCGCCCAACAGCAGCTGCTGACCCGTCTGACCCTTGGCATAGAATGTACGAGACACCTGAGCACCACCAAATGAACGGTTGGCCAGCATACCACCGTACTCACGAGCGAAGGGAACACCCTGAGCCACGCACTGGTCGATAATATTGTTTGAAACCTCAGCCAGACGATACACGTTGGCCTCGCGAGCACGATAGTCACCACCCTTCACGGTGTCGTAGAACAGACGATAGACAGAGTCACCATCGTTCTGATAGCACTTGGCGGCGTTGATACCACCCTGGGCAGCGATTGAGTGAGCGCGACGGGGAGAGTCCTGGATACATAGGTTAATCACATTGAAGCCCATCTCACCGAGTGAAGCGGCTGCAGAGGCACCAGCCAGACCGGTACCAACCACGATCACGTCGAGCTTCAGCTTATTCTTCGGGTTGACGAGACGCTGATGAGCCTTATATTCCTTCCATTTCTCAGGTACTGGACCTGCGGGAATCTTAGAATCTAATACTTTTGCCATAATCTTTTTCAAAATTTAAGATTGAAAAAATAAATAATTAAAGTTTAGCAGAGGCTCGGAGCGCACTTGAATGCGAAAGCCAGAACAACAATCAGGAAACAGATCATCAGCAGGGTCACATAGATGAAGCCGATCACCTTCCAACGGCAGAGCCATGTCTTACCACTCCATCCAAGTGTCTGAAGGGCTGACCAGAAGCCGTGTGTGAGGTGGAACCAGATTGCCACGAACCAAACGATGTACAGAACTACAAATACAGGATTAGCGAATGTCTCCTTAATCCATGCAAAACCATCGGCAGGATCGATCTGCTGGTATGTGCCCACCAGCTCGGCGAACATCATGTTGTACCAGAAGTTGTACAGGTGCAGCAGCAGGCCAATCACGATGATCAGACCCAACACGAGCATGTTCTTGGAAGCCCACTCCACCTTACCTGCATTCACTGTTGTTGCCACTTCATAGCGATTGTCTCCGCGGGCCTTACGGTTCTGCGCCGTCAGGATGAAAGCGTAGACAATGTGAATCACTGCCAGAGCAGCCAGACCAAGCGTTGCTACAACAGCATACCAGTTGGCACCCAGGAATTCGCAAATCATGTTGTATCCCTCTTCCGAGAACAGCGCTACCACGTTCATGCAACCATGGAAGGTCAAAAACAGGATGAGCGCAATGCCCGTCACAGACATTACAACTTTTCTACCAATTGATGAATTGATTAACCACATAAGTTGTTGAAATTTAATAATTTATTAAAATTGTATTTTTTCTTGATAATTTACATTATAATCTCAGTCTCTTATGTCAAGAAGGTCTTCTTATACCTTATTATAGGTATTTCGTTTTTACTTTAGAGCGCAAAGTTACTATAATTTAATGATAATTCAAAGTTTTTTCGGGTAAAAATGCACCAAAAATCCGATTTTTATGCTTACTTTTGCGGAAAATTAGGAAACAGCAAATGAAATTCAAGTATGATGTTCTGGTGATTGGAGGAGGACATGCAGGCTGCGAGGCGGCCTGTGCCAGTGCCAACATGGGGGCCAAGACCTGTCTGATAACCATGGACATGAACAAGATTGCACAGATGTCGTGCAACCCTGCCATCGGCGGTATTGCCAAAGGCCAGATCGTGCGCGAGATCGATGCACTCGGCGGACAGATGGGACTGGTGACAGATGCCACCTCCATCCAGTTCCGTATGCTCAACGTAGGAAAGGGACCCGCCATGTGGAGCCCCCGTGCCCAGTGCGACCGTGGGAAGTTCATCTGGGAATGGCGCAGACATCTCGATGAAACCGAAAATCTCGACGTCTGGCAAGACCAAGCCGATGAACTGCTTGTAGAAGAGACAGGACAACTTGACGATAACGGTCACGTTACTGTCAGGGCCATCGGCGTGCGCACCATCTGGGGCGCAGAACTCTATGCAAGATGTGTGGTGATCACTGCTGGCACCTTCCTCAACGGGCTGATGCACATTGGACGGAAGATGGTGGCTGGAGGTCGTGTTGCAGAACCTGCCGTGCCCCACTTCACGGAGAGCATCACCCGCCACGGCGTCACGACTGCCCGCATGAAGACAGGAACCCCAGTACGTATCGACAAGCGCTCTGTTCACTTCGATGAAATGGAGATTCAACCAGGCGAAAACAAACCCTATCAGTTCAGTTATATGAACAAGGGCGGTGCCTTGAAACAACTACCTTGCTGGACTTGCAACACGAACGCAGAGGTACATGAGGTGTTGCGCAGCGGACTGGCAGACTCTCCGCTCTATAACGGACAGATCCAATCGATAGGTCCGCGCTACTGCCCTTCCATCGAGACCAAGCTCATGACCTTCCCAGATCGCGAGAAGCACCCGTTGTTTCTCGAGCCGGAGGGAGAAGACACCAACGAGATGTATCTGAACGGTTTCTCCTCGTCATTGCCGATGGACGTACAGATCCAAGCACTGAAGAAGATTCCTGCTTTCAGAGACCTGAAGGTGTATCGCCCTGGTTATGCCATCGAATACGATTTCTTCGACCCCACCCAACTCAATCACTCGCTGGAATCGAAGATTATCGAGAACCTGTTCTTCGCTGGACAGGTCAATGGTACAACAGGCTATGAAGAGGCTGGAGGTCAGGGAACACTGGCAGGAGCTAACGCTGCGCTGAAGGCAGGAGCAGCAGAGTGTCGTGGCGCAGCAACAAGCACGACACAGTTCGTACTTCATCGCGACGAAGCTTATATCGGCGTTCTCATCGACGACCTGGTGACAAAAGGTGTCGACGAGCCCTATCGTATGTTCACGTCGAGGGCCGAATACAGAATCCTGCTGAGACAAGACGACGCCGATGCCCGTCTGACAGAAAAGGCCTACGAGCTGGGGCTCGCCAAAAGAGAACGTTACGATTGGTGGATGGAGAAAAAACAGGCTATCGAAGAAATCGAAGAATTCTGTCAGTCCTTCGCGATTAAACCGAAACTCATCAATTCGGCCCTCGAGGCGCTTGGCACCACCCCACTCCAGTACGGCTGTAAGCTGATTGACCTTGTGGGGCGCCCCCAGCTCAACCTCTCCAATCTGTCGGACATTATCCCACAACTAAAGGAAGTCCTGAATCGACCAATCAATCGAAAAGAAGAGATCGCAGAGGCCGCAGAGGTACGAATGAAATATAAAGGATATATCGAACGCGAGCGAATGGTAGCAGAGAAAATGCATCGCTTGGAGAATATCAAGATTAAAGGCCATTTCAACTACGAGGACATACAGTCGCTCTCGACAGAGGCTCGTCAGAAGTTGACGCGCATCCAACCTGAGACATTGGCACAGGCCAGTCGTATTCCTGGCGTCTCCCCAAGCGACATCAACGTCTTACTTGTGCTCATGGGGAGGTAATTCTCTTGCCTATCACACCCGTGTTTCACGTGAAACAAAAGCAAAAAGAAACAAATATAACATACTGATTATGAACAACAAAGTTTTGATTGACAATTTGCGATGTATACCCGACTTCCCAAAGAAGGGTATCAATTTCCGCGACGTGACCACCCTTTATAAGAGTGCCGAGTGCGTACAGATTATGCTCAACGAGATGGAGGAGCTCTACAAGGACAAAGGCATCACCAAGATCGTAGGCATCGAGAGTCGTGGTTTCGTGATGGCATCTGCCCTGGCCGCCAGATTGGGTTGCGGCATTGTCTTGGCACGCAAGCCAGGCAAATTACCTGCTACAGCGATCAAAGAGTCGTTTTCCAAGGAATACGGTGTCGATACCATCGAGATGCACATCGACTCCATCGACGAGAACGACGTTGTACTCATTCACGACGACCTGTTGGCCACAGGAGGAACAGCCATGGCAGCTTACAGACTTGTGCAGCACTTCCACCCTAAGAAGGTCTATGTGAACTTCATCATTGAGATCACAGACGAGGGACTGCATGGGCGCGACCTCTTCAAAGGCATCGACCTTACAACCCTCGTGACACTCTAACGTGTTTCACGTGAAACAAAATCTTCCAAAGTATTCATAAACAGGCGCCAGCGAGATGACGAAAGAAGAGAACGAGAAACGGTTAGCCCACCTGAAGAGTATTGTCAGCAGACTGCCTGACAAGCCTGGCAGCTACCAGTTCTATGACGATACAAAGACCATCATCTATGTGGGGAAGGCGAAGAACCTCAAAGCAAGGGTCTCGTCTTACTTCCACACGGAGGTGGACCGCTTCAAGACCAAGGTACTCGTCTCTAAGATCCATGACATCAGCTATACGGTCGTAAATACAGAGGAGGACGCCCTTCTCTTGGAGAACTCGCTCATCAAGAAATATAACCCGAGATACAATGTGTTGCTGAAGGACGGCAAGACCTACCCCAGTATCTGTGTCACCAACGAGCATTTCCCCCGTATCTTCAAGACACGCACCATCAACAAAAAATGGGGCACTTACTACGGTCCTTACTCTCATGTCGCAAGCATGTATGCCATCCTTGACCTCATCAAGGAACTATACCACCCACGTACCTGTCGTCAGCCCATCACCAAAGAGGGTGTAGAGACAGGCAAATACAAGGTATGTCTCGACTACCACATCAAGAGATGTATGGGGCCATGCATAGGAAAGCAGTCGTATGAGGACTACCAGAGAGGCATCCAACAGGCACGCGAAATCCTCAAGGGTAACACCCGCCAGATGCTCAAAGAGCTCAGAGACGAGATGCTGCAACTCTCCGACGAACTCCGTTTCGAGGAGGCGGAGGAGGTGAAACGGAAATACATCGCCCTCGACACCTTCGTCAGCAAGAGCGAGGTGGTCAGTCATACCATCGACAACGTCGACGTCTTCTCCATCACCAGCGACGAAAAGATGGCCTTCATCAACTATATCCACGTATCAAACGGCAGCATCAACCAGAGCTTTACCATCGAATACAAGAAGAAACTCAACGAGACAGACAATGAACTGCTGCAGTTGGGTATCGTTGAACTGCGCGAGCGTTTCAAGAGCCATTCAAAGGAGATCATCGTTCCTCAAGAGCTCGACATGGTGCTCGAAGGTATCACCTTCACCATCCCTCAGCGTGGCGACAAGAAGACCTTGCTCGACCTCTCCATCATGAACGGCAAACAGTATAAGTTCGACCGTCTGAAACAAGCCGAGAAACTCAATCCGGAACAGAAACAGACGCGTCTGATGAAGGAACTCCAGGACAAACTCCACCTACCAAAACTACCCTTCCAGATAGAGTGCTTCGACAACTCCAATATCTCTGGTACAGACGCTGTGGCAGCCTGTGTGGTTTTCAAGAAGATGAAACCCTCGAAGCGCGACTATAAACACTATAACATCAAGACCGTCACAGGACCTGACGACTATGCCTCGATGAAAGAAGTGGTTCATCGTCGCTACACACGACTGATGGAGGAAGAACAACCCCTACCCGACCTCATCATCGCTGATGGCGGAAAAGGGCAGATGGAGGTCATCAGACAGGTGATACAAGACGAGCTGGATCTCGATATCCCCATTGCAGGACTGGCCAAGAACGACCGTCACCGTACCAACGAACTGCTCTACGGCTTCCCGCCGCTCAGCGTGGCCCTAAAAACAGACAGCGAACTCTTCCACGTACTCACACAGATACAAGACGAGGTGCATCGCTTCGCCATCCAGTTCCATCGAGACAAGCGTTCTAAGCGCGCCTTACAGTCTGAGCTGGACAACATCAAGGGTATCGGTCCGAAAACGCGTGACGAGCTTCTAAATAGCCTTAAATCAGTCAAGAAGATACGCGAGGCCAGTCTCGATAGTCTCTCGGCCATCATTGGGCCCTCAAAAGCACAGACGATCTACGACTATTTCCACCAAAGATAATTATAGTACGGAAAAACCTTGTATCTACTTGTCTATCGTCTATTCGGCAACCCTGTTCATCTAATACGGCACGAGGTAATATATCAAAATATCCTGACAAAACACTATATTTAAGGAACAACAATACATATACCTTCCTATAAAGTCTCAGTCTGTCCGGAGGAAAGTGAGAGTTTCCTCGGAGGAAAGTCAGGCTTTCCCTGGAGGAAACCCCAAGTGCACTAAAAGTGCCTAAAACAAGGGGCAATTACAACACACGAATGTATGATTAAAATTATTTACTCCAGAGAACAGAATCTGCTGATTAGATATTAAGTTTGATAAGGCCCGATAAGGCCTTATAAGGTTGATTTACATCGATGTAAATTTGGTTTTATCGATATTATTTCGTAACTTTGCGCTCTATGAGAGCAGTTATACAGAGAGTCAGTCAGGCAAGTGTCACGATCGACGGTGAGGTCAAATCGGCCATCGGATGGGGATTGCTCATCCTGATAGGCATCTGCGACGACGACGAGAGGGACGATGTAGACTGGCTGGTGAAGAAAATCGCCAACCTGCGTGTGTTTGATGATGAAAACGGAGTGATGAACCGCTCTGTCCTCGATATCGGGGGTGAGGCACTCGTCGTGAGTCAGTTCACGCTTTTCGCTAGTTACAAGAAAGGCAATCGTCCCAGTTGGTTCCGCGCCGGCTCCCACGAACACTCTATCCCACTCTACGAGGCCTTCTGCGCACAACTCTCCGAAGCGATAGGCAAGCCCGTTGGCACAGGTGAGTTCGGAGCAGACATGAAGGTGGAACTGCTCAACGATGGACCAGTCACTATCTGTATGGATACCAAAAACAAAGAATAAGTCATGAGAAAATATCTGAGAGAAATAGAGATTTCAGGAGTCGTCCTAGCCGCCATTGGCGTTGGACTATCCTATATCAAAGGCATCCAATATGGTGTATGGCCGTGTGGATTAGGACTGCTACTGCTACTCGCCATCTTCCTCTACAAAGCCTTCCACTGGAAGGAATACGAGCGTGAGAATAAGCAGTATATCTGGATTATACTTCTTACAATATTGATACTATTCTTCCAAATGCTGAGAACAAGATGACTATCAAAGAGGCGCAGGAACTGGTGGATCGCTGGATCAAGGAATATGGAGTTCGTTATTTCTCGGAACTGACGAATATGGCAGTGCTGACGGAGGAAGTGGGCGAACTGGCCCGTGTGATAGCCCGCAAATACGGTGACCAGAGCTTCAAAGAGGGTGAGAAAGACAACCTCGGCGAGGAGATGGCCGATGTACTTTGGGTACTCATCTGCCTGGCCAACCAAACGGGTGTAGACCTCACAGAAGAACTGAAGAAATCGATAGACAAGAAGACGCAACGTGACTCACTACGACATATACATAACAAAAAATTAATGGCATAGACTATGGCAGAACAACATCATGACCATGCGCATCACCACCACGTGGAGATGCCACAGAAGAGCCAGATCGAAGAGGCTCTGAGCAAGTATAACCTCAACGTCTCCGATGAGGAGGTGCGTGCCGCCGTGAAACAGATCATCACGGAGAAGGTACACGAGAACGATACCCCCGAGGTGAAACAATTCCTGATGGGAAGCGTGGAACTGACAACCCTGAAGACCACCGACTCCGATGAGAGTGTGCTGGCATTCACAGAACGTGTGAACCAGTTCGATGAGCAATACCCTAACCTACCCCACGTGGCCACCATCTGCGTGTATCCGCGCTTTGCCAAGGTGGTATCGGAGACCCTCGAAGTCGACGGTGTGGAAATCGCCTGCGTCAGCGGCTCTTTCCCTTCATCTCAGGCCCTTATCGAGGTGAAGACGATAGAGACCAGTCTGGCCGTGAAAGATGGCGCCACAGAGATAGATATGGTGCTCTCCGTGGGTTCTTTCCTCTCTGGCGACTACGAGACTGTCTGCGACGAGATACAGCAGATGAAGGAGGCCTGTGGCGACAAGAAGATGAAGGTGATCCTCGAGACAGGCTGTCTGAAGACGGCTACGAACATCAAGACCGCCTCAATCCTTGCTATGTATAGCGGTGCCGACTATATCAAGACCTCGACAGGCAAGCTCGAGCCTGCTGCCACCCCTGAGGCAGCCTACGTGATGTGTCAAGCCATCAAAGAATACTACGATGAAACGGGCATTCAGATCGGTTTTAAGCCTGCTGGCGGCCTTAACTCCGTGATGGATGCACTGATCTACTACACGATTGTGAAAGAGGTTCTGGGCGAGAAATGGCTCACCAACCAGTGGTTCCGTATGGGCACATCACGCCTGGCCAACCTGTTGCTAAGCGAGGTAATCGGTGAGGAAACGAAATTCTTCTAGGAAAAGACAGCAACGACCTCTTACAAAGGTGCTTATAAAGATAAAAGGAGGGACTCAACCCTCCTTTTATTGTATCTAATTATTGTATCTAAAGCTTTCGTTGGATCGCATAATCCAGATAGGCCGTATAGGCATCCTTCAGAGATGGGGCCTTCACATGTCTATCGATATATACCCTAACCTCCTGCGCAATCTCTTCCATCTTGCGCTGGGCATAGTCGATACCACCATATTCTTTCGTGAACTCCACGAGAACAGCAATCTCCTCTGCATTGATCGTACCAGCCTTTACCTTCATGGCCAGAGGCATCATCGACTCGTAAGGCGAATGCTGGAGCGCATAGATCACAGGCAGCGTGAGCTTGCCCTCAGCCATATCCGTGCTTGTCGGCTTACCTATCTCATCAGAATCGAAATAATCGAAGATATCATCACGAATCTGGAAGATCATACCCAGATTCCTGCCAAATTTCTTGGCCGCCACCACATCTTCTTCGGAAGCACCTACAGATAAGGCACCGATGCCAGAACAAGCTTCGAAGAGCGAAGCTGTCTTTTGTTCAATTACCTGATAATAAGCTTCTTCCGAGATATCCTTATTATTAATATTCTGCAACTGAAGAATCTCGCCAGCAGCAAGGGTACGACCAAGATTCGACAGACTTTGTATGATTTTCTGATTGCCAGTAAAGGATGCATTCAATAAACAAGTGGAGAGGATATAGTCACCTACTAAGACAGACACTTTATTATTATAAGCGGCATTCAAGGAAGGTTGGCCGCGACGTTCGTCACTCTCGTCGACCACATCATCATGGGTAAGACTCGCCGTATGAAGCAACTCTAACGCGACAGCAGAACGAAGCGTGACATCAGTTATCTCGCCATAGTTCTTTGCCGAAAGAAGCGTAATCATCGGACGCATCTGCTTTCCTGAGCGCTGACTGATATGTGTTAAGGCCTGCGACAACAGACCATCCTCATGGGTCAACGCTTCAAGAAAAAGATTCCTGAAGTCAGCAAATTCCTTTTCAATAGGGGTTTTTATCCTTGATAAATAATCCATTGTTTTGAAATTTGGTACAAAAATAAGAAAAAATTGGGTAATTAGATAATTTTTTAGTAATTTTACGCAGAAAAAAAACAAAGATATGGAGAAATTGTTTCTTTTAGATGCCTACGCACTCATATATCGATCGTACTACGCTTTCATCAAGAACCCAAGAATCAATTCAAAGGGACTGAATACGTCGGCGATTATCGGGTTCTGTAACACCCTGAACGAAGTGCTTCAGAAAGAGCAACCTACCCATATCGGCGTGGCTTTCGACCCTCACGGTCCTACCTTCCGCAGCGAGGCTTTTCCAGAGTATAAAGCTCAACGCGAGGAGACCCCCGAGGACATCCGTAAGGCCGTCCCCATCATCAAGGAGATCCTAAAGGCTTATCGTATACCTATCTTACAGGTAGACGGTTACGAGGCCGACGACGTCATCGGCACACTGGCCAAAAAAGCTGATTCCATCGGTATCGATACTTATATGCTCACCCCTGACAAAGACTATGGTCAGTTGGTAAGCGATCATGTGAAGATCTTCCGTCCCCGTCATGGTGGCGGCTATGAGGTGATGGGACCTAAGGAGGTCACGGAGAAATACGCCATCACCACCCCACTCCAAGTGATCGACCTACTCGCACTCATGGGCGACTCTGCCGATAACTTTCCTGGTTGTCCTGGTGTCGGAGAGAAGACAGCTGCAAAACTCATCAACGACTTCGGAAGTGTTACCAACCTGATAGCACGCTCGTCGGAGATCAAAGGTAAGCTTCGCGAAAAAGTGGAGGAGCATGTCGGCGATATCAAGATGAGTTACTTCCTCGCAACCATCAAGACAGATGTTCCTGTCGAACTCAACATGGACGCCTTGAAGCTCGTCGAGCCCAACGAGGAAGAACTGAGCAAGATCTTCACCGAACTGGAGTTCAAGAGTCTGGCAGACCGAATCCTTAAAAAGAATCAAAAACCGCAAAAAATAGTTAGTGGTCAACTCGATCTGTTTGGCGAATTTCCCGCCGACGGGACGGATCTGAGCGAAAATTCGAGTTTTGACACGCTTAAAACGACTCCTCACGACTACAAACTCGTTGATAATGAGGGTGATTTGAGGAAACTTTGTGACTTTTTTAGGACAAAACAAATTCTCAGTCTAGACACGGAAACCACCTCGACCTCGCCAATCGAAGCCGAATTGGTAGGTTTAAGCTTCGCCGTGAAAGAATTCGAGGCGTTTTACGTGCCCATTCCTGCCAATCGTGAAGAAGCGTTGCGAATTGTTAATATCTTCAAAGAGGTGTATGAGGATCCGAAGATTATGAAAGTCGGACAGAATCTGAAATACGATCTCGAAGTGTTGCGAAACTATGGGATCGAGTTAGCTGGTCCGATGTGGGACACGATGATTGCCCACTACCTCATCCAACCTGAGCTCCATCACAATATGGACTATATGGCTGAGATTTACTTGAACTATCAGACCATCCATATCGATGAACTGATTGGACCTAAGGGCAAGAACCAGAAATCGATGCGTGACCTCCTACCCTCTCAAGTCTATGAATATGCCGCCGAAGATGCGGACATCACCCTCCGTCTGAAGAACAAGCTCGAGCCCGAGCTGAAAAAGTTTGAGTGCGAGAAACTATTCTATGAGATTGAGATGCCACTGATGCCAGTACTCGCTGAGATGGAGATGAACGGTGTCTGTCTGGATACAGATTCTCTACGTGAGACGTCAAAGGATTTCACCAATAGGATGAACGAGATCGAGGCACGTATCTACGAGCTCGCTGGCGAGCACTTTAACATCGCCTCACCTAAGCAGGTGGGTGAGATACTCTTCGACAAACTGAAGATCGTGGAGAAGGCCAAGAAGACCAAGACTGGTCAGTATGTCACCTCTGAAGAGGTGCTGCAGCAGCTGCGCAATAAGCATGAGATTGTGGCCGACATCTTGGAACACAGAGGATTAAAGAAACTTATTGGTACCTATATCGATGCCCTACCCAAGCTGATTAACCCCAAAACCGGACATATCCACACCTCGTTCAATCAGACAATCACTGCCACAGGACGCCTCTCCTCTTCTGATCCGAACCTTCAGAATATCCCCATCAGAGGTGAAGACGGTAAGGAGATAAGAAAGGCCTTTATCCCAGAACCAGGTTGTCTGTTCTTTTCTGCAGACTACTCACAGATTGAACTACGCGTGATGGCACATCTGTCGAAAGACGAAAACATGGTTGAGGTGTTCCGCGAGGGTAAGGATCTGCATGCGGCCACAGCGGCTAACATCTACAAAAAATCCATCGACGAGGTGACACGAGACGAGCGAACGAAGTCTAAGCGTGCCAACTTCGGCATTATCTACGGCATCACCGTGTTTGGCCTGGCAGAGCGCCTTGACATCGCACGCGACGAGGCAAAGATGTTGATAGACGGCTATTTCGCTACCTTCCCACAGGTACACGACTATATGGAGAAATCAAAGGAGATAGCCCGTCAGAAGGGCTATGTCACCACCCTCTTCGGCCGTCGTCGCTACCTGCCGGATATCAACTCACACAACGCCACCGTACGTGGTTTTGCCGAGCGCAACGCCATCAACGCCCCCATTCAGGGCACGGCGGCAGATATCATCAAGGTGGCTATGATCCGCATCCACAACCGTTTCAAGGCTGAGGGCATCCGTTCGAAGATGATCCTACAGGTACACGACGAACTTAACTTCTCCGTCTACCCTGACGAGAAAGAGAAGGTGGAGCGCATCGTCCTCGAGGAAATGCAGGCAGCCTTCCCCCTCTCCGTTCCCCTCGTGGCCGACTCCGGCTTTGGCCAGAACTGGCTCGAAGCCCACTAAGGCCCTGATTGCTAAAGCACTTTTTTGACGCCAGGAATCATCCGCACCAACCAGGTGAGGACGAACGAGACGATGGTGCTGACGATGCCGATGAACATGAACTTACCGAAGGCTCCCATCCAAAGAGTGTCTGTGGCGAACTGCAAGACCAGCATCAGCAGCATGTGGAAGATATACGCACCATACGACTGAGCGGCACACCACTGCCAGAAACGACTGTTCCAGTTGCCATACTCACGGAACAGCCAGAGCAGACCACATGATATAAAGACGCACATCAGCGACTCATAGATGCCAAACCACTGCCATACAAAACCATTCCAAGAGCCACCATCCCTGAGGTAGTTGCCGAGGGCGAGAGCAAGGCCTATCAAAAGGGCTGTCACACCAGTACGATTGCTCATATTCTCCAACCACCCCACTCGACGGGCCAGCACACCAAGGAAGAACATCATGATATACTGCAGGTAATGGGCAGGTTCAAAAATCAGCCCCATGAAGAATACCCAATGGTCTTGCGGACTGACCTGACGGATGAAATAGCTACCCACGCCCATCAAGATACCCACAGCCAACACACCCATGATTACAGGCCTCGACGAGAGCTCCACGATAGGCTTGCAAAACTGTCGTATTACTGTATAGAGAAGACAGAAGAACAGCAGGCTCTCTACGAACCACATATGACCTGTCTCCAGTTTGCCTGCCAGCACAGAAAGCAGACCACCCATCAACAGCCAAGGAATACCTAGTCGCATGAGTTTCTTCTTCACAAAGCGTCCTGTACCCTGTTTGTCGAAGCTGGATGGCACGAAATAGCCGGAGATGAGGAAATATAAGCCCATGAAAAAGGCGGCATTCGTAGAGAAGAAATGCCATATCCAGGGCATAAACTCAGCAGGATTACTAGGCTGATATGCCCAGCCGCCACCATCCCCGTATGCCTGACCTGCATGGTGGAAAATGACCAATACGGTCAGGCATACTTTCAGATTATCAAGATAAAATAGTCGTTTCATTCCTCGTAGCGAGTTTACATCTCACTGATACCACCGATGCCTGATCTATTAAGATCCCTATCGGCAGGACGACCACCATATCTGAGGGAGCCGATACCCGTTACGCGTCCTTTGATGAAGTCGGTGGCATAGCACTCGATGCTCCCTACTCCACTGACTTTCGCATCAACCACACTGGCTTTCATGCCCTTGGCATCGATACTACCAACGCCACTACACAGGTATTCACCCTTCTCAGCCTGACCATTCAGTGAGATACTTCCTGCGCCACTGCATGTCACATCAACCCGTTTGGCATTGATCTCCGACAGGAAGAAAGAGCCTGCACCAGAGTTCCTGATCACCAAATCGTCAGTGGTAAGACTATCAAGATGCACATCAGCGACACCAGAGTTTTTAACCTCCCTAAGCGTCGGCGTATAGACGATGATAGTCACGTCTCGAGCATCAATATTAACGCTTTTCTTCGTGAATCTGATCTCCAGACTACCGTTCTCATTTTTGAAATCAAATAAGTCTATATAGTTATCTGGGGCAGAGAGCGTCACACGACTCTGGTTACTCTGAACAATACGGATATGACCCAACGCATGATTTTCGACCTTGTCGAAAGATGATTGCGGATATTTGGCCTTTACGATATTCTCACTAGGCTCCACCCTGTTGGTTATACCCCCACCAATATTTATTCCGCATGATGATACGGAAAGCGTCAGCGCTGCTAACATTGCTATAAAAGATGTCTTCATAATCTTATGTATTTGATTGTTATTCTGATTGTTTGACGATGCAAAGATACGAAAAGTTGCGTTCTTATCAAAAAAAACATCATACCTTTAGCGTTTTTCATCGCTTATTCGTACCTTTGCACCCAGATTATAAACGTTTATAAGAAGTAATGGCATTAAAATGTGGTATTGTAGGACTCCCCAACGTGGGTAAGTCCACATTGTTTAATTGTCTGTCGAGTGCCAAAGCACAGGCAGCCAACTTTCCTTTCTGTACGATCGAGCCGAATGTGGGTGTGATCACCGTCCCCGATGAAAGACTCACCAAACTGGCAGAGTTGGTACACCCAGGTCGTATCGTACCCGCCACCTGTGAGATTGTGGATATCGCAGGTCTGGTGAAGGGCGCCTCCAAGGGCGAGGGATTAGGAAACAAGTTCCTTGGAAACATCCGCGAGACGGATGCGATCATCCACGTGCTCCGCTGTTTTGAGGACGAGAATATCACCCATGTGGATGGCACCATCGACCCCATCCGCGATAAGGAGATCATCGATACTGAGTTGCAGCTCAAGGACCTTGAGACCATTGAGGGCCGATTGGCCAAGACGGAAAAGGCCGCTGCCGCAGGCAATAAGGACGCAAAGGTGGAAGTGAACGTGCTCCATGCCTACAAAGAGGTGTTGGAACAGGGTAAGAACGCCCGTGTCGTAGAGTTCGAGTCGAAGGACGAGCAAGACTGTGCCCGTAACCTCTTCCTGCTCACCTCGAAGCCTGTCCTCTACGTCTGTAACGTGGGCGAGACCGATGCCAAAAGCGGCAACGAATGGACACAGAAAGTAGAGTCCCTGGCCAAGGAAGAAGGAGCAGAGGCCATGATCATCGCCGCTAAGACAGAAGAGGATATCGCTGAGCTTGAGAGCTACGAAGACAAGCAGATGTTCCTCGAGGAGCTGGGCTTGGAGGAGAGTGGTGTGAACCGTCTGATCAAGAAAGCCTACGCCCTGCTGAACCTCGAGACCTTTATCACCGCTGGTGAGATGGAAGTGAAGGCCTGGACTTATAAGAAGGGTTGGAAGGCTCCTCAGTGTGCTGGTGTCATCCATACCGACTTCGAGAAAGGCTTCATCCGTGCCGAGGTCATCAAGTACGACGACTATATCCAATATGGCTCTGAGGCCGCTGTCCGCGAGGCAGGAAAGTTGGCCGTAGAGGGTAAGGAGTACATCGTTCAAGATGGTGATATCATGCATTTCCGCTTCAACGTATAAACTATGATGAATCTTTTGAGTTATATCGTCTGGCAGCCTGATCTGGAGGCTTTCCATCTAGGTCCTATCACTGTGCGCTGGTACGGTTTGATGTGGATTATCGGACTGGCACTCGCCTATCTTGTCGTGAAACACCTGTATAAGGATCAGAAGATCAAGGACGAACTCTTTGATCCCCTCTTCATCTATTGTTTCTTCGGCATTCTGATTGGTGCCCGTCTGGGTCATTGTCTCTTCTACCAGCCTCAGGATTTCCTGACCTCATGGCAGGGTATAGTAGAGATGATCCTGCCCATCCACTTCGGTCATAATGGCAGTTGGCTGAGCGAGACCTTCGGCTTCTACATAACAGGCTATGCTGGTCTTGCCTCACATGGTGGCACATTAGGACTGATGATTGCCCTCTGGCTCTATGTGCGCAAGACGAAGTTGAGCATCTGGACGGTACTCGACAACATCGCCATCGCCACAGGAACGACGGCCTGTTTCATCCGTCTGGGCAACCTGATGAACTCTGAGATTATCGGCAAGATCACAGACGTGCCATGGGCCTTTATCTTCGAGCGTGTCGATGCCGCACCCCGTCATCCAGGACAGCTCTACGAGGCCATCGCCTACGCCATCCTGTTCGTCATCATGTGGATTATCTACAAGAACAGTCAGAAACCACAAGCCAAAGGTCCTCAGGTAGGCACAGGCTGGTATTTCGGCTTCTGCCTGACCTATATCTTCACTTTCCGCTTCTTCATCGAATACACCAAGGAGATCCAGGAAGCCTTCGAGGCCTCACTGCCTATTGATATGGGACAGATACTGTCTATCCCCTTCATCATCCTTGGCGTGTACTGCATGGTCAAGGCCAAGAAGAAGGCTGGAGCTTGAAAAAGGTAAATGAAGATACTGAGGAAAGTACTCATGGTGATGCTGCTGACGATGGCAATAGGTGCATCAGCGCAGACGGACATCAGTGTAGAGAAATCGCTGAGGAAAGACTCCGTGGGCCTGAGTAGTGACCTCCTGCCTACGGATTCCTTCCTGCAGCAGCATGACTCAACACTGTGGAAAAGACGGCTTCAACCATTGGCAACACCTAACCCTGGATACAAACTCGATACGCCATCCAGCCTCTACGATACCAGACGGGGCAGTTGGGAGGTGAACACATTGCAGGGCGGTAAGTTGTTCACTCCGTGGCGAGGAGCAGCCATCACCGTCAGCGGGGGAGCAGACTCGATGCCAGGACTGCTCGATCGCGAGTCAGGTGCTCTGACACTCTATCAGCAAACAGGCCGCTGGAGTTTTTCGGCCTCAGCGCTGGCAGACAAATATAGGATGGTGGGCATGGGGTTCTTGCAGACACGCTACGGCGTGGGTGGCACGGTGAACTACTGGGTGAACAATGCCATCTCGCTGCATGCCTTCGGCTATTACTATCCCAACTCTTCGCTGATCAGTCCAGCCGTGAATCCTTATTTAGGAACAACCAATTATGGCGGCTATGCAGACATCCGATTCCACAAGAACTTTGGCGTGGATGCAGGTGCGAGGCGCTACCTGAATCCCATGACGGGCAAATGGGTGACAGACCCTATCGTCAGTCCTTATGTCAAACTCAACAATGGTCAGAAGTTCAGCTTTGACTTCGGCCGTCTGCTTAAAGGACTTATCTGGGGCAATCAGGACGAGATGATGCCACGAGGGCCTGTCCGCATGGGTCCGCCACAGCAAAAAAGATAAAGTCTGAGTTTACATTACCTGCTGCTCGCCAAGGACATAGGTGATGTGCGAGCTATTTCCCTCTGACAATTTTCTTAATATCATTAAGTTTGTTCAGGGCTTCAAGGGGCGTGAGATTGTTCACGTCGAGGCCCAGGATCTCGTCACGTACCTGACAGAGAATCGGATCATCGAGCTGGAAGAACGAGAGTTGCATACCCTCTCGTGAGCCCGCAATCTCTGCCGTAGGCTTACCCACACTGCCCACGGAAGCGTTCTCGGCCTCCAACTGCTTCAGGATCACGTTGGCACGCTTCACGATGCTGCGAGGCATACCTGCGATCTCAGCCACATGGATACCAAACGAGTGCTCACTGCCACCACGCTCCAACTTGCGCAGGAAGATCACCTTACCGTCGACCTCCTTGACTGAGACGTTATAGTTCTTGATACGCGGAAAATTCTTCTCCATCTCATTCAGCTCATGATAGTGCGTGGCGAAGAGTGTACGCGGATGACCACCCTTGACATTCTCATGCAGATACTCCACAATCGCCCAAGCGATAGAGATACCATCGTAGGTAGATGTTCCTCGACCTAACTCGTCGAAGAGCACCAGCGAGCGCGAGCTGACATTATTCAGAATATTCGAGGCCTCCGTCATCTCCACCATAAACGTCGATTCGCCAAGGGAGATATTATCCGAAGCCCCTACACGGGTGAATACCTTGTCCACCAGACCGATTCTCGCGGCCTCTGCGGGCACGAAACAGCCTATCTGGGCAAGTAGCACGATGAGCGCCGTCTGTCGTAACAACGCCGACTTACCAGCCATATTCGGACCCGTAATGATGATGATCTGCTGGCGCTCGTTATCGAGCAGGATATCGTTGGGCACATACCTCTCGCCCAACGGCAGTTCCTGTTCGATGACAGGATGACGCCCCTGTTTGATATCTATCACCTCCGACGAGTCGATCACAGGTCGGATATAATTGTTTTCCTCAGCCACCTTCGCAAAGCTCAGAAGACAGTCGAGACGGGCGATGATGTTCGCATTGGTCTGTATCTGTGGAATAAACGCCTGCATGGATAGTACAAGATCGCTGAAGAGTCGGGCCTCCAAGGAGAGGATCTTATCCTCCGCACCAAGGATTTTCTCTTCATACTCCTTGAGCTCCTGTGTGATATAGCGCTCTGCTTGTGCCAGCGTCTGCTTACGTACCCATTCTGGCGGCACTTGTTCCTTATAGGTGTTGCGCACCTCAAGGTAGTAGCCGAACACATTATTATAGCCTATCTTCAGTGAGCTGATACCCGTTTCCTGGGCTTCACGTTCCTGAATTTTCAACAGGTAGTCCTTACCACTATAGGCGATGCTTCGCAGTTCATCGAGCTCAGCATTCACACCGTCTCTGATGACTCCACCTTTCGCCACCAACTGCGGCGGATCATTCTGTATCTCCTTCTCTATCCTGTCGCGGAGTGTCTCACACAGACTCAGTTGTTCACCTATCTGTCTCAACGCCTCGTTCTCGGCACAGAGACAGGCATCCTTGATGGGCTGAATGGCTTGTAGGGCGACCTTCAGTTGCACCACCTCACGTGGCGATACACGACCTACCGCTGCCTTGGAGACGATTCGCTCCAGATCACCGATCTTATGCAACTGTTCATCCAGGCACTCTCTGAATGCCGGCTCCCGGTAATAATACTCCACCACATCCAGACGAGAGTTGATAGGTTTCTCATCCTTCAAGGGGAACACCAGCCAGCGGCGCAACAGACGGCCACCCATCGGACTCACCGTCTTATCTATCACATCGAGCAGCGACTTTCCGTCTTCCTGCATGGGATGAACCAGTTCCAGACTACGGATCGTGAACTTATCCAGTCGCACATACTTATCCTCCTCGATACGCGAGATGCTTGTGATATGTCCTATCTGCGTATGCTGCGTCTGTTCGAGGTATTGCAGGATAGCCCCAGCAGCGATAACACCAGCCTGAAGATGATCCACACCGAATCCCTTCAGGTTCTTCACCTGGAAATGGCGCAGCAGCTTCTGCTTTGATGTCTGTTCGCTGAACACCCAGTCGTCCATCTGGAAGGTAAAGAAGCGATTGCCAAAGTTACGTTCGAACTCCTGTTTCTTCGTCCTATCGTAGAGCACCTCCTTTGGCGAGAAATTACCTAACAGCTTCTCCACATAGTCCTGTGTGCCCTCACCTGTCAGGAACTCACCAGTAGAGATATCCAGAAAAGCCACACCAAACGAAGCCTTTCCAAAATGGACGGCAGCCAGGAAGTTGTTCTCCTTATAATTCAGCACATTATCCGAGAGCGCCACACCAGGCGTCACCAGTTCAGTGATGCCTCGTTTCACGAGCTTCTTCGTCAGCTTAGGGTCCTCAAGTTGGTCACAGATGGCCACACGCTTACCTGCACGGATCAGTTTCGGCAGATAGGTATCAAGGGCATGATGGGGGAATCCAGCCATCTCGTCGCCCTTACCACCTGCTCCGTTATTACGATGGGTGAGGGTGATACCTAAGATTTTCGAGGCAGTAATGGCATCCTCGCAGTAGGTCTCATAAAAGTCGCCACACCTGAATAGCATCACTGCATCAGGATGTTTTGCCTTTAAATCGAAGAACTGTTTCATCATCGGAGTCAGTTCCTTACCTTCTTTCTTTGCCATTACGCTTGTCTCGTTATTTTAGTTTGAGAGGCAAAGTTACTCCTTTTTCCCGAATTGGCAAAATTTCTTCTGGATTATTTGTTTTGCCATGACTCCCCTCTGACAGAAAGCGCTGCTAACCAGGTGCTAACATAGGTGTTTTAGGACCATCAACATAAAAAAGAGGCGCAAAATTTTGCAGTAACAATAAAAGTTACTAACTTTGCAGCCGCAAAATCAAACGTGGGTAAGATCCACTCCCACTCCTCGTTACTAATTCATTATAAATAAATTATCTGTACGTTTGAAATGAGGAAATCAATATATGACTTACTAAGCCGAAAAGGAACATGCCCTGTGAGCATGCTCACGGCCTATGACTATCATACTGCCTGTACCATCGACGAGGCAGGCATCGACATGATCCTCGTAGGTGACTCTCTCGGCAATGTGATGCTTGGCTACGAGAACACACTCGCCGTGACCGTGGAAGACATGATCCACCATGGTAAGGCGGTCTGTCGAGGTGCAAAAGAAGCAATGGTTGTCATCGACATGCCCTTCATGTCATATCAGGCATCAGTAGAGGATGCTGTCCGCAATGCTGGTCGTATCGTCAAGGAGACCAACTGTCAGGCTGTGAAGATGGAGGGTGGGGCAGAGTATGCAGACCGCATCAAGGCCATCGTCCAGGCAGGCATACCTGTAGTTGCCCACATCGGACTGACTCCCCAGTCGGTAAACGCGCTGGGTGGCTATAAGGTACAGGGCAAGTCACTGGAACAGGCCCAGAAGCTTCTCAGTGATGCCAAGGCCGTAGAAGAAGCTGGCGCTTTTGCCATCACCCTGGAGTGTGTGCCTGAGGCACTGGCTAAGATGATCACAGAACAGTCGAAGGCACTGACGATCGGCATCGGCGCCGGCAGATTCTGCGACGGTCAGGTGCTTGTCTATCAGGATATGCTTGGCTTTACCAACGGCTTCACACCGAAGTTCGTCAAGAAGTATGCCGACCTGCATGCCGTCATGCTCCAAGCATTCAGACAGTATAAGGAAGAGTGTGAGCAACGCACGTTCCCTGCGGAAGAGCAGACATTTAAAATCAGCGATGACGTGCTCGAGAAACTGTATTGATATTTATTTGTTAGTAATATGAAGGTTGTAAAGACTATTAAAGAAGTAAGAGAGATTGTCGGCGGATGGAGGCAGGAAGGCCTCTCCGTAGGACTTGTGCCCACCATGGGCTATCTGCATGAGGGTCACCAGAGTCTCATCAAGAAGTCGGCAAGTCAGAACGACCGTACCGTCGTCTCTGTATTCGTTAACCCCATACAGTTCGGTCCTAACGAGGATCTGGAGGCTTATCCACGTGACCTCAACCGTGACATAAAGGCGGTTGAGGAGGCTGGGGGCGACCTGATCTTCAACCCAGAGCCATCGGAGATGTATCCTGGCCACTTCACCTCGTTCATTGACACGACAGAGACCACAGAACTGCTCTGTGGTGCCGTTCGCCCCGTTCACTTCCGTGGTGTATGCACTGTGGTGGGAAAGCTGTTTAACATCGTAACGCCCGATCGCGCCTACTTTGGTCAGAAGGACGCCCAGCAGTTGGCAACCATCCGACGTTTTGTACGCGACCTGAACTTCCCTCTTGAGATTATCGCCTGTCCTATCGTCCGCGAAGAAGACGGTCTGGCTAAATCAAGTCGGAATACCTATCTCAATGCCGAGGAGCGTCAGGCAGCCCTGATCCTCTCTAAGAGTCTGAAGAAAGGTAAAGAAGCGATCGAAAGCGGTGAGAAAGACGCAAAGACAATCATCGCCATCATCAAGAATAGTCTGCAGAGCGAGCCCTTGGCACGCATAGACTACGTCGAGGTCGTCGACTTCGAGAACATACAACGCGTCGACAAGATCGAGGGTGAGACGCTTGTTGCTATTGCCGTTTATATCGGCAAGACACGTCTGATCGACAACTTCATCATTGGCACAAATCACTCATAATATATCTAGGAAATGGAAATAACACTGCTCAAAGCTAAGATACACCGTGCCGTCGTGACACAGGCAGACCTTGACTATGTTGGCAGCATCACCATTGACTCAAGGCTGTTACAGGAGTCGGGCATCATGGAATACGAGAAAGTGGAGATTGCCGATATCGACAACGGTAACCGCTTCGAGACCTATGCCATCGCTGGCGAGGAAGACTCTGGCATCATCTGTCTGAACGGCGCTGCTGCCAGATGCGTCAATGTTGGCGATAAGATCATCATCATGGCCTATGCCAGCATGACTCCAGAGGAGGCCTCTCAGCACAAGCCTGTCGTACTCTTCGTCGACGGCAATAATAAGATTGTGCGCAAGACCAACTACGAGAAGCACGGACTGCTCAGCGAACAATAGCCCTTTAAGATATGCTTACAGGAAAGACCATCGTACTCGGCGTAACAGGAAGCATCGCAGCCTACAAGACTGCCAATCTTGCCTCTATGCTGGTGAAGTTGAATGCCGATGTGCATGTCATCATGACACAGAATGCCACGCACTTCATCACACCGATGACGTTTGAGACACTGACAAACAACAAGTGCATCGTCGACACCTTCGATCGTAACTTCAACTTCGACGTGAAACATGTCTCGTTGGCCAAGAAAGGCGACCTGTTTCTCGTGGCTCCCTGTACGGCAAATGTCATCGGCAAGGTGGCCTGTGGCATCTGCGACGATATGCTCACCACCACCATCATGGCAACGAAGGCTCCAGTGCTCTTCTCACCAGCCATGAACACAGGCATGTGGGAGAACCCCATCCTGCAGGACAATCTCAAGAAGCTCAAGAACTACGGCTATCATATTATTGCTCCTGTAGAAGGCCGACTGGCCTGTGGTGATATCGGCAGTGGCAAGATGCCTGCCGAGGAGACCCTCCTGGAGCATATCCTGCTCCATCTGGCCAAAGAGAAAGATCTCAAGGGTAGGAGAGTGCTCATCACTGCGGGTCCCACCCAAGAGCCTATCGACCCCGTACGTTGTATCACCAACCATTCCTCTGGTAAGATGGGATATGCCATTGCCAAGATGGCTGTACTCCGTGGTGCCGAGGTAACCCTGGTCTCCGGACCTGTCGCCATTCAACCTTTTACAGGCATCAAGAAGGTATCCGTCACAACAGCACAAGAGATGTTTGATGCCGTCACCACACACAGTCAGGATCAGGATATCATCATCATGTGTAGTGCTGTTGCCGATTATACGCCGTCACACTGCTCCTCACAGAAGATGAAGAAAGGTGATGACGACCTGAATATTCCTCTGTCACGCACAAAGGACATCCTGCAATACCTTGGCGACCATAAGCCAAAGGGACAGGTGCTCGTGGGCTTCTCCATGGAGACGGAGAACCTTCTGGAAAACTCGCAGGCAAAGCTCATGAAGAAGCATGCCGACCTTATCTGTGCCAACTCTATCTCTAGTCGCGATACCGGCTTTGGCGTCGATACGAATAAGGTCACTCTCTTATCACAGACGGAGGTCAAGGAACTGCCGCTCTGTTCCAAGGAGGAGACGGCCGACATGATTCTCAGCCATATCGCTGACATGATCAAGGCTTGAGATACGCAAACCCCTGAGAAGATGCACATACTGATTGATATCGGCAACTCCACCATCGTGATCGCTGTAGCTGACAGCGATGGGAATATCCGTAGCACATGGCGGTTCAAGACCCTGAAAGACGAGACCGTCAGTTTCTTCCGGTATGAGCTGAAGACAAGCATGAGGAAATACGAGGTATCGCTGACTGACATCCAGTCTGTCACCATCTCATCAGTAGTACCCGAGGTCAACGATGATGTTGCCCAAGCTATCATCGACCTTACCGGTATCGTACCACGTTTCTTTAGTATCGATGATGCGATGAAGGTGATTGACATTCACGTGGAATCACCTACACAGCTGGGCAACGACCGTCTGGCTGATGCTATCGGGGCTGTCCTCTGTCATGGAGCACCTGCCATCGTCATCGATATGGGCACAGCCACCACCGTCGGCGTGATCGACGAGCATGGTTGTTTTATCGGTGGCATGATCATACCAGGTGTGAAGACCTCGTTAAACGCCCTCTGTAAGAGAGCATCTCAGCTTCCTGCTATCAACATTGAGAAACCACACCATCTCATTGGTCGCAACACCTTAGAATGCATGCAGAGTGGTATCGTATATGGTACTGCTGCCATGATTGACGGCATCATCGACCGTATCAAACCCACACTCAACGGTGCCGTACATATCATCGCCACTGGTGGCATGGCCAAGCAGATCATTCCTTACTGCAAGAACCAGATTACAAATGATGAATACCTGCAGTTCAAGGGACTCTTTAAAGCAATGCAACTATGAACTACCAACTGGTCATCCTGGGTTCTGGCAATCTCGCCACACAACTGTCACTGGCTCTGCAAGACAGCGGACACAACATCATGCAGGTGTACAGTCCCACCCCGGAGCACGCCACAACACTGGCCAACAAACTAGGTTGTCAGGCTGTTTCAACGCTGTCTGATGTCCGCACTGATGCAGACGCTTATATCATAAGTGTCAAGGACGATGCCATCAAAGGACTGGCCGAGACCCTCTGTCCAGACAGGACGAAGGCTGTGTTCATGCACACAGCAGGCAGTGTTCCTATGGAGATCTTCGACACACAGGCTGTTCACTATGGCGTACTCTATCCCATGCAGACGTTTTCCAAGACGAGAAAGGTCGACTTCAAAGAGATACCTTGTTTTGTTGAGGCCTCCGATGCAGAGACGCTGACCATGGTCAAAACACTGGCTGAGAGCATCTCGGACCATGTGCAGGAGGTCGACTCGTCAAGAAGGGCCAAGCTCCACCTGGCCGCCGTATTCGCAGCCAACCTCACCAACCACTGCTACCGTTTGGCCGAACGGATACTGCAAGAGGAAGAAATTGACTTCCGCCTATTCCTACCATTGATAAAAGAGGTGGCTAAGAAAGTCACCGTCATGTCGCCAAAAGACGCTCAGACGGGTCCTATGGTGCGTTACGACGTCAGTGTGATGGACAAACAGCTATCGCTGATCCACGACGAACGTACACGCCAGATCTACCGCCTCATGGCCGACAGCATCCATGACGACGCCACCCAACATCATCTCTAAAACCAAGGTTCCTAAGTCTGCGCTCCCTAAGTCTGCATTGGTACCTTCGTTTGTCCTAAAAAAGTGCTTGTCTGAAGTTGTGAACTAGAAAAAACCGAGGGGGACTTTTATTCCTTTTTTGGTTTGTTGAAGCATCGAAGGGATACCCCATAATTTACCTCACAGATTTGGTCGTTTCAGACAAATTGCCTATATTTGCCCTTGGTATCAACCATATATCGCATGGGATTGTAAAAGAACAGTTCTTCTGTGATGGCCAACGGCAACATCAAGCACCTGGAGCGCAGGGGCAGGATGCAGAGCGGGTCATACGGTGTCGTCGACAACCTCACGATTGCCTATAGCGGTAACATTGTGAATCCTTCTGAAGCAGTTGAGTTTTGGTTATATACCTGGGAATAAAAATAGAGTGATATGAAAAAGATACTATTATTGCTATCGTTTCAGTTTTTGTCTATAGAAACAAATTGTGCAAATATTGACAGTCTGATGATTAGGTATGATGATTGGGATAAATATCCTGTTCAGGTCTCTACGTGCTCTAATTTTGAGAGACAGAACGGGTATACGGAAGAGTATATTGTATCGTCTCAGAATCATATAGATACTCTTAAACACCTTCTGTCTCGTTTGCCAGAAACAGAAGATGTATACTTTCCTGTAAGATGTAAACTCTATTTCTTCGATTCTGATACTGTTAGGCAGGAAGTTTGTATGAATAAGACTTATATCGTTCAAAATGGTAAGACTTACGCAAATAATGATACCATTGTGAACTATATTAACCGTATGCGGTGCGAAAGTACTCCAAGTGATGATAAAAGGTTTATGCCTGATCATATAGGCGCCAATTATATTGAAGGGAATGACAGTTTATTTCTTTTACTGCAGAAGAAGATAGACGAGATAGCTTGTTTCTTGAAATATGAAGGAGAAATGGTGATGAGTGTAAAGTGTAAGGCAGACAAGGAGGGAAACACGACAGATACGAAAGTGAAGGTAATCAGACCTCAAATACCCACAAAGATAGAGGAGGACATTGCCCAACGATTAAGGGAATATGTGATATCGGATGTTCATTGGGAGAAGGACATCAATAGGGGAACACTTGACTGGATTATCTTTTCTATTCGATATGTTGGAAATAATCAGTGATGGAGATGTCGGTAGCAAGAATAGTTGAGCGCAGGGGCAGGATGCAGAACGGCAAGTATGGTATCGTGGACACGCTGAAGGCGATGGTGCTGAACCGCGACACCCAGCCCTACAAGTACATATCTGATGGAAAGATGGAAATACCTGTTATAGGAACTAATAATGATATATTAAAGACAATCTATATTAATTTCGACAAATCAAACAATGTCACAAGTGTAATCCGCTAATTTATTATAGTATATGAAGTATATCGTAATAGTTGCTCTCACGGTATTAATCAGCCTTAACATGTGGGGAACTCCTGCAAGTGTTGATAGTTTGGGGATGGAAGATGATTGGTGCGCCATATGTTACAAGACGATTACAGATGTCGATTCTGTATTTTGTGTAAACATATCCACTCTTAAGAAGAGAATAAAGAAAGAAAAGATATGTAGACTGAATGAAGCAGAAGATAGTAAACAACGGGATTTCCTAGTTGCAATTTCTTATATGTCTGATAGAAATTTTTGGGGGGCTACTCCACATGAGATGCCTCGAATAGACAAAAAACTTTTAAAGGAAATAAAGCTTTGGTATAAAGGACATAAACATCTTATAACGTTGGATATACTAAGACGGTTCTATTGTGCGGTTTATCCTCCTCTTATGAATATAGAAGAAATGGAAAGATATTTTGAAGAATTAGACAAATATGTAATAAGGGATTGAGTTAGAAGCATTATAGCCCGTGGGCTGTTTTTGTATTTGTGACGGGTAGTACATATAATCCGCCTCACAGATTTGGCCGTTTCAGACAAATTGCCTATATTTGCCCTCGATATAAAGCTTTCTACCTGCATAAGATATTGCATGAAACAGTTACTTATTCTATTGACGTGTTGTTTGTTGGTGAGTTGTGGCACATCCATGTCATGTGAGAAGTTCTTTGGTACAGTAAGTACGAAAGACATACCCGATGTCTCTTTGGATTCTGTTTCTTTCAGAACAAGTTATATAGAAGGAGATTGTGTTTCATGTGGTACTATCTCTGAGCCTCTTTTTGACTATGATATCAAGTATGATACGCTATCACATTATAGTGTAATTGTCCTAGGGAAAGTCGTATTTGAGAAAGATAGCTGTCAAAAGGAGGACTATAAAAGAGTATATGCAGTAGAAATAAATAATCTTGTTGTTCAAAAACAACATTTCCCACGGGAATTCTATTCTGATTCAAATCATAAGTGGAGGCATAATACCCCTTGGAAAAGATGTCCGCTACCGAAAAAAGTTTTAGAAAAGATCAGGAATGATTTCCTGAAGCGAAAGAAATATGTAAGATACACTTTTAAGGAAGCAGATGCAAGTAGCGTTTCTGAATCATATTGCTATCGCCTATATTAAAGAATCTCGCGCATAAATCTGATGTGAAGGAAATATGTATGTAAAACCAGTCTGTCACAAAGATGGCACGATAGATGTGAATAGGAGAATGATATGTAATATTACTTAAGGGAGAAATATTGCCTACGGTTGCAGAGCGGTCCCTGAGCCTGTCGAAGGAACTATGATTAAATAGACTGCAATCTCACCACGGATACTTCGATGCTTCGACAAGCTCTTCGACTGGCTCAAGGATTGCTCAGGGGTCTCAGGACAAAACTGTGCGAGGATTTTGGAATATGAAAGGAACCTAGCAGATGAATTGAGGAGGCGAGGCAAATTGGATGACCGGAAACATCAGAGACCATAACATATTCGACTTATGAATTATAGATATATCATATTGAATGCCCGTTCTGGGGCTGGGTCAGGATTTGGTAAGGAGTTTGATAATAGGTTTGACTATAACACATGGTTTATATCTAATTACCTCTCATTGCAAATCAGGAAGATGCATATTCCATCAGACGGACCATACAACATGTTCTTTTGTCAAATCACGAGAGAGCTGAGTTCGATAAAAGAGTGCTCGGTTTCTTGCATGCATGTAAGTCTCCATGTGGAGGATGAAGAGATTCGTGATTATCTGAATCTCTCTGATGAGACCGCACGCTTTGAATATTATCTGTCTTTGTTGGAAAGAGCCTATCGCCTAGCCTCTACAGTTCGTCATATTCCTTTGGACATATTTCTGAAACTTCATCAGGAATTCAGAGCCAATGGATATAGAAATGAGAGATTGTTCAAGAAGAAGCAATTTAAGGATTATGGCATCAAGATAGAGTTGAATCATGTTCTTAGCTCATATAGTTATAATTTGGTTTTGTCCGTCCGTGATCTTCATAATAACTTGATAGGTAAAGGCAGTATTTATGAGACTTATCCTGATGACATCTTCTTTAATAAGAATGTTAGACATCTAGTTGTTGAGGACGGAAAGATGATAGTTACCGACTTCTTAGATCATCCACAATTTGTATGCAGTTTAGATGACATGTCAAAGGGAGTTATAAAATCTGTTTGTGTCAACAAGAATACCCAGGAATATATCCCGAACGAGAATAATAAGGCTGATTTTGAGAAGTTAAAGTGGTAAGTTTAACGTAAGAAACATTTGTCATGAAAAAGTGCCGAAAAAAGTGTTCGGAAGAAGTTGCGAACTAGAAAAAATAAGGGGGACTTTTATCTCCTTTTCCCCCTGTTTGGCGTAGAGATGTGGGCTACTTTGGGTAAGGGTGGCTTCTAACGGTTAAAGAGATAATCTCCATGACGGTAAGGAATGGCACTTACGAGTGAAGGAGATAATCTCCATACCCTATAAGGGATTATCTCTTTCGTTCGTAAACCCTATCTCCACGACTCTTGGAGCCTATCTCTTTGAGGGAAAAGTCCTACCCCTTTCTTGTATTTATATAATCGTCTGATAATAAGATGATTACATAAACAACTCATAACTTGCGTGTAGGAGGCGCACTCTGATGTTCCTGTCTGCCACGCGAGTTATGAGCGGTCGTTTGTAAAGATATATCACAATAGATATTATATCACTTACCTACAATCTTCGAGATGTCCATCATCATACCACCATTGCCTGTCATGATCTGAGGCATCTTGCCGTCCCATTTCTCAATCATGTCCTCTTGGACAATCATCGGAGAGAGCGAAGCAGCGATGGTGCGGTTATAATAGGCTTCTGCATCAGCTTTGATCTTCATGGCCTTGGCATTACCTTCAGCCTTGGCAACGGCAATTTTAGCATTGGCCTCAGCCTCCTTCACCTCGTTTTCGGCTTTCAGAGCGCTCTGGATGGCGGTATTCTTGGCATCGATCATCGAGAGCAGCGATGAGGGAGGAGTGATCTTCGAAGTAAACTCCTCGACAAGGAAGCCCTCGGCCATCAGCGATTTCTCCAGACGGGCACGTACGTCGCGTTCGAAATTAGCACGATTCGACATCAGTGAGTCAGAGGTATACTGGTTGGCACAAGTACGATAGGCCTCGTAGATACAGGTACGGATATAGCCTTCTTCCAACTCCTTCACACCCACACGGTACTTGGTGAAGATGTCACAGGCCTTATCAGGATTGATACGATAGGCAATGGTTGGATCCATCTCGAAGAGCGAGGCATCCTTGGCATTAACAGAGAATGTCTCGTACTGCTTACGCTGTGTAAATGTCGGGTAGGTAAACACACTTGTGGTGATGGGATTATAAAACACCCAACCCTTGCACGTGCCTTCCACACCACCATAATCCTGCTCGTTGAGCGACCATTTATGAAAGCGGATGCCCACCTCACCGGAGTCGACCACTGTACAGCACATCGCAAAGAATATCATCACAAAGAGAATGGCACCACCGATGACAACCAGCGGTCGCCATCTCTGATCTACACTTTTCAAACCAAATTCCATAAAATCTTTAATCGTTTAATTTTGTCAATAATTCAATTGCAAATATATTGCTTTTTTTCCTTTTAACGTCACTTTTTAGGAACATTTTCACAACTATCAGTCTTTTCTTTTGGCGGTCTGCTCACTTATTCGTATCTTTGCACCCTCAAACTATAATGTACGGAAACAATAAAAAATAGACATACAATGGATTACAACTTCAGAGAAATTGAACAGAAATGGCAGAAGCGATGGGTGGAGAACAAAACCTACCGCGTGGTGGAGGACAAGAACAAAAAGAAATTCTACGTACTGAATATGTTCCCCTATCCGTCTGGCGCCGGCCTGCATGTTGGCCACCCCCTCGGATACATCGCTTCGGATATCTACGCCCGTTATAAGCGTCAGCAGGGTTTCAACGTCCTGAACCCGATGGGTTACGATGCCTACGGTCTGCCGGCAGAGCAGTATGCCATTCAGACTGGTCAACATCCTGAGAAGACCACCTTCGAGAATATCGACCGCTATCGTTCGCAGTTGGATAAGATCGGCTTCTCGTTCGACTGGGAGCGCGAGGTGCGCACTTGTGATCCTATCTACTACAAATGGACGCAGTGGGCTTTCCAGCGGATGTTCAAGAGCTACTACAGCACTTCCTCTCACAAGGCGCAGCCTACCATCAAACTCATCGAGCACTTCGAGCTGATGGGAACGGAGAATTGTAACGCCCTCGGTACTGAGGAGCTGCACTTCACCGCTGCCGACTGGGCCGGCTTCTCTGAGAAGAAGAAGCAGGAGGTGCTGATGAACTACCGCATCGCCTATCTGGCCGATACGATGGTGAACTGGTGCCCGAAGCTCGGCACGGTGCTGGCCAACGACGAGGTGGTCGATGGTGTCAGTGTACGTGGCGGCTATCCTGTGGTACAGAAGAAGATGCGCCAGTGGTGTCTCAGAGTGAGCGCCTACGCTCAGCGCCTGCTCGACGGTCTCGATAAGATCGACTGGACCGACTCACTGAAGGAGACGCAGCGCAACTGGATCGGTCGCTCTGAGGGTACTGAGGTTGAGTTTAACGTCGCTGATTCAGATAAGCACTTCACCATCTTCACCACGCGTGCCGACACGATGTTTGGTGTGACGTTCATGGTGCTCGCTCCAGAGAGCGACCTTGTGGCCGAACTCACCACGCCTGAGCAGAAGGAAGAAGTGGAGAAATACCTCGACTACGTGAAGAAGCGCACTGAGCGTGATCGTCAGATGGATCATAAGGTGACTGGTGTGTTCTCTGGAAGCTACGCCATCAATCCTTTCACGGATGAGAAGATCCCCATCTGGATTGCCGAATACGTATTGGCTGGCTACGGTACGGGTGCCATCATGGCTGTGCCTGCCCACGACAGCCGCGACTACGCCTTCGCCAAGCACTTTGGTCTGCCCATCATCCCACTAATCGAAGGTGCAGATGTCAGTGAGGAGAGCTACGACGCCAAAGAGGGTATCGTCTGCAACTCTTCATCTGCGAAGTTCTCACTCAACGGTCTGACCGTTAAGGAGGCCATCGCCGCCACCAAGAAATATGTGACAGAGCAGGGACTGGGTCGTGTGAAGGTGAACTACCGTCTGCGCGACGCCATCTTCTCTCGTCAGCGCTATTGGGGTGAGCCGTTCCCTGTGTACTATAAGGACGACATGCCTTACATGATTCCGAAGGAGTGTCTGCCTCTGGAACTGCCTGAGATCGATGAGTACAAACCCACGGAGACTGGTGAGCCCCCATTGGGACGCGCTAAGATGTGGGCTTGGGACACAGAGAAGAATCAGGTGGTCTCTAAGGATCTCATCGACCATAAGACCATCTTCCCCTTGGAGCTGAACACCATGCCTGGTTTCGCTGGTAGCTCGGCTTACTACCTGCGATACATGGATCCGAAGAATGAGACTGCTCTTGTCAGCAAGGATGCTGATGAGTACTGGCGTAATGTGGACCTCTACGTGGGTGGTACTGAGCACGCCACTGGTCACCTGATCTACAGTCGTTTCTGGAACAAGTTCCTCTTCGACTCTGGCTACAGCTGCGAGGACGAGCCTTTCAAGAAGCTGGTTAACCAAGGTATGATCCAGGGACGCTCCAACTTCGTGTATCGTGTCGAGGAAGGTAGCGAGAAAGGTAAGTTCGTCAGCTTCGGACTAAAGGATCAGTACACCACGACACCTATCCACGTCGACGTCAATATCGTTTCTGCTGATATCCTCGACATCGAAGCCTTCAAGGCTTGGCGCCCCGACTATCAGAATGCAGAGTTCATTCTCGAGAACGGTCAGTACAAGTGTGGCTGGGCCATCGAGAAGATGTCGAAGTCGATGTTCAACGTGGTGAACCCGGATATGATCGTTGAGAAGTATGGTGCCGACACCCTGCGTCTCTATGAGATGTTCCTCGGACCTGTGGAACAGTCGAAGCCCTGGGATACCAACGGTATCGATGGCTGTCACCGCTTCCTGAAGAAATTCTGGAACCTCTGCAGTTCAGCATGCGACTGTGACGCAGCCACAGACCCAACGCCTGAGAACCTGAAGAGCGTGCATAAACTCATCAAGAAAGTGTCACAGGACATCGAGCAGTTCAGCTATAACACCTCTATCTCTGCCTTTATGATCTGCGTGAACGAGCTGTCTCAGCAGAAGTGCAAGAACAAGGAGATGTTGAAGACTCTTGTAATCCTCATCGCTCCCTTCGCACCTCATATCGCTGAAGAGCTGTGGGAGATGATGGGTGAGCAGGGTAGTGTGTGCGACTCACAGTGGCCTACATGGGATGAGCAGTATCTGGTAGAGAGCCAGGTCAAGCTGGGCATCGCCTTCAACGGTAAGGCCCGCTTCGAGATGCAGTTCGCTGCCGATGCCGACAATAAGACCATCGAGGAGGCTGTGCTGGCCGACGAGCGCGCTCAGAAATACATCGACGGCAAACAGATTATGAAGGTTATCATCGTCCCTAAACGTATGGTGAACATCGTATGCAAATAAGAGAATGACAATCAATCACCAAATGATATGGAATGAGGTGAAGGACTATTTCTTCATCACGCTTGGCCTGGTGTTGTACACCATCGCCTTCACCGTGTTTCTGATGCCTTATCAGATCGTGGCTGGAGGTGTGACGGGTCTATCTGCCATCATCTACTATGCCACGGGCTTCCATCTGGAAAATACCTATATCATCATCAATGGTATCCTACTGCTGGTGGCACTGAAGATCCTGGGATTTAAGTTCCTGATGAAGACTATCTTCGCCATCCTGTCACTTTACTTCCTGTTGATGTTCGCACAGGAGATCATCCCTAAACAGCCTAACGGACTACCTATCAAACTGATGGGTGAGGGACAGGACTTCATGTCGATGATCATCGGCTGTGTCATCACAGGTATCGCCCTGGCTACGGTGTTCCTCCATAACGGCTCGACAGGTGGTACGGATATCATTGCTGCCTCTATCAACAAGTACCATAATGTGTCATTAGGCTCTGTACTGATTGCGGCAGACTTCTGTATCATCGGCTCCTGTATGTTCTTCCCACAGTTCGGAACGTATATCGAACGAGCTCATAAGGTGATGTTCGGCTTCTGCGTGATGGCCATGGAGAACTATGTCCTCGACTACGTGATGAACGCCCGTCGCCAGTCGGTACAGTTCTTTATCTTCTCGCGTAAATGGCAGGAGATAGCTAATGCCATCGGCACTCAGATGCACCACGGCGTGACCATCCTCGACGGACACGGCTGGTACACTGGCAGGAAGATGAAGGTGCTCTGTATCCTGGCCAAGAAGAACGAGAGCGTGAATATGTTCCGTCTGATCAAGATGATCGACCCTAACGCATTCGTCTCTCAGAGTTCTGTCATCGGTGTCTATGGCGAGGGCTTCGACGAGATGAAGGTAAAGATCAAGAAGAAAGAAGGCGATATAAAAGGAATACAAAAGAAACTGGAAGGAGAAATCAAGGAATGAGAATTGTATTCGCAACGAACAACAAGAATAAACTCTCTGAAATCCGTTCGATACTCGGAGACAGCATAGAGGTGTTGTCACTGAAGGATATCGGTTGCGACGTGGACATACCTGAGACAGGAAAGACTTTGGAAGAGAACGCACTTCAGAAAGCACAGTATGTCTACGACCACTATCATATCGACTGCTTTGCCGACGATACTGGTCTGGAAGTCGAGGCACTCAACGGAGCACCTGGCGTCTACAGTGCCAGATATGCGGCGCTCCCTGACAATCCTCTTGGTGGAGCATCCACGCTTGTCTCGCACGACTCTGAGGCAAACATGGCACGTCTTCTCTACGAATTAGGAGAAAATAACAATCGTCATGCAAGATTCCGTACGGTCATTGCGTTAATACAGAAAAAGAATGTATGTCCGTGCGGATGCACCTCTATCAAGGAAATCCATCAGTTTGAGGGCATCGTCGAAGGAGAGATTATTCGTGAGCGCAGAGGAGGGGAGGGCTTCGGCTACGACCCAGTCTTCCAGCCAGACGGTTACGACAAGACCTTTGCTGAGCTCGGCATGGATGTCAAGAACCGGATCAGTCACAGGGCGCGTGCCACAGCAAAACTGGCAGAGTTCTTACTGAAAAGGTAGAATAATACAAGAGTGAAAGAGTAAAAAGGTATGAGAACAAGACAATACACGATCAAGAATTTGGTAAAATGGTTCATACCTTTTTACCTTTTTACTTTTTTACCACTACAAGCACAAGTTGGTACCTGGAAGAATCAGCTCGCCTATCATGAGATACAGGATATCTGTTCCATAGGGAATGAGCTCTTCGTATTGGCCTCTAATGCACTCTACCAATACCATTTGAACGATCAGAGTATCGTTACCTACGACAGGACCAACGGACTCAGCGATACATATATCACACATATCGCCTGGAGCCAACAGGCCAGACGTCTGATTATCATCTATGGCAACTCAAATATCGATCTGATAGACCCCGATGGTAGGGTGATCAATATCTCTGCCCTCTACGATAAGACGATGACAGAAGACAAGACGATTACTGATGTTAGAATCGATGGCGTGTTTGCCTATCTCGTCACCAACTTTGCCATTATCAAGGTAAATATCCAAAAAGCGGAGATAACAGGTACTTATACGCCTAATCACCCACAGTATCCTACCTCACTACCTGAGAAGAACAGGACCGACTATGAAAAGTATATCTCTATGGTCTCTACGCTGAAGCCTGTCGGACCTGTCTATAATCATCACTATGAGTCTACGTTCACCCATGGAAGACTGTTCACGACTGGAGGCTATTTTCTGCCTGGTATCCCTGATCCTAATCGACAGGGTATCATACAGATGTTTGATGGAAACAATTGGACTTCCTACGACGAGACTGTCAATCAGACAACAGGCTATGATTATAAGGATATCTGTTGTATAGATGTTGACCCTTACAACGAGGCACATGTCTTCGCAGGAGGAAGATGCGGACTTTATGAGTTTATGAATGGAAAACTTGTCCGATATTTTAATCAAGATAATAGTCCGCTGAAAGGAGCCATAGACAGAGGGACAGCACTTGGTAATGACTATGTTCTCATTCTGGGTATCAAGTTCGACAACGATGGAAATCTTTGGGTGCTCAACAGTCAGGCCGACGGTGTCAGCTTGTTGGAGTATACGACAGAGAAAGAATGGATAGACCACCACCATCATCTGCTCGCTGACAATCATGGCGTCAGTCTGGCGGCCTTACGTTGTATGTCATTCGATAACAGAAATCTATTGTGGTTTGTCAATGATAATTGGTTCGACCCTGCTGTTTTCTGTTATGATAAAACAAATGATGTGGTACATAAGTATAGTACTTTCATCAATCAGGACGGAACGAAATACAATGTAAAATGGGTGTATTGTGTCTGTGAAGATAAGGAAGGTGATATATGGATAGGAACGGATATCGGACCTTTCATTATTAAGCATGAAGAAGTGGGACAGGAAGAGGTTACCTTCTATCAGGTGAAAATTCCTCGGAAAGATGGTACCAACTATGCCGACTATCTCTTAAATGGTGTCAGCATCAACAGTATAGCTGTCGATGGTGGTAATAGAAAATGGTTAGGTACCGATGGGAATGGGGCCTTTCTGATCAGCTCCGACAACCTTGAACAGTTAGAGAACTTCACGTCCGAAAACTCTAAACTCATCAGTAACCATGTTTCCTCTATCTCAATCAATAACCAGTCTGGCGAGATATTCTTTATCACTGACAAAGGACTCTGCTCTTATTTGGGCTTTGCCACCGAACCAAAGGAAGAGATGACAAAAGAAAACGTCTACGCTTACCCTAATCCTGTTTATCCAGACTATACAGGGCTTATCACCATTACTGGTCTGACCTTCAATGCCGATGTGAAGATTGTTTCTTCAAATGGGGCACTGATAGCAGAAGGACGAAGTAACGGCGGTCTGTTCACGTGGAACGGATGTGATCGTAAAGGCAAGAGAGTAGCCAGCGGTGTCTATATGGTAGTCACCGCGACCTCTGATGGTAAAAAAGGAGTTGTCTGTAAGATCGCAATAATCAATTAAAACAATAACTGCTAACTTTAACTCAGTTCAAGCATACGTTCGATAGGCTTGACGGCTTGCTTTGCTATCTTCGGATCAATCTTTATCTTCGGACTCTCATTCTTCAGACAGTTGTATACTTTCTCAAGTGTATTCATCTTCATATACTGACACTCGTTACAACTGCATTCTAAGCCGCTCTCGCTGATTTCTGGTGGCACAGGTATAAATAGTCTATCAGGACAAGTTCGCTGCATCTCATGTAAAATACCTGCTTCTGTAGCTACTATAAACTGTCTCTTATCACTCTGCTGAGCATAGCTAAGCATTGTTGCAGTCGAACCCTTCACATCTGCTATAGCTAATACTGGAGCCTTGCATTCCAAATGAGCCATCACCACAGCATCAGGATATTGTTCCTTTAACTCGAGTATTTTAGAAACAGAGAAACGTTCATGCACATGACAACCACCATTCCATAATAGCATATTACGGCCAGTCACCTCATTGATATAATTCCCAAGATTATAGTCAGGACCAAAAATCAATTTAGCATCTTTTGGTAACTGATCTACCACCTTCTTGGCATTACCACTGGTAACAACCACATCTGTCAGAGCCTTTACTGCTGCCGTTGTATTAACATAAGAGATGACCTGATAACCAGGATGCTCATCTTTGAATTTCTTCAAGTCTTCTGCCTTACAAGAATCAGCTAAAGAACAACCCGCATTTAGATCTGGACATAATACTATTTTATCTGGAGAAAGCAATTTACAGGTCTCAGCCATAAAGTGCACGCCACACATGACCATCATCTTCGCATCTGTCTCTGCAGCCTTTCGAGCTAAAGCTAATGAGTCGCCAACAAAATCTGCGATATCTTGAATATCACCTATTGTATAATAGTGTGCAAGAATAATAGCATCTTTCTCCTTACACATCTGACGGATCTCTGCCTTTAAATCCATCCCCGAGCAAAGCTCACCTACCTGTTGCCTTTCTGTTTTCAACATCACAATATTATATTTTTTCTTTTTTATTCTTTTTAAAAAATGAAATGAATAGTATGATATGCCGTTTATTACTTGAAAACTTTTCTTGTATTTGTTTGGAGGAAAAGTTATACTATTGTAATCATACGTTATCCATACTGTTTGTTAATTCTTTCATTTTGATAATGAGCACATAAAGTATTTTATCCACAATCTTCAATTTCGGTGCAAATATAATAAGTTTATATCTTTTTTATGCAAATTTACGTGGAAATCTTTAGAAAAACTAGAGAATAAAGGTGTGGATATACGCCTTTCTATAGTCTCCTTAGAATACCATTATATTTATCCACTACGTTTTCCACAGACTTATCCACAGGTTTTCCACATAAAATTTGGTACTTTGCTTTCTAAGTTGTAATTTTGTTGCTGAAATGAAAAAGCTAAGAACGATAGAGATAGAACGCCTTTCTGTGGAACAGTTTAAGGAGGCAGAAAAACTACCACTGGTAGTGGTTCTTGACGACGTGCGATCTATGTACAATGTTGGAAGTGTTTTTCGTACAGGTGATGCCTTCCGTATAGAAGCGGTTTACTTATGTGGTATTACTTCGACACCTCCTCATACGGAAATCCATAAGACGGCATTAGGCGCGGAGGATAGTGTCTGTTGGAAGTATTTTAAGAACGCTCTTGAGGCCATAGATGAGTTAAAGAGGGAGGGTTATGATGTCTATTCTATTGAACAGGCACATGGATCTACAAAACTTCAGACCTTTGAGCCCTTGCATGGAAGGAAATATGCTGTCGTTCTTGGCAATGAGGTGAAAGGCGTCCATCAAGAAGTGGTTGATGCTTCTGATGGTTGTCTGGAAATTCCACAATTCGGCACGAAACACTCTATGAATGTATCTGTAACAGCAGGTATCATCATCTGGCATTTCGCAAAACAACTTCTTTTTTAATTTTTTTCTTGTTTTTGGTGTCACAATTAGGCATGTTCAGCGTAAATAGGATAAAAGCAGTACGAAAGAATGACACCAGAAGCGTTTAAAAACGGAGCTGAATCTCTAAGAAAGCAGTTGGTCGGCACAGCAAGAAAATATCTAAGCAGTGCCGATGAGGTGGAAGATATCGTACAAGACGCCATGTTGAAGCTCTGGCTGATGCATGAGAAGATTAATCCTCCTATTAATGGTTTGGCTGCCGTTGTAACACATAATCTCTGTATTGACTATCTGCGCAGAAAGCATCCTGCCATAGATATTGCTAAGTTGCAGGAAAAAGAGGATATCAGCGATGATGGTGAACAGATAGAGCAGATGTTGCAAATTATCGATACGTTACCTTCTACTCAGCGTACTATTCTCAAGATGCGTCACTTAGAGGGGATGCAGATGAGTGAGATAGCTATGGTATTGGGTTCGACTGAGGTAGCTGTACGCAAGACACTAAGTCGCGCTCGTATGGCTGTTCGCAGAAAACTTATCGCGGTAATGGCGGCAGCTTGCCTGATAACAGCAGTTTCAGTGCTTACTGTCTATTGTTTGAAACAAGAGCAACAAGAGGAGTTTGTGGCTTATGTATATGGTAAGAAATACACAGACAAGACAGTTGTTATGCAGGAGATGAAACGGACTATAGGAGAGATTACAGAGAATAATCCTCAGGACGAGATAGAGAACCAGTTAATTGAACTATTTAGTGAGTAAGAATATGAAACGGAAAGTATTTATTTTTATCATGTGGCTAGCGGCTGTCATAACAGCACAGGCTCAAAGCGGACTAAGTGTCTCACTGCTTTTTGAGGGAAAAATCATTCCTCAGGAGCGGATGATAGAGACTCGCGTAAAAGGAAAATCACTGACTAAGTATCAGCTAAGTTTTTTCCGTAGTGTTCGTTTTGATTTGATGGATGTAAAAGATATCCGCCGCATCAGAAATCTTGTCGAACAAGACCAGCAGCATAGTATCAACAGCCAGAGTCAGAAAAATCACTCGTTGGAGACGATTATGCTGCAACTACCCAAAGAGAATGGTAAGAACCGATATCTGTGTTATAAACGTCTGAACTCAGAGATAACAGTCGTCTATATGGAAGGTTCGCTCTCTTCACTCGATAATTTAAAGAATATATTAAAATAAAAAAGGAAAATGGATATGAAAAAGTTATTGTTTCTATTGTTGTTGGTAATGCCGTACGCAGCCAACGCTCAGGAAAACGACACATTGACAATTCTTAAACCTCAGAGAGTGTCTATTATCACAGGTGATTCTATTCAGAAGATCAAGGTCTATGGAAAGGAAGATAATGATAGATACACTTATGAGAACAGTATCCAACTGGTCGACTCCAACTATGTAAGTGAAACAACCATCAACAGAGATTGGGGTATTTTCAATGTGGGACTGGGCAAGGATAATTTTACAGATGAATACCCTTATGAGGTGAAGACTGCCTTTTCACATCTGGGTGTAGGTCAGTGTGTAGCCATTGATGGTGATAATCGTCTTTCTATCTCGACAGGAAGTTCGTGGGAATTGTTTTGGACAATACTCCAATGGAAAATCTACGGAAAGGGAAAGCACAACGGCTATTCTTTCGGAATAGGATTAGACTGGCGTAATTATCGGATGACGGGATTTTCTCATTTTGAGAAAGGAAATAATGGAGTTGTGGGTCTGGCTAGCTATCCCGAAGGCTGTGAGCCGGATTTCTCACGCATTAAGATCTTTAGTCTCCAGTTTCCTCTGATGTGGAACTATCGTTTCAACAAGCACTGTTCATTCTCCTTGGGAACGGTTTTCAACCTCAACCTTTATGGCAGCATCAAGAACAAATATAGAGATGCTGATGGACAGAAGAGAAAAGAGACAGTCAAACATATACATCAACGTCCTTTCACTGTCGACATCATGGCTTCAATGAATATTCGAAGCCTGCCGACTATCTATTGCAAGTATAGTCCAATGAGTATTTTAAATTCTGATTTTGCCGATCATAGCAATTTCCAACCGCTTTCGTTCGGTTTTATTTTCTAATGTAATATAATAATGTGAAAAAAGGTGGCAGTAATCATGCCACCTTTTTTATTTATTCTTCAGGCTTGAACTCATCCTTGCCAACGCCACAGATGGGACATACCCAATCATCTGGAATGTCTTCAAAGGCTGTTCCTGGCTCAATACCACTATCAGGATCACCTACAGCGGGGTCATAGACGTAACCGCATACTTCACAAACGTACTTCATAAGCATAATAGTTTAGTTATTAATAATAGACTGAATCCGCTCTACTATCCGCTCGGGCGGAATGTTTTGTAAACAGGCATAATCACCGCGCTGGCAGGGCTTATTGCCGAAGATACTGCAGGGGCGACAATCCAAGTCGAGCTGGATGATATTGTCTTTGTTGTTGTTGAAACCTAAGAATCCAGCCATCGGGTGGGTGGCACCCCAGATGCTGACGACAGGGATGCCTGTCAACGATGCTAAGTGCATATTGGCAGAATCCATGGAGATCATGGCATCAAGATGACTCATCAGTATAAGTTCCTGATACATGGTCTCACAGTGCTTACTCACATACAAGCACTGCCGATACTGTGCACACCATAACTGAAAGTACTTGTCTTCCTGCTCTCCTTTCCCAAAGAAAAAGATGCGTATATTGGAGTGTTTCTGTATCAGTTGGAAGATCACTTGTTCCATCAGTCGAGGAGGGTAAACCTTTCCTTCATGCGCGGCAAAAGGAGCAATACCTATCCATTGCTCGAAACTTTTCCTCGGTCCAATTGCTGCAGGCAGCAGGTTTTGGTTTCCTCCTTCTTTCGGAAAGATGGAATGGAACTTCTTAATGTCGACAGGATAGCCAAGACGCGCAAACACTTCTGCATAATTCTCGAACGACGAGGGCAGCGGCTTTTTCACCTTGTGTTTATAAGAGGTCAGCTGCCTGCGCTGGTGACGGTGTTTGTTGACATGTTCCACACGATACCTTCCCAGATTAAAGCGCATCCTGAGGTATTCGGAACGTAGCACGTTGTGTAAATCGGCCACCTTGGTAAACTGCTTGGCCACAAGTCTGCGGTAGAGCGCATTGAGTCCTTTCACCCCGTGATACTCCTTTTTAAGGTCGGCCTCCATGAAATTGACGTTGGGGGCCAGATCCTCAAATAGGGTTCGGGCAAATCCTTTGCTCAGCACGGTAATCCTAATGTCCGGATATTGTGTGGCCAGGGCCCATACCACAGGTACGGCCATAGCAACATCGCCCAATGCGGAGAATCGGATGACAAGGATATGCTCTTTTTTCATCAGCACTATTTCTGGTTATACAGAATAGGGTTGGTAGCAGGGTCGTTATACATCTTCATCTGGCGGTACACCTTCATATACTTACGACCAGCCTCGATATCCTCCAATAACTGGTCAATGGCCAGAGAGAGGTCCTTCTGCTGTTCTAACAGCACGTCGAGTTTAGCTTGGCATTTTGCGATATGTTCTGGTTCAGCATCCTTGCGCTCCACCTGCTCCTTCATGTGGTAGATTTTAAGAGCCAGGATGCTCAGACGGTCTACCGCCCAGGCAGGACTCTCCGTGTTGAGACGGGCATCAGGTAACACTTCCACTCCGCTATACAACTGGCGGAAGTATGAGTCAATCTCTTCGACAAGGTCTGTACGATCCTGATTGCTTCTGTCGATACGGCGTTTCAAGGCAAGTGCCTCGACAGGGTCGATATGCGGATCTCGGATGATATCCTCATAGTGCCACTGTACGGTATCTATCCAGCATTTTAAATAAAGACTATGCTCAATACTATCTTTCTGATAAGGGTTTCTGATAGGCGTATTCACGTCATCAGTAAGGTGATAATCGTTTATCGCCCGATTAAAAATCTGGTTTGCTTGTTTTGTAAATGACATGGTTTTATTTGCTTTTATTCCGCAAAACTACATAAACTTTTTGAATTAGCCAACCAAAATAGTGGAATTTCATATATTATTTTGGTATTATCTCATAAAAACAAAGAAATAAGAGTTATTTTTTGCACAAACACCCTATTTCTGTGCAAAAAGAAGTCAGTTTTTCTTAAAAAAGTTTGCGTAAGTGAAAGAAAATGTGTTACTTTGCACCCGATTTCGGCGAAAAGCCGGTAATTACTTCAAGATAGCAAATTCATTATTAACATTTTAAAGTTTAAAAATTATGTCAGAAATTGAAAGCAAAGTAAAAGCGATTATCGTAGACAAACTCGGTGTTGATGAGGCAGAAGTAAAGGCTGAGGCTAGCTTCACAAACGATCTGGGCGCAGACTCACTGGATACCGTTGAGCTGATCATGGAGTTCGAGAAGGAGTTCGGTATTTCTATTCCCGATGACAAGGCAGAGAAGATCGGCACTGTAGGTGACGCTATCGCTTATATCGAGGAGAACGCAAAATAAATATTTTAGAATTGAAGAATTGAAGAATTCATTCATTGAAGTTCACGCTTCAAGCGCTTTTCTTCAATTCTTCAATTTTTAATTTTATAGAAATGGAATTAAAAAGAGTAGTTGTAACAGGTCTTGGCGCAGTTACGCCAGTCGGCAACACTCCTGATGAGATGTGGAAGAACCTGCTCAACGGAGTGAGTGGAGCCGCACCTATTACAAGTTTCGATACAACACAGTTTAAGACAAAGTTTGCTTGTGAGGTGAAGAACCTCAATGTAAACGATTATATCGACCGTAAGGAGGCTCGTAAGATGGACCGCTACACGCAGCTGGCCCTGATTGCTGCCAAGCAGGCTGTAGAGGATTGCAAGATGGATCTGGAAGCTGAAGACAAGAACCGTATCGGTGTGGTCTTTGGTGTCGGTATTGGTGGAATTAAGACCTTCGAGGAAGAGGTAAAGTACTATGGTGTACACGAGGCCGATGGTCCTAAGTTCAATCCGTTCTTCATTCCGAAGATGATTGCCGATATCGCAGCCGGACAGATCTCCATCATGTATGGCTTCCATGGTCCAAACTATATCACGGCTTCTGCCTGTGCTTCTTCTTCGAACGCATTGGCTGATGCCTTCAACTTGATTCGTCTGGGCAAGGCAAACGCAATTGTTGCCGGAGGAGCCGAGGCCGCTATCTGCGCCACAGGCGTAGGAGGTTTCAATGCCATGCACGCTCTTTCTACTCGTAACGACGAGCCCGAGAAAGCCAGTCGTCCGTTTAGCGCCAGCCGCGATGGCTTCATCATGGCCGAGGGTGCAGGTTGTCTGATTCTTGAGGAACTGGAGCACGCCAAGGCTCGCGGTGCGAAGATCTATGCCGAGATGATCGGTGCAGGTATGAGTGCCGATGCTCATCACATCACCGCCTCTCATCCCGAGGGTCTCGGTGCAAAGCTGGTGATGCAGAACGCTCTTGATGATGCACAGTTGAAGCCTGAGGATATCGATTATATCAATGTTCACGGCACGTCTACCCATGTGGGTGATATCTCTGAGGCCAAGGCCATCAAGGAGGTATTTGGCGACGCAGCCTTCAAACTGAATATTTCATCTACGAAGTCGATGACTGGTCACCTGCTTGGTGCTGCCGGAGCCGTTGAGGCTATGGTCACCGTATTGGCTGTGCAGAACGATATCGTTCCTCCCACCATCAACCATGAGGCTGGTGATGAGGATCCAGAGATCGACTATAATCTGAATTTCACATTCAATAAGGCTCAGAAGCGTGAGGTGCGTGCCGGATTGAGCAACACCTTCGGTTTCGGTGGTCATAATGCATGTGTGGTATTCAAGAAATTTACAGATTAAGTGAGCAGAATGCAAATACACTTGCATTTTTCGAACGATAGTAAATTCGCTGTAAGCAAATATGAGGCTTAATAATATCATTGATAGATTGAAGCTCCCTTTCCGTAAGGAGAAGGAGCTTTTTTCTTCTCTTTATGCGATACTGGGTTTCTATCCTCACGACATTGCTTATTACAAGCAGGCGTTGATGCACAAGAGTGTTCATCGTCGCAATGCGAAGGGTAAACCCTTAAACAACGAACGACTGGAGTTCCTGGGCGACGCCATCCTCGATGCAGTCGTGGGCGATGTTGTCTATCAGCACTACGAAGGGAAGCGTGAGGGATTCCTCACCAACACCCGCTCAAAGCTTGTCAGTCGCGAGACACTGGGGAAGTTGGCCACAGAGATGGGACTGGGTAATCTGCTTTTGTCGGCAGGTCATTCCACCTCGCACAACAGCTATGTCGAAGGGAATGCCCTTGAGGCACTGGTGGGCGCCGTCTATCTCGACAGAGGATATGATGCTTGCATGTGGTTCTGGAAGAACCGTGTGCTTGGCAAGTATATCAATATCGACAAGGTTGCTTTCAAGGAGGTCAACTTCAAGTCTAAGTTGTTGGAGTGGTCCCAGAAAAACCGAGTCCGTCTGGAATACAAGATGCTGAAGCAGAAGAAGGATGACAACGGTAGTCCAGTCTTCAGCTTCCAGGTGGTGCTCGAGGGTGTCGAAGGAGAGAAAGGCACAGGCTTCTCGAAGAAGGAGGCCCAGCAGTTGGCATCGAAGGAGACGTTACAGCGCCTGAAGCGCGAACCGCAGTTTGTCGATGCAGTCTTCGCAGCCAAGACAGAGCGTACGAAGATGGAGGAAGAACCTGCCGTAGCTGTACCAGATACGGAGCAGGAGCAGAACTTCATCATCGAGCAGCCTAAGGAGGAGACGCCCGCGGCAACAGAGTCGACAGAGACAGCCCCTAAGCGTGTCCGTAAGGAGAAGACTCCGAAGACTGATGCCCAGACAGCATCGGCAGAGGATACTGACGAGAAGTTCTTCGCAGAACGGAGCGATCTGGTCGATTATGACCTCTCTGACATCTCCCATAAGGAGAAGTCGCGTGAGGATATCATCGCTGAGGCCGAGGCAGCCGCCTTCGAAGAAATGTAACAGCTTGAAGCGCGCTCAGAGTTTCCTCCGAGGAAACCCTGACTTTCCTCCGGGGAAACCCCAAGTCCCAGCAGACTAAAAAAACGGTCAATCTATAACAGAAAGAGATACCTTCTAACAGTCGTTCAGATAGGCTCTATTACTCATGGAGATAATCCCTATACCCCCATAGGGATTATCTCCATGACTTGTAGAAAGCATCCCTTATACTCATAAGGCCTATCTCTTTCACCTAAGGATGGGGGGCTGTTCTGTGGCTTTAAGACCTTTATTATACAAAAATAACGAAAAATATTCCCCCGTTACAATGCTTTTGACTAATTTTGCAAGCAAAATTGCGCATTAAAGATGAGTCTGACTCAGATTATAGGAAAAGTTTTCGTACCCCGTCAGCATGCATTGGAGAAGCACCAGAACGGGGGAGAGGCACTACAGCGAGCGGTGCTGGAGCATCTGATACAGAAAGCCAAGGATACAGAATACGGTCGGGATCATGCTTTCGACAGCATCAAGGGCTATGATGACTATGTGGGTTGTGTGCCTGTGAACACCTACGAGGAGCTCAAAGGCGACATCGACCGGATGCGACAGGGCGAGACGGATATCCTCTGGCCAGGCCGAACGAAATGGTATGCGAAGTCGTCGGGTACCACCAACGACAAGTCGAAGTTCATCCCCGTCACTCAGGACGGTCTTCATGACATACACTATGCTGGCGGCTTCGACTCTGTGGCCATCTACCTGCGTAACAACCCAATGTCGAGACTTTTCGACGGACGGGCTTTGATACTCGGCGGCAGTCATGCGCCCAACTATAACCTGCCTGGTTCGCTGGTGGGCGACCTCAGTGCTATCCTCATCGAGAACATCAATCCGCTGGCCAACTTGGTGCGGGTGCCTAAGAAGTCGACGGCACTGCTCAGCGACTTCGAGGTGAAACGCGACCGCATCGCCCGTGAGGCGATGACGAAGAATGTGACGAACATCAGTGGCGTACCCTCATGGATGCTCTCGATGCTCACTCGAATGATGGAGATCACGGGTAAGACGCACCTTGAGGAGGTATGGCCGAACATCGAGGTGTTCTTCCACGGTGGTGTGGCCTTCACACCCTACCGTGAGCAGTATAAGCGGCTGATCACCTCGCCGAACATGCACTATATGGAGACCTATAATGCCAGTGAGGGTTTCTTCGGTATACAGGACGATCCGACGGACAAGTCGATGCTGCTGATGCTCGACTACGGGGTGTTCTATGAGTTCATCCCCATGGATTCGGAAACCAGACAGCCCATCCCCCTCTGGGAGGTGGAGACGGGTAAGAACTATGCGATGGTGATCAGCACCTCGTGCGGCCTTTGGCGCTATGAGATCGGCGATACCATCCAGTTCACCTCGACTAATCCCTATAAGTTCATCATCAGCGGTCGAACGAAGCATTTCATCAATGCCTTCGGCGAGGAGTTGATCGTCGACAATGCTGAGCAGGGACTGGCCTATGCTTGTGAGCAGACTGGTGCCGAGGTGTTGGAGTATACGGCAGCGCCTGTGTTCATGGATGCTAACGCGAAGTGCCGCCATCAGTGGCTTATCGAGTTCTCTAAGCGGCCAGCCGATGTGCAGCAGTTTGCTGCTTTGCTCGACCGTCGTCTGCAGGAGATCAACAGCGACTATGAGGCGAAGCGATATAAGGACATCACGCTCCAGCATCTGGAGATTGTTGAGGCCCGTCAGGGACTCTTTAACGACTGGCTGAAGTTGCGCGGAAAACTGGGCGGGCAGCATAAGGTGCCGCGTCTGAGTAACTCACGCGATACGATGGAGCAGTTGTTAGCACTGCAGAAATAGAAAGGTAAGAAAGAAAAGAGATAGATACATGAAGGGTATATTCAGAACAATCGTTGAAAGGTGCAAAGGTAACAAACAGTTTTTGCCTTTCTGCCTTTTTGCCTTTTTGCTCTTCATGGGCTGTGCCAGGATGGGACAGCCTGATGGTGGTTGGTATGACGACGAACCGCCGAAGGTGATTGGCAGCACTCCTGCCGACCGCTCGGTGAACGTGTCGAGCCAGAAGATCACTATCCTCTTCGATGAGTTCATCAAACTGGAGGATGCCACCAACAAGGTGATCGTCTCTCCGCCACAACTGGAGATGCCGGAGATTAAGGCCGCTGGCAAGAAGATCGTGGTGGAGCTGAAAGACTCGCTCAAGGAGAACACCACTTATACCATCGACTTCAGCGATGCTATCAGCGATAATAACGAGGGCAACCCGATGGGAAATTATACTTACAGCTTCTCGACGGGCGAGCGGATCGACACCTTCGAGGTGTCGGGCTATGTGCTCGATGCCAGTGACCTCGAGCCTGTCAAGGGCATTCTCGTCGGCCTGTATGACGATCTGGCCGACTCAGCCTTTAAGACCAAGCCGATGATCCGTGTGTCGCGAACTGACAGTCGTGGCCGTTTCGTGGTGAAGGGTGTGGCGCCTGGCACCTATCGTGCCTACGCCCTGCAGGATGCCGACGGTGACTTCCTCTTTGGACAGAAGGGCGAGATGATCGCTTATAGTCATCAGACATTTGAGCCGGGGTCGAAGCCTGATGTTCGTATCGACACCGTGTGGCGCGACTCCCTTCATATCGACCAACTGCGACAGGTGCCTTACACGCATTTCCTGCCTGACGATATCACCCTGTTGGCGTTTACCCAGATACAGACAGACCGTTATCTGGTGAAGACTGAGCGTAAGGATGCCAATAAGATCAGTATGTTCTTCAGTTATGGGCACCCCGACCTGCCAGTCATCAAGGGACTGAACTTCGAGGCCGACAGTGCTTTTGTCATCGAAGCCAATGAGAAGCAGGATACTATCCACTATTGGCTGCGCGACTCGGTGCTCATCAATCAGGATACGCTCCGTATGGAGGTTACCTATATGGTGACCGACTCACTGGGTGCGCTCGTCAGTCAGACTGACACGCTCGACGCTCTGGCCAAGGTGTCGTACGAGAAACGACAGAAGGAGTTTGCCAAGGAACTGGAGAAGTGGCAGAAGGAACAGGAACGGAAGAAGAGACGTGAGGAGCCCTACGACTCTATCTATCCCGTCAAACACTTGGAGCCGCAGTATAACGCATCCTCATCGATGGATCCCGACAAGCGGGTGACTGTCGAGATGCCGACACCGTTGGTGCGCTACGACACAGCCGCAGTCCACCTGTACTCAAAGATCGACAGTCTCTGGTATGAGGCTCGTTGCGTGTTCCGACCTGTGGAGCACTCGTTACGGCAGTTCGAAATCCTCGCTGACTGGCGACCTGGTACGGAATATAGTCTGGAGGTCGACTCTGCGGCCTTCGAGGATATCTACGGACAGGTGTCTGAAGCCTATAAGGAGGGACTGAAGATTAAGGATCTGGATGCTTACAGCACACTGACTCTCAACATCAGCGGCATTGCCGACTCGCTGCCGCTCAGGGTACAGCTGCTCAGCAGTTCTGGCATGAAGGTGAAGGAGGTGCTTGCCACGAAAGGCTCGGCACATTTTGACTATGTCACACCGAATAAGTACTATGTCTGTGCTTTCGTCGACAATAATGGTAATGGCCTTTGGGATACGGGCGATTATGATGCCGACATTCAGCCCGAGGCAGTCTATTATTATTCGCGTGAGATAGAGTGTAAGGCGAAGTGGGATGTCACCCAGAGCTGGAACATCAGTGCCACACCGCTCTATCGCCAGAAGCCTTTGAACATCACAAAACAGAAGGGCGACACAAAACAGAAACAGAAGAACAGGAATGCTGAGCGCGCCAAGAAGCTGGGCATCACCTACAACAAGGAAAAGAACATAAAACTGGAGGACTAAGCATGATGAAAAGAATATTTTTATTGTTACTCTTCGCGATCGGCTGTCAGCTGTCGGCTGTCAACTGTCTCGCTCAGTGTGGCATAGAGAACACGGCCTTTAAGTCGGGTGAGTCGCTCACCTATGATCTATACTTCAACTGGAAGTTCATCTGGATGAAGGTGGGCTCTGCCTCGATGGATACTCGACTCACGAAGTTTGAGGGGAAGGATGCATGGAAGTCGTATCTCATTACTCGGGGCAACAACAAACTCGACAAGTACTTCACGATGCGCGATACGCTGATATCCTATTGTAATCCTGATCTCTCGCCGCTTTATTTCCGGAAAGGCGCACGCGAGGGCGACCGCTATTACGTTGACGAGATATGGTACAGCTATCCCAATGGCAACTGCCGTCTGAAAAAACATCGTATCAATCGTCATGGTGATCATGAATGGAAGACATCGGAGTATAAGAACTGTATCTTCGACATGATGTCGATCTTCCTCCGTGCCAGAAACTTCGATGCCTCGAAGCTGAAGAAGGGCGGTACGATTCCGATGCCCATCAGCGATGCGCATAGTCTGAGTAACTCATGGCTGGAGTTCCGTGGTAAAGAGAACTTCAAGATGAGTGAGTCGAAGGAAAAGTTCCGTTGTCTGGTCTTCTCGTTCTATGAGCGAGAGGACGGCAAGACCCATGAACTGATACGTTTCTATATTACCGATGATCAGAATCATATACCAGTACGCCTCGACATGTTCCTGAGTTTCGGAACAGCCAAGGCGTATCTGAAAGGTTATAAGGGCGTCCGCAGTGCCATGACCTCAAAGATCAGGTAATGCCTTTTCGAGATAGGCTATGAAGTCGGAGAAGCAGTGATGTCGGGGCGAGGTGCCTGTCACGTGTAGAGATGCTTCTTGGGCACAGCACGTGGTATAAGGACCAAACGAGTAGACTGGCACCTTGACAGGATGGCCCTGTGAAGCAGCAAAAGCGAGAATCTGAGAGAGTACATAAGCCTCGCCTCCACTGGTGACGGCGATGGCATCAATGTGTTCCTGACGAAGGGTATCGGTCATTTCTTCAAAACGGCTCTTTTCCATGGCTGCGGTGCGGTAGCAATACACATGAGAGATTGCGGCTCCCGTCAGACTGAGTGCATCCAGGAAGCGGGTGATGGTGGAAGGGACGGGCAGTCCGACGAACTGCGGTAGCAGTACGGCGATGTGTCTTTGCGACAGCGAGGGCAGACCTTTCAAGGCCTCGACGATACCCATCATGCTAGGTTCGGCATCAGGCATGGCGACCGTCACTCCAAGAAGATCCCTGACAGCTTTCTGATCATTACCGATAGCGATAACCTTTCCGTCTATCATGGAACGTTCAAGCCCCGAAGCGGCGAGCGCATTGACTGCCATGATACTCGAACAGATAATATCATCATATGCCGACGCTTTCGCACAGAACGATGTGAAAGAGTTGTCTGTGGTCAGCAGCGACGTGTTGACAAGTGGCCTAAACAACGCATTCAGGCTGCATGGCTGTGCCTTGTCAAGAGCCTCACGTAAGCGGTCTTGATAGGTAACAGGCGCAGTAAAGAGGATACGTTTTACCATCGTGCCAATAGCTGATTCGGTTTGAATACCCTGACAACATAGACCAGACTGATGAGGGCGATGGCCAGTTCGATGAGATAAAGACCGCGATAGTCAAGCCATTCTCCTACACCTCCAGAGATGAGAGAGATGAGCGTAGAACTGAAATGTACCACCACGACCTGAATAGTGAAATCCGTTCCCTCACGTCCTTCGCGCACACAGTCCATGGCACAGGTATAGACCACGATGGAAGCAAAGGCATGACAGGTCTTGACGAGCAGCAAGCCGCCTACTAACATGGGTAATGTGGGCGATATGAACGTGAGCAGCAGGAAATATATTGGAGCGACAACGATCAGTATAGCTACCATCAGACGGGCACGATACATGCCGATGCGGCGGATGAGCACATGACCCACCCAAGCCATGACAAACGAGGTGGCTGTACCCACCATACCAAACCACACTCCTATCTCCTTCATGTTATAGCCGAGGTCGACCATATAAGGTCGTACGTTAGCGATGATGCCGATGATACCCATAAAGTAGAGCAGGAGGAACACCACATGAGGGATGATATCCTTGCGGGAGAAGAACCACACAAAGTCCATGAGCTTAGCCCTTTGCTTGGGCGAACGGGGTTCGATGTGAATCTTTTTATTAAACTGTAAAGGTACCACCATGAACCAGGCGACCAGTCCCAGCAAAGGGAACACTACATGCCAGCCAAAATGGTCAAGCATCACGATGAAGATACCGCTACCCAAGAAGGCACCGGCATATCGTCCCATCGACTGCATGCTGTTCACCGCACTGTGATCGCCTTTGCCAAAGGCGCGCACGGCAAGTCCGTCGGTGGCGATATCCTGCGTGGCCGAGGCAAACATGGAGAGAAATACCAGCACGAAGATGAAATAGATATCGGCAGAGATATCTAGGAAACCAATACTGATGATTGACAGGGCATAGACCGACTCCATGAGCAGGATGAAGCGCCGGTAGTTGGAAAGATTGGAACACTGACGGTCGACCATGGGCGCCCACAGAAACTTGATGAGCCAAGGGATATGCACCAGATGTAGTAAGCCAATAGTGGCCAAGCCGAAGTTGGCCTGGCGCATGCTGACTTGCATAGCTGTCGTGATAAACGTGGATGGAATGAACTGCGCTATGTATAGACAGAAGAACGTGGCGAGGTTCAATTGGCGCACATTGTCGACGCTACTATTGGTTGTTGTCATATCGTGATGAGGTTAGAAATTCAATTCAATCGTTGTCCCAAACATGAGGGGTTTACCTGCCTGGGCGTAGTTGCCTGATGACGACTTGAAGCCGTAGGCCATATAATCGGTATTGGTGAGGTTCTTACCCCACATCTCCCAGGTGACAATACCTTTGGTGAGAGCTACCTTGGCGTTGAGCAGCGTATAGAAGTCCTGACTGACCAGATTGTCCTCTGCCCAGTAGATACGACCCAAACCGCGGAGACCCACGTTGAACATCACGCGATCCAGCCAACCGGTAGGGTTGATGGTGTAGTTAGCATCGAGACTAAGCGTGTGGTTGGGCACCAGTGGCAGGCGGTTGTTGGTGTAACTCACCGTCTTGCTTTTCTCATAAGAGAGGAAACGGGCGTAGGTATAGCCGTAGTTAGCTGTGAACTGCAACCCTTTTACAGGGCGCGCCACGATGTTCAGCTCAGCTCCCTTGCTGTCGGTATGACCAGCGTTGGTGGTGATATTGCCTACTCCAGCAATGGTAGAGGTAATCTGCATGCGGCGCCAGTCGATATAGAACAGGTCGGCACTCACGGTAAGCAGGTTGTTCAGCAGGTTGACGCTGGCGCCCACCTCGTAGTTCCAGCTATACTCAGGATCATACGAACGCTGGTCGACGGTAGAGAACGATTTATTAAAGCCACCAGGCTTGTAGCCACGTGTTACAGACACATAGTAGAGATTATCCTCTGTGGTATGATATTGCAAGGTGAACTTTGGCGTTACCTGCGTAAAATCCTTGCTGCTTTTGAAAGACTCGCTCGTAGCCGATGGCTGACTGAGGTCTACCAACGAAAAAACGCCGACAGGAAGGCCTGTTACCTTCTTGTTGTCGTACTTAGTCTTAGCATGCTCGTAGTCGAAACGGATGCCGGCCGTGGCAGAAAGACCTTGCCAGATATTGTAGGTGCTCTGGTGGTATAGAGCCAGCGAACTGGTAGGCACGCAGTAGTCGGTATGACTGATCGAGGGGGTTGAGGGAGAGAGGTTATCAACCGTACGATTCACATGTTCCATCATGCCAAAGGCGCCAATCACCCATTGGTAACGGCTATCACTATTCGATTTGAGTGTCAGTTCCTGTGATACCATGTTCTGGTGACGGGCATTCTCTACAAACGACTTGTCTACAGTCGTAAAATCCTGGTCGATAGCCTGCTTAGACTCGATATACTGGAATGAGGTTTGACTGTTAAAGCTGACAGCAGCCCCAGTGTAGGTGATTCCCAAACCGTTGGTACTGATCAGTCGGCGGAACGAGCTGAAACGGTTATAGCTGATGGGTTGGAGCGTGTTGGTCTCCACATCCACTGGCGCATAGGGGTAGCCGCCTTGGTCGCTATAGGAGAAATGGCTCGTCAGGCGTACCAGCCAGGCGTCAGAGGGCTGGTAGTACAGCCCGATGCGCTCTTCGGTCTCATTCATCTTATCCACCTTCTTGTCGAGATAGCTGTTGCGGAAAGCGCCGTCGTTATGATGATACAGGGCTCCGAAGGTGAGGCCGAACTGATTAGACAACTTGGTATAATTAGAAATCTGGGTGCGCAGGTCGTTATAGCGTCCGTAACCTAGGCGCACACGGGTATTTTGATACTCCAGAGGGTTGCGAGTGCTGATATTGATAATACCACCAATAGCGTTACGTCCGTAAAGCGTGCCCTGAGGACCACGCAACACCTCTACAGAGGCAACATCACCCAGATCGCAATCAAATGAAAGGGGCTCATAGAAAGGCATGCCGTCTATGTAGAATCCGATGCCTGTACCATCCGACTTGTTACCGACACCTCTTACAAATACCGGACAACTGGCTCTGGAGCCATAGTCGGGCATATAGAAATTCGGTATGACGGCTGTCAGCTCTTTCAGTCCTGTAATCTGTTGGTTGCTGAGTTGACGAGCCGATAGGGCTGTGCGTGATACGGGTACCAGGTCGTATTTGCCTGATTTGAATGCGCATACCACTACCTCGTCGAGTGCATACGATCGTGCTGTGTTTGTGTCGGCTGGTGCAATCTCTGGCCCTTCGATGGCCATTAGTGATGAAAGTAATAATCCTAAAAACATAAAAAGAAAAAATATAATTGAAGTATTAAATCCGTTTTAACCACTCAGTGACGAATCGCACGTTATCAAGAGGGGTGTCCTTGTGAAGACCATGCCCCAGATTGAAGATCCAGTCGGGATTTTCGCGGAAGAAGTCGGCATAACCTTCCAGGTGCTGCCTAATGACCGTCTGTGGTGCGAACAGGATCCGTGGATCCATATTTCCCTGCAGGCCCAGGGCGCAATCCACCAGACGGCGGGCTACCGTGATAGGCGTCTGCCAGTCGATACTCACGAAGTCGCAGTCGCTCTTGGAAAGCATCTGAAGACCTGTCCCGAAGCCCTTGGGGAAGAAGATCACAGGCAGACCGTGCTGGCGGGCTGTTGCAGTGATACGACGCACAAAGGGTAGGACCATCGTGCCATATAGTTCGGCCGATATCACACCAGCAAATGACTCGAAAATCTGGAAGGCATCAATGCCATGCTCAGCCTGCAGATGCACATAGGCTTCCGAGGCACTGGTGATGGCTTCGAGCAGTTGTAGTGCCTCTTCGCGGTGCGTATATAAGTAGCGCACCACCTCAGTGAACTGCAGACTGCCGTCGCGCCCGCCAAGCATATAACAGAGACAGGTGAGTGGTCCACCACAAAAGCCGATCACAGGAGTGTCGTTGCTTTTCTGGCGTTGTATCTCGTCAAGAGTGTCGGCCACATGAGTGAGGTGGCTGGCATCGAAACGGAGTTCCGAAGCGGGCTGTGCCACTCCCAGTAGCGGTCGCGGGAAGGCAGGGCCGTTACCGTTCCATTCTACCTGGACACCCAAGGCCTCCGGGATGACCAGAATGTCGCTGAACAGGATGGCGGCATCCATGCCCATATCGTCGATAGGCATAAGTGTCACCTCAGCCGCCAGCTTGGCGTCGGCCATAATGGAACGGAAGGGTGTGGCCTTGGTAAGGGCGCGATAGCGGGGAAGCACACGACCAGCCTGGCGCATCATCCATACAGGAGGGCGACAGGCGGGTTGATGATTGATAACCGCTAAGAAGGGATTACTATACATATACTCGCGTTTTCTTGTGCTACACAACACAGCATGGCTGTTTTGGGGTGCAAAGATAACGCATTTCTGCAAATCACGCAATCCCTATTTATATGGATTCTTCTAACGGTCGAAGGCAGCTATCTTGTCGAGGTAATACCGTCGCAGATCCTGCCACTTGTAGTAAGGCCAATTATCGGTGGTGATGGGCAAGTATGTCTCGCGCTCGTTCAAAAGAGCCTTTACGAGGATGTCACCGCTCTTTCCTTTCTTCGGGCGGTAGAACACCAGTTGGATGTTACAGGCCATTGGAAAGATACGATAATTACGCCAGTAGGTGTCGAGCTCGTCGAGGTTGTCAACGGAAACGTTGCAATTGTCGAGTTCCAGCAGACAGGCCAGTGGCATCACGCAGATCTCATGACCGAAGCGCAGGGTGACCTGTGGCTGCGTGACAGTGTCGGCGGTCTCGATGATGTTCTTCAGAAGGTTCAGTTGACTGAACGGCATCTTTCCATTTGAGATAGGTGAGGCGGCATAGTCGAGATACCAGCCGATATTACGGATACGCCACTGGTCGTACAATTCCTCATCGGTGAAGAGCGACAGCAGATCGATGTCGGAGTCGTGGCTCTGCATGTTGGCAGCAACAATAAAGAGTTGGCGCATGAAGTCACCAGCCGCCACATTGTCATACACCCACAGCTGATCATTGAAGAGCGCCTTCATCAGTCGTTCGGGGTGTGTATATTTCTGCTGGTATTCCTTATCTTCTTTCTCGCCTTTCTCGCCTTCCTCTTTCACGATACCCTCCCAGGGCTGGTTCAGATAATACTGTAGCGATTCGCTCACGTCGTTATGGATTTGGGCTGTGGGATTGGCACTTGCCAGTTCTTCGCACTCAGCAATCATCGAGAGGATGCAGCGGTTGACAACAGTGCTACGGGCATCGATTCTTAGACCTTTCGCCTTGAACAACTCAGGGAAGTGCTCTGTCATGCGCTTGCCGATACCGTGGTGCTGGCGCTCGCCAACGGTGGTGAGGTCGCCAATCCGATTGATGGATGATGTATAGACGGCTTCCATCTTCTGAAGAGTACTCTCTCCAAGCGCTGTCAGCTTACCAGCCTCGTGGGCCTGTTGGAGGGTGCTCAACGGGCGTGTGTATTTACCGTCCCATGTCAGCCAGCGTGAACCGTGCCGACCGTAATGGCTCATGTGGTAGGGCTCATAGCCTTTTGGTGTGGGGGTCAGTGCCTTTGTGGGCAACTGTCGATCGTAATCCAGATAGTTACTGCCAGCCAGATAGCGGTTGGCAATGATCTCGTCTTCTGCGGACATCTCGAACATTGGGGCGTTCATCCCCGGATAAGGCTTGCTTGTCTGTGGCTTTTGTGCCTGTGCAGCCATCGAGAGGCCGAAGGCAAGAAGCGTCAGTTGTAGTTTCATCTTTCTATTTTTTAGGTTTATAAAAGTACTGCAAAGTTACAATAATTCTTCTGTCCAACGGACAACATCCTTGTGTTTTTTGTCGTAAAGTGATGTCTTACGCGTTGATTCTCCATGTCCGTCAACATTTGATACACCTTCTGTCAACATTCTTTCTTTGCGGGAGGCAATAAAATATGTAACTTTGCAAAAAAGATATGATAAGACGTTGATAACTTATTCAAGGTTCATACAAATTAGGTTATGTCCTGCTGCATGGACTTGTGAAAGTCCGTGCAGTTTTTACTTCACAGGCTGATGCCGGCAAATAGGGGGCACCATGTGTGGTATTTGATAGTTTTTTGTATCTTTGCATCACGAAAATAAAGAATAGATTATGTTGAGGAGATACTTTTTCATATGGGCAATGGTCTTGTTCGGCTGTCTTCACAGTGCCGGACAGGAGGACCTGCGTTTCTATCATATCGATACGAAAGGATATAGGGTCAAGACAGTTTTCCGTGGTGCAGACAACCTTATGTGGGTGGGTACATCATTCGGACTGTTTACCTTGCCGCAGTTGGAGAGTAGGAATCCTGACGGTTATGACCGACAGCACCAGCGTATGCGGACGGGTATCGACAGAATATTTGAGGATAGCAAAGGACAGCTATGGATGGTGACACATGGTAGTGGCATTATGATCTATGACCCGAAGACCAACGCGTGTACAGCCGATGTGGCCGAATTGTTAGGAAAGAAGAATATTCATATCGACAAAAACAGGGATTTCTCCATCTATATAGAAAACCGAAGAAACTGCCTGATCTGGCAGGATCATCAGCTTTATGCGCTCGACTTGGATGATGGGAACGTACGGAGCATATTACTTGAAGACAATGGTGAGCAGGTGATGAAGGTGGAGTCGAACCGTCGGGCCTTCGCGGTTCTGACGACAAAGAACTTGTATTTCTTCTCCTTGGGATCGAAGGTGCTCATACGTCGGGAGCCGCTAGCATGTGAAGTGAAATACGAGACGCAGCTGACGATGGATGAGACATGCAACGTGTGGCTGAGTGATAATAAGATTGTACAGGGATATAACTATCAGGCCCAGAAATGGATGTCGTCTGTGGCATTCCCTTCTCATGTGTCGGCCATCGCGTGTGGCCCTGGTGGGAAGATATGGATAGGACAGGAGAACGATGGTATCTATATCTGCGATACGGACCTGCAGATCAGACATCATCTGGAACATATGCTGGGCGATGCCAACAGCATCAGGGATAACCAGATCTATATGCTGCACTACGAGAAGACCAGTGGTGCCATGTGGGTGGCCTATTCCAAAGGCGGCATCTCTATCTATGACAAGAAACAGAATTGCGGTATGCTTTATCAGGTCATGGATCGTCAGAATCCGAATGCGATGACCGATGTGCTTTCTTTTGCCCAGACGATTGATGGAAAAGGACTATGGATGGGACTTGAGGACCGAGGTATCTTTTACCGCCCACTCATGGAAGGACGCTGGGAACAGGTGCTTGGTAGGGCTTCCGTCTCTTTCCTGAAGACTGGGTCGGATGGTTCCTTATGGGCAGGTCTCTATAAGCAGGGGCTGCTGCATATGACCATTCAGGGGAAACGGGAGTTTTATTTCAAGGGCGAGTCACCTTATAATATAGCATTCACCCCGACAGGACAAGTTTATGTGGCATTACAGGGTAAAGGCGTGTGGCGTATGGATCTGACAACAGGCCAGATTGTCGATACCCATATCTGGGCAAACTTCGTTTTCGACCTGAACTATCATCAGGGTCGACTGCACGCAGTGGCAACGAAAGGCTATTTCGTCATGGATGCCAGTGGACGATGGAAGAAGATACGCGATGGCATCTTCAGGCATGGCTGTATAGATCGTCAGAACTATGTCTATCTGTTAGGTGACGGCAACCGTGCCTTGGGTCTGACAATTATTGATCCTCAGGGGGGACTCGTCAGTCTGCCATCCACATTGGAGAAGGGATTATCGAGATGTGCCACTCTCGACAAGTCGGATAATCTCTGGGTGGTCAATGGTCATAAGTTGGTGATGCTACGTCATCGTCAGAACAACCAGGTGGAATGGGAATACAAGGTGTTTAACATCAATCCGGAAGGAGAGCGGATCTATTATAACCCTGGTGCCATTCATATTGACCGGATGAACCAGCTATGGCTTGGTACAGACAACGGCTATCAATGCATCAACCTGAACAGACTGATGGAGCAAAAGGACAGGAAGTCGGAGGAGAAGCCCTTGGCCATCGGCTGTATCAGTATCAACGATGAGATTTTGTCGCCGAACAAGCCCTTGAATGGTAGGGTGCTGATCACCCATGATGTGGGACTGACGAAATCGCTCAACCTGAAGTATAATGAGAATAATATTGTGGTAGAGTGTTCCAGACTGTTCGAGGAACGGACACCGACCGACATCTATTATTATCAGCTACGTGGCCTCTCGGACACGTGGCAGTTGGTAGACAATCATACAATCATACTCTCTAACTTGCCTCCCGGAGAGTATCAGCTCTTCACGAAAACACAAGATGCCTTGGAGAGTCACCTGTTGGATATCTCGATAGCGCCTCCGTTATGGCGCAGCTGGTGGGCCTATCTGATCTATCTGCTGATAGTCATAAGCGTGGCTATTGGTATGCTCCGCTATTTCCGTAATAAAAGGGAGTATGAGATGCGACTGCAGCAGTTGGCTCTGCAACAGGAACAGGAGAAGCACTTGAACGAAATGAAGCTCCGCTTCTTCACGAATATCAGTCATGATCTACGTACGCCATTGTCGTTGATCATAGGTCCAGTGGAGGATCTGGAAGGGAAGGCAGAGGATACAGCTACCAAGTCGATGCTGGGGTTGATCCATCGTAATGCTGACTTACTACTGTCGTTGGTGAACCAGATTCTTGACTTCCGCAGACTGGAGTTTGGAAACGAGAAAGTGAACCTTTCGTATGGTGATATTGTCTCGACAATCGGTGATATCTGCGATACCTTCAGACTGAAGGCAAGGAAAGAAGGAATCAGTCTGGATTTCCAACCGATGGTGGAGCGCGTGGAGACACAGTTCGATAGGGATAAGATGACTAAAATCATCATGAATCTTTTGGCCAATGCCTTTAAGTTCACCGATCGTGGTGGAAGCATCACCGTGAGCACTGATGTGCTGGATGGGCATGTCGTTATCCGAGTGGCTGATACGGGGATAGGTATATCCGATGAGGAGAAACAACTGGTTTTCGACCGATTCTATCAGTCGGACAACGCTCATCTTCAGGCAATCGGTAGCGGCATAGGCCTGCATATCGTCCGGGAATACGTTCATCTGCAAGGAGGTGAGATCACGATACAGGATAATGAGGCAGGAAAGGGCACGGTATTCTGTATCACATTACCCTTGTGTCAAGGAACGCATGAGCAGGAGAAGGAAGAGGAGAGCGACGAGACAATACCAGTGGAACAGAACGAGCCGTTGCATGAGACAACAGTCCTGGTGGTCGATGACAATAGCGATTTCCTGACGTATGTCAGTCAGAGTCTGTCGGGCACGTATAATGTGGTCAGTGCTTCCAATGGAGAGAATGCTCTGGAACAGCTTCAGGAGAACGATGTGGATATCATCATCAGTGATGTGATGATGGACGGAATGGATGGTCTGGAGTTATGTCGTATGGTCAAGTCCGATATCGCAACCTCGCATATCCCTGTTATCTTACTCACAGCTAAGGCTCAGAGCACGAATGAGTTGGAAGGTCTGGAGGCCGGTGCCGATGATTATATCACCAAGCCCTTCAGCATGAGTATCCTGCTTCAGCGCGTCCATAACCTCCTTGAGCGCAGTCGTCAACAGCATCAGCGCTTTAAGAACGAGATAGATATCGAACCGTCGGAGATTACGGTTACATCGCTCGACGAACAGTTTATCACCAATGCTATCACACAGGTTGAGGCGCATATTTCAGACTCAGACTTTAATGTGGAAGAACTAAGCAGTGCGATGGGTGTCCACAGGTCGCAACTCTATAAGAAACTGCAGCATCTCACGGGACGCACACCCATCCAGTTTATCCGATTGTTACGCCTAAAGCGCGGCAAGCAACTGTTGGAGAAGAGCGGACTGTATGTCTCGGAGATTGCCTATCAGGTGGGCTTCAACTCACCTCGTGTTTTCTCCAAGTATTTCAAGGCGGAGTTTGGGATGACCCCTGATGAGTATAAAAACAAAAATGGAATAAATAATGAATGAAGTGAAAAGAAAGATGGCAACTGTAATGTTGCTCGTAGGCCTTGTCATGACTGGCTGGGCACAACAGTCGAAAGTGCTTGACCAACTGAAGGCCGATCCAAGGAAAGCATATGGGAATGATTATCCCTATCCGTGCGACTCCTCTCAGATGACCGAAGCTCCAAACGGCTATCAGCCGTTCTATGTGAGTCACTATGCCCGTCATGGTTCGCGCTATTATTGGAACAGTCGTCTTTATAATGAACTTGACACGGTGTTGACCATTGCCCATGGTCGTCAGCTCCTGACGGCTGAAGGAGAGGCCTTTTATGATAAATTTATGGCTGTCAGGAAAGAACTGATGACGGGAGCATCGGAACTCACGCAACTTGGTTGGGAACAGCATCAGCGCATCGCTCGTACGATGTATAACCGTTTCCCGCAGGTGTTCGAAAAGGGTGGTAATGTGCTTGCCATCGCCTCATTATCGGGTCGGTGTGTGCTCAGTATGTCGGCATTCTGCCAGGAACTGGTACAGTGTAACCCTGCCATAGAGATCCGTGAGCAATCGTCACGTTTTACGCTTAACGGTGTCGTACCCACTGATGGCCAGAACCCGGATAGACGGAAGTTCCCGAAGGTGAAACCACACTGGGAAGACAACCGTGATAAGTTCTCTTTTACCGACTCACTGCCACAGAAGGTTCTTTCACGGATGTTCGTCAGCACTGAAGGATTGTCTGGAAACGTACGTCATATCGCAGACAACCTGATTGAACTCTATACGTCGCTGCCAAACATCGCCCATGAGGGAATGATGGGACGACTTGTGTCCGACGAGGAGATTGTGAACAGATGGGAGTACACGAACCTGGATTCTTATTCCTGGGTGTTCGAACCACAGTACGAGATGATTCCCATCCTCGAGGATATCATGAGAAAGGCTGATGCCGTGATTGCAGGCAGTAGCGACCACATTGCCGACCTACGCTTCGGGCACGACTCATGCATAGGACCGTTGACGGTGCTGATGGGTATCAATGGCGCCGACCGTGACCCAGAGGATCCGTATGAGGTGAAGAACGTCTACCAGAACTGGCAAACCTGTAAGGCCTCGAACATCCAATTGGTGTTCTACCGTGGTCAGAAAGGTGTAGATGATATCTTAGTGAAATGTCTTCTCAATGGTGCTGAGGCTAGTCTGCCAGTGCCAACCAACTGCTATCCATATTATAAATGGTCCGACTTGCGCGCTGTCTATATGGAGCGCTGCAAGAAGTGACAGAAAGTCTAATTGCTTTCTATCTTCAATAGGATCTCCGCCCGGACTTGCGAAAGTTCGGGCGGAATGTATTTATATGTTGTCTTTGTTGCCTTTTCATGTTACGAATGTTTCTCTGTAAAAAATGTGGTCGTTCTTGTCAACAAATGATATAGGTATAACCTAAGAAAATGAACTAATTTTGCAAGCGACGTAAGAGGTACAATCTGTGTAATACAACCAATAATAAAAAACAAAATGTATGGGAAAAACAATCAGTAAAACTGCTCTTTTAGTGGGAGTGCTCACCTTGTCGGGCTTTTGCTACTCACCAAATGCGAGCGCTGCGACTTCTGTCAGTGAGGTTCAGCAGGCGACAAAGAAGATCAAAGGAACCGTGGTTGATGCGACGGGACCGGTTATCGGTGCCAGTATCATGGAGAAAGGAACCTCGAATGGTACAATCACCGATCTTGACGGAAACTTCACCCTCAACGTGAATCCTGGTGCATCCATTGTGGTCTCGTTCATCGGTTTCGAGACACAAGAGATTAAAGTAGGTCAACAAGAGAGTCTTTTGATTAAGATGAAAGACGACAATGCCGTCTTGGAAGAGGTGGTTGTGGTAGGCTATGGTGTACAAAAGAAGAAACTTGTCACAGGAGCCACCGTTCAGGTAAAAGGAGAAGACATCGCCAAGATGAACACCACCAATGCACTGACCGCCATGCAGTCGAGTACACCTGGTGTACAGATCACTCAGGGCTCCTCTCAGCCCGGTAAGGGATTCAAGGTGAATATTCGTGGTATTGGCACGATCGGCGAGAGTTCTCCATTGTTGATTATCGACGGTATCAATGCCGGAACAGCAGATGATGGACTGAATGGTCTTAATCCGAACGATATCGAGTCAATCGACGTACTGAAGGATGCTGCCTCGGCTGCCATCTATGGTGCACGTGCTGCCAATGGTGTAATCCTCGTGACAACCAAACAGGGTAAGGCTGGAAAGGTACAGCTACAGTACGACGGTTATGTAGGCTGGTCGAATGCCTATAAGGTGCCCGATTTGTTGAACGCTCAGCAGTATATGCAGATTATCGACGAGACCAATGTCAACACCTATGGTGAGGCAACTAACTGGTCAAGCATCGTTCCACAATATATAGTGGATAAGGTAAAGGACGGTTGGACAGGTACCGACTGGATCAAGGAGTACGAGAATAAGAATGCTCTACAGTTCAGTCATGCCATGACAATGAACGGTGGTACTGAGAACTCGAAGTTCTCAATATCGCTTAACTATAGCTCTAATGAGGGTATCATGGGTGGCGACAATGCCTCTAACTACAAGCGCTTTGGTGCTCGTATCAACTCTGAGCATGTATTGCTGAAAGGTAGAGATCTGCTTGGAGAGAGCCACGATATCATCACTATCGGTGAGAATGTAAGCTATTCTTATCGCAGGAGTCACGATCTGGCAGAGGGCAGTGGCTACTGGAACATTATGCAGGCGGCTTATGTGGCATCACCATTGGTAGAGGCCTATGATGCAGAGGGAAACATTGCTTCTTACGATAAAAACGGTGCAGGCTATAGTACAGAGGTTTATAGTAACCCACTGAACCACTTCCTCGCAGGTGGTTACAACTCTATTAACAAACATCGCTCTTTTGGCGTCAGTGGTACCTTCTATTGGATTGTTGAACCGATCAAGAACCTGCGCTACCGCGGACAATTCAATACGGGCTATCAGAGTGCAAACAGCAGGGATATCTGCATGCCTTACAACTCCGGTCCAACCAGTGCAAGTGCCAACTATACCATGAACATGACCCAGAGTCAGGGCAGCACTTTCACCTATGAGAACACGCTGTCGTATATCCTTCCGAAACTCGGGAAACACACGATAGATATGCTCGTGGGACAGTCGTTGGAGCGCTCGCAGTGGAGCGCTGGTATGAAGATGGGCTTCAATGTCAGTGAGGACAGACTGAACCCACTCGTACGCAATGGATGGTATTACAACATCCCATCAAACTATGAGGGCGACTATCTTAACGGTCACTCGGGCTATGACAACCCCATGCAGACCAGTATCGTGTCGTTTTTCGGACGTATGAACTGGAACTACGACGAGAAATACATGGCCACAGCTATTCTTCGTGCTGACGGTTCCAATAACTTCGCACGTGGTAAGCGCTGGGGTTACTTCCCCTCGTTCTCTGCTGGTTGGGTAATCACCAACGAGAAATTCATGGAGAATACCGCCAGCTGGCTCGACTTCTTGAAGCTCCGTGCTTCATGGGGACAGAATGGTAACTGTCAGATCGGTAACTTCTACTATCTTTCTAATATCGGGTTCTCGCCCACGACTTATGCCGACTATGGTTACAAGTTCAGTAACGATGACATCTACACCTTAGGTCAGAATAACTACACTTCTGGTGCCTATGCCAAGAACCCACCCAATGAGGATGTCACTTGGGAGACCTCCGAGCAGACAAATATCGGTATGGATGCGCGCTTCCTGGGCGGTCGTCTTGGTCTGAGTTTCGACTGGTACGTGAAGATGACCAAAGACTGGCTGGTACAAGCACCGATGAATCAGGTACTCGGCTACGAGGAGCCTGCCATGATCAATGGTGGCGACATCAAGAACACTGGTATCGAGGTAGCACTCTCATGGCATGATAAGATAGGCAGCGACTTCAGCTATCATGCTAACGTGAACGTGGCTACCAACAAGAACGAGGTAACACGTCTGGCCGCCAATGGTGGAAAGATAGGTACGGATAGTAAGTATCTGAATAGTCTTTTCCAGGGCTCATCGTATGTGTCACTCGTAGAAGAAGGTCATCCGGTAGGCTATTTCTATGGTATGTCGTACGATGGTATCTGGCAGAATCAGGCCGAAATCGATGCTGCCCGTAACGCAGGCAAACCCGTCCTCGATACAGCGGAACCTGGTGACCCTATCTGGACCGATTATGATGATGATGGTGTAATCAACTATGACCTCGACCGTCATGAGATCGGTAATCCGAATCCCGATGTGACCCTTGGCATCAGTCTCGGTTGCGAGTGGAAGGGCTTCGACTTCGGTGTAACTGGCTTTGGCGCTTTTGGTCAGCAGATTATGCAGTGTTATCGTACCGCCCAAAGAGCCAACCAATATGAACAGTATACCACCGATGTGTTCGATCGCTGGCATGGTGAGGGAACAAGTAACACACAGCCTCGTCTGACTTGTGGCCTGTTAGCAGATCAGTGGGTATCGACACGGTTCATGCAGAATGCCGACTATTTCAAGGTACAGAACCTCACGCTGGGCTATAACTTCAACAAGATATGGAAGAGTTCTCCGTTCAGTCAGCTTCGCCTTTATATGCAGGTACAGAACCTCTACACGTTTACTGGCTATACGGGTGTTGATCCGGAATGTTCTGCCGATGGCGGTAAGAGTGATGATAACATGAACTTCATCCGTGGTATTGATGTCGGTCTCTATCCTTCTGCCCGTACCTTTATCCTGGGAGCAAGTATTAAGTTCTAAGAGTTAAACAATTGAAGCGTTGAAAATATGAAAAAGATATATATAATAGTCATCGCGGCTCTGTTCACCGTAGGTGTCACCTCCTGCGAAGACTGTCTCGATACAAATAATTATACGGAGGCTAACACCTCAAACTACCCGGCTTCGGCAGAAGACCTGAACAAAGAGCTAGCCGCCCTTTATGGGGTGATGAACCAAATAAGTCAGACGGCCAAGGAGACGCCTTGGCTTGTCAACCACATCATGTCGGACGAGGGAAATGGCGGTGGTAGTACGGGCTCGACACAGATTCATGCCATTGGTCATCTGATGGCCAATCAGGAGGACATGTTTGATAAGCTCTGGCAAAGGGTTTATATAGGAATCGCTCGTGCCAATGCTATCATCTATGGTGTCGATGCTTTCGACTGGACAGGTCAGGAGAAAGCGCGCAATCAGATGGTGGGTGAGGCTTATTTCATGCGTGGTCTGTTCTATCTCTGGGGCGCACAGTTTTGGGGTGACATCCCGGCCTATTGGGCTGCTGCCGCTCCAGACCCTTGTCCGCAACAGGATGCAGAGACGGTGACCTATCCGCATATCCTTGCCGACTTCGTCAGTGCAGCTAATCTGATGAGTCATGGTATGACCACCATGGGCGACGGTCATGCCACGAAGGCTGCTGCCGAGGGTATGCTGGCTCGTGCTTATATGTTCTATGAAGGCTTCTATAAGAAGGCCGGTGAACTGGCTACAGCCTCACTTGCCGATGTGGTCTTCGACTTCGATCAGGAAGGTGCAGGCACATCGCTGAGCAAAGCTCAGGTTATTAGTTATGTGGAGGATGCCATCAACAATGGCGGTTATAGTCTTGTGGAAGATTTCAGATTGCTTTGGCAGTATACCAACAAATATACCATCAACGAATATGACTTTGTGAAGGATCTGGCTGAGGCCGGAAAGGTATGGGCCGGTAACGGAAACTGTGAGGAGATGTTCCAAGTGCAGTATATGAACTCTGGCGGCTGGAGCGGAAACATCCAGATGGGATTCACCAATCAGGTGTCTCTCTACTGCGGTCTGCGTAATGGTAGCGACAAGGACGGAAACTCCAACGGCTTTGAAGATACCATGCCCTTTGGACAGGGATGGGGACAGGGTATTGTCAACGCCACCCTTTGGGACGACTGGAGCGATGATGACCCACGAAAGAAGGCAACGATCCTCAACGCACCTGAAGAATGCAAGAAGTTTGTCTTTGTTACCAACTGCTCTGAGGATGCCGGCCTCTATAACAAAAAATGGATGCCGATCACTTGTTCGAAGTCGCACTGGAACGACATGAACTCTGTCTATACCTGGTGGGGTGTATACCGTACAGAGCAGACCAGCGCTGCCAACAACAATAAGAACTCTTTCCAGGGCGACCACTATGCAGACATGATCCTGCTCCGCTTGGCCGACGTGATGCTGATGCACTCAGAACTGACGGGAACTGCCGACCAGATGAACAAGGTGCGTGCCCGTGCCGGACTGCCCGCTACCACCTATTCGTGGAAGAACATCAAAGATGAGCGCCGTTGGGAGCTGGCATGTGAGGGTATTCGCTATAACGACCTGCGTCGATGGTCAGGACGAAATGGTGGTATAGACTGTGAGGCTGCCGTTGCCCTACAGCGTCAGGACGGATCGCGTGTAAACTATGCTGGTCACTGGACGGTGATGCGTCATGGACAAGGTGTGGGCGGCAGTAGCTGGGCTCAGCGTTACGCCGATACAGACGGCTTCGTCATGATACCGCCCTCGCAGATATCTATCGTCAACGATGAGGCTGTGCTGAAGCAGAACCCAGGTTGGGGGGCAGGTGCAGCAGGCTCGAATATGACGGGAACACCTGTCTATGATTAAGATAGCTGATGGTTTAATTAGTTATAAATTGTATTGAAGTTTATGATGGCAGCGTAAAAGGCTGCTCTCATCTGAATCAGATTAGAATCAGATGAATCCACCCGGACTTGTGAAAGCCCGGGTGGAATGTTTTTATGGCAAAAAGAGTGGCCGGGCTGTTAGGGCTCGACCACTTTGGGATGATTACAGGTCAGACTCTTTGACCCAGATGCTGTAGCCTCGTGCAGGAGCAGAGAGTTCTACACGACCGTCGGCCTCAACGGTAACCTTCTGTGAAGTGTTCAGGACATTGACCAGACGCTTGCCAGACCAGTTGCTGAAGCCAGAGGCATTCACTGTTACCCACATGGCCTTAGTACTGCTATCGTGGTTGTTGAGCACGATGATGGCACCATCTTTGGTACCATTACCCTGACGACGGGCAATATAGAGGTTCTGACAGTTGCTAGAGGGATAGGGGTTACCAGTCTCGCTGAGCACAGTGATGATACCACCCAGATACTTCTTACGGATCTCGATGAGTTTCTTAAGCTTGTTCTTCAGTGAAGAAGGAGCAGTGGTAGTATAGTTAGAGTGATCGGCATCAACCTGTGTCACACCGAAGAAGTGAGGATAGAACAGACAGGGACGTCCCTCGTGGGTAAGGATGTAGGCATAACCCAGCTGGTGATCCTTGGTCACCCATTTGTCGTGCTCTTTTCCTGTGTCGTGGTTGTCGAGGAAGGTCACTACAGAGGTACCAGGGAGACCATTACCACTATTGTTGCGTACCATACCTGCGTGGTTCAGCCATGACATGTTGAAGGAGTTTCCATTACCATTACACATCTCGGTGAGGGTGCTCTTCAACGGGAAGTCGAAGCCGTTGACCTGTGCACCGTAGGAGGCCACAGTGTTCACCCAGTTCTTGATGCGATAATCGGCACCCCAGTACTCACCGACGATGAAGGGCTGAGCGCCATCGACATGAGGAAGACCGTTCACCCAGTTGGCTACGAACGACTCCTGGAAGCCGCGGACGAAATCAAGACGGAAACCGTCGAAATGGATCTTGTTGACCAGCCACTTACCCCAGTTGTTCAGACGGGTCTGGACAGTGCTGTTAAAGGTGTTGTAGTCGTTACCGAAGAACTTGGTGTTGGTGATGATCTCGTCTGATCCGTAGTCACCAAGCCAGTCATTGGCATCGGCCGGGTGGAAATGACTGTAGTTCCAAGAGTAGTTAGGCTCACCGCTGCCGGTATGGTTGACATAGGTGATGTGTGTGTTGGTACGTGCCTGAAGAGTGGTATTGGCAAGGTTGTTACCATTATACCATACAGCCACGGGATAGTAACCGAGCATGCTACCGGCATCTACCCAGTTGCTGCCATCTTCGCGCTTGGCAGAGAGACGGATCTCGATGTCGTGCTTAGACGATACATGGATCTTATACTCGTCGATATCCGAACGGTTCTCCATATGTCCACGGATGACGCGACCTGAGCCGGGGAAGTTGTTGAAACTGCCATTACCGTTGTTGGGTTCATACTCCCAGCTATAATTAGAGGAGATATTGCTGTTGTCCCAACGAATCATGAGGTCGTAGCCACGCTGAGTGGAGGATTCGTTCCAAGGCAGTCCGTAGCCCTTGATCTGAATGTAGTAATCGCCTGCTGCCGCATTGGGGATGACCCAACGGATCTCGTTAGCGGGATAAGGCTTGTTCTGCTCACCATGAGCCTCACCGAATACATAGGCTTTGACGGCGGGGTTCACTTCCTCGTTCTCGTCGGAAGAATAAACGTGGTTGAGCACAACATCGGAGTATACACTGATCTTCGGCGACTGATGCATGGTGCTGATCATCGACTCCAACTCAGCACGGCTACCGAAACGTGTCTCGGTAGTACCTTTCTGATTGTAGTTTCCGAGGTCGTAGTGGTCGTAGATGCCATAACCGTTATCCACGATACCCCAGTTACCCTTCGAGGGTACAGGTGTCCAGATGGCGGTGATGCCACTCGACTTCATCTCAGAAGCTTTAGAGCGAAGCGTATTCCACCAAGAGCCATTCTTGTTGGTCTCGTCAACAGGTACATTCCAATAGAATGCCTGCATCATAACATCGTTGAGAGGCTGGAGACTGCTGGCGGCGCGCGTCATCGTCTCGTCGGTCTGTGGTTGTGCTGGCAGTACGGGCTCCAGCGTGTCAGAGCAACTCAGCATCAGCATAGAGCTGAGCAACATTCCTGTGGCAACAAGTGCATTGCCAGTTCTCTTGCATAATAACATTTTCATCTTTGCAGTTTTTAGTTAGTAAAATTGTAGCAATCTTATGAATTTGCGGCAGCAAATGTAGCAAAGATTTAAATAGGGTGTTATCGAAAAATGTGATTATCTGTAGTTTATGATGTGCAATCGATTGAATAAAAATACAGTATTTTTTTATCCTTCCCCCGAGAAAAAACCTTGTTTATTCATATATAATTATTATAATAAGAATATAAATTAAATAGATCACAGGGATAAATGTCCCCGTGATCTATATTCTAATAATACTATAACTGTTTCGTGCTATTTGTCGATATAATCAGCGAGTTCCAAAACCAGTTGTGAATTCATCTTTTCACTTCTGGAGGTGCCATTACATTCAACACAATCAAGCTGGATGATATTCGAGCCAAGATTTCCGGGATTGGAGCATATATAGATGAACTTGCATGTCAACTTTAGCGACTTATTGCATATATTCAACTTAACAATAGACTCACCATGACCCTCTGACTTGTCTGCATTGAAAACCATCCCGCTTGTGGTTGGCAGTTCTGCATTGAACGACAGATAATTTCGAGATTCTCCACGATCTTCAATACTTTTTATTTCAAAAGGGATAATCTTTTTTGAAGACTCCCCAAGAATGGAAATCGTATTCGTAACATTTCCCGACGCGAGGAGATCGTTCCCCTCGGCATCAGTATATGAAATCAACACACCATTATGTATTGCAGAAGCACGGAAGGGACTGTATGAATCATCCTTATGACACGATGTCAGACACAGCACTATGGCTATTATACTAATGATATTTTTACTACCAAACATAAGTACTTAGATTGATATACATCTTAGGATCGTATTTGAACCTTACATCGGGATTTCCTTCGATTGAAGACCATACATTGTCTGTAGCGAGGTACCAACCATTGCCACCATCTGGTCCCCAACCCCAGTTCATATACAGTCTGTCGTCATATTCTGTCCATGATTTAACTTTAATACCAAGGAACTTCTTTGTTACAGTATACGACTGCTCATAATAACCATCGCAGAACCAGATATGACCACCATATCCGTCGTAACTGATGGCGCCGAGAAGTACACCTCTATAGAAGGTAGCCTCATTGCCGAAATAATTGATACCAGTGAAACTCAGGTTATTGTATACGGTCTCGAAATCATAGCTATCGAGACGAGCATTCTTATACCCCAACTTCTTAAGGCCAGTCAGGATGTCCTCAGGCATAGCACCGCTTCCTGCGTCCTTCTTTTTTCCCCAGTCGTAGTTAGGAATACTATCGGCAATCTGTCTAAGTTTTCTAGCTGTCTCAGTAACTGTGGTAACATTTTTCAGGTCTCTCATATCGGTGTAATTAAAACTCGGATATGTCGGCGTAACGTTACCAAGCATTCTCTGGGAGGTGTCATACATCAGCATTCCTATAGAGATGGCAGGACATCCGATACAAGCGCGGTTGGGTGCGCACATATTGTAGCCGCCCTCCTGACACCAATAGTCCAGATCTTTTCCTGTATATGGGTAGATAGACTTTTTACCAGAGCTGCTCTTACGTCCTCGTGTCTGAGCCTGTGGCTCGTTGTCATTAACCGTAATTTCATATTCATAACCACTGCGTCCCAGATCTTTCCAGTTATCGAAATAGTCTGTTTCTGTGGAAGTCCCATTATGAATATTGTTCTTCACTCTATTCTTCATTGCCGATATGAACATGGCCATCGGACTCTCGTCAGAGATGTCAGAGAACTGGAGATTACCCTGGTTTGAATGTCCAAGAATAGGGAATGAGCTGTTGTCGCCCGCAATAAGAACATATCCTTCATCATTCATATAGTTAACGGCATACAGAAGTGTGTCACCATCTTCAATGTAGAAATCCACATCAGATACAACTTTTGCGATAGGGTCGACAGATCTTGTAAGTGATTCCGGGCTGTCATTCTTTTCCATCCCAGGATTAAACATAGAAGCATAAGAAAGTGCCTGTCGCAAACTTAGTTTAGAATTTTCAAAGGTCACCTCATCTGCAAGGTTTTCGTTTTGTACCATGTCTGTTTGATCCTCTGAACAGGAATACAACAAGAACAGACTTGCCACTAAATAAAAAAATCTTTTCATAATTTTGTAATTGAGAAAAATACCTACTCATATAGCTTTTCGGTTTCCGCTCCTTTTTCACAGTATGGTCTGTTAATAATACTACGTTTTGTTTACTTTGCTGGCAAATGTACGTCTATTAGTTGATTACCACAAAATTTTGAGTTGACAAAGAGTTGACAAATGGTATAAATATGACATTATGATACAAATAACAAAGAAGATGATAAAAAATTATGTGTTTCTCAGGGTAAGACAATTATGAGACACTAGGAATTAGGAAATCAGAAGTCACATGAAAGATGCCTTGTTGATGACAAAACATCCTTCATGTGACTTCTGATGGAGAGATTCCTCACTTTTTGCCGAGTTCGAAGCGGAAAGGCTTGTCGAAGTGACGACGGGAATAGTAAGTGACAGACGGATTCTTCAGATCCATGACCATGGTCCAGAGGGTGCCCCAGAAACCTTCTCTGCTGGCTTGTGATACCGAAAGGATGGCATCAGTGAGTCCCTCTTGCGTCATAACTCCACCATTCTGGTTGAACCGTTCACAGAGCTGGTCGTAACGAAGGTCGTTCTCCTTCAGCCCGACATTATGCTTAGCCTCACAGAGATAGTGGTTGGTCACGGCCGGTGTCTCGGTGACAACCATCTGATCGTCTACATATTCCACCACGACGCTCTTACCTGAAGCATCGGCGATGGCATAGTGCTGTGCAGCACCGATGTCAGAATGCATATCTATGCCACGAAGTAGGTCGAGAGCCTCGTCGACGTTGGCGGCATTCTTAAGCATATAACGGACAGCGGCCGAGTTGGTGAGATCGGGCTTGCTGGTGTGCTGGTGTGTCTCCACATCGTCGCCGGCCATCAGCACTGCGACGGCAAGACCTTTCTCGTTGATACCGTCCAGAGCGAAAAACAGTCCTGTCAATGCCATATACTGGTTGGCGAAGCCTTCTGGCAACCAGTTCTCTCCGAACCCATAATATTCGACATTGAAGGTGGTGATCGATTCGTAGCCGTTGTCGGGGATGGTATGCAGGATCATGGCAGTGCCCGACATATAGTCGAAGTTACGCCCCATCAGGAAGCCACCCTCGGGTGTGCGGGCTGTCAGTGTAGAACAGCCGTAAGGGGTCTTCGATGGGTTGGGTGTGGGTGGTGTGTAGTAGCCTTTCGACAGGAACTCCATGGCATAGCCTGAAAGCACCTGAGCGCTCTCGCCGCCGCCTCTTCTCATCAGCTCGTCGAAGCCGTCATCGCCTCTATATTCCATGTAGTAGAGGCCCTCGTCCAGTTTCTCAACGGATTGTGCTCCCTTGACCAGCGGACCGAACGTGTTCCAGGCTCCTACGCCAACTATCACCACTAACACGAGGATGACCAACAGGATGATCTTTATTGCTTTTTTCATTGCTTGATTCTGTGAATGGTTATTGATAAAGTAATCTTGTTACAACGGATGCTTATTGGCCCATGGCTTTCTGCATACCGTCCATGAATTTCTGCTGAAGGTCCTTGGCTACCTGGTTGTCGGGATTCAGCTTCAGGGCCTTGTCATAGTTCTCGAGCACGTCTCTGTAGTAACGGGCGGCGTTCTGGGCCGGATCCTGTACGATACGTACCATATAGAGGAATCCTTTGAGTGTGCAGAGGTCAGAGGCATCGTTGTTGGGCATCTGTCCAATCTTCCCGATGCTCTGCTCCACGTCGGCAAGCAGACTCTCTGTCTGTCCTGCGTGAGGGAACTGTACGGCATAGTACAGTGACTGGAGCGCGGCCTGATATTTCGGTTGGATGCTGTCTGGGAACATCGCATCGATGCGTTTGAGCTCTGCGATACAGGTCAGCGCCTTCTCGGGCGTGTAGTCCTGGAGCTTGGAGAGTGACTGGCCGATCAGCGCAGCCATCGGGAGTTGCTGTTGCTGCTGCTGGGCATTGACGTTACTGACTGCCATGAAGAGGCATGCGATCATGATGACGATCGACTTAGAAATTTGAGATGTCATAAGCTTTATTACTTTTAAGTGAAACAAATATTCCGATATAGAAGAAACGGTCGCGAGAGGCTGTAGATGGACTGCCCATCGAGTCGTAGCCAAACACATTGGTGCGACCAAGGATGTTATTCAGCGAGGTGTAGACGATGACCTTCGGACTGACCAGGAACGTCACATTAGCATCTACGCTGTTGTAGTAAGGGGTCTTACCCGTGGGGAACTCTCTGCTGCTGGCATACGACTCCGCCAGTCCGAGGATGACCTTTCCGAGTGAGTACTTAGCCGACATGCGCAGATTGTGACGTGAGGCATAGTCGGGGGTGCAGGGTCTGGTATAGTCCAAATAGAAACGCTCAGAGTCGTTGAAAGAGTAGGAAAGTGTTGTCGTGAGATTCTTGATGAGTGAGCGGTTCTCAAGATACACATCCAGACCCTTGCTTGTGCCATAGCCGTCCGACACGTAGGTGTTACCGTTGTGCAGGGGCAGACCTTTGTATTTCTTGTAGTAAGGCTCTACCTTTAGCAGCGTATTTGCCGTCTGATACTGCATGCTGATGATGCCATGGGTGGCAGTGCTCTGGTTGAGCTGTTTGTTGCTGATGGCGATATAGTCGTCCTGAGCCGTCTGACTGTATTGTCCGAACATGGCCGACAGTTGGAAGTGTTTGTTGGGCACATAGCTCAGAGTGGCGCGCGGCATCAGCTGAATCTTGTCGAGATAGCTCACATGCTCTGCCCTTGCCGAGAGGTTCAGGAACAGGCGGGGAACGACACGCACCTGTGCATCGACATGAGCTGCCAGCAGGTTGTAGTCCAGGTTGTACTCACTGGTATCGTAGCGCTTGGAACTGTTCCGGATATAATCCTCGACGCCTGCCGACATCTTCAGGATAGGCGAGAACACCTTTCTGAGTTCTGCTTTCAGATGGATCTCATTCCGACGGTTGTGATAGTGGTCGCCGACTGTCAGAGCGTCGTCGATATCACTGAACACCGTTGAGTTAGCCATGCCGGTAAAAAGACTGAAGCCTTGTCCGATATTGGTCTTGTAGGTGACGTTAGCGTAGAAGTTATGCTCCTTCAGTGAGAGGGATCTGTCTTCGACATGTTGTCCGACTGATGTCAGGTCGTAGCCTACATACGATTTCAGGATGCTGGCCTGCGAGAACTCTTTCTTATACTGTGCCTCGCCCGACAGCTTACGGTAGGGACGTGTGAAGTCCATCCGCTGTGAGAACAGACGGTCGTAGAGTCCCATGCTGGTGTAGTCAACGTTGAATCCCAGACTGCTGTTCTGGAACGATTTCGTACCACCGATGTTCCAGTCTACCAGCGAGGCGCTGACACCCATCTTGTCGCTGGTGGCCATGTCGGTGGTCTCCATCGGCAGGACTGACGAGAGGGCCTGACCGTATTCACCGTCGTATCCGCCCAGTGAGAAGTTGATGCCCTTGAAGAGGAAGGGAGAGAAGCGCCCGCGCACCGCACTGTTCTGTACGTTCGTAGAGTAAGGTACGAGCACGTGCATGCCGTTGACGAATGTCTGGCATTCTTCACTCTCACCGCCTCTGACGTAGAGTTTGCCGTCTTCGCCGACCTTCTGCGTACCAGGGAGGGTCTGCAGGGCAGCTACCACGTCACCACATGAGTTGCCTGACATCACCACGTCGAGGGCATCCATCGTCTTGATGTTGTCGCCCTTGCCGAAGTGGAAGGTGCTGGCAGTGACCACAACCTCGCTGATCGAGGTGGCCTGCTCCTTCATGGTGATAGTCAGGTGTTGCATCTGATGAACATCTTTAGTATAGACATAATCTTCAAAACCGATATACGAGACTCTCAGCGTTGTCTCTCCAGTCTGAGAGGTCTTGAAAGAGAACCGTCCGAGCGAATCGGTCAGACAACCGTCGATCGTACCATAAATATATACGTTAGCACCAGCGAGAGGCTCGCGGCCGTCTGTCACCTGTCCGGTGACGGTTTGCTGTGCTGTCATATCCAGAGCAGCGAGCAGCATGATGAGTAATGCGATTAACTGTTTCATGCTGCAAATATAGAGTGGATTTTTGATCCCTCCAAATTCCTGTGACAGACAGCTAAGATCTGTTCCGCATGACTAAGCGAGAAGGTGAAATGCTAGATTTTGGGACGACTGACTAAGCAATAAACGACTTCAACTTAGGCACGTAAGTGCGTGATACAGGCACCTGGTTACGACAGTTGCCGAGCATCAGCTGATAGCCGTTGGAATTGCCTTTGGCCGACGAGATATTGTTCATGTTGACGATGAACGAACGGTGACACTGGAAGATGTTCCCGTAGCTCAGATCCTCTAGGATAGAGCCTAATGTACAGCGTAGCTCCGTGTTCGTCACCTGACCTTCCGACAGGTAGTATATCACCACGTTGTTCTTCTGTGCCTCGGCATAGAGAAAATCATTGATGCCGATTGTCAGATCCTTGCTGCGCACTGCCGTGTCGTGAATGGTCACCTGGATATCGGCCTGCTCCTCGGTGTTCTTGTTAAGCATCGAGGCCAGTTCGTTGCGTAGATGACGGGAGTAGCTCACACTGACAGAGATGACGGTGATGACCAATCCGACAATCAGTGTCCAGTAAAACGACAACAGACAGAACTCCAGGTTGATTGGATAGTGGAACACAAAGAAAAAGACGAGGAGGTTGCAGAGATAGATACACAAGATCATGACCAGTGTCGAACAGACCTCATGCCAGATACGCCATGGTGAGATACGTTTCTGCAAAGGCACGAAGACCAAGCCGAAGATATAACAGCATGCGAAGGTGACGATGCCGAACAATAGCGATACCAACAGCTTGTTCCCATGATACATACTGAACCCGAAGGGCTGTAGCAGGTAGAGGATCAGGAACACGATGGTACAATATACAGCACTGTCTCTCAGCCACAGTCTGTTCTGTGGATAGGGGTATTTGCGCGTTAGTATAGAAAAGATCTTCATGAATAGGTATAGTTGAATTTGACGCAAAGGTATATATTCTTCCTCACATAAACAAAGATTTTCAACTTTTTCCTTTTGCTTTTCTCTCGATTTCCGTATCTTTGCGATAGAAATCGCGAAGATACTTGCACTCGGCATAAAAAATAAGTGAACTTATTTTGTTCTGCTCTCGTTTTTTCGTACCTTTGCCGCCAAATAGTTAAATAAGGTACACATGATACAGTCAATGACAGGCTACGGCAAGGCTGTCGTAACCTATAAAGAGAAAAAGATCCATGTAGAGGTCAAGTCGCTCAACTCGAAGCAGCTCGACCTGAACACCCGTATCGCACCCCTCTACCGTGAGAAGGAGATGGAGATGCGACAGATGGTGGCCGAGGCCCTCATCCGGGGAAAGGTTGATATGAACGTGTGGATAGAGAAAGAGCTGGCCGTCGACCCCACACCCATCAATGCCGCATTGGTAGAGAACTACTATCAGCAGATCAAGGGCATCTCGGAGAAGACGGGCATCCCCATGCCTGAAGACTGGTTCTATACCCTGCTCCGTATGCCCGACGTGCTGACGAAGACTGATACGGAGGTGCTCGACGAGGAGGAGTGGAAGGCTCTGCGCGGTGCTGTGGCTGAGGCTCTGAAGAACCTCACCGATTTCCGTACCCAGGAGGGCGCCGCCCTGCAGAAGAAGTTCACTGAGAAGATTGACAATATCGCCCGTCTGCTGGCCGATATCGAGCCGTATGAGCAGAGCCGTGTCGAGAAGATCAAGGCACGTATCGTGGAAGGTCTGCAGACCATCCCTGGAGTGGACTACGACCGTAACCGTCTCGAGCAGGAGCTGATCTATTATATCGAGAAGCTCGACATCAGTGAGGAGAAACAGCGCCTGACGAACCATCTGCAGTATTTCCGTGACACGATGAACGAGCCTGCCGGACAGGGAAAGAAGCTCGGCTTCATCGCCCAAGAGATGGGTCGTGAGATCAACACCACCGGCTCGAAGAGCAACCAGGCCGAGATGCAGAATATCGTCGTCAAGATGAAAGACGAACTTGAGCAGATTAAAGAACAAGTGCTCAATGCCTTGTAAAGCGTAGACATATGAGAGGAAAACTAATCATCTTCTCTGCCCCTAGTGGGACGGGAAAGTCAACCATCATCTCATGGCTGATGAAGGAGCATCCGGAACTGAATATGGCGTTCTCTATCTCCTGTACCTCGCGGGCACCGAGAGGAACGGAACAGAATGGTGTGGAGTATTTCTTCCTGACACCCGAGGAGTTCCGTCAGCGGATCGACAACGATGAGTTCCTGGAGTACGAGGAGGTGTACCAGGATCGTTTCTATGGTACACTGAAGGCACAGGTAGAGCGCCAACTTGAAGCTGGCCAGAACGTGGTGTTCGACGTCGACGTGAAGGGTGGCGTAAACATCAAGGAGCATTATGGCAACGAGGCACTGAGCATCTTCATCCAGCCCCCATCGGTGGCGGAGCTCCGTCGCAGACTGGAGGGTAGGGGTACGGATGCACCTGAGGTGATCGACCAGCGTATCGCTCGTGCGGAATTTGAGCTGACCTTCGCAGAGAAGTTCGACCGTATCGTCGTCAACGATGTGCTGGAACAAGCCAAGGCCGATGCCCTGATGGTGATAGAGGAATTCTTGAACCTCTCCTAACGTTCTCACAGGGGAGGGATGCCCTTCGGGTGTTACATGGCATAGAGAAACAAGAAATGAATAAGAATAATCCTCCAAAGAACCTCAACAAATTCTCCTCTCCTTCGGAGGAGCGGGGGAAGGGTATCTCTTCGGAGGCGCAGAAGACGGTCACAGGGCTCTTCGGGGGTTCGTTCAATCCGATACATAACGGGCACCTCGCACTGGCGAGGCTTCTCAGGGAAAAGGCGCAGCTCGACGAGGTGTGGCTGATGGTGTCGCCGCAGAACCCCTTGAAGCAGCAGGCCGACCTGCTCGGTGACGAGGAACGGTTGACGATGGCCAGGGCGGCGGTGAAGAATGAGTCGGGTATTGTGGCTTGTGACTATGAGATGCATCTGCCGCGGCCGTCATATACCTGGAACACCCTGCAGGCTCTGAGCAGCGACTATCCCGATCGGGAGTTCGTGCTGATGATCGGAGGCGACAACTGGGCCTCTTTCGACCAGTGGTATCGTCATGAGGATATCCTGAAGAGCTACCGAGTGGTGGTCTATCCGCGACGTGAGACCATGGAAGCTGCTTTGTCCGGCATCGACGGCCGACAGGTGAGCCTTGTCGAGGCGGAACTGATCGATATCTCGAGCACGGATATCCGTCGACGGATCCGTGAGGGGCGGAGCATCCGACAACTGGTGCCGCGTGCCGTAGCAGACATCATCAAGAGAAACGGTTATTATGCTTAGACGACTGAATATATTCAAGTGGATAGGATATCTCTTCGCCCCGATCGAACAGAACGGTGCGTTCTTTGTTTTTATGTTCGTACTCGGTTGGCTGTGTACACAGGTGGAGATCCCTCTTCATGTGAACGGTGCTGAGCCGTACGAGCTCTCGGCCCTGGAGCTTTTCTTCGATCTTTATATCGTCTGTGTCGTTCTGACGCTGATCCCACGGAAGGTCCGTATCTGGGTCAAGGCACTGCTCTATATCCTGTTCTATGGTGTGGCGATAGCAGACATGTACTGTTATGTGCGCTTTGAGTCGACCCTGACGCCGACGATGCTGATGCTTGTTGGCGAGACCAATAGTCAGGAGGCTGGCGAGTTCCTGGCTGGCTACCTCAGTTGGGATGTCCTCACCTCAAAGGTGGGTTATATCCTACTGATTCTCTTGGCGCATGTCCTCTGGACACTGCTGCGCCGAGGACTCTGTCGCTTGAGGAAACGACTGATACTACCAGTACTGAACCCGGGAGTGACAGGTTTCCTGGGCACTGCCCTGCGCTGTGCCCTTGGCATCGGGGTCGCAGTGCTGATGTATCATGCCTATGACGAGTGCTGGACCAACAAGGAGGCCATCCACCGACTGATGACGAAGAAGACCATCGGTGAGGTGGAGCACCAGCTGACGCTGAAGCCGAAGGCAGAGCTCTATCTGCCCATCTACCGTCTGGTGTTCAGTCTCTATGCGAACAGTCTTGCCTCTCACCAGTTGGAGACACTGGTCTCTGTGAAAGACGAGGTGGTGGTCGACAGCTGTTCCTTCCGTGTGCCGAACATCGTACTGGTGATCGGCGAGAGCTATAACAAGCACCACTCACAGCTCTATGGCTATAAGATGCCGACGACCCCCCGTCAGCTTGCGCTGGCGAAGGAAGGCTCGCTGATACCGTTTACCGATGTGGTGGCCCCGTGGAACCTCACGAGCTACGTGTTCAAGCAGATCATGTCGCTCTATACCGTGGGCGACCCAGGCGACTGGTGCGACTACCCACTCTTCCCAGAGGTGTTCCGTCAGGCAGGCTATCATGTCACGTTCATCACCAACCAGTTCCTGCCCGAGGCCGACGAGGCGGTCTACGACTTCAGTGGAGGCTTCTTCCTGAACCACCCCGAGCTGAGCAAGGCACAGTTTGACACCCGTAACACGAAGCTCTTCCGCTTCGACGAAGGCGTACTCGACGAGTACGAGCGACTGAAGAAGGAGAACACGGAGCATAATCTGGTGATTCTGCACCTGATGGGATCGCACCTGATGTATAAGTCGCGCTATCCGCAGGCCACGCGGAAGCACCTGCGGGCAGCGATGTACGACCGTCCCGACCTGAGCAACAAACAGAAGCTGATACTGGCCGACTATGATAACTCCGTGCTCTACAACGACTCTATCGTGGCGGAGGTCACGCGGAAGTTCGCCGACAAGGATGCGTTGGTGATCTATATGCCCGACCATGCCGAGGAGATCTTCAACGGACGCCCGTATATATATGGGCGGATGCATGCGGCAGCCATCGACTACCGACTGGCACGTGAGGAGTTTGAGATCCCGTTCTGGATCTGGGGCTCCCCGAAGTATATAGAGAACCATCCCTATGGCTGGCAGGCCATCAAGGATGCGAAGGACAGACCGCTGATGACTGACCGTCTGGCTCATCTGCTACTCTATCTCGGCGGCATCTCCTGTAAGTACTATCACGACTCGTGCAACGTGATCAGTCCTGACTATGATACCCGTAGGCCCCGTATCCTGAAAGGGGTGACCGACTATGACCAACTGAAAAAGAAGTAAAATGGTGAATGAGGATTTTCTGACACGGAAAGAGTGTACGGCGATGAAAGGGATAGCCATCCTGGGCATCATGCTGCACAACTACTGTCATTGGCTGACAGGCATCGTTCGAGAGAACGAGTATAACTGGCAGATGTGGAAGACGGACCGCCTGTGGACGGTCCTCTGTAACACCGACGACCTGTTGCCGATGCACCTGATCTCTTTCTTCGGCCACTATGGTGTGCCAGTGTTCCTCTTCCTGAGTGGCTACGGTCTGGTGATGAAATACGAGAACAGTCGTAACCTCAAGAAGAGACAGACCCAGCCTGTGGGCATCTGGCGTTTTATCAGGTATAACTACCTGAAGCTCTTCCGCATCCTGATCGTCGGCTTTGTGTTATTCACGCTCTTCGATGCCTTTACCCCTGGTATCCATCGCTATAAGCTGAGTGAGGCGGTAGCCATCCTGGGCATGTATGCCAACTTCTTCGAGCATCCCTCGGAGGTGGTGTGGCCTGGTCCCTACTGGTATTTCAGTGTGACCATGCAACTCTACATCCTCTACCGCCTGGTGATGTATCGCACACACTGGGTGTTTGTGGTGTTACTGATCCTCGTATGCTGGATGTGGCAGGAGTTCTTCCTCGACGATAATGTGCTGCTCGAGCGTCTGCGTTACAACTTTGTCGGTGGGATGCTGCCCTTCGGCATGGGTGTGCTGGTGGGGCACTGGTCGATGTCGTCGGCGCTCCATTGGAGCCTGACAGACAAGCAACAGCTCTGGCTGAAGATCCTGACGCTGGTCGTCTCTATCGGCCTGACGCTGTTGATGAGCTTCTATGCACAGGCCTGGCTCTGGATACCAGTCTTCATCGTGACGGGAACCATCGCCCTGGTGAAGCTGATTCCGAAACAGGTGTTCCCTTATGTGGTGTGGTTGGGTACGATCTCCGCCGCCATCTTCGTGACGCACCCGTTGGTGCGTAAGATCTTCGTGCGTCCTTATATCCGTGATGATATGTATGCCGGCCTGCTCCTCTATGTCGCAGCGACCATCCTGTTGTCGTGGTATGTGAAGAAGCTGATCAACGAGATTGCCTGTCCGAGGCTTTAGTCAGATGCCGATAACCAACGTCTATGCTTTCGACTTCGACGGTACGCTGACCACTCACGACACGTTGCTGGCGTTTATCCGTTATGCAAAGGGAACCAAAGCCTTTGTGGAGGGATTCCTCCGTCATGCCCATCTGCTGGTGCTGATGAAGCTACACCTCTATCCGAACTGGAAGGCGAAGCAGCGCCTTTTCTCTTACTATTTCCGAGGGATGACTGAGGAGACCTTTAATGCGCTCTGTCGCTCGTTTGCTGCCGACAGTCGCCATCTGCTCCGGCCTGCAGGGATAGCGGCCATGCGCCAGGCAGCCGCCGAGGGTGCCGAGCTCGTTGTCATCAGCGCGTCTATCGACAACTGGGTACGGCCGTTCTTCGAAGGCGACGACCGTCTGCCGCCAGTGACGGTGATAGGCACACAGATCGAAGTGCGGGATGGTCGACTCACGGGCCGCTTCCTCACCCGCAACTGCTACGGACAGGAGAAGGTGGAACGGCTTCTGGCCCTATACCCTCACCGTGAGACCTATCACCTGACGGCTTATGGCGACAGCCGTGGCGACCGCGAGTTGCTTGCCTTTGCCGATCAAGGGTTTCTCAGATCTTTTTAGTTGATGAAAAGCTTTATAAAAGCAGTTGGCTGTTAACCAAACAGCTAACAGCCAACTGTCAGATTATTCCGCCTCAAGGTAGAGCACGCGACTCGACCAGTCGCTACGCATCGATGCCCATTTGGGGTTGTTGCTGCGGGGCATCTCCAGACCGTTGTTCATCAGGTATTCGCCACTGAACACCTTCCCCTCGATATCCATCGGGAAGCGGTCGATACGGTTCAGCTCATGCACCTTATACATCTTCTTGGCATCAAGACCAGCCATCTTCACGCGGGGCAGGTGCTCGTTCTGGAACGACTCCGTCTTCCACCAGAAGAACACACTCTTGGTCTTCTCCTCGTTCACATACATCAGTGAGGCGATACCCTTCTTGTCGTAGGGAGAGACCAGACGGAAGATGTCGCCCAGCTGAACGATAGGTCTTACCTCTTTATATTCCTTGATGGCCTCGCGACAGATCTCCTTCTCCACGTCCGTCATGTTCTTCGGCTGTATCTCCATGCCGAGGCGACCGCTCATGGCCACGTCGATACGGTATTTGATCGAGGTGGTGCGCTGCACGGTGTGGTTGGGCGTAGCAGAGATATGCGCCGCCATCGCGATGGCAGGGAAGAAATAGCTGGTGCCCCACTGCATGTAGATGCGCTGGAGGGCATCGGTGTTGTCGCTCACCCAGAACTCGTCGAAGTAGGGCAGCACGCCCCAGTTGGCCCGTCCGCCACCAGAGGCACAAGCCTGGATGGTGAGGTCGGGATATTTGGCGCGGATGCGCTGGCAGGTCTTTTGGAAGCCACGGTGGTACTCGATATAGAGATGACTCTGGTCGTTCATGGTCAGGTATTGTGAGCCATGGTTCATGACAGACATGTTCGCATCCCATTTGATATAGTCGATCTCAGGATATTTGGTCATCAGGTTGTCGACGATCGAGAACACGAAGTCCTGTACCTTGGGGTTGCTCATGTCGAGCACCACCTGAGTGCCGCCGCGCCCCTGTACGGGCTCGCGCTTCGGGGCCTTGATGATCCAGTCGGGATGAGCCTCGTAGAGTTCGGAGACGGTGTTGGCCATCTCTGGCTCGATCCAGATGCCGAACTTGATACCGTGCTTCTTGGCGTCGCGCAGCAGACCCTCGATACCCTCAGGCAGCTTGTTCTTGTCGACCACCCAGTCGCCGAGCGAGGAGTTGTCAGTCTTGCGGGGGTACTTGTCGCCGAACCAGCCGTCGTCCATCACGAAGAGCTCACCCCCCATCGAGGCGATGTCGCCCATCATCTGGTCCATGCCCTGCTGGTTGATGTCGAAGTAGACACCCTCCCATGAGTTCAGCAGCACCTTGCGCTCCTTGTTGCCATGGGCGAGCATATATTCGCGCCCCCACTTGTGGAAGTTACGTGATACGCCCGAGAGACCTGCCTTGGAGAAGCTCAGGGCGATCTTCGGGGTGACGAACGTCTCCCCTTTCCTCAGGTGGTACTCCGAGTTGTCGGGGTTGATGCCAGCGAAGAAATAGTGGTAGTCGCTGTCATCAGTCTCCACCTTCAGCAGATAGTTGCCCGAGTAGCAGATAGCGGCCCCGATCACGTCGCCGCTGTTCTCCTGTCCCTTGCCGTCGAGTGAGAACATCACCTCTCCGCGACTCGTATGAGCGTTGCGCACGCCGTCCTTGTTCTTGATGATCTTCTCGCCTGGTGTCAGCGGCTCCTCACAGAGGATACCCTCGTTGCCCCACGAGCCGTAGAAAGAGCTGATCCACACGTTACCGCGGCGGATGGGCAGACAGCAGGAGGCAAACTGCGTCAGGGTGACGGGCTTAGCCTCTCCGTTCCTGATCTCCGTCCAGGTCTCGATCATATCCACATCCTGATACCCCTTGTAGCAAAGGTCGACGGTGACGGGATAGACGGTATCCTTCAGGTGGATACGGGTCACACCGTCCTGTTGCTCAACCCCTGTGGCCACCAGTTCCGTAGCCAGACTGCCGTCGGCATGCCGCATGGCCAGGGCGGCCTCTGCGGGACAGTCCATGCCGTAGGCGGGATAGGCATCCATCCTGCCGCCTCTCGGCGCCTGCAGATGTGCCAGGTCGTAGTCGCTGAGCTTAGCGCCGAAATAGACATACTGTGGCTGTTTCCCTTCGTCCACGTTCAGAACCATCGTCATGTTCTTGGTCTGGACCGTTACCTGTTTCGCCTCTGCCATCTGCGACGAGAGCATCAGGAGGGCGAGGAATAGCGTTTTTTTCATAAGAATGCTTTAGTTATTGATGCGTTTAATCGTGCACAAAGATACGAAGAAATTGATAAACAGGGGAAAAAACAGACCTGTTTCTTTTGTTTTCTGCGTGTTTCTTTGTACTTTTGCGACAAAGTACAGAAAAAAGAACAGATAGTACTATATGAACTTACTAGATATCATCTTGTTGGCCGTTGCTCTGGCGATGGACTGTTTCGCTGTTTCCATCGTGAGTGGTGTCATTGTCCGTGCACGGACGGCGGCACACGACGACCGTCATGCGTCGTGCCCGATACTCCATACACGGTTGCGCATGGCCTTCCTTTTCGGTTTCTTCCAGGCCCTGATGCCCCTGATAGGGTGGTTGGGCATCAGCTGGTTCAGTCGACAGTTAGAGGCCTACGACCACTGGATCGCCTTTGTGCTGCTGGCCTTCATCGGCGGCAACATGATCCGCGAGGCCTTCTCGCCCGAGGAGGAGCAGCATTTCAACCCCCACCGCCTCCGCACCCAGCTGTTGCTGGCCGTGGCCACGAGCATCGACGCCCTGGCTGTCGGCATCTCGTTTGCGTGTATGGGCTATCGTCATCTCTCGCAGCTCATGGTTCCGCTGCCGATCATCGCCGTGGTCTCCTTCCTGTTCAGCCTCCTCGGCACCCGTCTGGGCCTTCGTTTCGGTGGACCGCTGGCCCGTCGTCTGAAGCCAGGCATCCTCGGCGGCATCATCCTGATTCTGATAGGTGTGAAGATCCTGGTGTCCCATCTGTGGGGTGTCGGATGAGGCTCGGCCGACAAGAAGTTGGGCGTGATGTCGTACTTTTTTCCTTTTTCGTATAGAGAGTATTGGAAATAATTCGTATATTTGCAGATGCTATGTGTAAGAGTGAGAGATATTTTTTGATACTACTGGTGCTGTTTGTCGCATGGATGTGTCTGGGCATTTTCCCCCTTCAGTGCTATGAGACCGACGGTAATGAGATTATTCTGGGATGTGATGTGATGTATCGTAACGGCTGGTCGTTGCCGCCCGTCTATTCCTATGAATACCGCATGCAGCCGCTGATCACGATCCTCATTGTCGCCCTGAAGCACCTGTTGCCATTCCTCACCTGCGAGCAGATTTACTGCGTCCTGACGGTCGTGTCGTCCTTCGTGTTCCTGGCAGGCTGTATCACCTTTGCCCGTCAGATCACGCAGGCCAGTCGGACGCGCATTCTGATAGCCGCCATCCTGTTGCCCGAGATGTATGCCATCGCGATGTACCCCAACACCGCCATCCCCTCGGTAGCCTGTTTCCTGTGGGCGCTGATCCTCATGAGTCGCCAGCGCTATGCACTGTCGGGGGTGCTCATGTGCCTCGCCATCCTGTTCCGCCTGGATATCGTGATCGTGTTCCCCGCCATCCTGCCGTTGCTGATCTACCAGGGTAAGACGTTGCGACAGACCATCCAGACCTCGGCCGTCTATGCGGTCATCGTCGTGGCGGCGGCCCTGTTCTTCTTCTGGCTGCTGCGCGCCGACGCCCTGAACACCTACGGCAGCTACCAGCAGTGGAACCATATCATCACGCCGATCGAGCGCATCCTCGCCATCTTCGGCTTCTATTCCCTGACCTATCTCATCCTGCTCCCCATCGGCCTCTGTGTGATCATCGCCCAGCGGCGGTGGAAAGAGCTGTTCCTCGTGCTGCTGCCCATCCTCCTGCTCCATGGCATCTATGCCTCCTTCGGCAACGCGTCGAAGCATTTCCTGTATAATGCACCCTTTGTCATCATCGCAGGCGTGCGCGCCCTGTCGTGGCTGGAGCAGACACTGTGCCGCCGCCCTGTCCTCAAGTGGACGGCCCTGGTGCTGGCCCTGCTCCTGATGACCGTCTCCCTGCGGAAGCGCAGTCTGGACATGCCGTGGCTACAGTCCTGTCCGTTGCAGCAGGCCGGCATGGTGCTGCCCCTGTATACCACGCAGACAGCCCGTGCCGAGGTCACGCTGGGCCTCGGAGCTGGCTATCAGCTCCTGACGAACGACGAGGCGATGCTGGCCTCAGGCCATCTGTTCTATACATGGTATATCCACCAGTTCAAGAGTGCCCTCGGCACGTGGCGCGCGCAGCAGAAGGCCGTGCTCGACACTGTCGGCACGTCCGACATCCTCACCTTCGAGTGGGGCACCTCGGCCCCCGTCGCCTTCGACCAGATGACAGACGAGAGTCGTTTCTGCGTGGTGCCCTCCATGCCCCAAGACTACCGTTTCACGATCTCAGACTCGCAGCGCGACCTGCATTTCTGGCGGGTCATCCTGTATGAGGGCGTGAGAGACAAGCAACAGATAGAATCCTATATCGACAGCCTTTCTTCGAAGATGGTGGCAGGCGACAAGTATGTGGTGGCCGCCACGCCCACGGCGCATATCCTTGACGAGATCGCGCAGACGGGCAAGCTCACGAAGAAGGCCGACCGACTGTATCAGTTAAACGAATAAGCGAAGAAGTTATGCAGACAGAGAACACCCCTCCCAGACTGGTTATCGTCGTACCGTGCTATAATGAGGAAGCCGTACTGACGGAGACCAACAAACGCCTGACAGGACTGTTGGGCGAGTTGACCGCCAAGTCGAAGATCGCGCCCAGCAGTTTCGTGGCCTATGTCGACGACGGCTCCAAGGACGCTACGTGGCCGCTGATATGTCAGCTCCAGCAGGAGGGCAGTCAGGTGCGGGGTGTGAAACTGGCCCACAATGCCGGCCACCAGAATGCGCTGATGGCAGGCATGGAGTCGTTCAAGACCGAGGCCGACGCCATCGTCACCATCGATGCCGACCTGCAGGATGATGTCAACGCCATCGCCGCGATGGTCGACAGTTACCTCGAGGGTGCCGACATCGTGTATGGTGTGCGTAAGGAGCGCCAGACCGATACGGTCTTCAAGCGCACGACGGCCCTGGCGTTCTATAAGCTGATGGCTGCCATGGGCACCGATACCGTCTACAACCATGCCGACTACCGCCTGATGAGCCGTCGCGCCGTAGAGGCGTTGTGCGAGTATCCCGAGCGCAACCTGTTCCTCCGCGGACTGGTGCCGCTGCTGGGCTTCACGACGAAGAGCGTCTATTACGACCGTGCCGAGCGCTTTGCCGGCGAGAGCAAGTATCCGTTCGGAAAGATGCTGGCCTTCGCCCTCGATGGCATCACCTCGTTCAGCATCAAGCCCATCACCGTCATCTTCGTCGTCGGCCTGTGCTGCTTCGTCGTCGGCCTGGTGGTGCTGGCGTGGGGCATCTACTCCTATATCAGAGGGTCGGTGGTGCCAGGCTGGACCTCTCTGTTGGTATCCCTGTGGTTGATTGGCGGTGTGGTCATCATGTCGCTGGGTTGCATCGGCGAGTACGTCGGTAAGATCTATGTCGAGGTGAAGCACCGTCCGCGTTATCACATCGAGAAGATCGTATGAAGGACGGTGGCACGATAGAGCTCAGGCGTCTCAGCATCGGCTATCAGACGAGGCACGGTGTGAGAACGGTGGCTGCCGGCATCGACGGCGCCATCAGGAGCGGCGAGCTCACCTGTCTGCTCGGTGCCAACGGCGTGGGCAAGTCCACGCTCTTACGCACCCTCTCCGCCTTTCTGCCGAAGACAGGCGGCGAGGTGTATGTCGAAGGGCGCGAGCTCTCCACCTTTACCGACAAGGAGCTGAGCCGTCGCATCGGGGTGGTGCTCACCGAGAAGCCCGACGTCAGGAACATGACGGTGCGCGAGCTCGTCAGCCTGGGGCGCTCCCCCTATACCGGGTTCTGGGGCACCTACTCCAAGTCCGATCTCCGCGTCGTCGACGAGGCCATCGCCCTGGTGGGCATCGGCGATCTGAGCCGTCGTATGGTCCATACGCTGAGCGACGGCGAGCGACAGAAGGTGATGATAGCCAAGGCCCTGGCACAGCAGACCCCCGTCATCTACCTCGACGAGCCCACCGCCTTCCTCGACTACCCCAGCAAGGTCGAGGTGCTGCAGCTGCTCCGCCGCATCAGTCGTCAGGCGGGCAAGACCGTCTTCCTCTCCACCCACGATGTGGAGCTGGCCCTGCAGCTGGCCGACACCATCTGGCTGATGTCGCGTGCCGACGGGGTGGTCATCGGCAGCCCCCAGGCCCTGGCCCAAGAGGGCGTCCTCGGCCGCTTTATCGAGCGCGAGGGCATCGTCTTCGACCGCGACACGCTGACCATCCGGATTATCCGCAACGACGATACTATACCCGAATAAAATAAGAAAAAACCTATGCTTTACGGACATGGTGATGATGCTTTTCGCTATGGCGACAAGGTGAAGATGAATTTCAGTACGAAGGTCTACCAAGGCGCCGACCTCTCCGACCTGAAGACCCACCTGATGCGGCACTTCGAGGTGGTGGGCCACTACCCCGAGCCCGAGCCGCGCGAGCTCGAACGACTGCTGGCCGCCCAGTTGGGTGTGCCCGAGAGCACCTTGATGGTGACCAATGGCGCCACCGAGGCCATCTATCTGGTGGCACAACTCTACAAAGGCTGGGCCTCCGTGATCCCACAGCCCACCTTCAACGAGTACGAGGATGCCTGTAAGGCCTTCGACCATCTCATCTCCTACGAGATGACCGACGAGCTCGATGTGCTGCCCGAGAAGCGCCTCTACTGGCTCTGCAACCCCAACAACCCCACGGGCAACGTGCTGCTGAAGAGCCTGCTCAACCACATCATCCGTCAGAACCCCCGTTATGTCTATGTCCTCGACCAGTCGTACGCCGACTACACCCTGAGTCCGATGCTCGAGCCCGTCGAGATGACCGACTGCTATAACCTGCTGCTCATCCGTTCCCTGTCGAAGAAATACTGCATCCCGGGTCTGCGCCTGGGTTATATCTTCAGCTCGCCGATCATCATCGACCGTCTGCGCCAGATCCGTCAGCCCTGGACGGTGAACGCCCTGGCGATCGAGGCCGGCAAGTACCTAGTCGAGAACGACCCGACGATGATCCCCGACCTGAGAGCCTACCTCGCCGAGGCCCAGCGCCTGCGCGAGCGCCTGTCGGCCATCAGCGGTGTGATGGTCATGAACACCCACACCCATTTCATGCTGGTGAACATCGACTTCGGCAATACGCAGCATCTGAAGAAATGGCTCGTCGACAACCATGGCATCCTCATCCGCGACGCCTCCAACTTCCGTGGCCTCGACAACCACTGCTTCAGTGTGACGGCCCAGACCCCCGAGGAAGACGACGCCCTGGTCGAGGCCATCCAAAAATATAAGGCCCTCTGCTGACAGAGAGCCCTACACGATATCCTCTTTTCGTTTTTTCTCGATTCCTCCGATCACAGATCCTCGTCGAACGGCGTCGCACCCACACAGCGGAGGTTCTTCTCCAGTTGCGCCGTCGAACTGGCACCCACCAGCACCGACGTCACCGCTTTCTGGGCGAGGATCCAGGCCAGCGCCATCTCCGCCAGCGACTCCCCGCGCCCTGCGGCCACCTCGTTGTAGTGCCTCAGCCTGGTCAGCAGCTCCGGCGTGAGCATCTCGCTCCTCAGGAACTTCCCCTTCGACATCCTTGAGTCCTCCGGTATGCCGCCGACAGTCCCGTCGGCCGTCGACACGCAGTTCAGGTAACGGTCCGTGAGCAGACCCTGTGCCAGCGGTGAGAAAGCGATGAAGCCCACCCCCTTCTCCGCACAGAAGTCGAGTATCCCCTCCTGCTGCGGCTTACGGTCCAGCATGTTCAGTCGTCCCTGATAGATCAGCAGCGGCACGTCGCGCGCCTTCAGGTAGTCGTAGCCCTGTCGCAGCGCCTCCAGCGGCCAGTTGGATATGCCCACATACAGCGCCTTGCCTGCCCGTACGATGTCCACCAGTGCCTGTAGCGTCTCCTCCAGCGGCGTCTTCGGGTCGTAGCGGTGACTGTAGAACAGATCCACGTAGTCGATCCTCATCCGTTTCAGACTCTGGTCGAGACTTGCCATCAGGTATTTCCTGCTGCCCCAGTCGCCGTACGGTCCGGGCCACATGTCGTAGCCCGCCTTCGTCGAGATGAACAGCTCGTCGCGGTACGGTCTGAAGTCCTCGTCCATCAGTCGTCCCAGCGTCTCCTCGGCCGATCCGTACACCGGCCCGTAGTTGTTAGCCAGGTCGAAGTGTGTGATGCCGTGGTCGAAGGCAAAGCGTGTGATCTCCCGGCTCCGTTCGTACGGGTCCACGCTCCCGAAGTTATGCCAGAAGCCGAGGCTCACCTTCGGCAGCATCACCCCCGAGCGCCCGCAGCGCTCATACACCGTCCCGTTGTCATAGCGCTCTTGCGCCGCCACATATTTTCTCTTCATCAATCAGATGTTTTTAGTGTTATCAATCAGAAGCATCCCTCCTTGTTTCCAGCCGCAAATATACAAAATCTTTCGCATGAAAGAAGCAAGACAGAATAAAACTTTTTTGTATGATGTTGCACACGTACAACATCATACAAAAAAATGCCGTTTGTGCGCAACATATTGGAGCCAATCCGTTCATTTCTCGTCGTGATACAAGAACAGGTGTGGTAGTATTTTGTCTTCGCATTGAATTAAAATTTTAGTTAAACATAGGCCGTTGATGCCGAGGGGGGATCTTTGGCTTAAGGAGATGCCTTCTATGAGCTATCCGGATAGGCTCTATGGGTCATGGAGATAGGGTCTATACCCCTATAGGGATTATCTCCATCAGTCGTAGATGACGTCTCTTTCACCGAAAGGGATTATCTCTTTCACACTTACTTGGGGGGTGCTCGGCCCGCTGGCGTTATCGTTTGCAAAGGTACAGCATCTCAAAGAGCGATTTTCCGTAGTAGGGCGTAGTGGGACGTACTTTTCCTTAGTTGGTCGCAGAAGGGTGTAGTTGGGGCACGGTTGCTGAGTGGTCCCTGAGCTTGTCGCGCTCGAGCTCTGCTCGCTTGGCTTGTCCAAGAAGGGCGGGTTCTTACAGAGACATTTGGTTGGTGAGATAACCGTTGGCGACGGCGGCCTGACAGAACAAGCTTGAGGTGTCCCCCTTTATACTGGCCCCCATTAGGGGGCTTAAGTATAAGGGGGCCTCGGCTAATCTGTCAGTCTGGGAAGAGAATTGGCTGTACTGGATCTTGTTGATGAGGGGGCTGAATTTCTATGATTCTCTGTATTTTATGGTCGCTTTCTTGCCGATACCGGCAAGTTTTCGTATGTTGGCGCAGAAAAACGCTAAATATCTTGCCGATAGATCATGGATGGAAGATAGTTGGACGGCAAAAGTGTTTTTTTATCCAAACACAATACCTTGGGACTTTACGTATTGTGCAACAAAGAACCCTATAACAATAGAACCAACCAATATAACTGCACTAGCCACGAACAGAAGCCATCCTTTGTCCCATCCTTTACTTTTAAAAACAGCTTCCATTAATGGGATAGCATCTTTACGAAGATAATAATATCGAATAATGAGTAAGAATAGAATTATAAACCCGGAAAGAAGGTATCTCGTCCTTGGATAATCATAGAGGTATTGAAGTCTCTCCGGAGAAACTATTAACAATATCATATCAACGACTGCAATAAAAAGAAATCCACAAACTGCACTACTATTCAAGATAGCGGTGTACTTTGCATCCCAATCCGCATAATGAAACTTACGTAACATCATGTAGCAGCAACACGTGATCCAATCTATCATGTACATCATATGAATTCGCCCGCAAAGATAGAAAAAATATCACAATCCTCAAAATGTGCATTGACTATTTGTTCCAAATTGGGAAAGTATTGTATAAAATATTCCTCGTGGTTTTTGGATAATTAATTGTTTCGTCGTATCTTTGCAAAGGCATAAATCTTTCTTTATTATGGCAGAAAAATATACCGTATCAACCTTATCCGTAGAAACAGTATTAGGATTCATAAAGAGTGGTGAAATCGCTATCCCAGAAATCCAACGTCCTTTTGTATGGAAGGCAAAGCAAGTGAGAGATCTTATTGACTCTCTATACACTGGTTATCCTACGGGCTATCTTATTATATCCCAAAATCCTGACATGAAGTTGAAAGATGGTTCTCTTGCTGTTGGTAAGAAAATAATGATTGATGGCCAACAAAGGACAACTGCACTCATGACTGCCATTGTGGGAATGGAGATTATAACAGAGGATTTTAACAAGCGTAGGTTTAAAATTTCTTTTAATCCTTTGCTTCCTGATGATACTGAGGAAGAGAGATTTAAGGTACAAGATAATGCCATCTTAAAGGATAAAAGATGGATTGCAGATATTGCAGATATATTCGCTCCTTCCTTTAATCAATGGGAATTTGTGAATGAGTATTGTAAGAACAACCCAGATGTGAATGGTAGTGTCATTAATGATGCCATCATGAAGCTTCTAAGGATCAGGACAAGTCAGATTGGAGTAATAACACTCGATAAGGATTTAACGATTGATAAAGTGACAGAAATCTTTATCCGCATCAACTCCCAAGGTGCGAAGCTGAATCAATCAGACTTTGCCATGTCGAAGATTGCTGCGAACGTAATCTATGGTGGTAATATGTTGAGAAAAGGTATTGATTACTTCTCACATTTGGCTGCACAGCCAGATTGGTATGCAGATATGTGCAAAGATAAAGACTTCAAGGACTCCGAGTATTTCAAGGCAATGTCTTGGCTCAAAGACGATAAGGAAGATATATTTGACCCCAGCTATGGTGATATTCTCCGAATAGCCTTTATGTATAAGTTCGGTAGGGGTAAGATGAAGGATCTGGTCAGTTTATTGGGCGGTCGCGATTTCGAGACTAGAGAGTATAAGGAAGAAATTGCAGAAAAGTCTTTCGAACAGTTGAAAGAGGGTGTTTTGGGCTTTATGAACCGCTATTCTTTTTCAAACTTCCTATTGGCTATCAAGTCTGCAGGCTTTATCACACCCAAGTTGATTAATTCAAGCATGACTCTTGATTTTGCTTATACACTCTTCCTTCTTCTTCATTCAGATTCCAACTTTGACAAGAAACTAATTGATAAATATGTGACTAAGTGGTACGTCCTTACAACACTCACAAGCCGTTACATAGGCTCACCAGAAACTGTAATGGATGCAGACTTAAGGAGTATCAAGTCAAAAGGCTTCAAGCAGTTCTTTGAGGAGATTGAAGCTGCAGAGTTGTCGGAAACTTTTTGGAAAATTGGGCTGGTACAGAGGTTGGAAACATCTGCCATTAACAGTCCATATTTCAATACGTTTATTGCCGCTCAGATACACAACTCTGAAGATGCTCTTTTCTCTAAGGGTACGAAGATAAGTGACCTCATAACAGTCATTGGTGATGTTCATCATATTTTCCCTAAACAATATCTGATTAAGAATGGCTGGAAAGATAAAGCAACGTATAATCAGATTGCAAACTATACTTACCTAGACACCCAGGTCAACAAAGACATATCCGATGATGCTCCATTTGTTTACTTTGACAAGGCTTTTTCTGCATGTGAAAAGGGGGAATCCGCCTATGGTAACATCTGCATTCAATCCGAATTACTTGCTAATCTCAATGCCAACTGTATTCCAACGGATATCATCAAGATGGAACATACGGACTATCTTTGTTTTTTGAGTAAGCGTAGGGAAATGATGGCAAAGAAGATTCAAGACTATTATTGCAATCTGTAATATTTTCCGACATGAACAGACTTGTACTCATTGGAAACGGCTTCGACCTGGCACATAACCTCAGAACCAGTTATGAGAATTTTCTTTATTGGTATTGGCAGAAAAGGTTTTTTAATATTCATAAGGAAAGTACAAATACGTCAACGGATATACTCTGTTCGATGACAACATTAAAATATGAGTCGTGGCGTATATACATCCAACGATGTAAACTTCCCAATTGGAGTGAAAGAGATTACTTTGCCAAGTTATGTGATAAGAACAATTATAGCATCAAGTATAGCCCGTTTTTCGAAAGAATTTATAACAGTATAGGAACACTGGGTTGGGTAGATATTGAGAATGAGTATTATAATCTACTGAAGAAATATGCTTTGAAAGATTCTTCTATGTCAGCTGTTGGAGAACTCAATGCTCAACTTCAATATATACAGAACTTGTTAGTCGAATACCTTAAAAGCATTGAGATATCAGATAGATTGTTGAAGACAGATATCCGCCAAAAAATATATGCCCCAATAAAAAAGGAAGATATATCTATTGAAGGAACAAATGCACTTAAAGAGCATATTAAATCAGGAATGAATTTAAGTCATGAGGACTTGGAGTACAAATTGCGGTGTTACGGAAGTAATTGCTATACGCAGGGATATGTGGATGATTATAGAGAGCAGTACAAGAGGAAGGATTCCCTTATGGATCCACCTATAGAGTTGTTGTTGCCTGACAAGATTATGCTGGTCAACTTCAACTATACGCGCACTGCCAAGCTATATCTAAAAGAGGGCGAAATCTTCTCGGTTAATCAAATACACGGCAGTCTGGAAGATCCTTCAAGTGTAATCTTCGGTTATGGAGATGAGTTGGATAAAGATTATATGACTATTCTTGATAAGAACGAAAATAAGTTCTTAGGAAATATTAAATCGATTAGATATCTTGAAGCAAACAATTATCGCAAGATACTTTCCTTTATAGAATCGGCGCCCTATCAGATACTCATCATGGGCCATTCGTGTGGCAATTCTGACCGTACGTTACTGAACAGACTATTCGAGCATAAGAATTGTGTTTCTATTAAACCATATTACTATAAGAAGAACGAAAGAACAGACAGTTATCTTGAATTGGTTGAGAATATAAGCAGAAACTTTACTGATATGAACTTGATGAGGGACAGAGTTGTAAACAAGTCTTTCTGCGAGCTACTTACTCAGTAGAATATTTAAAACAAAAGAATTGTGATATAAATTATGAATCATTTTATATATCTGCTGCTTGCCATCGTCTTCGAGACAGGAGCAACTTCGCTATTAAAGATGGCAGATGGTTTTACGCGTCCTCTGCCGACGGTGGCCTCTCTGGCTTGTTACCTGGTGTCGTTATATTGTCTCAGTTTGTGTCTGAAGACGATTCCCATCGGCGTGGCATATGCCATATGGTCGGCCTTAGGTATTGTACTTGTGACTTTGATAGGGATATTCGTCTTCAAGCAGACGCCCGTCTGGCCGTCATCCCCATGCCCAAGACCAACTTCGAGATGATCAGTTTCGAAGAGCAGCGGAGCATCGACTGGGAGCGCCTGGAGCGCATGAAGATGTGGGCCTACAAGCTCGACAGCCGTGCGGGCGAACTGCCGTTGTGGTCGCTGGTGAAGCACCTCTACGACTGGACGAAGAACCGCATGACGGATGCCGCCGAGGACCAGAGCGAGGCCAACGAGCTCATGCTGAAGCGTGTGCCCTACCATGCCCTGAACTATGCCGCCCCCTATATCGATATGCGCCATTTCTCCTCGCTCCATACAGAGGGCAAGCAGTGGCGCGGCACCTACGAGACAGACGAGACCGACTGGAAGCTCTGCGAGCTCATCGCCCGCATCCAGTACGCCACCCAGCAGCATTTCTTCGGCGTCCTCGCCGAGAAATACTTCGACGACATGAACAACGACGTACAGACGGCAGGCCATCGCCACCAGCAGCGCTCCATCGACGGCTACAACCGTCTGCCCGACATCTTCACCCGAGAAGACGTGATGCGGTGCTACGGCTACGACAAGCCCGATGCCGCCTACAAGAAGATTCTACGTCTGAAGGCCGACGGCTATGTGGAAGACGACAAGGAGCAAGGCTGTTTCAAGAAACTCGCCCAACTGCTGACCTGATTGGACAATTGGACAAAACCTTTTTCCGATAATCCAATGCAATCCGTTATCCCCTCACAGGGTAACGGGTTGCTCTATGTCCGTTTTGTTTTATCTCATACCCTCAATCCCCTCTCTGCATTCCATTTTCTTCCCTCATCGCACAACTGCAACCAACATACATCATGATCTTTTTCTTGAAAATCTGCTGATTATTCATAAGTGGCTGATACACAGATATATTAAAGAGACGAAAACCGCAAAAGGAACAAACTGGAAACAGAGATATTGAAAACAAAAGAAAGAAAATACCACTTAACAAAACTTAACACGGGAAACAAAATCATTTTCAGATTTTGGCATTGGGGGTGTTGTTCGTAATAGCATAATATTTGTTAGTAATTAGGTTATCTATTAGAGTACAAATATTTTTGGGGGGTAGAAATAGTGGCTGAAAAATGAGCTTCCCATGTGACAACTGGCAATAATTTCATAGAAATTATAGTTTTAGGTAGTCTTTTTGGAGGAAACAATCGTTTATTTCCTGGAATTTTAATACCTTTGCACCAAATTACAATCAATTGTGGCATCATGACAAAATTGAATCGAATTAAAGTTGTACTTGTCGAGAAAGGGAAAACCGGCAAATGGCTTGCTGACGAACTTGGCAAAACTCCAAGTACCGTAAGCAAATGGTGTAGCAATAGTATACAGCCAGATTTAAATACTATCGATAAAATAGCAACCCTTCTTAACGTAGATAGACGTACTTTAATAGAACCTTCAGAAATATGATGAGAACAGATATAAGTTGGTATCAAGGGAATGTATATACTAGTTCCATAAAAAAATTATTTGAGTCAGCAGTTTTGTCTTCTTCCTATTACGAATGGAAAGAAAGATTTACATATATACATGGTGTATTTGATACCCAAAGAAAAATCAATGTTCAAAAGTTAGAAGATACTTTTGATGTTATATTAGGTTCGGAACAAGAAGAATTGTTTAAATTCGTTTATTGTTTGGAAACATATTATTCAATAATTCTACGAATTATTGCACATAAGGCCGTCTTTGGAGATAATCAATCTGTGAATGATGTTTTTGAGGATAAAACTTATATTTCAAGGGGAATAACTAATTATATCTGCATTTCATATTACAATTGGTTTCTGTCAATTGCAAACATAGAACCTTTTATAAACTCAGTATATAACTCAGTTAATCTTAAAGACATTGAAACAGAAGGTGATGCAATAAGCACAATATTCGAGTGTATTTTCCCTAAAGAAATTCGACACAGTGTAGGCGAATATTACACCCCATATTGGCTAGCAAATACCGTTATTGAACAGATTACAAAGGATGATGATTGTGCTTTTTTAAAAAAATATATTGACCCTACGTGTGGTTCTGCAACATTTATTGTTGCGTTAATAAACAAATATCGAAAATCATCGAACAACTCAATATTTTCGAATGTATGCGGCATTGATATTAATCCTTTAACTGTTTTAGCTGCAAAAACGAATTACCTGCTTCTTTATAGTAAATATTGTGGCTTGGATTCTTCTCCATTAGAAATTCCCATTTATTGTGCTGACACAATAGCCATTAATGATATGGCCTTCCTTTATGGTGAGGACAATAATTATGACACAGTCCCTAAAATTCAGTATGACTATATAGTGGGTAATCCACCATGGGTTAATTGGGAATATATGCCTGATAATTATCGTATGCAGCATGCTCAATTATGGCAATATTATGGCCTTTTTTCTCAAAAAGGATTAAATACGAACTTCATCAAAGAAGACATATCTGTATTGCTAACATACGTTGTCATCGATAATTATCTGGCAATAGGAGGAAAAATTGGATTTGTTGTGAAGGAAACTCTGTTTAAATCAATAAAGCAAGGTGAAGGATTTCGCAAATTCAGAATTATACCAAAGAATGTTGATTTGAAGGTTCTGAGAGTAGATGACCTAACAAAAATAAAGCCATTCAAAGATGCGGTTACAAGAACTGCAATAATTTATATTGAAAAGGGTGCTAAAACGAGCTACCCTGTTGACTATGTTGTTTGGAATCCTTCATCCAAAATCAAATCATTTGAGAGCAATACGCTTTTTGATTTAGATAAATATATTGGTTTTGACTCATTGAAGGCTCGTCCATCTTCAAAAACAGCAATCAATTCTGGCTGGATTACTGAATCAGAAGATGAAATGAGTTATTCAAAATTTACTCTTGGTAGCAATGAACTAGTTGCAAGGACAGGAGTGTTCACAGGTGGTGCCAATGGCATATACTGGCTCAATATCGATACTGAAAAGAATGATAATGTATTGGTTTCTAATATAACTGAACGAGCTAAAAATAAGATGAAGAAAGTTCAGCTTGAAGTAGAAAAAGAGTACGTTTTTCCTTTTCTAACAGGAAATGACCTTGATTTCTGGTCATACAAGTATTCAAAATACATACTCTGTCCTCATACATCAGAGACCAAAATGTATCCTATTAACAAAAAAGTACTTGCTCAATATCCGTTAACAGAAAGATATTTTTCTGAGTTCAAGAAAGAATTGGTGGACAGAAAAGGATTTACAAGTATGGATGAATCTATACATGAGCAGTTCTTCTATACACTTCAGCGTATTGGTGTATATACCTTTGCAAGATACAAGGTGTGCTGGAGGTACATATGCAAAAAATTCACTCCAGCAGTCGTTGAATATGCGAATGACAGGTATTTAGGTGTCAAAAATATTATAGGTAACGAAAAAATCATTTCTATTGCCTTTGATGATAGAGATGAAGCTTATTATATCTGTGCTATTATTAGTTCCACCCCGTATAGAAAAACTATTGAAAACTATATGGTGGGAACTCAGATTACCCCTAGCATAATTGGACGTCTAAATATCCCGAAATTTGATAGATCTAACCATCAGCACATCGAATTATCAAGAATCTGTAGAGAAGGACATTTTTCTGACGACCCCAAACAAGGCTATATTCAGCAATTAGATGAGATTATAAATCAGTGGTTCAAATAAAAAAAGACTCAGCCAGATTTGCAACTGACTGAGTCTTATTAATTATACATATAACCAAGCTTTGCCTGCAGGCACCTCTGTTCCTTCAGGTATTGAGTTGTCGGTAATTTTTGCAATGTCTTCAGAACCATACAATTCGAACATATCATCCGCTTCTTGTTGAGAATAGAAAGACATATCAAAACGAATAGCTTTGATTTGTACGATACCTAATTTGTGCAGTTTAAGACCTGCTTTATAGAGACTCTTTAATTGAACAAAAGTATCAAACTGCTGAATCATTTTGAAGACTGTATTCTCTGGATTCTCTATAAATCCGACACCGTCCACAAGCCCCCACAGCTCTTTTTTTTCAGTTAAGGTTTCGTTGTGCTTCGTCAATCCTGTCTTGACCAAAACAGTCTCGCCACTTTTATTCACGCCATATTGACCAGGGTCGGAACTATGGATAAGACCTTGTACAAATACGCGTAGAACTTCATCTTGAGTGATTATTAAGTCCATACTCCATGTCTTTTCTTCATCTCTTTGGGCTAATTCGAAAGTAACTTTGTCAACATTCTGGTCATCTTGACTCATTGGGTTTATATGACGTCTATCAGGAATAAAAGAAACTCCTAATTTATGCAGAACTATAGCGAGAGCCTGTTCTGCACCATGCCCCCTTTTCTTGGTTTCCTCTTGTTGTATCTCTTTAGGCAAAAGAAGATTATCAACAATTGAGCTAACCTCTTCCAACTCCATCTTGTTAAAGACGTGCAAGATAGATAAAACGCCCCTGTCTTCTAAGTATTTAGCAATAACATTGAGTACTTTATTCCCTTTGTTTGTTTGGTTTCCAATCATTCTTTTGAAATAACTAACAGAATGTTTTTTCAAAAGATATATAGATTCACCAAGCAAGTTTTTATCGGAATTCTCATTAATACGTTGCTTGTTAAAAATGTAGCTCAATTCAAGATACATACGTTTGTCTGTTACGCCAACAATAGTTCTAAGCGTGTCAATTGCATCAGGATTAAGCGCAATGATTTGTTTTAGAGTTTCGAAATCATCATCAGACCCTGGCATCTGTTGGGCTATAGTATAAAGCAGTTCAGAGTCTATACTTTTTTCTGCATGTCCAAAGATAGGAATCTCATTTTGATTCGAAACATGAAACCAATACTCTTTTCTGAAGTCATCAAAGATTTTTACAGCCATAATTCTCTTCGCTCTTCTCAAATAGAAAAGGGCGTGGGGGAATTCTGGTTGGTACCAAGGCCTTGCACAGCCCACGTCAGACAACAATCCTTCTGCCCACGCCCATATGTTGAGCGTAGACACCCGTTGTCTTAACTAAACTGACGTTTTGTGAAGTGCAAGTTCTGGTATTACAGTTGAGTCAAGGATGTCTATACACTTTTTTCTTTTTTCTACCTGATACTATCCATTTTTAGAGTTAATACTAATGTTAATTGAATGCACATAATATGCTTTGCAAAATTACATAAAAGAATCGAATTAGATTCAAAACGTTATGTGTAACATCGTATATTTTATATTTTTTTTGCCAATTTCCAAGATAATGTCATTAAAGGGTTGCAAATATTGAGTACAAACTACGATATTCATCTATATGAACTGTAAATGCAGTAATCATCTTTTCAAGATTGACGACGCAACATATAAACCCACTGATTTTCAGCAGTGATGCCGATCGTCAGTGGGTTAAATGTTCCCCAAATGATCCCATCAAGCTTTGATTGGACAAGTAGACAAGTAGACAAAAACTTTTTCCGATAATTCAAAGCAATCCGTTATCCCCCCACGGGGTAACGGATTTTAAAACTGAATATTACATAAAAAAAGAGGGGTGTAACGAGCACCCCTCTCAGAAAAGTTGTCCACCAACTTTTACAACTATGCATATAGACGTATATTTCTTTCGTTGCAAAGTTAATCAATTATTTCGAAAAAATCGCCAGAACCGTTCCCGTGATGTCTTTTCTCGTTCAGACTGTAGCTATATTTTATCTCACTTCTCATAATCTCACCCTTTTCTCAGTTCAACCATACAATGCATCCATGTCTTAAAGTGCTCTTTGTTTATAGCATCTCTTTGACTATCACTCATATCTGATTCGTTCATAAACGTAGTGTAGAGAATCAGCATGGCATCCACTTTATCGTGCTCGTGTATACCATCTTCACTTTCGCAACCTTCGATAGCGGTTCGTGTAAAGCAGAAACCATCAGGAACACGCATCCCACGATCATTGTGTTCACCATGTTTTTTGTAGTTTTTATTAACGTCTTCGTTGAGCATGATGGGTATAGGAAAAGGATTCCTAACAAAGAATAGACCTGCAATCTCATTAGGAGATAGATTATCCTTATGCAAGAATCGCTCGTTGTACCGTTGGAAGAAATGGCTGGTATATGCATGTATCTGAGGCAACATGATTGTTTCGCATTTAGGCGTGTGTTGATATTCCATTTGCATTCCTCTGATAACATAACGCTGCTTACCACTAAATACGAAGCAGAATGAAGAATTGTGAGGTTTCTCCACCTCAGCAGCATTCTCTGCATAGTAGAATATGATATACTGATTGTTGGTGGCTGGAATTTTGTACTCATCAATGTACCAGGCAGGAAAAGTCCTTGATTTCTTAAATGCTTTGACGGCTTTAGGATATGACTTGTCTATCCTTATCTGCACTTTCTGAGCATCATCTTCAAGCCCATCGTACATTTCTTTCCATGTCATTGATGGCAGTATCATTATTCCGTATCTCCCTTTAAAATGGATTCGAAAATTTCTTCAGGATTATCGCCAATGTCAAATACACCCATGTTCTCATGATAGAAGATGGCATCCTTGTATGTAATCTTTGTATAGGCATGTGTCTTGAAACCTATGCTGATACGACACATTACCCACAAACAATCAGGTTGTGGCATTCCAAATTGTAGAACAGTAGAGTTGTTTCCATAGTTATTTGTGCTGAATATGGCTCCTTCTTTTAGATTTGCCATATAAACTTCAAGTGGATTGCCAGAGAATTCTTGCGGACAGCATGGAAAGGCTACAGGATTCTTCCAATCCAGCTGGATTGCATTAGGTGTTAATGATTGAGTCTTCAATGGTTCTTTCTTCTCTTCCTGATTCTCTTGCGAAGCTGTTATATCTCCTTGCTTCATGTTAAGGAATGATGGAGCATTATATCTGGGCACAGCATTGGCTGTTTTTTCTTGAAACACCCATTCACCAAGACTTCCACCCTGTGGCTTGGGATGCTCTTTTGCCCAATTTGTCAATCTTTCCAGTGATGCACGCGCTTCCTCTGGAGTTACAGCTCGCATCCAACTGAAATTGGGGTCTATCCTTTCATGTCCTCGCAGAATTGAAGGATCTGCGAGAAATTCCTCAATACTTCCACAGAGGTTTTCTATCCTCGCACGTGTAATGGGATTGTTCAAAGCATTCTCCAATCGTGTGAGCCAACGAAGATTTTCTGGGCGATTGTTGCGACGATTTGTGTCAATATGGTCAACAACATGCTGGTTTGTTGGTGGGTTGCCATGAAAGGCAAAGGCAACAATTCTATGCACTCTCTGACCGGCAATCTCCATATAGCCTGTTTTGTCATTGGGCTTGCCAAAAGTCCATACGTTATCATCCTTACGAATTCGCTTGCCTTCACGTGGATGCCGCATTACAGCACCATTGTCACGTGCTGAATAATGCTCTTCTTTGTAGATGCAATCCTTAACTTCGTTGTAATCGTCGATGTAAACCATATAATTAATACTTCTGTTTACTTGGAATCACGCCTCTTACACCACCTTTGGGATGTAAATGATAACGTAAAAGTATACCAAATAATAATTTAAAAGTATACCACTCCGACCGAGTACTGCAAAGGTATAAAAAGTTTGTTATACATTACTTAGTTACTGATATATTTTTTTGTTTCTTTAATACGATATGACGTACCCATCATGTTGACGAGATATGATTTATGCCACAGTCTGTCGATCAGTGCAGAGCATAAAACCTTATCCTTGTAAATAATAATCGAAAAGTATACCACCGTAATAAATATAATTCCCTAAAAAAATTTGGATGCTTCCAAGATAAGTTGTATCTTTGCGCTCGAAAAACGAAAACAGTAATCCCAAGAATATAATGGGTTGATATAAGCACGTTGCGGGACGGGGGTTCGATCCTCTACAGCGGTAGTATATAGGTGGTATATATTTTCATAATACATTTTGCCCTATCGTCTTGCAGCGTGTTTTTTTCTTGCCGATAGATCATGGATGGAAGATAGTAGGACGGCAAAAGTGTTTGGATAAAAAACACAACATCTGCAAAATTTCGCAAATAATGCGAAACAAATGTTGTTTATACCGTATCATGTATTAATTTTGCAGACAACAATCGCAGGATGATATGATAAAGAGGATTTGTTTTATAGCACTGATCCTGTGCTGGGGGCTGACGGCCTCAGCACAGGTAAAGGTGAGGGGTAAGGTATCGAACAGCTACGGACAGGGTATCGAATATGTGAGCATACGGGTGGACAGTCTGTATGCGGTATCTGATGCAGAGGGGAACTTCGAGTTGGAGGTGCCGAAAGGGCATACCGATCAGATGGTCGTCCATCATATCAGCTATCGTACCAAGCAGATTCCTTTTGAGAGCTATAAGACAGGTCAGTTGGATATCCAGTTAGAAGAGGATGTCTACGAACTGTCGGACGTTGTCATCTCCAACAAGAAACTCAAGGAGAAGGCTGTCTCGCACAAAGGGATGAAGATGCCTGGCGACGTGTCGTTTCGCAATACGAAATACGCGACTCATGACCTCGGCCCGATCATTAAGAATAAGAGGGATTATCTGATTAAGAGTTTTAACTTTAGGGTTGAGGAATGTACCTATACTCGGTGTGTGCTGCGAATCATCGTCTACGAGGTAAAAGGCAAGGAGTTTTCCCCCGTTCAGCACAAACCCATATACTTGAATTTCTCAGACAAGCAACAGTTTACCGAGCAAACGGTTGATGTGCAGGAAGAGATCATCCTGAAAAAAGGCCATACCTACTATATTGGTGTGGCGGTGGTTGACTCCAACGGAAAGGGAATCATCAATTTCCCAGCCTATCTTCGAAGCGGATATATCAGGAATCTGAACACAAAGAAGATCAAAAAGCTACCCGCAACGCTCGGCATCTCGATGAAGGGTTTGAGGTGGTAGACCTTGATGATGGGGGATTAGTGGACGGTCATCTTTGAGAAGAGGTTCAGCACCACGACGCCGGCAATGATCAGGGTGAGACCAACGATGGCTCCCCAGTCGGGCGTCTGCTTGAAGGCGAAGATGCCTATCAGGGTGACAAGGACAATGCCTAAGGCCGACCAGATGGCGTATGCCACGCCGATGGGTATCGTCTTCAGGCACATGCTGAGACAGTATAACGACACGAGGTAACAGGCCAGGGAGGCCACGGTGGGCAGAGGACGGGTGAAGCCTTCTGCCATCTTTAACAGCGAGGTTGCGCCTGTCTCGAAGACGATGGCAAGCAGCAGATAGATAAAATGATTCATAACATGGGCAAAGGTACGACTTTTCCGCTAAACCATCAACATTTCTTGCTAAAATCGACAAGTTTTCGTACCTTTGTGGGCAAATGAGTAAGAGACTGATGACGGAAGCGCGTTTCAGGGCGCTGGTGGAGCAGGCCGTGGAAATGGCGGAGGCGACACGGATAGAACAGGCGCAGCGTTTGTTCGCTGAGGCGGGGGTGGTGTTGGCTGAGGCGGCGTGTGCCGAGGCGCAGCGACAGGCCCTGGCACAGTGGCTCGCTGAGCGGAAGCGGCACCTGAACGGGATGTACTGCACGACGGGCTATGCCGAGCGGTGGCAGGAGCAGCGTGTGGACTACCAGGTGCCGGAGGCGTTTGCAAAGGTGGCCGAGGGGTGCTATCCGATCGTTAGGTTCGCTGAGACGGGGGCGATCGTCTATCCGTTCCGTCGGCGTAGGCGGGCGGCGGACGAGGCTGCGCTGGGACTTCTGAAGCGGTTACGGGCTTGGTTGCCCGAGACGATCGGGGTGTTCGCGGATGTGTGTCTGAACATCTCCGTACAGCAGCCGCCTGTGGAGATGGACCTCGCCTTGGTGGCGGATGACGGCGGCGTACGGATCGACATCGAGATCGACGAGCCTTATACGGCGGAGACGCGCAGGGTGATACATGCCATCGGCTGTGGCGACGACTACCGCGACGGGGTGTTGAACCGTCATGGATGGACGGTCGTCAGACTGGCGGAGCGGCAGGTGGCGGAACAGCCTGAGGCGTGTGCCGCCTATCTGGTGCAGTTGGTGAGGGCGCTGGTGCCTGAGGTGGCGGCCGTTGAGGCGGTGGCCGCAGAGGGGCTGTCGCCCGTGAGGCGGTGGACGGACAACGAGGCGCTGAAGATGGCGGCCAGAGGGGAGGGGCATGGTGAACCGCCGCGACTGGTGCCGACGGTCGTGCCTCAGAACAGTCAGGAGCGTTACGGCTGTCAGCTGGTGGCGCGGCTGCCACGGACGACGGAGATGCAGGAGAAGATGGGCGCTTTCACGGAGGCGGGGCGCTACGACCAGGACCGTTATATCGACTTCATGGCCGACGAGCATGTCTATACCTACGACGGCCGAGAACGGCTGTTGCCCGTGAGCAGTCTGATCGCTTATTTCTTCGAGACGTTCGACGCGCTGCAGACGGCGCAGATGCAGTGGCAGCGCTACGGGGCGGACGTGGAGGAGATGCTCGACAGGTGGGACCGCTGTCGGCGGATGGCCAGTGAGGTGGGCACGTTCATGCACCTGCAGACGGAGCGTTACTTCCGCGACGGGGTGTTCGACACTGTTTACTCCTTTGTCGACGGGGAGGCGACGGTGCCTGTCAGCATCGAGCGGGAGAAGGCGCATTTCCTGCGTTTCGTCGAGGAGCATCGTATCCGTCCCTATCGCCAGGAATGGCCGATCTACGACCTGGACCTGAACATCGCGGGGACGGTTGACATGATCTGTCGTGAGGACGACGGCTCGTTCACCATCTACGACTGGAAGCGGAGCGGGAAGGTGGTCGACGCGGCGGGGGTCCCGCTGACGGAGGGCTTCAACGGGAAGACGGGCTTCAACGGTATCAGTCTGCCTGACACGCCTTTCTATCACTACTGCATCCAACAGAACCTGTATCGCTATATGCTCCAGAGGGATTACGGCATCCGTGTGGGGGGGATGAACCTGGTGGTGCTCTGTCCCGACTATCCGACCTACTACAGGGTGGAGGTGCCAGTGATGGATGAGGTCGTGGAGCAGATCATGGCGGCCTGTCATCAGCATGATCTCGGCCACAGACTGCTGCGATAGGTCGTTTTTTTCCCAATATATTTCCTACTTTCAAGGTTTTTATTTATTTTTGCAAACGAATCGGTTCACCCTTTGGGTGATGAAAAGGGAATCGGGTGAGAATCCCGGACAGTCCCGCTGCTGTAAACCGTCTTTATCGGCACAGACAAATGTCACTGAGATTTTTGGGAAGACGTCTGATGCCGGATGGTGAAGTCAGAAGACCTGCCGATGGAAAGCCTCTCGCTCCGCTTCTGGGGTTAGGCGGGGTGGGAACACAAAAAGTGGAAGTGAAGAGCGAACCGTGTCGCCTGATGCAAAGGGCATCGCTACTACTACTGTCTTGTTTCTTATGTCTTCATACGACAGCACAGGGCAAGTTGGATTCCGTACAGCACATACGGGAGATCGTCGTCGTGTCCCGTCCTGCCATGCGTGAGGTGGTGCCCAGTCAGAAGCTGAAGGGGGAGCAGCTGGAGAAGCTGAACACCCATTCCGTGGCCGACGCGCTGCGCTATTTCTCGGGCATCCAACTGAAGGACTATGGGGGTGTGGGCGGCATCAAGACGGTGAACATCCGTTCGATGGGTACCCATCACTTAGGTATCTCCTACGACGGGGTGGCACTGGGGAATGCACAGAACGGACAGATAGACCTCGGGCAGTTCTCGCTCGACAACGTGGAGGAGGTGACGCTCTACAACGGTCAGAAGAGTGCGATATTCCAGCCCGCCAGCGACTTCGGTCATGCGGGCTCTGTCTATATCCGTACGAAGGCGCCCGACTTCGCCTCGCATCATGAGCAAGGGGCCGCGCGCCACTACAGACTGCGGATGAAGGCGCAGTATGGGTCGAGCGATATGTTCCGCTTCTCGACCCTATGGGAGCAGCGGCTGTCGGAGCGGGTCAGCTCGTCGCTGAGCACAGGCTTCCTGACGGCCAGCGGAAAGTATAAGTTCCGTTATGAGCGCCGCTACCCCGATGGGACGACGGCATGGGACACCACGGCCATCCGACAGAACGGCGATATCCATGCCGAGCGGGTCGAGGGTAACCTCTACGGGCGCCTCTATCAGGGCGGTTGGCAGGTGAAGGGCTATCTCTATCATTCGGCCAGAGGCATCCCTGGGGCCATCGTGAACAACGTGTGGCGGCGCGGGGAGCGGCAGCAGGATCTGAACACGTTCGTGCAGGCGGCCTTCGACAAGAACGTGGGCGAGGGGTTCAGCACTCGGTGGCTGGCGAAGTATGCCTACTACAACACGCATTATGTGAACAAGGACACCACACAGTTGCCCGTGGACAACCGCTATCGGCAGCAGGAGCTGTATCTCTCGACGGCCAACGTGCTGGAGCTGTTGCCCAACTGGAGTGCCTCGCTGAGCTATGACTTCAAGTGGAACAAGCTGAATGCCGACATCTATAACTTCGCCTATCCGACCAGGAGGTCTCATCTGGTGAGTCTGGCTACGGCGATCGACTACAGGCATCTGAAGGCACAGGCTTCGGTGCTGGCTTCATTCGTCAACGACAGGACGCATCGGCGGGGTGCCTTTGCAGGGATGGACGCCAGTCGCTCGCTGTCGAAGCTCACGCCGGCCGTCTTCGTCAACGTCTATCCTTTCCGTGGTAACTTCTTCTCGATGCGGGCGTATGTGAAGAAGAGCTTCCGTATGCCGACATTCAACGACCTCTACTATACCGACATGGGTAACGCCAACCTGACGCCGGAGAGTGCCCTGCAGTATGATGCGGGCTTCGTGCTCAACAAGCATTTCATGGAGGGCATCGTGCGTCACGCGCAGATGCACTTCGACGTGTATTACAATACGGTGCACGACAAGATCGTGGCCTACCCCAAGGGACAGCAGTTCCGATGGACGATGCTGAACCTCGGTAGGGTGCATATCAAGGGTGTCGACGTGGAGGCCGAGGCTGACTTCCAGGTGGGACGGGAGCTGGTGGCGACGGCACGGGCTCAATACACCTACCAGGATGCTCGCGACGTGACGGACCCTGCCACGTCTTACTACCGCGACCAGATTCCTTATATCCCCTGGCATTCGGGCTCGGCCATCGTGGGACTCTCTTACCGTAACTGGGACGTCAACTACTCGTTCATCTATGCGGGGGAGCGCTACGACAGTCAGGAGAATATTCTCTATAACCATATGGAGCCGTGGTACACGAGCGACCTGAGCATCGCCTGCCGATTCCATTGGCAGAAGGTGTTGTGGAAGGCTCATCTGGATGTGAACAATGTGCTGGGACAGGATTATGAGGTGATCGTGAACTACCCCATGCCTGGCAGGAACTATACGATAACCCTGAGTGTGGAGATATGAGACGACTGATACCATATATCTGTATGCTGCTGATGCTCGTCGCCTGTCGCGACGACGTGATGGTGGTGCCGTTCGAGGATATCAATACGGGAGGACAGGCTGTCAAGGGTGAGATCGTGGGGATGTACCTGCTCAACGAGGGGAACATGGGATCGAACAAGGCGACGCTCGACTACCTGGATCTGTCGGGCAACGACGAGACGGTGCACTACCTGCGTAACATCTATGCCTCGCGCAACCCGACGACGGTGATGGCGCTGGGCGACGTGGGGAATGATATCCAGATCTATGGGTCGCGGCTGTGGCTCGTCGTCAACTGCTCGAACAAGGTGGAGGTGGCACGGGCCACTGACGCGGTGCGCATCGGCAAGGTGGACATACCCAACTGCCGCTATGTGTCCTTCCATGGGGGCTATGCGTATGTCAGCTCGTATGTGGGCACACAGTATGCCTCGAGCAACAGTCCGTTGGGCAGCGTCTATCAGGTGGACACGCTCACGCTGCAGAAGATCGACTCCGTCAGCGTGGGCTATCAGCCGGAGGAGATGGCGATCCTCGACAAACGGCTCTATGTGGCCAACAGCGGCGGCTATCAGGGGATGACGGGACAGGGCTACGAGCATACGGTGAGCGTGGTGGATCTCACGACCATGCGGGAGACGGACAGGATAGAGGTGGCGCCGAACCTGCACCACCTGAAGGCCGACAGGTACGGACAGTTGTGGGTGACCTCGCGCGGCAACTATATGAACCTCGCTTCGAGCATCTACTGGTTGGAGAAGGGGGCTGACGGACAGATGCAGGTGGGGGGAAAGATCGACCAGCCCGTGAGCGATCTCTGTATCGTAGGCGACTCGCTTTACTTCTACGGGAGTCAGTGGAACGAGGTCACGAAGAAGAACAGTATTACCTACGGCATCATCAATGTGGCCACGCATCAGGTGGTGAGCACCTGTCTGTCGGATGCTCCGGAGATGGGGAAGATACGGATGCCGTATGGTATCATCGTCAACCCTCATGAGCGTGACTTCTATCTGATGGATGCCAAGAACTACACGTCGAGCGGCGAACTGTTCCACTTCCTGGCGGATGGTACTTTCGACTGGAAGGTGACGACGGGGGATATCCCTGCGCATGCGGTGTTTCTGAGAAAGGAGAAAAAGGAATGAAGAGAATGAGATATTATAAGGTGTGGATGGTGACGGGCTTGTTGGCTGTGGCCCTGCCCTCCGCTTTGCCGATAAGTGCACAGCGGATGGACGAGGGGGTGGCTCACTCGAAGTATATCCAGGCGGTCGATGAGTACAGGCCGGCACCTGGACAGTATGTCAACGACGCGCCGGAGTACGAGGAGGGCGACACGGAGGAGACGATGATACAGAAGTGTAACGAACGACTGGCTGGGCACAGTCCGGCGGATCCTGATGCTCATATCGTGGCGCTCGGCGGCTGGGGCGGGTATATCACGTTCCATTTCGACCACTCTATCGCGAATATCCCTGGACAGCGCGACTTCGCCGTATGGGGCAATGCTTATCAGGAGATGAGAAACCTGGTGTTCGGTGGGATGAACGAGGCTGGGGTGGTGATGGTGTCGAAGGATGTCAACGGCAACGGACTGCCTGACGACCCTTGGTACGAGATCAGCGGTAGCTGTGATGTGGACAGTGTCGGGAAGGTGGTCTATGGCTATGAGGTGACTTATCGCCAGAACCCGATGGGCGACATCGCCTGGACTGACAATCAGGGCGTAAGTGGCACCGTCGACAGGAACCACTACCACACTCAGGAGTACTACCCTCTGTGGCTGCCTGACAACCTGACCTTCCGCGGTACGCGTCTGCCGGATAACATGGTGAACCTCTCCCACGAGGTGGATGCCAACTGGAGTCCTTACTATTTTGTGCTCGTAGGCTTCCGCTATGGGTATGCCGACAACCTGCCTAACTTCACCGATAATGCTGACGCGACGTCGTATAACTATGAGGGATGTGGCATCGATATCGGCTGGGCTGTCGATGAGAAGCGGCAGCCTGTAGCCCTCGACTTCATCGACTTCGTGAGGGTGTATACAGGACTAAACCAGAAATGTCCACAGCCTGAGTGGTGGGGGGAGACTTCTACGGAGGTGATGGGTGCCGAGGATATCCATCTGGAGGCTTCACTGGAGGCCATCCGTCAGGCGACGGGCATCAAGGGTGTCCGTGTCGACACCAACGGGCCGCAGGTGGTCTACGACCTGCAGGGGCGTAAGGTCGTGCCGCGACGGAAGGGGCTCTATATCAGTAACAGGAAGAAAGTGATAATTCAATAAACATATTATTCACCTTTAAAACAAAACAATTATGAAGACAAACAAATTCTTCGGGCTTGCTGCCCTCGCTTGTGGCTTCGCCATGTCGTTCACCTCTTGTAATAACGTGGATAATCCCGTCCTTCCTCCCGAGGAGCCGGAGATCGTGAGTGCTACGATCGGCTTTGAGAACCAGGCGCTCAACGATAAGGGCTTCTGGTGCGGAGAGGTCAACGAACAGGGTGTTGACAATGGCTGGGGTGGCATGACTTATCCATGCGCCTATCAGGAGGATATTGTGAAGTTCAACACGACCTTCGGCGTTTCTTACTGGACTGGTTATGCGATTTCCAACCGCACCGAGACTGGCTTCACCGCTGGTGACTTCACACCAGAGGGCATGCCTGATCAGTTCAACAATATCACGGGTAAGGCTCATGGTGGTAAGAACTTCGCCATCGTTCAGACTTACGGTGAGAAGATTGAGTTCGACCGTCCTGTCACGGTGAAGGGCTTCTGGTACACTAACAGCTCTTATACGGTCAACGCCATCCTTAATGGTGACGGTATGACACCTGGTAAGTTTGAGGCTGACGACTGGTTCATGTGCGAGGTTTATCCCACACCTGCTGAGGGCGTGGGTGGTGCTCACCTCGGGATCGATCTGGCTAAGGATGGTGACTATGTAAAGACCTGGCAGTATTGCGACCTGAGCGATTATGAGGCCTTCGAGAATATCACGTCTCTTGGCTTCGGCTTTTTGGGTACCAAGAAAAACGATTATGGTGTTACCACACCGACCTATATCTGTATCGATGATATCGTGATTGAGTACGAGAAATAATGAAGCAGGTATTAGGACTGCTCTTTCTCTTATCGCTCCTTTCCTGTGGAGGTCGGCAGACGGCGACCTCTACAGGGGAGGGTGATACCGTCACCTTCAGGTATGCCACCCAACTCACGGTGGTGCGCTACAACGGTTATACCGTAGCGACGCTGAAGAACCCGTGGAAGGAGGGGATGGTGCTCCACCAGTATGTGCTCGTGCCTAAGGACGAGCCGTTGCCGCCACACCTGCCGAAAGGTACGGTGGTGCGCACACCACTGGAGCGCTCGGTCATCTTCTCGACCGTGCATTGTGCGATGCTGATGGCATTCGACAAGCAGAGCGCAATCGCTGGGGTGGCCGATCTGAAGTATATCAAGATTCCTTGGATTCAGGAGCAGGTGCGAGAGGGCAGGATGATCGATGTGGGCGACGGTATGAATCCCGTCATCGAGAAGATCATCGACCGCCATCCTGATGCTCTTTTCCTTTCGCCGTTTGAGAATAGTGGCGGCTACGGGAAACTGGAGGAGATCGACATCCCCATCGTGGAGTGTGCGGAGTATATGGAGACCTCACCGCTCGCGCGGGCGGAGTGGATCCGTTTCTACGGTATGCTCTTTGGTTGTGAGCGGCGTGCCGACAGTCTGTTCCAGGTGACTGACAGCAGCTATCATGCCTTGAAGGCGCTGGCACAGAAAGCTGCAGGACAGAAGCGGGTGCTGGTCGATAAGGTGACGGGTAGCGTGTGGTATGTGCCAGGTGGGAAGAGCACGCTCGGACAGATGTTGACTGATGCCAATGGCAGTTACCCTTGGGTCGGCGACACACACAGTGGTTCTGTGGCCCTGCCCTTCGAGTCGGTGCTCGAGAAGGCTGGCGATGCCGACACGTGGCTGTTCCGTTATAGTAGTGACCATCCGATCACCTATGGTGAGCTGAAGGCCGAGCATCATGGCTACGACCAGTTCAAGGCTTACCGCGAAAAGGAGGTCTATGGCTGTAATGTGGAACAGAGTCTTTTCTATGAGGAGTCGCCCTTCCGGCCCGATTGGTTGCTGAATGATATTATCCGGATCCTTCATCCAGAGATCGAGGGACTGGCGCCGTTGCGTTATTACCAGAGGTTGTCGGCCAACTGAGGGCCTTACAAAAAAAAGTTCCTGGATATTGGCATCCAGGAACTTCTTCTATGCTGACGTCTTTGTTTAGATATTCGGGGTGTCCCACACCTTGGTCGCGTCGCAGACGATACTGACTGTCCGCTTGCCGACCTTCAGGATGAAGTCGCCCTCTTCCAGTGTCCAGCGCCCGTCGGCACCTACGAAGGCGAGGTCCTTGGCAGGGAGCAGGAAGGTGACGGTCTTCGTCTCACCTGGCTGAAGCTCGATCTTCGTGAAGTCGCGCAGACGTTTGTTGTCGGGCACGATAGAGGCCACGAGATCGCTCGAGTAGAGCAGGACGGCTTCCTTGCCGGCGGTCTTGCCTGTATTCTTCACGTCGATGGTCACGGTGATGATATCATCGGCCGTGAAGTGGGTCTTATCCGTCTTCAGGTTCGCGTACTCGAAGGTGGTGTAGCTGAGGCCATAGCCGAAGGGCCATTGCAGCGACACCTTCGCATCGTAGTTATAGGCTCCTGCCATCGTTCCCACCTCCTCGCTGACCTTATAGTCGTAGGTGTTGAGTGAGTTGATCTCTCGGGGATAGGTATAGGGCAGCTTACCAGAGAAGTTGGCGTCGCCAGCCAACAGGTTGGCGAGGGCATCGCCACCATAGTTGCCTGGGATCAGGATATCGACCACGGCTGTGGCCAGGGGCTCGATATCGGCGATGAGGCGCGGACGTCCCTCGTTGAGCACAAGGATGATGGGCTTACCCGTCTTGTACAGAGCCTTCACGAGGTTGCGCTGGTTCTCGGAGAGCCAGAGGTCGGTGAGGTTGCCTGGTGTCTCGGTGTAGCTGTTCTCGCCGATGCAGGCGATGATGACATCAGCCTTGTCGGCAGCTGTCACAGCCTTGTCGATCTCGGGTGCATGCTCGGCGTAGTAGGCGCCATCCTCATTGTAGGTCACACCTTGTTCGAGGATGATGTTCTCCTTGCCAAACTTATGGCAGAGGGCTTCGTAGATGGTGTTATATTTCTCGGAGAGGTCTTCGGCTCTTGAGCCCTGCCAGGTATAGCTCCAGCCGCCATGCAGACAGCGCATCTGGTTGGCGTTAGGACCTGTCAGCAGGATTTTCTGGCCCTTGGCAAGCGGCAGGATACCTTCGTTCTTCAGCAGTATCTCACTCTCTTCGGCGGTCTGGAGAGAGGCTTTGGCAAACTCGTCGCTACCGAACTTCTCGTAGCCCTTGCCGCCAGTGTTCGGCTCGTCGAAGAGACCAAGGCGGTATTTCGCACGGAGGATGCGGCGCACAGCGTCATCGATACGCTCCATCTTCACCTGACCTTCGTTGACAAGCTCTTTCAGCAGGATACAGAACTCCACGCTATAGGGATCCATCGACATGTCGATACCTGCATTGATGGCGATACGGATGGCGTCTTTCTTATCCTTGGCAACATGCTCACGTGAATACAGACTGTTGATGTCGGCCCAGTCGGTCACCAGGAAACCGTCCCACTGCAGGTCTTCCTTTAGCCATTTCGTCAGATACTCATAGCTGGCATGCAGGGGCACACCGTTGACGGAGGCTGAGTTGACCATCATCGTCAGCGTGCCGGCAAGGGCGGCCTGCTTGAAGGGCTCGAAGTATTTCTCACGGATCATCTGCGGAGAGAGATAGGCCGGCGTACGGTCCTTACCTGTCCAGGGGGCACCATAGGCGAAGTAGTGCTTCGTGCTGGTACCTACGTGGAAGCGGTCGATATGGTTGGGGTCGTCGCCCTGATAGCCCTGGATCTCTGCCACCACCATCTTGGCGTTGACGATGGGATCCTCGCCGAAGCTCTCCCAGACACGTGGCCAACGGGGGTCACGGCTCAGGTCCACCACGGGGTTATAGACCCACGGACAGTTGGCCGCCCGACTCTCGTAGGCTGTGATCTCAGCACCAGTCCGTGCCAGTTCGGTATTGAACGAGGCACCGAGGTTGATGGGCTGGGGGAAGAGGGTGCCGCCCTGGGTGTAGGTGACACCATGGTTATGGTCCAGTCCGTAGATATCAGGGATGCCAATATACTTCATCGATTTCTTCTGGATCAGTCGGATCCACTGCTGCCACTGGTCTACGGTGGCGGCACGGGTGCCAGGGGCATTGAGGATGGAGCCCACCTTCCATTTCGAGATCAGGGTGTCGAGCATGGTCTCGTTGAGTTGCCAGACGCGTCTGGTCTCTCCTTGGTAGATATCCACAGGGTAGTTGCCAAGGCGGTCGATGATCTGTTGGTCTGTCATCTTCAGCAGTGCCTCTGTCTCCTTGGGAGGGGCACCATATTGTTGGAGTACGGACCGCACCTTCTCACGGTCGACCTTCGCATTCTCTACGGTCATCTTTCCCATCACGTCGAGGTTCAGTTCAAGCATCTGCCCGATCTTCTCGTCGAGTGTCATCCTGGAAAGGGTCTTTTCAATCTTTGCCTCCAATGCCGCGTCGCGTGGGATGGCGGGTTTGGTATCTTGTGCCTGGGCACCGATACTGATCAGTCCGAGGACTGCCATTAATAAGTTCTTCTTCATTGTCACAAATTGTTGTATGATGATATCAGGGTGCAAAGATAACATTTTTCTTTGATAATCTGCCTAATTTCTTTTGTACTGCTCTCGTTTTTTCGTAACTCTGCGGTCATCCGACCGCGAAGTTACTTCGTCTCGGCAAAAAAAGAAACTCGTTTCTTTGTTTTGCGCTCGACTTTTCGTAACTTTGTGGCCAAATAATATAGGAAGATGAATAGAGGCGTCCTGTATTGCTGGGGATTGGTGCTATTGATCATCGTACTTTTCGCCATGAACCTGATGGTGGGGTCGGTTTCGATCCCCGCAGGCGATGTTGTGCGCATCTTGATGGGCGACGAGACCGAGAAGGCGTCGTGGCAGTTTATTGTGCTACAGTCGCGTCTGCCGCAGGCCATCACGGCAACTCTCTGCGGAGCGGCTCTTGCCGTCAGCGGACTGATGTTACAGACGGCCTTCCGTAACCCGTTGGCAGGACCGAGCATCTTCGGTGTCAACAGTGGAGCCGGACTGGGTGTGGCATTGGTCATGCTCCTTCTTGGGGGCGGTCTCTCTGTCGGTTCGGTGAGCATCAGTGGCTTTGCGGCCATCCTGATAGCGGCCTTCATCGGTGCGATGGCGGTCATGGCAGTCATCTTCTTCTTCTCCACCCTTGTGCGGAACAATGTGATGCTGCTCATCATCGGTATCATGATCGGTTATATCTCTAACTCTGCCATCTCTCTATTGAACTTCTTCGCTACTGACGAGGGGGTGAAGTCGTACATGGTATGGGGCATGGGATCCTTTGGTGGGGTGTCTATGGCGAACATGCCAGTTTTCGTGTTGGTGACACTGGCCGGACTTATCGGAGCTCTTCTGCTCATCAAACCGCTTAATGCTCTTCTGCTTGGTGACCGCTATGCGGAGAACCTCGGGGTGAACATCCTGCGCGTCCGTAACTGGCTGCTTGTTGTGACGGGTCTGCTGACTGCCATCACGACGGCCTTCTGTGGTCCTGTGGCTTTCATCGGTCTGGCGGTGCCTCATATCGCTCGTCTGCTGCTGACCACCGATAATCACCGTCAACTCCTGCCGGCCACCATCTTCTGTGGGTCGGTAGTGGCGCTGCTCTGTAATATCTTCTGTTACCTGCCTGGTGAGCATGGGGTCATCCCCTTGAATGCTGTGACACCGCTCATCGGAGCACCAGTCATCATCTATGTGATAGCGAGAAAACGATAAACATATCAGATATGAAACCTTTCAAACTGTTTGGGATAAAACCGGAGGAACGTATACAGGCCTTGGTGGCACTGGTGCTCATCATCGTATTGAACGCTTTGTTCATCTGGCGGATGCACGACCTGTTCATGCAGGAGGGCTTTGGCCCTTATTGGAAGACCTTCGAGCGTGAGCTGCATCTCTCAGGCTATGATCCGCTCACCTATCTGGGCGTGACCGATTGGGATACGGTCTATAATGTCTATCGTCACCCGCTGTTGGCGTTCTTTATCTATCCGCTCTATCTGCTGAACAGCGGACTGTCGGCGCTGCTGGGGGTAAACTGTGTGCAGTATATCGTGGCGCTGTTTCTGGTGGTGTGCTCACTCTATTCCTATCTGTTCACCTATCGTATCCACCGGGAGATCCTGTTGTTGACTCGCTTCGATGCCACGCTGATGTCGGTGTTCTATTTCTCGATGGCTTATATCATGCTGTCGGTCATCGTTCCCGACCATTTCACCATTTCCATGTTCCTGCTTTTGCTGACACTCTATGTGTCGGGCAAGTGTCTTGTGCGAAACAAGGAACTCGCATGGTGGCAGAGTGCGCTGATGTTCTTCTTCACGGCTGGCGTCACCTTGAGCAATGGTGTTAAGACATTCCTTGCAGGATTTTTCGTCAACGGTAGGCACTTCTTCCGTCTACGTTATCTGCTGTTGGGCGTCCTGATACCTGCTGCCCTGATGTGGGGAGTCAGTTGTTGGGAGTACCGTACCTATGTATGGCCTAAAGAACAGGCTCGTGCTGCTGCGAAGCAGAAAAAGGCGGCGGAACGTGAGCAGGCGATCGCCTCGATGTCGACTGAGCAGCAACGGATGGTGCGAGAGCAGCAGGAGAAGCGCAAGCAGGTGCTTGCCCGTCAGGCTGCCAAGTCGGGTACGCCCATGAAGAAGGTAGGCTTCTTAAGTTGGACCGACACTTCCACCTCGCGTATCAGGTCTCTCTACGAGAATCTCTTCGGTGAGGCCATCCAGTTCCATCGGCAGCATTTCCTGGACGACACGCTGGTGTTCCGTCCTGTCTTCGTAAGTTACGACTGGGGTGTCTGCTATGTGATAGAGGGCGTCATCGTGTTGTTGTTCCTGGTAGGACTGTGGGCTGGCAGGCGACAGCGCTTCCTATGGCTCGTGCTATCGTGTTTCGCTTTCGATATGAGTATTCATCTGGTGTTAGGCTTTGGTCTCAACGAGATCTTCATTATGGCACCCCACTGGCTTTTCACCATTCCGTTTGCCATCGCCTATCTGTTCAGGAACACCTGTGGCATTTGTCACTTCCTGTTACGGGCAACCATCGTGCTGTTATCGTTTTACCTTATATTATATAACGGTATCCCGTTGGTCGACTTCCTATTGTCGCCCATCCAGTCAACCATCTGAACGTGAATCAACTAATTATCAATCCATTAATCAACAATAAGTCAAAATGAAAAAAACAGTTATTCTGTCGTCGTTGCTTCTTGCAGCAACGACAGCAATGGCCAAAGTGAATCCTCAGAAGGGATACATCATTACGAACCATAATGATACGATCCATGGTGTCATCGACTACCGGGGAGATTCAAAGAATGCATACATCTGTGTGTTCCGTGCCGACGAGGAGCAAGCCTTCAAGAAGTACACGCCCCAGGAGATCCAAGGCTATCGACTGGCGGATGGTGGTATCTATTACATCACCCGTACTTTTCCTGTGAACGGAGAGGAAAAGACCTTCTTTGCAGAGTTTCTATTGGAAGGTGCCATCAGTCTGTTCCATCATATGGAAGAGGGTATCGACTATTTCTATTTCGTGGATGAGGAAGGCAAGGTGTCTGTGGTGAAGGATACGCATGAGAATGATGATAGGAGTAAGTACAGAACACTTGTAGAGATCAATAGGATTAAGCGTGAGGGTATGAATGAGGGCGTCCAGCTCTTTTCTAAAAGTCCCAAGACTGTTGATAAGCTATGGGAGAGCGACTGTGAGCCAAGTCGTCTGATGAAGCTTACCAAGGAGTATGTGGAGGAGTTCTGTCCATCATCTGGCGAGTGCATAGAATACTGGTATAATGAGAAGAAGTCTGCTTTGGTGAAGACGCGCTTCAGAATAGAAGCAGGTATGTTGTCTGGAAAGTTCAAAATAGAGAAAGCTGATAATCGTCCTAACAGTTCGGTGTCGACCCCTCAGATAGGAGTAGGTGTTGATTTCCTCTTTCCTCGTTTTAACAAAAATATCTCTATGCAGGCGCTTGTTCAGTTGAGCCATTGGGATATGAAGGAGCCTCGTACGGGATTAAATGTGACGACGCCCGACTATTATAAAATGAAGTTTACCATGGGAGAGTTGTCCATAGGACCTGCCTATCGTTTCTTCTCGAGATGCAAGGTGTCGCCCATCATTCGTGCCGGTCTGCTTACTTGCTATGAGTTTGGTGGGAAGGAAGAGCATTATAATGTTGATCTTAATAGTGCTTTGTTTGGTTATTATGCCGGTGGCGGTGTCGATATCGATTTGTGGAAATATACGCTACGCCTCTTTGCTAATTACGAATATCGTAAGAATCGTTATAATATAGAGTACACGATGTCATCAGTCACGGTGGGCGCAGGCTTCTGTTTCTGATAATATCATCAAACATGTCTGTCGGTGCTGCACCATTTGCGAAGGCGGCGACCGATGGACTGCCTGATCTTATTGAGGTTGCCGTAACGGAGATTCAGCCATAGTTCTTCGAGGGAGTTTAGGATCTTGATCCACGGGTGATTCCAGGCGTTAGCACGGTAGAGACGGTTGAGATAGGCCGTGTGCTCTACAACCTGCTGGGGATGGGTGAGAGGGAACGTCAGCTCATGGCGCTGCATCGTAAACATCCGACGGAGACGATGGGGCGTGGTCTTCAGGTCTGCCGAGAAATGGGTAGAGTCGGTGGTCAGGCCGATATTACTGATCTGGTTTCTTGCTGGCATGACGGCCAGGCAGTCGTGGAGCAGCATGTCGGCCCAGTAGATGGTCTCGAAGTACTCCTTTCCGCTCTGACTGTGGTCGTGGAACATTTGGAGCATGTCGCTACGTAGCTTCCTTTCCTTGGCAAGGGTCTCCAGTCTCCGTAATGTCTCAGGATTATGCATGAAACTGTAAGTGGAATCCCACCGTAGGGCGACCCGTCGCCATGAGGCCCAGCCCCAGATGCTAAAGGCCGATGTGAAGAAATAACTGTCGCTGCGGCAGTCGGTGGTCGTCTCGTCGATGTTGAAGCCGGCAATCATCGAGATACGCTCGTCGTGCTCGTAGCGGTCGAGCATCTCCTTGCAGAAAGGGAAGAACGACTGTGCCGGAACGACGTCGTCCTCGAGCACGATGACCTTGTCGGCCAAAGAGAAAGCCCACTGATGAGAACGGAAGCCGGAGGGGTCGCAGCCCTCGTTATGGTCAAGATAGCGGCGGTGTACCTCACACTCCCAGTCGATATGCTCGTCGCTGACAATCTGACGGCAGGCTTCGATGCCTGCCATGTCCCGTTCGTCACGAGGACCGTCCTGATAGAGAAACAGTTTTGAGGGACGTGCCTGGCGCACGGCCTCAAAGACCTGAGCGAAGGTGTCGCTCCGGGTGAAGAAGAGTAGCAGTACAGCGATATCGGTCTTAGCAGGATATTTCATGATGGGAAATACAAGAAGTTGAGCACAAAGATACGAATAAATAGGAGAAAAGACAAATATATTTGCGCAATTATTTGTACCTTTGCAATAGTTATGGACTATCAGGAACAACTACGGGCTTTTTCTCAGCCCAACCTACGGGTCTGTCAGCTGAGGCAGCTGGAGATTCTGAAGGTGATCGACGGTATCTGTCGGAAGCATGGTATCAGCTACTGGCTCGACGGCGGTACCCTGTTGGGTGCGGTGCGTCATGGCGGTTTCATCCCTTGGGATGATGACATCGATATTGCGATGGACTATCAGGACATGAAACGCTTTGCGAGAATCGCACAAGGTGAGCTGCCCGATGGTCTGTTCCTTCAGACACCGACAACGGATCCGAATGTGAAGGAGCAGATGGTGAAGATCCGTGATCTGAACTCTCTCTACATCGAGAAAGGTGATAGTTTCGTGAACGAATATGTAAAGGGTATCTATGTGGATATCTTCCCTTTCGAGCGGCATCCTGACATCCCGAAGTCGTGGACGAAACGACTGGCCAAGGGCATCACGAAGAGCAACTCTATCCTGCATCATCCCCATACCTATTCGTTGCGTGCCGTGGCGGAGTTCTTCTGGTTCGGTGGCCAACTGTTGGTCTATCAGGCTATATGGAAGATGCTTAGTCTCTGTTGCAGGTCGACACGCTATGCGAATATCCCCACGATGAACGGCTATGGCATCACGCATGACAAAGCGACGGTATTGCCGTTGTCGACGGTCAGGTTCGAGGATGCGGAGTTCCCTGCTCCCCATGATCCCGACCAATATCTGCGAAATATCTATGGAAACTATATGGAGATACCGCCTGTGGAGAAGCGGCATTTCCATTCGGTAGTCATCATCCCGGAGTTAACGAAGTAGGCGCTGGGCTGCCAGCGTGTGAGCCAGTCCTTCGGCTATCGGCGTACGGGACTGCCATCCCAGTCGTGCGAGCTTCTCCGTTGAGAAGACCGCACGGGAGATAGGTGTCGTATTGCCGTTCGTCTCGTCGATGTCGAAGACCACCTGTCTGCCTTCTGCCTCGGCCAGTAGCTCTGCCAACTGACGGATGGTGATGTTCGACCGCTCGTCGGCCACATTGTATGCCTCTCCCTTGCTGCCTCTTAACAGGATGGTGAGCAGGGCAAAGGCACAGTCTACGACGTAGAGCCAGGAGCGGAACTGTTCTCCTCTACTTCTCAGTACGAGATTCTCCCCTGCCAACAGGTTACGGATAAATTGGGCGTAAACCCGGTTGTCGCTCTCCGTGAAATAAGGTCCGTAGGTATGACATGGACGGGCGATGACCACATCGGCGCCGTATTCGGCGGCATAGGCCACACAGAGCGTCTCGGCGGCTCGTTTTGACGAGGGGTAGCAGGCTCGTGGGGTGGCGCAGTCCACATAACCACTGTCGGTCTCTGTAAACACATCCGTGTTGTCAATATCCGCATTTGTCTGTAGTCTCTCACCATAGATCTCACCGGAGGAGATATATAGCATACGTCTCATGCCGTTGGAGAGACCGTATTCCATCAGATTCTCTACCCCCTTGATGTTCGACTTGATCACTTCCACGGGCTTCTCCTTGAAGAAGTTCGGACTGGCATTGCTGGCGGCATGGATGATATAATCGAATGTCTGGTTCGTGTCCAGGGGTGTTGTCACGTCGCCTTGGACGAAATGGAAGCGGCTGTCATCCCAGTAGGCGGCGAACCGTCTTCTGGCTCGTTCCTCGTTACGCCCTGACGCATAGACCTGACAAGTGCTGGCGGAACAGTGCATCAGCACGTCGACCAGACAACCGCCAATCAGTCCGGTAGCTCCTGTGACAAGGATGCTGTGGCCGTCAAGGACTGTCAGGTCGAGAGAGGCCAGTCCTCTTTTAATATCCTGAAGATAGGGATTACTTTCTGTCATGATGTGGTCTTTTTGTTATCGTCTTCTATGGAACAGGAACTGTATGCACTCGTCAAGGATCGTGGCCCGTGCAGCCTTCATGACTAGCAGATAGAGCAGTGCGGCGATGACGGCGCGGCTCACCAGCAATAGCCAGAGGGCGGTGTAGTCGTCGACGGTCAGCAGACTATTGACGAGATAGTCTGTGAGATAGCCAGTGAACAGCATCACCGTTGTGGCGGTGAGGGCGAAGGGTATGATATCCTTCAGAAACAGCAGGAACGAATAGCCTGTCAGTCTGTTGGCGAAGAAGAACCAGACGAAGAGCCATGCGAGGTTCAAGGCCACATAGGCGAGGATCATCGTCCGGATACCGTAGGGATAGAGCACGAGCATGGCCAGGATTTCCAAGATACCTAAGGCCAGTGTGCAGCCCATGAATGTGCCACTCTTCCCTTTGCTGATGATCAGGTCGGCCAATAGGGTCGAGAGGGGTAGGACGGCACCGCAGACGCAGAGCCATTGTAGGTAAGTGGCAGAGACCAGCCATTTCTCGCCGATGGCCAGGACGATAAACTCCTTAGCCACCAGACCGAACCCCAGGAGCAGGGGGAAAGAGATGAAAGCAGCGAAGCGTACGAGCTTACGGAGTACGGCCAACTGCCGCTCCTGGTCATCGCGCACGCTGACCAGTACTGCCTGATCGACCTGCTTCACCATGCCTTGGATGAGTGATGTACACTTGTTGTTCCATTGGTAGGCCTGGTTGTAGTTGCCTGTGTCGTGAGCACTGTAGTAGCGTCCCAACAGGATATTCATCACGTTGTTGTTCACATGGGTGAGGATATCACTGATGAGAATCTTCACACTGAAGGGGAAGGCGCGACGGATGAATGAGAAGTCGACCGTCCATGAAGGGCGCCAGTCGCTATAGTGCCAGCGTAGTAGTGTCGAGATGAGGATGAAGAGGTTGGTCTGTGTGGCCAGACTCCAATACGAGAAGCCCTGCCACGCCATGACGACCGCCACACTACTGGAGATCACTGTTGCCGTGATGCTCGCCTTGGCCAACTGCTTGGCGCGGAGGTTCTTGAAGAGATAAGCCGCCTGTGCCACACCCGAGCAACTGAAGAGCAGTCCGATGAAGGCATAGCGACAAAGGGCAACGAGTCGTGGCTCATGGTAATAGTCGGCAATCAGCGGTGCCGAGAAAAAGAGGATCAGGTAGATGCCTCCTCCCATCAAGATATTGAACCAAAAGACAGCATTATAGTCACTGTCTTTTGGTTCTTTCTGGTTCACAAGAGCCGTAGAGAATCCGCTGTTCTGCAGAGCGGTCGCTATCAGCGAGAAGATCATGATCATCGCTATCAGACCGTAGTCCGATGGCGAGAGCAGTCGTCCGAGGATGATGCCAAAGACAAAGCCGAGCAACTGCTGCATGCCATTGTTCATCCCACCCCAGAAGAGGCCCTTCGCTGTTTTCTCCTTCAGACTCTCACTCAAGTTCTTACTTTTAACGTCGGAATGTTCTTTATCCCACCTGACTGCCAGGCTTGACATCCTTGGTGGCGGTTACCACACTGAGACTCTCGTCGGCATCGACGGCACTGAGGATCATACCCTGACTCTCGATGCCCATCATCGTACGAGGGGCAAAGTTGGCCACGAAGAGGATACGCTTGCCGATGAGTTCTTCGGGGTTCTCGTAGAAGGCTGCGATGCCTGAGCAGATGGTGCGGTCGGTACCAGAGCCGTCGTCGATAGTGAACTGCAGGAGTTTCTTCGACTTCTTCACCTTCTGGCAGTCTTTCACCAGACCGACACGGATGTCGAGCTTCTCGAAATCCTCGAAGCTGACGGTATCCTTGACAGGAGCAGCCTTGTAGGCTGCTGCCTCGTTAGCCTTCTTGGTGGCCTCAAGTTTGTCGAGCTGTTTCTGGATGACCTCATCCTCGATCTTTTCGAACAGCAGGGCAGGCTCGCCCAACTGATGACCAGCCTTCAGCAAGTCTGTGCTACCCAACTGCTCCCATTCGAAGTTGTCGATGGCAAGCATCTCGCGGAGCTTCTTGCTTGAGAACGGCAGGAACGGCTCGAAGGCGATGGCGAGGTTAGCGGTGAGCTGCAGACAGATATTGAGGATTGTCTCGCAGCGCTTGGGGTCGGTCTTCCAGACCTTCCAAGGCTCGCACTCGGTGATATAGCGGTTGCCGATACGAGCCAGGTTCATCGCCTCGAACTGTGCATCGCGGAACTTGAACTGCTCCAGCAGGGCCTCCACCTTCTCCTTCACATCCTTGAACTCTTCGAGGGCAGCCTTGTCAACATCGAGCAACTCGCCACAGGCAGGCACCACACCGTTCCAGTACTTCTTCGTCAACTGGAGGGCGCGGTTCACGAAATTGCCATAGACGGCTACGAGCTCGTTGTTATTACGATCCTGGAAATCTTTCCAGGTGAAGTTGTTATCTTTCGTCTCTGGCGCATTGGCTGTGAGCACATAGCGCAGCACATCCTGCTTGCCCGGCATGTCAACCAGATACTCATGAAGCCATACGGCCCAGTTGCGTGAGGTCGAGATCTTATCGTTCTCGAGATTCAGGAACTCGTTGGCCGGCACGTTGTCAGGCATGATATACTTACCGTGAGCCTTCATCATCACAGGGAAGATGATGCAGTGGAACACGATGTTGTCCTTACCGATGAAGTGCACCAGACGGGTGTCATCATCCTGCCACCATTTCTCCCAGTTGCCCCATTTCTCAGGCTCGCGGTCGCAGAGCTCCTTCGTGTTAGACACATAGCCGATGGGTGCGTCGAACCACACGTAGAGCACTTTACCGTCGGCACCCTCCACGGGCACAGGGATACCCCAGTCGAGGTCGCGTGTCATGGCACGTGGCTGCAGGTCCATGTCGAGCCAGCTCTTACACTGACCATACACGTTTGGTCGCCACTCCTTGTGCTCTTCGAGGATCCATTTCTTCAACCACTCCTGATACTCGTTCAGGGGCAGGTACCAGTTCTTTGTCTCCTTCAGCACGGGCGTAGAGCCGCTGATGGTCGACTTCGGGTTGATGAGCTCTGTGGGTGAGAGGTCGCGCCCGCACTTCTCGCACTGGTCGCCATAGGCACCCTCGTTATGACAGTGGGGGCACTCGCCCGTCACATAACGATCGGCCAGGAACTGCTTGGCCTCCTCGTCGTAGAGTTGTGCGGTAGTCTCCTCTGTCAGCTTGCCCTCGTCGTAGAGCTTACGGAACCACTCCGCGGCAAACTTATGATGCGTCTCCGAGGTGGTACGACTATAGATGTCGAAAGAGATACCGAACTCCTCGAAGCTCTTCTTGATCATTTCATGGTAACGATCCACCACGTCCTGCGGTGTGATACCCTCTTTACGGGCACGAACAGTGATGGGCACGCCGTGCTCATCTGATCCGCCGATAAAGAGCACCTCGCGTTTCTTCAGGCGCAGGTAGCGCACATAGATGTCTGCCGGCACGTATACACCAGCCAGATGACCGATATGTACACCGCCATTAGCATAGGGTAGCGCCGACGTCACCGTCGTACGCTTAAAGGTCTTGTTTTCCATTCTCTAAATACGTATTTACTATTTTGAGTGCAAAGGTAGTGCAAATCGAGTGAAATGCAAAAGAAAAATGTGTTTTTCTTTGTATTTCCGAGATGCTGCCTACTTACGAGTGTTTCTCAAAGGTACGAATAAGTGAGAAGAAAACCAAAAATTTTTTTGGCTTTCTCGAGCGTAAGTACCTTCGGGCAAGGTCCAAAGGTCGTGCAAATTGAGTGAATCTTATCAACGAAAGCTTCCAGCGTTGGTATGACAATCGTAAGAAATAAACAGATGATTATAGTATAAATATTCGCAAAGAGTTAAAATATGCTAAATGTCATGGTATTTATAATGTACTATTAAAATATTGTTCGTACTTTTACCCTCCCAATCATAGCATTGGGATCATCAACGATTATTCAAAAACTTAAAAAACTTACAACGATGAAGAATCTTAGCAAGAGCGAACTGAACGCCATTATGGGTGGACCTTCGCGTCGTACGGATGCTGATAAATGTCCGAATTACAGTGTAAACCCAGAGAATAAGAACAAGAAGACCCTGTTCCCTATTATTTCTGGTATCTTAACAAAGTAAACAGAACAATAACTCTGTTTCTTTCACAACTAAGCGACGCTCACAGCTCGCGTATGAACCACCGCCATTAAACGGCGATTTCAATACACGGGTTTTGAGCAGTTTTTTTGCTCTATTACAAAGACCGCCTTTGATACTTCTTGCGTCCCATTGGTAGTGAGCAGAGCTCGCATGGCAGGAGGGCCAAAAGAGCACCGTTACGGTGCTGACGAAGCGTGCAGCAAAGCAGGTGGTGATGTATAAATGTCTCATTTCTATGTAGTTTTACACTAATTGGTGGCAAAATTACACTTATTAACTGAAATAAATGAAGAAATAAAAAAAAATTGATTATCTTTGCCGCCGAATTATTATTACTACCAAATAATGAATAAAATTATGATGCTCGTTGGAAGATTCTCTTTCACGGTGATGATGCTTTTGAGTGTAGGTAGCATCCAAGCACAGAATCGGCTCTATGCCGATGAGTTTCCCTTAGGGGATATCACCCTGTTGGAAGGTCCGTTGAAGGCGGCGCGTGACCTGAATATCAAGACGCTGTTGCAATATGATTGCGACCGTCTGTTGGCGCCATATCTCAAAGAGGCTGGCCTCACTCCGAAGGCGGAGTCCTATCCTAACTGGGATAGTCTTGATGGTCATGTGGGAGGTCACTATCTTACAGCGATGGCCATCAACGCCGCTACGGGTGATGAGGTCTGTCGCGAGCGGATGATGTATTTTATTAGCGAACTGCAACGCTGTGCCGATGCTCATGCCAAGAACCATCCCGATTGGGGGAAGGGCTATGTAGGCGGTGTGCCTGGTAGCGACCGCATCTGGTCGGCTTATAAGAAGGGTGATTTTAATGCTTATAATAGCGCGTGGGTACCTTTTTATAATATCCACAAGATGTATGCGGGTCTGCGCGATGCGTGGGTCTATTGCGGTAATGAACAGGCGAAAAAGCTATTCTTAGGCTTCTGCGATTGGGCGATTGACCTGACAGTCGGACTCTCCGATGCCCAAGTGGAGCAGACACTCCATACAGAGCACGGTGGTATGAATGAGGTACTGGCCGATGCCTATGCCATAACAGGCGATAGGAAATACCTTGATGTGGCCAAGCGGTTCTCCCATCGTCGATTGTTAATCCCGCTGTCGCAGCGTCAGGACTGTCTCGACAATATGCACGCTAATACCCAAGTGCCTAAGGTGGTGGGCTTCGAGCGTATTGCAGAACTCTCGGCCGACGAGGCCTATCACGATGCCAGTATCTATTTCTGGGACATCGTCACAGGTGAGCGTTCGCTGGCCTTCGGAGGCAACAGTCGTCGCGAGCACTTCCCCAGTAAGGAGGCTTGCATGGACTTCATCAACGATATCGACGGGCCGGAAACCTGTAACACCAACAATATGCTGAAGCTGACAGAGGAACTGCATCGCAGGAATCCAGAGGCCCGTTTTGCCGACTATTATGAGTTGGCCACGTTTAACCATATTCTTTCCTCGCAGCATCCGGAGCACGGTGGTTATGTGTACTTTACACCAGCCCGTCCCCGTCATTATCGTAACTACTCGGCTCCTAACGAGGCGATGTGGTGTTGCGTGGGTACGGGTATGGAGAATCACGGCAAATATGGACAGTTCATCTATACCCACGTTGGTGACGCCCTTTACGTGAATCTTTTTGTCAACTCTGAGCTCACTTGGAAGGAGAAAGGTCTGACACTGCGTCAAGAGACCACCTTCCCCTATGCTGAGACCAGTCGTATCACCATTACTGAGGTTGGTCATCATCGCTCGACTTCGTCACTTGGCTCGTCCAAGAACTCTCAGTTTAGTTTATTAGTGCGCTATCCCGGTTGGGTGAAGCCCGGATCATTCGAGGTGAAGGTAAACGGCAAACCCGTGAGCATCATTACAGGTCCTTCTTCTTATGTCGCCATCAACCGGCAGTGGAAGAAGGGCGATGTGGTGGACATTACCTTCCCGATGCACAACAGCGTGAAGTATCTGCCTAACCAACCGCAGTACATTGCCTTGATGCACGGACCTATTATGCTGGCTATGAAGACGGGAACGGAGGACCTGGATCACCTGATTGCTGACGACAGCCGCTTTGGACAGTATGCCAGTGGTAAGAAACTGCCCATCAACGAGGCACCAATCCTTATTAATAATAACTTAGAGGATTTCGCCAACGACTTGGAGCCTATTGTCGGAAAACCTCTCCATTTCACCCTTACTACGAAGATGGAAAACGGAATCCGCAACGAGATACAACCATTCTTCGAGATTCACGATGCCCGTTATATGATGTATTGGCTCGCCCTCTCGGAGGACAGTTATAAGAGTTATCTCGACAACCTAGCCAAGCAGGAGCAGGAACGTCAGGCTTTGGAGGCCCGTACCGTTGATCAGGTGCAGCCTGGTGAACAGCAGCCTGAGTCCGACCATTTTATGGAGACTGATCGCTCGCAGGTGGGCAATACCAACGATATATTTTTTCGTGATGCTAGTGATGGCCACTATTTCAGTTACCTGATGAAGACTGGTGGACAGACCGATCTGAGTCTCCGTCTGAAATACTGGGGTGTAGGCGAGTGGAAGAGTCATGAGTTTGATATCCTCGTTGATGACGTGCTGGTGAAGGAGGTGAACAATACGGGTAAGTACCGTATTTCCGAGTTCAAGTACGAGACCTACCCCGTGCCTGCCGAATTGCTGAAAGACAAGAAACAGGTACGTGTGAAGTTTGTCGCTAAGCCTCACAAGCAAATTGGCGAAATCTATGAAGTACGACTTGTTAAAGGAGAAGAATAATTATAAATCCAAATCTCAATCTTCAAATATGAAACAATCAATAACTATTGCTGCCCTTTTGGCAGTCTCGTTGGGACTCTCTGCCCAGAAGCCTATGACCGCCCCTGCCGGCGGCAAGGCTATCAGTGACGAATTGATCGGTATATTCTTCGAGGATATCAGCAGTTCGGCCGACGGCGGTCTTTATGCTGAGCTAGTACAGAACGGCTCTTTTGAGTATAACCCCTCTGAACGTGACGGTTGGGGAGCTGGCACCGCCTGGCGTGTCGTCCGTCCTGGTCATTCCCTGGGTCTGCTCGAGGTACGTATGGCGGACGGTCTTAACGGCAACAACCCCACTTATATGCGTCTGCACACAGAACGGGCGAAGGAGTATTATGATTATAAAGGCTGGAAAGGCTTTGGTATCGAGAATGGCGGTTTCGACGGCATCTCTGTCAAGGGCGGCGAGAAGTATGACTTCTCGGTATTCATGCGTAACTTCGGTGATGCCAAGCAGGTGCGCGTGGCACTGTTAGAGCCCCAGACTCAGCAGGGCTGGATGCCCAAGGAGCCGAAGCTCCTGGCCGACGTCGTGATTAACGTGACAGAGCAGAACTGGAAGAAATATAGTGCAGTGCTGACACCCGACACCACCTCTCAGAAGGCAGTTCTTCAGATTTTGGTGCTCAACACGGGCGACCTGGATGTCGACATGGTATCGCTGATGCCGCAGGATACTTATAAGGGGCACGGTCTGCGTAAGGATCTGGCTCAGGCACTGGCCGACCTGCAGCCGAAGTTCATGCGCTTCCCTGGCGGTTGTGTGGTGCATGGCGGTGGCGATGGTTTCTGGGATACCTACCGCTGGAAGACCACCATCGGTCCGAAGGAGCAGCGCCGTGGCCTGAAGAACACATGGGGCTATCATCAGTCGATGGGACTGGGCTACTTTGAGTATTTCCAGTTCTGTGAGGATATGGGTATGCAGCCCCTCCCAATCCTGCCTTGCGGTGTGAGTTGTCAAGGTGCCAATGGCGGATGGATGATGAGAGGACAGGCTCAGGATGTGGTTCCTATGAATGAGATGGATGAGTGGGTCGACGAGGCTATCGACCTCATCGAGTGGGCCAATGGCGATCCAGCCACCAATAAATGGGCGAAGATGCGTGTCGAGGCCGGTCATCCCGCTCCCTTCAATCTGAAATACTTAGGTTTGGGCAATGAGGAGAAGATCAGTCCAGAGTTCTGCGAGCGTTTCAAATATATCTACGAGCGTGTGAAGAAAGTTCATCCTGAGATCGTGATCGTGGGTACCGCTGGTCCTGGTTCACATGCGGGTAATCCTGATTTGGAGAACGGTTGGAAGTTGGCCGACGAGTTGGGTATGCCCATCATCGACGAGCACTACTATGAGCCGCGCGACTATTTTCTGAACAAACGTCAGTATGACAGCTATCCGCGTGATCGGAAGACGAAGGTCTATCTGGGCGAATATGCCGCCAAGGACAAGAAGCTGATTGATGCCCTGGCCGAAGGACTCTATCTGCTTCATGTGGAGCGTAACGGTGACGTGGTGGCCATGACCTCTTATGCACCGCTCTTTGCCAAAAAGACCAATACCAACTGGAACCCCGACCTGATCTACTTCGACAATGAGCGTCCGTTCTTGACCTGCAGTTACTATGTGCAGCAGATGTTCGGACAGAGCGCTGGTCAGTACTACTATGGCGACTGTGTCACATTCGAGGGCGACGAGTCCGGTGTCTGTCAGCCACAGGAGGGTGTACACTACGGTCAGAGTGTTGTGCTCAACGTCAAGACACGTCAGCTCTTTGTGAAACTCTGCAATGCCGGAGCTGAAGCCAAGAAGGTTAACATCGACCTCAGCCGCTTTAAGAGTCTGAAGAAGACTGCCACGAAAACGACGCTCTCGGGCAATGCCGACGACGAGAACAACTACGAGGCACAGCCTATCGCTCCTCGGAAAGAGACGGTCAAGGCCGCCAAGAAATTCAGTCTCGATCTCGCCCCTTATTCGATGGTCATGCTACAGTACTCACTGTAGATGAACATATTACAGTTAACTAAATTAATAACCAAATTTTAAGAACTTATCATTATGAAGAATCTTAGCAAGAACGAGTTGAACGCCATCATGGGCGGTCCTTCTCGTCGCACAGATCTCGACCATGTAGGGGCTTACAACTTCAAGATGGAGGTTGCTCCCACGATGGGGATTGTCCTGAATGATAATGCAGGTAATCCGATCAGAACCAGGAAACTCTAACAGACACGAATCGTGTAGACGAAACGGGCACCGCCAGTGTAGCTGGTGTCAAGGATGATATCGCCTCCTAACCGGCGGGCGATGCTTCTGGCAATGGTGAGACCGATACCGGTGCCCTCGTAGTATTCATCGAGTTGAACGAACTCGCCAAAGATATGCTCGGCTTCCTCTGCAGGAACACCAATGCCTGTATCTTCGACGATAAACTGTACGAAGCCGTCGGTTCTGACAACCTTTAGCAGAACCGACGGCTTTTTTGTATCCTCCTGGTCCTGGGATTTCTCGTTTTGTATGGTGAACTTCTGGGCATTGTCAAGTAGGAGCACGAGCGCACGGGTTGCCTGCTTCAGATGGGTCTTGATCATGGTGTTCTCCACATCTTCCGATACTTGTATGTCGAACTTGAGATGTGGCAGATGGGTGATACCGCTTTCCTCGACGGCCTGCGATGCAACCTGTACTGCCGGCACCTCGTCGTTACGTTCGATGACGGTGAGACTACTGGCTTCACTGAGTTCCAGCATCTTGTTTACCAGACTGGTGATACGGTCGGTATTCTCTGTGATCTTGTTGTTGATGTCCTGCTTCGTCGCGTCGTCGAGTTCCATGCCGGGAGATGTCACAATCTGCGTGAAGCCGCTGAGTACGTTTAAGGGGGTGCGGATCTCATGTGAGATCTGATGGATGAAGTCTGTCTTCATCCTCGACGACTCCTGTGCAAGTGCATTGGCAGTTGTCAGTTGTTCGTTCTTCTGTTCCAGTTCCTTATAGGCCTCCTGCAGTTCGGCGTGGGCAGCCTTTAGTCGCCCCGCCGCTTGTTGGCGGTGGAATGAGAAGACAATAAGGAACACGACCAAGAGTAACAGGATGCCTGCCACCGTCATCATCTCTATCCGTGTGATGGAGGCGTTCTTCGCAATGATATCGGCCTGTTGTTTTGCAATCGTCGCTTCTTTTTCCTGAATCTCGTAGATGACAGCCAACTCTGCGGCATCATCGTTGCGTGTACGGATATAGGCAGAGTCGAGCAGGTTGGTGATCCGTTCTGCGGTGGCAAGTGCTTTTCCTGTATGTTTGGATTTCAACTGGGCTTGGAACAAAGGGGCTAGTTCCAGGCGCAGGTAGTCCATAGAGGGTGTCTTCTCTTGTCCCTGATGGAAGGTACTGATCTGCTCGGAGAGCTCTGCCAACTCAGCCCACTGACCGGTGGTCTTGAGATAACTGATTTGGGCACCGAGGAAGTCGTTGTCCTGTTCACTGGTGGAAGCCAGGTAACAACGGTAGTGCTTTGCCGCCTCGGCCGTATGTCCGGCCTTTGCCAGTACTAGTGCTTTGTTAATCTCCATGCACTGCTTGGCATAAGCCGAGAAATCCTCCTTGATGTCGGGTGCAGCCAATGCCTTCTCATAGGCCTCTTCCATACGTGGCAACCAGCTTTCTGCCTCTGCTATATTCTCTTCCATGAGATGGCACTCTATGCAGTTGCTGACGATAGCGAACAGATTGTAGTGTAGGTCGAAGCGATTTCGTTTCTTTGTCTCCTGCTCCACTGTCTCATAGACGCGTTGGAAGTTAGCATTGCCCTCTTGCTTTCGGCCGAGCATGATCTGACAAGAACCGATCTGACTCAGGAACTTGGGGATGTAATCCTGTGCAAGACGGCTATTGTCTTTCTTGGCATGGTTCAGTCCTTTTGTGGCGTAATCGAGCGCCTTCTTCCAGTTCATGTTGTTGATGTTGATATGTGCCAGTAGTCGGTAGGCCGCATAGAAACTTGGGGCATCCTCCTCGAAAAGGAGTCCGTCCTTCAACGACTTCTGTGCATAAAAGGAGGCGGTGCGCGACTGTCCCAGAGCATCGTAGATTTCAGCTCTGCATTCGTCGGCCATGTTTGACGTCAGGTCGCCTGTTTCCTGCAGACTGTCGGTCATCAGCAAGGCATGCTGTGGATAGGTGTACCGTTCGTCGTAGATGGCATACATCAGGGAGTCGAGTTTCGTAAGATTCTTGGCTCCTTTCTCTTCTGTCTTGTTGTTGGTCGTCAGATGACAGGCCGACAGTAGAAGGGTGATGCACATCAGGACAGCAGGTAGTAGTCGATTAAATTGTTTTCTCTCTCTCATAACTTAAAGTATACTTCTTCAGTTGTGTGCTGCAAATATACAAAAAGTTTGTTAGTTGTGACTTGTTGTTCTGTTATTTATTCCTTAAATAAAATAAAGAATGCCGAAACGGGAGAAAAACGAATCCCGTCTCGGCAGTCTCTAAATATTTGTATCAAAGAATGATGTTAACCGCGAGCCTCGATCTTCTTATTGATATCGTCGATGACTTCGTCGGTCAGTTCGTATTTAGAAATAATGAACATGGCTACGATGAGCAGGATGGCGGGGATGATACATACCAGCCAGCGGATACCCTCTTGTGCCAATGGTGACTGAAGCTCGAGGTCGTTCATGAAGTAAGCACCTGCTGCGTTACCTACAGACATCATGGCGAAGGCTGTGATGAAGAACAGTGCAATGATGCGGAGGGGACGGTTACGTAGGAACTCCATCCACAAGTCGCTGACTTTCACGTTTTGAGACTCTGACTTATCCATTACCACACGCTCCTTTGTCTGTGAGAAGCAGAAGAGAAGTAGGGCGAGACCAACGAGAGAGTAGATGAGCATTGTGGTGAACCATGCACCAGAGTTCTTCGGCAGAGTGGTAGCCTCTTCGGCGGGAACGTAGTTGGTCATAGCCAGCACGAGCCCCGGAACGACACCACCCAGAGCCATACCGGCCTTGAAGAAGATACCTGTCAGGGCATTCACGATACCGGCGATACGACGGCCTGTGGTGTATTCAGCATACGAGATGACCTCAGGGATAAGAGCCCACATATAACCGGTGGCTACGATGACACCAGTCGACTTAATAAACTGTGCGATGTAAACCAGCGTGATATTCTCCTTTACGGTGCCCATCTTGCTGATGACATACAGCATACCCATACCGATAATGGCCACAGAAAGGAAGATGTAGAACATGTTTTTCTTTCCAACCTTCTTCTTGATAGCCGGTACCAATGGCATGAAGATAAACGAGGGCAGAGAGCCAAGACCCATGAAGAGTGCCATTTCAATAGGCAGGGTCTCCGAGGATGCGAAGATGGCTACCAGGATAGGCACACCTGCAGATACGGCAAGACCGCCGACATTGGCCATAAACATACGGACAGAAGTAAGTACGGTAATCTCATCGGTGTCGCGTGTCAGTGATGAGTTCAGAGCTCCGTAAGGCACATTGATCAATGTGTAGAGCATCGACATGCCGACATAGGTCAGGTAGGCATATATGATGGAAGGTGCGAAACCGTCCCAGAAACAGAGGATGGCAAGGATAGTAAGGGGAATACCGCCAGTAACCAGATAACTGCGATACTTGCCAAGACTTGGATTGTGCTTGTCGACAAACGTTCCTACGAGAGGATCCCATAAAACGTCGACAAGACGGACAACGAGGAACATGGTTCCTGCCAATCCTGCTGATTTAGCTGCATCGCCACCGAGTACGTAGACATCGGTGTAGAAGAACAGCAGATACATACAAATGGTCTGATAGATAAGATTCTGTGCCAGGTCACCGGCTCCGAAGCCGATGCGCTGTAGCCATGAGAGTTTGTAAAAACCCTTGGTTTCGTTTGTAGTTGACATAATTTTAAATGATTATTTAGATTTATTGTTTGTTATTTCTAATTCGAAGGAACTCATGGGCAGTCCGTTCAGTGAGCGGACATTCGCCTTGAGAGGATTGTCCTTCCAAGCGTAACGGATGGCAGAGGGGGCATTGTCACCCAGTTGAATGTATATCTTGTTTTTCTCGGCCCTGGCCTCGGCATTATGGAAGAAGCCGGCTTTGTCTGCCACCTCGAACTCGAAGACCTCTCCGGACTGAACGGGTTGGTCGAGCGTAAGGACGATGGCCTTATCTGTCACCTCCCCAGCGATGACCTCAGGCGAGAGTTCCACCTTATTATTATATAAGAGACGGTCGAAGCAGAGCCCGATACGTGCCGCAACCTCCTTCTTGCGGAGAGGATGGATGTCGACGGTCTCACCCAGATCATTGATAACAGCGAGTTCTGCCCAGGTATCTGCCTTGGCAACGGTGCGCTGAGCCTCACGGAGCTGAGCCCATCCGCTGTTCATGGGTTCTGTCTGAGAGGTGATGGGTCTTGGGAATGCCGACTGCATACGACCATCGTGGTTGGCTAACTGTACAATCACGAACGGCATCTGCTGGTCCTGCCAACAGTCGCGCCAGCAGCCCATCAGTTTCTTCAGGTAGTCGGCATAAGGAGCGGGGTTGCCTGTATTCGACTCGCCCTGATACCAGACAATACCACTGAGGCCGTAGGGTGCTAAGGGATAAAGGACAGCATTATAAAGTGTGGTGGGGATATTCTGCAGCGACACGTCACCACTGGGACAGCTAGGCATCTCTGTACCTACACGCATCTTCCATGTCTCACCGAGGGGAATGATGTCCTTTGGCATGGGGTTCTGCGACCAACGGTCGTCGCCAAAAGCGATCAGATAAGGTTTTTCAGGAAGGAAATGGGCCACACCATACTTATTGATAAAACGCACGCTAATCACGTTGTCGCCTTCACGGAGCAATCCCTCGGGGATATCATAGCGACGTGGGGGATACTGATACCCTGTCTGTCCGATCTGCTGACCATTAAGGTATGTCACGTCACAATCGAAAAGGGTGCCGAGCAGCAGACGGGCAGGCTTCCCTGCATGCGCTTTGTCGATATGGATATGCTGTCGCAGCCATACGGTACCGGTGTTTCGCCATCCCCATTTCCACTGGTCGATGGTCTGCCAGTCAGAGTCGTCGTAGTCGGCTGCCGTCCAGTTCTGCTGAATGCCGAGGTCGGTATCTTGCAGGATCTTCTGCCACTGGCGCTCTGCCTCCATGTTAGCCTGCGACTGTGCTTTTACATAGTTGTCGCTCTGAAAGAACTGTGCACGTTTCACAAGCATGGGGTAGTCGTGCTCAAGAGAGTCTTTCGATATCCAAGCCTCGATGGGAGTGCCGCCCCAACTGTTCACGATGACGCCCTGGGCTACCTTATTCTTCTCGAACATACGCTTGCCGAGGAAGTAGCCTATAGCAGAAAAAGGCCATGCATTCTGTTTGTTGAGTGGTTTCCAGTTGGTGGGGGTCGGTCTAATGTCGTCTTTGACACCGTGGGGGTCGGTATCATTCTGTACTCGGAATAGACGGATAAGAGAATTCTCATAAGAGTCGATTTCCTGAGTGTACTGGGGATAGACGCGCTCAATGTGTACGTCGATATTTGACTGTCCAGAGAGAAGCCACACGTCACCAATAAGTATATCGTCAAGCGTCAGTTCGTTGATGGTCATCCGATAAGGACCACCAGCTTTCATCTTCGGCAGATCGATACGCCAACGTCCGTCTGCGCCTGCCGTCGTCGTATATTGTTTCTTGTTGAACAGAAGAATGACAGTTTCTCCTACGTCAGCCTTGCCCCAAACGGGTATAGTTTTATTACGCTGAAGTACCATGCCCGACTGGAACAACTGCGGAAGAGAGACCTTTGCGTTGCTCGGAAAAGAGCATAGTAGTACCGTACATAAAAACAGAAGTTTCTTCATAAAATGCATTTTTGATGTTGCAAATATACTAAAAAACTCCGTTGAAATGGCGCATAATCGTGTTTTTCTCGTCAAATGAAACATTTAGAAAAGCATCTGTAACATATTAGAATACGAAAGTGGCCGATTATTCTTATCTTTGCAACCAAAACCCATACGCGCGTTGTGAGCAAGGGCGTTGTTTCATAATCATAAAACGGAAAGATGCAGGATAGTCTGTCGCAGAAAGTTTCATTTGGAGAGAAGATCGGCTACTCGTTGGGAGATGCTGCCGCCAATCTTGTGTTCCAAATGATGATGATATTCCAGTTGAAGTTCTACACGGATGTGTTCGGACTGGATGGTGCTGTGGCAGGAACGATTTTGATGCTTGGTAGTTTCTCGGCGGTAATTGTCGATCCGGTCATGGGCATTCTTGCAGACCGTACGCAAACCAGATGGGGAAAATTCCGTCCGTGGATCATTTGGACGGCCATACCATTCTGTGTCTTCTATATCCTGGCATTCTACAATCCAGGCATCCATGAGAAAGCGATGGTGGCTGTCTATGCGACGGTGTCGTACATCCTGCTCATGACGGTCTATTCCTCGAATAACGTGCCATACACCTCTTTGGGCGGTGTGATGACCAGTAATATTAGGGAGAGAACCAGTATCACGACAATCCGTTTTGTCGTGGTGACCATCGCCCAGTTTGTGGTACAGGGACTGACGCTTCCCTTGGTTGAACATTTCGGACAAGGTAATCTGCAACGGGGCTGGTCGTGGACGATTTGCCTGTTTGCCGTGATAGCCCTGCTGTTCTTTATTGTTACTTTCGCTGTTTCCAAGGAGCGCATTCAGCCTCCGCCAATGCAGAAGGTGGACATTAAGGAAGATATCAGGGGAACGGTCTCCGACATCTCGTGGAACTCTATGTCGCTGCTGACCTTTGTGCTCTTTATCACACTGGCCATGTGGGGATCGGCTATGAGTTTTTATTTCCAGTATAATGTCGATCAGAAATCCCTTCAGGACTTCCTCGGCGTTTTCGGAGTGGTAGCAGATATGCAGGAGTCTTATTCGCTTGGATTCTCTGCCTTTAATATGATGGGTGCTATCGTGCAGTTCATAGGTGTGATCTGTCTGTCACAGTATTTAGCAAATAAATACGGCAAGAAGAAGGTATTCATGGTATGTCTGTCTATGACGGCCTTCTTTACGGCGATGTTCTACATTCCTTCACCGACGGATGTGAGTCTCCTGTTTGTCCTGAATTTCCTACGTTCCTTAGCTTACGCACCAACGGTGCCGTTGTTATGGGCGATGATTGGTGATGTGGCCGACCATATTGAATATGAGAATCATCGTCGGGCCACGGGCTTTTGCTTCTCTGGTATCGTTTTGGCACTGAAGCTGGGCCTAGGTCTCGGAGGTGCCATTGCCGGCATCATCATCTCAATGTTCGGTTATGTCTCTGGGAATGTATCCATACAGAATGAGAGTGCGATGGAGGGTATTCGTCTGGTATCGAGTATTGTGCCTGCTATCCTCTTTAGCATAGGTGTCTTGTCACTTCATTTCTATCCGATAACAAAGGAATACAACGAAAACATGCAGGCAGAGTTGGCAGCGCGACGCCGGAATGCGGCCAGTCAGGTTGACAACAACTGAGATAAGAAAGATAAATGACAAAGAGATATTTTTATAGGTTAGTAGTTATATTAGTAGTTTGTTTGTTCACTCAGCATGCGAATGCGCAGAGAGAACCCAAGGATGGCCTTGGCAAGAGTAGCCTGACTGGTACATCCTTGAACCAGAAACAGTCGGGCGGTCAGGATGCGGCGGCATCCGCCATCGTCCGGCAGTATTCCGGAGATGTTCTAGCTGGAAGCACACTGCTATGGATGATGAGACTATAAAGGATGATAAGTAACAAATAAAAAACAAGAAATATGGCAAAACTTCCACGTTATCTTTTTCCAAAAGATTATTATGCAGATCCATCTGCAAATGTTTTCAACGGACGCCTGTACGTCTATCCTTCTCATGATTGGGAGGCTGGTGCTGCCTTCGACGACGATGGCGGACATTTCCAGATGAAGGACTACCACGTTATCTCCATGGATGACGTGGAAAATGGCGAGGTGACCGATCATGGTATGATTCTTCATGTAGACCAGGTGCCTTGGGCAGAGAAGCAGATGTGGGATAATGACGTGATAGAGAAAGATGGTAAATACTATCTGGTATTCTCTGCAAAAGACTATAATGGTGTGTTCCATCTTGGTGTGGCTGTGGCCGACAAGCCCGAAGGGCCGTTTGTTCCTCAGGAGCATCCCATCCGTAGCTCTTTCAGCATTGACCCCTGCCTGTTTAAGGATGACGACGGTCAGATATATTGTTATTTCGGTGGTCTCTGGGGTGGACAGCTTCAGTGGTACAAGTCGCCGGAGAAGCTTCTTAAGGAGGGTGTCGATCTTGGTCCTGCCCCCGACAAGAAGACACAGCTCTATGCACCAGCCGATGTGCCTGCTCTCTCGAGTTCTGTTGTTCGCATGAGCGATGATATGCTGCAGTTCGCTGAGGCTACGCATGAGGTAGTCATTCTCGATAAGGAAGGTAAGCCACTGAAGGCTGGTGATCCTCATCGTTTCTTCGAGGCATCATGGATGCATAAGTATAACGGAAAGTATTACTTCAGTTATTCTACTGGTGACAGTCATTTCCTTTGCTATGCCATCGGTGACAACCCCTACGGACCATTTACCTATCAGGGAGTGCTGCTTGACCCGGTTGTTGGTTGGACTACCCATCATAGCATTGTAGAGTACAAGGGTGAGTGGTTCCTGTTCTACCACGATTGTGTTCCTTCCAACGATGTTACACATCTGCGCTCGTTGAAGGTACAGCGTCTGTTCTACAATGAGGATGGAACCATCCGTAAGGTGGAGAACGAGTAAGAACATTAAACCATGAAGAATCATCAGCTAATAACCGATTATTATATTGCTCACCGTGACGAGCTGCTGGCGTTTGTCAGTAGCCGTCTCGGTGGTAGCGATCTGGCAGAGGACATCGTACAGAATGTCTTCCTCAGGTTGTTGACCACTGATAAGATGATCTCTGAGGTGACCCTGCCGTGTCTGGTCTATACCGTGGCACGTAATCTGATCAGTGACTATTATCGTCGACATGCCACCTTTGAGGAGTATGAGCACTATATCAAAGGCGTGTGTAGTACGGAGATATCCACAGATTCAATCTTCTCTGTCCGTGAGGTTATGGAGGGGTTGGAGCGCGGATTGGCCCGTTTGCCGGAGAATTGTCGCGAGGTTTACCGCCTCCATGTCTATGGTGGTATGAAGGTCAGCGAGATATCCCTCCGTCTTGGTGAAGGTTATAAGTCGGTCGAGCATCGTCTGGGTACGGCCCGTAAGGCTATGCGCCAGTATATGCGCCAGTACGCATAGGTATTTATTTTCCATTGATGATGCGATGCACATCGTCGATGGTGTGTTCGAAGGGGCCAGTATGCTCTAGTTTGAGTGTACACATGGCGGCAGCAAAGCGACACCTTTCGATATAGTCCATTCCTTGTGCACGACAGTAGAGATAGCCTGCACTGTAAGTGTCGCCACAGCCTGTGGCGTCGACAACAGTTTGTGGCGGATAGGCTGGTACCTCGTAGAAACGGCCTTCAGCCAGAACCACCGATCCACCACTACCAAGCGTGATGATTACCTCGCGCACGCCCCAGTCTTGAATCTGCTCGGCTGCGGTATGTGGATTGGCAAGGCCGGTGAGTGCCAGACTCTCCTGTTCATTCACTTTTAGGATGGCGGTATGGCGTAGTAGGCGCAGTTTATCAGGCCAGTCTGTAGCGATCACCTTCCATGCTCCGTTCCCGTCAGGTATCACCCTGCGCAGATAGCCTTGTACATCTATCGATACATCACCTTTCTTTGCGAGAAAATCCACCACCTCCGGTGCGAAATCATCGGCCAACAATGTGCCGAGATGGAATACCTTTGCTTCTTCATTCCTCAGTTGGTCAAGGGTAAAGGAATCTGATTTCGCGAGTACTCGTTGGGTACGGTCATCCATATTCTCACCATAGGTGTTCTCGAAAAACACGTTGAATGGACTCTCGTAGGCTGTGACGCGGATACCGCCTTTTCTGAGTCTTTCTACCTCGGGCATTATCTCCCGACTGACAGAGGTGATCATGTGAAAACTGACTTTTTGCGGAAGGGCTTGTAATGCCCAGGCGATATAAAAGGCTGACCCTCCGGCACAGTAGACGGTGTTGGGAGGGCGTTGGGTGATAATCTTGTCGCGGGTAATATGTCCGATGCAGCAGATATCTGTCATTTAGCGTACTGATTGTTTGTTATTTCTTTCCGGCGACAAAGATACGAAAAAATATTTGTGAAAGTTTTGTCTGGTTCAGGAAAATGTATATCTTTGCAATCTAAATACAATTCTACTAATTATTAATGACTAAAAGGATATTCTTATGTGCTCTCTTACTATGGTTGACGTGTTCTTCCGGGAGGGGACAGATAATCTATGACGTGACAGACACAGGTGCGGTGGGCGATGGAGTGACAGACGATGCTATGGCTATACAACGTGCAATCGATCAGTGCTCGGCAGATGGAGGCGGTAGGGTGCTACTACCTCGTAATCATACCTTCCTAGCTGGTCCCATTGAGTTGAAGAGTAACGTGGAGTTATATCTGGAGTCCACGGCCATTCTGAAAGCTCATCCCAACGAGAATATCTATCATCTGAGTGCCTTTGGCGAGAACAGAGGCGAGGGGATGCTCTGGCTATGGGCTAACAATGCGGAGAATATCAGTATTACAGGCAAGGGAACCATCCATGGCAACGGCATCGCTTTTATGGGCGCGGAGTTGGATGATTCATTCGAGTTAAAGCCTTTAGCTGATCAGAGTTTTGACCCCCGTCCACATGTTTTGACCCTGACTGCCGTGAAAAACCTAACTATCCGTGACGTGACCATCCGTGAAGGTGCATACTGGACGGTGCATCTTATTGGTTGCGATGAGGCGGTCATCGACGGGATCAACCTACTGAACAATTTGAAGATTCGTAACGGCGACGGTATCGATCTCGACCATTCGAGACATGTGCGCATTTCCAATTGTCATATCACATCGGGCGATGATTGTATATGTCTGAAGAATCGCCGGGAGTTCGAACGGTATGGCTCTTGCCACGATATCACTGTGACAAACTGTGTGATGTCCTCGCGTTCATGCGCAATTAAGATTGGTAGTGAGAATATGGATTCTATCTATAACGTGTTGGTCGACAATTGTATTATCACTGCTTCTAACCGTGGCTTAGGGATCCAGAACCGTGACGAAGGAACAGTGACCGATATCGTTTTTTCGAATATCCATCTCGACTGTCATTTGTGGAGTGATGTGTGGTGGGGTAAGGCAGAGCCGATTTATGTGACGAGCTATCCCCGGGCCAATGGTAATCATAAGGATGCCAACTGGCGTTTCCCAAAAGGACAAGTTGAAGGGCGTTGCGGTGAGGTGAGCCGTATCTGGTTCAACCATATCACCGCTAACAGTGAGAATGGCTGTTTTGTAGGTGGTGAAGTGCCAGGAAAGGTGAAGGATATCTTTTTTAATCATGTCTGTGTAAACTTGAACTTAGGAGAAGCGGATTCGCTGGCAATTGACAAGCGACCATGCAAGGGTGAGGGATTCATCCAAGTGGGACGTGAAGAACTGATAAGGCAGACAGTACCCCTTGTAACGGAAAATGCCGACGTACAAATAAACAACTAATGTAATAATACTAACTTTAATTAATGTATCTATGCGAATGATTCTAAATCTGAAACAAGGAACACAGAAGGCGCTGTTCTTCGTGTTCTTCCTGTTCTGCAGTACAGTGATGGTGGCACAGAACAAGGTGTCCGGAATTGTACAGGATGCAACAGGCGAACCGCTGATTGGTGTGAGTATCCTGGAAGTGGGAACCAACAACGGTACTGTGACCGACATTGACGGAAAGTTCTCGCTGACCGTCAACCGAGGGGCAAAGATAAGCTTCTCGTATGTGGGCTATACCCCCCAGACACTGGCTGCGACCAATAGTATGACAGTTGTCATGCAGGAAGACAGTAAGTTGCTCAACGAGGTGGTGGTAGTCGGTTATGGTACCATGCGACGAAAAGATGTAACGTCCTCTATCACTACAGTGAAGTCGGAGGATCTGAACAAAGGTGTGTTCACCGATCCAGCTTCGATGCTGCAGGGAAAGGTGGCAGGTCTGACGGTAACCACTAGTGGCGACCCCTCAGGAACTCCTTCTATCACCCTCCGCGGTGCCTCTTCACTGCGTACAGGAGATGCTATGCAGCCGTATTATGTCATCGACGGAATTCCTGGTGTTGACATTTCGATGGTGGCTCCCGACGATATCGAGTCGATCGATGTGCTCCGCGATGCGTCGGCCACGGCAATCTATGGTTCTAAAGCCGCAAATGGTGTCATCATTATCACCACCAAGAGTGGTCAGGAGGGGAAAACGAACGTGACCTATAATGGTTATGTTGCTTTTGACAATGTACTGAAGACGCTTGATATGGCATCAGCCTCACAGCTCCGTTCCTCTGGTCTTATCGGTGCCGAGCAAGATGGCGGTGGTGATACTGACTGGCAGGATGAAGTTCTTCGAACAGGATTCAGTCATAATCATAATGTGAGTATCTCTGGTGGTAATGCCAAAACCAAGTACATGGGATCTGTCAACTATATGAATCGTGAGGGTGTGGTACGCGGAACAGGGATGAACCGTGTGAATGCCCGTTCATTGTTGACCACCAAGATCCTGAAGGATCGCCTAGAACTCTCTCTCGGTTTGAATGCCATGCAAGGCAAGCATAAGGGTGTGCCCATGAGTGGCGGCGGCTCATCAAACTCTGGTAAGAGTGTGCTTGATGCCATGAACTACTATTCACCTACCAACCCCGTGAAGAATGCGGATGGCACGTGGTATGAGTCGTATGTCGGTTCTGCTAATTACAACCCGCTGTCAATGATCTATGAGAATGGTAATGAGAACGAGTGGAAACGTCTGCAGTTTATCACTAAGGCCTCTATGAAGATTGTGGAGGGACTGGTATGGCATGTCAACTACTCATACGACAGCGGACAGAACACCTATAGTTGGTATCAGACCCACCAGACTCAGATGGAAAAAGGTTATAACGGTCGTGCTCATCGAGATACCTACCTGCGTCATAACCAGACTTTCGAGACTTATGGAAACTATGATGTCACTCTTAACAAGGTGCATAAACTCGGTCTGATGGCAGGTTATAGCTGGGAGGAGCGAACCAATGGTGATGGGTTCGGTGTCACTGTCAATAACTTCTACAACGATGTGACTGGTTTCTGGAATCTCCGCTATGCCAATAATATCAATGGAATCACTGATGTGACAGGATCTTCCAAGGCAACCATCCGTAATATCTCGTTCTATGGACGTGCCAATTACTCGTTTAATAGCCGATATATGCTGCAGGCTACTATTCGTCGTGACGGCTCTTCCGTGTTTGGTGCCGATCATAAGTGGGGAACCTTCCCTTCTGTATCTGCAGCATGGAATATCACAGAAGAGGACTTTATGAAAAATCAGAGTGTCTTTGATCAACTCAAACTCCGTGTAGGTTATGGTGTCAGTGGTAATGCCATGGGCTTTGGTGCTTATGATGCTATCGCCACCTATGGTCTGAACAGCAACTCGTTTGAGTATATCTTGCCCGATGGAACCAAGTATACGATGTATGGTATTGAGGCACAGAACAATCCCAATCCCGATCTGAAGTGGGAACGTACGTCAATGTTGAATATCGGCCTTGACTTTGCTTTCCTTGGTGGACGTATCAATGGTAGTATTGAGTACTACAACAAGAAGACTTCCGACCTAATCTGGAACTACGCTGTTTCAACAAGCGTCTATCCTCTGAACTGGATTCGTGCTAATGTGGGCGATATCACCAATAACGGTGTCGAATTCACAATCAATGCCATTCCCGTCAAGACGAAGGACTTCCAGTGGCAGACAACGCTGAACCTCTCTCATAATAGGAATACGGTTGATAAGCTCTCTAATTCTACATACAGCGTTGATTATGTGGATTATGGTAACCCGAATATCGGCGGCATCGCCTCTAATGCTGACGTACAGCGCATCATGGAGGGCGAACCTCTTGGTACGTTCTGGACATACAGGCATGCCGGCTATGATACCAACGGTAATAGCGTATTTTATGTTGGTGATCTTGAGAAACACAAGGACGGTGAAGGAAAAATCCAGCCTGACACCTATCAGGACGCCGATGGCAACTGGGTAACTTCTAATCCTGGCTACGACGACAAGGCGAATTGCGGCAATGCACAGCCGAAACTCGTTTATGGATGGAGCAATACACTGAATTATAAGAACTGGAGTCTTACGGCTTTCTTCCAGGGCGTGCTGGGTAATAAGATCCTGAATGCCACCAAGGCTCACTATAGTTTCCAAGGACATCTGGCTGGTGGCAAGAACGTGCTCGCTGAAATGGTGAACGATAAGAAATGGCAAGCAGATGCTAATGCTCATATTCCTGGTGACAATTATATCGAGAATGGCAGTTATCTGCGTCTCTCAACACTAACGCTCGGATATACCTTTAAGGAACTTGGTGGATGGGCGCAGAGTATGCAACTCTATGCAACCTGTAACAATCTGCTGACGATTACCGGTTATAGTGGTATCGACCCGGAGGTAAACCTTGGTGGACTTGATCCCGGCATCGATTACCGGGAGACTTTCTATCCTCACACACGTTCGTTTATCATTGGTGCTAAGATTAACTTCTAAAATACAAGGATAATATATGAAAACAAATATAAGAATATTTCTTGCAGCTGGACTGATGGCAATGACTGCCAGCTGTACTGATCTGGATGTGATCCCCGAGGCACAGTTCACGGAATATCCCGATAGCGAGGCTGCCGTGGAGGCTCAGATGGCCGATGTCTATTTCCATCTGCGTGGTACTCTGGGACGTCGTTATATGGAGTCGCAGGCTCTGTCATCCGACGAGTGGGTGGGCATCAGTTTCGATGGCGATTATGCTGACGGTGGAATATATGCTCAGTGCTCTCTGCATAATTTTGATCCTAGCAGCGCTTCCACGGGTTGGTATGAAGAGGTGGCTGCCGGCATCACTAAGGCCAACCGTGTGATCCTGAACATGGGTGGTGAGGAGAAAGATGGTACGGCCCAAGCCCGTTATATGCGTGCTTTCTATTCATGGATTCTGATGGATAGCTATGGTGACACACCAATCCTCGATCACTTGGCTGTTGATGGTGAGCAGATCAACCGTTCACCGCGTGCCGAGGTAGCTCGTTGGATTGAGAGCGAACTAAAGACTATCATACCATTGCTGCCTGCGAATGTGGATGTCAGTACTTACGGTAAGCCGACACGTTATACTGCCGAGGCTCTTTTAGTGAAACTTTATATTAACTGGCCCGTCTATACTGCTAGTGATGTGACCGCATACGATGCTGCCAATTATAATAATGAGCATCTGAACGATGTGGTGACTCTTTGCGACGATATCATCAACTCAGGTCAGTTTAGTCTTTCTGAGGGTGCCGACGGTTATCGTTCGAAGTTCTGGCCCAATAATGGTTATCAGGTGAAGGATTTTATCTACGCGATGCCTTATGACGCCATTACTGCACAGGGCTTCCAGTATTGTCGTCCGCGTATCTGGCGTCAGGGACGTAACGATGGCAATGGTGGTGCAGGCTATTTCGGCTCTGATATAGGAAACTCCACGGGTGGAAACTTCTCTATCTCACCCGAATTCGCCGATGTGTTGATGGCATTGGAGAGTGATGATCGTCAGGAGAATATTCTGGCTGGACAGATTTACATGTTTGATCCTACGACATATGCTAAGACCTCTACACCGTATAAGTACAAAGATGAGGCGATTTGTCTCGACAAAACCATCCGTCTGAAATGGGTCGACGCTGAGGGTGATCCGCATTATGTCGAGTATGAGGATGGTATTAAGAACACGTCACTCTATCCTGCTGACTGTGCCATGTTGAATACGGGTAAGGACGTGAAGGGTTGGAGTCAGGGCTATAAGTCGGTGAAATACTTCGTAATCCGCGAGGACTTTATCAACGGGCGCAATCAGTCAAACGATTTGCCCATCTTCCGTTACGCCGATATCCTGCTGACGAAGGCTGAGGCTATCACCCGTGGTGCATCTGTCACAAATGACCAGACTGCTCAAACCTTGTTCAACGAGATCCGTTCTTACGTACATGCGCCACTGATCACAGAAGCTCCATCGCTGGAGGATATCTATGCAGAGCGTGGTCGTGAGTTGTTCGACGAGAATTGGCGTCGTAACGACATGATCCGTTTTGGGCATTTCGAGGATGAGTATGGTTTTCATCGCAAGGGCTTCCCAACGGCTCGTTTCGATAAGGAGTGTCGCGTGTTCCCTATTCCGCAAGGGGTACTTAACACAAACACTAACTGGCAGCAGAACGCTGGTTATTAAATGGAATAACCTAATAACATCATGATCTCCTCTGGGCAGCCTTTTTTGTGGCTGCCCAGACTATTATTATAAGAAGTTTTGTGATGCTAGGGCTCTAAGAAGAAATAAATATAAAAAAACGGGAGGATGTGTTGGTGTTCAGAAAAAAAAGCAATACTTTTGCACTACTAAAAGCCATAAACCAGAAAGATTGATCCGTGAAACAGATACCCAAACCTATAGTTAATAAGTTAAGTCGATATGTATTACTGACAATGTTGGTAGTCATGATAGTCGTATTAGCCTTATCTTTCAGGATATGCTATCATGCTGTAAGAGCAGAGTCCCATGTCCGTTATGTAGGTATGATGAATGTCGCTTCCGAAAAGATTGCCAAAACCATCAGAGGTATGGAGATGAATGCAAAGAACGTATTCGATGAAGTAGAGAAACACATGAGTTCTCCAGAAACGGTGGTCGCTGCCTTGGAAAGTAAGACAAGTCTGAACCCTGATGTGAGAGGCTATTTTGCTGCCTTCGAACCCAACTATTTCGAGCAGAAGGGAAGGTGGTTTGAGCCTTATGTGCACCATGTCGATAGTAGTGAGTTCGTTGTTCGACAAGTGGGCTCAGCCCGTCATGACTATACGAAGTCTGACTGGTATGTACGTGCAAAGGAACTGGGAAAGAGTTTCTGGTCTGAACCATATTATTACTATGACGGAACGAGTATTAGTGGTCATTATTGCACCTTTGTTAAACCAATCTACAACGTGGCAGGGCATCTGGTCTGTGTTTGCGGAGCGGACATGACCTTTGAATGGTTGACCAAGGAACTGCAGCAGATTGACGATGATGGCAGAGAGGACGATATGTTGAATATGTATCGTATGAATAGGAAGTTCGACTTTTATACCGTTGTCCTCAACAAAGATGGTGGTTGTATTGCCTATCCGGTGGAGAAGAGTGTACCAATCAAGGATAAGGACATTATTTGCGACCTCAAAGAGAAGAAAAGCGGAATGGTTGATATGGAGATCGATGGTGTGCCATCGACGGTATATTATGGACCGATAGAATATATTGATTGGTCGGTGGCTGTCGTAGTGCCGAGAGAGGATACCCAGAAGCCTTTGCTTTGGCTGGGGCTGGTTCTCCTGTCTGTCGCTGTGGCGGGAATAGTGGTGGTGTGGCTGATATGTCGTCGTATGAGATATGTTGAGGCTGTCTAGATTCATTCCCAAGACTCTGTCGCTCAAACTAAGCCTGATGGTTTGCTTTGAGATTGCGTTGCTGCTCTCGCTTTCTTTGGCAGTGATGTTCTACTTTTCGCGTAAGGCTTTAAGGGAAGAGGCAATGCATGATGCGGAGCAGACACTGGAGGGAACGGCGCAGCATGTCGACAACATCCTATTGGGCGTGGAGCAGTCGGTTGGCAACTTCTATTGGGAACTATTAGCACATCTTGACCAACCAGATCGCATGTTCATTTATAGTCGGAAAATCGTAGAGTGTAACCCCAATATCGTGGGTTGTGCAATTGCCTTTAAACCGAATTATTATCCTGATCGTGAATTGTTTATGGCCTATGTTCATCGTCAGGACAACAGGGAGAATTCTGGTGGTCAGTCGGAATTGGTGACGCAAGAGACCTTCGCCAACCGACCCTATACGGAGCAGGTATGGTATACTGAACCTATGAGGACTGGGCGAACCTGTTGGACGAACCCATTGAAGAACGATAGTACCGAGGGTGAGGCAATCTCCACTTTCTGTTTACCCATCTACGATCGTAGTGCAAAGTGTGTGGGAGTGGTGGCCGTCGATCTAGCCATTAGTCAACTGTCGCAAATTATTCTGTCTGCCAAACCCTCCGACAATGGCTATAGCGTTCTATTGGCGAGTAACGGTTCATATATCGTACACCCTGATCCGGAAAAGCTGTTGCATCAGACGGTATTCTCTCAGATGGATCAAGGTGCAGACCCTTCGGTCTTAAAGGTTGGCAAAGCGATGGTGGCTGGTGAGTCGGGGTTTAAGCCTTTCTACATGGATGACCAGAAATGGTATATATTCTTCAAACCCTTCAAGTGTCTGGAGGTGCCGGGACGTGCATTAGAGAACCTCCATTGGAGTATTGGTGTTGTTTATCCTGAGGAAGATATCTTCGGTGAATACAACAGACTGCTTTATTATGTGGTTGCTATTGCCATTATCGGACTATTACTCTTCTTTGTACTCTGTCGTACAGTTTTACATCGTCAGTTGCTACCATTGAATATGCTTACTCGCTCGACACAGCGTATAACCGATGGTAACTACGACGAAGTGATTCCAGACACCACTCGAGAAGATGAGGTAGGACAGTTACAGGACCACTTCAAGAAGATGCAGCAGTCGTTAGTAGCTCATGTCAGCGAGTTGAAGGAGTTGTCAACTACACTGCGTGAACGCAGTAAGGTACTACGGAAAGCTTATAAGAGGGCTCAGGAGGCTGATCGCACGAAGACAACCTTTCTTCATTACATGACCAATCAGATGACAGGACCTTCAGACGCCATCGACAAGAGTGTCACAACCTTGTGCAACAACTATCACGATATCAGTCAGGAGGAGATTGATCACGAAGTTAGCAATATTCAGAAACAGACCGACGTCATCATTGACCAACTTAACCATCTGCTTCATGTCGCAGGAAATGATACGGAGAAGACGATGGGACGGCGGGTGAAGTTCGAAAAGAAGAAGGAGGAGTCTCATGAGTAATATCTTTCGAAAACTAATATCCGAGTTTCACTCGCCTAGACGAAGTCTCTCAACGAAACTCTGTCTTGGCATTCTGCTGATGGTCGCACCAACCTTTATCGCGGCTTTGGGTGCATTATACCTCCAGTCGCGATTTTTTATCCGTCAGGAAGCCTCGGAGCGTGCTAACAGTATGCTTAATACTATGACACAACGTGTCAGGAACTACATGAGCACGATAGAGACCTCGACCGATGCTAACACGTGGCTCCTTGAAGAGCATTTCACACCCGATTCGTTGCAGTCGACCTCTCACCGTATTGTGAGCCTTAACCGTCAGGTACGTAGTTGTTCCGTCAGCGCCGTGCCTAATACATTTCCTCAATATGGCCGTTACTTCTCTGTCTTCACCATCAATGATGGTGATACGATTATCACCGTCCGTGAACCAGACTTCGACTATTTCGACAAGATATGGTACAAGGCTCCGATAGACTCTGGGAAGGCTTGTTGGGTGGATCCTTTCTGTGAACATACAGAAGGAGCAATCGATTATAATGAGGCTATCGCTACTTATTGTAAACCCCTTCGTCCAGATGGCGAGCACATCGCGGGGGTTATCTCCGTGGATCTCGCTTTCAGTCAACTTTCCAGAATTCTCAACTCCACTGATCAAAGCCTTCCCAATACTTATTTTATTCTCCTTGGCGGCGATGGGCGTTACTTTATCCATCCCGATACGATGCGTCTTTTTAGGAAGACCATCTTTACTGATGCTGATCCCGTTCTTCATTCCGACAGGATTGCCTTGGGGCATGAGATGACGGCTGGTAAACAAGGAAATATGCACATCACCATCGACGATCAGCTCTGCCATGTGTGCTACCGTCCAGTACCTGGTACAAACTGGAGCCTCGCACTGGTTTGTCCAGATAGTGATATCCTAAAGAGCTATCACCGGCTGACCTATGTTGTCATCGCACTTATCATCGTCGGGCTACTGGGCATCCTATGGTTGTGTAGGCGCTCTGTAAGTCGTACCATTCAGCCCATTAATCAGTTGATGGGGTTCTCGAAGAAGATAGCTGATGGCAATTATGATGAAATGATTCCAACTTCCACACGTGAAGATGTCCTTGGTCAGTTGCAAAACAGCTTTGCAGCTATGCAGCGCTCACTCCATGAGCATATGCATAGTATTCATCAAGCCACAGAAGAGACCCGGGAACGTAATGAGGAATTGGTGCATGCCATGAAGATGGCAGAAGAGGCTGTTAAGCAGAAGAGTCTGTTTATACAGAACGTGTCGCATCAGATACGTACACCGTTGAACATCATTCTTGGTTTTGCGAATGTGCTGCGCGACAGCTTCTCGTCGCACAATGACGGCGGGGGTGGCGCCCTTCACGATAAGGAGTTGCATGACATCACAGGTATGATGAAGTACAATGCCATCCACCTGAAACGTATGGTACTTATGCTCTTCGATAGTTCGGAAACAGGAGCTTCTGAGGAGTTGCTGAGTCGTAGAAGTGATGAGGTGTCGTGTAACGAACTGGCTAGGGAAAGCATCGAATATACAAAAACCCATTTCCCTGGTCTGACCATCTCTTTTGTGTCGGAACTGAGTGATAGCTTCTGTATCCTGACTAATCACCTGTATCTGGTACGCTCACTCCGAGAGTTGCTTTACAACTCAGCCAAGTACTCTGATGGTCAGCATATCCTATTGCGTGTTTCACAGACGGATACATCTATCCGCTTTATCGTCGAGGATATAGGACCAGGAATGCCGGAAGAATCCCAGGATCTGATCTTCAAACCTTTCACGAAGGTTGATGATCTGTCTGAGGGCCTTGGTCTTGGTCTGCCTTTGGCCAAGCGTCATGCTGTTGGTTTAGGTGGTGATCTCCTATTTGATACCACCTATCAGGAAGGGTGTCGTGCCATCATCGAGGTACCGAAATAATGATCCGTAATCAATATGAAAAAGAGTATAGTAATACTTACCGCTTGTCTCCTGTTTGTCTCAATAACAATGGTGGCACAAGTATGGCACGATGTCGATCCGCGTATTGGCAGTGAGGGCGTGGGGCGCACGTTTCCTGGTCCTTCGATGCCCTTTGGTATGTGTAAACCAGGTCCCGATTGTACAGTAAAACCAAATGCAGGATGGGCTCCCATGCCGGAGGTGGTGACGGGCTTCTCACAGACTCATGTTAGTGGTACGGGTGGGGGACAGAAATATGGTAATATCCTGATACAACCCGTCATTGGAAACGAGGATCAGAAAACGTACGAGCAGCGTCGTGCTAAAGAGGAATTCTCGCTTGGCTATTATGCTACGACCTTCGAGAGTGGCATTTGTACGGAGATCACAACCTCTGAGCGGTGTGCCTTCTATCGTATCCATTATCCAACTAAAGGCTTGCTGTTCATCAATGCCACTCATTATCTGGGTAAGAACTCTATCCCTGATCTGCGTGAACAGCAGCAGTTTGTCGATGCTGAGGTAGAGGTGATGGGTGACCATGAGGCGTGTGGTTTCTCTCGTGTCCGAGGAGGTTGGAACAATGGTGATGCCTATACGGTCTATTTCTTTCTGACTAGTGACAGGCCGTTCTCCTCTGCAGGTAGTGGACAGACGACCACCCTTCATTTCTCTGACACACTTGTCAATATCAGGATCGGCATTTCCTATGTCAGTACCCAGCAGGCCAGGCGGAATATCCCCGACTGCGACTTCGACACGCAGTTAGGCAGGCTTCGCGAACGTTGGGAGCAGCTGCTGAGCAGGGTGCAGATCAAAGGTTCCGATTCTCAGCGTCGGATGTTCTATACAGCTCTTTACCACACGATGCTGATGCCTGTCGACAAGACTGGTGAGAACCCGAAGTGGGCGGACACACCCTATTACGATGATTTCTATGCTATCTGGGATACCTATCGTACGTCAACTCCGCTCATCACCCTGCTCGACGAGCAGCGTGAGACTGATATTGTAAACGCTCTGTTGAATATCTACAGACGTGAGGGATATATGCCCGATGCACGCAGTGGTGACTGTAACGGTCGTACGCAGGGCGGCTCGAATGCCGATGTGGTCATTGCCGATGCCTATGTGAAAGGACTGAAGGGTATTGATTACAATCTGGCTCTTGAGGCGATGTTGAAGGATGCGGAGTCCGATCCAGGAGCTGATCATGAGAAGCATGGAAGGGGCGGTCTCCTCGAGTATAATCGCTTGGGCTATATCCCCTATGGCATAGACCGTGCCGGCACTCGTACCATCGAGTATGCCTACGACGACTATTGTATCGCTGAGGTGGCCAAGGGCTTGGGGCGCATGGATATCTGTGAGCGTTTTCTCCGTCAGTCGCAGAACTGGAAGAACCTCTGGCGTAGCGACTATGAATGGGATGATGTGCGGGGCTATATCATGCCTCGTGATGCTGATGGGGTCTGGCTTGACTCCGTGCCCTGGGGCCGTTCGAAGGTCTTTAAGCCTCTCATCCCCTATACGCCAGTGACGAAGGTGGCCCCCTGGTACCTACCGTGGTGGAGCACGTTCTTCTACGAGGCCCTGTCGGCAGAATACTCGCTGAGTATCCCCCACGACGTGGCCGCACTTATCGAGGTTTGTGGCGGCAACGAGACTTTCCGTCGCCGACTTGACCTATTCTTTGAGCGAGGGCGCTATAATGTGGGTAACGAGCCGTCGTTCCTCACCCCTTGTCTCTATCACTGGATAGGACGTCCTGACCTTACCTCCGACCGTGTGTGCCAGATTGTTACAGCGCATTATAGCGATCAACCCGATGGACTGCCTGGTAATGACGATAGTGGCGCGATGTCATCGTGGCTCGCCTTTCATCAGCTGGGACTCTATCCCAATGCTGGACAGGATTACTATCTGCTCCACGTTCCGCTTCTCTCTGAATGGTTGTTGCAGTTATGTAATGGTAAGACCGTGCATGCTGTCGTCAAAGGGCGGGGCACCCGCTTCGAGCGTGTGACCTTCAACGGCCGTGAATTGACAGACGCACGCATCACACATGCCGACCTGATGCAGGGCGGTGACCTCGTGTTCTATGTCTCTAAAGACCCGAGGAAGCCAAAACAATCATCAGATGCCAGTACACAGCTACTTTATGCCGGGCAAACCCAGACTTTACGCCGGGCAAACCCAGACTTTGCTCCGACCAAGACGCTTCATATCAGTTATACGTTAAATCAACAGTTCCGTACATGGCCACTCGTCTATGGCTGGCAAGGCGACACGCTGGTCGTTACTTGCAAGGAGGCACAGTATGTCCTTTCCCGTTCTGTCGTGGAGAATGCCACGGGTTTCTGTTGGGATATCCCTACCGACGGTGCTGTGTATCAGTCTCAGGGCACCGTCGCCTTCATCTCCCGTCAGGCTATGGACCACCTGCGACAGAAAGGCTTCTTCCTCTACGATGATATCACTTGGCGCAGTCAGGATGATAGTGGCATGGAAAAGATACATGTCCGTGCTGATATTGATCAGACGGACATGTGGATAGAGTACGACAGGACGCTCGGCCTGTATCTTGTGACGGAGATGAGAAATAACCCCCTCGGCATCGACTGGCGCCTGATGCGTTAGGATTAGACAATATCAACAGATGAGAAAAATACTGCTTGCTACTTTAATCTTCGCAGTCGTAGGAGTGATGGCGCAAGAGAAATCACTCCAGCAGTTGGGTGGTGTGTATTATGCTTATCCCATAGAGTCGGGAGTGGCAATGCCAGACATTCAACCAGTGCCCGACGGCTATGTGGCGTTCTACATCTCACACTATGGGCGGCATGGGTCGCGCTGGCTGCCCAGCGACGAGAGGTACAGATGGGTAAACAATCAGTTCGCTAATCAGAAAAACCTGACGGACCTAGGCGAGAGCGTTCGCAAGCGACTGTCGCTGATATGGAAGAATGCCAAAGGGCATGGTGGCAGGCTGACTCCACTCGGAGGTCGTCAGCATCGAGGTATTGCCCAAAGAATGTTTCAGCGCTTCCCTCACCTCTTCACGGCCGAGGCTCATCTGACAGCTCACTCTAGTACCGTTGGCCGTTGCAGAAGCAGTATGCTGAACTTCCTGTCCGAACTTCAGGCACAGAATCCCTCATTGGATATCTTGCCCGTGACTTGCGAAGAGGATATGGCTTGGATCGCCTATACCTCGCCAGAGGAGAAGGCTCTGGAGAGCCGTACCCATGTGCCACTAACGGTCTCGACTGACCGTTTTGTCAAGACACTGTTTATCGATCCGTCGAAGGTTGAGAATCCTGAGCGATTGTTCACGGAACTGCATACTATCGCCTCCGATATACAGGATGTGGAACTGGACGTTTCTCTCTATGATATCTTCACAAGAGAGGAAATGGAGGCTGTCTATGCGATGAACAACGAGCGTATGACCATCTGTAATGGTGATGAGAGTCTAAACGGTGGGATTCCCGCCCGCAGTGCCGTCTCACTTTGGCGTCGTATCGAGGCCGACGCTGATGCGGCTATTACCAGGGGTGGTGTAGGTGCAGATCTGCGTTTTGGACATGACACGAATCTCTATCGTCTGCTGACACTGATGGGTGTCGATACTGGGGGCATGGGCATGGATGAAATTCTGCCGATGGCAGCCAACCTGCAGATGGTTTTCTATAGGAATGTCGCAGGCGATATCCTAGTGCAGCTACTGCACAATGAGAAGTCCCTCGGCTTCAGAAACTGGGAGGAACTGAAACAACAGGTTAGTGAACATATATGTTCATTAGAGTGATTATCGGAAGATCAGGGTGGTGAGACGCTCTGGGACGAACAACTTACGGGCTACCTGTTGGATGTCTTCGGCCTTGATAGCATCGATGCGTTGGAATAGTCGATCCAAGTCGCGCTCCTGACCAAGATGCAGATAGCTTTTACCGAAGTCGAGGGCGAACTGTTCGCGATTGTCGCAAGCGATGGCAATCTGCCCTTTCAGTTGGCGCTTGGCAGCAGAGAGTTGGCGCTCGGAGAGCGGACGTATCATCATGCGGTCAAGTTCATGGCGTACTAGTCGGAGACAGCGACGGATGTCGGCGTGATCGCAACCGAAGTAGACACTCCAGATACCTGTATCGGAATAGCTAGTCATAATGCTCTCAACAGTGTATACCAGACCGTGTCGCTCTCGAAGCGAGAGATTCAGGCGGGCGTTCATGCCTGGTCCTCCCAAAATGTTATTAAGGAGGTAGAGCGTCATGCGGCGCGGGTCGTCAAAGGCATAGGATCGGGTGCCGAGCATTACATGGGCTTGATGGGTGCCCTTGTCGAGAATGATCGATTGACCATCAACGGAACGTCCTATCCCGATGGAACAACAGTGCTGATTGGCCATTTTAATGGCCTTCGAAAATTCTAAATTCTCTAGTTTCTTGACGAGGCGTGCGAAACTGATGTCACCGTAAACGAAGAACACAGCGTTGTCGGGGCGATAGTGACAACGTACGAAATGAAGGAAGTCCTCTGTCTTGTAGGTGCGCAACTGTTCTGCGTTGCCTAGGATGTTGTGTCCCAAAGGATGTCCCTCGAAGAGGAGATTCTCGAACTCATCGTAGATCAGTTCTGCAGGTGTGTCGTTATAACTCTCGATTTCGTCGCAAATCACCTCCACCTCTTTATCGATTTCATGTTGTGGATATTGACTATGGAAGACGATATCGGTGAGCACATCGACCGCTTGAGTGAAGTGCTCCTTCGATATTGCGGCATAGAAAACGGTGTCTTCCTTGTTAGTGAAGGCATTCAGTTCTCCGCCCACACCTTCTAAGGCATTGATGATCTGAAGGGCGTTGCGTTGTGCCGTACCTTTGAACGTCATATGCTCACAAAAATGAGCCAAGCCCTCCTCGCTCAGCGGTCCTGCCTGACTATTCATTCGTTCATCACGGGTGCCAGCGGCAATTCCATAACCACAATATACCACTTGCGATGCAGATGGCAGATGGATGATGCGCAGACCGTTCTTGAGTGTATGCGTGTTGTATTTCGTCATACTGTTTGCAAAAGTACAAAATAAAATATAATTCATCTTGCTTTTTTGAAGAAAAGCAGTATCTCCAATCGTAAATTTCATATTTATTTTGTACTTTTGCATTTGTAATGTTTAAGAGAAACTATGCGAAAAGTAATAGGAATAGGCGAGACCATTCTCGATATTATATTTAAAGACGAGCAGCCGATAGGGGCTGTACCAGGCGGCTCAATGTTCAACGGTCTGATATCCTTGGGACGTTCAGGCCTGAACACAACCTTGATCAGTGAGACCGGAGATGACCGGGTCGGAAAGAACATCATCCATTTTTTGGAGGATAATCATGTGGATGCTAGTAAGGTCAACATCTGGCCGGAGACGAAGTCGCCGATATCACTGGCTTTCCTTGATGACAGGAACGATGCGGAGTATATCTTCTATAAGGATCATCCCCATGATCATCTTGAGTTCTCCTATCCTGACATTCAGCCCGATGATGTGGTGATGTACGGATCTTACTATGCCGTGAATCCGGTTATACGCGATCAGGTGAGGACATTTCTGGAACATGCCCGTGCGCAGGGGGCTATCCTCTACTACGATGTGAACTTCCGTGCCTCTCATCGTGATGAGGTGATGAAATTGAGGGCGAATATCTTGGAAAATTTCGAGTTGGCAGACATCGTACGTGGTAGCAAGGAGGATTTTGAAGTGATGTTCGGCCTGGAGAATGGCGATCAGGTATATCGTTCACAGATATCTTTCTACTGTAAAAACTTCATCTATACTTGTGGCGCTGAACCATTGGAGTTGCGCACCGTTGGTGGTGTGGAAAAGCGTTATTCTGTGGAACAGAAAAATACTGTCAGCACCATCGGTGCCGGTGATAATTTCAATGCAGGTTTTGTATATGGTCTGTTGAAGGATGGTGTCACCCGAGAGATGCTAGAGAACGGTCTGACCGAACAGCAGTGGGACGAGATCATTGATCAAGCACAACAGTTCTCTGCGAATGTGTGTCAGAGCATCCATAATAGCGTGGATCAGGTGTTCGCAGATCGTAAGCGTGCAGAGTTGGAGGACGCTTTTGCTGCCTTGTCGGAGAAAAAGGATTCTGTTCAATAAACAGCCTAAAATAATACATGATATGAAAGAAATAGTAAACAAAATCTATTACGTCGGTGTTAACGATCGTAATAAGAACCTTTTCGAAGGTTTATGGCCCTTGCCTAATGGTGTTTCATACAACTCTTATCTGATTGATGACGAGAAGGTGTGTCTAATCGACACGGTGGAGGTTGACTTCTTCGTGCAGTTTCTGGAGAACATCAGGGAAGTAATCGGAGATAGAAAGATTGATTTTCTCGTGGTAAACCACATGGAACCCGACCACAGCGGTAGTCTGGCATTAATCAGAAAGTACTATCCGGATATTAAGATTATCGGTAACAAGAAGACCTTCCAGATGGCAGAGGGCTTCTATGGGGTGATAAACGGCCTGTTGGAGGTGAAGAATGGCGATACGATTGAATTGGGTAATCATACGCTTAGCTTCGTGATGACCCCTATGGTGCACTGGCCGGAGACAATGGTGACGCTGGAAAACACGAGTCACGTACTCTTCTCGGGCGATGCTTTTGGCTGCTTTGGCGCATTGAATGGAGGCGTAGTCGACTCGCAGATCAATACAGACACATTTTGGTTGGAGATGGTGCGCTACTACTCGAATATAGTGGGGAAATATGGTACGCCTGTGCAGAATGCTTTGAAGAAACTGGTAGGTATCCGACTCGATTATCTCTGTGCTACCCATGGCCCAGTATGGCATGAGTATGTGGAGAAGGTGATAGGAATCTATGACACGTTGAGCAAATATGAGACAGAGCCCGGACTGGTGATTTGCTATGGAACAATGTACGGCAATACGGAGCGTGCCGCTGAAGTTATCGCCCGTGCTGCCTCAGAGGCTGGTGTCAAGAATATCGTAATGTATAACGTATCGAAAACACATCATTCATATATTATACGCGATGTGTTCCGCTATCGTGGGCTCATTGTCGGTGCACCGACTTATAATACGGGTCTTTATCATGAGATGGATGTGTTGTTATCCGAATTGGCAGGTCGTGACATCAAGAACCATCTGCTCGGTTGGTTTGGGTCCTATGGATGGGCTAGTAAGGCTGTGACAGAGATCCAGAAATGGAATGACGAGAAACTGCACTTCGAGGTTACTGGTGAGCCTGTGGAGATCAAACAGTCACTCACTCCCGAAACAAAAACTCAATGCGAGGCTCTTGGTCGTGCGATGGCTGAGCGCCTGAAAGCAGTGTGAGGGTATATTCAGAAAGATTCTAGATAAGATTCGCCAGCTCCTGTAAGGAGTTGGCGATTTTGATGTATTGTTGCCAGTCGCCACGGATCATGCCTTTTGCCTGTAGGTTATTAAGCAGGTTGATAAGAGAGTCCCAGAATCCTTTCATGTTGTAGAGGATCACCCTCTTCTTGTGATAACCAATGGTGGCGGAGGCGGCTATGGTAAATACCTCGTCAAGGGTGCCTATACCGCCAGGTAGGGCCACAAAGACATCGCTTTGGTCCATCATCAACTGTTTACGGTCGCTCAGGTTGTCGCAAGGAATCTCTATGTCCACATGATCGCTTGTCCTACCGCTTTTCTCGACAATCATTGGTACGACACCGATAGTTCGACCACCGTGTTCTCTGGCGGCCTTTCCCACACATTCCATCAGTCCTTGATTTACACCGCCAAAGACGATGTCATGACCGTTTTCGGCGGCCCACTTTCCCAATTCTTCTGTCATAGAGAAGAAGTCTGGGTCTATCTGCTGGTTCGCAGAACAGAATATACAGATTTTCATAATGAGTACAAAGGTATGATAAAGTGAGTGAAAAACCAAATGTATTTGCGATTATATTGACAGTATGGATTGTCTGGAATGGGGTTTCCGTCGAAAACTCTTGTTTTTTTCAAATATTTTATGTAAGTTTGCAGCGATTAATGAAAAGAAAACGAGATAACAATCAACCCAAACAAAAGATTAACGTATGAAAAAACTCTTATTATCAATGGTATTGACGACATTTATTGCAACTGGTTATGCACAGAAGAATCTGGTGCTGTATTATTCTCAGACGGGTACCACACAGGTGGTAGCGGAAGAGTTGCAAAAACAATTGGGAGCCGACATTGACAGTATTGTGGCCGTGGAGCCTTATTCAGGCGATTTTCAGGCAACTATCCAGCGTGGACAGCGTGAAATGCAGAGTGGTGAGACACCGGCACTCAAACCGCTGCATGTGAACATTGCCGACTATGATGTGATTTTCATCGGTTATCCTATTTGGTTTGGAACCTATGCTATGCCGATAGCGACTCTTGTCAAGGAGAACGATTTCGCTGGTAAGACCGTGGTGCCTTTCTGTACGTTCGGCAGCGGTGGACTGAACACCTCGACAGAGGCATTGAAGGCAGCACTGCCCAAGGCAAAAGTACAAACAGGTTATGGCGTGCGTACCGCTAGAATACTGGCAGTTGGGAAAGAACTCGACCGTTTCTTGAAGGCAAACGGATACAAGAGAGGTGTGGTTGCAAAGCTGCCCGATTACTCCGCACAATTGCCTGTGACCGACGAGGAGACGGCCATTTTCAATGCAGCCTGTTCCAGTTATCAGTTCCCGCTTGGCACACCACAGACGGTTGGAAAGCGTGTGACAGACGATAGTACCGACTATCAGTTTGTTGTGAAGGGCCGCGGCATGAATGGTGAGGAGTCCATCTCTACGATTTATGTAACAGTTGGTAAGGGAGAGGGAGCCAAGCCGGAATTCACGGAAGTGGTTCGATAGGACATAATAATACATATAAATGAGAACATTTAAGGAGTTAGGAGTCAGCGAGGTCATTCGTAAGGCCGTAGAGGAATTGGGATTCGTTCAGCCGATGCCAGTACAGGAGGCGGTGATTCCCTATCTGTTGGGAAACAGAAACGACGTGATTGCTCTAGCTCAGACGGGAACGGGTAAGACGGCGGCATTCGGTATTCCGCTGTTAGAGCACATTGATTTGTCAAGGCGGGAAACACAAGCATTGGTGCTCTCGCCAACGAGAGAGTTGTGCCTTCAGATAGCCGATGATATCCGTGACTTTGCCAAGTATATGGATGGTCTGCATGTGGAGGCCGTTTATGGCGGTGCGGCCATAGAACCGCAGATGCGTGCTTTACAGAAGGGCGTGGAGATTATAGTGGCTACACCGGGACGACTTGTTGACTTGATGCACCGTGGCAAGGCTCGTTTGGAACAGGTAACGAACATCGTGCTTGACGAGGCCGACGAGATGCTGAACATGGGATTTTCCGATAGTATCAACGAGATATTCGAATCACTCCATGAGGAACATAATACCTTGATGTTCTCAGCCACTATGAGCAAGGAAGTGGAGCGAGTGGCAAAGACCTATCTGCACGATTATCAAGAGATTGTGGTGGGAAGCCGAAATGAGGGTGCGGAGAACGTGAACCATATCTATTATATGGTAAACGCCAAGGATAAATATCTTGTATTGAAGCGTATCGTGGATTATTATCCGCGTATTTTCGCTATTATTTTCTGTCGAACGAAAGCTGAGACACAGGAGATTGCTGACAAACTGATCCGCGATGGTTATAATGCAGAATCATTGCATGGTGACCTCGCCCAACCGCAGCGTGATCTAACGATGCAGAAGTTCCGTAGCCATTTGATACAGTTGCTTGTCGCAACCGATGTGGCTGCTCGTGGTCTCGACGTTGATGACCTGACGCATGTCATCAACTTCGGACTGCCTGACGATATTGAGAACTACACCCATCGTTCGGGTCGTACGGGTCGAGCAGGAAAGAAGGGGACGTCGATATCTATCGTCCACTCACGCGAGAAGTTCAAGATCCGTAATATCGAGAAGGTAATCGGTAAGGCCTTCGTACAGGCAGAGATTCCATCGGCTGAGGAAATCTGTAAGAAACAACTCTACAAGGTGATGGATCAGATCGTGAAGACGGATGTTGACGACGAGGAAATTGCTCCTTTCATACAGGATATCAATCGTTATTTTGAGTATATCGACAAGGAGGATCTAATTAAGAAGATTGTATCATTGGAGTTCGGGAAATTTCTGGCTTACTATGCCGAGGCTCCGGAGATTGAGGAGGTTGTTCCCGATAGAAAGGAGAAAAAGCCACAGAGCGACAAACAGAAATTGCAGAACAAAGCCGCAAAGGGTTATAAGCGATTGTTTATCAACCTTGGCAAGCGTGACGGGTTCTATCCTGGTGAGTTGATGCAGACACTTAACCGCTTTGTGGGTGGACGACAGGAGGTGGGACATATTGACCTGCTTGACACAATTTCCTATTTCGAGGTACCAGAAAAAGATGCCAAGAAGGTGATGATTCAGCTGACGGGTATCCGTTATAAGGGGCGCACAGTTCGCTGTAACGATGCCAATCAGGCACCAATGGATAACAAGGGGGCACAAAAGGGTGGTAAGAGTTCTAGGGGGCACGATGCAACCGACAGATTAATATGTCAAAAAAAAGACGACTGGTGCAGTCTTATACACTCAGACGGTGGTCGCTCGCAGGGTAAGAGAAAGGCTCGAGAACTGAAAGGACCAGAACCTGATTTCTCAGAAGAAGGATGGGCCATGCGTCGTCCCCGAAAGAAAAAATGAGAAGAGCCGCAATGTGAGATGTCCTCCGAATGTTAAGAAATAATCTTCGGAGGGCATCATATTTTAATATGGTGAGATGTTGTTTAGTTCTCCAATTTTTCCTTCGACAACGGGCGTTGTTATCAATCGCAGGAAATCATCGAGGGTGATATGGGTCTTAGGGGCGAAATCACGAGAGGTCATATATTCAAGAAGACTAGAGTAGAAAGCGCGCCCCTCAGGGTAAGCACTCGCTTTGTTGAGATCAGCCATGCAGATAAGCAACTTACCTTTTCCTACTTGGAACTCGAATACTAGCCCGAGTTTATGGTTACGTTCAATGTTGTCGATTACCTGTACAATAGGGCGGTAAATTTTGCTGGTGTTGGCGAGAATCATCGGGTGGCTGTTCTTTATCACGGGAAACCATTGCCAATTAGTATGCATCTCGGTAGGGAAGCTCTTGAAGAGCGGATGTAGGGGGTCGGTCAGGATGCCGAGGGTACCAGGTGAGACCATCTTCTTATTGTTCTCTGAGATGGTTTTGAACATCCGGTAGTTCCAGTAGTCGGTCTGGAAGAGTCCGCCAATTGTCAGGTCCGAGGTTCCTGGCATCAACAATACGTTTTTACCTTTCTCTAGTTGTCGAGCTATCTGGGCCGTGAGTACATCGGTCACAATCACTTTTCTCTGTAGCTTTTTAAGGTTGTTGTTGTCAGGATAGACCCATAGGTTGTAGGTGTTATGATAGGGAACACCATAGTATTCGGTGTCATCAATGCAGAGCAACAACTGTAACTGGGTGGGAATGTTGAGGTGGTAGAGATTGATATCCAATTTTCCAACATCGAAAAGTCCTTCAGTAGAAAAAAGTTTCATCTCACCAGATTCTGTTATACCTGGTCCAGTGAGTTCCCAATGGAGTGTCTTGCCATCAAGTGATTCTCCGCTGTAGTTGGCAACTTGAATACGTGCGTGGATGCCATTCTCGGTGGTGAAACAGAAACGATCGGTAATAAATAATGGTACCACTGGTGCACACCATTGACGCCACTCCCTCTCTGTACAGAGTCCCTTAGAATCCATGAATGCATCAAGGATACCGACATATGCAGAACCTTGTCCGGGGTAGTCTTGTAGGTCGAGAAGCTGAAAACCGGCCATGTTCTTCGTGCGCAGGTCCATTTCGATGTCCTGTTTGTAGAGTTGGAGAGACCAGAGACCACTGGCTTTGTGGAAGTCGTCCGCTTGGTCCAGCATACCGGCCTTTTCGAGTTTTGAACGGAAGATCTCCATATTGTAAGGGTATAGAACGCCTGTGTACTTCTTGATTTCATCATAGCAGGGATAGGTCTGGAATTGGGCTGTCTCATGACTGATTACGGGGATTGCAAATACTTGTGAACTATTTTCTGGGAAAGCTCGAGCACAACCTTCTTCGAAGTTCATCTGTGTGTTGGGGTAGAAGTGGTTGATTATACCACCGTCGTCGGCATCGGCAAACGAGAATGAACCCCGAGTGTGGGTGTTGTAATTCCCCCAACCTTCACCACCTACACGACAGGTGGTAAAGTAGTCCATGCCAGCCTTCACTCCCTGATAACCGAGGTAGTAGTTTGAGCCGAAGGTATACAGCTTGTCAGGGGCTATTTTACGGAAGTCGTTAACAAACTCGGCCATTTTATCGATACTACCCCACAATTCGTTGCCGAGAGCGAACATCCGGAACGAGGGGTGATGACCATATGTACGAAGGATATTTTCACCCTCTTTGTGAAGGAACTGCATGAGGATTGTGTCACTGGCGTTGAAGTCGCCCCAAAAGGGTAGCTCGGGTTGAAGGATAATACCCAAGTCGTCGGCGGCAACGAAGGCGGCTTCAGGTGGGCACCAGGAGTGGAAGCGTATATGGTTCAGACCATAAGCGGCACAGGTGCTGAGATAATCGTGCCAAGATTCTACATCCATGGCCACATGTCCTGTCAATGGCCAGACACATGCATCATGTTTACCACGTAGGAAGATCTTATGCCCATTGGCATAAAAGTGTTGTTTCTCAATATGGAAGTTGCGAAAATTCGGGTGTACCTCAGGTGTGGTGTTATGTTCCAGACTATCTGTTCTCATTTCAATTTTTCCGATGATGCCGTTCCAGTTGGTCTGGGTGTCTTCGGTATAGGCATGGCTACTTGCATACAACTGTTGAGGCACACCGCTACCATTATCGATCATGATGGTCAGTTCGTGCTTGCCGGGGGTGAGTACCGCCGATAGGTCGAACACTTGGGGGGTAGAGATGTCGTTAGACGAGCCTATGAATTTTGAGTCGATATATACCTCAGACGGTTTCGTACGTTCAAGGAACAGATGGATGGGAAGGCCTCTCCAGTTGTCTGGAATCTCTATTATACGTTTGTACCATGCACGTCCCTGATATGTGTAGAGACGGGAGAGATGGGTGCTCTCGTCCTTTTTTACAATCGGGTAACCCTTCTTGTTCGTGTCTGTCGTCCCCGGCAGTTGGATGGTCTCTGTCAGGGAATCACTGGGCCCGATTGTTGCCTCACGGTCAAGGGCGAACAACCATGTCCCACTAAGGTCAATACGTCGGATGTGGTTATCTGCCATCGCACAGAGACAGAATAGGATCATTAGGGATAAGATTGGTTTTCTCATTGTTTCGGTTTTTGTTGGCGAAGGTACAAAAAAACAGGTAAATAACCAAAAGAACAATGACATTTCCTTGGTCTCTCATGTTAAAGATTAAACATTAAAGGATAACAATTTTTGTTCTTAAAATCTATGTCATAATCATAAAAACGATCTCTCTTGAATGAGAAGTGCCATGTGTCTGACAATACACATGGCACTTCTTGCGGATGATTGGAGAGTTTATAGATTCTAATGCGCGTTGATTTCCTTCAGTAAACGATTGGCCTTGCCCCAACTCTCCATCATGTAGAGGACGTAACGGATATCTACACCAATGCATCGAGCAAGTTGCTTATCGAAAAAGATGTCACTCGACAGACTATCCCAGTTGCCGTCGAAAGCCAGACCGATGAGTTCGCCTTTCCCGTTGAACATCGGTGAACCACTGTTACCGCCGGTAATGTCGTTGTTCGATAGGAAACAGAGATGCATCTTACCTGTAGTATTGTCGGTATACTGACCGAAGTCCTTGACGCTGAGCAACTCTTTCATGATGGGCTCTGCTTCGTAATCGATAATTCGGTCTGCTTTTTCCATCTTTTCGACGATACTCTCTGCTGTGGTGTAGTACCCTGATGGTTGACCTGCTAACAGATACTCTCCAACTTGTCCGTAAGAGAGTCGCATGGTGAAGTTTGCGTCACTATAGTTGGGGAGATCCTCTTCCATGCGCAACTTAGCGGCGCAGAGATAGCGTTCCATGATGTCGATGGAATCAATGGTCTCAAGGATATCAGAACGTATCTCTGCTACTGTAGAGAGTAAGCTCTGACCATAGATCACAGCAGGATCGCGTTGGAAACTTTTCTTGTTAATGTAGATCTTTTTGCTTGCCATCAGTTTCGACCTCTTATAGAGATTGTCAACGAACTTTTGGTAGTCGCCTTTGTTGTCTTTATCAATGGTGTTAAAGAACTCAGGTAGATATTTGGCCTCCACTTGTAAACGGTAATGCTTCAGCAGAGCGGCGAGGATCTCACGGTCGGTGTCGTAGTCCCATTCATCACTATTATCTTTGAATTCAATATAATGCTTCTTGAATATGCCATCTTTGCCCTTGACAAGGGCATCGTTCTGTGAACGGACAGCTCGGCGAGTCATCTCGTCTGTGTTACTGCCACCGAACGTCTCGTTAAAAAAAGTTAAGGCACGGACAGCCTTGAGGCGTTTGTCGTAGAGCTGCTGCAGTTTGTCGAAATCAAGTTGTCCCAGCAGATAGCCCGTGGAGTCTTGCCATTGGCGGATTTTCTGCTCGAACTGAGCCTTCTGCCTGATGAGACCGATGCTGTCAATACACTTGTTCATTCCGATGGAGTTCTTCCAATAATTTGAGCTACGGGCATATTTTGAGTCGTATTTGATACGAACAGCCTCGTCGGCACGCATATGACGAATCATGATGTCTTGCTTCACCTCACGAGTCTTGTAACGGGGCTCGTTGATGGCATCACGGCGTTCCCGGATGCCGTAGCTAGATAGATAACGACTGGTAGAGCCGGGGTAGCCGATGGTCATCGAGAACGAGCCCGGCACATAGCCCTGTAGAGAAACGGGTGCCCACTTCTTCGGGTGATATGGCACGTTATCTTTCGAGTACTTTGCTGGGCCACCTGTCTTGGGATCAACATAGATACGGAACACAGAGAAATCACATGTCTGGCGTGGCCACATCCAGTTATCGGTCTCACCACCAAATTTTCCCATCGACTTAGGCAGGGCAAACACTAGACGAACATCGGGGTAGTCGCGATAGGTTGTTAGGTAGTATTGATTACCCTCATAGAAAGGTTTGATCTCCACGCGCAGAGTGGAATCCTGTTGGGCAATCTCTTTCTGCATAGCATTCTCGATAGAGTCGATAAAATGGGCTCTTTTTCCTTCTTCCACTTTTTTGAGGCCAAGGGAGTCGATGAGTGAGGTAATATCCTTCTGCTCAATCATGAAACTCACGAATAGATCCTCGTTGGGCAGTTCTTCCTCAAGACTGTTCGATACAAAGCCGTTGAGCATATAGTCATGCTCTACGGTAGAATGTGAGCGGATGGCGTCGAAGCCACAGTGGTGGTTTGTGAAGACGAGACCATCTGGAGAGACAACCACACCAGAGCAGTAGCCACCGAAATTCACGACACAATTCTTAATGGCATCGTCGCCTTCGTAGAGTGCGCCATAAGGCAGTTCGTAGTTTTCCTGCTTCATTGTTTCATAAACGGCGTTCGGTAGGTTGTACAGAGTCCACATTCCCTCGTCAGCACGGGCAATGCTCAGTGATAGTGTTGCAATTAATGCAAATAGTAGTTTTTTCATATCTAATACATTTATTATATCTTAAGTATATGTTAAGTAATTATATCTATTCTTTCTCCTACTTTTTCGCGAATATCTTCCCTATTATCGGGAGACTGCTGAGGGGGAAGTCTTTTTTTACTAGATAGACAACAAAGACAGCTATTAGCAGGGTATTGATGATGAGCGCAATCCAGAGAGGAAATGCTCTATTGGCATATTGAATTCCTATAAAGAGGAAGATGGTAAGTATTAGGTAGATGGTCATATCCTTGATGGGGTAGGTGATGGGATAATACCGCTGACCGATAAAGTAGGAGAGAATCATAGAAGTGGCATAAGCTGCGAATCCTGCCCAGGCGCAGGCCATATAACTGAATCTTGGAATCAGTAGGATGTCAATTACAATAAGCACCACTGCTCCAATGCCAGAGAAATAGGCTCCCCAGATGGTTCTGTCTGTTAGCTTGTACCAGAATGACAGATTGAAGAACACTCCAAACATAATCTCTGCTGCCATGACGATAGGTACTACACGCAAGCCTTCCCAATAACTTTCGCCAACAAGGAATTTCAAAATGTCAAGATAACCCATCACCATGAGAAAGGCCAGTAGAGTGAAGACTAGATAGAACTTCATCGCCTGTGCGTATGTCTCACGGTTGTCTTTATCCTTGGATTTACCAAAGACAAACGGTTCATAGGCGAAACGGAAAGCTTGGGTAATCATGACCATGATCATGGCAATTTTAATACAGGCACCATAGATGCCAAGTTGGGCGCGCGCTTCTTCCTGTGATCCGTCGAAGAAATAGGGGAATAGGATTTGCGAGGCCGCCTGATTCAATTGTCCTGCTAGTCCCATCACAAGCAACGGCCATGTATAATTAAACATTCGTTTACAGGTGACTTTGTCAATTTTAAATGGTATTGTACCCCATTCCTTCCTGAGCATCAGTAATGTGGCACATGTACAAAAGAGGTTGATATAGAAAACGAAGGCAACATCCAGTGTGAACTGTTCGTCATAGATGCCAAATAAGTTCAACTTCAGTGCTGGCAGAATAATCAGATATAATATGTTCAGGGCGATGTTCATCAGAATGTTAATAATCTTCAGCATCGCAAACTTGATCGGTTTGTGGAGATAGCGCAGATAGGCAAAGGGAATTGCCATGAAGGCATCAATGGCTACCGTAACGTACATTACTGCAACATATTCCGGATGGTCAGCATATCCAACGACTGATGCTATTGGGTGCAGGAAGAGCATGACTAATAGCGCGGAGACCAGGGATGTCATCATCACCATCGTAAGTGTCGTCGAATAGACTTTCTTGGGATCCTCTCCTTCCTTGCTCATAAAGCGGAAAAAGGTGGTCTCCATACCGAAGGTCAACAGGATGATCAGCAGCGACACATAGGCATAGACATTAGTAATGATTCCATATTCTCCACCAGAAGCCGCAAAGCGAGCCGTCTGAATCGGGACTAACAAATAGTTGATGAATCGCGCAATAATGCTACTCAGCCCATAAATTGCCGTATCTTTAGCAAGTGATTTCAGATTCTCCATCTTTCAAAACAATAATTAAATATATTTATCCGAAGAACAAATACGCGATTGCTATTGCTGCAATGATGCCGGCGAAGTCGGCCAGGAGACCGCAGGCTACAGCATGGCGTGTCTTTCGGATACCAACACTACCGAAATAGACGGCGAGGATATAGAAGGTCGTATCGGTAGAGCCTTGGAAGATACAACTTAGTCGTCCCACGAACGAGTCGACGCCATAGGTGGTCATCGCATCAACCATCATACCCCGGGCACCGCTTCCCGAAAGCGGCTTCATCATGGCAGTGGGAAGGGCTCCCACAAAATCAGTGTTTCCACCACAGACGGTCACTGTCCATTCGATACAGCAGATGAGCATATCCATGGCTCCCGAGGCACGAAACACCCCGATAGCTACGAGGATCGCTACAAGATAGGGGATGATACGGATGGCAGTCGTAAAGCCGTCTTTTGCCCCTTCGATAAATGCTTCATAGACGTTTGTCTTTTTTCGCAACCCAGCAACGATAAAGGCGATGATGATAAACATCAGCAGGATGTTTGCTGCAGAAGTGCTGACCTTGTTTAACAATAGCGAGTCCATCTGCCCGAGCCCCCAGATAATAGCAGCGACGGCTACTGCGATGGTGCCGAGCGTTAATAGCATTGTCCTGTTCAATAGGTTGATGCGTTGGTAGAGACTTGTGATGATAATGCCTGCAAGAGTGGAGAAGAACGTGGCCAATAGGATGGGTATAAAAATGTCCGTCGGTTGGGTGGCTCCCAACTGGGCACGATATACGAGGATAGAGATGGGGATGAGCGTTAGCCCGCTAGTGTTCAGCACGAGAAACATAATCATCGCGTCCGATGCAGTAACTTTCAACTCTTCTGCCTTAGTCGCATTGATCTCTTCGGCATCCCTCATGGCTTGTATCTTCTCGTTTTTTACCTCGTCCAACTGCTCCATGGCTTTCAGACCGAGGGGGGTGGCGGCATTATCGAGGCCGAGCATGTTTGCTGCGATATTCATGAAGATGGAACCGGTGACCGGATGACCTTTGGGGATGTCAGGAAATAATCTGATGAAGATAGGACTAAGCACTTTGGCGAGGATGTTTACCACACCACCCTTCTCACCGATTTTCATAATCCCGAGCCAGAGGGAGAGAACACCCGTCAGTCCGAGAGAAATTTCGAAGGCGGTCTTCGACGATGCGAATGTTGAATCCATCATGGCAGGGAAGACCTCAAGGTCTCCCAGAAAAATGAGTTTTATCAAAGCAATAACGAATGCGATGATAAAAAAAGCGATCCAGATATAATTCAATACCATATTCTGTGCAAAGGTACGAATAAGAGAGAGAAAAAACAAAGAAACTTGTTTCTTTTTTTCCGAGCAAAAGTACCTTCGCTGTCGTAAACGGCAAAAATAGGAGAAGTTGAGCGGAAAAACAAATGGGACATCAGCATAGACTGATGCCCCACGATAAGCTATTATGTGTTGATATGGATTAATACCATGAGACAGATGGGTTTCTTACCCAATCAGCGAAGTCTGGATATGCCCTTTCGATATCCTGACGTTCATCGCACCATTCGAAGGTGGGTTTCACGGCGATTTTATGGGGCGCGCGTCCCCTGTTAGCCTGAAGGGTGAGGGTGCCGCTCTGCTTGGTGACAATGATGGGGATGTTGATGGCATTGCCGTTGTAACTGTTGTCAACAACAATGGTTACTGGGTCCAAACCGTCGATACCACCGTTGGCATGGGTGTTAATCATCGTCGAGGTTGTGATGCTCCTGCCCGGGTTGGCCTCTGCGAACTTCTCATGCACTTCAAAACCTGCCACAGTCAGCGGTAACGTACCGCCGGCGGCCAGCAGTTTGATAGTGGTTTTACCAGAGGACGGAGTGTTGTAGTAGACATCAAACACCACATCGTTGAAATCGAAGTCACCTCTCTCATCGACGGTTAAGTCTTCTGCGATGATACGTACGTTGGCACCTGGAGGAGGGGTTGTCCCCTTTTTCTTTGCATCTGTGATGCAGACAATCCAGTCACTATAGTAACCGTCAGCACAGCCAACCTCTGCCCAGAGGTTTCCCTTCGTCTGGTCATTGTCTACGTAGCGGTCTTTAATAGGAAGAGCACCTGGGGTGCCGGCGGGTACGATGGTATGGGCATACTGGTTGGTCTCGACCTTCAGATAGGGGATAGTATGGGCCTGATCATAATAGAGGATGTTACCCCGCCAGTCACGGGCATAAAGTTGATTCAGGTCGACTTGTGCCTCATAGTCGAAGCCAACGAAGTTGCGGTTCCACTTGTCGGTCACGGGTGCTCCCAGATCTCCAAGCTCACTGTGGGCGTCGGCCCAGGCGTCGATGGTGGCGGCACTGATGATGACATAATGGTCATCGTGCTGTATCTCACCCTGTGTCTCGTGCCATCCGAAGCAGTCGGTCTTGGAGTTCTCCATGAGCATGATATAGTCGGTGTGGAACTTCTTGTGGTTCAAATTCTCCGCCTCGCTGGCGTCAGCCCTTGGCCAGCCAGCCTCATAGCTTACACCATCCCAAACCTCGGAGTTACTGCTACAGTTGGCATCGTTGTAGTTGTAGATGTGATCTTGATTGGAGCCGGCAGTCAGTTTGTCCATATGCTCACTACCCGGTTCCTGTTGGTTGTTGAAAGTGTATTTCTCAGTGCTGTAGGTAATCAAGGCCGCCGATCCGTTGTTCAGTGGCGTGGTAGCTCCTTTGTACACGTCTTGCACAAAGAAGTTCTTGTAGTCGATGGGCTCGTTCTGTGGTGTCTTGTTGTATTGAAAATAGAGACGCACCCTCTTCTTTTGGGCCGTGGTTAGTGTCTCAGGCACCTCCCAAGTCTCACCCCACATATTAGCATTAGGATTGGAGGTTCGTGTGATAGCGCGTGTCTGAGCAATGAAAGAGTCGAAGCCCCAGTCCTGGTTCTCATCAGGCTGACCGAAGCGGATGGTAAAAGCTTCCTCGTAGTTTTTCACGGGATCAAATGTGTTGTCTCCGTTTGTCTCAAAATCATGTGAGCAGCTGGTAAAAGAGAAACAAAGTGCGACAGCTGCCATTTCTGTCATCAAATACTTTTTCATATCAAAGTCAAAATTAGATCGTTAGTGCACTAATATCTTGCTTTTATAATATGCAAAGATAGAAAATTAATCCTTATCATGCAACCTTTTTGAGGATTTTTTGCATGAAAAGGGGGCACCTACGTGAGTAGATGCCCCTTCTCAAAGTATTTGATGTATTCTCAATACCAAATCACGGTACCTGGGTGGTTAGCCTGAACCCACTGGGTGAACAACGGGTACTGTCCCTTAATGCTTACAAGCTCGTTGCACCAGTTGAAGGTGGTTTCAACAGCAATCTTGGCGGCGGGCTCGCCTTTCACAGCCTTGAGCTCCATCCATGTGTCGTTCTTCTTCACTTCAATCTTGATGTCCTTGGCATTCGTCCAGTCGCCTATCATTGAGAAACTGACAGGTGTCTTGCTGGCGCCCTTCAGCTTCTGTGAAGGATCTTTCGGGTTCTGTGTATTTTCTGCGTTGGTGTTCACCATCACATCGGTGTTTACACCGAAGAGTTTGTGAACTTCGTATTTGTCATTTCTGTTGATGCGGAGCGGAAGGGTACCGCCGGCGGCTTGCAGGATACAGTCAGCGCCTGTGGCTGTCAATTTGACGTCGATGACGATGTCATTGAAGTCGAAGTCGCTGGCATCGGTGGCACTTAGGTCCTCACCGATGATACGGATCCATTTGGGCTCCTCGATGATTGTGCCCCTTGTCTTTGCGTCGGTGATACAGACGATCCAGTCGCTGTAGTAATCATCGGCACAACCAACCTTTGCCCAGAGATTACCCTTTGTCTGGTCATTGTCCACATAACGATCCTTGATAGGATATGCGCCGGGGGTACCGGCGGGTACGATGGTGTGGGAGTATTGGTTGGTCTCCACTTTTAGGTAGGGAATTGTATGAGCCTGATCATAATAGAGGATATTTCCCCTTCCGTCACGGGCGTAGAGCTGGCTCATGTCCACTTGTGCCTCGTAGTCGAAGCCAACGAAGTTGCGGTTCCACTTGTCGGTCACGGGTGCACCTAGATCTCCGAGTTCACTATGAGCGTCGGCCCAAGCATCGATAGTAGCGGCACTGATGATGACATAGTGGTCATCGTGCTGGATCTCACCCTGTGTCTCGTGCCATCCGAAGCAGTCGGTCTTGGAGTTCTCCATGAGCATGATATAGTCGGTGTGGAACTTCTTGTGGTTGAAGTTTTCGGCCTGACTGGCATCAGCCCTTGGCCAGCCAGCCTCATAGCTGTAGCCATCCCATACCTTGTTGTTACTACTACATTTTGCATCGTTGTAGTTGTAAATGTGATCCTGTCTGGAACCGGCTGTCAGCTTATCCATATGGTCACTACCTGCTTCCTGTTTGTTATTGAAACTGTACTTTTCCGTACTATATGCGCTCATGGCTTGTGAGCCGTTGTTCAGCGGCGTACCTGCGCCTTTATAGACGTCCTGCACGAAGAAGTTCTTATAATCGATGGGTTCGTTTTGTGGTGTCTTGTTGTATTGAAAATAGAGACGCACCCTCTTTTTTTGGGCAGTAGTCAGTGTTTCGGGCACCTCCCAAGTCTCTCCCCACATATTGGCATTAGGGTTGGCTGTGCGTGTGAGGGCGCGTGCTTGGGCGACGTCCTCGTCAAAGCCCCAGTTCTGGTTGGGGGAGATGGTGCCACCTACATACTTCTTAAACGCTTCCTCATAGTTTCTGGTCACCTCCTTCTCAGGGATGTCTGGATCGTAAAGATTCGTGTCATGTGAACAGCTATTGAATGCGAGGCAAAGTGCAACAGCAGTCATACCTGTCATCAAATACTTTTTCATGTTAGTTTGATAATTTTAGTTGTTTATATTTGGATTTGTATACTCTCGTTCTCTCTCCAACTTTCTTGAAAAAGTCTTGCAAATATACACCAAAATATAATAGGTGGTGTGAAAAGCTGCTTAAAAAAAGTTAAAGTGCACGCAAACAGTAAGAGTCTGAAACATTTTGTATAGAAAATGATCATTTTAAAAAAGTTTGTACTTTGAAAGGAAAAGAAGAGGGCATCTGCTCCCGCAGACACCCCTTCACATGCAATTAATGTATTTGATTTAATGGATTGATTATTTACGGATGATGGTGATGCTGTTCAGCGTACAGTACATTCCGCGCAGTGAGATGGTCTGCGAGTTGTTGACTGCATTGTTCAGACGCGCAGCTGCATCATCGTCGAGGGTTACCTCTAGTGAGACTGCCACAGGATTTCCTTGAGCGTCGGTCTGCGCCTCAGGGAACTTGCTGTCAAGGAAATATGGCTCGGCATTATTGACAACTAGCGTGATGTGTGGCTCTTCACCAGTGGTAGCACCGCTTGCCGCATTACCGTTAAAGCGTAGGCGGTCACCAGCCTTGAAGTCGTCGCCGGCATTCACGAGAGTGATGCCCTTTGTGCTCCACGCAGTAAACGTCTGTCCGGCGTTCCATAGCGTTTCCTCTATAATTGTAGATGTGCTGGTTACTGTTGTAACAACTGTACCCTTCGGGTCATTATCAGTGCCATGCAGTTTGGAGTAGAGGTAATACGAGTCAGTAGCGCCTAGCCAGAATTTCGTTGAACCATTGTTCACCCAGTCCTTGAAAGTCTTATAACCTAGTCCTATGTTCTTTCGCTCTGTGGGCCATTGTGGATCAGCAACATCACCCTTCGGAATCATGAATTTGTGAGGCGGCTGCCCAGGGACGGACTCCAGAGTCTTATACCTAGCCGACTGATAGGTCTGGCTGTCACCTTCGTAGTCGACGACCACAGGGATATCGATGATCCTGGTGTAGACGTGGTTAAGCGTCAGAGGGACAGGGTCTTTTACAATGAAATCACCGAAGGCAGTAGAGTTGTTATCGCGGGTGTTCACCATTGTTACCTTACTTACATCACTACCGAACGCACTGTGGACATCAATGTTGTCGACAGTGATGTTATAGGTACCACCGGCAGCGAGCAGTACAACCTCGTTCTCATAGTAGGTCTTGTTCACTTTCCGAACGGCTGTGCCGGTAGGCTTGCCATCTGCATAGGTGGTCGTGTAAGTTACTTCCTCTACCTTGATTACCTTTGCATCGAAGACCACATCGTTGAAGTCGAGATCCTCACGGGTGGCCTGTCCTAGATCCTCACAGAACACGCGTCCCGACTCAATGATAGTCCGCTCCACCTTATTCTCTACGCCGTATGTGATGACGGGACCGCAGCCGCATAGACCAGTAGGTAATGCTGGAGCGGCCTTGTTTGCCTTGTTTTTACCAGCGATGTAGACATCATTAATGGTGAATCCCAAGAAGAACTGGTAATTGGCATTGCCATAGCCATCTTCCCAGAATGCGAAATGACTGCTTGTAGCAATAACGTTCAGCTTGGCGCCGTACTCGATGAACTTCTGGTAGTTGTTGTTACTGCCTTGGGCGATGACCTTGGCTTGGAATGTAGCACGACTATTACCAGAGGTCGGACCATAGATGCCGTTCTGGTAGGTGTTGTTATATTGGTAGTAACCTATCTGCTGGATATTCATTGTGGCTGTCTCGGTAACCTTGAACAGGGAATTTGCACCCATGTCGATTTTTACGTCACCATTACCATTCAGGTTGCCCATGGTTGCTCCAGCATAGAAGTACTTACATTCTGTATAGGCATTGGCATCCATCTTGAAGGAGTTGGCACCACCGCCGTTGTTAATACAGAATTTGTTCTTCGAGATCAGTTTACAATTGTTGATAACGTTTGGGCTACCATCCTGATAGTACCAATCACCCGTGGTATAGCTGTCATTGTTCACCCATGTGTTGTTGGTACTATTAATCATCGTATAGCCTTTGACAACTGTCGGACCGTTATTCTGGAAATGACTGCTACCTTGAGTTTTTAGGTTGCCGCCCACGTTCAGTGTTCCGTCGTTGACAACATGACCTCCGGCGTTTTCGATGGTCAAGTCGCCCGTTGTAGTGACAGAATTTTGGTTATATAGTAATGAGTTGTTCGCTAATTGAATCCAACTTCCCGTAACCGTTCCTTTATTATATACGGTGGCACTATTAAGTTGCAGTTTCTTCGAGGTCGATCCCTTGAGCGTTCCACCTTCAGCCACATAGACGGTAACGTTTGTACCGATTGAATATTCCTTGTCAAAGGCAAGGGTGGCTCCTTTGGTCACGTAGATGACACTTCTTCCTTTGAGGTATAAGTTTGTTGGCTTGACGGTACCTTTAATGTATAATGTGGTATTCTGAACCCTTCCGAAGTCCATATTGTAGTTAACGTTTCCATCAACCCAATAAGCTGTGTTGCTCTGAACCCTGTTGTATACATCGCCACCGAAGCTACCTAGGTAGGTTACTCCTGATGGGACACTAGATTTATAGGCACTTGAGCTAGGCGCAGAAGGGAAGGTGTGCGTACAGTTAACAGTTCGGGTAGAAGCCTGCTCTTCAACCTCCTCGACGGCCTCTTCAGGCACCTCTGTAGAGAATCCCCAGTTCTGGTTCGGGCTAATCTCGCCAAAGACCTCCCGGAAAACTTTCTCGTATTCTTGTGTTTTCTTCACGGAAATTGGAACATACTCTACATCATCCTTCGCGCAACTGGCGATAATACCTCCAATGATGAGGGCTAACGATGCTCCTTTAATAATCAAATACTTTTTCATTGCAAAACTAATTAATAGACGGTTACGTAACTTGACAAACTAATCGATTAGGCTGCAAATATAATTAAAAAATCCCCAAGTTGTATCAAAATGTTTGTTAAAATCTGTAAAACATCTCCTTCAAAAGGGATCGTATTCGATAATTTTTGTAATTTTGCCCAAAACGAAAAAGAGGGTAATGAAACAAGTTACGTGGATATCATTGGTTGCATTCTGTGCCATGGTTTTAACAGGCGTGTCCTGTCATCGGGATGTGTTCGACGAGGAGAGATATGAGGAATTGCTTGACAGTGTCTGTCCTGTAGACTCCATAGACAAGGATCATAGTTGGGTGTTGACAACAGCGAAGGATTTACTTATCATGGTCCCAGAAGGTATGAACGCGGAGAAGGTGCAGATACTGACAGCGAACCCCCGCCAAAGCGGTGATGCCAAACTGGTGGGACAGGTATATGTTACCGATGGAGAGAAAAGGATGATCAGTATCTCCTATCCAAGTACGCTTGCCACCCTTTATGCTGCCCTCATTGACCAGAATGGAAAGTATACGTTGGAGGTTTTTTCTCCGGATGAACAGGGTGTCATTACTTTCAGTAATCCCATTCTTAAAGGTGATGGTATCTCGTATGAACCACAGCCACAGGTATATACATATTGTTTTGAGGAAGAGTATCCTAAACCTGGTGATTATGACTATAACGATGTGGTTATGCGTATCTCGCAGGAGCGGACTGGCAAGATGGAGATGCGCTACCATGTGACACTAGCTGCCGTGGGTGCTAGTAAGCAGGTGGGAGCCTGTCTACGTTTGGTGGATGTGAAGTATGACGATATTGAGAGCGTGTCGACAGTGAATAATATGTCGTTCAACGTTACCAATGGTAAGACGATTTCCGACCAGATGATGTATGTGCTGACAGACAAGTCGCTTTTTGCGAAAGGGCGGCATGATGAGGCTGTACTTAATCTCTTTGTGGATGCCCATTGGGCAACAGGCGAAGAGTTAGACGACAACTTTGGAATGATGGGACGGAAGAAGTACAATGTGACAAAAAACACAGGTGGTACAGCTCAAATGATGGTTCCTCGTGAGATAACCTATGTCGTAACATTCAAAGATGAAAAGCTACTGAACAGGTTGTCGCTTGACCAACTTGATCCTTTTATCGTAGAAGAGTTCAACGGCGGGCGTTGGGAGGTGCATATGTATGAGTACCGAAATGCCCAGGTGCTCTATCCTTATACAGGTGCGAAGATCGCTAAATTACCGTGGGCCTTTAGAATTCCGTCGGGTACATTCCGCTGGCCTCTTGAAGGCGTGAACATTGGTTTTATTATTAACGGAAGTATTCTTTTCGGAGCCTATGCCACCGAGGGACATTCGTTCGGAGAGTGGGCGATGGACCGTAACAGATTCCTGGACTGGTATCTTGACAAATACGCTACCCCTACCCGGGTTTTCTAATTTCTCTTATTCCCAGACGACGGTTCTGTTGACGGCGGCGTTAGTGCTGTCGTACCAGTCGACGTTACTTTGCATGTTGGCACCCCAGTTGCTGAATTGCGGATAAGCAATGCCGATATTTGTGCCCTCGATAGGCCAGAACCAACGACTCCTGATATCACCGTTGATGACGATAAATAATGGTGCTTCACCCGATCTGATATCTGGTTTTAGGAGTGTTATCTTGCCGTTAGTATCCTCGATCTGTATGGAAAAAGGCAGTTGGTCGATTCTATTGTCGGCAGCGTTGAAGGTAATTGTTCCAAACTTACGAAACACACGTGGTACATCGGTCACGTTAATAGGTGTCGTGACGGCCGTTCCGATGGTGGCATGTATCTCATTGCCAAACACCTCGTTGTTGTATAGCACGTTGGTCTTGATGGTGTTGCCCACGCACATAATCTGAACGGTGGATGTATAGGTGTTATCACCGTTGTCGATAGGTGTATTGACACGTAGCACGAGATCATTAAAATCGTAGTCTTTTGTCTTGTCTTCTAACGTTTCGAAGGCATAGTACACACAGTTGTTGGAAGGTGTGGTTACACTTTCCTTCCGGAATCTGGCGATTCCCGTATAGGTATAGGAGGGTGATGTACTGTAGAGGCATGTTTGTCGGAGACTTTCCACACCTGAGGCATGCGGTGCCAGTTCTTTATTCCATTCGAAATTGTTTTTGTCGTTGTTATCGGTTGTCCATTGATAGTTTTCAGTGTTAAGGATTCGTCCTTCATAGCCATTGAACCAATGGTAGAGCATATACAAATTATAGAAACCGGAGAAGGAGGTTTGCAGTTTGCCAGTACCGATGCCTTTGATGGAACTATCCCAAATGTTCATTGCACCATTGTCGAACACGGTCGGGAATTTCTGTGGTGTGATAAGTTCCACATGATCAAGCATATATGTTCCGGGTTGACCGTCGGTGGTTGTGCAATAACTGCAGCCTGAAATCTTGAAGATTGCATTGCTTTGATAGTTGTCACCAGTGGGTCCCCATACTCCAAAATTGTTGATGCTCACATCGCCTAGACAATTCAGATAGGCAGCATTGCCCATATAGAGAACTTTATCACCGTTGCTGCTGCCATTGAGGGTTAGAGCATCACATTCGGTATAGCTCCCGTCATCCATCAGGGAGCTACTGTTCAACTGCAACGGACCATTAACTTTTAGGTAGCCACCATTCTGGATGGCTAGATTATTCCCATTGAACTGTGTAAGATAGGTATAGCCTCGGTTGATAAGATTGCCATTTTGACCGTTAGCATCGATTGAAGAGGTTATACTTGTGGTTGTGATAATTGGATTACCGATGGTGCCGATATTATACAGAAGACCACCAGAGAGAAGGAGGTTATTGACCATGATCGTTCCCCCATTATAGTGGTACTCGCTCTCGTTGTCGGTGAACTCGACGATTCCTTCTCCACTGATTTTTCCACCGGGTAGGACATAGATAGCACCCGACTTGCTGTTACTGCCGAGTGATTTCGTAGTGAGCTTATAGTCTTTTGGAATAACCACTTCACCTCCATCGCCGATGATAAGTACGTTGCCGTTGGAGATCTGTTGGTTCATGCTCAGCGTCCACTGACTGGTGACGTAGAGCGATTGTCCCTCATAAAGGGCCAGGTTGGGAATGAAACCCGTGTAATCGGAGCTGAGTCTCATGTGCATCGCCTCTCCATTTGCTTGGTCCATGACATCGGTAACCTCCGGCAATGTACCAGTGATATAGTGCGTCAGATTGGGTATTTCCTTTTCCGTAATGCTCCACCTGTTGCCGCCGATTGGAATGATGTTGGTCGTCGTGTCGGGAATCTTTCCCGTGAAGGTCAATTCTGTATCTGTGGTGCTTATAGGGAACGGCCGACAGACGGCATGTCCGTCACTGTCATAACAGGCGGCATAGAATAATCCTGTATTGGCGGGTTTGGTAACATAGATGGTCTTTGATGTTCCGGATTTTACCTTAGCCATGCCGATATAAAGAGCCTTTGTGTCGTAAAGTGGTGGTGTCTGAAAGATATAGACGGTATAGTCAGCGGTGTTACCGAAGTCGACAATAATCTTCACAGGCACGCTGACAACGGTACTCCACGTCTGATGGGTATCAATCGCCTTGCCACCCATAACGAATGTTCTGAAATTCTCAGTGAATTCCTCGTCTCCTGATAATCCGGATTCTTTTGAGCACCCAGTTGCCATCAGACATAAGAAAGCGGCAACCCCACATTTTATCCACTCCTTTTTTTTCATCATAAAATGCTCGGCTTAGAATGGTGGACCAGCCAGGGCTTGAACCTGGGACCTCCAGATTATGAGTCTGTTGCTCTAACCAACTGAGCTACAAGTCCGGGATTTGGGTTGCAAAGTTACAAGAAATTCATGAAATATCCAAATAAAAACGGGCTTTTTACTCGAAATTCTGTAATTATTCGTAACTTTGCACTCCGATGAAGACGATTTGGTTGAACCAGGAAGAAAAGATTCTCTCTCCCACCGTGGCGACAGTCGGGGTGTTCGATGGTGTGCACCGTGGGCACCAACAGTTAATCGGGCTGGTGGTTGAGAAAGCGCGGACACAAAGTCTCACTTCTGTGGTGATAACCTTCGACCGTCAGCCACGACAAATATTGGATCCGACATTCCAACCGCAGGTGTTGACCACCCTAGATGAGAAGATAGCGGTGGTAGAGGGGCTTGGGGTAGACTATTTTGTCGTACTTCCTTTCACGAAAGAAACGGCCGCTTTGTCGGCACGTTCTTTTATGCAACAGATACTTCGTGATCAACTCTGTGTAGAAACGCTTATCACAGGCTATGATCACCGTTTTGGCAAGAATCGGTCGGAGGGTTTTGATGACTATGTTCGCTATGGTCGGGAACTTGGCATGCAGGTGTGTCGTGGCGAGGCTGTGTTGATGGATGGAGGCCAGCGGACGATCAGTTCATCGGTAATTCGAGACCTGTTGTTGGAGGGAAAGGTGGAACTGATGCCGTCGTGCCTGACACGACCTTATCAGTTGAGTGGCAAGGTGACACAGGGCGAACATATTGGTCGGTGTCTTGGTTTTCCTACAGCTAATCTTACGCTCGATGATCCCTGTAAACTGATTCCGGAAGCAGGTGTCTATGCCGTATGGGCAGCGCTGGAGGGTGATGGTCGGGTATGGGCAGCGATGATGAATATCGGAAAGCGCCCAACATTCAATGGTCAACGACAGACATTGGAGGTAAATCTCTTCGACTTCGAGGGTGACCTCTATGGCCAGACTCTCAGCGTGTCGTTCGTGATGCGTCTTCGTGCAGAACGTTTCTTCGATACACCAGAGGCTTTGAAAACTCAGTTGGTTGAGGATAGACGGATGGCAGAGACGGTGTTGGGCGTGAAAGAAAGATGAAAAAGAGATATGAAAAGAGCGTTATTATACTCACTCGTGTTCATAGCCATCAAGTTGGTGGCTGCTAATATGTTTCTTATGCTCTGGCGTCTGACAGGCGGTCAGGGACAGATGATGAGTACATCGTTTATGTTGGTGACCCTGACTGTAACGGATGTGCTGATTATCTGTATGTTCTTGTGGATGAGGTGGAGCGAGTTGTCTAGACATTGGGTGCGTACACGTCCGTGGAACGTTCTCTTTTGGTGTGTATTGGCAGCCTTGGGGGCTATCATCCCTTCTGTATGGCTACAGGAGCAAATGCCAGATTTGCCGAATATTGTGGAGGAACAGATGGGCATCATTATGAAGGAGCGATGGGGTTATGTGCTGGTTGGATTATTGGCTCCGTTAGGCGAAGAATTGGTGTTCCGTGGTGCAGTCCTAAGGGTTTTGCTTCGTGTGAGGGCTAACTCGTGGATAGCTATCGGTATCTCAGCCGTTCTTTTCGCACTGATTCACATGAATCCTGCACAGATGCCACATGCATTCCTGATCGGTCTGCTGTTAGGATGGATGTATTATCGTACAGATAGTATTGTTCCTGGAGTGGTCTATCATTGGGTGAATAATACGGTGGTGTACGTGGTCTACAATTTCTTTCCCGATCCGTCGCTGACACTTAACGATCTATTTGGTGATAACAGTCACACGGTCCAAATGGCATTGCTGTTCTCAATGTGTATTTTCCTTCCTTCGCTGTACCAACTGAATGAAAGACTTCGGAAATAGAATCTCGAAATGTTGAAATGGGCTGCTTCCAATAGTTCGGAGGCAGCCCATTTCATATCATTGGTATTAGGGAAAAAGATTTGAGAGAATGGGGAACTTCACAGTTTCCTTTTGTTTTAATAACTGATTATTTATATATAGAAAGCATAGAAAAATCTTATTCGTAATAACTTGCCGGCTCCGAGGCACTCACCTTTGTACTATCGCTTAGGTTCTCGGCTTGAATGGTGCCCAGTACGTTGACAGAATCGCCTTTCTGTTCATGGAATTTGGCATAGGCATCTTTTGGGTCATCCCAACCACGATCCCAAGGAGCCTGAGCAGCATTGCCGAGGGTCAGAATGATAGCTACGATGGCTGCAGCCTTAAACAACGGCATCAGACGACTTGTCAGACTGATGGTCTTGCTCTTGGGGGCTTCCTCGCCGATCATCTCCAGCATCTTCACATCGAAATCATCACCTAGAGGTTCTTCTTTCTGAAACTCGCAGGAAAAAAGAAACTGATACTTTCGGATGTTCTCCGGAAGGTCTGGCATCTCCTGACTGAAGAATGCACGCAGGATAGACTCCTCCTGCAGAGTGGTTTCACACTGCCAGTAACGTTCTAGTAATTGTTCGATATACTTATAGTCCATATTTTTCTGTATCTATATATTTTTGTCGAACGGTCTGACGAGCTCGGAAGATGTTAACCTTAACCTGTTCTTCACTGATGTCCATGATCGCTGCGATCTCTTTATAACTTTTCTCCTCGAATTCTCTCAGTTGCATGGCTGTGCGTTGCTTTTCCGGGAGTCTGTTAATGAGGCGTTGTATCAGAAGAATTTTATCTTGCTGCATGGCCTGTTCCTCAGGATTGGATGAGTGATGTGGATCTGGCGCGTCGTAATCTTCCTCTTCTAGAAATTGATTGAGATTTTCCATCTTGCGTCTTTTGTCGAGTGATAGATGTCGACAGATTGTCAGACAAAAAGCCTCGATTGATTCAATCTCATTCCATTGAGTGCGTCTATTCCAAACCTTAATCATGGTCTCCTGTACAATATCTTCTGCCTCTTCCGCGTTGAGAGTGATGCGAAAGGCAAGCCGGTAGAGCTCGTTCTTTAGCGGCAGGATATCATTTCGGAAACTAATCTTTTTCATCCTCTCTATAATAGAATGACGTTTGAAAACGGGAAAAGTTACAAATAAATAAGAGTTTTTTTACCATGGACACAAAGAGCAAAATTATGTTGTTTTTTATGTCCTTGGTGGCTTGGTTTATCTGATCGTTGTGCCAGAGGAACTGTCAATAGCTGTAGCAAGGGTGATGATTACCTCTTTCACACCGGCATCGATGGCGGAAAGTGCATTCTCAATCTTTGGCAGCATACCTCCGCTAACGGTCCCGTCGGCTTTATAGCGCTCGAAGTCCGCATGCGTGATGACAGGAATGACAGAATTATCGTCTTCAGGATTGCTGAGCACTCCCTTCTTCTCAAAACAAAAGATGAGTGTCACGTCGTAGTAAGACGCCAGAGCCTTGGCGGTCTCACTGGCAATTGTATCAGCATTGGTGTTTAGAATGTTCCCTTGCCCATCGTGGGTCAGTGGGGCCATGACTGGTGTGATGCCAACCTCAATCAGTCGACTAAGCATCTCACCATTAGCATGGTCAACATCGCCCACGAAGCCGAAATTGACGAGAGTAGAAACCCCGGAGATCGCAACTGGGGGGCGACGGTGACTACGGATGATATCCATATCGGCGCCAGTAAGGCCGATGGCATTCACTCCATTAGCCTGAAGACGGGCCACAAGATTCTTGTTGACAAGTCCCCCATACACCATGGTCACCACACTGAGCATGTCGGCATCGGTGACGCGGCGTCCACCTACCATCTTCGATTCAATGCCGAGAGCTTCTGCTACTTTTGTAGCCTTGCGGCCACCACCATGTACCAAAACTTTTTTCCCCTCAATTGTACAGAATTTCTTGAGCAATTGGGTGAGTTGGGCATCGTCCTCGACGATGGCACCACCTACTTTAACTATCGTGATTTTCTCTTTCACTTTTGTGTTTTTTCTTTATTCGAGATAAGTGTAACCATATAACCCAGAACGATAGTTACTCAGGAACTCCTTGCCTTCCTCAAGGGAAATCCTACCCTGTTTAACACTTTTGGCTACCCATACCTCCAACTGACGGACGAGTTTCTTGGGGTCGTATTGGACGTAGTCGAGCACCTCGGCCACGGTCTCACCATCGATGATTTGGTCGATATGATAGGAACCGTCTTTTTCAGAGATATGTACAGCATTTGTGTCACCGAACAGATTGTGCATGTCGCCTAGGATCTCCTGATAAGCGCCCACGAGGAATACCCCCAGATAGTAAGATTCGTTCTTTCTGAGCGGATGAACAGGAAGGGAGTGCGAGTTATTGCGGTTGGTCACGAAGTTGGCTACCTTTCCGTCTGAGTCGCATGTGATATCTTGGATGGTTGCATTACGTGTAGGACGTTCGTCAAGACGCTGGATAGGCATGATGGGAAAAAGTTGGTCGATGGCCCATGAATCTGGCAAACTCTGGAACAGAGAAAAGTTACAGAAATATTTGTCGGCTAAGAGTTTGTCGATGTTCATCAACTCCTCTGGAATATGCTTTAGACCTTTTGTAAGGATATTGATTTCATGACACACGCTCCAATACATGGCCTCAATCTCGGCGCGAGTTTTCAGGTCGACGATGCCATGACTGAAAAGATCGAGCACTTCCTCGCGGATCTGTTCCGCATCATGCCAGTCTTCCAGCACATTCCGTGGTGAGAGGTTGTCCCATATATCATAGAGATCCTTCACTAACTGATGGCTCTCCTCATCGGGCTCGAACTCCTCGGGCATTTCTGGTAGGGAGGCTGTCTCTAGCACATCGATGACAAGTACGGAGTGGTGAGCTGCCAGGGAGCGTCCGCTCTCTGTGATGATATTCGGATGGGGAAGATTATTCTTGTTGGCAGCCTCTACAAAGGTATAAATACAGTCGTTGACATATTCCTGAATGGAGTAGTTAACGGAGCTTTCGCTCGAGGGTGAGCGAGTGCCGTCATAGTCGACGCCAAGACCACCGCCACAGTCAACAAAGTCAACGTTGTAGCCCATCTTATGCAATTGAATATAGAATTGTGAGGCCTCGCGGAGTGCTGTTTGGATACGACGAATCTTAGTAATTTGAGATCCGATATGGAAATGGATCAGACGCAGGCAGTCGCGCATGTCTTTCTTGTCCAATAGCTCAAGAGCTTCCAATAGTTCTGCACTTGTTAGGCCGAATTTGCTGGCATCACCGCCGCTTTCCTCCCACTTGCCGCTACCACTGGAGGCTAGTTTAATGCGGATGCCAATGTTAGGACGGACATTCAATTTTTTTGCCACTTTCGCGATGATCTCCAGTTCGTTAAGTTTTTCAACGACGATGAAGATTTTCTTACCCATCTTTTGTGCAAGCAGTGCTAGTTCGATATAGCTCTGGTCTTTATAGCCGTTACAGACGATTAGAGAATCGCTTTGGCACTGAACGGCGATAACGGCATGGAGCTCGGGCTTAGAACCTGCCTCAAGTCCTAAGTTGAACTTTTTGCCGTGTGAGATAATCTCCTCGACGACGGGCTGCATCTGATTCACCTTGATAGGATAGATGACGTAATTCTCTCCTTTGTACTCATACTCCTCGGCTGCCCTTTTGAAACAACTCCACGTCTTCTCGATTCGGTTGTCGAGGATGTCGGGGAAGCGGAGCAATACAGGCGGAGTGACGTCGCGCAGTGCGAGTTCGTCCATGACCTCGCGGATGTCAATCTGTGTCTTGTTTTTACACGGTGTGACATAGACATGACCTTTGTCGTTGATGCCGAAATAGGAAGTGCCCCAACCAGTGATGTTATAGAGCTCTTTCGAATCTTCAATCGTCCATTTCTTCATGACTTTTCAAATCGGTTTGTTAGGGTGATTAGGTGTTATAGAGAGAGCAACTCGCGAATTTTGGCGATGCTGATTTTGATTTTCTCATAATTGTCCATCAGACTGACATCCAGTGTGTAACGCGCCTTGTTGTAAAATATTTCCCGTTTCTCTAACTGTTCCCTGATGAAGGTAATGAGTTCCTCGGGACTCTTGCCTTTCAGCAACGGGCGTTCACCCTTGCTCATTAACAAATGTTTGTATAGTACCTCTGGTGTCGCTTTCAGGTATATTACCTGTCCTTGTTCGTTGAGGTAGTCCATGTTGTCGAAAAAACAAGGTGTTCCACCACCGCAACTGATGATTACATCCTCAAATTCTGCTATCTCATGGAGCATGTTATGCTCTATCAGACGGAATCCTTCCTCACCTTTCTCGGCAAAGATCTGGGTAACGGTCTTGCGCATACGGTTTTCGATATACCAATCGAGGTCATAGAAGACAATACCCAGTTCCTGTGAGAGCGCCTTGCCGATTGTGGTTTTCCCAGCTCCCATATAGCCGACGAGGATAATACGTGTCATGTCAACCTTTCTTTACAGGAGTCGCATGGATAACTTTCATGCACTCGTCGTAAGTAAGCTCTGCGACTTTCTCATGAAGGGACTTCGGCAGACGATAGTTCTTGCCGTCGTATACCAGATAGGGACCGTACCGACCGTTGAGGACCTCCAGTTTCGCGTCCTCGAGGAAAATCTTCAGATGCTTCTTATTGTCTTGCTGACGTTTCTCCTCAATTAGCGCGATAGCCTCATTGAGGGTGATGGTCATGGGGTCGGCTCCCTTGGGGAGTGACGTGTATTTTCTGTCGTGAAGGACGTAGGGACCGAAGCGACCGGCACCGATGGTGACAGGTTTTCCTTCAAATTCGCCCACCTCACGTGGTAACTTAAATAGATCGAGTGCTTCGTCGATAGTGATAGTCTCCATGCTTTGCTCTTTAGGTAACTGAGCAAACAGCGGTTTGTCCTTATCCTCAGCGGTACCTATCTGTACGACTGGTCCGAAACGGCCGATTTTTACGAATACGGGCCGATCGCTATTGGGATCAACGCCTAACAGACGCTCACCGGCCTTGTGTACATTACGGCTGTTCATGGTCTTCTCGACGGTAGGCTTGAAGTCGTTATAGAACGTGTGCATCATGTCTGTCCACTTCTCACCACCTTCAGCGATTCTATCGAAGTCCTGCTCCACCTTTGCAGTGAAGTTATAGTCCATAATATCCTTGAAGTTCTTCATCAAGAAGTCATTCACGACGATACCCACATCGGTGGGAATAAGTTTTCCTTTCTCTGAGCCAACCATCTCTTTACGAGTCTTCTGGTTGATTTGCTTCCCTTTCAGTTGGAAGAGAGAATAGCTGCGTTCCTCACCTTTCTTATCACCTTTCTGCACATATTCGCGCTGCTGGATTGTTGAGATGGTTGGGGCGTATGTTGACGGACGACCGATACCCAACTCTTCCATCTTGTGTACGAGGCTAGCCTCTGTGTATCGCTGTGGTCCCTGACTGAAGCGCTCTGTGGCGAGAATCTCGCGACGGACTAGTTCCTGTCCTTTCTTCAATGGGGGAAGGAGGTGTCCGAACTCGTCAATCTGCTCATCATCATCGGAAGATTCACGGTAGACCTTAAGGAATCCATCGAACTTCACCAGTTCACCCTGGGCAACAAACTGTTCGTCGCATCCGCTGACCTGAATGTTAATGGTGGTTTTTTCAATCTCTGCATCGGCCATCTGGCTGGCTATCGTGCGTTTCCAAATCAGTTCGTACAGTCGCTTCTCTTGTGCAGTTCCTTCTATCTCAGCCTGATCCATGTATGTTGGGCGGATGGCTTCGTGTGCCTCTTGTGCTCCCTTGGCGCTGGTGTGATACTGACGGGGCTTGCTATAGTTGCTGCCATATAGCTTAGCAATCTCCTCCTTGCTGGCACCGAGACAGAGATTCGAGAGATTGACAGAGTCAGTACGCATATAAGTGATACGTCCATTCTCATAAAGGTGTTGTGCTACCATCATCGTCTGACTGACCGTATAGCCGAGCTTACGGGCAGCCTCTTGCTGGAGGGTGGACGTGGTGAAAGGAGGCGCCGGTGTGCGCTTGACTGGTTTTTTTGTGATACTCTCTACGGTGAATGTAGCTTCCTTGCACTTCTCCAAGAAGGCCATCGCTTCGTTCTCTGTCTTAAATCGTGAACCCAATAGTGCCTTTACCTCTGTTGCCGAACCGTCGGGGTTGGTGACAGCAAAGATACCGTTCACACTATAATATATTTCACTCTTGAAGTTCTGAATCTCACGTTCACGCTCAACAATTAGTCGGACAGCCACGCTCTGCACGCGACCGGCAGAGAGAGCAGGCTTGACTTTCCTCCACAAGACGGGTGACAGTTTGAAGCCGACGATACGGTCAAGCACACGGCGTGCCTGTTGTGCGTTCACCAGGTTCATGTCCAGATGGCGAGGATGCTCAATGGCATCAAGAATAGCCGTTTTGGTGATTTCATGGAAGACAATGCGGTTGGTCTTCTGCTTGTCGAGCCCAAGCACCTCGCACAGATGCCATGAGATGGCTTCTCCCTCACGGTCCTCATCGGATGCGAGCCAGACCTTTTCGGCTTTGGCTGCTTTTGAACGCAGGTCGGCTACCAACTTGGTCTTTTCTTCGGGAATCTCGTATTCTGGCTCAAGCGTCTTATCATCGACGCTTAGTTCTTTTTTCTTCAAGTCGCGGATATGTCCATAGCTTGACATGACCTTAAAGTCCTTTCCGAGAAACTTCTCAATGGTCTTTGCCTTGGCTGGAGACTCCACGATCACTAAGTTTTTCTGCATACTTCGTCTTGTTTTTATTTCTTACGGGCTGCAAAAGTAAGCAAAAAACTTTCTCTCACCTTATTTATATATAGGATTTTTTGTTTTCTTAACAATTATCTTGTAGGAAGCGTTGAACGGCTTGACGGATAGAGAGTAGTCCAAAATGCCTAACATCCACATCATGAAGGGATAACCAAAGACATTCGGCTGCGTCGTCATCTGCTTGTGGCATGACGCTCTCGTATGTATGACAGATGAAGAACATATCGAGTGTGTGAATCTCCATGTCTGAGTAGGGGTATATGTTAGGAATGGAAAAAAGGTATTTTACGTTATCGGCATCGATTGTGAGACCCGTTTCCTCCTTGATTTCACGTACCATACCTTGTTCACCGGACTCTTCATTGTCAACAAAACCGCCTGGTAGGTCAAGTGTGCCCTTGGCTGGTTCTTTCCCGCGACGGACGACCAACAGCTCGTTTTTTTCGTTTAGGATAAAAGCGGCTGTTGCCGAACTGGGGTTCTGGTAATAAGTGAACCCACATTTCGAGCAGTGTTTGCTTTTGAAATTGTGTTCCTTGAATAGCTCACTGCCACATTTTGGACAGTAATGAAAGATGTCTAATGGATGATTCATATTTCTAAGTAAACGATTACATTACCAATTGTCGGTACGGAACGGGAATAGGGGCAGGTTGGCCCCGTTTTTCATGTTACCGAGTTGGAAGTTCTTAAAACAGTAACGTACAGCTACGGGTTTTTTGACCTTAGGCGAGTATACCTTGATGGCCTCATCCCAGTAATTACCGCCAGGTTGCCAAAAGTGCTGGGCTTCGGCGGGGTAGAAGACCTTGTCCTCACCGGCAATCTCAAAACCTTTGATATCCTCAAAAGGTGCGTCGCTGTGGTAATTGTCCTGCAGATGGATATAGGCGGCACAGTCTTTGATGATCATGTCTTTGAACGTCGAACTCTTATAAAGTATTTTTTCAAAGCCATAGTCGCGGTTGAGCGCGGTATAGGCCAGTCGTTCACCCACCTGTTGCTTCTGAGCGGGATGAATCTGTGAGAATTCATAGGGGAAAACCAAATCGTTTGTGCAGACAAGAGAACTATTGGGGATCATCTGGCTGGCCTTGTGCTGCTGTTCACGCAACAAAGCACCGCTGGTGTCGTCGAGATCATCGTTATAGGCATAGGGAGCAATCTGAACAAAATAAAAGGGAATCTCTCCTAATCCAAATTGTGAACGCCATTGCTCAACGAGCAATGTCAGGCGCTCAGCATATTGATTACCAGAATCACCGACGTTTGAGCAGCCCTGGTAGAATAGGATACCTTTAATGGTATAGTTCAGGATGGGGTTGAAAGTACCGTTTCCCCAGAGCATGGAGCGGTGATAATCATACAATTCCCATTTCTTACAGATTGTAACGGAATCTGTCGGATCGTTGGTGTATTCCTGCAAGTTTTCTTTTGTTAGCCAACTTTCTACGCGCGTACCTCCTTTATTCGCTTCAATGATTCCGACGGGGATGTCCAGTGCCTGGTGTATGGTGCGAGCAAAAAAATAACCAGTGGCCGAGAAGTCACCGACGGTATTAGGAGAGCAGGTCTTCCACTCGCATAGAGCGTCATCCTGTGGCTCAGCACGCATCACGCTGGGAATTTTCACAGAACGTACTCCTCTGTGATTGACGGCATCAATGACTACTTGATTATAGTCTTTTACGGGGCATTGCCAAAATCCTTTTACCGGCATCTCCATGTTCGACTGTCCAGCACATACCCACACCTCACCGGCTACGACATTACTGACGGTTACCGGTTCTCCGTCATCGAATGTGATTGATAGTGGATCGTAACTTGCTTTTGGGGTCTTTACTTTTACGAGCCATCGCCCGTCTTTGTCAGCTTTGCTCATCGTTGTTGTGCAATCCCATGAAGTGGTAACCTTCACCGTCTTGCCGGGTTGAGTCCATCCCCAGAGACGAGCCTCGGTCTGCTGTTGTAGTACCATGTTATCACATATGATGTGAGGTAGTCTTACTTTGGCTTCTACGCCGAGTACTAGAACCGCGAGTGTTAAAGTCGAAAGGGTTTTCTTCATTGTTATCGTAGTTTTAAGTTCCGAGATGCAAAGATACAACTTCTTGGGGAGAGATGTTGTTGATTCGCGCTTTTTTTTCTAATTTTGCATAATAGTATCATAAATGAAGAAAAAAGGTTTAACGTATTGGCTCATTATCAATGATTAATCCGTTGTCTCTGTTATTTGGTTGGGTGCTCGACCTTGTTCTCGGTGATCCACAGAGGATACGGTTAAGGGGACACAGTCGGGGAGTGCGGTTACCGCATCCTGTGGTGTGCTTTGGACGGATGATTTCGTTCTGTGAGTATCGGTTCAATAAGGGACGCTTTCGCAAATTGAAGGGCGCTGTGGTGGCAGTTACTTTAATCCTTTTGGTTTTTGGAGTGATGTGGGCTCTCAGAGAGCTGTTTAGTATGTTCACAATACCTCTTAGTGATGGTACCCGGCAACCTGTGCTCTTCTATCTCTTTGATATGCTGTTGGTTTTCTACTGTCTGGCTGGCACGACGCTCATTCGGGAGGTACGTCAGGTATTTCTCGCCCTCGACCGGTCGTTAGGCGAGGGGCGACGGCAGGTGGCTCGTATTGTGGGACGCGACACGTCGGAGCTCTCTGCCCAGGAAGTGATGACTGCAGCCCTCGAGACTCTTGCAGAGAATCTTAGTGATGGGGTGGTCGCCCCACTATTTTGGTTGGCTCTATTAGGAACACCTGGTATGCTGACCTATAAGATGGTGAATACGCTTGATTCGATGATTGGCTACCGTACGAAGCGTTATAGAGCGTTTGGTTGTTGGGCCGCCTATATCGATGATGTGGCCAACTATCTCCCTGCCCGTCTTACGGCCTTATTGATGATTCTTGTGTCGGGAAGGCTTGACTTGTTGTCATTTGTTTGGTGCAATGGTAGTAACCATGCCTCACCCAACAGCGGCTATCCGGAAGCCGCTCTTGCCGGAATCCTTGATTGTCGTTTTGGTGGTCCTCATTATTATTTTGGCGAACTTTTCTATAAACCTTATATTGGTGATCATGATCGTCTGTTGACGAAAGAAGATATGCTGATTGCTGTTCGCATCAATCGGATGACAGAGGTATGGATGGTTGGTTTAGTCGCGTTGACATCATGGATTTGTTGTTAACGTACAGACGACCAGGCAGGTTGTCAGTTCTACCAGAAGATAGACTGCGCCGCAGCAGTCACCGGTATAGCCGTGTAGACGACGCCAGATGAGCAGGTAGAGAAAATACATTATTAGACAAGGTAAGAAGATAACCATCTCCCATGACAGGTGGGCTAGGTAGAGAAAGGTTGCCATGGGAAGCAGTCCCTGAATGGCAAGACTGATGCCAGCCTTCCAGTCGATTTTCCTATAAACGGTTTTGGCCTTTGCTTCGTCCTCTTGTCGTGCATATGGCATCATCATAATCAGTTGGCTAGTCACCATCTTACTATAAGGATCGGCGACAAGGATGGTTAGAGCGGCCATTTTAGGCGACATGGAGAATAGGACGGTTCCTAAGAGCAATACGTATATGAAAAGTCCTAGTACACCAAAGGTGCCGATGTGTGAGTCTTTCATGATATCTAAGATACGCTGGCGGTCAGTACCTCCGCCTCCGAAACCATCGAGAAAGTCGGCCAGTCCGTCTTCGTGAAGGGCTCCAGTCATAAGCATTCGCATGCTAATGGCGGTGATAACAGCAATAGCGTAGGGTACGACCATACTACCAAAGTAGAGTATAGCGGCCATCGTACTGCCCGTGAGCCAACCAGTGAGCGGCCAGTGCTCGACAACTGCCTGATAACACGTTTTAGGCGGCTTGTGCAATCGCCAGAAGGGCAGACGGGTAAAGAAAATGAAGGCGGCCCAGGTACGATCGTACCAACGACAGCGTTCTGATGAGTTCTGGTCTTTTGGACGGAGTGGGTCAATATGGATCTCCATGGTGGTCAGAAATATTTAGTAATTTTTGCGTGTTCAAAATGGTCCATCTCATTAATCATCCTTACGGCAGAGTCTACGATGGGAAAGGCACAGAGGGCGCCAGTTCCCTCACCGAGTCGTAAGCCCAGATTGAGTAAAGCTTTTACCTGAAGAATGTCAAGCATCTTCTTGTGTCCGTTCTCGTCACCACAGTGGGTAAAGATCATGTACTCCTTAGCGGTTGGATAGAGTTGGATGGCGGCCAAAGCGCAGGCCGTCATGATGAATCCGTCTATCAATATGATAAGGCGTTGCTCTGCGGCGCGAAGCATGGCACCGATGGCAGCAACCATCTCGTAGCCGCCGAAATAGGCGATGATATCTTCCACAGAAAACGAAGTAACGGTATTGTCAGTTAGGAAGTGGTTGACGGCCCGTTTCAGTAATTGTTGTTTGAGGTAGACCCCTTCTGTGGCTAGACCGGCTCCGGCACCGATGCATGTCTCGAGAGGTAACTGTCCGAACAGACTCATCCAGATACTTGACGGAGAGGTGTTGGCAATACCCATCTCGCCGATAGAAAGGATGGTACAGCCATCAGCGATGCAGTCGTCAACCAGGTTACTACCTATGCGGATGGCTTGGTCGAACTCCTCGGTTGTCATGGCAGGTTCATAGAGAAAATTTCGGGTGCCGCGGGCAATCTTACGATGAATAATACCATCAATGCCACTCAGGTCATGGTCGACGCCGACATCAATAATACGTAGCTTGAAACCGTGTTGGCGACAGAACATGTTAACCCCGCCACCGCCATGGGTGAAATTAATCATCTGCTGCCACGTCACTTCGCGTGGTGAGATACTGACCCCCTCGCGTTCGATGCCGTGGTCACCGCCGAACAGCAGATGGCAAGGTGAAAGAAGCTTTGGTGTGAGAGTCTGTTGGATAAGACAGATCTGCATGGCTAACGTCTCCAACCTGCCGAGTGAACCCTTGGGTTTGTTCAGGTTGTCAATCTTTGTCTGGATTGCCGGACGCATAGACTTGTCGGGCATCTGGATATTGAAGGTCCTCATTTGATTTTTATTGGTATTCCACTGATCATCAGAATAACCTCGTTAGCTTTTTGGGCGATATATTGGTTAATCCAGCCTTCGAGATCCGTGAATTTCCTCTGTATGGCATTCTCACTCACACCGCCACTGCCAATCTCGTTGGTAACGAAGATAAAAGTAGCATCGTGGTCGGTGAAGCGGTCAATTTCTTCTTTGACGGTCTTGAGTGTTTGGTCAACATCAGAGGTTTTGTAAAAGAAATTCGTCAACCATAACGTCACGCAGTCGATTACTACCACGTGTCCCGTAAGGTCATGTCGACTTAGGTACATCTCTTCTTCGATATTCGTCCACTGGGGACCGCGTCGTTGCTGATGTTTCCGCACCCGTTCGCGGAACTCATCATCCCAGAGATGTGCAGTGGCCAGATAGACGGGATGAGGCGACAGACGGAGTGCTAGTTCCTCTGCATGACGACTCTTGCCAGATCGTTGGCCGCCGGTAATCATAATGATCTTTTTCATATCGTGATCTTTTCTATTCCACCATAATCTACCAAGTTGTTCCATGTCTCTTGCTCAGTGAATAGTCCTGCATAGAGCCCTGCACAAAGCAGCACACCCCCATGGGCAAAGACTGCGATGCGTCGGTAGGGTTTTGTCTTTACTTCGTCGAGAAATGTCGCCACTCTCTGGTAAAGCATGGTAAAGCTCTCGCCTCCGGGTGTCGGCAGGTGCATATAGTCCTTATACCAAGCATCAAGGCGAGGATCCTTGATTTCATCAAACATCTGCATCTCCCATACGCCCATCGACATTTCCATAATTCGGTCATCGAGCACGGGCTTTTTATACCCGCAGTATACTGCCAACAGTCGTGCTCGCGTTAACGGTGACGAAAAGACCTGATCGAAGGGTAGGTGTCGTGACAGATTCAGCTTCGTAACGGCAGCCTCTTGTTCGAAAGTGTCGGCTACTGCCACGTCTGTTTGTCCATAGCACATTCCCTTAGGAACATTCACTCGGGTATGTCTGACCAATACGACTTCCATTTTATTAGATGTTTGCTGCAAAGTTACGAAAAAAATGATTATCTTTGCAGCCATTATTAGGAAAATAATTGTAGAAGGGATAAACCTAAACACATTCTGACATCAACTATTTAAAAAAATGAAGAAATCAATTATTCTAGCATCACTGATGATGCTGACCATCCAAATGATGGCGCTCACGCCTTGGAAAAAAGGTGGATTTGAAACCGGCCAGTACCGAAATCTCTTTGTGGAGATGGGTTATAAACAGGTCGATGTCGACGCGAAACTGAAGACTGTGTTCGACGATGTATTCCGTGGCCCTAACAAGGTTTATTTCGAGGTGGGCGATACGATGGGCTATGTTTCTGACGTGAAAAACCACGACGCACGTACCGAGGGAATGTCATATGGGATGATGATCGCAGTGCAGTTCGGTGAGAAGGATATCTTTGACCGTCTGTGGCGATGGAGTAAGAAGTATATGCAGCATCAGGATGGCAACCGTAAAGGCTACTTCGCATGGAGTTGTAAGACCGATGGAACACATAATGCAGAGGGCGCAGCCTCCGACGGAGAACTCTATTTCATTACCTCATTGATTTTCGCCTCGAATCGTTGGGGAAACGATACCGGCATCAACTACAAGGCAGAGGCACAGCACATCCTTGATTGCATTCAACCCAAAGAGTATGAGCCAGAGCCTCGTCAGGGTGGATTTCCTGGCTTTGGTCCCCAGCAGACAGGTCCGCAGAAGATGTACCTGATTGATCCTGAGACACAGCTGATTACCTTTACACCTGATGGTTTCGGGCAGCGCTATACCGATCCTAGTTATCATATCCCTGCTTTCTACGAAGTATGGGCGAAGTGGGCAGACGACGGGCGTAGTGACTACTGGAAAGAGTGTGCCCAGAAAAGTCGTGAGTTTCTGCACAAGGCCATCAATGAGCAGACGGGCCTGAATGCCGACATGTGTCAGTATGATGGTAGTGAGATGCAGATGCCTCGTTTCCCAGGCGTGTCTCAGAATCAGCAGGGCGCACCCCGTCGTTTCGGTAACAATAATTTCCGCTATGATTCATGGCGTGTACCGATGAACATCACTCTTGACTACGAGTGGAGCTGTGCTGACGGTGAGTGGCAGCGCCAATATGGCGAGAAGATCCAGAACTTTCTCTATAGTCAAGGTGTTGACACATTTGTCGATCAGTATCGAGTTGATGGATCGCTCCCCGAAGGCGATGAGATTCTGCAGGCTGGTGGTTATCGGAAACTACGTCATAGTATTGGTCTCGTGGCGACGTCTGCCGCTGCGTCGATAATGTGTGGTCATGATAAAAGCAAGGAATTCGTGGATGCTCTTTGGAATGCCAAACACGAACCTTTCGACGATGGTTATTTCGATGCTTATTATGATGGTCTGCTTCGCCTTTTTGCCTTTATGCACCTGAGTGGTAATTATCGGATAATCGTACCCCAGAGATAGCGAACGGACAGTTGTTCTTCCAACGAGCAAGAGTCACAAAGGAGAAATAGTTCCCTTGTGGCTCTTGTTGTTATTTGCTCGATATGATGAAAAGTAGATATCTGACGAAAAAGTAATGGTATTGCAACTATTTGGATACTCATCTCGTCTAATAAAGACAAGGAGTATTGGTAAGTAAGAGTTTTTTTGCAACCGAGTTGCACTTATTATACCCTACTTTTGCAGACAGAAATATTGTTAGGCTATTGCCTGATAGTATAGTGTCTGGAGAGATGCATGTCAGAAAAAAGTAATAGAAGGATTTAGCAAAGTAACACATAAACGAAACATTAATTAAGAAAGAATGAAAAGATTGTTTTCTATAGCAGCTATAATAACGATGCTGCTGTTCCCTATGGTGGCAGGGGCACAAGCCACACAGACAATCCGTGGGCAAGTGAACGATGTGGCATCGGGAGAGCCGATGATTGGTGTGACAATTCAGGTTGACAATGACTGCAGTACCGCTACCGCCTCTGATATGAACGGAAACTTTGTCATAATGAAAGTGCCTGTTGGACGACATTCCATAAAGGCTAGTTATGTAGGCTATGAGCCGGTGGTACTTAAGGAACAGTTGCTTTCTTCAGGAAAAGAAATGGTGTTGAATCTCCAGATGCGAGAACGTGTATCCACTCTTCACGAGATTGTCGTAAAACCACGTGTGAACAAACAGATGCCACTCAATGAGATGGCGCAAGTGGGCGCACGTATGTTCAGTGTGGAAGAGGCCAATCGTTATGCTGGTGGTATGGCCGATCCTGCTCGTACAGCCTCGATGTTCGCGGGTGTGGCCTCTGGTGGTGCTACGAATGGCATCAGTATCCACGGTAACTCGCCACAGATGTTACAGTGGCGTGTGGAGGGCGTTGAGGTGAATAATCCCAACCACTTCGCGGATATCTCGGAGGCAGGTGGTGGAATCTTTACCTCTCTCAATGGTACGGTGCTGGCCAACAGCGACTTCCTCACAGGTGCTATGCCGGCAGAGTTTGGTAATGCTTTGTCTGGAGCGTTCGATATGAAGATGCGTGTGGGAAATAATACGAAGTACGAACATACCGTTCAAGTGGGTACCCTAGGTGTTGATGTCGCCTCAGAGGGACCGTTGGGTAGGAATTCAAAAGCCTCGTACCTCGTGAATTACCGCTATAGTTTTCTTGAACTTGCAAAGAAGATGCATGCTATCAATATGGACAAGGAGACAATCGACTATCAGGATCTGAGCTTCAAGCTGAACTTCCCCACTACCCATGCAGGCACATTCTCTGTATGGTTTACGAGTCTGATTGATAACTACGAAAATAAGGTGCCAGAATTGTCGGAGAGAGAGACGTTGTGGGACACGAACGATTCATGGTCGCGTCAGCGTAACTGGGCAACAGGATTGACGCATATCTACCGTTTCCGTGCGGGAAGTACTCTGCGCACTAGCATCGCCTATACGGGAAGTTATACCAAATTAGGAGTGAACGACTATGATGAGCAGCTCAACAAGATGCCCGACATGGCTGGTCGTAACAAGTCATGGAATATCATCACCAGTATACAACATCAGCATAAGTTCTCCTCACGTTACACCATGCAGAATGGTTTCGAACACCAGCATATGGATTTCTGTACAAAGCTTGATCATATTAGTATCGTAGGTGGTCCGTTATATCGTGTCTACGAGTCGGACGGGAATACGGGGCTGACCCGTTTTTATACTAACCATAAGGTTTCTATCAGTAGTCGCCTCTCAACTGTGGCTGGTGTCAATGTGATGTGGTTCAATCTCAATAATCAGTGGAGCGTAGAACCTCGTTTCAGTGTACAGTATAAGACATCTCCTTTGAGCACATTCTCTGTGGCTTATGCACAGAATAGTCGTAAGGAGGCGACGGATGCTTACTTCGTACTATTGCCGGATGCTCAGTCTGGATGTCCTTCTCCTAATAAGAATCTCGGTCTTACCCGTTCGCACTATGTCTCTGCATCGTTTGCTCAGCGTTTGGGAGATAATGCCATGATGAAGATTGAACCTTATTGGCAGTATCTCTTTGATGTGCCTGTAGAAGAAGGCACAACCTATTCTATTATCAACCACCGTAAGTTCTTTCAGGACAAAGCACTAGTCAACACGGGAGCAGGCCGCAACTACGGTATCGACTTCACGTTGGAACGCTATCTGAAGGACGGTTTTTATGGCATGCTGACAGCAACGGTATTCAAGTCGGAATACCGTGATGCCCAGAGAGTGTGGCATCATACGCGTCTCGATCGTGGCTATATCGCCAACCTCTTAGGTGGTAAAGAGTGGATGGTTGGTCGGAACCATAAGAATGTCTTTGGTCTCAATGGCCGATTAACTCTGATGGGTGGTGAGCGATATACGCCAATGCCAGAGGGGTTCACCTATGAAGATGTCGTGTCGCGTCCTGATAGATCAATTCCTGAAGATGGTGATCATCCATACAGCAAGCAGATGAAAGGTGTAAATGTGGGCTATGCCTTCTCTGTGAAGTATACGTTCAATGGCAGGAAGACGGCTCATCACTTTATTTTGGAGTATCTTGGAATACGCTCCTTCCAAGGGCAAACTTTCGACATCCGAACGCATGAAATTGTAGATAAGTTCACGTCGCTTACTTTCCCGAATATTGCCTATAGGGTGGATTTCTAAGTCTTGTGTGTTGGAGAAATAAAAGAGCCCCGCAAATGAACATCATTTGCGGGGCTCTTTTATGAGTGTCGACACTTGGATTCGGACCAAGGACCCCCACCATGTCAAGGTGATACTCTAACCAGCTGAGCTATGCCGACTTTTCTTTTTTGTGGGTGCAAAGGTAATGAAAAGGTTTCATATATGCAAGAAAAAGTTTTTTTTTCTTGCATATATGAACAGATTCTTTCTTTAAAGCAGTTTCTTTATTTCTGCCTCCAGATCCTTGATCTGGGCGGCGCGCTTCACGAGGTTGTTACCACGATCAATCAGAAAATAATCAGGCACGGCCTGTATATTGTACATCATCAGACGCTCTGAGTTGACACCATCGCCATCACGTACGTTGATCCAAGGTAGAGCGGCCGTTTGCTGCTTCCAGAAATGTTCGTCGGAATCGAGCGATACTTGGAAAACCTCAAGTCCCTGAGCGTGGTATTTGTTATAGAGTTCACGAAGCATTAGGATACGGGCCGGAGAGTCATCCAAGGCAAAGACGTGGAAGTCGAGCAGTACCACCTGACCTTTCAAGTCTGTAAGGTGACGTGCCTGACCCTTGTTGTCCAACAGAGTGATATCAAGAACACCAGCCTCCTTTACCTTGTCGGCGTCAACCTCCAGATTTGCATTCTTTGCTGCTATAATGCGCTGATTTTTTATACCCTCGATAGCGATGTTGTGTAGGTTCTGACCGCGCTCGGCATGTGGGTAGTAAGTATCCCAACTAGTGGCAACGGCGGCAAAGACCTTGATGTCATCCTTGTCGGTGCGTGGATTGAAAATCAACCAGTTTCCCAAAGTCTGGAAAAGAGCGAAATAAGAGTAAGCCTTAAAAGGCTCTTTGAAGATATAGTTAAACTTCACGTCGTTCTTATAGTCGGCCAGAAGTTTGAGGATGCTGTCGTTAGCAGTTTCCACAGTGAGTGAGGAGTCTTGCTGGATGGCGATGGCACGGTTCTGCAGATTGATCTGCTTGAAGGCCAACTCCCTAATCTTCTCACAGTTGTCTGAACCGCTGACGGTGTAATTTGTTGCCATGTCAGGGTAATCGCCTTTGATTTTTACTGTCTCAGTGGAGTCGATGCTCACATTGATAATTTGGTCTGCAATCCTAAGACGATAGAACTCCGGGGCTGCCGTAGCCTCCTCGCTGAAGGAGAAGTCGCCGGCTTCGTCGAGTTTTACAGAGTCGAGCACACTGATACCCTCGATTCCCACATTCTCAAAATAGAGCACAGAGTCTTTGGCATTACCAATCTGTCCCTCCACTGTGAACTTATTGTTGTTACATGAGGCTATTACCATGGCGCTCAGCATCATGGCTGTCGCCTTCCAAATATTTGTCTTTTTCATCTTGTCTTTAGTTTTCAGATGGCAAAGGTACAAATAAGCAACCAAAATACCAAATTTATTTGTGTTTTTTCGAGCACGGTGATATACGCTGGATGCAAAAGGTATGCCTTTTTTCATAAAAAACGAAAAATAATCATCATTTTTTTGTTTATTTATATTATAATGTGTAACTTTGCGCCCGCATTTTGACAATGCGAACACGAAAGCAGACAGCACTTTTTAGCGATATGCGGGCTTTCTGAGTTCGGTTTTCGCTGTCTTTGCATTTTTTATTTTTTAGATGTTTTAAACAAGATGAACGTAATTACAAAGACCCTTCAATTGGCTGATGGACGTACCATTACCATTGAAACCGGGAAAGTGGCAAAACAGACCGACGGCTCCGTTGTTCTCCGTATGAACAACACCGTATTGCTCGCCACTGTTTGTGCCGCAAAAGATGCAGTTCCCGGAACAGATTTTATGCCTTTGCAGGTAGATTATCGTGAACAGTACAGTGCAGCCGGTCGTTTCCCCGGCGGATTTACCAAGCGCGAAGGCAAGGCCAGCGACAACGAAATCCTGACATCACGACTGGTGGACCGTGTGCTCCGCCCGCTCTTCCCCTCTAACTATCATGCTGAGGTGTTTGTGAATGTGATGCTACTCTCCGCAGATGGTGTGGATCAGCCCGACGCTTTGGCTGGCTTTGCTGCCTCTGCTGCTTTGGCTTGTTCTGACATTCCTTTCGAGTGCCCGATCAGTGAAGTGCGCGTAGCCCGTGTCAACGGTGAGTATGTAATCGATCCTACCTTCGAGCAGATGAAGGAGGCCGACATGGATATCATGGTCGGTGCTTCTGCCGAAAACATCATGATGGTGGAAGGTGAGATGAAAGAGGTGTCAGAACAGGATATGATCGGCGCCCTCAAGGCAGCTATGGCTGCTATCAAGCCGATGTGTGAACTTCAGACGGAACTCTCCAAAGAGTTAGGTAAAGATGTGAAGCGCGAGTATGATCATGAGGTGAACGATGAGGCTCTGCGTGAGCAGATGAACAAGGAGCTGTATCAACCCACCTACGACATCACTAAGCAGGCACTTGAGAAACAGGCACGTGCTGAGGCTTTCGATAAGATCCTTGCTGACTTCAAGGAGGCGTTCTTTGAGGCTCATCCCGAGATTACTGCTGATTCAGAGATTTGCAAGGACGAGTATGAGGCGATGATGGATCGCTACTACCACGATGTGATGCGTGATGCTATGCGTCGTTGTATTCTCGACGAGGGTATTCGTCTCGATGGTCGTAAAACTGACGAGATTCGTCCTATCTGGTGCGAAGTTTCTCCGCTGCCTATGCCTCACGGAAGTTCTATCTTCACTCGTGGTGAGACACAGTCGCTGTCGACCTGTACCCTCGGTACAAAGCTCGACGAGAAGCTTGTTGACGATGTGCTGGAGCGCGGCTATCAGCGCTTCCTTCTCCACTATAATTTCCCCCCATTCTGTACGGGTGAGGCTAAGGCTCAGCGCGGTGTAGGTCGTCGTGAGATTGGTCATGGTCATCTGGCGTGGCGCGGTCTGAAGGGTCAGATTCCCGAGGACTTCCCTTACACGGTACGTTTGGTCAGCCAGATTCTTGAGTCTAATGGCTCTTCTTCAATGGCTACTGTTTGTGCTGGTACGCTGGCTCTGATGGATGCTGGTGTGCCCATGAAGAAGCCTGTCTCGGGTATTGCTATGGGTCTGATTAAGAATCCCGGTGAGGACAAGTATGCAGTACTTTCCGATATCCTCGGTGATGAGGACCACCTGGGTGATATGGACTTCAAGACCACAGGAACGAAGGATGGTCTGACTGCTACTCAGATGGATATCAAGTGCGACGGTCTGTCGTTCGAGATTCTGGAGAAGGCACTCATGCAGGCCAAGGCAGGTAGAGAACATATCTTGAAGTGCCTGACCGACACGATTGCTGAGCCTCGTGTAGAGATGAAGCCTCAGGTTCCCCGTATCGAGGCATTCGATATTCCGAAGGAATTCATTGGTGCTGTTATTGGCCCGGGCGGAAAGATTATCCAGCAGATGCAGGAGGATACAGGTGCTACCATCACTATCGATGAGGTCGAGGGTGTTGGCAAGGTACAGGTTTCTGCACCTAATAAAGAGAGTATCGACGCAGCTATTGCCAAGATCAAAGCCATTGTTGCGATTCCCGAGGTTGGTGAAATCTACGAGGGTACAGTCCGTAGCATCATGCCTTACGGTTGCTTCGTGGAGATTATGCCAGGTAAAGATGGTCTGCTCCATATCTCGGAGATCGACTGGAAGCGTCTTGAGACTGTTGAGGAGGCCGGTATCAAGGAAGGTGACAAGATAAAGGTGAAGTTACTTGAGATCGATCCTAAGACGGGAAAGTACAAGCTTTCTCATCGTGTGCTAATTGAAAAGCCTGAGGGATACGTTGAGCGTCCTGCCCGCGGAGAGCGCCGTGAGCGTGGCGATCGTAGTGGTGAGCGCCGCCGTCCTGAGCGTGGTGACCGTCGTAATAGTGAGCACCGTTCTCGTCCCGAGAGACAGCATGGTGAACAGAACGCACCAACACAGGAGGCTCCGGCAGAAAACCAGCCGAAGGACTTCAGTGATTCACTGGACAACATGGATTTCTAATCAGTCCGTTCCCAATAAATAAAGAGGGCGCTTCAATGAAGTGCCCTCTTTATTTATATATATAGGTATGAACTTATGCAGATCTCCAAGGAAAATTGTGTCTTTTCTTTGTGAACCGACGAAGAAGGATACAATACCAGAAATAAGCCATCTGGTAGAGGGTCTGAGAGTTCCACAGTTTCAAATACGAAGCGAAAGTGAAAGTCCATCGGTATGTTCTGGTCCTCACGTCAATGTCAATATGGGTTTTGTCCGTCTTGTATTTCCTGTCAAGCAGGAAATAGGCATATTTCAGGGCACCAAGTTGTGGCTTAGCATCTAGATTGCCTTCAATGAGAGGAATGATTTCCTCCTTTTCTTTAACGACGTAGCAAGCATCAAGTCCTTCGTACGCAGAGTGGCCTATCAAGATGGATGGTTTCCCCCAGTAGCTGGCCTCCACGCCAACAGACGAACCGAACGAAATGACTTTCTCACAGGCATCAATCAGAGCATAGCTGCTGATTTTGCTCTCCGGTGCGATGACGGTCACGTTGGGGAAACTGTCATATTGGTACAGGTCGGTATGATCTTTGTAGTTCACACCTTTCAGGTTCGGATGGATACGTAGATAGTAGTGGATGTTGGCAGGAGAATGACTGAAGATATATCCCATGGCATCGCTCTGACTATCGAAGAGTTGACCGCCGTTCACATCTCTTCCTAAGGCGGCAAGCTCATCTTGCGAGGATGTGTAGATGGCGACGTTCCTCTTGTTGGGATCAAAGCCTTCAGGAAGCAATCCCGTGACCTGATCGGCGACATAGACTTTTACGTCAACAACCAACTGCCCCTTGCGTCGTTTCTCGTAGAATGAAGCTGCGGTTTCTCGCTTTTGTACGTCTGATTCCGGCGACTCCTCCCAGAGTCTCTTAATCATTCTGTCCCACATCTTGATGTTGTGAGGTAACTCGTCATGGTAGCTCATCTTCGCATACGGCTCTCCGTGTCCGCCTACGGTCTCCACGGCTTTGAAGTGGATGCCCAGTGCTTTGGCGATGTCGTAGAAAAGACGGTTCTCGTAGAGGCGGCCGTTATGAATGACAATGATGTCTGGTCTGACTTGTTTGATCAGTAGATAGGCGGTGTCTACGAGATTGCAGAGTTCTCCAATTAGTGGGACTGCGAAATCGTGAAACTCTTCGAAACGCTTCAGATCCAGGTCACGGGTACCGGTATAGTACATGGAAAGGATGGCGTTTCCTACCTCGACATCACGGTATACGAAGTTACGTAGTGCTTCTGCATCTTGAAAGTCAAATGTGGCATTTTGGTGTTTCGTGTCCGGCTTCTTCACGGGCAGCATGTGTACGCCTTTCCCGAAGACGCGTTGGTATTCATGGTACATACGGTGACAGAACCGGCAGACACTGTCATAACCATCAGGGTTCATCCAACAGGAGGTGAGTGCAGTATGACAATAAGCCCAGTATACCTCGTCACCTGCCTGCCTGCCATCTAGGATATCGTCGATAATAACGCCGATATGAGGGGCAGCAATGGAGCAGCAACTGTAGTAGAGTCGTTTACTCATGGGTTATTGTCCTTTATAACGTGTGAAGAGACGACTTTTGTTCTCTAGAATATCCTGCATGATGACTTCCGTGCTGGCATTTAGGTCCACCACACCATAGTTGATACCGTTGATGAGATTCGACTTTAGGATGCCTTTCATCACTAGAGCCTCTGCCAGGGGGGGTAGTTCGTTGACAACCTCCATGTCAAGGTTACGCACCAGCATCGAATAGTGTCGTATGGTAGTCTCGCCGTTCTCGTCAATGTAGGGGGCTTCGAAAGTTTTCAGGAACCGGTATGGAATCTTGTCTACCACTTTCTCCTCTACATAGTGTACGTAGGTGAAGCCCCATAACTGGTCGTATTCTACATCCATCATTACCTGCTTGGCATGTACGCGTTCAAGATAGGCGAATGGTGAGTCTGAACCAAACGAAGAGACATTATTCATGTCGCACAACAACTGCTGGTCCTTGCCTGCTACGGCAAACGAGTAGAGTGGGTGCCGTGTCCGTCGGAACTTGGGATTCCTGAGTGCCTGGTCGCCTAACACCCCTACCTGACTCTTCGTCTTCTTGTAGTCGAAAGCTGTCTGATGACAGAAATCCCAGCTGTAGGTGGGTATCAGCAGGGTTCCTTCCTCTCCGATCACATCTAGAATGCTGTCAAAGAAGAGGTTGGGATTAAATCGCTCTCCGTGTTCCTTGCAGTTCAGGAGGATACGGGAGATGTATGATGAGAGTAGAACGGCATCTCCTCGTCTCAGCCCCCAGTGATGGGGAATGTCCAGGTAGCTGATGTAGTCGGTCATGCGTTCTTTGACTTTTCGATGACGGCAGCAATGCTGTCGATAGAAGAGAAATTCTCGGGGATGACGTCCGTACCGTCTATCTTGAAGTCAAACTGAGTCTCTAACTCGTCCACCAGGTTAACAATGTCGAAAGAGTCCAACATGCCTTCCTCGATAAAATTAACACTTTCGGTGAAATCGAACTCGGGTCTGAGCTCACTCAGAATTGAGATAATCTTTTCTTTCATTTTTACTTATTTACGATTTGTTTACTAATTCAATAAATCCAATTTTTCTATTGCTGAAATAACAGATCTTTCGACCTCCAAAAGCAATAGCTTCAACAGGTTTGAATAATGGAGTCCAATTGTGGTCCATTAACTTCTCGTATTCCTCCTCAATATTGTCAACCTGATAACACAGGTGATAGGGAGCGACGCCGGTTTTGGCTAGCAGGTTTCGCATGGGCTGGTTGTCCTCGAAGGGCTCAACCAATTCAATGCGCGGCTCGTTGCCTCTCGAGAGAAAGCAGAGCTTGGTGCGCTGGGTGTCATCGTTGAAGATCTCTCCCGCCGAATATCCCAACACCTCGAATTGCTTGGCAGTATCTTCGATGCTGCGTGTCAGGTAGCCGATATGGTCGATCGCATATTCCATCCTTTTGCTTCTATCCGTTGATCAGTTTTTTGTAATACAGACGGTCAATCTTTCCATTTGTGTTGCGCTGGAGCAGATCCACATGGCGGTACACTGTAGGAATCATGTATTTCGGTAGGGCCTGACCGATCTTCTTGCGGAAGTCGGAGGCGGAGATCTCCTGTTCTGCCTCGTAGATAAGCGTGATCTCCTTGGCTGCCTGATGATAGACTACACAGCCGTTTTTCACAAGCTTCAGGGTGTTGATGATTACGTGCTCAATCTCACCGAGATCCGTACGGTAGCCCAGATGTTTCACGATATTGTCTTTCCTACCCTTGAACATAATCAGTCCATCCTCGTCGTAACACACAATATCACCGGTGCGGTAGATGAGCTCGGGGTAGGATTTATTCAGAGGATTCTGCACAAAAGCGGCAGCCGTCTTCTCCGGGTTGTTGTAATAGCCCATGGCCAGTGAGGTGCCTCTCACGCAGAGTTCTCCTTCCTTGTACGGTTCCTTCACGGCCTTGTCGTCACCATCCAAAATAAGGATATCGGTGTTTCGACAAGGGATGCCGATGGGCAGAGGTTGCTCGTCGGGAATATTCTTGTCTACGATGTAGTATGTGCAGTCGAGGGTGATTTCTATCGGACCATATAGGTTGGCAAAGGTCACCTGTGGCAGATGATGGTGCCAGTAGTTAAACTGCTTAGTGGGGAAGACCTCTCCTGCAAACCATACCGTCTTAAGATGCTCTAGTTTGTAGGTTGATAATAGGTCCATGTTCGCGATGTTTACCATGATTGTCGGCACCCAGAACAAGAAGTTCACCTTGTGCTGCTCTAATAGATCGAGAATCTTGGCGGGGAACGCAGCCAGATTGCTGGGTAGCACAACCAAAGTGCTGGCTTTGGCCATCAGCATACACAACTCGAAACTGTAGATATCGAAGACCAGTGGTGAGAGAGAACCCATCACCAGGTTTTCGTCAAACTTGAATGTGTCGAGCGCCCATTCTATGAAATCGAAGAAACTCTTATGGTTGAGTACAACACCTTTTGGCGTTCCTGTGGAGCCTGAAGTGTTGATGATACAGGAAGGATCCGTGTCGATGATGGTAGAGAGTTTGCCGAGGATAGCCTTCTTGTCGACCTCTTCTTCCCAGTCCTCCTCATCAAGCAGTATCACTCTGATGGACTCAGGGATTATACCGGCAATGCTTTTGATTTGCTTGCTGGTAGAGATGATGTAGTATGGCTCTACCAACTTCAGGATATTACTGATACGCTCTGCCGGCGTCTTGATGTCCAGGTTCATGTAGAAATTTCCCGAATAGATGATTCCTAGATTGGCAAACACGCTCTCTATCGATTTGTCCAGGAAAACGGCCACGGGTTTGTTCTGGCCTATACCGCCGTTGATGATCTTCTGTGCCAGTGTCATCGCCTTGTCACGTAGGCCGCAGAATGTGATATCTTTATCCTTGTCAATGACGGCAATTTTATGAGGATATTTGTCTGCTGTTTCCTCAAACAGCTCTATCAGATTTATTTTCATACCTTCATGATATGCCTGCGATGAGGCTTATATGCGGTGCGCCGACAGCGCCCAGTTTTCTTTTATACCTTATATATTTTTGATTTGGCTACAAAATTACCATATTTTTATGGAATTGCCAACCTTTTCCCTGAAAACTTACGCCAAATAGTTAAATTATCATAAAAGTTTGGTTTCGGAAGGGGAAAGGGCTTCGCATATTAACAAATATGTGTACCTTTGCAGTCCGATTATTGGGGAGAGACTTAGAATCCCCACGGGTTGATGTGTGAATAGCTGTGTCTTTGGCCGGGCGCGGTGGTTCGAGAATCGTCAGTCCAAGGCGCCGTCCCGCCAGGAATCGTCTGATTCCGAAGCGTACGTTAGACTTGCAACCGAGAGTTAGACCTCGGATGTGAGTTTTATGCGCATATGTTAAACTGTTTTTTAGTAGTAAAAATTTAAATTAGAAATGAACACTTTAAGTTACAAGACGCTTTCCGTCAACAAGGAAACAGCAAAGAAGGAGTGGGTGGTTATCGATGCCACAGACCAGGTCGTTGGTCGTCTCGCTTCTAAAGTAGCCAAGCTGATCCGCGGAAAGTACAAGCCAACTTTCACTCCGCACGTTGATTGCGGTGACAATGTAATCCTTATCAATGCCGATAAGGTGGTATTCACTGGTAAGAAAGAGACCGATAAGGTCTACACTCGCTACACGGGTTATCCCGGTGGCCAGCGCTTCAATACACCTGCAGAACTTCGCAAGAAGAACGGCGGTGTCGACAAGATGCTTCGCCATGCCGTTAAGGGCATGCTGCCGAAGGGTCCTCTCGGCCGTAGCCTGCTGAACAACCTCTATATCTACGAGGGTACCGAGCATCCCCATGCCGCACAGCAGCCAAAGACTATTGATATTAACCAGTATAAATAATTAGGAAAGATGGAAGTAATTAACGCAATAGGTCGTCGCAAGAGCTCTGTAGCCCGTGTATATGTGAAAGAGGGAACAGGCAAGATAACGATCAATAAGAAGGATTTAGAAGTTTATTTCCCGTCAGCTATCCTGCAGTATGTGGTGAAGCAGCCGCTGAACCTGCTGGAGGTTGCTGAGAAGTATGATATCAAAGTCAACCTCGACGGTGGTGGCTTCACTGGTCAGAGCCAGGCTCTGCGCCTTGCCATTGCTCGTGCATTGGTAAAGATCAACGAGGATGACAAGAAGCAGCTGAAGGATGCCGGATTCCTGACACGCGATAGCCGTGAGGTTGAGCGTAAGAAGCCGGGTCAGCCAAAGGCACGTCGTCGCTTCCAGTTCAGTAAGCGTTAATCCGACTGGACACCGTTTAGTATCTAAACCGGATCGACTTGAGGGAGATTTGCAGAATGAGATTTTGGTAATCATCATTCTCCATTCTCAACTCTCTACCCTCAATTACCCTCCGGCTGATTCTGGACCAAGAATTAAAAAGAAAGTAAACAATTTAAAGAATTAAGCAAAATGTCAAGAACAAATTTTGATCAGTTGCTCCAGGCTGGCTGTCATTTCGGTCACCTGAAGCGCAAGTGGAACCCTGCAATGGCTCCCTACATCTATACCGAGCGTAACGGTATCCATATCATCGACCTGCACAAGACAGTGGCCAAGATCGACGAGGCTGCTGATGCACTGAAGCAGATTGCCAAGAGTGGCAAGAAAGTGCTGTTCGTCGCTACTAAAAAACAGACAAAGGAAGTGATTGCCGAGAAGGCTGCTAGCGTAAACATGCCTTATGTTATCGAGCGCTGGCCGGGTGGTATGCTTACCAACTTCCCGACAATCCGTAAGGCCGTGAAGAAAATGGCGAACATCGATCGTCTGATGGAGGATGGTACCTACTCAAACCTCTCTAAGCGTGAGCTGCTGCAGATCACACGTCAGCGTGCTAAGCTGGAGAAGAACCTCGGTTCTATCGCCGACCTGACCCGTCTGCCGAGCGCACTCTTCGTAGTCGACGTGCTGAAGGAGCAGATTGCCGTGAAGGAGGCTAATCGTCTGGGTATCCCTGTGTTCGGTATCGTTGATACCAACTCTGATCCTAACAATATCGACTTCGTGATTCCTGCCAACGACGATGCTAAGGACAGCGTAGAGGTTATCCTCAATGCTTGCTGCGCCGCTATCGCCGAGGGTATCGAGGAGCGTAAGGCTGAGAAGGCCGACGAGAAGGCTGCTGAGGCGCAGACCGAGGCAGAGGGTGAAGAGGCAAAGCCGAAGCGCGCTGCCCGTAAGGCACGCAAGGAGGCTGCTCCCGCAGAGGCTGCACCTGCTGCTGAGGAGGCTCCCGCCGCAGAGTAATTTGTTAAATCGATAATTTAAAAATTGAAGAATTAAATTATGGCAATTTCAATTGACGATATCAAGAAGCTTCGCGCTATGACTGGCGCAGGTCTGGCTGATGTGAAAAAGGCTCTGACCGAGGCAGAGGGCGACTTCGACAAGGCTAAGGAGCTCCTCCGTGAGCGTGGCCTGGCTATCGCTGCTAAGCGTAGCGATCGTGAGACTTCCAATGGTTGTGTACTCGTGAAGAGCGTCGACGGCTTCGCTGCTATGATCGCTCTGAAGTGCGAGACCGACTTCGTGGCCAATGGTGCTGACTTCATTGCTCTGACCCAGAGCATCCTCGACGCTGCTATCGCTGCCAAGGCTGCAGACATCGAGGCTGTGAAGGAACTCACTTTGGCTGACGGCCAGAAGGTACAGGAGGCTGTGACACAGCGTTCTGGTATCACTGGTGAGAAGATGGAACTCGACGGTTACCTCGTGCTCGAGGGTGAGAATATCGAGGTCTACGACCATATGGGTAAGCACACTCTCTGCACCATGGTTCAGACCAACAAGTCTGCTGCTGAGCAGGGTCACCTCGTGGCCATGCAGGTGGCTGCCATGAAGCCCGTTGCTCTCGACAAGGAGAGTGTTGACCAGAAGATTCTCGACGAGGAGTATAAGACCGCTGTCGAGAAGACCAAGCTGGAGCAGGTTGAGAAGTTCGTTGAGATGAAGATTAAGAAGGCTGGTCTTAACCCCAACCTCGTTGACTCAGATGATCACATTGAGAGCAACATGGCTAAGGGTTGGTTGACTAAGGAGCAGGCCGACGAGGCTCGTAAGATCAAGGAAGAGGCAAAGGCAGAGGGTGAGGCCCAGCTGAAGATGCCTATGATTGAGAATATCGCCAAGGGTCGTGTTCAGAAGTTCCTGAAAGAGAACTGTCTGGTTGATCAGGAGTTCCAGTTCGGTGACGGTGACAAGGCTACTGTTGCTCAGTGGCTCGCCAAGCAGGACAAGGATCTGAAGATTGTTGCCTTCAAGCGTTTCACGCTCGTAGCAGATTAATTTTCATTTGAATCATAGAAAAAGTCGGTATTGCCTTTGTGCAATGCCGACTTTTTCATAACTTTGCGCCAATATGAAGATTTTTGCCATCGGCATGAACTATGCCGCTCATAACCAGGAACTCCATGGTACGCTGAAGCGTCCTGATCAGCCTGTGATATTCACCAAGGCCGACTCGGCTCTGCTGAATCAGGGGAAGCCGTTTTTCATCCCCGATCACCTTGGGCGTATCGACTACGAGACGGAGGTGGTGGTGCGTATCTGCCGACTGGGAAAGAATATCCCAGAGCGTTTTGCCCACCGTTATTATGATGCAATCACCGTTGGCATCGATTTTACAGCCCGCGACCTTCAGCGTCAGGCCTCTGAAGCCGGCCAGCCTTGGACTATCTGTAAGGGTTTCGATGGCTCTGCTGCCATCGGTGAGTGGATAGACAAAGAGAAATTTCTCGATGTCCAGCGCCTCCATTTTCACCTCGAGATCAATGGTAAGACGGTGCAGGAGGGCTGTACCTCTGATATGCTCTACCGCATTGATGAGATCATCGCCTATATCTCGCAGTTCTTTACGCTGAAGACTGGCGATCTCCTTTATACAGGCACCCCAGTCGGTGTGGGACCCGTACATATTGGTGACCGTCTGGAAGGTTGGCTCGAAGAGCGCAAGGTTCTCTCCTTCAGCTGCAAATAAAAAAAGCCCCGCAAGTCGCGGGGCTTTTTTTAATATCTTACTTGAAATACGGAAGGTCGCCTTTCGCCCATGTTGTGTTATTATCCCAACCGGGGTTCTGCTCAACAACACCTTCTGTCAGAGTAACCTCACATTCGGGAATCTTGAAGAAACCACCACCGGTGGCTCTGTATCGCTCCATGAAGTCGTTGGTGAAGGCATACTCACCTTCGACACCCTGGTTCAGGATGTGGTTGCCCACCTGGTTCTTTACCTTCTCCTCTACATCACCCCAGCGACGTAGGTCGTTCCAGCGTAGAGCCTCGAAGCAGAGTTCGTAACGGCGCTCCTTCTTCAGGTTGGCTAACGTGTAGGGGATGTCGGGCAACTTAGCACGCTCGCGAACGGCATTCAGACCGTTCTTTCCGTTATAGATTACCTTACCATCGGTGAGCTCTGCATGCATCAGGAGCACGTCGGCAAAGCGGAGCCAAACGAGCGACTGGGTAAGACCCGTCTGACGGTTATCGGCACTGCCGTAGAAATAACCGTAGCTCAGCATGCGCTTACCAGTTTCATGATCATAGGCCTCACAACCGATATACTTCTTTGCCAGCAGGTTGGTGTTCTCCACCTCCTTGGCCTTGTCTCCCTTGTAGTTCGGTATCTCGACGGCACGGTCGCAGATAGAACCTATACGACGGTAGTCGCCAGCATAGTCGGGATCGGCAGCCCAGTCGGTCCACAACTTCTCACAGACAGGACCGTTTGAGTAACCCTGCACGGAGAAGGGGAAAGCATCGGCTGTGGTCTTACGCAAACCGTAGAATTCCACGATACGGTTGTGACGCAGTTGTTCATCGGCACTCCATCCCTCTTTATTTGACATCTTCACAGCAAACATATTCTCAATGTTCTCGTCGGTTTCCCAATTGAGGTTATTGTCGATATCGTACTGATAGTCCTTGGCGGTATAGGGGTTGGTGTATGGCCAGAGGTTACGCTGGTCGGACACAAGAGCGTAGCCGCTGTTCTGGATGCAGTCCTCCAGCCAGGTGACAACCTGTGCCTTGCCGATGCTTCCACCCTCGGCGAGTGGTAGTTCAGACTTGCCATAGAAGCCGGTATAGAACAACCAAACACGAGCCATCATACCCTCGGCAGTCCATCTTGAGGCATGACCATCTCCAAACAATGGATACTTCACGGCAGGACCATAATCGATGGCTTTCTTCAGGTCGGAAGCAATCTGTGCATACACTTCATCAGGAGTAGCTCTTGGATTGACCACAGGTTCCGTCGTAATCTTTATGGGAACACCATTGAAGACCTGCGCCAGATTGAAGAAGTACCAAGCGCGAAGGAAATAAATCTCACAAAGCAGCTGATCCTTTTTGCTTTCACTACTCCAGTTAGTAATCCTGTCAATGTTCTCAAGTGCGAAATTGGCACGGTGGATACCTCTATAGCGCTCTTTCCAGAGAGGCTCCATCCAGTCGATATAGGCATTCATCAGGCGGTCAACACCTTGAGCACCAATGTTACTCTGGCTACCGCCACCCAGACGGTCGTCTGAGGCGATGTCGAAGATGAAGAAAGGGTCTTCTTCAGGATCGGCTAGGTTGCGGTTCATGACCGCATAGATGCTTGCAACCATCTGGTTGGCATCAGCCTCGTCGACAGGGAAGTTCGCGGAGTTTTTCGCCTTGAGATTCTCGATATCCAAGAAACTCTCACAACTCCCAAGTAGCATCACGCATAATGCGGATACCATATAGAATATAATGTTCTTTTTCATATTGCTCATGAATTAAAAGTTGACGTTAATACCCACCTGCCATGATTTAGCTGCGGGATAATAGCCGTTGTCAATTCCAGAAGCCCAGCTGGTTCCGTTGCCGAAACCGACCTCGGGATCCATGCCAGAATACTTGGTGAAGGTAATCATGTTGCTGGCAGATACATAAAGACGTAATTTCTGAACAGGGATAGACTTGAACAGACGCTTGAAGTCATAGCCAAGTGATAAGCGTGAGATCTTGAAGAAGTCAGCATCCTCAACCCATACGGGTGAGATCTCCGACATATTGACGTTCTTACCGTCGGAGAAGCGCGGATAGCGGTTGGTGCTGCCCTCGCCTGTCCAGTACTTGGTGTACACGTCAGTGCAATAGTTGTCGTCGGGATGGTCAGAGAACTGACGATAGCTCTTGGCAATCTGCTGTCCGAAGGAGCCGTAACCATTGAGGCCCAAGTCGAAACCCTTGTAAGCAACATTAATACTGAGTCCTACGGTATAGTCGGGGTTCGGGTCACCGATCATCGTCTTGTCGGAATCGTCCTTGTCGATCTTTCCGTTTCTGTTGACATCGACGAACTTCACATCACCAGGCTGCAACGATGCTCCCTGTAGTGAGTTGGCTTTATCACCCTTACAATGCTTGTCCAGATAGTTCTGCAGATCCTGTTCGTTCTGGATGATACCATCCATCTGATAGCCCCAGAAGTAACCCACGGGGTAGCCAACCTGCAGACGGTATAGTTCGGCGGTATTCTGTGCGATGGCATTGTTCTCACCATGGATGATACCCTCGGAATTGGCCAGACGGGTCACCTCGTTCTTGTTGTGCGAGAAGTTGGCAGAAATGTTGTAACTGAAATCCTTACCAATCTTGTCGTTCCAGGAAACCACAATCTCATAACCCTTATTCTCAACGTCTCCGCCATTTATGAAGGGAGGCTCCGCACCATTTGTTCCGGGGCCTGGTGCGTCTATGAGCCAGTCTTTTGTCATCTTCTTGTATAGATCGAACGACACGTTCAACCGGCTGTTCAGGAAACGAGCATCAAAGCCAATGTTTAGCTGTTCAGAAGTTTCCCATGTTACATCAGGATTAGGGATGATTGCTGGATAGGAACCAACGGTGGGGGTGTTTTTGTTGTTGAAATAATAGGGGTCATCCAGATTGATGATAGTAACGAACTGATACTTTTTGATATTGCAGTTACCGTTCTGTCCCCAGCCTCCACGGATCTTGAAGAAATCAAGCCATGACTTTGAGAACTCCATGAACTTCTCGTTGCTCATCACCCAACCTGCCGATACAGAGGGGAAGTATCCCCAGCGGTGTCCGGGACCAAAGTTAGACGATCCGTCAGCACGAAGAATTAATGAAAGAAGATAGGTTTCGTCATAGTTATAGTTCACACGGCCGAAGAAAGAAGCCAGTGATGCTTGGTCTGCTGGCTCACCATTAATCTCTGTGTCAGCGGGATCAACGATATTAGCATGCATGATATAGGCATGCTCGAAAGAGCCGGGGAAGAGTGAATTCTTGTTCTGAACTCTGACACTATTGCCGTCGTAACCGATTCTTTCTGCTGACTGTCCGAGGAGCACATCCAGATTATGTTTTTTGAACGATTTCACCCAATTGATAGTGTTCTCCAACACCCAGTCTGTTGTGTACGACTGTCCTTGAGTCACCTCGTCTTTGACTTCCGATTTCTTGGAGCTGAGCTCATAGACCGGTACATATTTGCGATTTTCGGAATGACGGTATTTCCATCCGAAGCTACTGCGGAATGTGATTCCTTTGATGGGCGCGAACTCCAGATAGAAGTTCGATAAGAGGTTGTAGCGTTTAGTATAGCTGTTACCGCTGTCATACTTCATGGCAGCAAGGGGGTTCGCCATCTCTGCGCTGAAGTCCCAGCCGTCGGCCACAATGTCCTTCTGCTCGTAGAATCCGCCCTCGTCGTTATAGGCAGGCAGCAGTGGCGACATGGCCAGAATGTTACGGATATTGTTGCTGTAAAGGCCACCGATAGCAACGCCCTTCTTGTTGCTGGTAGAGAACGTGATGTTCTCACCAACCTTCAGAACATCGCGTCCCTTCTTCCTGATCAGCGAATAGTCAGAGTTAAGACGGACGGTTGTACGGCTATATTTCGGAGTAGCAGGCCATCCGATGGTTCCTGTCTGCTGGAAATTGCTGAATCCGAGAGCGAAGCGTGACACTTCGGTACCGCCTGTGATGTTCAGTGCAGCATTATGCATGGGCGCATCGTGCACGGTGGTCTCCTCGAGCCAGTTGGTACCGTTCCAGGTGCCGTTCATGATACGTTCGTATTGTTTTGGGATCAGTGTGGCCCAGTCGTAGGTGGTAATACCTGCAATCTGGTAGGCCTTATCATTGATCTCCATATACTGTTTGGCATTCAGCGGTGTAATACCATTGGTATTCGGGTTCTGCCAAGCCATGTAGCCGTCGAAGCTTACCTGTACGCGACTGCCAGCCTGACCTTTCTTGGTGGTTACCAGAATAACACCATTGGCACCACGTGTACCATAGATAGCGCAGGAGGCGGCATCCTTCAGAACGTCGATACTCTCGATATCGTTGGGCGAGAGGTTCTCGATCGTGGCATTGGGAACACCGTCTACGACTATCAGAGGGTTAGAATCACCGTTAGTACCGATACCGCGGATGGTAATCTTATAGCCTTCGCCTGGCTGTCCGGAATTCTGTACGATGTTCATACCTGGGGCCTGACTCTGCAGGGCGCCATAGACATCCACAGCATTCGTGGCTGCGATATTCTCGGCATCGACATGGAGCGTGGAACCAGTCACCAGTTTCTTGCGCTGTGTACCGTAACCCACTACCACGACATCATCCAGAAGTTCTGAATCCTCGTTCAGCGTAATTGTCATGTCTCCTGCTACAGCTTTTACGGTAACGGTCTTGTAGCCGATGTAGGAGATCTTCAGACTTGCGCCACTGGCAACAGAGAGTGTGAACGAACCGTCGACTCCCGTAAGGGTGCCATTCTTTGGGTTGCCCACTTCAACGACAGTAGCCCCGAGTACCGGCTCATTGCTGGTATCAAGGACAACACCTTTCACCTGTATGGCTGCCTTCTCTTGAAGGACCGCCTTGCTGGCCATAGCGGGTGTTATGGCTGCTGTTGAGCCAAACACGACCATACCGGCACAGATGACGGAAAGGAATTTTGATGAATTTAGCATAATAGTAATAATAAAGTTTTAATATAAATAAAGTAAAACACTGTTACTTCTCTCTCTCTCTCTTGTTGCATCCCTGCAACATATCGTCAACAATATGGATAGGGTTTATAATTTTTAGTTATTCGTCGGCAAAGATACAATATAATTCCTTAAAACCAAACAATTTGTGGTAATTTTTTATCTTACTCCTAAAAAAAGGCGCCTCTACAATACCTCTATACGGACCGCTATCCGTATATACATCTGAATTATACACGTGGTTTCCTAATCAGCACAAAGTCGTTCATGTTTTCTCTCGAGAAACCATAGTGTTCATAGCGCTTGATGGCATTATCGTTGTCGGCGATGACCCACAAGATCTGGCGTTTGGATTCGGCACCAGCCAGAAGAGCTGTCCTTAACAGACCTGCTCCGACACCTTGATTACGGAAGTCGGGCGACGTGTACCAATAACGGAGATACCAGGTTACTCCTGAGAGCTCGAAAATCAGGAATCCGCATAGTCTTTTCTGGTCTTTAATCACTAGCAGTTGTCTGCGCTCGGCATAGTCTTCAATTTCCTGAAGCGAGGGCAGCTGCTCTGCCAAGGGATCAAAGTCTTTCTGCAGGGCCTCAAAGACCAATAAGGCGTCATCCTTTTCTCCATGCATCACTCTTGGATCCTCCATCCAGTCGACGGCAGCCATCCTACCGATATGGGTCATCCTGTAGAGGTGCTTGTATACTTCGAATCCTGCCTGTGCAAAGGTCTCCCTTTCCTGACTGCCGTCGCCTCTGCATACGACATCAGCTACCTGAGGTGATGCTATTGGCAGCGACCGAAGCGCTTCTGCCACTGCCGTAAGACTAGTGGCTATATAAAATATGTTGGCAAACAGCTCTTGGCGGTGAACCATCAGGATGCAGTCGTCGTATGATTCATATTCGAGGCTTCCCTCTACCAGCCAATAAGGATGTTTGTTGTCATCCCAATAGAAATTAGTGACAAAGCCTTTCTTCAGTAGACGTATCTCTCGTACAAAGTCCTGAGTCTGCTCGTATGATACAACTTGATGCATGATCGTAATCTTAGATGATTGCCGACTGCAAAGGTAATGCTTTCTTTCGAAACAGACATCAAAAAACAGAGGAGTGTGATAGGCATGTTGTTAACAATTACTAATTTTATACAGATGTGACGCAAGATTAACTTCTATGGAAACAGCCCTTCTCTGGAGAAACTGAATGAAAAGTTACCGCTCTTTCGGAAAAAAAGAAGAAAGATTCTTTGTTTTTTGCTTGTTTATTTGTATCTTCGCAGACGAATTATCATCAACTATAAACTAACCAAATCGTGAAGAAGATAAGATGAGAAAGGTGCCGTTCTATATTGTTCTGATGCTGTTGCTGCTCTGTGGCTGCAAGGGTGAAAGAATGTATTCGCGGCTCATGGAGATCCGTACGATAGCCATTGATCACCCAGACTCTGCTCTGACTCTGCTTGACAGCCTCAAACCACAGATGGCCGAATGGCCCAAGAGCGACAGGATGCGCTATGAGCTCGTCAGGATGATGACAGAGAACATAGCTGGTGTTGTTTTTAAATCCGATTCACTGGTCAATATCCTTGACGACTATTATAAAGACGGTTCTTCCAATGACCGAATGCTTGTCCATTATTTGCAAGGCAGAGTTTATCTTCACATGGGTGAATCGCCTCAGGCGATTCAGTACTTTTACAAAGCTATCGAGCAGGCCGACACGACGAGTCAAGAATGTGACTTTGATGTGCTGGAGAGAGTATATAACAATATGAGACCATTATTCCATCGACAGAATCTCCCGCAAGATGAGATATGGGCTTGTCGACAATTGACTCGTTGTGCCCAAAGAGCAGGCGATTTATATACGGCTACTTGGGCACAAGTTAATATGGTGAGGCCCTATTGGTTACTGGGTGAAAAAGACCGCGTTTTGCGGACAATTCAAGATGGTTATCAGCGTTTTCGACAACTCGGATATCCTGAAGAAGCTGCATATTACTTTAAAACGGCCGCCTATATCTATGTGGAACGGAACGAATTTGATAAGGCACGGAAGGCGCTGGAGATCTTTGAAAAGGAATCGGGTTGTTTTAATGCGGATGGAGAGATTAGGGAAGAACACTATTATGTCATAAAGGGCCATTATTACCTTGCCATCAATGAGAACGATTCGGCGGTTGCCTGTTTCCGGAAGGCTATCAGGGGTAAATATAGAGACGAGTGTTATATGGGCATGGCAGAGATATATCGTCGTAAGAGGAACATCGATTCTGCTGTCTATTACTCCAAATTGAACGATGAGGCGCAGATTTCCAAAAGCAATGAAATGCGGACAGACGTCATTCGTCAGATGGGTGCTCTTTACAATTACAACCGAATTCAGAAAATGGCCGAGCAAGAGGCCGAAAAATCAAGGACTGCAAGAGTAAGGATTAGACGCCTTAGCTGCTTCACGCTGATGGTTATAGGCTCTTTTCTTTTCTTTTTTGTTCGCTATCAGAAACGGAAACAGAAGAGAATACAGATGTTAGACGAGGCTCTGAAGGCTACGGAGATTGAGCGCAGGAACGTACAGGAAGAGTTGAGCAAACTCAAGGCAAAGGACTTTGACAACCTGATCCGTGAGAAGGAACAGAAGGTCAAGGAGTTGTCGCAGACTATAGAAGGCTTGCAGAGCGAAGGGGCTATGCCTGTGGTTGTAAACAGCATAGAGCATTTTTCAAGCAGCAAGGTTGCTGTCCTTTTTGCTAAGAAAGCCAACGATAAGTTGTCGAAATCCGTTCCCACGGAGGCCGAATGGAGAATGCTGATTTCCCAATTTGGCAAGGATATGCCTGCCGCCTTTGGAATCATGGAGAATGGCGAGAATCTTTCGCCACAGGAACTTCGTGTTTGTATCCTTTTGCTCCTTGGCTATCCGGAAAAAACAATAGCATCATTGTTGGCTACTTCCTCTCAGGTGGTGACAACATCAAAGGCCAGGGTGAACAAAAAGCTTTTCGGAAATGAAGAGGCAAAAACGCTCAAAAAGAACCTAATTTCGGCTCTAAAACACGTTTGATTTATTTTTGTTTTAAAAAATTTGTAATCCCGGTGAAAATCAGCTACTTGCGATTCTGATTTTGGCCGATTTTTCCTTGTTATGACTTAAAAAACCTTGATTTTTGTTTGGTGGATCTTGTCTTTTGTTATACTTTTGGCGGCAGAATACAACAATCGTAAACTAAAGAGAAGATAGAGATGAAAAAAATCCTTTTGTTATGTTGTCTGATATTGACAACGCTTACGGCTTCTTCCGATGTGATGGATAGAGACGAGATGGCCCCCTCTAATCCTCCTTCTATTGATCCCACTAACGGAAATTATAGTGGAGGAAAATTCGATCCTTCCAGGATGCCAATCATAAGTATTGAAAGGAACGTGGTTTATTTTCATTCCTCATGTGGAGTGTGTACCCTTCGGTTATTGAATTTAGAGGGTGAAACAGAATTCTCAGCCCACGTCCCTGTGGGCTGTACCCGTGTCCTTATACCGTCATACCTCTTAGGTGAATATGAACTACAGATTATCAGTGGTGGCCTCGGTTGGAAATGGCCAATCGTATTGTAAAGCACAATCATGAAAAGTTTCCAGATATTGTTGTTGGTCATGGTGGCATTAGCTTTCTCCTCTTGTGTTCGGGATGAGCACCAGGAGGAGAAGGCATCGCCACTGGTAAATATGAACTCCGCAGAGGTGCTGATGGATTTTGTCGATAGGGATGGTCGTAACATGTTGGAGAGCGGCAGTGATGATTTCCGTATTATGCTGGATAACGATAGTATGTTGAAGCCTGCCATCGTACAGAAAGACGGTATGAAGTATTTAGGTTTCAAGCCGGTGATCACAGAGGATATTTGTGAGAAAGAGAACGCTTATGCGTTGAATGCCTTCTCAAAAGTATATTGGAAAGACAAGGTCGTGGCCGAGATCGAGAGTTCGTTCAGGCTCGACTCCGTCTGTTCCGTTGCAGGCGCCAGTACGCTTTATTATACGAATGTGTGGAACAAAGCCTTCCATCGTCCGATCGACACGCCTGTCCGTGTACTGATAGGAGAGAGCGGCTCGTATAGAGAAGAAGGTCATGCGAAGTTCTGTGTGGTGTATAATTTCCCTTCGGTGGGAGTGCTGCCCACGATTACCGTCGACTACCAGGTGAATATCTGGGGCTTTGAAGGTCAGGCAGTGAAGCCCATTCAGAAGGCGATAGTCATGACAGGCAATCCCGATGGAACACAGCAGGTGATGCTTGCCATAGAGGGAAGAGTACATAACTATTATGATATGGATGGTCGCCTGCAGACTCCCAACAGGCTTACCTATGAGATGACCAGTCAGCAGTTATACGATAACAACGAGAGCCACCTTCTTGGGATTACCAATTCTGGTGACTGTTACAGCAACAAGATTCTGGAATGCAGTCTTGACGGGCGTTCGCTCAGTCTGGATTCAGTCGTGGCCAAGAACTCCTTTGGCGGTGAATACATTAATCTTACAATAGAGTGACAGAGAACATTAATCTTACAATAAGCATGCAGAGAACATTAATCTTACAATAACAAACATTAGTCTTACAATAAGTTTAAAAAGGACATTTGTCCTACAATAAGTAAAACAAAAAGAAAGGAAATTATGAAAAGAAAAGACTTTTCAATGCCTCTGATTATGGGGGTTGCAATCATGTTCTTTATCTCTTCTTGCTCAAAGGAAGAGATAGATCTCGGTGTACGTAATTCAGACAACGGTTGTGCACAGACTCAAGTCAAGAGCGAATGGGAGTGGGACGAGTCCTATCATCCCAATGCCGGCACCCGCTCGGTCAACGAAAGCTACGAGTTTGTACCCGTTGGCATCAAGAATGTGTACACAGGCATGATTCTTAAAGGTGAAGAGTTGAACAAAGGAAAGATGGTTCCCATTACGGAGAAGGCCGACCCCTTAGGTCTGGTATTCACCGTTCCGAGTTTCTATATTGGATGGCTTCAGCAGCCGAACTACACGAGCTATATGAGGGAGTTCCGGAATGCGCTGCAGGACGAGGACTTCAGCGGACAGCAGATCGAAGAGTTCGAGTACGACCTGAAGCAGTTCTCCAAGTACAGTGAGATGAAGTTGGCATTCGGCGCGAATGTCGATATCTGCTCTATCCTGAAGATTAGCGGCAGCGTTGAGTCGAACAACATCAAGTACAAGACCGGCCTCTTCGCACGTGTCTGCCAGAAGAACTTCGACGCCGTTATCGACTATCCCGACGATGGTAATATCTTCAGCAACAATGCCAAGCTCTCGACGTATCCTAACGCCGCGTATATCAACAGCATCACCTACGGTAGAATGGCCATCATCTCTATCGAGAGCGATTCGTCGTACAGTTCTGTGAAGTCGGCGTTCAAGGTTGCCCTGAACCTGAAGAAGGTCAATGGCGAGGTTTCGATGGATGCCCAGGCGAAGAAGATCCTTCAGGAGGCCGACATCAAGATCTGGATCCGAGGCGGTAATGGCGCCGATGTCGTTAAGACTATCGCCGGCTTCGACGAGTTTGCTAACTTCATCGTCAATGGTGGAACATTCTCGAAGGATGTGCCAGGACAGCCGATCTTCTGTACGGCCAACCGTGCAGACGACAATTCCGCCTTTGCCGTGCAATTTGATACAGACAAGAAATAAATAAGAAACAGCCATGCGACCCTATACATACATCCCTGCCCTGGTATTACTCATCTCTCTCTCAAGCTGTACCAACGAGACCGACTGCCTCATGGAGACAAACGAGACTCCGTTACATCACCCCGAAGACCACGTTGTGTTGATTAACACGAGCCGGAATCCATATAATCTGGTGAATAAGGATTCAGCTTTGTTTAGTGGTGTTATGGGGCGCTGGAGCCTCACCCGATCGTCAGATGATTATTTTACGGTCGAGAAAGATGTCTCCACAAACGAGACAGTGGTCTTGCCGGAGTATCAGCCTCATGTGTGGTTGGGGAATGTGTTGTATAGGAGTTCCGTGGCCGACTGCACGTACCGGCCCGTGCCAGGGTCAAAGAAGCCAGTAACGGCATCTCTGACCCTGCCGGGAACGGACGCGTGTGTCATCAGCAATCCCTCTTATTCTAGGTTTGCTTCATATATCAAACAACAGATTCCGAAGGCATCGTTTAAGCAGAACGATGAATTCCTCTTCTCCATTGAGCAGTTTACATCGTACAACGAGCTCAAGTCGGCCTTCGGCAGCAATGCGAACACCAGTTTCCTGTTCTGGGGCTCCTCCACGTCGAGCAGTGGCACCGAGCATCATATCAACAAGGCGACGGGCATCTACCTGAAGTTCTGGCAGAGCAGCTTCACCGCGATCATGGACACGCCCGACATCCCCTATGCCAGTGTATCACCGGCCCTCCTAGACTCCGCTGTCTATATCAACGCCATCACCTACGGCCGTTTCGGTCTGCTCACGCTCGAGACCAATGCGGAGGCCAACTATGCGAAGACCATGATTCAGGAGTCGTTCCACACGCTCTTCACCAAAGGCAGCTCTTATATGACCAGCGAGCAGCGTAGCTTCCTCAACGGCTGCGATTTCAAGGTCTATCTCATCGGTGGCAGTGGGACCACCGCCGTACAGAGCTTTAACGGTTTCGCCGGCTTTGTCGATCATATCGTCAAAGGCCAGTTCTCTCGTGAGCAGCCGGGTGTTCCCATTTTCTGCTCGTTCGCCAATGTGGCCGACAATTCTCTGGCCAAGATCAAGTTCAAGTACAATATCCGTCGCGAGCCGCTATATGTCGAGATTCTCGACGAGTATGTGTATAGGGCGTATTCCCCCAGCCATACCTACTCGATGAAGTTCTACGCCAATCAGGCCAAGGTGCCCACGATTGCGCATCCCAGCATCAAGTTCAGGTTTAGGTTCGACGTCACATACGATTACTCGCCCCGATCAATTTTTAAGGAAAGAGACACCACTTATGTCCGTGAGTATTCGAATGCTGGTTATGGTACATCTATGCCCTTATTCTCGTTTAATCCATATCTTGCCCGTACGATTACACATCCAGCAGGCAGGGGGGAAACGGAGACCGATATCATCTGGGAGCGTTATACCGATGTGACGCTACTCGACAGTCCCGACTACAGACTGATGGGCATCACGAAGGTTTCGAAATGAATAAAACAATTATCAACTATAAACCGAGAGTCACAACACAGGGGGCTCGTCCCCTTGTGCTGTGATGATATGTTAGAGGAAAAAAGAAGAGACTCGATGAAATACGGCAAGCAAAAAAGAACGGCGGTGGTGATTGTGGCAGTGGTTGTCATGATTCTGTGCATTGCGGCTTTTAAGATGCCGTACCCTTTCACTATTGAGGCCGACGGCATTATCGTTAACAACAACCTCCCTGGTCGCGAGAATTACGCGATTTGTATGCTTGTGCCTTACCGCTATAAGGAATTCCTGCAGGGAGAGAGGCCCGTTGTTGCCACTTTTGAGGGGCGCGATGACGTCAGCATCGACAGCAGCATTGTGAGTGTCTCACATCAGATTGTGAAGAAGAGCAACGAGAACTTCTTCGAGGTATATGTCCAGTTGGCCGACATGGAAGTAGACTATTATGACCTGTATCCAGGTATGAAAGTTCACGTAGTCATCTCCGTCGACGATACATCTATCATCCGCCGCATTGCAACCTGACGAAAGATGAAAAGCAATAATAGTATGAGGAAAAAACCATGCGTGCTAAAATAAAGCAGAGAATAATAAACTCTCTTATAGGTATATTTGCTATATCATTAATCTCATGCAACCATGGTAATGATAAAAAGATAATATACATGCAATTGCTGCCGAACCACTCGGTTGAAAAAGAAGATGTTAGTGGCAAGACATGGATATCAGATGATGATAGGTATTATCTGACATTTAACGAAAACGGGACATGTGTTATTACGAACTTCCCAAGAAACTTGTCTTATGAAGAATCGTATTACGATATGGAAGACAGAAATGATACTACCCGTATCACCTTATATGGCAGATGGTATATTAATTATAATACTAATGACTCTAAGGAGGTTTTTATTGATTATGATATAGAACCCGACAGGAAACTAAAGTATGAAAAATATGGTGAATTAGGTACAAGACTATTATCCATAGGTATGAAATATAACCCTTTCGGAGGAGAAAACAAATACATACCGTATTTTGAAACGATGGACGATAAAGAAGAAATATATTTCCATACATATAGTGTTGTTGGCAATAAACAGGAATAAAGAACGTACAACGGCGCCTTCAATTTCAATGACGGTGTATAAACGATATTTAAAAACGAAATGAGAACAGCGAGCATATTGTTATTACTGTTTCTTTGTGAACTTCTTAATGCTCAGTCTTTTTCAATGACTGATAATTTGTTGTTGTCAGAAATAACAAAAAGAGAGTTTATAAAGAAATACAGACAATCAAAAGAGTTATGTCGTAAATTCATAGATGGGAAAGAGCAATCTCCGCAAATGGATTTCCTAATCGATTCATGTGATATTAAGAAACGAATAAGTAAACAAAGGGGAGAGGATTATTCCAAGTGTGAAGAGTTTAGTTGGGGATATTATGAACTTGATAAAAATGTTTCCAAATATGCTTTTATGGTAATTATTGATCAACCAATAAATCCAATTGCTTATCTGATTGATAAAAATATGCAGATGGATTCCGTCGTAATACAAGGAGATGGATTATTAACGAAAAGTAATGTGTATTTTGCAGAACAATTGTTTGACAGCGATGAAACGGTTCATTTGAATTGGTATTTAATAACAGATAATCAAGTGAAACATATAGCAGAACTTGAAGATAGGTCATTTAGGTATCGTAACGTATCTGATTCAAAGCTCCCCAGTTGCTTTGCTGACGATAAGGGTAATTATTATTGTGCCGTTGAAAACAAACAGACTCAAAAAAGATCCTATTATAAGATAAGGATTGAAGATCGAGGATGCCGTGAATGATCCGACGTACAACGGCGCCTTTAACTTCAACGACGGTGTGAGCCAGGCTGGCGAATATGCATACGACAAGAACGGCAACATGACGAAAGATTTGAATAAAAAGATTTCGTCAATTAAATATAATTTCCTAAATTTGCCGTCAAGTATCACGTACTCAACAGGTAAGAGTGCTACGTATATCTATGATGCAAGCGGTATGAAGCTACGAACCAGTTATAAAACCGTTAATAAAAAGGAGACTCTGCAATGAAGTTAAAACTCTGTTTTTCTATATTCATGTTATTGGTAATGGGCTCTTGTGTATGTTATAAATATAGAGATAGCCATTACCCGCTGAACCCTAAAGATAGAGAGCAGTGCTTTTTTGTTGTGGATACAATAGACATAGAGGATCCAATTGTGGTGAAAGAAAAGGGTGAGAATTTTATAGTCTCTAGATCCGTATTGGAGAAAAATGATAAAAGGATAAGTAATATTTTTCGAGAAGCAGATGTTTATATTGCGGGCTTCTATGAATTTAACTTCTATAATTTTCTATCAAAAAGAGATCTCCCACGTTATCTTTCTAAGATGTCTTTCTATTCTGAGACAGAAGATATAAATATAAACGGCAGATCATGCATGAAATTCAAGTCTTCAAATGTGTCCTTTATACTGTGTTTGATAAATGCGAATTACTATAATAATGTGATGGCAAACTCTTGTGGTGATTGGTATAAGATAAAGAATCGAGAATATAAAAACACCTATTATAGAATTGTATTCCCAATTCTAAAATCTCCTGTGAAGACAAAGAAGACATAGATTATCAATATATATAGAATGATCATTTATATGGATAATGAAATAGCAGGTGTAGTCAATAACAGACCGCTTGGCTATCCGTTTGTCATGAAAAAGTGCCTAAAAAAGTGCTTGTCTGAAGTTGCGAACTAGAAAAAATGAGGGGGACTTTTATGCCTTTTTGGGCCTGTTCGGCGTAGAGATGGGGGCTACTTTGAGTAGGGGAGGCTTCTTTCGTTCAAAGAGATAGGCTCCATGACGGTAAGGAATGGCACCTACGAGAGAAGGAGATAATCTCTTATAGGGTATAGGGATTATCTCTTTCGCTCGTGACCCCTATCTCCACGACTCATAGGGCCTATCTCTTTAAAGGAAAGATGCCGCCCCTTTTGTGCGTCGACTTAAACCGTTTATTATCAGACAAATACGAAAACCGTTCAAAACTTGCGTGTATGGGGCTCACTCCAACGTTCCTGACCTACACGCGAGTTATGAGAGGGCTGTCGTAAAAATATATCGCAAGGCAGCGATCTCGCTTTTTACCTGCGAGACGCAAGAATGGCCGTCTTTGATGCAGGGTTGCACCCTGCCATCTGTTCTCTTTCTTCGGCGCGAAGAAAAGAACCAAAAGAAGCATCCACCCCCACTAAATCTCCCCCTATATGGGGAGACTTAACCGCTCCTCCTGTCGCTCTTACATTAAGGTACGCTCAGACCATCAAAGGTCTGGCGTGATCTTTTCTCGGCTGCGCTTCGATGTTTTGGTGGGCTCGGGGATCGTCCCAAAGTCTAACAAAGATAAAATAGTGTAAAATAATACAAACACAACAAGCAAGACGATGGATAATTGTTTTATTCTTACTATATTTGTAAGCGAATCTGAAGCAATAAGTATTTAAATAATAAACCATAAAATAAGAGGCGTTAAGCCTCGTGTATATCTTACAATGAGTAGACTTCATCGCATATACTACTGTGCTGTTTCCCAGCGTGTCATCAGGCTGCGGACGGGTCAACCTGTCCTGGGTGGCTGTGGCCTGCTTTAAAGGAATCGTGCACATAACGATAATCATCTCTAGCAAAAACATGAAAAACATTTCGGGTTAGTAATTTGAAAGTTTCATGGGGCGGGTTCTTGATCGGTATTTTCCAAGAATCTGTCCCCGTGATTCTGAAACAGAAAAGTCTGCGATGATGCGGATAATTCAAGAAAAAGTGGTACCTTTGTACTTGTCAACCATCAAAGAATGAATAAAGAAATTATGAAGAAACTGTCGTTATTGTTTGTACTGGTGGCTGTAATGCTGGCCAGTTGTTCGCCCAAGGTGACCGTGAACCTGATAGAGTCGTTGCCTGCGCGGCAGGTCGACTCGGTGATCGTGTATGAACAGAATGAGCCACTACCTGCCGGGGCGCGTAAGATCGGTACGGTGAAAGCGACGGATCCTGGTTTTACTCCCACGGAAAACTGTATGTACAGCAATATGCTCTCCTTGGCTGTGAGGAAGACGGCGGAGTGTGGTGGCAATGCCCTGCATGTGGATGAGCACCGCCTGCCAAACATCTGGACGTCCACCTGCCATCGTGTCTACGGTACGATGTATGTCGTGCCCGACAGTGCGGTGACCATCGACACCTATACGGCCTTACAGAAGGCGGAGATGGACAACGATGTCGAACTGGTGGAATTCATGCGTGAACAGAATCGCCGCCGTGAGCGTTCCAGGGCTAACCCGAAGAATGTCTTGAGGGTAGATCTGGGCTATGGTGATATCAGTTCGCGCTTTGTGGTCGATGGTGACGAGTACGAGCATAAGGGCGGCTTCACGGTGAATGCCGGCTATATGCACTATTGGAGCTGGTTCGGTGTCGGCGCCGAGGTGATGAACTACAGTACGACGTTTGATGACCTCTATCATCTGAACCTGTTCTATGTCGGTCCTAGTCTGGGCTTGAGCTTTAAGAGTGGAGAAAGATGGCGCTGGGACTACAACCTTGGTGTGGGCTATGGCGTGTATAAGGAGTCGTTGTCTGGTTACAGCATCTACTCTTACACTGAGAAGCATGCCACGATGAAGTGTGATATGGGTGTTGAGTATATGCTATCCAAGAACGTGGGACTGGGCGTAAGAGTCAATTTCATGTCGATGCGCCTGGACAAACCCGAGGGCTTCGAATTGAAGAAAGACGAGTTCTATGGTATCCAGCGCGCGGATTTCATCGGCGGCCTTCGTGTGTACTTCTGATGGGGCGTGGCTTGTTAAAGGCCACCCTTTTGTGATATATTCCAGCCTCCTCGCAGGCTCCGGCTTTTTCTTTTGTTTCAAAACCTTTACTGTTTGTTACATTTCTGCTTTTCTGAGATTTGTCAACTATTTGTCAACTCAAAGATTTTGCCGTTACCAATTGAACGCCTATCTTTGCTCCAACGAAAGTCGAGTGTAATTGTGTTGACAACATTATATTCAGACCTTGACAACTTACAGTGAGAAGCAATGCCGGAAGCTTTAAGAAGGCAATCAAATAATTAAAAACATGAAACAGTTATCAATGAACGAACTGAGAACTATTACAGGCGGTCAAAATACTCCCGCAGGTAATGCTGTTGCTAATGCAAACCAGAATGGTGCACAATGGACAGATGAGCAATGGGATGCTTGGGCAGACTATTTTGAAAAGTGCTGTTAGTCTTACATGAGGGCATGCATTTGCATGCCCTCTAACAGGTATACGGGAGGACTTTGCTCTATATGTAAAAATGTTTTAATGGTATTTGTGGTATGAAGAGATGTTATTTGCTGGTTATTGTATGCACGGTCATTTCCGGTGTATTTGCACAAAACAGAACTATAGAGCCGGCCATTCTCGAGGTATGTTATGAGTCATGGGAAGAGGCGCATGATGATGCCTACATTCTAAGAGTGGGGAAAACGACTAATCAGTTTTTTAGTGTTTATCGAAATAGAACGGATAGTCTGCTGAACACAAATGAAACAACGCTTAATATGGTATGGCAGGAGTTTCAGGAGACAGATGACAAGAGTGCAGACAGGAGCAAACGGCTAAAGTCAAGCACCATAAACAGGGAACTGTTATACCAAGACCTCACAACGGGCAAGTTGTCTTTATATAGCAACTATGCCAGTGCCTATAATACCTACGAGGAGGATATTCCAACGCAAGAATGGACTATTGACACAGACTCCACGATGACCATCCTGGGTATGGAGTGCCACTATGCAAAAACCAAGTTCCGTGGGAGAGAGTGGAAAGTATGGTTTACGGAAGAGATTCCCGTTAGCCTTGGCCCGTGGAAGTTAAACGGATTACCAGGACTGATTCTGAAGGCTACAGCGGATGATGATTTCATCAAGCTCACAGCTGTCAGCGTCAAGACAGAAGGCATCGATCCTGTCACCTTCTATAATTGGGGAAAGAACAACTATTATAAAATGACCAGAGAAAAGTTCCTGAAGTACAAGAATCGTCCAAGAACTATTCCGTATTCAGATAAAGTAATTTCAGCAAAACCATACATTGAGTTAGAATGAAGCCGAAGGAAAGGCAATGAGGAGACACCTTATTATTTTAATATGCTGCTTCCTTCCGCTGATGGCGATGGCGCAGATGCGGATAACGGGAACTATCACCGATAAGAACGGTGATCCGCTGACAGGTGCCATCATTCAGGTGCGCAGCAATAACACGAACAAGATGATACGCTTCGACAAGACTGACGCAAAAGGCTCGTTCACATTAGAAGTCACAGCCGACAGTTATCTGGAAGTGTCAATGCTCGGTTTTAAGAAGCAGCGCATCAACAACCCTACTGCAACAAAGAAGTTTCTGCGTATCGTCATGCAGGAAGAGGCTATCGCCTTGAAGGAAGTCACCGTCAAGGCCAGCAAAGTGCGTCTGCGGGGTGATACCATCACATATAACATTGCCACATTCGCCGACCAGAACGATCGTAGCATCGGTGATGTGCTGGCTCATATTCCAGGCTTCGAGGTAAACAAGCAAAATGGGGAGATCAAGTATGAGGGTAAACCCATCAGCAAATTCTATATTGAAGGACTCGACATGCTTGGCAGTAAGTATGGTGTGGCCACCAACTCTCTGCCACAGGTGGATGTCGGCACGGTAGAGGTGATGAGAAATCATCAACCTGTCCGTGTGCTGGAGGACTTTACCTTCACCGACGATGCGGCCGTCAATATCCGTATGAAGGAGGGCGCGAAGAGCCACTGGGTGACTTCGTACAATGGTGGGGCTGGCATCAGTCATAACACAGGCTTGTGGAAACTGGAGGGACTCGCTCTGCGCCTGAAATCCAATTTCCAGACGATGTTCACCTATAAGACCAATAACACCGGTTTAAACATCAATAAGGAAACGACCAATCTGTTTTTCCTCGACGACTTTGACGGTTTGAACGACTACATTAGTCTGGCTTCACCGCGTACGACAAGTCTCTCTGAAAACCGCACGTTGTTCAATCGTAGCCATGCCGTGACTGCCAATGCCATGAAACGCCTTAATGACTCAGCACAAATCAATGTCCAGTTTATCTACAATAACTATCGGGAGTCGGCACAGGGTGAACGGCAGACAGAGTATTTCCTACCAGATGGCAACAAGGTGATCAACACCCGCAAGGATTTTCTGCGGAAAGACAACGAACTTTATGCGTTGGTGAAATATGAACATAATTCCGAACGCCAGTATCTGAAGAATTCCCTGTCGGCCGATCTCCTGTGGAGTCGGCAATGGTTAGACGAACGAGGTTCATACGACTACTATCAATATGCACGTAAGCCAGAATATGACATCAAGGATAATCTCTATATCGTCCGTAAATACAATCAGAGCCTTGTCTCCTTCTATTCCAATAACCGCATCATCAGCCGGCCGCAATCACTGACCGTCAGTCCGCTCCTCCAGCATATCAGTCAGCAACTGTACAATACAGATACCTATGCCATGGGAGCCACTAAAATAGGTGTTTTCAATCTCTCGCTGAAAGCAGGGGTAAATGCCGAACATCACCGGCTGGAGTCTGATCTGTCGGGCATATCTGACACTATCGGATTATTATCCGACGATGTCCGCTTCTCTTTGGTACGACTCTATGTTGAACCGAAGATAACCTACAAGACTCGTGACATACAGATAGACTTAAGTCCCACAACGGAGTATCTCTATGAGAAATATAGTGAGGACAAAGGGCATCATCAGATGCTCTTCTCTCCCGACCTGCGGGTTCAGTGGAAAGCCTCGCCACGCCTAAAACTCTCTTTAGGCGGTTCCTCCTTTCTGTCAAACCCCGACCCGACGCGATTCTATCATGCTCTGATCCTGCAGGACTACCAATATGTCAACCAGGGATGGACGGGGTATCGTCATGAGCACACATGGTCTATTCGCAGCAATATCACTTATAGCGATGCGTTAAAAGCCATGCACTCGTACCTGACCATCTCACGTTCCTTCTCGACCTCGCCCTACACATCGACCCGAGAGTTCTTGGACAACTATATCATTCTTTCCGCAACAGAACAGGAGGCGAAGTCCGACGCATGGCAGGTCACTCTGATAGCCAGCAAAGGTCTCAACTTCTGGAACGGTGTTACCAGCCTGCGAGTCATCTATACCAACAACGACGCCTCGATGCTACAGCGTGCGTCACAGGGAGTAAACGATCGCTTGACAGAGTTTAATAGTCAGATGCTCAACGCCCGTGCCGGCCTTGATTTCTCATTCTGGAAGGACATGCATCTGCGCTATGGTGTCACCCTTAGGCAGAACCGAATGAAGATGGAGCAATCGCCGGCCACTAACGTTCACAACTGGAAGCATGATATGACGCTGACTCTACCCTTAAAGCCAATAACCTTCGACATTACAGCCGAATACTACCATAATGAGATCACACGAGACAGCTACAAGGACTTCTTCCTGGCCGACGCCAAGGTCGGTTATAAGTCTCGTCATGTCGACCTCTCTCTCTCGCTCACAAACATATTTAATCGCACGGTCTATTCTTATGTCACCGTCAGCGACCTGATCAGTAGTTCGTCTGTTAACCACATCCGTGGACGAGAATTGCTACTTACATTTTATTATATGTTGTAAGCTCGCTCTTACAATAAAGCAAGGGCGGAGAACGTTATAGTATTAAAGGTTTGATGCTGAACGTGAGAAGCGCCTTGAGACTGATGACCGTTTGTGCTCTCCTGACCCTCTGCCTGTGTGCTGAGGCTCAGGGGTTCGTGAACCTGACTGCCCGGCAAGTCAGGATCGACAGTGTGTTGCCTGTATATACCTGGCAGAAGGCGTTGGGGGCCGGCTATGCCGACTCGGTCTATACCGTGAGCATCGAGTATCCCGAGTTTATTGACATGAGTGCCAACGAGGTGCGCCGCTATCAGGAGATCAGCGACGAGCCGTTGCCGGCACTGCCCGAGATAAGTCAGACGGTGGGTGTGGCACGGAAACAAGGTATGCTCGACGTGTCGTTTGTGCCCTTGGTGTTCCGCGACGGGCGATACCAGAAACTCGTCAGTTTTAAACTGAACGTGCAGGCGAAGGCACGGGCGGTAGTTGCCGACAGGGCACGGACACGAGCCATGGAAGGCTCGCGCTATGCCAGTCACTCCGTTCTGCGGTCGGGCCGCTGGGCGAAGATCCGGGTGCCGGCGAGTGGCGTCTACCAACTGACGGAGGCACTGATCCGAGAGGCCGGATTCACGGACCTGTCGCATGTGAGGGTCTACGGCTATGGCGGTGCCTTGCAGCCGGAGCGGTTGACTGCCGCTTATCTGACGATGACGGACGACCTGCGTGAGGTGCCCACCTGTATGGTGAACGGTCGTCGGCTGTTTCGGGCCGTAGGACCTGTGACGTGGGAGTCGCCGATGGCCACAGTGCGCACTCGTAATCCTTATTCCGATTATGGCTATTATTTCCTGACAGAGGATGAGGGAGCCCCCCTCACCGTGACAGAGGAGACCTTCGTGGCCGACTATCCAACTGCGGCCGACTATCACACACTCTACGAGGTGGACGACTATGCCTGGTATCATGGCGGTAGGAACCTCTTCGACAAGACACTTTTCGGGAAAGGACTCCCCCAGACATATATGTTGACGGCCAGCGGTGCGACGGGCACCCTGTCCGTTGCCCTGACCTATAACAGCAGCTTCGAGGCTACTGTCGCCGTGAACGGGGTGGCGGTGGGCACCGTCGGACGGACCGTTGCCCTCGACAGTTATACCGAGGCGGCAGAGTACGTCTGGGACTTCCCCCTGAATGACTTACAGGCAGAGAATACGGTGCAGATCACACAGACGAGTGGTGGAGACCTGCGACTCGACTATCTGTCGCTGCGACTCGACACGCCGCGGCCGATGGTTGACTTGGCGACGGCTGACCTGCCCGTGCCTGAATATGTCTATATGATTACCAACCAGGATCATCATGCCGACGAGGCCGTAGATATGGTGATGATCATTCCTACCTCGCAGAAACTGCTGGCACAGGCGGAACGCCTGAAAGCACACCATGAACAGACAGATGGCCTGAGGGTGCGTATCGTGCCCGCCGACGAACTGTATAATGAGTTCTCCAGTGGTACGCCCGATGCCACAGCCTATCGGCGTTATATGAAGATGCTCTACGACAGGGCAGCAACGGAAGCGGATACGCCACGCTACTTGTTGCTGATGGGCGATGGGGCCTGGGATAACAGGATGCGGACGCAGGACTGGGCGGACTGCGACCTCGACGACTTCCTGTTGTGCTTCGAGAGCGAGAACTCATTCAGTCATGTGAACTGTTATGTGAGCGACGACTTCTTCTGTCTGCTCGACGACGAGGAGACCATCGCCGACGGACAGACGAATGGACAGTACTCGGGTAAGCCTGATGTGGCGGTGGGCCGTTTCCCGGCACGTACCGCGGAAGAGGCGGCGGTGCTTGTGGACAAGACCATCGCTTATGCCACCAACGCACAGGGCGGCGCATGGCAGAACGTTGTCTGTATGATGGGCGACGACGGAAACAATAACGTACATATGACTACCGCCGACAAGGTGGCAACGATGGTGGCCAACGATCACCCTGGCTATCAGGTGAAGAAGATCTACTGGGATGCCTACCAACGTACCTCGTCGTCGACGGGCTATGCCTATCCTGATGTGACGCGACAGATCAGACAGCAGTTGAACGACGGGGCCCTGATGATGAACTACTGTGGTCATGGGGCCGCCTATGCACTGTCGCATGAACTGGTGATGAAGCTGGCCGACTTTGAGACATCGACATCGAAGGGGTTGCCTCTATGGGTGACGGCCTCGTGTGATATCATGCCCTTCGATGGACAGGAAGAGAACATCGGCGAGACGGTGATGTTCAATAGCAAGGGTGGCGGTATCGCCTTCTTCGGAACCACTCGGACGGTCTATGCCACTTATAACGAGGCGATGAACCTCGCCTTCACGGGTTATGTGCTGACACCGGGCGTGACCATCGGCGAGGCGGCTCGTCTGGCAAAGTGCGAGCTCGTCAGTCGGGGGCGTGACATGTCGCCCAACAAACTGCAATATACGTTGCTCGGCGATCCGGCCTTGCGACTGGCTTGTCCGACGGCGACCGTCGTGATTGACAGCATCAACGGTCAGGCCGCTGACGAGGACATCAAGCTACAGGCAGGCTCTGTCGTCCAGGTCACCGGTCACCTCCAATCTGGCCATGGACAAGAGACTGTTGCCTGCAACTCGTCAGGGACGATTACCGTCGTCGTCAGAGATGCTGAGGAGACGATCACTTGTCGGTTGAACGACAGCTCTGACGAGGGTGCCGACGAACCTTTCGTCTATACGGACCGTAGGCGGACACTCTATCATGGCTCCGACAGCGTGAGAAACGGTCTCTTCCGTTTTACCTTCGCTGTGCCTACGGATATCAGTTATACCGACGGCAGCGGTCTGATGACGCTTTATGCTATCAGCAATGATAAGACGGTGACGGCGCATGGCGAGCATGGTGGTTTCGTGCTCAGCGGCAGCAGTGATACGCAGACTGACTCGGTGGGGCCGTCGATCCACTGCTATCTGAATGCCAAGACTTTCGTGAATGGCGGTCGTGTTAATACCACTCCCTACTTCGTGGCGGAACTCTACGACGACAGCGGCATCAATGCCTCGGGTAGTAGTATCGGTCATGATCTGGAACTGGTGATCGAGCGACTGCAAGACGGACAGGGTCGGGCGACGGGAGAGTCGTGGACGTATAACCTCAACGACTACTTCGCATACGACTTCGGCGACTACCGTAGTGGTACGGTGGGTTTCAGTATTCCGGCATTGGATGAGGGGGCATACCGCCTGCGCTTCCGGGCATGGGATGTGGTGGGAAACTCGTCGGTGACGGAACTGGCGTTCAAAGTGGTGAAGGACCTGACGCCAGGTGATATCAGTGTCGTATGTACGAAGAACCCGGCTACGACGAACACCTCGTTTGTCGTGAGTCACGACCGTATGGGTAGTGAGATAACGGTGACACTCGACATCTTCGATATGGCGGGGCGTCAGCTCTGGAAACAGCGTGAGACCGTCATACCTGTCGGTCATACCTATACGGTAGACTGGGATCTGCGGCTTGCCAGTGGCAGTAGACTGCAGGCGGGTGTCTATATCTACCGCATCCAAGTGGGCTGCGCTGGCAGCGGCACGGCTTCGTATGCTAATAAATTAATGGTGTTAAGCAATAATTAGACTGTATCAGTCGTTATATGAGCAATGAAAGATAAGAATACAAAAAGGATACAGACGATAGTAAGAGTGGTGACCGTGTTGTTCTTTGTTCACGTCTCACTACTCGGGGTCTCTGCACAGGATAGTAAGAACGTGATGTTCAACCCGGTTGAGCATGCGGTGATATCGCAGACGATTGCCCCCGATGCACGGGCGGCAGGTATGGGTGACGTGGGTGTAGCCACCGATCCCGACGTAAACTCACAATACTGGAACCCTGCAAAATATCCGTTCTGTATCAGTCGGTCGGGGGTAGCGCTGAACTATACGCCATGGCTGAGGCAGTTGGTCAACGATATTGATCTGGCCTATGTGGCCGGCTACTATCGTATCGGCGACTATTCGGCTGTGTCGGGCTCGCTCCGTTACTTCTCGTTGGGTGAGGTCATCGCTGATGATGGGATGACGGTCAAGCCTTATGAGATGTCGCTTGATGTGGCCTATTCGATGATGCTCAGTGAGAAGCTCTCGTTGGCTGCCGCCCTCCGCTGGATATACAGCGATCTGCGCTATGACTATAGTGAGGACTCAAAGCCGGCCTCGGCCTTTGCCGCCGACCTGGCGATGTACTATAATAACTATGTGATGCTGGGCAGCAGAGAGTGTCAGCTTGGAGTGGGACTGAACTTGTCGAATATCGGTAGTAAGATTTCCTATTACGGTGATGAGGAGAGTCAGTTCCTGCCAGCTAACATGCGGTTGGGTGCCTCACTGATGATTCCCGTCGATGCGTATAACCGCTTCTCTATCTCTGCTGATGTCAATAAGCTGATGGTGCCTACTGTTCCCCGACAGGAGGAGGGCGAGTCGAACAGCGACTATCAGGATCGGGTACGCAGGGAATATAGTGATGTGAGTGCCTTCAGTGGTATGTTCAAGAGCTTCTCCGATGCTCCCGGTGGCTTCAAGGAGGAGCTGGACGAGGTGCAGTGGAGCCTCGGTGCCGAGTATGTGTATCACGACCAGTTCTCGCTTCGTGCGGGTTATCACCATCAGGCGGAGTCGAAGGGTAACCTGAAGTATTTCACCGTCGGTGGCGGTTTCCGGATGAATGTCTTCTCGCTCGATGTGGGCTATGTCATCTCGACGGCGCGTAGTAACCCGCTCGACCAGACCTTGCGGTTTACCCTCGCCTTCGACATGGATGGAATCAAGGATCTGTTCAGAAGGTAACAATAAAAACAAAAGATAATATGAAAATAAGAGTTGGAATGGGCTACGACGTCCATCAGTTAGTGGAAGGCCGCGACCTCTGGATGGGTGGCATCAAGATTGAGCATAGTAAGGGATTGTTGGGCCATAGCGATGCCGACGTGCTGCTGCATGCCGTCTGCGACGCTCTGCTCGGTGCTGCCAACATGCGCGACATCGGTTACCACTTCCCTGATACCGCCGCCGAGACCGATGGTATGGACAGTAAGGTGATCCTGAAGAAAACCATCGACCTGATTGCTACGAAAGGGTACCGTTTGGGTAATATCGATGCGACCATCTGTGCAGAGCGCCCGAAGATGAACCCTTATATCCCTCAGATGAAGGCATGTATGGCGCAGATATGTGGTTGCGATGAGGATGATATCTCCATCAAGGCGACCACTACCGAGAAGCTTGGTTTTACGGGTCGTGAGGAGGGAATCTCGGCCTATGCCGTTGTGCTGATAGAGAGAACATAGGTATCTGTCTCGAGGCGCGTGGGCTGCACATTATTTATATTATAGGTATATCGGCAATGCTTATTGCCGATATTTTTTTTGTGCTTTTGAAAAAAAAAGATAAAATATATTTGTAATATAAAAAAAATGTTTAACTTTGCCGTTGGTTACTACTGACCAGCGTGTCTAAGGGAGGGCGTGCTAGCGCGACCGAACAACAAATAGGATGCGTTAATATATTATTAATCAACCAAAGCTACATATAACGTTTTTTGGGATTATACTTTTTAACAACATTAATGATATGAAAAAAACTATTTGGATGACTGCCCTGACGGCAGTCACAGCAACTCTTATCAGTTGCTCAAGTGAAGACTCACTGGCAGGAAAAGAGAATCCGGCAGAGGGTCAGGCTTCTGGTATTCCATTCGTTGTCAATGTTGCCAACAGCGATGCAACTCGTGGAACAGCCATCAGCGCCATCAGTTCTTTTAACATGGTAGGTATTCAGGGGACTTCCAACAAATGGATGGACAACTATCTGTTTACAAAGCCCGACGGCAGTTGGGTTGCTGACGGGCATGCGAACCTGACATGGCCCGATGGCACAGATACTCATACCTTCTATGCTACCAGTGACAACACTAGCGATGCGCCAGCCATCACTAACGGGAAGTTCACCTACACCGTGCCTGCAAACATCAGCGACCAGAAAGACCTGCTGGTATCTCTGAGCGAGGACAACGAGAGCGGCTCCCCCGTCACCCTGAGTTTCAAGCACGCCCTGTCATCTGTGAAATTCAATATCGGATTCGACAAGGATGCACTTGGTGGCGATAACGACTCCCACATCAAGGTGACCAAAATCACTTTGTATCACATTGCCACAAAGGGAACTTTCGATTTCGCAAACTATGCCACGAACCCATGGACCGTAGATCCTGAGGACGCGGAATACAAGGATATTGTCATCACCCTGAAACAGCCGATAGAATTCGTGCCTTCCGCATTCGCTGACTTCAAGGAGCTAGACGGCAACTATATTGACGAGACCTCTATCGGCGAGATCTATGTAATGCCCCATAAGCCTACTGCTTGGGATACCGACGGCACCTCCGGGAACCCCTTGAACAACAGCTATATCGGCGTCACCTGTCAGTTCTATGAGTACACAGGAAGTACTTATAGAGATATGTGTGGTTTAGACGAGACTTCTGGTGAAGGAGACTATGAAGAAGCAAAGGAAGAGTATATCGACACTTATGAGGGTCAAGCTTCAACAGACGACGACAGCTGGCTTGACGACAAGCAGATCAGCGTGCTCGTCCCGACAGCCGAAGAATTCAACATGAATGTCGTCTTGGAGAGTATCCTGAATAAGAGAAACGAAGATGCCGCTGCCAATGGCACTACCGACAATTACGAAGAAGTGTACATTCCGCTGGTGATGACAAACGGCTTTGGATTTGCTAAAAACAATGTGATCAACATCAGAATGGATCAGATGAAATACGCAGACGGAAGATCCTTCTATGAAGCATTCACACCAATTATCAACCCATAACCCATCATGTCTGCAAATAGCCTTATGAAGTTCTTGTGCAAAGCAATGCTGCTGATTGTCGGTGTCTTGACATTGACAGCAGGCTTCACTGGCTGTTCCAAGAATGACCCTCCGACAACGGAAGACTACCCAGTGGCTTCCCCCTTTGTGTTCAACATCTCTATAGACGGCACTCCACTGACACGCGGTTCCCGTATGAAGCCCTTTGAGATCGACAGGTACGGTGTCTATGGTATCTATGGTAAAAGAGTATTCGCTACGAATATCATATACCAGAAGAATGAAGACGGGACATGGACAGCAAACGGCATCCTCAATATACCTGATGGAGCTGTCAACTTCTATTCCATCAACGCCTCGTTCGCCAAGAAGAGCGCCGGCGGTATTTTGGACAAGCTGACGATGACTACCGCGAAGCAAACATTCACCTACACCGTACCAGAGCGTACGGAGGAACAGTTTGACCTGATGTATGCCTCGTCTATCGGAGTAAACATGAAGGAGACCCAGGGTAATACCGGACTGAGTTTCAAGTCTGCGCTTGCTGGTCTGAACTTCACGATTGTCAACAAGATGGATGGCGACTACACTGTCACTGTCGGAGGATTTTCCGTGCATAACATGATCAACTCGGGAACATTCACTTTCAGTACCACAACATCAAACTCTGGTTCGTGGACAGAAGGCACCACCCGTGGAAAGATGGAGCGTATCCTTGACGAGCCATTCGTGGTTCCGACCACCAGGGAATATCTTGTCAATAAGGATACCATCTTCATGGTGATCCCCCAGGCAAAAACCACCAAGTGGAAGACAAAGGACACGGCGCCTGTGTCGATAGCGGAGGCTGATGCAGAAGGACAGACCTACATGAGGCTGCTCTGTAAGATACAAAGCGCCGAGGGTATCTATCTGCTGGGGACTGCCAACGAGTATGGAGAGGTGTATTTACCCATCAATGCGACCAAGACCACTGAGGGAAAGACGACCACTCTTACCATCAGCTTCGCCGGAGGTTACGACATCCATGGAAAGCCTTTGTCGTTCGGCTCCGGATTTGTCATTGAGGTTGACCCGTGGACTGAAGGCACAGACGAGCCCGTGGACATAGAGTTCTGACAATTAAGTAAATCATCATTAAAAACAAACATTATGAAAGCAAAATATGTGAAACCAGAGATCGTAACCGTAGAGATGGACCGCGTATCTATTCTTAGTGGTTCTTCAATCTTTGATGATCCTACCATCAGCGATCGTGGAATAGAAATAGACTAGAAGCATGATACTGAACCTTCGAAAGGCCAAACAGCATTTATGGAAGGTGGGTATGCTTGCGCTTATCTCGCTGGTTCTGTCGGCGTGTGGCAGTGATGACACTGCCACACCGCCGGCATACCAGCCGTTATATTTCTCGTTCTCGACGGGTGATATGACGACACGTGGCATTCCCGAGACGACGCTTAGCAAGAGCGTCGGTATGGCGGCTTATGTCTTTGAGAACGGCAATGCCCTCGGGACGCCGGGATATATGTGGAACGAGGAGGTCATCAGAAGTGGCACAGGCTGGTGCACGACTAACGGGTATGCCAAGCCGGAGACCGGCAAGTCGATGAAGTTCCTCGCATACTATCCGTATTCCGAACAGAGTGGTAACCCGTCCATCCTTCTGTCAGATCATGCGACGAGTGGTCCTGTGGTGATAACGTACGAGGTGCCTCAACAGGTGACCGATCAGCAGGATGTCATGACAGGCGAGTCGGCAGTACTAAGTACCAGCGACAAGAATGAAGTTGTGCAGATGACACTCCATCACCGTTTGTCGGCCATCCAGTTTGTTACGGGCGACATCGGTCTGGCTGGCACCATCAAGAGCATTTCGTTGAAGAACATCTATAAGAAGGGTACGTACCGCTTGGGCGATGAGGCTTGGACTTTGTCGGGCTCGACCGATGGGGTGAGTTTCACTGTCAGTCCCGACTATGTGGTGGAGGGCGTTACGCTGGCAAGCGATGCCGACGGGCGACAGCCGGTGGCAGTCAATGAGAACACCTTCCTGATGTTGCCTCAGGAGATACCTGAGAATGCCAAGATGGTGATTGAGTACGAGGCCACCATCGACGGGACGACGGCCGTTCACACCCTGGAGGCGAACCTGAAGAACAGCACCGTGCCCGAATGGCAGTGGGGCAAGATCTACACGTACCAGATCTCTGTCGTATCACTGGCACTGGAATACGAGGTCGTCGTACACGACTGGGAGCTGGGAGGCGTGACAGACGTACAAATGAAGATATAAGGAGCGACGCAGGTATGAGAAGACACAAAGAGATGATAACGGCAGCGATCCTGCTATCGCTCATGGCTTGTTCGCGACAAGACACGGAGTCGCTCCTGGAGACACCAGAGCCCGTGGTGCTGAAGGCTGTCGTGGCATCGCCCGTTGAGGCGACAAGAGGCACTACCGCCACGACGAGCGAATGGGCGGAGCACGATCAGGTGGCTGTGCGCATCGATAACGAGGTGAAGATCTATGAGGCCAGTCATGAGGACGGAGGCACTCTGAGGGCAGCCGCTGCGGAGACACCATTCTACTGGAGAACCAGGAGCGAGACGAAGACCGTCGCCGGATGGTATCTCGGTAATGGCAGACGACTGAGGGAGATGCCCACTGAGTGGACGGTGGCAGGTAACCAGCATACCAACGACGGGGAGGGAATGGAGCAAAGCGATTTCCTCTATGCCACTCCCACAGGCATCACCTATACCGACCGTTTCCATGCACAGATCAACTTCTATCACCAGACCTCAAAGATCATGGTGAGGATCAGGAACGAGGGCGCCATCAAAGGCGATACGGCTGCGATAGAACAGGTGACGATCGGCAACGCATCGTATCCCATCGTGATGCGCGCCTCGTTTGAGGAGCCGGCCACCACATCCTATGGCAGTTGGACACTCTCCCGCAGAAGCGAGGACCTTGGGTATATCATACCCCATGTGACGGTGTTCGACAGTGTGAGCACCTATCTGAAATACTACGAGGCGCTGGTCATTCCTGACAATCTGGACCATAAGCCTCTGTTGGCCATCACCCTAGGTGGCCATACCTATTATTATATACCACAGGAGAACCAGGCCCGACTGACACCCGGGCATCTCTTCGTCTATGATATCGGAGTCAGCGTAGACAGCACAAAGCTGGTGGTGACACCCATGGTGGGCGACAACCTGGTATGGAGCTGGCAGGATGACGGCACCGTCGACGAGAACGATGACAAGGATGCTACGCTACAGATACAGGGGTGGCAAAGGGAGGACAATCCCGATGCCAACATCACATCGGGCGTCATTCCTCTTGAGATCAGTGCCAACGGATGGCGGAAAGAGGGTGAAGGCAGTGCCTTGCAGGAGGACAGTCAGCCCGAATATGACCACCATGCCAATGGATGGAAAAAAGATGGCGACAACGAAGACGCCACCCACACCGACCAGCCTGACGGAATGACTGTCGGAAACGGCACCCAATGGACCAAGGAAGGCGAGGATGAGGCTATCAGCAGCGAATGACAAGTAACAAAACAACAAATAAGAATACCTCTAAGAAATGGAAAAAAGCAAAATATTCTTATCTCTGAGTCTGGCTATGTTTGCCTTCCTCAGTAACAGTTGTACACAAGACGAAGCAAATATCGGCGAGAATCCGGAAGGACGGAAAGCCATGACTGTGAAAGTCGTGGACGGTGGTTATGAGAATAAGGACAATAACACGACTCGTGCCAGTGAGAGCAACGAGGAAGAGTCAGGCAGTGACGGTACCGCCATGAAGACACAGTTCATCGCAGGCGACAAGATCGGTGTGTTCTCCATCTCTTCGGGTGGAGCCTCACACTATCAGAACCTGGAACTGGTATACGACGGCACCAACTGGAAGAACCCTGACGGCGAGACCTTCTATTACTTCTCGGGCATGAGCTACTTCGCCTATTATCCCTATAACAAGGATTTTAATATGGAGAAGGTCGACTGGTCGAAACGCACAGCCGCTGAGTTCTTTGCGGAATATGTGAACGAGTGGAGGCCACAGGACGACCAGTCTACCACGATGAAGTATATCGCCAGCGACCTGATGATCGGCGACGGCTCGGTAATCGATAATACCTTTACCTTCACACTCGGGCATACCATGGGACTGATCTTCATCTCTACGGCCGAGGAGATCAAGGGCACGGTCTATCTCTTTCCCAAGCTGACGGAGGGCGACGCCATGGAGAAACTCAGCTCCGACAGTAAGATCTATTCCTTCGAACAGAAGGTGTATAAGCCCAGTCGCAAACAAGGCTACTACCGCTATCTGGTGAAGCCGGGACAAGCGAAGTTCATATCAGGCAAGAATCCTGACGGCCGTGTATTCAGCTTCACATGCAATAATGTAAGTGCCGGACGCTACAAGAAATTTGTAATAGACGGGGAATACAATCCTGCCAATTCCGAGATAGAGGATTTTACCGTGGTGCCTGGAGATATCTTATTCAGTGATATGCACTTTGCACATACGCCCGCCAGCGGAAACGTAACAGGATATAGTAGTTCCATCGGAGTCGTGATGTATCTGGCAGGACTTCATGATGAGTATACTGAGGGATATACCCACGGACTGGTATTGAGGAAACAAACTGTCGAATCGAGTTCAGAGTTCTGGGAGAGTAGTTCAAAAAACTACGACTCTCCGGCACCCAATGTGGTCAATGTAGGACAGATGATGGAGGATAAGTCTGGACTCACCAACTCTTTGGCCATAAAGAGTACATACTATCTTAAGTTTACAATGGCCCAAAGCGTAGGGACCAAGGCATACGACCAGTGCTCGGAGTGGTTTATACCCAGTACTGGACAATGGATAAAAATGATCTGCGACTATACAGGAGGCCATGTATCCTCAGCCCTTACTGCTACTCGTCCTACTTTTGCCAATGTCCGTTCAACATACTCCACAGAGCTGAGTCGCTCGTTTGAGGCAACAGGGGTGACAGGAGACTATAAAGTAACTTCTTCCGGCTGGAAATCAGGCACATTTTTCGTAAGCTCAGAATCAACCGCCGACGGAGCTGGAGTATGGGTTTTCAATCTCTTTACTCCATCATTCTCTTCGGGTAATAAATATAATATGAACGGAGCAAGTGCCAAGACCCTTTATGCCTGTGGGTTCTAAAAATTGCTAGGCATGGGTATGCCACATGGACAGTAAGTATATATTTCGCAACAGCAACTGACAAACAGAGAGACTCCAGAACAGGCGGATACTGGAATGTGAACGACCGTATGGCTTTGAAAATCGGCAATACGGCGAGAATATAAGATGACAACCAGCCGGGCGGCACGACAACAGGAGACGGTTACCGGCGGATCAAGGATGACGATGATGAGATCATCGACAGTGAGACAGAACAGATAAAGCAAATAGTATAATAAGACACGATAGGAAAATATGAAGAGATTGTTTTTACACCTGAGTTGGGGCCTGTTTGCCATTACAATGAACAGTTGTACCCAAAGTGAGATGATCCTCGAGGATCATTTGGATTCTGACGGGCAAAAGGCCATGACCGTGAAGGTAGTGGATGGCGGCTATGAGGACAAAAAATCGACTCGTGCCAGTGAGAGCAACGAGGAAAAGACCGATGGTGATGGTACCATCATGAAGACACAGTTCATCGCAGGCGACAAGATCGGCGTGTTCTCCATCTCTCCGAGTGGAGCCTCACACTATCAGAACCTGGAACTGGTATACGACGGCACCAACTGGAAGAACCCCGACGGCGAGACCTTCTACTATTTCCCGGGCTTGAGCTATTTCGCCTATTATCCCTACAACAAGGATTTTAATATGGAGAAGGTCGACTGGTCGAAACATACTGCCGCTGAGTTCTTTGCGGAATATGTGAACGAGTGGAGGCCACAGGACGACCAGTCTACCACGATGAAGTATATCGCCAGCGACCTGATGATCGGCGACGGCTCGGTAATCGGTGATACCTTTACCTTCACACTCGGGCATACCATGGGACTGATCTTCATCTCTACGGCCGAGGAGATCAAGGGCACGGTCTATCTCTTTCCCAAACTGACGGAGGGCGACGCCATGGAGAACCTCAGCTCCGACAGTAAGATCTATTCCTTCGAACAGAAGGTGTATAAGCCCAGTCGCAAACAAGGCTACTACCGCTATCTGGTGAAGCCGGGACAAGCGAAGTTCATATCGGGCAAGAATCCTGACGGCCGTATATTCAGCTTCACATGTAATAATGTGAGCGCCGGGCGCTATAAGAAATATGTGGTGGACGGCGGATTCAATCCTGCCGACTCCGAGATAGAGGATTTTACTGTGGTACCTGGGGATATCGTTTTCAAGGATATGCACATTGCCCATGTTCCGGCAAGCGGCAATGTGACGGGATATAGCAATGCCATCGGTATCGTGATGTATCTGGCCAATCTCAATGATGAGTACACAGAAGGATACCCCCATGGACTGATAATAACAAAACAGAAGTATTCTGGTATCTGGCCAACCGAATACAGGAATATAGACACGCCAGCCCCCAATGTGGTGAACGTAGGACAGATGATGGCGGATAAATCAGGCCTTACCAATTCAAGGGCGATAGGCAATCTCTCAACATCATCATCATTCACTTTCACAATGGGGCAGACAGCAGGGACCAAGGCATACGACCAGTGCTCGGAATGGTTTGTACCCAGCACGGGACAATGGATTAAGATGATCTGCTGCTTCGGAGCTACAGAGATGACGGCAAAGGCCTCGGCCACTCGCCCTACCTTCGCTCCTATCAGAACGACATACAAGACGGAGTTGGCTCGTGCGTTTGAAGCAACAGGAAACACTTTAAATTCTGGTGGTTTCATCACGAGTACTGACGGGTCTTCAGATGGGAGTACATGGTGGAGATGTTCCCTTTTCAGCTACTCGTTTGATACATATTATAGACCCAATAACTATAGCGGAGATAAGCTTTTTGCCTGCGCATTCTAAACAATTCATGGATATCAGCATATGACAAGAAAGACTCTGATCCTTATACTCGCCTCTCTGCTGTTACTGGCAGGCTGCCGCGACGATCATGCGCTGGAAGGCGACCGGCTGGATGCCATCGTGATTCCTGCCACGATAATGGCCGACGGGCATGGATACTCATGGACAGACGGCTGTTGGACGGTCAACGACCGCATAGCCCTGCAGATCGGCAATACGGTGAAGATGTATGAAGCCTCAACAGAGAACGGCGGCCAGCTGAGGGCCACCTCGGAAGAGGAGCCTTTCTACTGGACACGTGGAACAGGAGAGGAACAGACAGTCAAAGGCTGGTATCTGGGCAATGGCAAGACACAAAAGGTGTTACCGGAGACGTGGGCGGTAGTGAGCAACCAAAGCGCTAACGGAGGCAAGGGTGTCGAGGAGAGTGATTTCCTCTATGCACCACCTACCGCCATCAGCAGAGTGGAGGGCGACCGCTTCAAGCGCCGCATCTGTTTCTATCACCAGACGGCCAAGGTCGTCGTCAGGATCAAGAACGCGGGAGTGCTGGCAGAGAATCCCTCCGTCTTCCAAGGCATCACGATAGGCTGTGAGTCATTTCCTATTGTAATGGAGGCCCGCTTCGCAGAACCTGCGGAGGGAAACTATGGCAGTTGGACTCCCAACGGCTCGACGGGGTATATCACGCCTCATGAGATCGTCACCAATGATGCCCATATCTATCTGAAGTGTTACGAGGCCCTGGTTATTCCACAGAATCTGAGCGGCACGCCTATGCTGGTATTCACGATCAACAACACGGCATTCTATTATGAGCCGTCGGGCGGAGAGGCCGACCTGCTGGCTGGTCATCAGTTTTTCTATGACGTGGAGGTCACTCAAGGGAGCATCACTGTCACACCATCGTTTGAGGGTAATGAGAAGTGGACATGGAACGAGAGCCAGGAGGACGTGACATCTATATCGACTGACATACAGCCCTGGCTGACAGACTCACGATGGACGAAACAGGGCAGCGACATCCAGGTGAAAGCCGGTGAGATACCTATCCATTTCGCTAATGAGTGGTGGACGGCTGACGCTACCGAGCATATAGACAGCAATGTGGGCGACGGTGGTATCGACACCTCTGACACCCACTGGAACGGGGGTGACACCGACCAGGTCGACAGCAACGACAAAGACATAGAGCAAGACCCCAATGGCGGAAACTGGGAGCAGGGCGACGAGGAACCTGTGACCAGTCACCCCAAGAACTCATAATGAACAACTCTACAGTAAATCCTAAAAGCATACATACACAATGAAGACGAAAGCATTATTTTTGATGGCAATGGCCATTGCAGTCCTGACGCAGACCAGCTGTTCTGAGGAAGACACGACTCTCGGGAACAACACCCAGAAGGATGGCGGACTTCCCGTCAGCATACTGGTATCCGACAAGGGCTTTAACAACAGCAGCAATACCCGTGCCGCTGACTCCAATAACGAGATGACGGAGGATGGGAAGACTGTTATGTCGACTGAGTTTGTAGACGGCGACTCTATCGGTGTGTTTGCCATCACCAAACAGAACATCCCGTTGAACAACTCGTATGTCAACAGACTGCTGATCATGAAAAACGGCAAGTGGACAGCTGCCGATGGAAAGGAGTTCCTGTATTACAATGGTGTGGACTATTTTGCCTACTATCCCTACAAAATAGGCAAGAAAATCGCAGATGTCGATCCGACCAAACACACGGCTCCGGAGTTCTTCAGGAGCCATATAGACACCTTTGAACCCTACAAAAACCAAGAGACTGCATTCAACTATACCCATAGCGACCTGATGGTGGGTCAGGGTACGCTGGTGGGGACTACCTGCCAGTTCAAGATGCAGCACATGATGGGACTGATCGTTATTCAGGTGCCAACGATCACTCACCATTACAAACAGGCAAACGACCCAACCTGCGAATATGACGTCAAGGAACTCTATCTGATGGACAAGACAGAGAAGCGTGTGCGCCAACTCGTGGAAGGCGAACCGATCTACCGCTATATTGTAAGACCCAACGCCGTAGAGGCTCTCACTGGTAAGACTTATACCGATGTGGACGGCAATTATAATATCTTTGCTATCACACACAGTGGAGTGAATGGAGGCTTCTATAAGAAATATGTTGTGGACGGCGCCACCAATACCAGTGATGAGAGGACTTACAATCTCGGCGACTACTATTACGACGACGGTACCATCTCACCTCTGAAGATTACTCACAAGACCGTATTTGGTGTTATTGCCTACTGCGGAAAGACAGATGTGACGAAGGACGTGGACTATCTGGGTAACGTGAAGCAGTATCATACCCTGGTGATGAGTGCCAGCAACGGTGTTTACAATAATATAAACACATCAGTACCTGCCGACAAACTAGGTGGATACCCAAACGGACTTTGCTTTGGTGACCTGACAAAAGCGCCTGGCCATGAGACGAAAGATGATAAATACTACCAGCCTACCAATACCACATACATACAAGCGAGTGAGAATGCCATTGCAGATCTTGGCGGTATATGGAAAACAGAATTCTTATTTACACATAGAAAAGAAGGACGGTATGACAGTAGACTTACCGGTGCCTCAAGTTCTGGAATATGGAGTAATTGGGGAGCGTTCGGTATATTGACAACAGCCCGTGGCAAAAAACCGTCAAGTAACGTATGTACCACTTCGAATGTCTTCCAACCGACATTCGGTCAGGTGGTGGGTATCATGGGCTCGAAAGGTATCGGACAGGCCAACGACGAAGAACTGAAAAACAATATCCGTACTGCATGGACCAGTGGAAAGCCCGCAGCCACCTCCAACCGCTTCGTGGACGAGACATTGGTCATCAATATGAAGACTGCCATGGCAAAAGCAGGTTTTATTATAGTTTCTGCCGGAGTCGTGCTCAGTCAGTACGACAAAGACAATTATCTGACTCTCGGTTATAATACCACTGGGTCGTATATCCAGATCGGTGTCTACTATCAAAATACCAATAAGAATGTTGGTACGAGCACTAACATGTGGTACGGACTGGCGTTCTAAGGCATCAAAAGAATGATGCCGCCACTCTCACGAGTGGCGGCATCGAAAAAGCCTATGTTTAACTAAAAATCCTTTTCTCTAAAAAGAAATTTTCAGCCGCAAGGGCTAAAAATTTGAAAGTTTAAAAGGGAGCTTCGCAGCGACCTCCTGTTATCCTACAGTTGAAAACTTTCTTTTACCAATAACTAAAAACCTAAAACTATAAATATTACTACTAACCTAAAACAATCTATTAACCTTTTGACGATGCAAAGGTACGACGAATTTCCGTTACTTGCAAGATTTACGACAGAATAAGTGTAAGAAAGCCCATCATTCTTGACGTAAATCAACCGATTGTGTGCGATAACAACATATATTCACGCTTTTGGCTTTGTTTTTAACAAAAGTTGATATACCTTTGTCTATCAGAACCTGAAAGTGCATGCTCTCTAAAAAAAGGAAGCAGAATCCTTGGTTCTGCACCCGACTTTTTGTACCTTTGTATCCGTATATTTAAGATGCCAGAAAAGGGGCATAACGACGGACTAAGAAGTGGAACGTGAAAGTACTAATTGTCAATACAAGTGAGCGGACGGGAGGGGCTGCTGTGGCGGCTAATCGTTTGATGAAGGCGCTGAACAATAACGGTGTGAAGGCGAAGATGCTCGTGCGCGACAAGGAGACCGATGCTCTGACGGTGGTGGGACTGCCATCGTCGCCTTGGTTGCGATGGGCTTTCCTCTGGGAACGACTGGTAATCTTTTGTCGGTTGCATTTCTCACGGAAGCATCTCTTTGAGATTGATATCGCTAATGCGGGGACGGACATTACCCGACTGCGTGAGTTTCACGAGGCTGATATCATCCATCTGCACTGGATTAATCAAGGGATGCTCTCATTGGGTAGTATCCGAAAAATCCTGCGTAGCGGTAAGCCTGTGGTCTGGACTATGCATGACATATGGCCTGCTACGGCCATCTGTCATCTGACTCTTGAATGCAGGAACTTCACCACGCAATGCAATCACTGCCGATTGTTGCCTGGTGGTGGATCTGGTAAAGACTTATCGACGGCTGTATGGCATCGGAAAAGACGGATGGTGGCCGACGAGAATATCTATTATGTGGCTTGTAGCCATTGGCTGGAGTCAGAGGCAAAACGAAGTGCCCTGTTGAAAGGACAGAAGATTACGAGTATTCCAAACCCGATAGATACACACATATATAAGAAAGGTGATAAGGTGGAGGCCAGGAAACGGTTAGGTCTGCCACTGGATAGAAAATTGATCCTCTTTGCCTCACAGCGGGTTACCAATGAGAACAAGGGTATGAGCTATCTCATAGAGGCTTGTCTGCTATTGTCGACACAACACCCAGAGATGAAGGATCAGACGGGCATCGTAATCCTTGGCGGGCATGCAGAGGAACTGGTGGGACAATTGCCTTTCGAAACCTTCCCGTTAGGTTATGTGAACGACGAACAGCGCATCGTGGATGTGTATAATGCTGCCGATGTTTTCGTGCTACCGTCGCTCTCGGAGAATCTGCCAAATACCATTATGGAGGCGATGGCCTGCGGTGTGCCTTGTGTGGGCTTCAAGGTTGGTGGTATTTCTGAGGAGATCGATCATCTGCACAATGGTTATGTGGCAGCGTACCGGCAGGCAGGGGATCTTGCCAAGGGTATCCGGTGGGTACTCTCAGAGGCGGACTATGATGTGCTGAGCGACAGTGCTATCCATAAGGTGGCGCAGCATTACTCGCAGCAGAGTGTGGCGTTGCGATACCTCGATGTATATCAACAGGCGATGGCCTTCAAACACTACCGCCTATGATCAGAATAACATATGTGACAATCACCTATAATGCGGCTGCCGTGTTACAGCGCACTCTTGATAGTGTGCTGGAACAGGATTATCCAGAGATAGTTCATCTGATTGTTGACGGGGCATCGACTGACGGAACACTTGACTTGGTGAACGATTATATCACACGTTCGAACGGTGTCGATTGTTCCAACTCAGCAGGGGTGCTATCGGAAGGACATAAGAAAGGACATCGCATTCAGGTAATCTCGGAGCTTGATCACGGAATCTATGATGCGATGAACAAAGGCTTGCGCGGTCTTGATGGTGACTATGTGTGTTTCCTGAATGCCGGTGACTTTCTTCCGGCGCGAGATACCGTAAGCCGTATCGTAAAACAGATTGATACAGAGGGTGCTTTGCCTGCCGTGCTTTATGGTGATACGGACATCGTGGACGCAGAGGGCCGGTTCCTGCATCACCGCCGACTAGCTCCACCCGAGAACTTGTCATGGCGCTCGTTCCGGCAGGGTATGCTCGTCTGTCATCAGGCTTTTTATGCCCGAACTGACTTTGCCATCGCTACGCCCTATGACGAGCGATATCGTTATTCGGCCGATGTCGATTGGTGTATCCGTGTGATGAAGGCAGCAGACAAGGAGCATGTGCCACTGCACAACTTGCATATGGTGGTGGCTAATTATACCGAGGAGGGACAGACAACGCTACACCACCGGGAGTCACTCTGGGAACGTTATCGGGTGATGGAGAGTCATTTTGGACGTGTACAGACGTTCCTCCTACATTGCTGGTTCGTCATCCGAGCCGTGATAAAAAAATAAGACGGACAGACTTCTACGTATGAAGCTGCCCGTCTTTCCAATGGCTAACTATTGTTATCTCAGTATGAATTTCTGATTATTGATGATGTAAATGCCTTTCGGTAACCCACGGGTTGCCTCATGTCTGTTGGACGCTTTGCGCAACAGCCGACCGTCAAGACTGTATACCTTAAACGATTTGTCGTCTTGTTCCGCTTTAATAGTGCGGATGCCAGTATAGACGGAGGTTACATCGTTTACCTTATATTTCTCACCCTCTTTCTCGGTGGATATCTCGAAGAACGTGTCGTTGGAGATGTTTGTTACGTCGATTGTTTGAGGACTGCCAGAACCTGTGCTGAACACAAAGTTCACAACATCATCGTCGCTGTTGATATTGAATTGCTTGGTATACCATGTCTTACCTCCGGTGGTCGTGGTGGTTGATATCTTATCGCCGGGCCAACTGCTGTTGGCAGGTGAATGGCTGCCGTCACCGCCCCATGTCCAGAAGTTCACGCTGGACCATCCCACGTTGTCGACGTTGACATAGATGGTGATCTGTCGCTTTTCGAAATGGTTGAACGAGTAGTTACGTGTAATGACGCTCTTGACGGTGTTACCGACAAGCAGACCTACTTTCAGAGTACAGTCGGCAGCGATGTCAATGCTTGTGCCATTGACAGCCTTCGTGCTGTTGGTTGTAGGCTCGCTACCGTCAAGGGTGTAGACGAGTTGGGCTCCCGCATCGGCAGAAACAGCAATCAACTTAACCTTGAAAGCCTCTTCATATTTTCCTGTGGCTTTGTCTGCGAAGACTGTCTCCATCGATTTCGGTAGAAAATACTTGTATTTATAGCCAGACAGTACTTCCTGCCAGTCGTTGGAAGGCTCGTAGCCGTCGGTATTATTACCAACAACCACTAACAGACGGTCCTTACCGTCGGTCTGGATGATATTGGCATAGTAGTTCTTGTTACTACCCACGTTGGCGTACTCACTCAAGTTGGTGATACCTGCCATCTTACGTACGTCAATCATCGATTTGATTTCCTGCTTGTAGGCTTTCCAGTGGGTGAGAAACACACAGGGAGTACCTGGCATGGCGAGCAGATAGGCATTGGCGGCGAGGGTGTCCTTCTTGATAGGATCCTGCGCGTCATTGGCGCGTTTTTCCGTGTCGTGGTTCTCCACAAAGGTAACAGCATACTGACGGTATTGGCCGCTTTCGTAGTTTTTGCTTACGAGTGGCCAGTTATTATCATTCTGTTTGCCAAGGTAGGTCCAATCACCTCTGTTGATGGCATTGCGTACGGTGTAACGGAACTGAAAGTCGAAGGCTGCGCTTGTCTTCTCTGCGGCATCGATCCAACGACGGATTGTATTTGTGCCGTCCCAACACTCACCAACGGAGAACTGAGGCTTCGAATCGTTGTTGTAGATGGCGGTATAGCTGCCGGAGTAGCCCTTTACCATATCGTAGCGGAAACCTGTATAGCCGAGGTCGTTGAGCAACATCTTCAAGTATGCTTTCACGATGGTCTGTACGTTCTCGCTCTTGTGATCGAGGTCGCGCATGCCACCCCAGCCCTCGCCCGTATCGTTGTTCGTGCTAAGGCTGTAGCCATTCTGTGCGGCCCATTTCTTGGTCTCGCCACCATCATCGTTGGCGCATATGTCTGTTGACATCATCTCGTAGGTCACACCATTATAGGTTTCTTTAGGGAAGTCAACCCAACTGTTTAGGTTCTTGCGATGGTTGATGACTACATCGGCAATGGTGCCGATACCTTTCTCTTTAAAGGTCTTGATCATGGAACGAAGTTCAGTCTCGTTGCCAAACGAACTGTTGTAGTTGCTGAACCAATATAGGTCGTCATAGCCCATTGACGTACCACCGCAGTTTCCACTTTGGGGAATCCATACCAGACTGAACCACGGAGCAAGGTCATCAGCCTGTTTTTCAAGGCGGGTCCATTGTGTGTCGTTGAATGAGTCCCAGAAGAATCCCTGAAGCATCACTCCATCGTAGTTGGCGGGCCATCCCTGTGCCATCGTGGCAAGGGTCATAACAAGAAATGTGAGTGTTGTGTAAAGTTTCCGCATATGCTTTTAGTTGTTGATTGACTGTCGTATTTGTAGCTTTGCATGCAAAGTTACAAAAAAAGCCGAACGGTTGTTTTCAAACGGCTATAAATCTGTGCGTTGTGACGTGCAAACGGTTGCACATTCTGCTTCTCTTCGAAGTTAGTTGCTGCCGTAAGTCTTGTATGGAAATAAAAAGGCGAGCCGTTCTTATGACGGCTCGCCTGATAGAAATATTGCCTCTTTCTTATTTCTTAGTGATCTTGCAATATGCTTTACTGTTACAGTAGGCGAAGAGTTGAACGAAGTAAGTACCTGCCTCGGAAATCTTCAGGTTGTCACCACCTTGAGTCAGATCCTCAGTCGTCTTGCCACCCCAGTTGATGCCCCAATCGTCGTTGGCACGGAACTTAAATTCATCGGCAGCCAATTCAACGGTAGCCTCCCAGGCACCGGTATCCTTGTTGTAGGTCATGTCGGTGTCGGATCCCCAACCACCAGCCTGTGCCGGACCAACGATTCCAATCGTTGTAATCGGTGTCAGGGCATAGGTTAATGCGCCCAAGTCTACCTCTACTTTGTAGTAGCCTGCTGCTGCGTTGAGGTTGCCAGCTTGCTCAGCCAGCGTACCATTACTACCGCCAGTACCCCAGTCGGGAGCATCCCAGTTGTCCTCACCACTACGGAACTTAAACTCGCCGTCGAGGTACATGAAACCAGTATACTTGCCATCGCCAGCAGGGCCATAGAGCGGAGCAGCTGGACTACCCCAACCATTACCATTACCAGCCTGCCAAATGTACTCGGCAAAGTTCAGAGGAGTAATGGTGTAAGTCAGTGTGGCCATATTGATCTGAACCCGGATGAACTTAGCGCTACCATCAACCTTGAATGAGCCATCGTCAGTAAGTGCACTACGACGAGCCAACGAACCAGTAAGACCATTGTTACCGTTACCTGATGTCGTGCCATAGAGCTTAGACCAGTCATTATCGTTAGCGATAGCATCGCATGCTTCGTCATCACCAATAGCGAACCAGATGTCGCCACCTGTACCCTCGAGTACATAAGTGAATACCGGATCTTCTGCTACACTTGCGTTGCTGTGAGAGAACTTCTGCGACTTCGAAGCTGCAGAACCAGCCCAATCCTCAGGACCACCAACCAGATAGTAAGCATCGGCCACATTGATAGCCTGCACAGTGAAGGTGTAATCCATCATGTTAAGCGTAACCTTGATCTTCTTAGCAGTACCTGCAGCAACTTTGAATGAGTTGTCGGCACCCAGATTGTAGCGGAAGTCAAGACGACCGTCGGTAGCCTCATTATTGCCGCCTACGATACCCAGCAGCTTACTCCAATCGTTATTACCGATAGCCTCACAGGCCTCATCGTCACCGATAGCGAACCATGTGTCACCATCCTTGTTGGCATCAAACACAACGGTAAAGATCGGATCCTCGTAAACATCCTTGCTGCTATGCTCAAACTTAACCATCTTGTCTGTAGCTGACTTTGCCCAGTCATTTGGACCACCTACAAGATAGTAGTTCTGCGCAATAACAACCTTCTTCAGCGGAGTAAACTGTACAGTACGCTGTGCGAAGTAGTTCTCTCCGGGCTTGCCAACAATAGCCTCGGCTGTTCCATCTGTTACAGTGTGGAGAATAGTACGGATATAGAGAGGTGTTTCTGCAGGATTGCGAGTGATATTATTGAAATAGGCATTCTGCAGATCGCTTGCTTTTACGCTGATCTCACTCTCGCCATCAAGGCTGTTCGCATCAAGAGTAATGCTCTCGTTGAAATCCTCTGTCTTTGAGAACTCGACCATTGCCTTCAATACGGTATTTGCAGGCATAGCACCTTCCTTTACGCTGACAGTACCGATGGGAATGACCTCTTCGGTTCCTGCCTCTTCGTCGATAAAGTCGGTCAGTTTGATAGTGGTTGCCGAGTTGGCAGCAACAGTCACGTCGCTTATCTGAAGCAGGCTCTCAGGCAGATTTGCCTGTGGCACGAACTCGGTATCGAAGTCCTGGTTACAGGCAACGAGCCCCATGCTGAGAAGAGCCACTGTATATAAACCTAATTTTTTCATCTTCTTATTCATTTGATTAAACTATCTTTCTAATGCTGACGAACTACGGGAGGAGTTCGAACTTCACGGTATTCTTGTTCAAATCGACGGTGATGTCGAACTGTCCACCTGGGAAGTTTGCAAATGCCCAAGAACCCTTACCAGTCATACCTGAACCAGTGTATACGTTATTGGTCAACTCTACATCTGTTGCCTCGTCAGCAACCTGGAATCCGTAAGAGTCACCACCATCCCATCCGGTAAGTTTAGTATAGAAACGGAAGGTCAAGTCGCCCTCTGGCATCTCAACGACACCATGATAAATCTTACTACCGATCTCGGTCTCCATAATCTTCCAGTTCTCCAGGTCAGCGGCATTAGTCTTAGTAGGCTCCTTCCAGCCAGAGCAGTTACCAATCACATAGAGGCAGCCCTTACTTGGGATATTGCAGTAGGCGGCCATGTGCTTGAAACTAACTGTATTCGAAGAGATTTCCGTACCTTCAACATCAATGGAACTTGTTGTCACGATCTTGGCAACAACGCGCATGATAACCTCGCGGAAGCCCATATCAACATAGTCGTCCTCAGTAGCAAAGCCGTCGAGCTTACAGATAGCCTTGGCAATCTCCTCGCCACTGATGTTGGCATTACATGAAGTGAAACCTGTCTCCAGATAATCACCCCATTTCTCTGTTCCGTTCTCATTCAATCCTACCTGTACCTTATAGTGTACGACGGTATTAACACCGTAATTAGGCTGGGTCCAGGTGAGCTTTACAGTATTGTCCGGAGTTAACTGGATATACTGATCTGCTACAGCCGATGTGTTTACCACAAACTCTGAAGCGGTATGATTCGGGCCGAGTATTGGATTGTCATCGCGATCGGAATCACATGCCGTGAACAGCATGGCGATAGCTGCGAACAACACACTACTCTTAAAATATTTAGTTTTCATAATCACTTATCTTTATTTGATTGTCCGACAATAGAATTAATAGCCTGGGTTCTGTGTCAGGTTCAAGTTTGAGATGACATCACTTGAAGCCAGCGGGAATAGGTTGTATTTGCTATCTACAGCATGCGGTGTACCCACGTTACTGTTCATACCTTTATGAGCCCAGAGGTAATCGCCAGTGGTGAACAGATTGAAGCGAACCAGATCACTGCGGCGATGGCACTCCCATGCCAGCTCACGGGCACGCTCGTCAATGATATCCTGCTTGGTGGGATTGGCAATGGCTGCCACACCGGCACGGGTACGGATGTCGTTGAACTTCGCAATACCATCGCAATTGACGCCACCTACTACCTGACACTCAGCCAGCATCAGATAAACGTCACCTAGACGGAATACCGGGAAGTCGGTGTCGGGGAAAGAGTTCGCACCTACGATCATCGAACCGTCGGCCTTCAGGTTGGTGAACTTTGTAAAGGCATAGCCACTCTTAAAGTCACTGACGTCGATAATATCCTTCGTCTGTCCTTCTGTGAAGAACTTGGCACGCAGGTCAGCATCCTCGAACTTGTTGACGAACTGCGGTGTTACGCGGATACCGCCCCAGCCATCACCGCCGAGTCCATAGTCAGCCGGATTCATCTTTCCGCCCACTTGTGCGTTGATAATGTATGTGGTACCACCATAGGCCTGTGTGTTGATGTGATCCTGATATACGCTGAAGATAATCTCGTGACCAATGCCTAGCATCTGATCGTTATCAGCACAGAACATCTTGTAATAATCGTTCTTCGACTCGATCTTGTAGCCTAAGTCGATAATCTTCTGACAGTACTCAGCACACTTGGCATAGTTGGCTGTTCCAGTGTAAACCTGTGCGTTCAGATAAAGTTTAGCCAGAATCATATAAGCAAGGCCTTTACCTGCGCGATATTTCTCAGGATCAGCGGGCAGCAGTTCGGCTGTCTCTTCCATATCCTTCACCAGCCAGTTGAAGAGATTGGAACGACTGATCTGCTCGGGGTTGGCACCGCCCACCTCTGAGTTCTCATCGGTGAAAGGCACATTGCCGAAGAGGTCGATGGCATGCAGATAGCTCAGTCCACGGATGGCACGTGCCTCAGCACGATACTGCTGCATGGCTGCATCATTGGCATTGGAAGCCTTATCGATCCGGCGAATCACCTCATTGCAGATTGAGATCTGATACAAAACGCGGCTGTAGCAGGCGCCGACGAACACATCACTCGATGTCCACTGCAATCCGTGCAGATCCTTAAGCGTCTGGTCGTTCCATCCAATAACGACTTCGTCAGTCGTTATTTCCTGCATGTTGAACAGGGCACGCAGATACTGACCGAAACCACCGTCGATACCTTTGATATCAGGAGCACCGCTGTCGCCGTCGGGTGAACTTACTGACAGTGCAGAATAGCACTTGGCCAGCAACTGATTGTATGCCTCTGTACCTGTCAGTACATTTTCCGGAGTGTCCAGATTCGGATCGATAGGTGTAACGTCCAAATCGCCCACACATGCAGTCAACGACACGGCGGAAGCCAAAGCGAGGCTATATATTCCGTTTTTCTTTATATTGAATTTCATATGATGATCCTCCTATTAGTTAAAAGTTAAAGCTTGCTCCTACGATGAAGTTGCGTGAGCGCGGATACATATTCTTGTCAAGACCGTCCTTAACCTCGGGGTCAACACCTTTGTAATTGGTGATGGTAAAGACATTCTGGGCTGTCAGGTGTACGCGGATCCAATCGCAGACGTTGTAAGCCAGTGTCATCTTGTCGAGTTTCAGGAAAGACGCATTCTGCACGTAGTAGTCGCTACGGTACTGTGCCTGTGAGAAGTCACTGTAAGGAGCGGTGGTCACACGGTTGCAGATGAAGTTATTCGTCCACATGTCAGCCTTCATCTCAGTGTTAGAGGCTACATTGTTGTACACGTAGTTGCCAAGGCTTGAGCGGAAAGCAGCGGAGAGAGTCCATTTCTTGTAACTTAGCTCGGTGTTCAGACCGATATTCACGTCGGCATCAGGCTTGTAGTATACATAACGGTCATTGTCTGTGATCTGCCCGTCATGGTTGCGATCCACATACACGCCCTCCAATGGCTTGCCAGCCTCATCGTATACCTGCTGGAATACATAGAATGAGTTGATGGGGTTACCCACCTGCTGGATCTGGATATGGTTACCAACACCACCATTGATGTCACCAACCTCTACACCCAGATAGCTGGGGTCGTCGCTGGCAGTCAGTCGGGTGATCTCGTTCTTGTTGTAGGCGAAGTTCACGCCAATCTCCCAACGCAAGTTCTTCTTCTCAATGGGAACGACATTCACGGCAACCTCAATACCCTTGTTCTCCATATCACCAACATTCTGCAACAGATAGTTGGTCAGGTTGGTACCGGCAGCAACGGGCACCTCGTTGAGCAGATCGTTGGTTTTACGCTTATAGACATCTACGCTACCGTTGATGCGGTTTTTCAGGAAACCGAAGTCAAGACCTACATTGTAGGTTGTTGTTTCCTCCCACTTAATCTGTGCAGCATATCCCTTCGGTGTGATAGGAACGATTGCGCTGTTGCCAAACCAATAGTAAGAACCTCCTTGGTTGGTGTGGTAGGTGGGAATAGAAGGATAGTCACCCTGATTGATGTTCTGCTGACCGGTGATACCGTATCCCAGACGGAGTTTCAGGTTCGACAGCCAGTCGACATCTTTCAGGAATGCTTCCTCATTGATGCGCCATGCCAGAGCTACAGAGGGGAACAGACCCCACTTGTTGTTCTGGAAGCGTGACGTACCGTCGTTACGCAAAGTAGCAGTGAGAAGATAGCGATCCATGAGCGTCCAGTTCAGTCGGCCATAGAATGATACCAGATAACTCTCGGTCATGAAGATCGGCTCCTTTACAGCATATTCCAGATTATTACCGTCGTTAGAAAGCTTACGCTCGGTCTTCTTATTGTAGAAGTGCTGCCAAGAGTAACCACCCAAGATGTCAAAGCGGCTGCGCAGTTCTTTCAGCTCACGGGCATAAGCCAGATAGAACTCCAATGTCTGGTCACGACGCATCTGAGTGTACTTCTTCCACTCACCAGTGCCGTTCTGTACTTTGTTATGATAAGAGATCTCACTCTTATAGTCAGTGATATCCCAGCCTGTTGTAGTCGAGTAGTCAAGACCAAGGTTCAGGTTGGCGCGTAGACCTGGCAAGAACTTGAACTTATAGTCGAACTGGGCGTTACCCACGAAACGACGAACATAACTGTCTTTGTTCTGCTGTTCCAACTGAGCTACAGGGTTCAAAGTTGCCATAGAGTTAGGCAGACCGCTGTTCATCCAGTAGTGATAATTGCCGTCCTCATTGTAGACGGGCTTCAGCGGGTTATACTGAATAGCGCTGCCGATAGCACCCTCGTCGGCAAAAGAATTATGGGTAAACACACCTTTACCATTCAGATTGATGGTCAGATGGTCGTCGAGCAGTGTCGGGGTCAGGTTCACTCCAAAAGTCCCACGATTCATGTTGGTGGTCTTCAGAATACCGTCGTTGTTCAGGAATCCGGCACTAACGCGATAAGGCATCTTGAAGTCACTGCCTTTGACATAGCCACCGGTAACGCTGGCATTGATCTCCTCTGTCCAGGCAGTACGGTAGATCTTGTCCTGCCAGTCTGTCTTGGCATTGCCCAGAGCAGCCATGGCGTCAGCATTCCCGCTGTAGTTGGCTACAAAGAAATCCTTAAAGGAGTCTGCGCCAAGCACATCCACCTTCTTGGCAATGGTCTTGAACGAGCCAGTCATGTCAATGTTCACATGAGGCTTGGCACCTGCCTTACCTTTCTTTGTGGTAATGATAATCACACCGTTTGAGGCGCGGCTACCATAGATGGCGGTGGCAGAAGCATCTTTCAGGATAGAGAAGCTCTCGATGTCGTTAGGGTTGATGGTGTTGAGCACATCACCACCAGAGATCTCGGTCGAGCTAATGGGCAGGCCATCGATAACGATCAGAGGGTCGTTTGAGGCGGAGAGTGACGAACCGCCACGGATGCGGATGGTTGAGCCGGCGCCAGGAGCACCGCTGTTGGTCATGATCTGTACACCAGGCGTCTTACCCTGCAACAGGTCAGCCGGTGAAGTTGCAAGACCCTTGTTCAACTGATCGGCCTCAACGGTCATAACAGAACCAGTGGCATCGCTCTTGCGAACGGTACCGTAACCGATAACCACAACATCCTGCAAAACAGTCTGGTCTTCTTTCAGTGTTATAACGAGATTTGGCGCAGCCTTCACCGTAGCGGTCACGAAACCGACATATGAAACGCTGATGTTTGCACCCTGATTAGCCGTCAGTGCGAAATTACCGTCAAAATCGGAGATGGTGGCGGTCTGTGTGCCGTCAACGCGTACCGTTGCGCCGATAATGGGTTCGCCTGTAGCATCTTTCACATGTCCTTTAACCGCGATTTGGGCAAAGGCACTTGCCGATAGGAACAAGCCCAACAAAAGGCTGAGCATCCTAAGCGGGATTTGAATGTTTACCTGCTTCATCATTACATTTAATTAGAGTTAATTGTTTGTATGTTATATTGTTTTAAGCTGTTAAGCTTAGGTCGTTTGATGGTGGTGAACGTTGGGTTCACGGTGCAAAGATAGTCTTCTTTTCAATACGTTATTCTTTTTTTTGTTTAAAAATGTTATTAGGAACGTGCAAACGTTTGCATGCGATGTGTAATAATAATAATAAGGAGTGTGAGAACAATATTAGGAATAATTTCCTATCTTTGCATCATCAACTATCAATAGTTAGAAACCTGATGAAGGATAATACCCCAATGACGATGAAGGATATAGCGCGGGAGTTCGGCATTTCCGTGGCTACCGTTTCGCGTGCACTAAAGGATTCACCTCGTATCAGTGAGGAACGACGGAAGGCCATCCAACAGTACGCTCGGGAACACAACTTCTATCCTAATGCCATAGGAGAGGCTTTGCGCCATAGTCGAATTATGGCGACGAAAATTATCGGGGTAATCGTGCCGGAGTTTACGCACTACTATTTCTCTTCAATCCTGACAGGTATTGAGGAGGCAGCAGCAGCCCGAGGCTATCATATTATGGTGTCGTTGAGTGGTGAGCAGTATGAGCGTGAGGCACGTATTTGTGAAAACTTTCATCGCTATAAGGTATGTGGTGTTATTGTTTCGCAAGCGAAAGATACGAAGAACTATGACCACTATCAGAAATTGCTGGATGCCGGAATCCCCATCGTGTTCTACGATAGAATATGTACGGGCGTGAATGCCAGTCGTGTGGTGGTTGATGACTATATGGGTGCATATAATGCCGTGACGCATCTGATTGAGACTGGCTGTCGGCGTATCGCTTTCTATGGTGGTCCGATGCAGTTGGAGATTTCTAAGAACCGCTATAATGGTTATGTAGATGCGCTGTTGAAGCACGGGTTGACAGTCGATGAAAAGATTATCCGCGTCTGTGATAATCGACCAGATGCTGAAGCACTGACGCCGGAGATTTTGTCGCTTGATAATCCGCCCGATGCTTTCTTTGCTGTCAACGACGATACGGCCATTGGTATACTCTATACTGTAAAACATGCAGGCATCCGTGTGCCAGAGGATATCTCTATATGTGGCTTCACTAACGGACAACGAGCAATCGCCTGTGATCCGATGTTGACAACGGTAGAACAGCGTGGACACCGTGTGGGCGAGGAAGCTGCAGAGATCCTGATGGATAAGGTGGAAGGCTTGATACCAATTGAGAAGGTAGAGAAACGTGTGGTTCGTACTCGCCTGGTTATTAGAGGTACAACGAGGTAATGGCCTTTGGCTAATGACTAAAAACAAAACAACGATATGAAACAAAAACCTGATTTTTCTTTTTGGAAACTGTGGAATCTGAGTTTTGGATTCTTTGGCGTGCAGATTGCCTATGCTCTGCAGAGTGCTAATATCTCACGAATCTTTGCTACGTTGGGTGCAGATCCCCATAACCTCAGCTATTTTTGGATTTTGCCTCCTTTGATGGGGATTCTTGTGCAACCGATTGTCGGAACACTGAGCGATAAGACCTGGACCCGTTACGGCCGACGTATCCCTTATTTATTTGTTGGAGCAGCCTTGGCAGTGCTTGTTATGTGCCTATTACCTAACTCTGGTTCTTTAGGACTTACCATCAGTGCCGCTATGATCTTCGGACTTATCGCCTTGATGTTTCTCGATACCAGCATCAATATGGCAATGCAACCGTTTAAGATGTTGGTTGGAGACATGGTCAATGAGAAGCAGAAAGCCAAAGCTTATTCTATACAATCATTCCTCTGCAATGCGGGTTCAGTAGTGGGATATGTCTTCCCGTTCGTATTTACGTTTATTGGTATCAGCAATGTTGCCGAGAGGGGTGTTGTGCCCGATTCGGTTATCTGGTCGTTCTATATTGGTGCCGCCATTCTGATTCTTTGTGTCATTTATACGACGTCAAAGGTGAAAGAATGGAATCCCAAGGAATATACAGAATATAACCCTGTCTCAGAAGAGAAAGAGGGTGGTGCCAATTGGATCATGCTATTGAGAAATGCTCCCTCTACCTTCTGGAAGGTTGGACTGGTGCAGTTCTTCTCTTGGGCCGCGATGCTTTATATGTGGAATTATACCACCGGTGCTATCGCTGAGGTGGTTTGGAATACAACTGATCCTGCCAGTGAGGCCTTCCAGGAGGCTGGTAACTGGGTGGGCATCCTCTTCGCTGTGCAGGCTGTGGGTTCTGTCATTTGGGCTGCCCTGCTCCCGCAGTTCAAAAATACGAAGTTTGCTTATTCCGTAAGTCTGATTATTGGAGCCATTGGCTTTATGATGGTACCATATATCCACAATCAGTATTTGCAGTTTATTCCCTTCCTAATGATTGGTTGCGCTTGGGCAGCCATGCTTGCTATGCCGTTTACCTTCGTGACGAATGCTCTTCAGGGATATGGACATATGGGAGCCTATTTGGGACTATTTAATGGCACTATCTGTATTCCGCAGATTGTTGCAGCCCTCTTAGGAGGCGTCATTCTGTCGTCAGTGGGTAGTCATCAGTCTACGATGATGATTGTGGCAGGCATCAGTTTCATCATTGGCTCTGCCTGTGTCACGATTATTAAGAGCGAGAGATAGTTTACAACAATAGCAGTCCGGCAAAGCCAGCATAGCAGATCATGCGGATGGGGTTGATCTTCATATAGCCAGTGCCGAAAGCGGTGGCGATGAAGAGGGCAATGCTGACAAAGAACTGCCATGGGTTTTCTGTTGGTGTAGAGAAGTTTTCCGCATTGCACAAAAGTAAGGTGGCTGCAGCCAGTAGTCCGACAACGGCAGGACGTAGACCTTTGAAAACCGATTGTACCACCGGGGTACTCATGTATCTTATGCACAATTTGCTGATAAGAATCATTAGAATCAGTGAGGGCAGCACAAGGGCGAAAGTGGCAGTGACAGAACCGAGTATGGCTGTCATGTCGCCGTAGCCAGCATTGTGGATGGCGGTGTAGCCGCAATAAGTGGCTGAATTGATGCCGATGGGACCGGGTGTCATCTGCGAGATAGCAACGATATCGGTAAATTCTGCGGTGGAGAGCCAGTGATAATGTTCCACTGTTTCATGTTGGATTAGCGACAGCATCCCATATCCCCCTCCAAATCCGAAGAGCCCGATTTCGAAGAATGTGATAAATAAATATAGGAATATCATATTGTCTTATTTAGCTCATCACAGAGATACAGGGGTACAGAACTTTTTATTTCTGTGTTTCTGTATCTTTGTGTGTAATGGTTCCATATATATATCCAACTATACCTGCAACGATGATAATATAGATAGGTGACACGCCGAGTGCCCAGATGGCGAGTGCACATACGATGGGAATCCAGATGGTGTACCTGTTGAGTTTTGCGCGCTGACCTAAACGGAATGTGGGGACTGCTATGAGGGCCACCACCGCAGGACGGATACCTCGAAAAATAGCAGCCACGACAGGATTGTCTTTAAACTGACTGAAAAACATGGCAATAGCAAGGATGATGAGAAACGAGGGTAGGGCTGTACCGATAGTGGTGGCGATGGCCCCTTTCGTCTTGCGCAGTTTATAGCCGATGAAGGTAGCGATGTTGATGGCGAAGACACCAGGACAACTCTGTGCGATAGCAATCAGGTCAAGCATCTCGTCGTGGGATACCCATTGCTTCTTGTTTACCACCTCTTCCTCAATCAAAGGAATCATGGCATATCCACCACCAAGGGTGAATATGCCAATCTTAAAGAAGGTCTTAAAGGAATTCCAATAGATATTCACTTACTTCTACTTTTTTACCTTTTCCTCAATCCACTTACGTGCATTGACGAAGGCCTCAATCCAAGGCGTTATTTCGTCATTCTTACGGTCAGCAGGGTACCAGGCGCACTGCCATGGGAAGATAGCACGCTCTGGGTGGGGCATCATGCAAAGATGACGACCATCAGCAGAGCAGATACCTGCTACGTTATAGTTTGAACCGTTGGGATTAGCGGGATAGCCTGCGTAGTTGTACTTGGCAATTACGTTATAGGCGCTCTCGGCTTCAGATAACGAGAACTTACCCTCACCGTGAGCTACCCAGAGTCCGAGTTTCGAACCGCTGAGTGAGCCGAACATGACACTGTTATTTTTAGGAATACTCAGGCTAATGAATTCGCTCTCGAACTTATGGGAATCGTTATGAAGCATCTTTACGCCTTTGGCACCCGTGAGGCCAAGTTCAACCATCAACTGACAGCCGTTACAGATACCCAGAGAGAGTGTGTCCTCGCGGGCATAGAACTTGTCGAGTGCCTCTTTGGCCTTCGGATTGAAGAGAAAAGCACCAGCCCAACCCTTAGCCGAACCAAGCACATCGGAGTTGGAGAAACCACCGCAGAACACTATCATGTTGATATCTTCGAGTGTCTCGCGACCGCTAATCAGGTCGGTCATCATCACGTCCTTTACATCGAAGCCAGCAAGGTAGAGACTGTAGGCTGTCTCACGTTCACATTGGGTTCCCTTTTCACGGATAACTGCAGCCTTAATACCTGATGGCTTGCGACGATCTGCAGAGATGCCATACTGGGCAAGTTTACCAGTGAAGTCCTTGGTGAAGTTCATTTCCAATGGTTGCTTCTTGTAGTTCGCAAAGCGCTCTGCAGCCTTGCCATTAAAACTCTGCTTGCGATCGAGCAAATAAGAGGTCTTGTACCAGGTGTCGCGGAGGGTGTCAATATTGAATGTCTTCTCTTCGTCGCCAGCCTTTACCACGATGGTGCGAACCTCAGGCACGGGATAGCCGATCTTGGCAAAACCAACGCCCTGCTCCTCCATGAAATCCTTGAACTCCTGTTTGTGCTCGTCGCTCACCTCGATGACCACACCTGGGTTTTCTGCGAAGAGGGCCTTTACGATGTCGCCATCCTTGCAAATATCGTGAAGGTTGATGTGCATACCACCCTTGGTATTGGCGAAACACATTTCGAGGAGAGTCGTAATCAGACCACCTGCAGAGATGTCGTGACCTGCGAGAATCCAACCTTTTTCGACGAGCTGCTGAATGGCCATGAAGGCGTCGGCAAAATACTCGGCATTTTTAACCGTTGGAACATCGCTACCCACCTTACCGAGACTTTGTGCAAAAGCAGAACCGCCGAGGTGTTGCTCGTCAAAGGAGAAGTCGATATGATAGAGCGATGCATTCTTATCGTTCACCAACACAGGTGAAACAACCTTCTTGATATCTGAGACCTCACCACCTGCGGATACAATCACTGTTCCAGGAGAGATGATCTTCTCACCATTGGGATACTGCTGACTCAGAGAAAGTGAGTCTTTACCTGTTGGAACATTGATGTGCAGGTCGCAGCAGAAATCCGAGAGAGCCTTAACACCAGCATACAGACGAGCGTCCTCACCCTCCTGAGAGCGACAAGGCCACATCCAGTTGGCAGAGAGTGAGATGGAATCCATTCCGTCGGCAAGTGGAGCCCATACGATATTCGTAAGAGCCTCAGCAACAGAGAGGACAGAGCCAGCAGCAGGATTGGCCAGACCAGCTTGTGGTGCATGTCCAATGGCAGTCGCAATACCTTTTTCGCCACGATAGTCAAGCGCCACAACACCACAGTCACTCAATGGCAACTGGATTTCGCCCTGACACTGCTGACGAGCAATCTTACCTGTCACAGAACGGTCAACTTTGTTGGTCAACCAGTCTTTGCAGGCCACAGCCTCCAACTGAAGAACACGGTCGAGATATTCGTCAATCTTATCTTGAGAGTAGGTAACGTCTGTATAATGACGTTCTACAGTGTTGTCTTTCATGATGGTCTTGGGCGAGTGTCCAAACATTTGAGCCACATCGAGGTCGAAGGGCTTCACACCATCACCCTGCTTAAACGAGAAGTGAGCATCGCCAGTGGTCTCACCGACAACATACAACGGAGCACGTTCGCGTTCTGCAATCTTACGGACATGCTCGATATGTTTTTCGTCGATAAGCAAGCCCATACGTTCCTGACTCTCGTTGGCGATGATTTCCTTGGAGCTCAGCGTCTTGTCGCCAATTGGCAACTTGGTCATGTCAACCTCACCACCACACTCTTCAACAAGCTCAGACAGACAGTTTAAGTGACCAGCTGATCCGTGGTCGTGGATGGAAACAACAGGATTCACGTCCTCCTCACAGAGAGCACGCACCAGATTGTAAGCTCGTTTTTGCATCTCGGGGTTAGCGCGCTGGATGGCATTCAACTCGATGCCATTGCTATAGCGACCTGTATCAACGGATGACACAGAACCACCACCCAGTCCGATGCGATAGTTGTCACCACCTACTACAACTATCTTGTTGCCCTTTTGAGGTTCCTTCTTCAGACAGTCGCGCTTGGTACCGTAACCTACGCCACCAGCCAGCATGATGACCTTGTCGTAAGCATACTTGGTGTCATTAGGCTCTCCCGAGTTTTGCTCGCCTATCTGTGGCCTTTCCTGATGCTCGAAAGTAAGTACAGAACCGCAGATTAACGGCTGACCGAACTTGTTTCCGAAATCAGAGGCACCATTAGAGGCCTTGATCAGGATCTGTTCTGGGGTTTGATACAACCACTGACGAACGGGGAGAATGTTTTCCCAATCGCGAGTCAACTTGTCGTCGTCAGTCAGTCGTGGATAAGCTGTCATATAAACAGCAGTACCTGCGATAGGCCACGAACCTACGCCACCACCCATTCGGTCACGGATTTCACCTCCTGTTCCAGTAGCTGCTCCGTTGAATGGTTCAACGGTAGTTGGGAAATTATGGGTTTCTGCTTTCAGAGAGATGACGCTTTCGATATCCTTCACGCGGAAATAATCACTAGTTGATTGGTCGGCAGGTGCAAACTGCTCAACCACTGGTCCTTGGGCGAAGGCTACATTGTCTTTATAGGCGGAGAGAATCTTGTTGGGATTCTCTTGCGTGGTCTTTTTAATCATGGCAAACAGACTCGACTCCTTCTCCTCACCATCAATGATAAAGATGCCACCGAAGATCTTATGACGGCAGTGCTCTGAGTTGATCTGTGCAAAACCGAAGATTTCCGAATCGGTCAGCGGACGTCCATTGGCCTTCTCAATCTTATGAAGATATTCAATCTCTTCGGGCGACAGGGCCAGTCCTTCCTGTTCGTTGTACTCTTCCAGATTTTCTACGTACTTGATGGGCTCAGGCATGATGCTAATGGTGAAGATGTCCTGATTAAGTCCTTTGTACATACGCTGTAGCATAGGGTCATGGTCTGCATTTTCGGTATCTACGGGGAAGTATTCCTCAATACGCAAAATGCCGCTGAGACCCATATTCTGTGTGATCTCAACGGCATTTGTCGACCAAGGAGTAACCATCTCGCGACGTGGACCCACATAATAGCCCGATAATGTTTCGTCGCTCAGCAACTCGGCATCGCCGTAGAGCCAGCACAGTTCTTTTACTTCATCTTGTTTGAGTTGATGATCCACCTGCGTGGCAATCACACTCTTCTGGGGAGTCTTAAAAAAGAGAATCATACCTTGCTTGATTGTATTTTTGAAATTTGGGCACAAAGGTACAAATAAGTGAGCAAAAAGCAAAAAGAAAAGGCTTTTTTCTTTTGATGGATGATACAAATAAGCACCCTTGACGAATGTCGAGGGTGCTCATATGGGGGCTGACCGTAAGACGGGTACTGCGTTATTACTTTCTTTTGGAGGTCGTGGTCTTTGCTTTAACCACCTTTGGATTGGGCTTCTCCACGTATGGCACTTGCTTCATCAGTGTCCAAGCCGCCTCCAATACCTTATTCTTTAAATTTTCTGGATAGTTGGGATTGCTTTGAAAGTAATTCTTGATGATCTGGCTTGTCTCTTTACTCTTGTGTCCTGCTAGCATGGCCTTAACCCAGTTGTCTGGGAAAAAGATGTCGCTAGTCTGTTGGATAAACTCCAGTGATTTTAGACTCGGCTCGATATAGATATTACTCTTCGGCTCGAAGACGTCGGAGTTCAGTAAGCGCAAGGCATGGATGGCCCATGGCTCCTGGACGCGGCCTTCCGGTTTCAGTAGCATGTTGAATAGCCTCGTTCGATCGGGTTCGCTAGGATTACATGCACGACTGACGTAATCGAATTCCTTCCGCTGATCGTCGGTCTTCAGAAAGGCACGTTCCGTCTGCAGGATACTTTCCCATTGTCCTGGTCGAGTGATGGCAAGGCGATAGGCCATCTCCATAAAGTCATGTTCGCTGAAAAGTGGATCGTCGTGATTCCTCCAGATATCCTCGATACGGTCTAGTACCTCGGGTGAGGTGGCGTTAGCTCCTAACTTTCGGATGATATATTGGCGGCATTCCTTGGATTTGTTCTCTCCTAGCAGATCCAGCATACAGAGCTCGAGAGTTTTCCGTTGCTCTGGTGTCATGTCAGAGGCGATTTTGAACATGTGGTCGACGGCGGTCGACATGATTAGCGGATCTTTCTCCTTCATCATCATACGGTAGATTTCTCCGAAGTAGGATGGTGTAATTTTCCCCATCAGATAGTTGTCGTGAATGACCTGCAGCAGACAATATCGGTTCAGGTTGTTACGGGTGGTGAGAAGACGTGTCGGAAGCAACTTGACATATTCGTCATCAAGAGTGAAACAGCCGTAGCCTCTGCCGTTGATATTCGGGAGTATGAAGTCGGGCTTTCCCTTGACATTGAAAGACATGGTAGGCTGTTGCATGTCAACAGACAGTGTACGACTCTCTCCTCGGTCATATATTAGCTTGATCTGGAATTTTTGTGGCCATACAATACCTCTTCCGTAAGGGTCTGTTTGTGAGATGACAATTTTTCCGTCGTGGTAACTCGTATGGATGAATGGCATGCCTTTTTGTTTCACCCAGACGTCACAGAACTGACGTACGCCGGCTTCGGGGGCTGTCTCGTCGAGAATATTGACCAGATCCTCCCATGAGGCGTTGCCGAAAGAGTTTTCCACAAGATACCGCTGCAGACCGTTCTGGAGCTTCGAAGACTCCATCATCAACTCCAACATACGCATCATCACTGGTGCTTTGTCATAGATGATATTATCATAGAGCAGACTGGCATGGTTCAGGTTCTTCAGCTTCTGGGCTATGGGATGGGTCCCTTCCGTGCGGTCTATGGCGATGGCATTGGCATGATATGTTCTGAGGAAGTTCAGGTCGTGATCAACTCTGGAGAAGGAGCGACGGGTAATTTTCGATGCCATGAAACTGGCGAAGACCTCTTTGGCCCATACGTCATCGAACCACTTCAAAGAAACGAGAGCGCCAAACCACAGATGGGCAGTCTCGTGAGCAATTAGTTCCAGTCGATTCATTTCTTCCTCTAGTGTTGCATATTTTTCCAAGAAAATACGGCGGTCACTGAGTTGGATGGCACCAGGATGTTCCATACCACCGAACTGATAGTTAGGCAGGAGTGCCAGACCGTATTCCTTAAACGGACAAGCGATGCCGGTATAGCCTTCCATCCACTTCAGAGACTGAGCGGCCTCGTCAAAGACCTTGTCCAATTGGGCAACCTTCTCCGGATCTTTCTCACGGAAAAGGGCACGCATGACACGTCCGTCACGTGTGACTTTTTTCTCTTCAAACCTTCCTGCCACGAACGAATACAGATAAGTTGGTAGTTGACAACTGTTATCGCTGGTCATCGTCTTCCAACCTTCTGGCGTCTTCAACGTTGTGGCGAAGACGGCTCTTAAGTCAGGTTGGTCAAAGCATGGAAAGGCTGTGCGTGCCATGTCCGGCACGAAGAGCGTGTACATATAATCCTCATTTCTGTTCAGGGCTTTATCAAGACAAGTGAAACTGAACTCCACCTTATTTGTTCCTGCCTTCATCTGCTTCATGGGTAGGATGATATGCTCATTCTGTTGAGTGACGGCTAGTACGCGTCGCTTCAGTTTGTTATAGACATAACTCTTCCCATTGAGTTTCCCCTGAAAGTCTAGGATGACGTCCTCGCTGTATCTCAAGTCAAAGGTGATAATGACTTTTCCTGTTACGTCATCATGAGGACTGGCTGGGATATTGAATGTCAGATCATAGATGACGTTGCTGATGTTAGCTTTTCTATGCTGGGCGAGTTCTTGGGAGACGCCTATGGCAAGCAACTGAGCATTGGAAGATAAGACAAGCATACTCAGTATTGCGAAGAGTAATACTTTTATATTTTTCATCGTTATTTTGGTTTTTGTCTGCAAATATAATTAAAATTATTCTAATAACCACGTTTTTTTATTGTTTTTATATGACATATTATTAAATTTGCAGACGTGAAAACTTTTAGAAAGGAACGATTATGAAAAAGAACGTGTTATTCATTGCTGTGGCCGCAGGTCTTATGTTGACCAGCTGTGCCAGTAAGAAAGATCTGGTTAATTGCCAGACAGAGAATAAGTCGTTGACGGAGAGTCTGCAGGCGACCAAGGAAGACTTGGCTGCTAAGAATGCTCGTGTTGCAAGTCTAGAGGAGCAATTGGCAGCCCAGAGACAAGCACTGGCCGAGCAGAAGAAGGCATATGCTGCGTTGCAGCAGTCTCTTGACAAGAGTCTGACAAATGCTAGTCAGAATAATATCTCTATTGAGAAGTTGGTCGATCAGATCAACGAGTCTAATCAGTATATTCGTCATTTGGTGGAGGTAAAGTCGAAGAGTGACTCGTTGAATATGGTCTTGACAAACAATTTGACCCGTTCGCTCTCGAAGGAGGAACTGAAGGAGGTTGATGTGCAGGTACTCAAAGGGGTGGTCTACATCTCTTTGGCGGACAATATGCTTTACAAGAGTGGCTCTTATGAAATCAATAGCCGTGCCTCACAGACCTTGTCGAAGATTGCTAAGATCATTAAGGATTATAAGGATTATGATGTGTTGATTGAGGGTAATACAGATAATGTACCCATCTCCAAGACGAATATCCGTAACAATTGGGATCTCAGCGCTCTTCGTGCTTCTAGTGTTGTCCAGGCTTTGCAGAACGATTATGGAGTGGATCCGAAACGTCTTACCGCCGGTGGCCGTGGCGAGTATAACCCCATCGCTACCAACGATACGGAAATTGGCAAACAACGTAACCGTCGTACTCAGATTATCATTACGCCGAAACTCGATGAGTTCATGGATCTGATAGGACAGGCGCCGGAAAACGAGAAATAATTTGATTCTGAATATACTGCGAGGAGACAGGCGTCTCCTAAGACTAATTATGATAATAGCAGCGATGGTTCCGGCTATCGCTGCTACTGCTATCTCTGAAGAGGATAGCACTGCTGTCCATCGGATTGAGGTGGAGATGGCACCGGGTATCATCCTTCATACCAATCGTTTCCTGCGCGGTAACAATTCGGAGAGTCGCACCATGAATCATTCGATGGTAGCCAAGGTGAAATATATCTTTGCACCATTCGAAGGTTCTGAGCAGGCAGCAGTTTATAAAGGTGTCTATCAAGGTGGTGGTTTGGCCTTCCACGACTTCAACCCCCAAGTAGGTAGTCCTATTTCCGTCTATATCCTCCAAGGTGCTACCATCAAGTCGCTCTCAGATCGGCTGTCGCTGAACTATGAATGGGATTTCGGTCTGACCTGTGGTTGGAGACCTTACGATAAGGATAAAAATCCTGATAACCATGTCATCGGATCTAAGGTGACGGCATATATGGATGCCGAGGTCTATATGCGGTGGATTATATCACGTCACTGGGATCTAAATGTCGGTGCAGCCTTTACCCATTACAGCAATGGCAACACCTCCATTCCCAATGCGGGACTGAACGTGGTGTGTGCCAAAGCCTCTGTGGCGTATTACCTGAACAGACGGCCTGAACGTCCTTCGTATGCTGCCGTTCCTCCCTTTAAACGACATTGGGTGTGGGACCTGACCCTGTATGGTGCTTGGAAACGAAGGGGCTACGAATTGGGCGAAGAGTCCTATATTCTTCCAGGTACTTATGGCGTGGTAGGTTTCAATATGAATCCTCTCTATCGCCTGAGCCCAAGGTTCAATGTCGGTCCGTCGCTCGACGCTTACTATGACGGCAGTAGTAATCTTGAACTCGACGGCATCGTGCCGTTGGGGAGTGACATTTCTGACGACGACATGGTTACTAGGACAACATGGACGCGCCAAATGGGGTTGGGACTCTCGGCCCGAGCCGAGTTCGTCATGCCTTATTTTACCATCAACTTTGGCATTGGACACAACCTTGTCAATCTTAATACAAGGGACATGGATGGCTTCTACGAGATTCTGGCGCTGAAAGTCGGACTGATGCGTAAAGCCTATCTCCACATCGGCTATAGCCTTTACGACTTCCGTCGCCCTAACAACCTCATGCTAGGTCTCGGTGTCCATCTGTAAACGTGTGTGGTTTTGTCAGTATGAAGGCTGCTTGCTCTTTAAGTAGTTGGCAAAGATACGGGCGGCACTTTCGACTTTCGCGACGCAAGGACGACTCTTGTAGTACTCTGCCGTACGTGCTGAGGCCACATAATTGCTATGTACCTTCTCGTAACCTTTAAGTCCCAGAATCTCAGCGCATATCAGACTACCGTTCTCTTCTTTTGATTTGGCCAGGAGTTCCTGTATAATCTTGTAACAGGCCGATTTTCCTTCGCGGTCACTGCCTTCCGTCTGACCACAGTCCAATCCCACTAACATGACAATGCCTGATACGGCTCCACACATCATCCGCATACGTCCGACTCCGCCCCCAAAACCGGCAGCGATTTTTTTTGCCAACGTGTCGTCGAGCCCATATAGGTCAGCAAATGCCGCTACAACACTCTGGCAGCAACCATAGCCTGCCATGAAGTTCTCCACGGCGCGCTCTACCCTCTTTTCCTGTTCCTGATCAGTCATATTTGTAATATCGAGTTGCAAAAATACAAAATCAACTCCAGAAAGGCCTCTGTTAGGGGCATTTTTGATGTTAATAATAATTAAATGCGTTAGTTCTTACTTGACAGACTCAAATAAATCAAGTAATTTTGTAGGCCACAAAGAGGACTTATTAAGTTGTTTAACATTTAAATGTTTTATTGTCAATGATTTATTCAAAAGAAGTGGAAAACATGTGTAGCGTTTGCAAAGGCGCTTACCATGGTCCTGCACCTATCCCCGAGGAGGGCAAGTGGGTTGCAGTGAAAGAAATCAAGGAAATTTCCGGTTACACCCACGGTATCGGTTGGTGCGCCCCTCAGCAGGGCGCTTGTAAGCTGAGTCTGAACGTGAAGGACGGTGTCATCCAGGAGGCTCTCGTGGAGACTATCGGTTGCACAGGTATGACTCACTCAGCTGCCATGGCCAGTGAGATCCTTCCTGGTAAGACTATCCTCGAGGCACTGAATACCGACCTCGTATGCGACGCTATCAACACCGCTATGCGCGAGCTCTTCCTGCAGATTGTTTACGGACGTACACAGAGCGCTTTCTCTGAGGGCGGTCTGCCTATTGGTGCTGGTCTTGAGGACCTTGGTAAGGGTCTTCGTTCTCAGACTGGTACGCTCTATGGTACTGTTGCCAAGGGTACTCGTTATCTCGAGCTCACCGAAGGCTATATCACCAAACAGTATCTCGACGCTAACAACGAGGTTTGCGGTTACGAGTATGTTCACCTCGGCAAGATGATGGAGGCTGTCAAGAACGGCATGGATGCTAATGAGGCTATGAAGAAGTTCACCGGCTCTTACGGTCGTACCACCGAGGAGCAGGGCGCAGTTAAGGCTATTGACCCACGTAAAGAATAAGGAGGATACGACAATGATTAGAAAAGTACAGTTTGAGAGTCAGGAGCGCCGTATCAACCAGGTTCTTGCTGCTCTGAAGGAGAATGGCATCAACTCTATCGAGGAGGCCAATGAGATTTGTGAAAAGGCAGGTGTAGATCCTTATCAGATGTGTGAGGAGACTCAGCTGATTTGCTTTGAGAACGCTAAGTGGGCATACGTTTGTGGTGCTGCTATCGCCATTAAGAAGGGCGTGAAGACTGCTGCTGAGGCTGCTGAGGCCATCGGTATCGGTCTGCAGAGCTTCTGTATCCCCGGATCAGTAGCTGACGATCGTAAGGTAGGTATTGGTCACGGAAACCTCGCCGCTCGTCTGCTCCGCGAGGAGACTGAGTGCTTCGCCTTCTTGGCTGGTCACGAGAGTTTCGCTGCTGCCGAGGGTGCTATCAAGATTGCCGAGATGGCTAATAAGGTGCGCCAGAAGCCCCTTCGTGTCATCCTGAACGGTCTTGGTAAGGACGCTGCCCAGATCATCAGCCGTATCAACGGTTTTACATACGTACAGACCAAGTTCGACTACTTCACAGGTGACCTGAATGTTGTCAAGGAGGTTCCTTATGGTAACAACCCCAGCCGTCTGAAGGTGAAGTGCTATGGTGCCGACGATGTTCGTGAGGGTGTGGCTATCCTGTGGAAGGAGAATGTAGATGTCTCCATCACTGGTAACTCTACCAACCCGACTCGTTTCCAGCACCCCGTAGCTGGTACTTATAAGAAGGAGCGCGTGCTCGCTGGCAAGCCTTACTTCTCTGTAGCTTCTGGTGGTGGTACTGGTCGTACTCTGCACCCCGATAACATGGCTGCTGGTCCTGCCTCTTACGGTATGACCGACACGCTGGGTCGTATGCACTCTGATGCTCAGTTCGCAGGTTCTTCTTCAGTGCCTGCTCACGTTGAGATGATGGGCTTCCTCGGTATGGGAAACAACCCGATGGTGGGTGCTACCGTATCTGTAGCTGTGGCCATCGACCTCGCTTTGAACAAGAAGTAATCGTATTATTTCTTAGAATATCAATGAGAACCTGCAATTAGCAGGTTCTCTTTTTTTGTATTGAATATACAACTTTTTTAAGCAAATAGCTGTTAGATGGTGAGCGATTTCTCGTGAATTTGTCTTGGTATTCAGGAAAATAATGTATTTTTGCATCAAAAAGAAGAGAATACATGAGGATAGTAATACTTGATGGATTTACAGCCGATCCTGGTGACCTGTCATGGGAGGAACTGGAGGCGTTGGGCGATGTTACAGTGTACGAGCGCACAACATCTGACAAGACAGTGCAGAGGGCCTCTGATGCAGAGATTGTACTAACCAATAAGGTCGTACTGGACAAGGATGTGATAGCACAGTTGCCTAAACTGAAATATATTGGAGTTCTGGCTACGGGTTATAATGTAGTGGATGTTGAGGCTGCTCACGAACACGGTATTATGGTTACCAACGTGCCGGCTTATAGCACGGAGAGTGTAGCGCAGATGGTGTTTGCGCATCTGCTGACGGTGACTAATCGGACGGAACACTATGCGATACAAAACAGAGCCGGCGTTTGGAACCGGAGTAAGGACTTTTGTTATTGGGATACCACTCTGACGGAACTGGCTGGCAAGACATTTGGCATCGTGGGACTTGGAAATATTGGTCAGCGTGTGGCTGAGATTGCATTGGCATTCGGCATGAAAGTAAAAGCCCTCAGCAGTAAGGATGTGCTGCCGAGGGGTATCGAAAAGGTTTCGCTGGAAGAGCTCTTGTCAACAGTCGAGATCCTGTCACTGCACTGCCCGCTCACCGAGAGTACCCGTCATCTCATCAATCGAGAGTCACTGCAACTAATGAAACCAACAGCCATCCTTATCAATACAGGACGAGGACCATTGGTTGACGAACAGGCTGTGGCTGATGCTCTGGCAGAAGGGCGATTGGCTGCTTTTTGTGCAGACGTGCTCTCTATGGAACCGCCTGCTGCCGACAACCCTTTGTTACAGCAGCCTAATGCCTATATAACACCACACATCGCGTGGGCAACCACGGAAGCAAGAGTGCGTCTGATAAAGGTTGCTGTTGAAAATATTCGCTGCTTTCTGAGTGGTAACCCTCAGAATGTTGTTTAACTTAAATCTCGAAATCAAGACAACTGCGCTGGACGGTGTAGGGACGAACCTTACCGTTGGCTACAGCGACATGATCTGGATGCACGGCATAGCCTTTGAGTGCCTCGGGTGATTCAAGCGTGCTGTCGAGCATCACGTCAGCGTTCGATGAGGTCAGGCGACCGTCGATATGTACCTTCACATCAAGCAGTCCTGGAACCTTACCAACCAGTCCTTCTAGGCCGACCTTGATGTCTTTTTTCACGTTTTGTTTCTCTTCTTCAGAGAGTTCTGGATTCAGGGTCCAGAGAATAATGTGCTTAACCATAATTATAACTATTTATATATAAGGAATAATATGTTCAAATGGGTAGGGTAGTTCGAAATGCATACGTTTGTTCGTCGTCGGGTGAATGAAGGTGATGGCTTGTGCCTGAAGGTAGAGCCGGTCGGCCTGATTTCCGTCTGTGGCCTTTTTGCCATAGAGTTCATCGCCTAATATCGGACAACCGAGACCCTCTGGATGGGCGCAGTGCATACGTAACTGATGGGTGCGACCAGTATGCGGCCAGAGAGCCAAGAGGGTATACCTCTTTTGATTCTTTTTGGGATGGAAGGATGGGGGCAACACACGAAACTCGGTGATAGCCCGTTTGCCGTGCTCGTGATCCACCAACTGTCGTGGACGGTTCATGGGATCGCTTAGTAAGGGAAGGTCGATGATGCCGTGCTCCTCACGGGGGGAACCCTCGACGACAGCAAGGTACTTCTTCCTGATGGTATGGTTTGAGAACTGTTCTTGTAGATGGTGGTATGCCTCTTGAGTCTTTGCTACTAGGATAAGACCAGAGGTGCACATGTCTAGACGGTGTGCAACAACAGAGCCAGGCCAGTGCTGTTGGGCCCAGGAAGCAACGGAATAGTTTTCCGTGCGACCTGGCATACTCAGCATCCCCGATGGCTTGTTGAGTACGGCCAGGACCTCGTCCTCGTATACGATATCTACCTCTTGGTGTGGAGTTTTCATTTCCTCAGGGCTTGGATCAACGCTAAGTCCCTGCAGCATCCATGTTAGTACAGGTTTACACTTGCCACGGCAGGCAGGGTAGAACTGACCGTGATGACGGATGATACCCTGTGGTGACTCGCCCCACCAGAACTCTGCCATGCAGATAGGCTTCAGATGGTGCAGATAGGCATACTGCAATAGCTTCGGTGCGCAGCAGTCGCCGGTGCCTCCAGGAGGCAACGGGAATCGCTTCCTGATTCGTGGCGAACAGTGGTAATCCTGCCATACATCGATAAGGTCTCTTGTCTCACCTTTCGCATTCAGAAATCGATATTGATGAAAGAGCCATTGTTGTAATTCCTCTGACAACTGTCTCCGTTTTTCTTTTAGTTGACTCTGCTCGTTCTCTGCTGTCTCAATATCGCGGTTCACAGCAGAAATCTCCCGTTCCTTGGTTTTGAAATAACCGTCAGGTTGTTGAGCATCAAAGACCGGCGGCACGAAATATGACCAGTCGTTCCGACCTTCAAGTAATCCAGAGTAGGCGGCGAGGAATCCGAGTCCTTCGGCCGATTCTACGACCAACACTCCAAACATCTTCCCCTCGATGGGATTAATCCGCAGAATCTCTTGTCTGACCTCCTCGACAGCCAATAGGCATAGTGGATGAGGCTCGTAACAAAAGGGGTAAGTAAACCGTTCAGGTTTCTTAATGTCTGTATGTAAAGGGTGATACTTTGTCAACATCGGTTGCAAAGATACGAATATCTTCGCGATTTCAATCGCAAGGATTAGGAAAGTTTGCGATATGAGAGAAAATATACCATGAGACCACATAGGAAACTGCAGAAAATGTTGTATATTTGCACCCAGATTATTCGTTACAAAAAGACAAAGAAGATGAAAGCAAAAGCCCTCATGATGAGCGTGGCAGTGGCCTGCTGCGCAGTGATGATCGTCTCGTGTGCACGGCAGACAGAGACAGCCAAGTCGGAACTGACCACCGTTGGTAATCCCTTCCTTCCAATGTGGGAGCATATCCCCGACGGGGAACCATATGTGTTCGAGGATCCTGATCAACCGGGGAAACAGCGTGTGTATATCTATGGGTCGCATGACAATCTGAAGACCATGTATTGTGGTCGCGATCAGGTGGTCTGGTCGGCTTCGGTGGATAGCCTGAACAATTGGCGCTACGATGGCGTGATCCTGGTTGTTGACAAAAATGCGAAGGGGGAGCCGTTCGATTCTATAGGAACTGCCGATGTTCTCTACGCTCCAGATGTGACGTTGGTGACAGATGGCGATGGCAAAAAGACCTATTATCTCTTCCCTAATGATCAGACGGGGATGCGTAACGGATTAATTGCTAAAAGCGACAGACCCGACGGACCTTTTGAGGTGTGCAACTGGAGTGCCGATGATCCTAATCAGGTAGATGGGGTGCTGAGGTTCGACCCTGCTGTATTCGTCGATGATGATGGTCGTGTGTATGGTTATTGGGGCTTCGAACGCTCTTATGCTGCGGAGTTCGATCCTACTACGATGGCTACGGTAAAGCCAGGCACAGCTGTGGTCGAAGATATGGTTTCGGGCAGATACCAGTCTGGTGATTTCCGTTTCTTCGAGGCTTCGTCTATCCGTAAGATCAAGGATAAGTACGTGTTTATCTACAGTCGTTGGACAAAGGACGGTGAGTTCGGTCTGCCTGATACAAACTATACGCTGGCCTATGCTTATAGCGACAAACCGTTGGGACCTTGGACCTATGGCGGTACCATTATTGATGGTCGTGGTCGTGAGATTAATGAGCAGGGTGACACGATTGCCTCTGGTACTATCTCTGGTAATACTCACGGTAGTATCTGTGAGATTAACGGACAGTGGTATGTGTTCTATCACCGTCAGACTGGCACGAATGAGTATGCTCGTCAGGCCATGGTGGCTCCCATCGAAGTGAAGGTGGAAGAGGGTATCGGTGGTAAGGTAGAGATTTCCGAGGGTGAGTATAATTCCGAGGGTTTTGCCTTGGAGGGCCTTAATCCGCTGGAGCGTCATTCTGCCGGTATAGCTTGCTGGTACACGGGACCGAAGGTTGCGGAACACCAGTGGCCGGATAACGTCTTCTATGGCTCGTATGTGGAAGCTTCATACGGAACGGACACGAATTTCGATGCACCATATAATCTGAAGAATAACAGCAACAATGTCGTGAACAATACCGATGGTTCTATTGTCGGCTATAAGTACTTTAACTTTACTCATACACATGGGAAGAAGGATATTCAACTACTCCTTCAACTGATTCCTGAGGGCATCGACGGTTCCATTCAGGTGATGATTGACAGGCCATGGGAGTCGCAGGGTGGCTCTCTCTTGGGTACGATAGAACTGAAGACCGATATGCCTAAAGTGTCGACGGAACTGACGGCTGAGTTACCTGCTCTGACGGAGTTGACAGGTAAGCATGCGATCTATCTTAAATTCTCGTCGGCGACAAAGGAGAAGTCTCTCTGCACACTCGAGACACTTGTCTTTAAGTAAATAACATCATTTAACAGATTTCTGTGCAGTATTTTATGCTTTTCGTGGTTATATATGTAGAGAGATGTTGACGACTGCCAACGAAATCTTTGCATTCAATCATGATAAATCGAAAGCCGGAACACTTCTTGATAAGGTGTCCCGGCTTTTCGTGTCTATAGTAAATCAAGGCATTTCTCAATGGGAATGCCTTTGTTCCTGTCTTGAGTATTACGATAGCGGTCAATCATACGGAATACGGTATCCATCGCCGTACGCGTGGATGTTTTCAAAGTCTCCCCATTCAACAGATGACCGATGAGTACAGCCGAGAAGATGTCGCCCGTACCATGGAAGAGACCGGGAATCTCGTGGTATTCCAGGTGGAAGTAGCTGTCATCGAAATGGTTATAGCCGGCTACGGCGTTCTGGTCATCAATCTTACAACTGGTAATCAGTGCCGATTTACAGCCGATAGCTCTCAACTTGTCGAGCAGAACCTTTGCCTCTTCCCAGGAGATTCCTTCCATAACGATTGGTGTGTCCGTCAGATAACAAGCCTCGGTATAGTTGGGAAAGGTGAGATGTGCAACAGAGACCATCTCACGCATCAACTCCACCTGTTTCTGTGTCACACCGTTATAAAGTCGGCCACCGTCGCCGAGGATAGGATCCACGAAGACGGTCGTACCCTGTGCTCCCTGTTCCTTGCAGTAGCCCGCCACAAGTTTGGCCTGCTCGTCGCTGAACATCAGTCCTGTGCAGATGGCATCAAATCCGAAACCAAGCTCTTTCCATACAGGCAGCGTTCCACGTATATACTCTGTCGTGTCTTGGATATTGAACTTCCCGTAGTCGAGGGTGTTCGACACAAGGGCTGTCGGCAGACTGTATGTCGGAATGCCAAGATAAGAAAGGATAGGTAGCATCGCGCCCATGCCTACCTTTCCGTAGCCCACAACGTCGTTAATCAGAAGTATTTGTTTCATTTCGGCTGCAAAGTTACATCTTTTTTTAAACACGGAGATATGGAGGTGCGATGTTTTTTATAAAAAAGTGAAAAACTCAGGATGTAGGCATGACTGTGTTTTATTTTTTGTATACCTTTGCAGTATAGTTATGGGAGATATCATTTCACCGATTATGGCACTTCAGCAACAACGTCTGCTACTCCAATTGGAGTATCAGACGGAGAAAGATGCTTTTCGTAAGCAGACCGAGGAGATGGGACTGCAACGGAAGGTGATGCGTGGTGATGCCTGGTATCCTTTGAGGATTGGGAGGAGCTATTACAACTCTCTGAACCAACTGGCTGTGGAGGTGTACCGTCAGGGCGACAAAGAGAAAGCACAGGATGGCGATGTGGCATCGGGTATGATAGAACATAACTTCGAGTTTGGTAGGCCGGTGGCTTTCTTTCGGGTGAAAAACGATAATGCGAAGAAGTCCAGTATCCATTATTTTCCTTTTTCCGGTACTGTCAGCTATGTCGATGGCGACCGTATGGTGGTGACTGTCCCCGATACAGCTCCTCTGATTGACGTACAGAGCGCGGAGAATGTGGGCATTCAGTTGTTTTTCGATGAGACGTCTTATCGGACGATGTTCGAAGCACTCGACCGAGCTATCAAGGGGAAGGGACGTCTGGGTTATCTCCGGGATCTGTTCTATTCCAGACAGAAGGCTGAGACCTATAGTTTTGCGTCGCTTCATTTCCCTTATTTGAATGCGACACAGGAAGAGGCTGTAAACAAGGTGCTTCGTGCCAAGGATGTAGCGGTGGTGCATGGTCCTCCAGGCACCGGCAAGACCACGACACTTGTTGAGGCTATCTATGAGACGCTCCGACGGGAGAATCAGGTGCTGGTATGTGCGCAGAGTAATATGGCGGTAGACTGGATTTCTGAAAAGCTCGTAGATCGTGGTATCAATGTCTTACGGATCGGTAATCCGACGCGTGTTAACGATAAGATGCTGTCGTTTACCTATGAACGGCGTTTCGAGGCACATCCCGATTATGAACTGTTGTGGGCTATCCGTAAGGCTATCCGAGAGCTCCGTACCCATCGTAAGCGAAGCGACGAACGGTATCATCAGAAATTGGAACGACTGAGGAGTCGTGCCACCGAGTTGGAGGTGCGCATCAATGCCGACCTCTTCGGTGAGGCTCGTGTCATCGCCTCTACGCTTGTCGGCTCTGCCAACCGCCTGCTTGACGGACAGAAGTTTGGTACAGTCTTTATTGACGAGGCTGCACAGGCTCTTGAGGCTGCCTGTTGGATACCTATCCGACGTGTCTCACGTGTGATTCTGGCGGGCGATCATTGTCAGTTACCACCAACAGTAAAGAGTATCGCAGCCCTGAAAGGCGGTCTTGGAAAGACCTTGATGGAGCGTATCGTGGAGAATAAGCCTGAGGTTGTCACCTTGTTACGCATGCAGTACCGCATGAACGAGGAGATTATGCGCTTCTCCAGCGACTGGTTTTATGGTAATCAGGTGGAGAGTGCACCCGAGGTGAAGTACCGCAGTATCTTGGATCTTGATGTACCGATGACATGGATGGATACCTCTCCCGACCTCGTTGGTGAGGAGAATCCGGAAAATAAACAAAGCGAACTCTTCCGTGAGGAGTTCGTTGGTGAGTCGTTTGGTCGTATCAATAGGGCTGAGGCCGAGCTTACGCTGATGGCGTTAGAGAGTTATTTCAAGAAGATTGGTAAGGAACGTATTCTTGATGAGCGTATCGACGTGGGTATCATCTCTCCTTACCGTGCTCAGGTGCAGTACCTTCGTCGTCAACTGAAAAAGAAGGAGTTCTTCAAACCTTATCGTCAGTTAATCAGTGTCAATACTGTCGATGGCTTCCAGGGACAGGAGCGCGACATCATCCTCATATCCTTGGTCCGTGCCAACGACGAAGGACAGATTGGATTTCTGCGCGACCTCCGTCGAATGAACGTGGCCATCACTCGTGCCCGTATGAAACTCATTATCCTCGGCGATGCCTCTACCATGACGCGTCATCCATTCTATAAGAAACTGTATGAATACATCGAAGCTCTTTAAAAATACGTTAAATTCAAAGCAAACTAATTAATTTAGTTTAATAACTATTCGAATTAGTTGGATGCAACTATCTTTTTTAGTTACTTTGCGCTTAGGTATTACGAATGACGCGTATTTTGATGATGACATCCGGCCTATGGTCGCTTGTCTTGTAAGATCTAAAGCAAGAAATAATTATGAAGAAGTTGACAAATAAAGAAAAGGAAATCATGGACCTGTATTGGGAGCATGGACCGATGTTCGTTAAAGAGTTGTTAGACTATTACGACGAGCCGAAGCCGCATTTCAATACGCTTTCCACGATGGTCCGTATTCTGGAGAAGGAAGGATTCCTTGATCACAGACAATTTGGGAACACCTACCAATACTTCCCACTCATCTCAGAGACGGAGTATGGACGGAGGTCGATGGCCGGTGTCATCCAGAACTATTTCAACAACTCCTACCTCAGCGTTGTTTCCTCGTTCGTCAAGGAAGAGAAAATATCCGTTGAGGAATTAAAAGAACTCATCAATCATATAGAAAACAGTAAATGACAGACTTCCTGATATACGACGTAAAGGTGGCCGTACTCATCGCGGTGTTCTATATGTTCTACCGTGTACTATTGGCCAAGGAGACTTTTCATAGGGTGAACCGCGTGGTGTTGCTGGCAACGGCTATCGCCTCATTTGTCATGCCGTTCTGTGTGATAACCCTCCATGAGACTGTCATGATGCCGATGCCACAGGTAGATGTGGAAGTGGGAGCAGCCGTCGCTGAGGCTGTTGCTCCTCAGACACCTTGGTGGCAGATTGTACTACCCGTACTCTTCTTTGTGGGAGTGGCAGTGGTACTGGGGCATACCCTTCTGTCGATAATCAGGCTTGTGCTGTTGATTAAAAGAAGCGAGCAGCATCCCTTGCAGGATGGTATCATCGTCTGTGTGACCGGTAACACGGCGATGTCGCCTTTCAGCTGGATGCATTATATAGTCATGAATCGTAGTGACTACGAGGAAAGTGATGCCTCTGTTCTCGCTCATGAACGAGGACATATTCGTCTCAGACATTCCTGGGATGTGCTTCTCGTTGATACGCTTACCGCTCTGCAGTGGTTTAACCCGGCGATGTGGATGCTCCGCAGTGATCTGCGAGCCATCCATGAGTACGAGGCCGATGCGGCGGTACTCTCTCAAGGCATCAATGCGCGTCAATACCAATACCTGTTAATCTCAAAAGCCGCTGGCATCGGCGGGTACTACCTTGCCAACGGAATCTCTCACAGTATCCTTAAAAACCGAATCAATATGATGTTACATACTAAATCCAATCGTAGCCGTCTTCTGAAAGTACTGGCTTTTCTGCCTATCATCGCCGTTGCCCTCGCCGTTAATGCCGAGAAGGTCACAGAGGTGAAGTACATCAACACGTCTTCCGCAGAGGAGACAGTCGTTGAGAGTGTTCCCGTAGAGACCGTTCTGCTCGAGACGACTAAGACTCCCGAGACTGCTTTGGTAACTGATATGGTGGTCACTGACACAGTGAAGGCTAATACAAACTCAGTGTCTGCTCCTATATTCGATGTCGTGGATGAGATGCCTCAGTTCCCTGGTGGTCATAATGCATTACTTGAATTCCTGACAAAGAACATCAAGTATCCTAAGAGTGCAGAAAAAGAAGGTATCCAAGGTCGTGTCATCGTGACATTTGTTGTTGATAAAGACGGAACCATTAATAATCAGAAGGTGGTCAAGTCGGTTCATCCTGCTCTTGATGCTGAGGCCCTCCGGATAGTAGGCTCCATGCCGAAGTGGGTTCCCGGTAAGCAGAATGGTCAGCCCGTTGCTGTGAAGTACACCGTACCTGTTACCTTCCGTCTTCAAGGTGGAGACTCGGAGGTTGCCAAATATGAGGGGACAATCAAGTATGATCCAGAATCGAAAAGTCAGTTAAATGAACTCGTTATCGTGGGTTATGATCAAAAACCTGCTTCTCATGTTTCAATAGCTTATGATACAAAGAATACAGACAAGCATCCCTTGGTTATTGTTGATGGCCAGACCATTGAGCCTGAGAAGATAAAAGACATTGACCCTAAAACTATCGACCACATAGATATCTTGAAGGATAAATCCGCTATCGAGAAGTATGGCGAGAAGGCCAAGAACGGTGTGGTTGTTGTTACCTTGAAGAAAAAGAAATAGAATCTCTCTCATGAATAGAATCGTTATGATGTTTTCCCTCGCCCTGCTGACGGTTTCCCCCGTCAGCGGCGAGGATTTTGACTCCTTGCAGGTCTGTGTGCAGGCAGGCGACAGTTGTATGAAACAGTATGACACCTACGAGGCGTTAAAGTACTATCAACGGGCTTGCGAAATAGCGAAGGCCGAAGCCGTCGAGAAGGCTGTTGCCAATGTACAACTCCCGGAAGAACAATTGTCCATGCTTTCACGAAAGCAAGCAGATGTGGTTCTTCAGAACTTACGTCATGATGCTGCAGTTAGTGCTGTGGCTCCGTGTTCAATCCGAATGAAACTTGCCGACTGTCACTATAAGCGTGCCAACTATCGTGAGGTCTGTGAGATCCTGAAGAACGTGCCCGAGGATAGTCTCTCGCATGATGCCTTCCGACAGTTAGTCAATAGCTATCAGAAACTGGGCGATAACGATTCGTATGTTTATTGGACGGGGTGTTTGGTCAATCGATATCCCATGGATGGCGAGATGGTCGCAGGACTGTCACTGGGTTATACTCGTAATCAGCAACCACAGAACGGTATCGCTTGTGCCTTGCGATACTTCCAGAGAGACTCCACGAATATCCTAGTAAACCGTGCACTGGCCGATGCGTACTTCATGGATCGTCAGTTCGATAAGGCGGAGGCCGTGTATGAACGGTTGCTTCAACAGGGCGATTCTACCTTTAACACCCTTTACTCTGCGGCTATGAGCGAGACTCGGATAGACAGTCTGGAGTTGGCTTATAAGCATCTGATTCCTGCATTCCTGCTCAGTGGTATGCAGCATTCCGGCTGTGCCTACCGTCTTGGTGTGGTCTGCGTTGACACGAAGCGCTATGAGGAAGGACTTCGATACCTGAGTCTTGCCCGTGAGCTGATGCATCCTGATACCACCGTGATGCGTGCCATCACCCTCTCGCAAGGTGAAGGCTACTATCTGACACAACAGTACCAACAGGCCATCGAGGCGTGGAAGGAGCACCTGACCTATAACCCTGGTTCTATTGCCACCTATTATAATATCGGTCAGACCTATGGCCTTCTCTTGGAAGACTATGCGCAGCAGGCCATCTATTATCAGAAGTTCCTTGAACTGGCCGAGAAGGAACCGCCCAGCGAGAAACTGTCGGAGATGATCCGGAAGGCACGGACTACCGTTCAGGTTCGTAAAATGGATGATTAGGTTGGCTTCATCAACCCCTGGCCCTTCTTCATAAGAAGGGGCTTTTGCAGGGTTCCACCCTGCAGGTGTCTTCTCTTTCTTCGAAGCGAAGATTAGAGCCTCTTAGTAAGAGGCGGCAATTTTGCAGGATTGCATCCTGCTATCTGTTCTTTTTCTTCGGCGCGAAGAAAAGAACCAAAAGAAGCATCCCCCCCACTAAACCTGACCTTCGGTCGACTTCTGTCACGCCTCGGGAGAGTTCAAGTAGAACTTGCCTCTCCTCTCGCTGTTCCATCAGTTCCCCCTATATTGGGAGACTTAACCGCTCCTCCTGTCGCTCTTACATTATGGTACGCTCAGACCATCAAAGGTCTGGCGTGATCTTTTCTTGGCTGCGCACAGTTTCTTCGAGGACACTCTGCGGTTTTCCCTTCGACAAGCTCAGGGACCGCTAGGCTAAATCGAAAACACTCCGCACGAGGAGGTCTTTAGAGGGTGTCCTATTTTCGGAGCCATATTGAGTCTTGGCTCGGGAAAAGAGCCAAGGAACGAAATACGAAATGCTGTCTGAGCGAAGCGAGTTCTTGGACAAGCCAAGCGAGCAGAGCTCGAGCGCATTGAGTGGCTACTAAAATCGGACAACCGGCCTCCGAGCTCAGGACGTTTTCGCACTCTTTCTTTTGCTTCGGTTTTCTTTCTGGTGACAGAAAGAAAATGAAGAGAGGGAGAACCCTATGTAAAAGGAAAACATGTTTTCCTTTTACATCTCACTCGTTTTTAGTATCTTTGCCATCATAGATGGCGAAATTACTTTGTCTCGGCAAAAAAAAGAAACGAGTTTCTTTGTTTTGCGCTCGACTTTTCGTAAATTTGCACTCAACATAGGAAACCAAAAGTGGGACTATGAGTTTTATTAGTAGTTGTTCCTAGACTAATGATAGAGATCCGTGAAGTAAAGACCCGGCAGGAACTGAGACAGTTTGTTCAGTTCTATTATGATTTGTATCGTGGCAACAAGTATGCGGTGCCTTATCTCTTCTCTGAGGAGATGTCGGCACTTCAACAGGATAAGAATCCCTCGTTTGAGTGCTGTGAGGCGGCCTATTTCCTGGCTTATAAGGACGGACGGATTGTGGGTCGTGTGGCGGCGATCATCAATTATCGTGCCAACGAACGATGGAACACCCATCAGGTGCGATTCGGCTGGTTCGATTTCATCGATGACGAGGCGGTGTCGACAGCATTGCTGCAGACCGTAGAGGACTGGGGTAGGCAGCGTGGCATGCAAGAGATCGCCGGTCCGCTTGGCTTCATTGATACCGATCGTGAGGGCATGCTTGTCGACGGTTTCGATCAGCTCTCCACGATGTACATCAACTATAACTACCCTTATTATCCGCAACATATGGAGCATATGGGTGGCTTCACGAAGGATAATGACTATGTGGAGTGTAAGATAAAGATACCAGAGGTGGTTCCGGCGAAGTTCGCGAAGGTCACAGAGATGGTGAGCAACCGCTATCACCTCCGGGTGCATAAGTTCACACGACGGGAACTGGTCGACGAGGGCTATGGGCGCCAGGTATTCGAGCTGCTCAATGCTACTTATAAGGACCTTTACGGGTTCAGTCAGCTCTCAGACGCGCAGATAGACAAGCTTGTCAACGACTATATCAAGATCGCAGACCTTAATCTGGTGACGGCAGTCATGGACGGCGACAAGATGGTGGGCTTCGGCGTCACCTTCCCTTCGTTCTCCCGTGCCTTACAGAAGACACGCGACGGCCGCTTCCTTCCCTTTGGTTGGTGGCAGCTACTGAAGATCCTGAAATGGCATAAGACAAACGTCGTCGACCTGCTGCTCATCGGAGTTCTGCCAGAATACCGCTCGAAGGGTGCTAATGCGCTGATCTTCGACGACCTGATCCGACAGTTCCGTCGTTATGGGTTTGAGTGGGCGGAGACAGGACCGCAGATGGAGACCAACGAGGGTGTTCTCTCTCAGTGGCAGTATCTGGAGAGTACACAGCACCGTCGGCATCGTTGTTATAGGAAGCGCTTCTAGCCTTGGGCGAACTCGCCCGGCTTGATGCCAAACTGCTTATGGAAGCATTTCGAGAAATAAGAGGGGTTTGAGAAGCCTACCATATAGGCGACCTCTCCTACCTGATACCTGCCGTCCTTCAACAGTTGGGCGGCTTTTTTCAGTCTTACGATCTGTATCATCTCGTTGGGTGTCACGTCGGCAAGCGTCTTAATCTTTGCGAACAGACCGCTTCGACTGATATTCAGTTGCTCAGCGAGGAAGTTCACGTTGAGTTCTGAGTTAGAGAAGTTCTCCTCGATCAACTGGTTCATCCTTGTCAGGAACGCGTTGTCCGTCGGGGTGATGGCGATCTCCGTCACCGGCTCCAGCGGTTGACTGGAGAACCGCTCCCTGAGGCGGTGCCGCATCTCCAGCATATTCCGGATGCAGGCATCCAGGTATTGCGGTGAGAAAGGCTTTTCTATATAAGTATCGGCACCAACGTCCATACCCTCGATCTTCGAGTCATCGTCGGTCTTGGCGGTGAGCATGACAAACGGGATATGACTGGTCTGCGGGTCAAGGCGCACCCGGCGACAGAACTCTGCTCCGTCCATCCTTGGCATCATCCAGTCGCTGATGATGATGTCCACCTCATGCTTGGAGAGCCGTTCCAGGGCCTCGATGCCGTCGCCGGCCGTGATGACCTCGTATTTGTAGCGGAAGTTATTGCTGAGGAAGGTGACCATATCTTCCGAGTCGTCGACGATGAGCATGGTCTGCCGTTGGTCAGAAGACATGTAGACCGTCTGTCTGCTGTTGACAGATGATCTGCTGACAAGCCCGTCAGACACCTCAGAGTCTTCATCCGCAAACTGCTGCCTGTCATCCGCGGCTTGTCCCACTGGCAGGATGACGGTGAAGGTGCTGCCCTTGCCCACCTCGGAGGTGACGCTGATCGAGCCATGATGCTGGTCCACGATGTTCTTCACGATGTTCAGTCCGATGCCTGTGCCGGGCTTGTTGTCCTGCGCCTGGAAGAACGGATCGAAGATCCGCTGGCGGTCTTCCTCGCGAATCCCTACGCCGTTATCGGTCACCTCGATGCGGAAGTGCGATCCGTCGGGCTCCACCTCGCAGGTCAGTCGCACATCGTCCTTGGTGTATTTGTTCGCATTCGTCAACAGGTTGCTGATGACCTTCGTCACCGCCTCCCTGTCGATGATGGCCGTGAAGTGCTCGTCGGGATAGGTTACCGTAAACCGTTTGCCGCCTTGTTCGAAGGTGGGGGCGAAGCGCTCGCTGACCGACTGCACCAGGTGGTGGATATTCTGTGGGGCGAAATGCATGGCCAGACTCTGCTGTTCCACCTTACGGAAGTCGAGTAGCTGGTTCACCAGTTCCAGCAGACGGTGGGCGTTGCGGTCGATGATGTCCAGTCCCTCGACCTTAGAGTCCTTCAGCTTCTCCAGAGGACCGATGATCAGCGATACCGGGGTGCGTATCTCGTGAGCAATCATCGTGAAGAAGTTCAGACGAGCCTCGCGCACCTCCTTCTCTTTTTCCTCGCTCAGCCGCTGTAGCTCGCGCTGATGCTGGCGCTCGGCCCTACGGAGACGGGTGTGCATGTAGTACCAGATGATGGCGCCTGCCAGCAGGAGATAGATGACCTTGGCATACCAGCTCCACCAGAATGGCGGGTGTACCACGATGCGGAGCGTCGCCTCGTTCGACGACCAGATACCGTCGTTGTTCGTGGCCTTCACGTGGAAGATATAGGTGCCGGCAGGCAGGTTCGTGTAGGTGGCCTGGTTCTGGTTGCCCACGTAGTTCCAGTCGTTGTCGAACCCTTCCATCATATAGGCATACTGGTTTTTCCCCGGTGAGCAGTAGCTCAGTGAGGCAAACGAGAGGGTGAGCATCTGTGCGTCGTTATAGCCGAGTGCCAGCTCCTTGGTCTGCGAGAGGTCCAGAGGCAGTCCGTCGTAGGTATGCTCCTCACGGTTCATGATCTGGAGCGAGGTGATATAGACGGGCGGCATCATGCTGTTGGTCTTGATCTGGTAAGGCAGGAAGGTGTTGAAGCCGCTGGTGGTGCCGAAGTAGATACGGCCGTCGCTGGCCTTGATGCCCGAGTTCGGCTGGAACTGCTCGCTCACCAGTCCGTCGTGGAGGGTGAACCGCTGCACGTCACCGTTGGGCACGTATTTGATGATGCCCCGTTCTGTCGAGAGCCACAAGGCACCCTGCTCTTCGATGATGCCCATGACGTTGTGGTTGGGCACGTCGAGGCTGGCGCTGATAAAGCGGTCTTTGCCCTCGTCGTAGCGGCAGAGTCCGCCCAGTGTGCCGATCCATAGCCGACCGCTCTCGTCGACATATGTGCAGTTCACCTGGTTGTCGGCCAGGGAGTGAGGGTCGTTATCGTCGTGCAGGTATTGTCTGAACGTCTTGTGCCTGGTGTCGTATTTCCACAGTCCGCTGCCCTGTGTCGACAGCCACAGGTTGCCGTAGCGGTCCTCGTCGATGTCGATGGTCAGTGAGCTCACCTTTCCGATACGCTCAAACCGGTTGTCCGTGCGGTCGTAACGGTTCAGTCCTTCCATCGTTGCCACCCAGATCTGTCCCTGCGTGTCGTTGTAGATAGCGTAGCTGCTGGAGTTGTCGAGCGAGTGGGGGTCGGTGGTCTGCATATACTGTCTCAGGGCACCGGTCTCCGTGTTGAGTACCAGTACACCGCTGGTATAGGTGCCTATCCACAGCTCACTGCCCCAGAAGCACAGGGCATGTGTGTTCTGGCGCGACAGGATATCGCGGTGCGGATAGTCGACGAAGCGCTGCTCTCGTGGCGAGTAGCACATCAGTCCACCGTCATCGCTGGCAATCCATACATGGCCCTGCCTGTCCTCACAGAAACGTGAGATCACGTTTCCTGCCAGTCCCGACTCCATGGAGAACGCCTCGAAGCGCTTGCCTACAGGCGAGATGTAGTTCACGCCACCGTAATAGGTGCCAATCCAGGTGCCGTTCTCCGTGTCGTTCATGAGGGCATAGACGAAGCGGTCGGTCAGCCGCTGACCGTCTATCAGTCGCCACCACTCTCTGGTCTTCGGGTTGAAGCATATCACACCGTCGTCGCAGCCGATGCAGATATAGTCGTCTGCCCGCCCCTCTGAGGTGCCGTCACCAGCGTGTGTCCTCTCAAGCAGTGTGTGGATATGCGAGCCAACCTTGGTCGCGACGGGGTTGAGCACCTGCTCCAGTCGTCCGTCGCTGTGCATCAGCAGCAGTCCCTGCTCCCACGTGCCTATCCAGATCCGTCCGTCACGGGTCTGTAGCATCCGCAACGCGTTATAGTTCCCGTTATAGGATAGGTCGACGGCCTCGAACCTGTCGTGCAGACGGTTCAGCTTCTGGACGGTCGGAGCCCCCCAGTTGGTGATGGTCCACACCTGGTTGCCGTGGTCGACGAGTACCTGAGCCACGGCACTGCCGATGGTCTTGAAGTCATAGTGCCTCGTCTGTCCTGTCTTCAGGTCGTAGCGCCACACACCGTTCGCCATCGTTGATATCCAGAGTCCCTCTCCTTTGTCTGTCGCCAGCGAGGTCACTGCCGAATGGATATCCATTGGCAGTCGCTCGAACATCTGTCGCTCGAAGGGCAGGCGGAACACGCCTTTCTCCGTACCGATGTAGATGCCGTCGTCGCCGGCCAGCAGGGCCGACACATATTGGTTGATGCCGAGCGCGGCGATGCGTAGCGGCAGCACCTTTGTACCGTCGTAGCGACAGAGCCCGTTGTCCGTCCCGAACCAGATGAAGCCATACTTGTCTTGCACGATGTTACGGACGGCATTTGAGGTCAATCCGTCGTTCATCGTGATGTTCCGATAGCGGTAGTCTCCCATTGCCATCACAGGCAAGAGGAACAACAGAGTGATGGGCAGTAGTAACAGTCGTCTCATCATTGTGCAAAAATATAGAAAATATCCGAGAAAACCAAGTGTTTCGCTCGTTTTTTCGACGTACAACAATAACTCGATGCGCCTCCGTTTGTCCTAAAAAACTGCCCCTAAGAGCGTTCGTAGAACGGCCTGTCGAAGTCTCCCCCAGCGGTCCTTGATCCTGTGGTTGCCCAGCAGTCCCTGAGCCTGTCGAAGGGAGAACCGCTCCAGCGATCCCTGATCCTGCGGTTGCCCTGCGGTCCCTGAGCTTGTCGAAGGGAGAACCGCTCGCTTGACTTATCCAAGAAACGATCCCCACAAATTACCTCACAGATTTGGTGGTCTCAGACAAATTGCCTATATTTGCCGCTGATATCAACCATAAATCGCATGGGATTGCAGATGAATGTCACCTACAATAAGGAGTTCGACGGCACGCTTGGCCTGAACACCTACGACCACGGCGCCCGCCATCACGATTTGAATAGATTAAAAACCTAGACGAAGATGAAGAAAACATTAGTCATATTATTGATAAGTTCTTTTATGGGTTGTACGATTTCTTCAACCGGTACATCTTCACGTGCGGCAGATAGTGTGGATGCAACCCTTGTTGATGAAGACTCGACATCTATTTTATGGACGGCTATTGTGGATTCCATGAAAGAAATCGGATTAAGAGATGTTATAGAGTGTTATGAAGCTAATGATATGTCTGCAGCTATAGAAATATACAGGAAACTGAATGGTGAAAAAGAAATCAGAGCTTTATATCCTCGTCATCAAGTTGGTGATACTTTAATTTTTGTACAGGATGTAAGATGTAATCGCGAATCTCCTCGTCTTTATTTTTGGAAAAAAGACCATATAGGCAATTTTTATACATATAGAAGAAAGAACTCTGATTCAGCTGATACGGTGTATGTACGTCAGTTTGATGAGTTAGATGAATATAGGAAAGATTTTTTTAAAGCCTGTAATGAGTGGGACATGAATTACCTGTCCAGCTATGATGAATTTCATAAGCACTTGTTTCAAACATTCATATTTCGTGTAATCATTAAGGAAAAGGGGGAATTCCAGATGGACTATGTATCGCGTGTATTTCAAGAACGAAGGGATTTGTTCTTATAATGTAAATAGTATACTGCATTAATATGATAAATTGATGAAGAGAAGACTGTTGTTGTCAGTATTATGCGACCTTCTTGTCATGGTCAACCGGGGCGTCGATCCTTTTGTTCATGGGAGAGCGACATTAATGAGTAAAAGACTTAATCATGTTTACTAGGATTATTGTTTATTTTGTATTCACATTTTGTTTTTGTATTCCTTCTTTTTCACAAGAAAGAGTTGCAAGGGATGCAGATGGCAATATATGGCTCATGACAGATACGATAAGAAATGTTATGCATTATATTGATAACGACGGCCATTCTATAGAGGTTACAACGAGAAAAGATCTCATGTGTGAAAAGGAGGAACTAGATTCTCTTATTATGCGTAATCAATATGACTTATGGTCTAACTGGGACGGATGTAAAGAGTTTGAACCTTATGCTTCTGTCGTTTATTCTATTTTGTTCTCAAATAAGATGAGAATAGTAGAAGTTCGATTATTAAGGAGAGAAGCATATGAAAAGAATCCGGTTATAGACAATGTCATTATACAGTCGATAAAAAAGACAAAAAACATATGGAAAAAATGTAAGCATATAAAGAAGAATACCGTCTATGTGTCAAGGACAAAGGTAGTAATTCCTTTACACTAATGGAGAGAAGAATTATACACGACGAGGTCAGTCATCAAGGTTATGGCTATCATGAGATAGGGGATTTGATATATTCACTTTTTGGAAAATAATATGGAAAGAATTGTTGCAGGTTTGCGAGCACTTATTGGTAATTATGTCGTGAGTAGTAATACTGGCGGTGGGGCAAGTAGTATCCTTTTACTAAAATTCGATAATGATTCTGCAATATGGGCATGGAGGTATTGGGAAATTAGTTGTGGTGAAGAACTAATCGCATGTTCTGAGGATGACGATACTCCTGTGATTGGGAAGATGGCAGTAGTGGCAAATATGCTGAAAGGTAAAAGGGTACTTGATGTGAAATTGGTCGAAGAGAATCTGAATCTAGGAATTCTCTTTGGTGGCAATTACGAATTATGGCTATATACAGAAAAAGAGAATCGTAAAGAGTTCCTTTCTGTCAATAATTGGGAATATGAGATGCCCTCATTGAACTTGTGTTATACTGTAACGTCTCAAGTCAGAATTGAGACGTCAGTGTATAATAGCAAGGAATAAGAAAAAGAGCGTAATTAATGATGCTGACCCTGAAGTGCCCTGGTTGTAAGCATTCGGGGTTGCCTGGTTTCTGTCACTTTGCCGACATGAAACTCCCGGTTTGTTCCGACCTTTTTTCCTTTGTCCCTTCGACAGGCTCAGGGACCGCATTGGTTTGTCATGAAAAAGTGCCTAAAAAAGTGTTCGTCTGGAGTTGTGAACTAGAAAAAATGAGGGGGACTTTTAGTCCCTTTTTCCCCTGTTCGGCGTAGAGATGGGGGCTCCTTTGGGTAGGGGTGGCTTCTAACAGTCAAGGAGATTATCTCCACGACGGTAAGGAATGGCACTTACGAGTGAAGGAGATCATCTCCATACCCTATAAGGGATTATCTCTTTCACTCGTAAACCCTATCTCCACGACTCACAGGGCCTATCTCTTTGAAGGAAAGATCCCACCTCGTTCTTGTGTAGTTGTAATCGTCTTATTATCAGTTAATTATAAAGGCGGCCCAAAACTCGCGCCTACACCTCTCATTCCATCGTTTCTGATCTCCATGCGAGTTATGAGGGGGCGTTTGTCAAGATATATCGTGTTTGTCCCTTCGAATATCTCGTCTAATTGTATATGAGAAAAAGAGAATCGTCTGCATCAGACTGACATCATATAACGATTCTCTATCACCAAAAAACGGGGGCGGCCCGATGGATTCTCCTGAAGGAATCCTATCTGCCGCCCCCAACGACCTAAAAAACAAGGTACCTAAACAATTTATTATATTAGAAGTGTAGATTCAGAGTGATGACTGCCTTGTACTCCTTGCCGTCCTTGGTATAGACGAAGGTGGGCTTCATCGTATAGGTCTTGCCGGCCTCCACAGTGCCGGGCTTGAAGCCGACGGGGAAGAGGTAGCTGGTGCCACTATACTCATAATAGAGCTGGCCCTCGCCCCAGGTGGCGGCCATGCCCTCGGCATTGATCCATGGGCCGATGGCGTTCGTGCTGCAGGCGTAGCTGATGGTACCATCGGGCTGTGTCAGACCGACGGCTACCTTGCCTTCCTCGGGCACGACCTTATCGTCGGCGCGCTGTGCCATGGCTCCGAGAATCTCTGCGGGCTGCAGTCGGAAGGCCTTGGCCATCTGTTCGATGAGACCCTCGCCGAGCAGGTCGATCTCTGCAACCTGATATCCTTCGTAGGCCGCATCAAGACCGTTCAGGTCGAAGGTGAGGGCGACATCCTCTGGACTGCCGGCTGGAATCTCGACGAAGCCCTTCACACCCGTGTTCTCGAACTTCACGTTGTAAGGCCACTGCTGGTCGTTGGTCTCGTCGTCGTCCCAACCCTGACGCTGGTAGTCTGTCGGGGTGGCCACGACTACGAGGTAGAGCTTGTCGGTGCCGGCCGGCACCTTCATCTCTGCCACAGCATTCTTTCCCTTGGCCATTGTGCCATAGGTGGCCTTGCCGCCGCTGACAGCCACGAAGCCGATACGGTAGGCCGACGAGGTGTTGGACTGCTGGTTGTAGGTGGTCACTGTGCTGATGGCATGACCATCGCCATCGACCACCTTACCGGCATCGCCGCTGACGAGCGCACTGCCTGGGGCTACCGCCTTCAGGTCGGCCTTCACCACCGTACCTGCGGCGGGGATGTTCAGCTCGATGGCGTTGAAGCCCGTCGTACCAGGACAGTTATCGTAGGTGGGCTGGAAGCCGCCGTCCTTCGGCAGCATATTGGTTGTGTAGTTTGTCGCATTGCTGTTCTGACCGAGATACTGGTGTACGGCGTCGAAGTCGTAGTTCACGCAGCGGGCAGCATAGTCGTAGTACTCATCGTAGAACTTCTCCATGTCGCCGGCACAGAACAGACGGGCGTAGGCTTGGATGGGATCCTCGGGGAAAGTGCTCTCCTGCCAGATGCGTCCGTAGGCCTCGATACCATGCTTCTGTGTCAGGTAGTAAGGCAGCCAGTAGGAGGCATAGCGCATGAACTCGTGGTTGAAGTGACGGTGGTGCGAGCGGAGCCATACAGAGACGTTGGCATCCTGTGTGAAGCACTCCTCGGGATAGTCCTGGAACGACTGCCACTGGGCGCACTGCTCCCAGTAGGCGCAGCCGCCGGCACCATTGGCGCCGAAGCCATAGCGGAAACCGCCGTTCATGCCATAGGCTGTCTCCTCGGCCTGACCGTTGAGCAGCTTGTCGCAGCCTGCCTGGTACTGGAACGAATGGCCGATCTCATGGGCGATGGTCGAGCCGACAGGCTGACAGGTAGAGGGGTTCACCCAGAGGGCACCGATCTGGTTGTCATAGCCAGAGCCTGTGGCGAGCCAGTCCTCCTGATAGAGCAGGTAGATCTGCATCTTATATTTGTCGAGGTTGCTCTTGCCCTGACCCACGGTCACCATCTTCAACTTCTCCACGTTGGTGGTATAGAACTGCTCTGCCTTCTGCAGCAGGTCGTCGATATTGACGCGCAGGGCGGCAGGCACATCGCTGCCGTTAGGGTCGTAGCCGAAGCCTGGCTCCCAGAACACGAAGAAGTGCTCACTCTGCTTCATGCGCCAGAATGACCACTTGGCATCGTCGCGCAGCATATGGTCGACACCGCGCTCGAAGCCCTCGTTCCAAGTGCCCGGACAGATGTACTTGTCGAAGTTCTCGACCTGTGAGCGGTCCATCGTGTGGACGGCGTCGGGGTTCTGGTTCTGGTGGACGTTGATCACCGAGGTCTTGTCGCCGCAGCGGATCTCTATCTGTGCGTCGCGGTAGAACTCGGAGTCGTTCTTCTTCAGACAGAACGGCATCTTCACCTCTCCGGCATTGCCCGAGTTCACGGTCAGCGTGAGCCATTCGATCTTGGTGTTGGCGGCTCGGGTGGTCACGTCGCTGACACTAGCCGTCCAGTCGCTGTTGGCGGTGAACGTGATGGAGCTCTCCACCTCGTCCCACTCGACGGTCTTATTCAGTTCACTCTCCGCAATGGTGATGTTGCCGACGATCACGTCGTCATCATCGGTACAGGCGGAGATACCGAGAGCGAAGAGCGCGACGAGGGCGCTCTTGCTCATGAGTCTGGATAGATTCTTCATATGATAGTTATTCAAATGTGGCATTTAATACAAACTCTACAAATCTGGTGGCATCACTCTTGCTTGCATAGACAAAGTGTATTTTGGCTTTCGTGCCGGAAGGTACACCGGGGGCACGGCCGATGCCGACGGTCTTGTCGTCAGCGTGAGTCTCAATATAGTAGAAGTTACCAGCAGCATAGCCGTTACCACTCCAGTTACATACCTTATGGTCTACGTCAACCCAGAGACCAATACCACCGGCTGTATAGCCGGATGATGTATCCCAATTGCCGTTGTCGTCAGCAAGGTACATGGCGATATCGTTTTCTGTATCTGCTATCGTTGCGATGAAGTCTGCCGACGTCATACCGAAACATGCATTGATGGCATTCTCAATAGACGTGAGATCGAACTCGTAGCTTGCATAGTCGCCGGCGGGAATGATGATATCCTGAATGATCGTGCCGGGGTCGGTAATAGAGAAGTTGACAGTAAAACGGACATACTGGTCGTAGTCCTTGCCGTTCACAACAGCAAAACCGACGTTGGCCGCCATCGAGAGACCTGCGGCAGACCCTTCGGGCACGTTCAGGACGAGAGCCTTGGCCGCCTTGTCGAGTTCGATGCTGGCCACACCGTCGTTGCCAACGACAGCGCCATTGTTATTATACCACCAGCCATCGCCTTTGGTCATGGCACTCATATCCCAGATACCACGAGCTGTGTTGATGCTGTGGAACGCCACCTTGCCCGACTCGATGCCAGCCAGCATATCGTCGACCGTCATCTTCATCTTGGTCTGAATCTGCTCGGCATAGTCCTTCAGATAGACGGTCTTTGGAGTGACATGTCCCTTGCGGAACTCCGCGTTCAAGGAAATGGTGGCATCGGCATCCGCACGGAGATAGGGCGACTCGTCGGGGCCATAGACGTGCTTGCTGACAGCATCCTCTGGGTCGTCGCTACAGGCAGTGAAACCCAAGGCGATGCAAGCCATTGCTATATATAATATGTTCTTTTTCATAACTTTGAATTCGTGAAATTAGTGTAATTTGTGGTCTTAATTCGCAGCTGTGTAGCCTGGGTTCTGCTTCAGCTTGGGGTTGCCGTCAAGGGCATCCTGTGGGATGGGGAACATGTCGGTATGGCGGTCGGCCTCGGGATCCTTGCAGAACCACGACTTGCCGCAGTACACGTTCATATTCGTACCCTTGATCATGAAACGGATGATGTCGTCGCGGCGGTGTGCCTCGCACACGAACTCACGAGCCAGTTCGTCGAGCAGTCCGCCCAGTTCGATATCGTCGCCACCTTGGTATTTCTCTACCCAGTGGTCCTCGCCACCGAGCTCACCAGTATTCTCACGGTGACCGTAGTTGTACTTACTGCCTCCCTTTAGTTGGGCTGCCGTCACCTTGGCTTTGGCCGGGTCGGCCTTGAAGTTACGGGCACGCACCTGAGTAACCAGGGCTGCAGCATCGTCCTCGGTCTCACCGTTGTAGCCGCCTAAGCGGAGCAGGCACTCTGCCTTCATCAGCAGGGCGTCGGCATAACGGTAGTAGGGCACGTCGTCATAGCTCGAACCGAAGTCACCGCTCTTGATCTCATACTTCACCAGTCGCCAGCTCTCCATCGGATAGCAGCCAGGGTTGTCAATGCTGTGGAGTTCACGGGTGTAGTCGAGAGGCTCACCGTCAAGCAGGATGGGACTGCCGTCGAGGGCATACTGCGGACCACCGGTCCAACAGTTTTCCAGGCGGGTGTCGCCCTCCTCATAGATGTCGAGGAATTGCGGATAGACGATACCACCGCCTGTTGCCCAACCCGAGAAGTTCCAACGGGCGCGGCCTGCGTTGTGGATCCAGAGGTTGGCCATGAAGTTACCGCTGGCATACTTATTCTCGAACACGATACCAAAGATAATCTCGGGCGAGGTAGAGATATCCTCCATGAAGTTGTCGCTGTAGTTGGGAGCCAAGGCGAACTTACCCGAGTTGATGATGATGTTCAGACAGTCGATACATTTCTGGTAGTAGGAAGGATCCTTGGCCTCGGGGAACCACGCGTCGTGGTTCAGATAAAGCTTGGCCAACTGCATATATGCCGCATATTTGCTGAGCTTACCGAGTGACACGTCCTCGCCACAGTGCTCTGCCACGTCTTTCAACTCACGCTCAATCCATTGATAGGTCACCTCGGGAGCTGCCTGTTCAGGTGTCCAACCGTCGGGATGCACGAAGGTGGTGTCGAGTGGGATATTACGGAACAGGTCGAAAAGGTTGTAGTAGTACATGGCGCGATAGGCGCGTACCTGTGCCTTGATGAGCTCACTGCCAGACACCTGTTCGTTGGCAAGAATCTGGTTGCAGGCGTTGACGCCAGCATAGTTGTTACCCCAGTTCACGGAGAAATGTCCGATACCTGAGTTGAACTCATGTTTGTGCAAGGAGATATAAAGGTCGCCCCAGCCGATACCGATACGGTTGGGAATGCCCCACACGTCGGAGCTTTCGTCCATGATGTCGGCCATGCCGAACCATCCCCAGTATACGTCGCGCAGACTGCTATATACGGGGGCGATGGTGGCTTCGAGGTCGGCATCCGTGAACTCATACTTCTCGGAGGCCATACGTGAGTATATCGTCTCGTCCAAATCTGTACATCCGGCGATGGTCAGACCTGCAGCGCCCACCATAGCGGAAACGATGATTTTATTATATATTGCTTTCATAACTATAAACTTTGAACTATAAACTTTGAACTTTATGATTACTTTAGAACGTAACATTAAGACCGAAAGTAAAGGTATGGATGGTCGGATACTTGTCGCGCTGGTCGATACCCGAGTACCGGGGATCCCAGTTGGTGAGTTCCGGATCAAGTCCGTTGTAGGAAGTGATGGTGAACACGTTGTCGGCTGATGCGTAGGCACGGATAGCCTTCACGTATTTGTTCTCCTTCAGCGGAACATTGTAGCCTATGGTGATGTTTGAAAGCTTGAAGAAGTTACCATTGCTCAGGTAGTAGCTGACGAAGGTCTGCTTCTGTGCGGGCTTCAACACATTCCCGTCGCTGTAGGGAGCCTCGGCAGCGTCCTTCATGCGGTTGTAGGTCACGGCGTTGTTCTGATAGTAGGCGCGGGCCTCGTTCAGGATCTTGAAGCCGAACTGGCCTGTGAACTGCATGTTCAGATCGAAGTCCTTATATTTGAAGGTGTTGCTCCAACCGATGTTCACCTTGGGAATGGCATTGCCCAGGTTCTGGTACCAGGTCTCCTTGTCGGTCAGCATGTTGTCGTTGAACTCAACAACCTCGCCAGTCTGCGGATTCTCAATCATCCAGAGTCCGTTCTCGCTGACGCCAACAGACTTCAGACCGTACCACTGTCCGAGGGGCTTGCCTACTTCCATGATCTGCGTGGAGAGGCTGATAGGCTCACCGAGCCATGCCTCGTAGTGGCGGTTGGCGGTCTCGTAGAGATCGTTGCTCAGACTGATCAGCTTCGTGGCGTTATGGGCGAAGGTGGCTGTGGTCTTCCACTCAAAATCCTTCGTGCGGACGGGGATGGCGTTGATAGCTACCTCGATACCTTGGTTGCGCATCTCACCGACGTTGGCCAGTGTCTGGCTATAGAGGTTTGGTGGCACAGGTACATCATACCAGAAGAGCATATCAACGGTTTTCTTGCGATAGACATCGATGGTACCCCAGATACGTTCGCCGAGCACAGCGAAGTCGAGACCGACATTATACTCGGTACTCTTCTCCCACTTCAGGTCGGGGTTCGGGTTCTGGTCGACCTTCAAGCCTTGCTTCCAGGTGCCGCTGTCGTAGTAATAGGGTGAGCCGAGAGCCCAGGTGGTCAGCGACTGGTAGCGCTGGGTTGGGATGACACCCGTCACACCGTAGCCGGCGCGTAGTTTCAAGTTGTCGAGCCACGACTTGGTGCCCTCCATGAACTTCTCGTTGGAGATGGTCCATCCGAGAGAGGCTGACGGGAAGGAACCCCACTTGTGGTTGGCACCGAACTTAGAAGATCCCTCGCGGCGGATGGAGAGCAGTACGTTGTACTTATCGCTGAAGCCGTAGCTGACACGTCCGAAGAATCCAACGAGCTTGTCGTCTTCCTTATAGCTTCCCATGCCTGCCTTTCCTTCCTTCAGGTACTGACCAACGCCGAGGTTGTTGTACTCGAAGAAGTCGTTCAGGAAGTTGGTATTGTTGGCATTGAAGCCCTCCACCATGTCGTATTGGTAGCTATAGCCGACGAGTGCCTCGAAACGGTGATCGCCCCATTGGTGCTTATAGGTAGAGGTCAGCTCCAGATTGTCGGTCTTACTATAGTCGTAGCTATGTGTGGCATAGCCCGTGGTATAGCTGTTCTTCTGACCGTAGTGCTTGGAGGTATAGTAGCCCTCGTCGTGCGCATTATAGCGCTCGGTGCTGAGCATCAGGTTGGTCTGCCAACCCTTGATGGGCTCGAGGGTGATGTTTCCTGTCAGACGGGTAGTCTCGGTCTTCCACTCTCCCTTTTTCTCTTTCAGGATGCCGACGGGATTGTAGTAGTAGTTGATACCGAAGTTTTCGTAGTAGTCACCATCCTCGCCGTAGATAGGCTCTGTGGGGTTACGCATCAGGGCCTGACGGTAGACCATCTGGCCGGCTGCATCCACGGGACCGTTCTCATGCCAGCGTTTCAGGATATTGAACTGCAGCTTCAGTATGTCGTTGAACATCCAGTGGGAGAGACCGCCGTTGAAGCGCATCTCCTTGCCATAGGTATTGATGAACACACCCTGTTGGTCGCGGAAGGTGAAGTCGGCATTGTAAGAGGTGCTCTTGTTGCCACCGCTGATGTTCACGTTGTGGTTGTGTGTCAGGGCCGTGCGCGATACGGCATCGAGCCAGTCGGTGTCGTAACCACGATCGGTATAGTTGGTCTTTCCGGCACGGATATCGCAGCCATCCATCATGTCGAGCTTCTTGCCGAAGGATGACAGGGCGAGGTAACCGCTGTAGTTGGCGGTGGTACGTGCCTCACGCTTGCCGGCTTTAGTGGTGATGAGAATCACACCGGCAGCACCACGGGTACCGTAGATGGCGGCAGCGGAAGCGTCTTTCAGCACGTCGATGCTTTCGATATTCTCGGGTGCCACGGTGCTGAGGCTACCCTCCAGACCGTCGACGAGCACGAGCGGGGAGTTACCGCCTTCGAGTGAGATGATACCGCGCAGACGGATACTGGAGGCCGCATTCGGGTCGCCGGAGCCGTTGGCGATGGTCAGACCGGCCACCTTACCTTTAATCAGATCACCGGCATCGCGGATATTTCCCTGTGCGAAGTCCTCACTCTTCACGCTGGTGATGGCAGAGGTGATGTCGCCCTTACGCTGGGTACCATAACCGATGACGACTACTTCGTTCAGCAGCGCGTTGTCTTCTTGGAGCGTCACATCGCCGCCAGCCTTGACTTCCTGGGCAACGAAGCCGATGTAGGAGACCACGAGCACGGCATTGCGGCTCGACACGTTGAGTGAGTAGTTGCCGTCGAAGTCGGTGACGGTGGCGTTCTTGGTGCCTTTCTCGGTGACGGTGGCTCCGATGATCGGCTCACCTTTCGCGTCCTTGACGACACCCTTCACGGTGACTCCTTGCTGAGTGACCGATCCCGAGCCGAGCTCGCCAGCCCGTGGATCTTCTGCTGCGTAGGCTGTTAAACATGCCCCGCTCAGCATGAGCAAACATAAGAAATGTTTCTTCATACTAATCTGTTTTTTAGGTTTATTGATGTTATTGTTATACATATTGTGCGTTATTTGTTCACTTTCCACTCCAGGATACCACCGGAGTTGCCGGGCTGGAGCTTAACGAGGATCTTGAGGCCTGTGGTCTTCACAGGACGGAAGTCGACACTGTTATAACAGTCCTTGCTCACGGTATAGGGCGTGTGATCGCAAACCTCCTGCCACTGACCGTCGGCATCCTTGTAGTAGAGGGCCCACGACTCTGGTGTGCGGAAGTTTCCGTCGTAGTGGTCGAAGTCGAGCCAGTAGACCTGTACGTTGGAAACCTCGTACTCCTGATCGAACTGGTAGGAGATAGCCTCAGTAGTACCTTGTTTCAGCCACCAGTAGTGATAGGGCTTGGAGGTGTCGCTACTACGCTTCGGCTCCCATTGGTCGTTCACACCGCTGGCCCAGTTGTCGGTGGGAGCAGTCTCTGGGGCATCGTTCTGGATGGGGCCGCGGTTTGAGAAGGTCTGTGCTTTTGAGGCGATGGTGGGGAGAGGTGTGGCGACAGCCATGGCCGGTGTGTTGGCCACCCAGATCTCCATCTGTTGCGGACCGCGGTTGTTCCATGTCGAGTAGGGGATGGCACGGAACGTCACATCTTTGACCGTACCGTCCTGTTGGAGTTCGTTGGCAGTGCCGTCAAGGACCACCACCCCGTTCAGGAGATCGCGCTCGAAGTGTGCCTGGATGTCGGCAGAGTTAAGGATATATTTATTGAACACCTTGCCGTCGGCCTGATCTGATCCTTCGAGGCAATAGACGATAGGACCGCGTTCCAAGGCCACCTTGTCACGGTCGTCTTCGGCATTGTCGTTGGCTGCGATACGACGTACTTCCATCGGGAAATTCAGCTCGATGACATCGCCTTTCTTCCAGGAACGGGTGATGGTGATATAATCACGGTTTTCTGGATAGAGACTTTGTCCGTTGACGCTGACGCTGTAGGTCTTTGCTTTATCCAAGTATGTGTAAAGAGAATTGTTGGTCGGCGACTGCTTCAGCCAAGAGGGGACGCGGAGCTTCATGGCGAACTTACCGCCACCCTTCGTCACCTTGATGCGGATCTTTCCGTCCCAGGGGTAGTCGGTGGTCTGCTCTAATTCTACATGGCCGATCTTCGCCTTGCCCTGGGCATAGAGGTTGACAAAGATGTCCTTGCCTTGGCGCGCATAGATATAACCTGGCACAGAGGCGATGAAGCGGGTGATATTACCCGGACAACAGGCGCAGCCGAACCATTTCTGACGCTCGTGCTCTCCGTCGCTCTCTAGTACGTTGTCGTAGAAGAACCTGTCGCCACTGAGCGAGACACCACTCAACACATTATTATATAATGCACGCTCGCAGATATCGATATACTTCGATTCGCCTGTGGCAAGGAACATACGATAGTTCCAGTATACGTTGGCGATAGCGGCGCAGGTCTCACAATAGGCGGTATGGTTGTTAAGCTCGTAGTCGGGACCGAAGCCTTCACCCTGTGGACGTGAGCCGATACCGCCGGTGATAAAGAGCTTTTTGCTCGACATGTTCTCCCAGATACGTTCCAAGGCCTCGAAATAAGCCTTGTCGCCCGTCAGGGCAGCTACGTCGGCTACACCGCTGTACAGATAACCGGCACGTACGGCGTGTCCCACGATCTCTTGCTGTTGTAGGATCGGCATGTGATCTTGGGAATACTCACTGGGACGGTGACCGTCGGTGCAACGGCCTGTCTCCTCGACAAAATACTTGGCACCATCGAGGTATTTCTTGTTGCCTGTCACCTTGTAGAGCTTGCAAAGTGCCATTTCTATGATGGGGTGACCACCGGGACGATGAATCTGTCCCTCGTTCGGACCGAAGGTCTTACATACGAGATCGGCATTCTTGATGGCGATGTTCAGGAAAGTCTTCTTACCTGTAGCGCGGTAGTGGGCCACTGCACTCTCGATAAGATGCCCGCTGTTATAGAGCTCATGTGAGTTGATCTTCTCCCAACGATGAGTACCCCACCAGCCACTCAGGCGCGTACATTTATTAATGACACAGGTAGTCAGGTAACCGTCGGGCTCCTGAGCCTGTGCGATGATGTTGATGACGGAGTCGAGGTAGTGGTCGAGTGCGGCATCGTAGTGAACGGCGAGAGAGTAACTGGCTCCCTCAATCACCTTATAGGGGTCGGTGTCATCGAAAGAGAAGTCGCCCCGATGCTCTCCTTGGATAAGGCCGGCGGCTATGGCGAAGTTGTCGAAGCGTCCGTTCACCTCGCACTCATGGAAGGCGGAAGGGATGCTGACCGTACGGTTGATCTCGATGCGGGGCATCCAGAAGTCGTCGTTGAGGTGTACTTGTGTAAAGGACACCTCCTGAATGGGAGCCACAGACTGCGACTTCTGAGTTGCACTCGCCGTGAGTGTCAGAGCGGTCACACCTATGAACAATACTGCTCTCTTTTTCATAAACGTCTTTTGTTGGTCTTGGTTATATTATCTGTTTATAGTTTTAAATCATGCCGCAAAATAATAAAAAAAGATGGGAATAGAATGTCAATATCGTCCAAGAAGATACAAAAATCGTCCAGCCCCGCATCAAAATAACGAATTTAGACGATTTTACCATTGAGATTAGACGATTCTTTTATCAGGTCTCGAGGAAAGTGGTTATCTTTGCACTCATAAAGGAAAAACAATAGATAAGAAGATGAAAAGACTCATGACGATCGGGCTGGCAGCGGTGATGGTATTGCCAATGGCAGCGGTGGGGAAACAGTATCAAACGAACGGCTATCCAATTAGTCCGGTACCGTTTACGAATGTAAAGGTCGCTCCTGGCACATTCTGGGGACAGCGACTTGAGGCCAGTCGTAAGGTGACTATCCCTCTTGCCTTCTCCAAGTGTGAGGAGACGGGGCGTTATACGAATTTCTCGAATGCCGCCCGACATCTGAAGAATCCTTCGGAAGTATTTAAGGTGGGTGGATTGGCATTTGATGATACTGATCCTTACAAGACCATCGAGGGTGCCAGTTACATTCTGCAGACGTATCCAGACCGGAAGCTGGTGGCCTATATCGACTCTGTGCTTGATATCATCGCCTCTGCCCAAGAGCCCGACGGTTACTTGTATACCTCACGTACGCAGAATCCTCAACAGCCTCATGAGTGGGCCGGTGATAAGCGGTGGAGTATGGAGGAGGATCTGAGTCATGAGTTGTATAATCTCGGTCATATGGTAGAAGGAGCCATCGCTCATTATCAGGCCACTGGCAGTAGGAAGTTCCTCGACATCGCCATCCGCTATGCCGACTGCGTGTGTCGAGAGGTGGGACCGAATCCTGGTCAGGCTTGTGTGGTGCCCGGTCATCAGATTGCGGAGATGGCACTGGCCAAACTCTATCTGGTGACAGGTGATAAGAAATACCTGGATGAGGCGAAGTTCTTCCTTGACCACCGTGGGAAGACGACAATCGTGCATGATTACTCGCAGGCGCATAAGCCTGTGGTTGAGCAGGACGAGGCTGTGGGGCATGCCGTACGTGCCGCTTATATGTATGCCGGTATGGCTGATGTGGCAGCACTGACGGGCGATAAAGACTATATCAATGCCATCGATGCCATCTGGGATAATATCGTGTCGAAGAAACTCTATATTACCGGCGGTATCGGTGCGACTTCGAATGGTGAGGCTTTCGGTGCCAACTATGAACTGCCGAACATGAGTGCCTACTGTGAGACTTGTGCCGCCATTGGCAACGTGTATGTGAACTACCGTCTCTTCCTATTGCATGGCGAGTCGAAGTATTACGATGTACTTGAGCGTACCTTATATAATGGTCTGATCAGTGGCGTCAGCCTTCAAGGCGACGGATTCTTCTATCCGAACCCTCTGGAGTCAATGGGACAGCACCAGCGTCAGGCATGGTTCGGCTGTGCCTGTTGCCCGAGTAATATCTGTCGGTTTATCCCGTCGTTGCCGGGCTATGTCTATGCGGTGAAGGACAGGGATGTCTATGTGAACCTCTTCCTCTCGAATAAAAGTACACTTGCCGTGGCAGGGAAGAATGTGACTTTAAGTCAGACGACAGACTATCCGTGGAATGGCGATGTCGCTGTGACGGTCGATCAGAATACCGTCGGATCATTCGCTCTGAAGATCCGCATCCCCGGTTGGGTGCGTAATCAGGTGGTCCCCTCTAATCTTTACCAGTATACCGACGGTAAAAGACTCGGGTATCGTGTGACTGTTAATGGTACGACAGTAGCAGATGCACAACTTACCTCCGATGGTTATTACACCATCAACCGTAAGTGGAAGAAGGGCGACCGTGTACAGATACATTTCGATATGGAGCCGCGTACCGTAAGAGCAAACAACAAGGTTGAAGCCGACCGGGGGATGATTGCTGTGGAGCGCGGTCCGTTGGTGTACTGTGCCGAACATCCCGATAATCACTTCGATATCATGGGTGCACTTGTAAACCAGGAACCACAGTTCACTGTTGGAAAGGGTGAGGTTGCCGGAACCACGATCCTGACGCTCACGACCGACGCGCAGTTGCTTAATTTCAATAGACAGGGACGTTTGGAGACAACCGACCAGGCGCTGACACTGATTCCTTATTATGCGTGGTGCCATCGTGGTAGTGGTAAGATGCGTGTGTGGTTGCCGCAGGATCTGAAGGCCACAAACCCGTCATTGCCAGCCACCCTTGCCTCGGAGAGTAAGGTAGGAAGTTCATGTAGCGTACCAGCCATTTCCAGTATTAATGATCGTTTGGTACCGAAGGATGAAAACGACCGTAGTGTGCCGTATACTCATTGGTGGCCGAAGAAAGACTGTACCGAATGGCTTAGTTATGAGTTCCCGGAAGAGGCTACCGTGCAGAGCGCTACCGTCTATTGGTATGATGACGGTCCTTGGGGCGGCTGTCGCGTGCCTCAATCATGGCGTATCCTCTATCAGGATGCCCAAGGTGACTGGATACCTGTCGGCGGTGCCGATGGTTATCCTACAGAGAAAGGTTCTGCTTGTACTGTGAATTTCAATCCAGTGAAGACTAAAGCACTGCGACTCGAAGTGACACTGCCGGCAGATAATGCGACAGGTCTCTTCGAGTGGTCAGTGCGATAGGTTAAGGTTTGATATTAAAAGTTGTCGGCATATAGTATTTTGCCATTAACGATGACGGCAAAACTATCGGCAGTCGTGTTCTCTGAAGAGACAATCAGTGCAGAGGACGCTTCTACGGAAACGTAGTTCTCAAACTTGACCAGACAACCGTTCTTATAATATTCTATTTCCACAAGCTCAAGATCCTTGTTGGGAAGTATAATGGCTCCGCCATTTCTGAAGTTGTCGACTGTAATGGCCGGCCTACGCGGGGCACGGTGAGGTCGGGGAACGTAGTCTGTACCTGCAGGATCAGTTGAATCATCATATGGCGGAATATCTGCATAGATGTTCATTGTCATCGCCAATCCAAAGGCGATGGTAAAAAGTTTTTTTAGTTTCATAAATCAATATAGTTTTTAGGGTTTATAATTCTCTGCTGCAAAGATAATCATTTCTTATCTAAAACAAGCAGGTTTTTTTATATCTTCCATGGAGTTGCAGTAGTTATATAATTAAAGGGTTGATGATGAGCCGATTGCGTTATGTGCAACATGTTTGTTTTGCGGAAAATGAGACACCACAGACGGCTTATGATACTTGGGTTTTCTCATTTTTGGACTTGATGCGTGATTTGATGGAGCGGATAGCACTTTTTCCGATGCCAAAAATATACTCGATGTCTTCTTCGCTCTTGCCCATATTCGTTAGGATCAAGTACAACTTGTATCTTGGCGAGAGACTATGGTATTCGGTTTCCAGTGTAACGCCGAAGGGAATGTCGATGAGACTATAGTAGTCTATCATATTAATATAGTCCTGCTTGGTCCAGGTAATGATGCTCTGGCCTTCGCGGACATGCTCGTAAAGCTCTTTTCCTTTTTTGAGTGCCTCCGACTGTTTCTCTTGCAGGATATTGATGCTTGTCATGAGTTCTCCCTCCTGCTTGGCAGTATTGTCGTCTGCGTCTTGAAGATTCTTGAGTTTACTGCTGTAGGTCTCAATCAGCATTTGTCGCTGAATCATATCTTTTTTATTCTTCAGATATTGATAGCGATGGTAGAAGAGGATGGACAGGATGCCAACAATAACCAGAATAAGAAGCGTCATAATCATGTGGATATAATCGGCCTGTTTCTTCTCCTTATAGAGCATGTCGTATCGCATCTGTATCTGGCTTAAATCTTGTTTAATATCATATCGATCTTGTTCTATTGATCTCCTTTTCAGTAATAAGCTGCATGCTTCCTCATATTCTTTGTCCTCCATGTAGAGTTTGGTGAGTCTGCTGATGATATAGTTGACGTCTTTGCCGTTACTATGTACTAATGCACTGTCCAGCAGATTTTTGGCAGTCTGTCGGTTGCCGTTGTTCTTAATCTCAATATCCGCCAAGACGGCATAGGCACTGGAATTATTCTCTAAAGCGATAGCCTTATACAGGTATTCTTTTGCCATTTCTGGATTGTGTAAGGATTGGACCATGCCAATACTGGTGTAAATGCCTGCTATGGTCTCCTTGTCCAGATATTTCTCGTATGGGGGAACCTTTTTAATATAGTAGAGGGCGCTGTCGTTCATCCTCTTCTGAAAATAGGTTGTTGCGATATAGTCAATCGCATAGACATACCAGTTGTAGTTTTTCGTTTGGACAGCCTGAGTCATCGCTTTCTTAGCATATTGGAGACCAAGGTCATATAGTCCTGCAGAACAATAAATAGAACTCAACAACTCGGTAATCTTATGCTGTTGCTTTATATCTCCATCTTTTTGAGCCAGTTGTTCGGCCTGCTTCAGGTTTTCAATGGCTATCTCGGTTATGCCATTCTCAAATTTCAGCGCTCCTCTGTAAAAATAAGCCTCAGCCAGTTTGTTCCGATCGTCGGCTTTGCTGAAATAATTGATACTATATTCAATACCGTCAAAGGACTGCATCTTTTGGTATGATCTATAACGTATGGTGGCCTCATACAGATAGTAGAGAGCTTTCTCTTTGTCACTAAGGTTGTCTATATGAAGAAGGTCAAAGCAGGCGCTGGCCTCCATGACGGAATCATTTTGCAGATAATAGGCGACATCGTCCAGAATCTTCTGATTCTGGTTCTTGCAGCCGATAAGTAAAAGGTTAAATAATATGAATATTAATATGCCAGTTTTTCCTCGCATTTGCTCAATTTTTCGGGCAAAGATAATACTTTTGTACGTGAATCCCAAATAAAAGTGCATATATGAGGGATATTAATGTGTTAAAAAAGCATAAAAACAACCAATCGCACATCCATAATCGTCTTATGGACATGTGACAGTTTAAGGTTACCTATAGGTCGTACATACCAGCCTATGGCTGGATTTATTCTAGTCTAAGACATTTCGGTGCAGCAGATATCGGAGAGGTCCGATAAGTCTTTCTGCCACACTGAGGTCTTCTGTAATAATCTCACCGACACCAGACAGGTCGCCTGTCTTCTTGATGTGTCTGCCGTATGAGGTAACTGTGCCATCCTTCACCTCGAAGGTCGCTGTATAAGCGTTCTCGTCGGGCATGGTGGCAACGGAAACGACTTTTCCTGTTAGGAAACCGTATTCCAGATAGGGGTAGCCGTCTAACTGGATATTGATGCGTTGGCCCGGTTTGACTTTTCCGGAGCCTGCCACAGGAATCTTAGCCTTGCCTATGGTCGTGTTCTCTTTGTTGCTGACAACAGAGAAAGCCTTGTCGCCGGCGGTAATGTTCTGATTGGCTTTCCAAAGGTTATTGTATGAGACAATACCAGCGATGGGACTCTGGAGAAGATAGACTTGCTTCCATTCCCGGATGGCAGTCCGTGTGCTCTCCCATGCAGACTGTAGGGTTGTCTCTAATTGCCGTTTTTCCTGTTCCTTCTGCATCTTGAGTTCTGAGATGGTATTCCGGATCTGGGCGACTTGTATCTTGGCATTGGCCAGAGAAGAGCGCATTTGTTCTGTCGACATACTGCTGCTGAGCAATCCTTGCTCTGTTGACTCCAGATCGGAGGCGGAGGTCAGTCCCTTGTCGTGCAAACTTTTTTCACGCTGGTAATTCCCTTTGCTTAACGAGTTGATGCGTTGACTATAGTCCACTTGCTTGGATACGGATTCGAGGTAGTCGGCATAGGGGCGTAGCTGAGCTTCTTCTGCGGCAATACGCTGGTCGTAGAGGTTATTGTTCACAAAACTGTTGTAGTCTGTGATGGCTCTAGCAAGAGTGGTATATGTGCTTTGGATACTGCCAAGATGTGCGTCGTCAAGACTGATATTGATGCAGCCCCCTTTTTCCCATGATATGGTAGACAAAAGAGAGTCAAGAGTCAGTACATCCCGGGTGTTGGCCGGATTCTCTATGACAGCGATTACATCGTTCGTCTTGACCCTTTGGCCATCTGTGACATAGAGCTCCTGCAGTCTACCTGATGCTTTTGCAACAACCCAGACGGGAGGTTCGGTCTTTGTGATGGTTACCGCACACGAGATAGTGTCGGGGTATTTGAAGATAAAGCAGCCGATAAGCAGTATCAACAAAATACCGCCAATCACTGATGAGCCCGCACTCAGCAATGTGTGAGGGGGAGCAGACAGAATATCCTGTACCTCCTCACTCCGGATAATGCTCTCTTTCTTTTCTTTCGGCATATACTTATATATTTAGTTGGTTCTTTACGAGTGTGTAGTAAAGCCCCTTCTTGTCAATTAATGTTTCGTGATTACCTTGCTCGCAGATCTTACCGTCCTGTAGTACCACGATGTTATCCGCATCGCGAACGGTACTCAGACGATGGGCGATAATGATAGCCGTCCTGCCCTGTATGAAACGGTTGAGGTTCTCCATGATCTGATGCTCGTTGTTTGTGTCAAGTGAGTTTGTGGCCTCATCCATGAAGATAAACTCCGGATTCTTGTAGACGGCACGTGCGATCAAGATTCGTTGTTTCTGTCCCATACTTAGTCCGTGTCCCTCAGCTCCGATCTTGGTGTTATAACCCAAAGGTAACTCCTCTATGAAGTCTTTGATATTGGCTGTGGCAGCTGCCTCTCGCATTCTGTCTTCATCGATTCTCTCCTCTCCGGGTGCGATGTTTCGAGCAATGGAATCGGAGAAAATGAATCCATCCTGCATGACCGAACCGCATTGCTTTCGCCATTCCCGTTTGTCGTAGTTCTCAATGTCGGAGTTGCCGATAATCACCTTACCCTTGTCAGGCTTATAGAACCCAAGGATCATTTTCAACAAGGTGGTCTTACCACTCCCGCTGAGCCCAACGATGGCGGTTGTCTTACCACGAGGGATCGTCAGGTTGATGTCGTCGAGTGTTGGTTTCTCATTCAGTTTGTCATATCTGAATGTCAGGTGTTCAATCCTAATGTCGGTATTGTGAATATCTGTGATAAGAGTCTTTTCCAAGGGGCGCTCATCATCTTTCGTGTAGATATCCTGTAAACGGTCCAAACTCAGTTTGGCATCCTGATACTGGCGGGCAAAACCGATCAGTTGGTCGACAGGACTGTTCAACTGGCCGATGATATACTGGATGGCGAGCATCATACCGAGCGTAATCTCACCTTGTATCACCAACGCAGCCACAAAGGCAGTGATGATGGCATTCTTGAGTTGATTGATGAGAATACCACCCGACAACTGATATTGTGACAGAGCTAGTCCTTTCACTGTAATCTTATAGATTCTTGCTTGAATATGCTCCCATTCCCAGCGCTTCTGTTGCTCGCATGCATTCAGTTTAATTTCCTGCATGCCGCTGACCAACTGCACCATGCTACTCTGGTTGGCGGCATTCTGGGTGAACATCTTATGGTCGAGTACTGCCCTCCGTTTCATGAACAGCCATACCCATGCCACATAAAGGGCACTGCCAACAAAGAATATCAAGAATATTATCCAGCTATAGAAAAGGATGACCACTCCAAAGATAATGACGTTGACAACCGAGAAGAGGGTTGACAGACTGGTGTTGGTCAGGAACTGCTGGATACGTGTGTGGTCGTTAATGCGTTGCAGGATATCACCGGTCATCTTTGTGTCAAAGTAGGCAATCGGCAAGCGCATCAGCTTGGCTAGGTAATCGGAAAGCAAAGAGATGTTGACCCTGGTGCCGATATGCAACAGGATCCATCCTCGGATAAACTCGACCGATGTGCTACTGATGACGAGCATCATCTGTGCAATCAGTACAAGGTAGATATAGCTCAGATTCTGGTTCGTGATACCAAAATCAACGATAGATTGCGTGAGAAACGGCAGGAGTAGCTGTATCAGCGACCCCGTGCCGAGTCCGATAAATAGTTGAATAATTAGTTTTTTGTATGGTCGAAGATACTCGAACAGGAACAAGAAGCTCCGTCGGTTCTTATTGATATCGTCTTCATCAGAACGGTTATAGAAATCGGGTGTAGGCTCCAAGCACAAGGCGATGCCTTCGTCTTCCCCGTCATTCCTACTGCTTAACCAGCATCTCTTGAACTCCTCTTCTGTGAATGTGACCTTGCTGCCGGCAGGGTCTGCCACATAAAACAAAGCACCTTGTTTAGTCTTTTCAATCTTGTAAAGTACCACGAAATGGTTCTGATTCCAGTGGATGATACAAGGTAGGGGCACATCCTCTTTCAGTTGGGAGGTTGAAATGCGCAGTCCTATGGTGTGCATTCCGATTTTCTCAGCGGCCTCGCTGATGCCAAGCATGGATACCCCTAGGCGTGAGATGAAACAGTTCTCTCGGAGGTATTGTGCAGAGTATTGTTTACCATAATAGGCAGCGACCATCCGAAGGCTGGTCGGACCGCAGTCCATGGCGTCGTGCTGGATATAGAGTGGGAATTCTTTTTTTCTCATTGTTTAATTAGACATTTCGGGGCTGTCTTGTATAGTGACTCGAATGACGATACAGGAGGACAGATTACCCGGTAAACGCATATGTCGCCATCATATCCAATTATTCTTCTTAGTTCTTAGATGGAAACTTATTGTAATTGCACTGCAAACTTAATAAAAAAGTGTAAGAAAACAAAGAAAAAGCGTTGCAAAATGACAGAAAACACATCGTATGCTCTTTGCTGACTAATGTGTTGTCAAACAACTGGTCGCGTGTTCCGCAACGTTGTTGTGGGGTTTGTGATGACGAAAATGCGGCGTCTTTTCCCATAATCTCTTTTAATTAAAGCTAATGGCATTGGTCATGATATCATAACCAACACCATTAGCGGTTAAGGTTTGGTTGTTGTTTCAACGTTTATGGTCTATTAGTCATTGCTTATGCCCCCATCTTTTTGTACCTAATTATGAAGACATGTGTTGGATGTGACCTCTTTCAAATGACCGTGCCGATAAATCGGCGACGGTCATTAAATAGTTTTATGTTACCTACTCTTTAAAGCTTTTCGGTTTCTGCTCCTGTTTTCCAGTTAGGTCTGGATATAATCAAGTTGATATATATCTTGAAGTACGCTGCAAATTTAGGGAAATTAATAAAGCGAAGCAAGTAAATGACGTTGCAAAAGCGGGGTTGTGTAGCTATGTGCATTTTTGAGTATAACATGCAATATAGCAGAGGATTGCAGAATGTGCAACGGTATTGCAAGTTCGTCCTATAGGATAAAAAACAGAAGATGCCGCGTCATCACGACGCAGCACCTTCAAAATACCAAAACAATGTGTCTAATTACTAATTACTATAAAAAACTAACTTAAATAGTCTTATACTTTATTCTTCTGCTCTCCTTGGTAAGCACAGGGAGAGGTCGATTACATGGGTACTTGGCGCACACCAAAATCCTTTCGTGATTTGTCGTTGATGATCCGACTGGCCTTGTGACTATCGAACCGAGTTGGACTAATGATGAAGTCGGGCACGTTGAAGGACAGGAAGCGTTCGCGATAAAAGCGACGCGGATTTCGCTGTGGTAGCATGAATGCCTTACTGATAATCCCTTTGGCATCAACGTGACAGAAATAGAGGCGTGTAAAGAGTCCGTCGTCGCGGCGGGAACTAAACACGATCCAGCGAGAATTTGTACTCCAGTTATGAAATGATTCTGTATCTTCAGAGTTTGCCTCGGCCATGGGGCGACTCTGTCCTGTGGAGAGATCGAGTAGATAGAGATCAGCCTCATGGTGCCAGATGCTGAACTGTCCATAGTCAGCGAGCGTATAGCAAAGGAAACGTCCATCGTAGGAGGGACGAGGGAAGGATACCGACTTACGCTGAGTCTTGGCATCGACAATGGTGTCTATACGACTACCAAACTTGCCCGTTGTTGGGTCGAAGTCAATGCGACAGAGATTATAGTGAATCGAGTCAAGTTGATGACTTCCCTCATGGAGCGCCTGTGCCGCACAGAAGAAGAGTGAACGTCCGTCGGACGAGAATACGGGGAAGGTCTCATAGACCGAATCTTGCTTGAGAAGGGGTGAAAGCAACAACTCGTTTTTGTCGACATCATAGACTTGAAGGTCAGAAGCGGTATCAAAGACCTCGATACGGTTGTGGTTGGCACTATGGAATAACTGACTCGTGGCATTGGTCGAGTATGCTATATAGCGACCCGAGGGATGCCAGTAGGGATAGACACAGAAACCGAGCGTCTGATCGGTCTTGGTGTTGTAGGCCGTGATAGGACCGTTGTTCTGTCGTAGCAGCGTGGCACCATGCGGACCACGGACGTGAAGGCTCATATCGGCGGGATTGCCGCGATTGAAGCTATGGCAGTTGACACAGCCCTCGAACTGGGTGTTTTCAATTAGCGGTCGCTCATCGAAAGAGGAGAGGTCGCGTTCGTAAATACCCATCTTGCTCCATACCTCATAGCCTGGTTCAATCAAGCGGTAGCAGATACCGTAGTCGATGCTATCTGGGCTAACGTAAATTGAAAAAGGATGGTAGGTGTGCCAGCCATCAGCATATTTGGCAGAAACAGTCACGCTGAGCGAGTCGCCACGGTTTTGTCCGAGTAGCGTATGCCAGTCGTCAAGGTCGAAGTTTACAGATTCTTCGCCTTGGCTATGCAGATAGTGCCCGTGGTGGTCTGCAATGACAGCATCAATACACAATGCCATCTCATCTACCATGTTAAAGCAGAGAGGAGCGATATTCACGGGTATGGTGACACCGATATAGTCGGGATATATATGAGGTTGTTCAGCCTCCTGCTTTGCATCGCTGACGGTTTCTGTGCATGCAGCGAACAAAAGAAGGAAGAAAAACGCGAATAGGCAAGAACAAAGTCGGCATGGTTCGAACTTTGTCGAGCGTGAGCGAGTTCGATGTGAAATGTCAAATATATATGAAATCTTCTTCATCGCTTTTGGGACATGATGTGGTTATAGCTTTCGTGATCACCCGTCAGCAGATAATAGGCCAGCAGATATTGATAGGCCATGCGATTATCTGTGTTCTTGGAATAGAGGCTCTCCAGCATCTCGGGGGTAACATGGTCACTGAAGTAGAAATCCTCCTCGTAGTTCGACTGACGTAGGCGTCCGTATTCGGGATGTTTGGCTATCGCCTTCTCATTCCCCAAAAGCGAAAGAGTCTCGTTAGCCCATTCGCGATAGAAAAGGGTTTTCTGTAGAGCCATGAGATATTTGCGAGCCACTTCGTAGTTCCCGTTGATGAGGTTGGTTTGAGCCAACCGCTTGTAGCATCGGGCACTTTTCTGGAAGTCGAGAATAGCTTCTTGAGCCTCGAACACCGTTCGCTGAGCGACATTGATCATCCCCAGATGATAGAATGCCTCGGCAGTTGGCATAGGACTGGTCGCATCTGTCTTTACATCGGGCAGAAGACCATGGATGCTGTTCTGGTTATATTCGAACATGTGGTCCAAGAGCATACCATGCATCGCCAGGGCAAGATTCTGTACCGTCACGCCAATCTGGTTGTTAGGTTTCTTGTCGTTGATGGTCTCAAGGATGCGGTTCCATTGCTGGTGACAGGCCATGAAGTCATATTGCATCACCTTTTCTGCTTTGAGATTGCTGTTTCTCCAGACGAGATACCCCATACTGACAGCTACCAGTAAAAAGGAACAAAGCGTTACTATCATGTGGCTTGAAGCGTTGGTCCACCGTTGGAATGCACGGACAATAAGCATGAGGAAGAAAACAGATAGGGTGGCAGCCCATAGTAGAACAGGAATCTCTGTCGGGTAGCGATGGTAATGTATGCCGAACCATAATTTAGTGGCAGGTACTGGGAGATAGTTTGACAGCATGACAAGCATGAAAGCCATCAGAATGAATACTCCGTAATACCTTATGGAACGCTTAGGGTGTGGGGCCTGCAGGAGGAAGAATATCACGCAGACAGGGCCCGCCATCCAATAGAGTACAGGAATGGCAGCAATAAGTAGGATGCGTCGCACCCTACCATTTAACTTTTCGACGCCCCAAGAAGCAAGAAGTGTGAGTAATACAGCCCAAGCTCCCCCCAGCAACGCATTCTCGTCAAGCAGGAATAGCCAGAGCAGGAACGACGGCACAAAACTCAAACCATAAAGTATCCCCTCGTTCGGCTCAGTCGTCATCCCCGTGTTGCGCATGCTTTCCTGTAGCTCTGGACTTGTCCGTGAATAGGCCAGGTGGAGCGTCAGGATCTGCACCAGCGACAGCAGAATAGCTATGATAAACGCTCCCACCCAGGCATAAAGGAAGAACTGTGTGCAGAAGCGACCCAGCAGATCGGCTATGCCACCTGGCAGCCTGACGATCTCCCAGATGTAGGTGCTGTCGAAGAGAAACAGCTGATACTGCTCCTGATAATGCAGATGGTGTGGGTAGGCCAGCCCGAAGAAAAGGAGGACTGCCACACCGAACAGGAGAGTGTATATAGAGAGGAGATGCTTCATTTATACTACTAATCAAAAACCCGACTGAACTCGTTGACACTGATTTTAACAGGTTCAACCATGAACTCCGGACGGTTATAGCTCTTCAGAAGGCTGGTATGCAGTTCTGGGTCTTCCTGAGGCAAAAGGAAGGCTTTCTCTACTTTCCCGTTGTTGAAATAGGCAAAATAGACACGGCTGTAGTTGTCATCGTCACGACGACTGGCACACATGATCCAATGCCCGTTGCTCGACCATGAGGGGTAACTGTCAGAATAGCCGTCGCTGTTTAGCTTCGAAAGATCGATAGCCGAAGAGGTCTCTCCGGTGAGGGCAATGCCAGCATACTGATCCATCGGGATACAGACAATGTCGGCATCATGGTGCCTGCTATGGAAACAGCCATACTGGCCCAAGGCAAACAGCAGATAGCGACCGTCGGGACTGATGCGTGGCAAGGTAACACTCTTGTCAGCGGAGGCGGCGTCGTAGACGAGTTCCTCATCGCCAAACTCGTGCGATGTCAGATCGAACGCACGGCGATAGAGGTTGTATTGTATCTTCGGGTAGGTGGATCTGATATCTTTGTCGCGTAACTCCTCAGGAAGCGGAACAGACTTGCAGTAATAGAGATATTTGCCGTCTGGCGACCATGTTGGATACACTTCCAAAAGGTCGGGGTCGTTGCTGACAATGCTCACAGAGTCGGTCTCCACATCGTAAAGAATCATGTCGCTGGCGAGATCGTAAACTTCAATCTTATTGGGGTTTAACGTATGGAATCCTTGCCGAGTCTGGTTGGTCGAAAAGGCTATCAACTTGGCCGTAGGGTGCCAAGCCGGATAGACACCCGAAGAGATGGTGTAGTCGCGCTTCAGATCTACTTTTGAGATCTTACCATCGTTTACAATCACAGTGCCACTATTGGAGAGACGCACATGGAAGAGCATGTTGTCGGTCTTGTAGTTTTGATAGCTGTGGCAATTGATGCACTGGCCTTTTTCCTTATCATTGCACGTAATCTCGTTATTGAAGATCTGTGTCTCTTCGAATGAAGTAAGGTTGCGCTGAGCTATCTCCATGAAACTCCAAGCGACATACGATGGCTCGATGAGGCGATACGATAAATAATCGTCGATGGGGTCTTTGGCGACATGAATTTCGAACGGACTGAACGATAGCCATTCGTCCTTTTTCTGTCCCCAAACCTCTACTTTTATGCTCTTACCCTTTGAGGCTTGAAGCATATCGTGCCATTCCGACTCGGGAATCTGTACTTTCACGCCACTGCCATAGGTCTGTTGCTGGCCATCGGGAGTAGTAAGACGTGCGATACATGCTTCGTACTCGCCAGCCGGGAGCATGAAGTTGAGTGGCGCAATATTGCATGGCACGGTGACATCGCAGTAATCGGGGAATATGGTTGGCTGGCACTTGACCTCTTTGGATGAGGAAGGTACTGCAGGGTGATTCACACACGATGATAAGAGTAGTACAGCAACAGCCAGAAACTGAAGATAAGAGTGAATATATCTTTTCATGATTTTCTTGGGTTTAATTACGTTTCCATTCCAGATAAACATATTAGTAAATCTTTCTTCCGAAGATGTTATACCACCAGTAGGTATCTCCCCATTCTTCGCGCATCATTTCTCCAGCCTCTTCAAATTTCATGCCAGGCTTTGCAAGTTTTTCTAAGGATCCCCAGAACTGTTTGTAGTGGTCGTATATAGATTGCTCTACAGGAAGTATCATGCGTTTTTCTTCAGGTGATTTGTCCATATACATGATATAAGCTTCTTGTGCATGTAAAGGGAATTTCTCATTCATGTGTAGCTTTACATAGTTGCGCATTGATGCCCAAAAGCGACGAGAGTCGCAGCGTAACATGGCATAGAGTAATGCTTGTTCTGAAGCCACTTTACTATCGGATTCGTACCATAGACTGATACCATTGACAATATAGCTATCGCTGTTCTCAACACCAGTAAGTTCATCAGGATAGCATTTTTGCAGTTCCTTTATCTTTTCAGTGACCGGAACTGGTTGCCAGTTGCTGTAAAACGGGTGATGATGCAATAGGGTAGTATAACGTTCTACTAGTTTCTGATCTCCGGTGGCCAGAGCACATCGGGAGAGCATTTTCAGGTAGAAAGGTGAAAAGCCTGCCTGTATGGCATTTTCAAAACTCAGACGGATGGCTTCATTCATCATGCCGTAGTTGTAATAGACTAGAGGCGAGGCGATGTCCAGAAGGCTGACGTGGAGCGAATCAGGGTTGGTGATATTCTCACCATCATTGCCTAATTTGAATGAACGGTCGAGTAAGCCGCCCTCGTTCATCAGGGCAATATTCTTGAGAAAGACCATCGTGCGGGTTGGCTTCTTGGTCTCTTCTGCCATGCGAAGAACCTCCTTCCAGTTGTCACCGGAAGCATAGCGCACCATGCGCATTTCATCAATATAGTTCCGATCATGGAACATGAGTGACGAAGTAAAGATGATGCCAGCAACAGCACACAACACAGGCGTGAGCTTCTTAGCCAAGAGGCGGCCACACAGCGGTATAAGTATAGAGATAGCGCCAAGTGCCCAGAATGGGATTGAGAGTCGCGCGCTACTGTCGAGTGGCGTTACGAAGCGAGGCATGCCTGCCAGCATGACATTGTCGAACTTGAGATTGGAATAGAACTGTGTGTGCCAAATGCTGGCGGTAAAGACAAGTAATACGATGCCAACCAACTCACGCCAGGTGGGTTTTTCGCTAAGCGCTAAACATAGTATGAATAGCAGGGCAAACCATCCAAGCACAGGATAGATGCAGAAAGCTAGCAGATACCAGACAATATGCCATTTACGTGGGGTACTGCGTGCTGCCCACAAGAACAGCAACATGATCAGATAACCTATCGACTGTGAGAACCAATAGCCCCTGATAGGGAGGATATAAATCCAATAGCCTAAATCGACAATTGACGTGAGCAGACAGGCTACAGGCAAGAGCATCAGCGCGGAGGCGCTTCCCTGTAACCGGAAAGCCTTGGCTCCCACATAGAAAATGAGCGTCCAAATAGCAACTAGCACACCAGCACCCAAGGCAGGATGGCAGAATAGTTGTGTAAACCATGCTCCCACATACTGTATCAGTCCAAAGGGCTTTTGCATGAGCGTGTGGAAGAAAGGGGTGCCGAAAAGGAATTCGGAACGGTCGTGTACCGTATAGAATACCTCTTGATTGATGTATAATATATATACAACAAATGAAATGAAAGCCAATAGACTTACATAGAGGATGGCACTAGATACATTGTTTTTTTTCATCATCTTTTTTGCTATAAAAGGCTGACTCAATTAAATGAGTCAGCCTATTATTAATTATACCACTTAGGAATGATTATTCCTCATAGTAAACTGAATTGATGGTACATGAACCAGAAACGATCATGAACTGAAGGTCTCTAGCTTCGCCACCGTTACCCTTAGCACAATGCTTTGCAATCTCTTCGGTGAGAGGAATCTCCAGCAAACCATTGGGAACTGGCATCGGGTGATCGTTGGTGTCATAATAGAAAGCACTCCACCAACCATTCATAATCTTCATTGTACAATCGTCACTAGCATCTGAGACATCCATGATAAGTGTCTTGAAGCCCCAATACACATCATCAGAAAGATATGGGAAATGCTGACCCTCGCTATCACTGAAACGCATAGCAGATGCATCCCAAGAACCAGGGCTGAATGGCTTCTGCTCTTCATTGGCAGGATCACCATAGATGTAGAACTTCTGGAGCGGATCAGTGATCTCATCACATGTTACAGGGAAATCAGCTGTAAGCTCGGTGCCATCAGGACAAAGAGCAAAAAGCTTGACGGTATATGAACCAAGCTTCATCTTCTTAGAAGCAAAGTTACTGGTATAATCTTTTCCACCAATATTCCACTTTGCATTGACTGGCGCTGAGGTCCAGCAAGAAATTACATTGCCGTTCTTGCCACTGGCAGCCTTGTCAACAGTGACACTGGTCTTTGCCAGAAGCTCGTCAACAGTGATGTGACCGCCATTGCTGATATCTTCCTGGACAGGATCGCAGGCTACAAGCGCACATACTGCGGCAAAAAGCATAAATATCTTTTTCATATTGATTACTTATTTAAAACATTAATAAAGTACTTTATATTGAGTCTTAGGATCAGAAGCATCCCAACCAGGATTCTGAGTAAGCTTACCATCCATGAGGTTAATCTGCTTCTGAGGCTTTGCAACGAAACCGTTGGTCGCAATGTAACGCTCTGCCCAAGAGCAGGTCATGTGCTCCATGGTGCGCTTGTTACCCTTCTGCCCAAGGCAGACAATCTGCTTACCCTTCTGAGCCTGCAGAGCCTTAGGAGCGTATGAACTCTCGGTAGGATTGTTACCAGTCCAACGACGCATATCGTTGAAGCGGATACCCTCGAAAGCGAATTCCCAACGACGCTCGTCCTGAACAGCCTTCAGTGAGTAAGCTGTCTCAGGTACACCGGCGCGCTTCTGAACCTGGTTCATATATTGAGCATCACCAGTGAGCTCGGTCAGCATCAGAAGAACGTCAGAATAGCGCATCAGGTAGAAGTCCTCGAAGTGGTCACCCTGCATCTTGTTGGCGAGTGAACTGCTGTTATAACCTTCACACTTGGACCACCATGTATCGTTGTTTGCTTCGCAAGCGTCAAGATTGACCTCGGCATACTTCTTAACAGAATAGCCAGACTCCTCACAGTCATCCTTCTCATAGGTGTATCCTACAAGTTCATTATCCAAGTCAATCAGAGATGCCTTCTTGCGGAGATCCTCGTAATTGCCAGCTTTCTCAGCTGCAGTCCAGTCGTCCCAGATATTACATGAAGGAGTACCCTGGCCCCAACCTTGGTTGAATGGATAAGTCAGATTACGGTCACCATTCTGGTTGCTGGCACCATTGCGCAGTCCCCAGAATACTGAGATGTAGTTTGAATACATACGCTGAGCGTTATATGCACCACCGATATCCCAGCTAGAGGCATTCATAAACTGGATCTGGAAGATTTCCTCGGTGTTGCCGTTACCCATACCAGGCATATCGAAGCAGTTCTCACGCTTCATATCCTTGATGAACGCATAAGCATGGCCTTCACCGTCCTGAGCCTCATCCCAGAGCAGACTGTTAGAGTACTGCCAGAGTGAACGGAAGTCCTCACAGAGCTTGTAACCACCATTGGCAACAACGTCCTTCAGGTAGTTGACAACGTCGGCCTGAGAAAGAGAAGCTGCGGTGCAACCCTCCTGTTCTACAAGACTGATAGCAGGAGCAGAGCCAGAAGCCAGTTCGCTGACATTCTTATAGAAACCTGCCCAGAACATATAGGCACGAGCAATGAAAGACTCGGCCACGAATTTGTTGGCATGACCAGAACTCTTCTCTGTGCTCATCAAGTTCATACCAGAAACCATGTCTGAAAGAATCTGTGGGTAGATGACCTCCTCGGCACTTACCTCTTGCTCCATCTCCTCAGTAACAGTAGTAGAGGTAATCAGGGGGACATCACCAAACAACTGGGTGAGCCAGAGGTTATAGAGACCGCGCATGAAGTATGCTTCGCCGAGAAGTTGATTACGTCGAGTCTTCTCATTCTCTTTCCAGGGCACGTTGTCAATGGTCTCAATTGTGTTGTTGGCACGTTGAATACCACCATAAAGAAGTTTGAAAGGCTCTTCATACTGATCGACGCTCATCTCTACAAGATGATGGAGCGACTTTACCTTGTTGTCCTGCAGACCACCGCTACCGAAGCAGTTGTCTGACATTACCTCCCACCAGAAGAAAGGATTCTGGTTATCAGAGTCGCCGCCACCCATTACATTCATAATGCTATAGGTCGCTGCATTCAAGGCCTCAACATCTGCAGGCTTACCAGGGAAGGTTGCCTGAGTCATCTCTGTCACACGTGGATCTGTGTCCAGCATGTCGTTACAAGATGTAAACACAGTTGCTGACAAAACAGCTAACGATGATATAATATATTTCTTCATAACTTGTTGTCGAATTAGAATTTAATACTTGCACCAACCAAGAAAGTACGAGCTGGTGGGTATAGACCGAGGTCAATACCAGATGCCCAGTCTGATACATAAGCCGCATTACCAGATGAACCTACTTCTGGGTCGAGACCGGTGTAACCGGTGAATGTGTAGAGGTTCTGAGCCTGGACGTAGAATCGGAGCTGCTGGAACGGACAAGACTTCCAGATGTTCTTGAAGTCATAACCGAATGTTACAGTCTTGATCTTGAAGTAGTCGGCATCCTCCATGTAACGGATAGAGTTCCAGATAGTGTTCGAGTGACCATTACCAGAAATACGCGGCAGGAAGTTTGATGTGCCCTCACCATGCCAACGATTCAGGATGGTTGTATCGTAGTTCTGGTCGGGGTCATCACCGTATGAACGGTAAGAACGCATGATCTGCATGCCAAATGCACCGGCACCGTTTACAGCGAAATCAAAGCCCTTGTAGCTCAGACCGAGGTTGACACCAAGAAGGAAATTTGGGTTAGGATCACCAATCTCATGACGGTCACAAATGTCACCTTCTGCATAGGTAATCTTGCCATCACCATTCCAGTCGTCCCAGATGCAGTCACCAGGCTGTGCACCATCCCATGTCGGTTTGTCAAGTCCTGGATGACGCTGAAGTGACTCTGCGTTAGCGGCATTAATCTGCTCTTGATTCTGCCAGATACCGCTGTATGACATACCGTAGAAGTAACCCATGGGGTGACCTTCCTCCACACGGGAGATGAACTCTGTTCCCTGAGAGAGCACATTGGCAGGACCATTGAAATATCCGACATTGTTATTGATCTTGGTTACCTCGTTCTTGTTGTATGCAAGGTTTACACCGACATTATAGCTGAAATCTTTGCCGAGCCTGTCATTCCAAGAGAGGGCGAGCTCAACACCAGTATTCTCAATTTGACCACCATTGATGGCTGCAGGAGGAGTTCCTAAGACGTACTTTCCAGTAGGTGTGACAAGCCAGTCCTTTGTCGACTTCTTATACCAGTCGAAGTTTACACCCAGACGGTTGTTGAGGAAGCGGGCATCGAAACCGAAGTCGAGCTGCTCAGAAGTCTCCCAAGTGAGGTTAGGATTGGGGGAGATGTTTGCATAAGCACCGACATTTGGTGTGCCGGCAACAGAAGAAGCCATGTCATTAGCGAATTTGTAACCACTATCGTTTGCTTTGCCAGACAAGGCAATTGTTGCAAGATGCATGTACTTGCCGACGCGGTTGTTACCATTCTGACCCCAAGATGCGCGGATTTTCAAGAAGTCTATCCAGCTCTTGGTACCCTCCATGAATTTCTCATTGGAAATTACCCAACCTGCAGATACAGACGGGAAGATACCCCAGCGCTTACCATCATTAAAGATACTTGAGCCATCATAACGCAAGGTCGCGGTGGCCATATAGGTCTCGTTGTAGTCCCAAGTAGCACGTCCGAACCAAGAAGCGAGATACTCTTCATCATCAGGTTTGCCAATCAGAGAAGAAGTAGGAGCACCACTGTCAAGTTTGATGTTGCTCAGCCATGCAGAATCCCAACCTCTCAGTGTTGCGAGCTGCTTGCCGTATTCCACCTGATTAGATCCCTCAATCCTGTTACTCCAAGCAGTGCTCTCGAAACTCTGACCTGCCATCACGCTGATCTTATGTCCATTCAGAATGGGGAGATCGTAAGTCAGAGTGTTTTCAATGGAGAAATGGCTGTTCATCCAACTGCTCTGGTTGACATTATAAGTGTTAACGATAGCAGAACCCTCTGCCGGAGCGCGTGGTATACCAAAGCCACGGTATGCGCCAGCTCCCCAGTTGTAGTTGAACTGAGAACGGAATCTCAGACCCTTGATAGGCTGAATGGTGATGAAAGCTGTGGCGCTGGCATTGAGGTTACGGCTCTCTGACATAGAGTTGAATCCACCCTTAGAGAGGTTCTCCCAGGGGTTGTTGAACATAGAAGGATTCCAACCTTGGCCATAAGAGGGGGTGCCGTCAGGGTTCTGATAAGCATAGATGTCACCGTTGTCAGCAAACTGCGGCATAAGTGGAGAAGTCTGAAGCAGGCTGTGGATATAGCTCCAATACATGCCATCTTCTGCCAAGGAATGATCCTTGGTGTAGCCGATAGAGATGTTCTCACCAATGGTGATGGCATCAAAATCCTTGGCCTTCAGAAGCACGTGGTCGCTATTGATACGGATGGTGTGGCGGTTGTAGTAAGAGGCTTTGTCGGCACCCATGATACCGTCATTACCAGTATAGGTGTAAGACATAGCGAACTTAGAACGATCTGTACCACCGGTCAAAGTTACAGAATGATTCTGCTGAATGGCATTCTTGTTGGTGAATACATCCCACCAGTCGGTGCCTTCCCAACCGCCTTTAACCTTGTCGAGAATTGCCTGTGGCACATAATCTGCCCAATTAAGTTTGGCACCTGACACATTGAAGTTGTACTCGTCATAGATGGTCATGTACTGCTGAGCATTGAGAAGCTGTGGGCGCTTGTAAACATTAGACCAACCCATAGCACCATTGTAGGTGAGCTCTACCTTGCCTGCCTTACCCTGCTTGGTTGTCACGAGGATCACACCGTTGGCAGCACGAGAACCGTAGATGGCAGCCGATGCAGCATCCTTCAGGACGTCGATGCTCTCGATGTCATTCGGGTTAATACCGTCAAGGTTACCTCCTGCGACACCATCAATCACGTAAAGAGGTTTTGAATCACCATTGGTACCGATACCACGGATGTAAACCTTGTAGCCCTTACCAGGCTGTGTAGATGACTGGGTGATCTGCACACCAGGCGTGCTTGACTGCATAGCCTCGAGTGCGTTGGTGGTGTTCAGTTTGGCGATGTCTTCACCTTTGACCTGAACGGTAGCACCAGTCACCAATTTTTTCTTCATTGTACCGTAACCTACGACAACCACTTCGTCAAGCAGAGCGTTGTCGTCCTTCAGTGTGATCTGGAAGTTGTCCTGATTGCCAACTTTGATCTCCTGAGTCTCGTAACCGACGTACGAAATGACGATCGTAGCGCCAGGCGTTACACTGAGAGTAAAGTTTCCGTCGAAATCGGTAATCACACCGTTTCCGGTCTTACCTTTTTCAACTACGCTAGCTCCGATAACGGGGCCCTGAGCGTCGACTACAGTACCTGTAATCTTCTTCGTTGCCTGCTGAATCTCCTGAGGAGCTCCTGCGGCGTAGGCATTCGAAGAGTAACCAAGACCAAACATAGCCATGGCACTCATCAGCAGCGCTGTCTTTCTAAATTTTCGATTCATACTTAAGTATTTTCAATATGTTAAATTGGTTTGTAATGAATACAAATAGGTTTTGAGCGGAAGCAATTGCTTCCTGGTAATATATTGCCTACTCGGCGGATGTCCAGTTCGGCGCTATAAACGGCCAGAATAGTGAATTTCCGTTGAGATCGGTGATGGCACCATTGTCGGAGCCCTGCATTCTAGTGATTTAAAATTCCACATAATTAATTAATTAGTTAGGTAATTGTTATGATAATGTAGATTGGAAATATCTTCTCTTGCGTCAAACCCGTCACGGTGCCCGCTAAGCGAATGCAAATATATTATAAAATTAACACTGTGACTTTGTGATTTGTAACGCGGACTTTGCAGATGTCGTGTTAAGGGGCAAAATGTTACACCAGACAAAGTTTCTGCTACATATGCGGATAATAATCCCTTCTCGGACGTAGTGCGCGACAAGGCATTTCTTATATTATATAATAAATAAGGTGTAAAATGGTCTTTTTGCTTGTTTCTTTTGATGGGATTTGTTACATGACATTTCATGGGTGAAATAGACTTTAATGTTAATTGGCTTGTTTTAGTATGTGATAGTCTGCCAAGAGTGTAAATAGGTTTAAATATTCTCTGTTTTCAAGACTTATCCCCAAAAAATGGGCCGTCGTCGTGAAAAAAAAGGGGAAAAAGTTCATGTTACCAGATGTAAAAAACATGCAACACTTTACAAATGAAAGTTAAATAAATAGGGTTACCTTTGCAAGCAACCTGAAACGAATAAAACGAGAGATAGTATTATCTTATTAACAACAATCAATTATCTAATTAACTATTATGTGGAAATTTAAATCACTACAAAAGCCGTTAGTGTTTCTGTTCCTGCTCTGTTTGTTCCCTCTGGGAGCTATGGCTCAGAGCGTCATTAAGGGAACGGTGAATGATGAAACAGGTGAGCCGATTATTGGTGCTAGTGTGAGAGTACAGGGAACCAAGGTTGGCGGTATCACAGACCTTGATGGTAAATTCAGCGTTCAGGCTGACAAGAACGCCACATTGGTCGTCTCTTACATCGGTTACACCACTGAGACTGTGAAGTTGGCAGGTCGTAACAACATTACAGTAACACTTAAAGTAGATGCTCAGACATTGAACGACATCGTGGTTATCGGTTACGGTGTTCAGAGAAAGAGCGACTTGACCGGTTCTGTAGGCTCTGTGAAGGGCGAAGATCTGAAGAACCTGTCGACCAACGATGCTGCCGCAGCCCTTCAGGGTAAGGTTGCTGGTGTGAACGTTATCACAAACGGTTCTCCTGGAAGTGGCGCCGATATCCGCATCCGTGGTATATCGTCTAATTCAGGAGACCTTAGCCCATTGTATATCGTTGACGGACTTAAGGTGACCAGCATCCAGTATCTGGATCCTCAGGTGATCGAGTCTATCGAAGTCCTGAAAGATGGTGCTTCTGCAGCTATCTATGGAGCCGAGGCAGGTAATGGTGTCGTTCTCGTTACCACCAAGAAGGGTGAAGAGGGCAAGGTGTCTGTCAACTACACAGCTCGTGCTACTTTGCAGAACTACACCAGACGTCCTTTGATGGGACGCGACGACTTCCTGAAGTACATGACCTATGAGTATGGTGCTGAAGATGTCAGTGCAAGACTTAAGGACAATGACTACAGTCATCCAGATTACGCTGGCGGTGTCATCGATCAGGACTGGATCGACGCTTATATCGAGCCCACATGGAGCACGCAACATACGGTGAGCGTCTCTGGTGGTAATACGAAAGGACATTTCTTTACTGCCCTTAATTTTGTACATCAGAATGGTGTTGTAAGGGGTGACAAAGACGTTTATAAGCGTGCTTCTGCCCAGATCAACGCCGATTACAATGTTTATAAGTGGTTGCAGGTAGGTACAAACACGAGCATCGAGAAGTGGGACACCAAGAGCGTGTCGCAGCGTTCGTATGGTTCTTCGTTCGAGCAGATGATCCAGATGGATCCTCTGACTCCTGTCTATTGGACAGAGATTTCTCAGATGCCTGATAAATTCAGGACACAGTTGGAGGCTTATGAGAATGGAACTTCTAATCAAAAGCTTTTCCGTGACAGTCATGGATGGTTCGCTAACACCATGTATTCCGATATGGAGGGTAGCCCCTTTGCTAAGCGTGACGCGACCGATGGTACCAATGGTGGTTTCAACGTCAATGGAAACTTCTTTGCAAACTTGACGCCTCTTAAGGGATTGACTATTACATCACGCTTCGGTTATCGCCTCAACTATAGCAACCAGCATACGTATAGCGCTCCTTTCTATGTGGGTGACCGTGGTAGTCAGGCAACCTATTCGATGGCTGCTAACACCAATACTGGTTGGTACTATCAGTGGGAGAACTTTGCCAACTATAATAAGACTATTGGCAAACATAACCTTACTCTGATGGCCGGTATGGCTTATTATGAGAGACACAAGGACGACTCGTCTATCAGTGTTTCAGGTTCAGACATTCTTCCGTCGTACGAGCCCAACTTCCGCTATATTGGATATGCGAAAGATGATGTTCCTCGGAAAACCGACAATAAGCCAAGCGTACACACCAATATGGCTTACTATGGTCGTCTGACTTATAACTACGACAACCGCTACCTCTTCCAGGCCAATTTCCGTGCCGATGCTTTTGATACGTCAAAGCTTCCGAAGGGCGATAACCGTTGGGGTTACTTCCCCTCATTCTCTGTAGGTTGGACCATCAGCAATGAGAAGTTCTTCAAGGATAATGTCTCGTCTGATGTCGTTTCTTTCTTGAAGCTCCGTGCTTCTTGGGGACGTAATGGTAATATCAACGTGTTGAATAATTACCCCTATACCGCAGGTATTTCGAAAGGTGGCAGCTGGTACCAGTATCATGTCGATCAGGTTGGTACCACGTACGGATCTAAGCCCGACAAACTGGCGAACCCCGACCTGAAATGGGAGGTGTCTGAGCAGACCGACCTGGGTGTCGATGCCCGTTTCCTGAGAAACAGACTGTCTCTTGCTGCTGTTTTCTATAACAAACGCACCAGGGATCAGCTTCATAGCGTGAATGTTCCTTCTGAGTTGGGCTTCACATCAGTGACAGCTAACCGCGGTGAGGTACTGAACAGAGGTCTCGAGCTTGAACTTGGTTGGAAGGACCGCATTGGTGATTTCAGTTACTCTATTAATGCTAACCTTACAACAGTTCACAACGATGTGCTCTCTATGGGAGGTGCAACCCCTGAATATAAATCAGATGCCAGCTCAACCAACTACCAGATTCAGACGGTCTTCGAGGAAGGACACACCGTTTGGCACTTCTATGGTTATATTTATGAGGGTGTTGACGCTGACGGAGCTCCTAAATTCAAGGATCTGAGTGGTGATGGTAATCTCGGAACCGATGATATGACTGATATCGGTCGGACATCGCCGTCATTCCTGTACGGCTTGAATATCAATCTGGCTTGGAAGGGCTTCGACTTTATGCTTAATGGTTATGGACAGGGTGGTAACAAGATTATTCCGGTACTCCACCGCACTGGTTACAAGAACGGCCTGAAGTACTATCTTGAGAATGCCAGGACACCGGAGAATCCGGGTGGTTCTCTTCCGCATCCTGAGAAGATCCTCAGTCCTGATAAGGAGTTCTGGTCTTCTACCGGTAATATGTTCAAGGGCGACTACTTCCGTATCAAGCAGTTGCAGTTAGGTTATACGATTCCTTCTAAGATTACGAAGAAAGCGTTGATCAATAACCTCCGTGTGTATGTATCACTCGACGACTTCTTCACCATCACCAGCTATCCTGGTCTGGATCCAGAGACGGCTACATCAGCTACGACAATAGCTCCTTCTGCTGTTGGTCTCGACTGGGGCTCATATCCAACCATGAAGAAGATGATTCTGGGTGTAAATGTGACATTCTAATTTAATGCAAAACAAAATGAAAAAGATAATAATCCCAACACTGTTCGTGTTCGCGCTGGGCTTGGTCTCCTGCGAAGACAAACTTGATATTGCTCAGAAGGGTACAGTCAGTACCCTGAACTACTATGCCTCCGATGCGGATGCAGAAGAGTGCCTTGCCAATATGTACGCCAGCTTCGTTCAGAACGTGGCAGGCTCTGAAGGTATTGATAACCCGGAGCAGGTCATCATCAACTATGCGGCCGACGATATCCTGTCTGCCGGTGGTAACAAGGCCGACCACATCGGATTCCGTGTATTCGATGAGTTCACATACAACGAGACCAACGGAACCCTGAAGGAGTGCTACAACCGTTATGTCACTGCTATTTACAGCGCTAACCTTGTGATCTCTAATTTCACCACAGAGAACCGTGATGGTGCAGAGCCTAAATATACCAGCAAAGTCACGGAAAGATGTGTGGCCGAGGCTCGTGTCATGCGTGCATACATCCACATGATGATGGCCATCCTGTGGAACCGTCCTGCAATTCTTGACCATCTGTTGCAGCCCGATGAACTGCCTCAGCAGGCTGAGAGTCAGGAGCAGGTGCTTAAGTGGGTTGTTGCTGAGTGTGAGAAAGCCATCAGTTCCGGTTCTCTGCCCAAGCGTAATGGTATTGAAGATAAGGACGCCACGGCTCGTATGTCCGTTGGTTTCGCACAGTTCGTAGCCGGTAAGGCTGCTATGTTCGCCAACGATCCGACCACGGCCCGCAAGTATCTGGGTGACCTCATCAAGTCTGGTGACTACAAACTCGTTCCTACCGATGAGTATTGGACCAACTTCCATGTAGCCGGTGATGGTAACAGTGAGAAGATCTTCGAGCCCAACTTCATCTATGACAATGCGGCTTCATTCTGGGATCAGGTATGGCGTAGCCGTTGGATGGTGGCCGACGTATTCTGCTGGCGTACCGATGCTCTGGCTTCTATGCCTGATGCTTGTTCGGCTGCAGGTTGGAATGGCGGTGCTGTTCAGGAGGACTTCGCCAAGAAGTTCGTCGAGCATGACGGTAACTCTCCCCGTCGTCGTGCCTGCTTCCTGACCGAGGATGAGTGGCTCTACGAGATGGAGTGGAGTGGTTCAGAGTTTAACGACGGTACAGCTGCCCAAAAGAAGGCTGATCCCAACCGTGGTATCAAGGCTTCTACAGGTCTTTTCAGCCATGGACCATATTTCGAGTGGAAGCATATGTCATACAAAGTTCCACCAAGAATCCTGACTGGTGGTAAGGAGTATCCGAAAGACAGCGAGCCAGAGATTATGAGCAGCGCTTCGAACACGAAGAACTTCAATGTCGCTCGTTATGCAGAGGCTCTTCTGCTCTATGCAGAGGCTTGCATCGGTGCCGACGAGGCCGAAGGTCTGAAGGCTCTCAACGAGGTACAGGCTCGTTCTGGTTCTGGTAAGATCAGTTCTTCGCTCACTTTCGAAAATGTCATGGAAGAGAAGCAGTATGAGATGTGGTTCGAGAACTGCCGTTTCCCCGACCTTATTCGTTGGGCTAAGCAGGGCAAGGTGAACCTCGATCAGATCTTCAATAAGAACTACGGCGGTATCCATAAGCGTATACCTACCGTTTTCGATGAGTTCTTTGTAAGTGGTAAGCCTGGATACGGAAAGGAGCACAAGTTGTTCACGACGTATTCTGAGGCCGACTATAATGACTTCTCAGATAAGTATATGTATCTGCCGCTCCCACGCGACTGCCGTCTGGCCAATGGCATGAAGAATGTTCTTGGTTGGGAAAGCCTAAACGGCGAAACCGAGGAGTCTGCAGAATAAAACATACTATTCAGAAATAGTATTCTGATTAGACACATTGTTTTGGTATTTTGGAGATGCCGCGTCGAGAGGACGCGGCATCTTTTTTCGTGTTCTTTTTTGCAAACAATTGCTAATTGTAACACGGTTTATTTTGAATGTAACAATTATTGACCCTTTCGTCGAAAGCTTTTGGACTATTTGGGAAAAATAAGTATTTTTGTGACTCAAAATTCTAACTTCTAACAAACAGATGAAGAAAAAACTTACTATTCTATTTCTGGGAGTGCCGCTATTGATGCAGGCACAGAATCCCGTCATCCGTGACCAATTTTCCGCAGACCCGACAGCGCGGGTGTTTAATAACAAGGTGTATCTTTACCCTTCGCACGACATCGTTCCTCCTGAAGGACAAAGGCAGGACTGGTTCTGTATGGCCGACTATCATGTGTTCTCTTCCGAGAACCTGACCGACTGGACAGACCATGGCGTTATTGTCACCCAGAACAAAGTTCCTTGGGTGAGACCTGACTCTTATTCGATGTGGGCGCCCGACTGCGTATACAGAAACGGCAAGTACTATTTCTATTTCCCATCTGCTCCTGCTGAAGGAAAGGGTTTTGGCTTTGGCATCGGTGTTGCGATAGCCGACAATCCGGAAGGCCCGTTCATTCCTGAACCAGAGCCCATTAAGGGCATCAACGGTATCGATCCGTGTGTTCTCCTGGCCTCTGACGGTAACGCTTATATATTCTGGGGTGCCGGCCGTTGTGCCAAGCTCAAGGATAACATGAAGGAACTGGCCGACGATACGCCTACAGAAAAGGTAAAGTGGGGCGACCGTGAGTTTGAGATGAAAGGCGTCAACTGTCTGAAAGGTCTGCCAAGTCGTCAGGCTGAAGGTCCGTTCGCATTCGAATACAACGGCAACTATTATCTGACCTATCCTTATGTAAGAGAGAATACCGAGGTTCTCGGATATGCCATGAGTAAGAATCCGATGGGACCGTACGAGTACAAAGGACTTATCATGGCTGAGCACGACAACGGCTGTTGGACCAACCATCATAGCATCATCAACTATAAAGGTCAGTGGTACCTGTTCTACCATCGCAACCACCTCTCTCCGAATGACGATAAGCGCCGTTCTGTATGTATTGAGAAACTGTCTTTCAACGCCGACGGAACCATTCAGGAGGTGAAGCCGACCTTGCGTGGCGTCGGTATCAATCAGGCTACGGAGAAAATCGATGTAGACCGCTATAGTGCTGCCAGCGCTGATGTGACCGCCCAGCTCATTGATACGGTTAACACCTTCCGTGGCTTTGAGGCTACGCTTCCGGTAAAGGGCAGTTGGATCAAGTATAATGATGTGAACTTCGACTGTATTGCCGACGGTTATGTGATTGTCAATGCCAAGGCAGCCGGGAATACCAAATTCTTTATCCGTGAGAAAACCGCCAACGGCAAGGTGATTGCTGAGGTGGACATGACTGTGAAGCCCGAGACACCTGCCGGAATGCCGGCCATGTTCCGTCGCGACTTCAGTAACCAGTGGCTTACGCTGACTGCTCCGCTGAACTACACACCGAAGGGCGTTACCGACCTGGTGATTACCTGTGAGGGTGAGGCTGGCGTCAGTGTCGACTGGGTTCTGTTCAAGAATCGTCCGAAGTATTTCTCGCCGGTGACGACTGCCGCTGCTCAGCCTGATGATGAGGGCTTCATCCGTCGTTGGATGCTCCTGGAGCCTATCGACAAGCCCAATAGTGGCAATACGGTCTTTACCGACAGCTATCTGCGTAAGCACTTCGGCATGGAGTACTTCAAGGGTCAGCAGACCATCGTACCGAAGAATGGTCAGAAGGTAAAGGTATCGTTTAAGCGCGAGGAGGTTCCCGCAGGCTTCGGTCGTGGCTTCGGTCAGCAGCAGGCTCCCGCTGAGCCAGTGATTAAGACCGTTAACCAGACGCTGACCTGGCACGCTCTCGACAGTGAGAACATGAACGTCAAGCTCTTCCGCTTTGCAGAGAAGTGGGGACAGCAGGTCTATGGTGTGCTCTTCTGGGCAGTCACCATCATCGACTGCGATGAGGACATCGAGAATGTCCGTCTGGCAGTAGGATCTAACTCTGCCTCTATGTGGTGGCTCAACGGTGAGGAGGCTCTCCTGCTCTCTGGCGACCGTCGTATGGTGAAAGACGATGCCATGTCACCACGTCTTACCCTTAAGAAGGGTCGTAACATCCTCCGTGGTGCCATCATCAATGGCCCTGGCATGAGCGACTTCTGTGTTCGCTTCCTCGACGAAAAAGGTAACCCAGTAAAGAACTATTCAATCAAAGCACAATAAAATGAAAAGACTACATACACTTCTGGCGGCACTTGCCGTGACTGCTGCCGCCAATGCGCAGATAGGCGCTCCCTATATCCATGACCCCTCGACCATCGCAGAGTGCGAAGGTAAATACTACACCTTCGGCACTGGTGGCGGCGGTCTGATCTCTGAAGACGGCTGGACTTGGAACAGCGGTGCAGAGCGCCCTGGTGGCGGAGCAGCCCCCGATATCATCAAGATCGGTGACCGTTACCTTTGTATCTATGGTGCCACTGGTGGTGGCCTCGGTGGTGGTCACGCCGGTCGCATCCTTACCATGTGGAACAAGACGCTTGATCCTAAGTCGCCCGACTTCAAATGGTCGGAGGCTGTCGAGGTCTGTGCTTCCGACGGTATGGAGGATCAGGACGCGATCGACCCGGGTATCTTACTCGATCCCACAACGGGTCGTCTATGGGTCAGCTATGGCACCTACTTCGGTACAATCCGTCTGATTGAGCTCGATCCGAAGACCGGTTTCCGTGTGAAGGGTAATAAGGAGAAGGATATCGCCATCGACTGTGAGGCTTCCGACCTGATCTACCGTGATGGTTGGTACTATCTGCTAGGTACCCACGGCACTTGCTGTGACGGCACGAATTCTACCTATAATATTGTGGTGGGTCGTTCACGCAGTGTGGAGGGACCGTATCTCGACAACGTAGGCCGTGACATGTATCATGGTGGTGGTAGAATGGTGATTGCCGCAGGCGACCGTAAGACTGGTGCCGGCCACTTTGGACGTACCATCATCGACGAGGGTGTCGAGGTGATGTCGTTCCACTGGGAGGCCGACTTCGACTTGAGCGGACGCTCTACACTGGCTATCCGTCCTCTGCTTTGGAAAAACGGTTGGCCCTATGGCGGCGATCAGTTCAAGGGCGGCACCTTCGAGATTGAGTCTGAGCGTCGTGGCTATGCACTGGAGCTTGCTGTCGATTTCGTCAGAATGCAGCAGGAGCGTCAGGGTTGGTTCAATCGCAACCAGATGGAGCAGCCCGTCAAGCCTGTTGCTAACCAGACCCTGGAAGATGTGATCGGCACCTGGCCGGAGGGTGACATCCCCGCACGCATCGGCGACTATATGTTCCGTCCCCACCAGCGTTGGACCATCTCGCCTGTCGAGGGTAAGGGCGCCTACCTTGGAAATACCTACTTCAAGATTGTCATCGAGGGCACCGACCGTGCGCTGACTGCCACCGCCGACAAGGAGGTGACCACTGTTCCCGCCTATACTGGTGCCGACGAGCAGCTCTGGCGCATCGAACAGCTCACCGATGGTACTTTCCGTATCATGCCGAAGGTGATACCTGGTCAGGAGGGCATCAACAAGCGCTACTGTCTCTACTCCGCAGGTGATTCCACACCGACGCTTGCCGAGTACGACTTCAATAGTGATAATTCAAAGTGGAACTTCCGTAACCACTAAATGCAGGAAAAACGAAAAACGAGAGAGGGTGTCCCGACTTTTGGGACACCTTTTTTTTATCTTTGCATCCGTATGCTGACAGAAAAGACGATGGAAAAGCTGCGGATTCTCGCAGAGTCGGCGAAGTACGACGTCTCGTGCTCGTCGAGCGGCACCGTGCGCAAGGGTAAGCAGGGCATGGTGGGATCGACCGTCGGGGGTATCGGTATCTGCCACTCGTTTGCAGACGACGGCCGTTGTATCTCTCTGTTGAAGGTGATGCTGACCAACTACTGCATGTACGACTGTGCCTACTGTATCAACCGTCGCTCGAACGATATCCGTCGGGCCACGCTCTCCGTCAGCGAACTGGAGGAGATCACGATGGAGTTCTATCGTCGTAACTACATCGAGGGCTTGTTTCTTAGCAGTGGGATTGTGCGTAATCCCGACTATACGATGGAGCGGTTGACGGCCATCGCACGAGATCTGCGTACGGTACATCGCTTCAATGGCTATATCCACCTGAAGGCCATCCCCGGTGCCAGTCACGATCTGCTTGCCGAGGCCGGGCGCTATGCCGACCGTATGAGTGTGAACATCGAGATTGCAGAGGAACGGTCGCTGAAGTTGCTCGCACCGGAGAAAGATCACCAGAGTGTGTTCCAGCCCATGCGCCTGATACAACAGGGGGTGCTGGAGAACAGGGAGGATCGTCGCCGTTTCCGTCATGTGCCCCGCTTCGTGCCAGCTGGACAATCGACACAGATGATCGTGGGAGCTACACAGGATACCGATCGTGACATCCTCACGATGTCGTCGGCACTCTACGGGCAACCGTCTATGCGACGTGTGTATTATTCGGGCTATGTCAGCGTGAACACCTATGACCCGCGACTGCCTAACCTCAAACAGCCACCGCTGGTACGAGAGAACCGTCTGTATCAGGCCGACTGGCTGTTACGCTTCTACCATTTCAAGGTCGAGGAGATTGTCGACGAGTGCCATGCGAACCTCGACTTGGAGGTTGACCCTAAGCTGGGCTGGGCATTGCGCCATCCTGAGGCGTTCCCCATCGACATCAACACGGCCGACTATGAGCAGTTGCTACGGGTGCCGGGACTGGGCACGAAATCCGCATGGCTCATCGTGAACTCCCGACGTTTCAACCGACTTACGTCGTACGACCTTAGGAAGATGGGAGTGGTGATGAAAAAGGCGAAGTATTTCATCACCTGTCATGAGCTGACCAGTGGCTATGCGATGCCTATCGTCGGTATTAACGAACTGCACCCGGAGCGGCTCCGTCCCTTGCTCATCTCCAAGACCCAACAGAAACGGGCGGCCGAGGAACGACAGTTGGAGCTGCCTTTTGAAGAAAACCCTCATTAAAAACCCATCTATGACTTGTTATGTGATTGACGGAACGATCGACGGACTTCTGACTGCGGTGTTCGATGCCTTTGCGTTGCATGACCAACCGGACCGGTTGCTGATGCAGGGGGAAACGGTGCCGCTGTTCTGCGATCATCTCTATCAGGTGACGACCGACGACGAGAAGGCACGCCGGGTGTGGGCCGGGTTGGAGAAACGACTGCCGCATGAGGTCATGAGAATGATTTCCGTCAGTTGGCTGTCAGAACTGCCAGAGCTGCCAACGCCCTTATTTCTCTATATCTGTAAGGTGTTCAGACAAGGGGATATCTCCAGATATTTTGCCGATCCCGATGTGCAAGCTGTGACGAACATCGCACGGAAGGTGGCCCATGAGGAGTTGCGTATGAAACAGTTTATTCGTTTCCAGAAAGCCAAAGACGGCACCTACCTCGCTGTGGTATCACCCGATCATGATGTGCTTCCGTTGATAATCACCCATTTCGCCGACCGTTTCAATGACCAGTCGTGGCTCATCTATGATGCCAAGCGGCACTATGGTTTCTATTATGACGGGCATCAGACCATCCGTATCACGTTTGAGGATGAAGTCGCTGTGCCCTTTAGTCTTTCCGATGGAAAACTGGATGGCAACTTGCTCAGCAGTGACGACCAACTGATGCAGGACCTGTGGCGTACGTATTTCAAGGCTATCTGTATCAAGGAGCGCATGAATCCCCGGAAGCAGTTGAAGGACATGCCCCGCCGTTACTGGAAATACATGACAGAAAAACAATAAAGCCTCCCTTGGGGAGGCTTTATTGTTATAAGGTGATGGTGAGCTTCTTCAGATCCTTGTCCTGCGAACTGTTGCCGTAGAGGATCTCGTAGGTGCCTGACTTGGTTCGCATGGTGTTTGTCTCGGCATCCCAGAACTCAAAACTCTTCTCGTTGAGCGTCAGCGTGACAGTCGCAGTCTTGCCGACCTTCACGTCGGCACGCTGGAAGGCCCGGAGCGACTTCGACGGTCCCTCGGTATCGGCGAGGTTGCGGATGTATAACTGTACAATCTCTGTGCCGTCGCGCTTGCCGGTGTTCGTGACAGGGATGCTGATGGTATAGTCGGGCTTTCCGGCTTCTCCGGAAATCTTAGCTTCACCAACCTCAAAGCTGGTATAGCTCTGCCCATAGCCGAAGGCGAACAGCGGATCGTCGAAGTAACGATAGGTGCGCCCCTTCATCGAGTAGTCCTCGTAATCGGGCAACTGCTGGGTATTCTTATAGAAGGTCACGGGCAACTTACCGCTGGGGTTATAGTCACCGAAGAGCACGTCGGCCACGGCAGTGCCTCCCTCCTGACCGGCATACCAGGCCTGGACGATCGCCTCACAGGTCTCGGTCTCAGGCAGCAGGGCGATGGCAGAACCGGAGCAGTTGACGAAGATGACCTGCTTACCGGCTTCCTTCAGGGCCTTCAGGAACTCGCGCTGTACCTTCGGCAGTTCGATATCCGTGCGGTCGCCGCCCTTGAAGCCCTCGATGTTCACGGGCATCTCCTCTCCCTCCAGACTCGGAGCGATACCACCAACGAAGATCACCTTGTCGATGCCCTTCAGTTGGGCGATGGTCTGCTGGTAGTCGATGGGCAGCTCACGGGCCACGTCGATCTTCATCGACGCCCCCCACGTCTTCACGGTCTGGAAGCGCACCTCAATCTGGAACGACTGTCCCTTCTCGGCCTTCAGTACGGTACGAGTCGGTGTGGCGCGCCAGATATGCTGCATGATTTTTCTTTCACCATTGACGAAGACCTCGAAGTGACCTGTTGCCTCCACATTCAGGACATACTCACCGGCCTCCTTCGGAGTAAAGGTGGTCTCGTATTTGGCAGAGAAATCCTCAATGGGCAGGTTGGCAGCGAAGACATGCATGCCGGCCGTGGTCACGTTGACGGGCTTTGTATAGTGTTCGGTGGTGAACGACTTACCTTCCATCTTCGTGTTGGTCCAGAAGGTGCCCTTCAGTCCTTTCTTGCCATCGGGAGTCGTGCACTCGGTTGCCAAACGACTCTCCATCACACGGTCGTCAGTCAGGTCGCAACCGGGTATATACACCAGCTTCTTCTGCTTGGCCTTGATGCCGTTGAGGATGGTGATGGTATGGTTGGGCGTACCGTTGTAGTTACCCCACATCATCGGCTCATTATCGGCATTGGGACCGATGACCGCAATTTTCTCGGCATTCTTCTTCAAAGGTAGAATGTCGTGGTTGTTCTGCAACAGCACGATCGACTGGCGCGCCATGTCAAGGGCAATCTTGGCGGAAGCCTTGGTCGACATGGCCGAATAGGGGATCTTCGACCACTCCACAAGCGACGGGTCGTCCATCTCACCGAGATCGAAGCGACCTTCGAGCAGACGGATGACGTGCTTGTCGACCTCTGCCTCACTGATCAGACCGCGTCGCACAGCCTCGGGGATGCTCCTGTAGGCGTAGCCATAGCCGCACTCCACATCTGTTCCGGCCAGTGTGGCCTTGGCAGAGGCTGTAATAGGAGAGGATGAACTCTTATGTGAGGTATAGAAATCGCTGATGGCACCGCAGTCGCTGACGACGAGGTACTGGAAGCCCCACTCATCACGGAGAATCTGCTGGAGCAGTCGGTTACTGCCGCAGCAGGGGTCGTCGTCGAGCCGCTGGTAGGCGCACATGACCTCACGTACCTTACTATCTTGAACGAGGGTTTTAAAGGCCGGCATATAAGTCTCCCAGAAGTCACGTACCGGCACATTGGTGAGGTTGGCGGAGTGACGGGTGTATTCCGGACCGCTGTGTACGGCATAGTGCTTGGCACAGGCCCACAACTTACGGTATTTCGATGACTCCGGTCCCTGCAGACCACGAACGACGGCATCGCCCATCACGGAGGTCAGATAGGGATCCTCACCGTAGGTCTCCTGACCGCGGCCCCAGCGTGGGTCACGGAAGATGTTCACGTTCGGTGTCCATACCGACAGACTGCGCATCTTCATGTCCTCGCCGCCCAGGTCGTACATTCGGTGGTTGTACTGGGCACGGAACTCGGTGCTGGCCACATCGAACACCTTATAAAGTAAGTCGGGGTTGAACGATGCAGCCATGGCTACGGGCTCGGGGAAGTTCGTCACGTTACCCATGTTGGCGGCACCGTGCAGGGCTTCGCTCCACCAGAAGAACTTCTTGATGCCGAGGCGTGGGATGGCCGGACTCTCGTCGAGCATGAGCATGGCCTTCTCCTCCAGCGTCAGTCTGCTGCAGAGATCAACGGCACGCTCCCTGGCACTCAGGTTAGGGTTCTGATAAGGCAAGGTCTGTGCCGATGCAGACGATACGGCACAGACCATGAGCATAAATAATGTTGATAATAAGAGGTTATTTCTTTTGGATAATTGTAGTAGCATATCTCGTTATGTTTTCGTTGCAAAGATAAATAAAAAGTGTGATATGTACAATACTTCATGTCACATAAACTTTCTGTCAAGTAACATCAAGTGGGCCGAACGTCTATATCTTCAGCCGGTATGTCTGACCGGGCTTGGTGTCCAAATCGTATTCGTAGACATTTTTCACCTGAAGCAAGGGAAAATCTGACAGTTCAGCCGATTGTAGCGGCTGTTGGATTACGGCCGGTGCGAACAGCGGGTTGGGGCACTCGCCGGTGGCCGGTCTCAGATGCGCTCCATGAAGGGGCACGTAGGAGCGTACGCGGAGCGTGCCGCCGATGGTCGACTTGATGACGGTCTCCTGTATGGCACCGTCCTTCCAACGCATGTCAACGATGAAGCCACCTCGTGCACGAAGACCAGTGACCTGTCCCTCCGACCATGCGTCGGGCAGGGCGGGCAGCAGGTGTACGGCGCCGTCATGACTCTGCAGCAGCATCTCACAGATGCCAGCGGCACAACCGAAGTTTCCGTCGATCTGGAAGGGTGGATGGGCATCGAAGAGGTTCGGGTAGGTACCGCCTCGGGGCCCCCATTCTGTCGTGGCAGGTATCACCGTCAGCAGGTTCTTGAAGATCTGGTAGGCATGGTTGCCGTCGAGCATCCGCGCCCAGAAGTTGATCTTCCACCCCAGACTCCAGCCCGTCGCCATGTCACCACGTTGGTTCAGTGTGTTGGCGGCGGCGGTGAAGAGCTCCGGATGGGAGTAAGGCGATATCTGGTTGGAGGGATAGAGTCCGTAGAGGTGAGAGATATGACGGTGCTCATCCTTCGGGTCGTCGCCGTCGATGAGCCACTCCTGCAGCTGACCGTAGCGCCCGATCTGCATGGGCGCCAGCTTCGACAGAGCCTTCTGATAGACGCGGAGGGAGCCCTCGTCTTTGCCAAGAACCTTGGCTGCCTGAATCAGTTGTGAGAGCACATCGAAGACAATCTGGTTGTCCATCGTCGAACCGGCGGTGACGGTGGTGCTCTTACCCTTCGGACCATGCTCCGGTGAGACGGTGGGCACGGTGACGAGCCATCCTGCGGCTCCTTTCACCTCGCCCGACTCAGGGTACGGCTGCATATAACTGAGCAGGAAGTCGGCGGCTCCTTTCATGATGGGATAGTAGTCCGTCAGGAACTGCTTGTCGCCAGTGAAGAGATAGTGCTGCCAGAGGTGTGTCGTCAGCCATGCACCACCTGTGGGGAACATACCCCAGGTCGTGCCGTCTACCGGACCGGCGATGCGCCAGAGGTCGGTATTGTGATGGGCCACCCAACCGTCACATCCGTACATCGTCTGGGCGGTCTTGGTACCTGTCTTGCTCAGGTCGCGGATCATCGAGAACAACGGCTGCTGGGTCTCGGCGAGGTTGCCCACGAGGGCAGGCCAGTAGTTCATCTCCGCGTTGATGTTAATGGTGTACTTCGAATCCCACGGGGCATCCATCTTACCATTCCACACACCTTGTAGGTTGGCTGGCTGTCCGCCCGGTTGCGAGGAGGATATCAGCAGGTAACGACCGTATTGCATCATCAGCGACACCATGTCGAGGTCGGTGCCGCCGTTCTTGGCGAAGGCAGCGAGGCGCTGGTCGGTGGGGAGGCGTGATGTGCCGTCTGCCGAAGCTGCCGACTGTCCCAGTGTCAGTGATACACGGTCGTATTGCGCTTGATAGGCCTTGATATGGCGGTCGCGCAACTGCTCATAGCTCTTCCCCTTCAGTGAGGTCATCGTCTGGAGGTTCTTGACTGTCGGGTCACCACTGATGTTCTGGTAGTCGATGAAGTTGGTGGCGGCCACGATATAGATGGTTGCTGTCGTCGCGTTGCATACGGTGATGGACTTGCTGCCGTCCACCGTCTCGCCTTCGGTGCTCACGGTGATGCGCGCCTCGGCCGTCAGTTGTCCGGGTATGCCTTCCTGCTCGACGTTCTTGACGACGGCCGTCAGCTGATGGTTGCTGACCTGCTGCTCTGCTTGCAGTTGACTGTCAAAGCCGAGGTTAAAGGCCAGCGTACCTTCCTTGTCCACTTTCAGATGCACGACGATGGCGTTGTCGGCCTGTGAGGCAAAGACCGTGCGCTCGTACTTGATTCCGTTCGCCTCGTAGGTGGTGGTGCAGAGTGCGTCGGCGAGACTCAGCTCACGACGGTAGTCCACCGGCACGGTCTGCCCTTGGTAGTCGAAGGATAGCTTCACACTGCCCAACGGTAGGAAGCGCATGCCATGAGGTCCCTTGAAGAAATGCTGGTCGATAATCTCGTGCGCCTCCATCTCCTTGCCTGCGAAGATCAGGTCTCTGACCTCCTGCAGATGAGTCTTGGCTTCTTCACTGTTGTTATGATGGGGCGACCCGCTCCAGAAGGTCTCCTCGTTGAGTTGGATCTCCTCGCTGTCGGTACCGCCATAGACCATCGCCCCGAGATGGGAGTTGCCGATGGGCAGAGCCTCCAGCCAGTGGGTGGCGGGCTTGTCGTACCATAGCTTGTGCTGTTGTGCTGTGGCCGAGAGTGCTGTCAGGCAGACGGCCAGCATCATGAGTGCTTTCTTCATCTTATTGGTTGATATTGATTTCCTGTCCTTGATAGTCGACGGTCTTAGTGGTGCCGTCGGGCCACACCACCGTGAAGGTCCTGACAGAGAGCATGCCCGGGAAGGAGCCTTGCCGCTGACCGATGGTCAACACCCCCTTGGCATCGTCCCAACGGAACGGGATGGTGCTGTAGATACCCTTCTCGTAGTTGTAGTTGTCGCCCTCATCCTCATAGAGCGTGAAGGTACCGTCGGCACCCGGGTAGACACGGAGCTCGAGGTGGTCCCATGCCTTCTCACCAACATACTGCATCTCCGGACCGAGTGGGAGGATGCTACCGGCACGGACGAACATCGGCACACGGTCGAAGCTGGTGGCGAGGACGACCGTCTGTCCGCCCTTATACGACTTATTCGTCCAGAAGTCGTACCATGTGGTTCCCTTCGGCAGATATTTCGTGGCTGTCTTGCTCACACTCCAATCCACTCCCGTCTCCTGACTCCTGTCGCCCGACTGCTCCTTCTTCTCCCATCCGGTCATGGCGTCCTCGTGGATGATCTTCTCCTCTGTGTACTGGGCCTCCACGATGGGGGCGGCGAGGATGCTGCGACCGAACATGAACTCATCGGTCATGTCCCACACCTTCTTGTCCTGGGCGAAGTCGCTGAACAACGGGCGCAGATAACTGTCGTTGTTGCTGGTGACCTGCCAGGCCGTACTATATATATAAGGTATAAGACGGTAGCGCAGACGGATGGACTTCTCGATGGCGTCGTACACGGGCTCTCCTTTCCGACCGAACTGCCAGATCTCACGGGGCGCGTCGGCACCATGGCTGCGGAAGACAGGGCAGAACAGACCGTACTGCATCCATCGCACATAGAGCTCCTGGAACTGTGGGTTCCGTGGTGCGGAACCGCTACCCTTGGTATTGTAGGAACCGCAGAAGAAACCGCCGATGTCGGTATTGAAGTTAGGGTTACCCGTCAGCGAGAAGCTCAGTCCGGCGGGCAACTGCTTCCTGAGCATATCCCATGACGAGGCCACATCACCGCTCCACATGTTTGAGCCGTAGTGCTGCTGTCCGGCGAAGGCCGAGCGTGTCATGATGAACACACGCTTTTCCTGATCCGAAGAAGGGGCGCAGCTGCGCTGTGCCTCATAGACACCACGCACGGTGGCCAGGGGGAAGGCGTTGCGCATGGCCCGCCATGTTGTCGGCGCTCCCTCTGTTGTCGGGGATTTGCGATCCCCGACGATATAGGCATAGTCGCTTTCCCTCGGATTGAAGAAGTCGGGATCCGTCGAGTCCATCCACCAGGCATCGGTGCCATAGTCGTAGAGCCTCTTCAGGTATTTCCAGTAGATTGCACGTGCCTCGGCATTGAAGGCATCATACACCTTCACCCCCGAGGGATAGTCCATGCGTGGTGGCCAGATATGAGAGAGTCCGCTCTGTGGCCATGTCTCGATGGGCAACAGGAGTCCTTTCTCATTGAGCTCGCGGAACTGCTGGGTCTGTGGACCGAAGCTGGCCCAGATGCTGATCATGAAGTGAGCGTGCTTCTGATGCACGTTCTTGATGAGCTGAGGCCCGTTGCTGAACTCCTCCGAGAGGAAGTCCATCGCGTTCCACAGGTAGTTCGAGCCCCAGTACTGCCAGTCTTGTATGATACCGTCGAGCGGCACCTGCAGCTCACGGTACTTATCGACGGTGCTCTCTGTCTCGGCGGCACTCTTGTAGCGCTCCTTCGACTGCCAGAAGCCGTAGGTCCACAAGGGGAACATCGGCACCTGTCCCGACAGGTGTCGCATCTGTGCGATGACCCCGTCGGCAGAGCCGCCGTACATGAAGTAGTAGTCGGCACAGTCGCCCACCTCCGAGGAGAAGCGCATGCCCTGCTGGTCGTCATCAAACTGTGTCGGAGCGTAGTTGTCCCAGTACAGGCCCCAGCCCTTGACCGACTGCAGCACGTTCTGGTAGTCCTCGAGGTTCGACTGCTCCATCCGCTGGTGGGTGCCACGACGGTTCATGCGCCCGTTCTGTATGGTACCCAGTCCGTAGACGGCCTCATCCTTGTCGAGGGCGAAGCACTGTGTCACACGGAAGGTGCCGGCATCGGGCCCTTCTGTCCATGGGTCAAAGACACAGCTTGTCTCTCTGAGTAGTGTGCGTTTTTTGTTGTCCTGAAAAGTGATGGCACCGGAACGCGGGTCCACCTTGACGGTCAACTGTCCGCTGGCGACGGTGTTCCCGTTCCTGACCACCTCGACCTCCTCGGGCTGTGCGGTGACCACCATGCTCTTCTTCATGTAGCTGTGGCTGAGGGGTGTTTTCACCACATGGACGATCGATGGGGTGAAGAACTCGACCCGGATATCGGTCTTGTCTGTCTGCCATTGTAGTTGGGTTTGTGCCATGGCTGTGCCGAACACAGTCAGTAGTGCGCACAAGATAGTTTTTCTCATTGTTTCATTATTAGTTGAAGTATGAATAATTAAAAACCTCGGGGCAAGAAACGCTTTTCTTGGGCCCCGAGGAAGGAAAAACTACTAACTACTAATATAACTAAAACAATTTTAACCATGTTTGTGATTCTGTGTGCAAAGTTAAGGGAAAAAACAATATCCCTGTTTCTTTCATGTTACAGATAGTTTTCTTTTTGTTTCATATATCAGAAAATAGTAGCTTTTCCTTCCCTTTTCGTGAATATTTATAAGTTATTACTGATAAATGCTATACAAATAGCCAAGCAGGGCCATTTTGCCGCGCATGGTCTCTCGGGGCGTAAACTCACCGTTCACCCAGAGGTAACGCTGGTTGAAGTACGACTCCTGACGGGGCCAGCCGCCTTCGTTCCACGACGGGTAGCAGCGATTCAGGAGGATACGTGCGTCGCCGCCGTTGTTGGGCGACCAGGTCTCCGTACCGTTGAACGGGGTCTGTCCGGGATGTGTGCCGGCCTCACCGTCGTTTCGTCCTGTGGAGTACACATCGGTGATATGGCGCTCTCCCAGACCGGTCATCTCCACGATATTACCCGGATTACGACCCATGGCCCAGCCGGCTTCGGTGTACATGACGTGCTCCAGCTCCTGGCGACGTGCCTTCTGGGGCTCGATATAATGAGCGAGCATCACCAACTGCAGGTTCTGCGACACCTGCCAGCGACTGTCGTTGGCACTGCGGCGCGAGGGGCGCTGGGCCATATGACTGATGTTATAGGCCTCGGCATGACTCTTCACGCTCGCCTTCAGGTTCTGATAGAGAGCCTCGAAATGGCGCGGCTGTGGGGTGGTCAGGTAAGCTGCGGCCGCCCAGAGTTGACAGAAGGGGATATCCTTCTCCTCGTACTGGTTGGTCACGCCGATGCCGAAGAATCCCTGCTTGCCCTTGTTGAAGAGCAGAGAGTTGCCGTCCTTGATCATGCTCTCCTCGGCGAAGATCTTCTCCCAGGCCTCGTCGCCGGTGAGATTGTAGAGGAAGGCGGCGGCCAACTGACGGAAGTCACGGCCACGCATGCTCATGCTACCGATGTCCTGCAGATCGTCGAGCTGCAGGTCGTCCTGACGACTGGCAAAGCGGAAGGCCTTGATGGCCTCGTCGGTATAGTACTGGCGCAGGGAGTCGTTCTGCTGGATGCGGAAGGCCTCGGCGAGGACGGCACAGTTGGCGGCGTTCGCCCAGGCGGCCATCGTCGTGCAACCGGCCTGGAACATCACGCTCCAGTCGGCACAGGGGTTCGTGACTCCCTGCGAGTAGGCCTCACCGTCGCGGATAGAGAGGAAGAAGTCCACCTCGTTGCGGGCCTCGTCGATGATGTCGGGGATGCCGTTGCCACTCTCGCGGATGCCGAGGTTATCATCGGTCAGTCGTCCGCCGGAGAGGAGATAGGGCAGCAGCATGTCGTAGATATTACTGACGTGAGCGAGATGACGGTCCCAGTCGAAGGCATCGGAGTGACCGCCCCTGACCTCTGTGTTCACGGGGTTGCCCGGCAGACGGTGCTGCCAGAAGATCGACTCGAAGAGCTTCTTGAAGTGGGGCTCGTCCCATACGTCCATCCGTAGCTTCCGCCACTCGGGATGCCAGGGCTGCAGATCGGTCTTGTAGACGGTGAAGCCCTTGGGGTCGGTCTCGGGGATGAACTGCGGCTGTCGTGGCACGGGGAACACATGCGCGGGGTCCTTCGGCTCGCCGAGACGCATGTAGTAGTAGCCGCGCACAGAGTAGCGGTAGGGCTGGAAATAGACGTTGGCAGCGATGTCGAAGTCCATGCTGCAGCCCACATCCTCGACCACCAGACGGTAACGGCCCGGAGTCGCGCCCTTGAAGTCGATGTTCCACACGTCGGTGCCGATGAGGCTCTTCTGACCGGCCTCCTCCTTTGCGTCGGCCATCGTCTTCCAGAAGGCCACCGTACCGGCAGCCGTCTTCTTCTTGGTGTTCACGTTATAGAGATAGACCTTCCGTCCCTCCCATGCCTTGTAGTCGCGCTGACCGCCGTCACCCAACCACTGGTAGAGGTCGGCGGCATGCCGTGTCTCGTTCGGTGCATAACCGATGATGTTCACATGCACGGCTTCCGACGGGGTGTTCCACACGTCGAAGCGGATGGTGGCTGTCGTCTGGTCGGCGCCGATACCGTCGGGGATGCTGACCGTATAGCTGCATCCCTGTCTCATCGACTGCGGCAGTTGGATGAACAGCCAGTGGTCGAGCTCGCTCGACAGCGTGTTATCGGTGTTCATCGGCTTCGACTTCCGCCAGATGTTCACGGGCTGTGCCGCGGCGAAGGCCTTGTCGTCGGCCGAGCTGACGCGCCAGAGTGCGGCCTGCTGCGCCTCGCCCACCTTCAGTCGCTCGCCGAACACGAGCAGGGTGTCGTCGCCTGCAGCGAACGAATGTCCCAGATAGGCACTCGGCCCGGTGCCGTTGTCACGGTAGTGCACCTCACCGTCGCGGAAATGCACCATCAGATAGTCTTTGTCGATGATATGGATGCCAAGGAACTTGGTGGCCATCGCCGACGGTGCTGTCAGGAGCAGCATGCCCGTCAGCATCATCAAGAACGTTGCTTTCTTCTTAAAGGTTTTCATTTATTGGTGGTTTTTATGTTTGGGTGCAAAGATACGAATAAATCGAGAGTAGAACAAAAAGAGCGCATTCTTTTTTCTGCCGAGATGGCGTATCTTCGCAACTTTGTCGCAAAGGTACGAATAAGTGAGCGAAATACAAAAGAAAAAACCGTTTTTCTTTTCATTCCCGAACGAAAGTACCTTCGGCGAAGTCATAATTAGAAACGAGTGCCTTCAGTGGTGCTTTCGGTCCCTGAGCTTGTCGAAGGGCCAATCGAAGCATCGAAGGGCCAACCACGATATATCTTGACAAACACCCCCTCATAACTCGCGTGTAGGTCAGGAACGTTGGAGTGAGGGCCATAGATGCGAGTTTTGGGTGGTTTTTGTAATTGACTGATAATAAGATGATTATGCATATGCGAAAACAGGGTGGCATCTTACGCTCAACGAGATAGGCTCCAAGAGTCGTTCAGATAGGCTCCACAAGAGAAAGAGATAATCCCTTAGGGGGTATAGGGATTATCTCTTTCACTTGTAAGTGCCATTCCTTACCGTCGTGGAGACTATCTCTTTGACTGTTAGAAGGCACCCCCACCCGGTGTAGCCTCGTTCTCCACTCCGAATAGGGCAAAAAGGGAGTAAAAAGCCCCCTCGGTTTTTCTAGTTTGTAACTTCAGCCGAACACTTTTTCAGGCACTTTTTCATGACAAACGGCGACCTTCCTTATTGCAGCAGTTCTTCTGGGTAGCTGGGCATGGCTCCGTTTTGGGTACAGACGTAGGCAGAGACCTGAACGGCGGTGCGATGAGCCTCGGGCACAGACTTGCCATTAAGGATACTACCCACGAATGAGCCGGTGAAGGAGTCGCCTGCGCCTACCGTATCGGCCACTTTGACCTTAGGCGTTTCCTGGAAGGAAATGTGACCTGGGGTGAATACATAGCTACCGTTAGTGCCGCATGTGAGTACAAGCATGTCGAGATTGTACTTGCCCAGGATGAGCCAGCATTTGTTCTCGATGTCGAGGCCAGGATAACCGAACATGCGGCCGATGAGCACCAGTTCCTCATCGTTTATCTTCAGGATGTTGCAGCGCTGGAACGACTCACGCAGAATCTCCTGCGTATAGAACTGCTGGCGCAGGTTGATGTCAAAGATCTTTATGCAGTCATCGGGCGTGGCATCAAGGAATTTTTGGATGGTCTCACGGCTCACCACGTTGCGCTGGGCTAATGAGCCGAAACAAACGGCCCGACAGTTGCGGGCTATTTGTTGGATGTCGTCATCGAAAGGGATATTGTCCCATGCGACGTTCTCTTTGATGTCATATGTGGGGATGCCCTGTTCGTCGAGCTGCACCTGTACTGTTCCAGTAGGATAAGGTACACGGGGCAGCAGATTGTTCAGACCATGCTCCTTCAGAGCCTCAATGGTCTCGTCGGCCAGTTTGTCCTTTCCCAGCGCACTGATAGCGATCGTGTAGTCACTACCCAGGAATTGTCCTGCATGATAGGCGAAATTGGCAGGGGCACCACCTAGTTTCTTGCCTTCGGGCAGTACGTCCCACAGGACCTCACCGAGTCCTACTACATAACGTTTCTGATTCATAGTTTTATGTGGTCTTTATTTGTTTGATATACGTAAAGAGGTAGAGGACACCGACAGCCATCACCAGCACGGCTCCGGCCTGTCCCATGGCGTCGCTCATGAAACCCATGAGCAGGGGGAAGATCGTGCCGCCGAATAAGCCCATGATCATGAGGCCCGAGACCTCGTTCTGCTTCTCGGGCATCGATTCGAGGGCGGTGGCGAAGCACATGGAGAAGATGTTCGAATTGCCGTAGCCCACCAATGCGATAGCGATGTAGAGCATCCATTGCTGCGTGCCGAAGAACAGACCACACATCGATAGCGCCATCATCACCGCCGAGATGATGAAGAACGTTCGCATCTTGAGTACGCGGAGAAAGAACGAACCCGTCAGACAGCCGATGGTACGGAAGATGAAGTAGAGGCTCGTGGCAAAGGCTGCCTCGTTGAGCGTCATACTTAGTCGTTCCATGAGGATCTTCGGCGCCGTCGTGTTCGTACCCACGTCGATGCCCACATGGCACATGATGCCAAAGAACGACAGCAGCACGATGGGGGTGCCCAGGAGTTTGAAACACTCCACAAACGTGGAAGGCTTGCCCTCAATGGCTGGTTCGTCAATAGACGTGATGAGGAGCAGAATCGATGACAATATTCCAACGATCAAGAAGATTCCGAACAGCACACGCCAGTTCAGTCCGAATTCAGGAATGACCATCGTGGCACCCCACATGGCGAGATAGGGAGCAGAGAACGAGGCGATGGCCTTGATGAACTGTCCAAAAGTGAGCGTAGAAGCAAGGTTACCGCCGCCCATCACGGTCGATACTAACGGGTTGAGCGATGTCTGCATCAGAGCGTTGCCGATGCCTAGCAGTGAGAAGGCCACAAGCATGATGCCGAACGACTCATCAAACAGCGGCAAAAGCAGAGACACGACTGTCACCACAAGTGAGAGCAGCACAGTCTTCTTACGGCCAATCCTGTTCATCAGCATGCCCGTAGGAACACTGAAGATGAGGAACCAGAAGAATACTAACGAGGGGAATACGTTGGCCACGGAGTCGCTCAGGGCCAGGTCGGCCTTCACATAGTTGGAGGCGATGCCCACCAAGTCCACGAAGCCCATGCAGAAGAAGCAGAGCATCACGGGGATGAGGGCGAGTTTACTAGTTTTATTCATAATGAACGATGGTCTGTTTTTATTTATCAAGTTGGTAGATGGTTGTCTTACCGCCCTTTACCTTTATGGTGTTGTAGGGCTCTGAGGGGAATACAAGGTTGGTCATCACCATCTTTCCTTCTGCGTCGAAGGCCTCGATGGAACAGCGGTCGATGAAAAGACGCAACTGCTTGATGCTACCGAAGGTGGGAGCAGCGGTCTCACAAGGGAATGCCTCACTGAAGCTCACGTCGCCGCTCTTCGTGCGATCCATCTTGAACTCCTGCTTCTGGACATCGTAGTGCATCGTGACCTGCTCACCCTTGGCATTAGACAGGACGATGTCGGTCGAGCTTTTCATGTCGATGACGATCTCGCAGGCCTCCGTCGGCTGCTTTACTTTCTTGCCACGCAGGGCCATCACCTCTTTCGAGGGGATGCAGGTCAGGATGGTCTCGCTGCCAATGGTCTTTATACCCAAGTCACGGGGCAATCCATTGGCTGAGCGGAACTGCTGGGTGGGCACTTGGTTGGCATACTGCCAGTTGCTCATCCAGGGCAGTGCTACGATGCGGCCTTCGGGAGCATTGTGGAAGGTGACGGTAGCATAATGATCCTTGCCGTAATCCATCCATTTCGTCTCTGAGGGATTGTCTTCGCACGTAAAGGTGTGGCCGTCGAACCGCCCAACGAAGTACTGCGTAGCCGAGCCACCGAAAGGTCCACCGGGATTGATGTTGAGCAGCAGTACCCACTTTTCGCCGAAGCAAAGCATATCGGGACATTCCCATACGCCATCGTGGTTGCCGTATTCACGACCAAATGAACTCTCGTACTTCCATTCTTTCAAGTTCTTGGAACTGTAGAACTGCACTTCCTGTCCCACTGCCAGCACCACCATCCATTTGCTTGTAGGCTCGTGCCAGAATACTTTGGGGTCGCGGAAGTCAGGGGCGTTGAAGGTAATGACAGGATTACCGGCATACTTAGTGAATGTCTGTCCGCCGTCGGTACTGTAGGCGATGCTCTGCGTCTGAGCGGCTCCAGCCGACGTGTACATAGCTACGACCGCATTGCGGCCGAATCCTGTCGTATGGTCCTTGTCAACGATGGCACTGCCCGAGAAGATGGCTCCCAGCCAGTCGCTCTCGATGGCCAGCGGCTGAGCATCCCAGTGAATCAGGTCGCGCGAGGTGGAGTGCCCCCAACTCATGTTCTCCCACTGTGAGCCATAGGGGTTATACTGATAGTACAGGTGCCACACGCCATCCTTATAGAACATACCGTTCGGATCATTCATCCAGCCATACAACGGCGTGTGGTGATATCGTGGACGGAAGCGTTCGCGGTTTGTCGTGTCGAAGGTGTCCGAGTACTTCATCTCCTTCCAACACACGAAATCCTTCATGGCTCCTGTCGTCCTCTTGTCGGCATGAAAGGTGATATCTAACAGTTGTCCGTTCCTGATTTCGAAAGGAACGAAATAATCCACTTTGTCCACGGCCAGACGGACGTTCAGCCGTTGTACCATCTCGTTACGTATGTCGAGCACGGCAATGTTCGCATTCTCTTCCTTCTCCTGCACGGGCAGCAGCAGATACTTTGTTCCCTGCTTCACCCGTAGCATGGCATGATTATCTCCCAGGATCATTGGACCTTGGGCCTTCACTGTCACCGCCATCAGTAGGGCAGTCATCATCATGAGTCTCTTCATATTCGTTTGTTTTAAGTTTCTGCTGCAAATTTACATATTTTATCGTGTTTTCAGATACTCCAAGGAGTTTTTCGCGAGGGTGAGGATATTGTCCTGATAGATGTTATTCTTCGGGTGGGCACTCTTGTCGGGCGTGCCATCGGCATTCTTCATCGAGAACTCGCAGCCACCGTTACCGATGCAGAGTAGCGTACCCTGGAAGTCTGTGTTGCCCTGTTGGGCTTCCCAGACGTTCATCTGACTGATCCACCATATCTGACCATCCCATGTGCCGAGCGGATAGATACCATAGGTCTGGGTACACTGGGTGTAGCAGGCCTCTTCGCTATTGCCGATACCTGTCAAGAGACTGGGAAGATTGAAGTAGAGGCAGTTGTGGTCTTCCGTCCAGCCTGGTCCCTTGAAGGCGATAAGCTTCGTATCGGCGGTTGTCTCCACCTCCAGACCCTTGTAGATGGGGTGCGAGGAGTGATCTTTCTTGAACTTATGGTCGGGATACAGTTCGACAGCCATCTTCCAAACGTCATTGTTAATGCCGCCGAAGCCGAAACCGAAGGCATGGTCGTTGTTTTTCATGTCGTCGAGATTGAGGCGTCCGAGATGACCAGCATAGACGGTGGCGTGACTCCAGAGCAGGAGGCTACCGCCTGCCTTGTACCACTCGCGGATGATGGGCGTGGCGGCCTCTACGTCGGTGGGTATATTCCAAACGTCGCTCTCGCTGACACCCTCTAGGTCGCGAAGCCAGAAGAGCACGCGATAGGGCTCGATGACATCAGCAGAGTTGATGCTGGTGAAAGGCACGAACTGAGCCGTCGGATAGGTCTCGTGGAGCCAGAGCCAGGCCGAGGCCTCGTCGTCATCACCATTGGCAACCAGTTCTTCAGGCGAGGCGTAGACACTCAGGAAGCCGATGGCAGTCTTACCGATGCGAAGTGATGAGCGGGTCGAGAGGGCTGTACCCTTATCGTTCACAGCAGTCAGGGTGACTTCCCAAGTGTCGCCAGTCTTTACGTCGGAGATCGTATAGGAAGTGGCTGTGCCAGGGAGAGTCTCATTGATGGTCTGTTTGCCATTGGTAGCGGAGAACTTGATGCCGGTGGCATCGGCAGTCTTGTTCCACTCTACGAGGGCATCGTAGCCGCCAGCCTTATCCACCTGCGACATCTGCACACCGCTGATGCTGGTGGCACCTTCACGCAGATAGTTTTTGATAACGCCAGTAGAGAAATTGGTGCCGTCGGTAAGTTTGAAGACATACTCAAATGGCACGTTCGTTGGCACGTCCTTCTGTGTATAGCTGTTGCCGCTGACGGTCTCGCTGACTGAGAGCGTGCCGTTGCGATAGATGCTGACCTGCATCTGCTCTGTCTGGGCAGACCAAGTCCAGGTGTAGTCATCGCCATTCAAGGCACCGGTGATTTGTGCGGCATCGGGAGCCGAGAGGATCATGGTCTTGCGGTCGATGTCCTTATCCTGACAAGCGGTCAGGATAAGTGCGCACATCGCCATTATAATGATAGATATCTTTTTCATAACTCTTAATTCTTAATACTTAATTCTTAACTCTTAACTCCCCACTTTAATTATATCCTTTATTCTGAGTATAGAGCCCTGGCACGTAGTAGAGCTGGATGTAGGGCAGGGGGAAGTACTCGTTCTTTGCGGGCGTATAGTGGGCGTCCTTATAATACTGGGCGTAAGTCTGACCGTCGTAGATGGCATCCTTCTCCTTGTCAAAGAACTTGTTAAGCGTCTGCGAGGCGATGCCCCAGCGGCGCAGGTCGAAGTAGCGGCCGTTCTCCATGGCCAGTTCTAAGCGTCGTTCCCACTGCAGGCACTTGCGGGCCTGTTCCTTATTAGAGAAATAGCTGGCAGGATAGAGGGCAATGTCGCACTGGTTGGCGGCATATTGGATATGCTTGGCGATGCTGTTCTTGGCACGCTGGCGGATGTCGTTGATAATGGTACGGGCTTCCTCCAGTTGTCCTGTCTCAATGAGGGCTTCAGCACGCATCAGCATCACATCGGTGTAGCGCAGCACATAGTCGTTCATGGCGAAGGCCTGCCAGGGATTGTCGAAGGTCTCTCCTTTCGAACGCTGCGGCACCTCCTTCAGTGAGGTATAGTAGCCGTAAGTGTTCGGTGTGCGACTGTTGTCCTTGGTCATGGTGTACTCGGCTTCGTACTTGTAGGGGAAAGTGGGCATGCCGACGGTATGGAAAAGGCGCGGATCCCATTTCTGGGCAGTAGGCACACCGTTGATAGGATAGGCAATCTCATCGTTGTAGTCGTCAAACATGGGCAGTCCGTCACGGGTCTTGAAGGCGTTGACGAGGTTCTGCGTGGGCTTGTGGAAGTCCCATCCGCACGACCATATCTGCCAGCAGCCATTGAGCATGTTGCTCCAGTTGGCGCGTCCGTAAAGGGTATTATCGTCCTGATAGTCGCTGTGCTGTACGGCGAAGACACTCTCCTTCGAGTTTTTGTACTCCGGCAGGAAGATATCTCCGAAATCCTCCAGGTAGCCGTATGGTGAGTTTTTCACATCGTTAGTGTACTTTATCACCTCCTGCATGTACTGGCTGTTGATGTGGCCGGCACCGGTCGAAGCCTCATAGCCATCGCCCCAGGCCATAGTCAGGTAGCACTTGGCCAGATAGGCTGCGGCGGCAATCTTGTTGGCGCGACCGCCTTCGCTCTGCTGTACGGGTAGCACATCATAGGCAAACTTGAAGTCAGCCACGATCTTGTCCATCAGCTCCTCATGGGTGAACTGGGTGTTGGGTGTCTGCTCCTCGGTGTGGTTCTTATATACCTCCTCGTCGATCCAGGGCACCTGGTACCACATCTGGACGAGTTTGAAGTAGAAGTGAGCGCGGAGGAAGCGCACCTCGCCCTCGCGGATTTTGGTTTTCTCCTCACCCAGTTTGGCATTCCCGTATTCGGCCAGCGAGACCAGCGCGCGGTTGCAGCGTGAGATGCTACAGTAGAAGTGATACCACTGCTCGTCCATGTGGTCGGGCGTCGAGGCTGTCAGCGTCGACCATACTTCCACAGGATGATAGTTGGTATCGGTGGTGCCCGATCCGCCCTTCATGGCATCGTCAGAGGAGACGTCGCCATAAGGCCAGAGATTAAACGGATAGGTGTACCAGTCGTCGCCCAGTTTGGCATAAGCTGAAGTTACCATTTCATTAGGCTGGCTCATGGCGAGATCTTCACTGATGACGCCCTGTGGTTCTACGTCGATGAAATCGTTGCATGATGTCAACGTACCACAGACGATCAGTCCTGCACAGATTGTTTTATATATTGCTTTCATAATCTTTACCTTATTATATATTAGAATGATGTTTGAATACCAATCGAGAAACTTGTGCTGTTAGGATACATCCAACGAGGGTTCTCGGGGTCGCTGCAGGTCAGAGAGCTGCTCTTCAGGGTGAGCAGGTTGTGCCCAGAGATGTAGACGCGTGCACTGCTCATGCGCACCTTCTTCAAGAGGTTGTCAGACAGGTTGTAGCCTATCTGCACTTGGCGCAGCTTAGCGTAGGAGCCGTTTTCCACGAAATAGGTAGAGGTGCGGTTCTCGTTGCCCACGTTGTTGGTGGTCAGAGCGGGAATGTTGCTGCCTGTGTTGGCTGTTGTCCAGGCATCGAGCATACGGTTGCCCTTGTTCGAACCGGCATCGGTGATGCTATAGAAGTCGGTCTGGAACTTTTGGTCGTTATACACATCCTGTCCAGCGACACCCTGCCAGAACATCGAGAAGTCGAAGTCCTTGTAGCCCAGCTCGAAGTTCAAGCCCCATGAGAAGTCGGGTACAGGATTGAAGATCCAGGTCTGGTCCTGCTCGTTGATGATGCCATTGCCGTCGAGGTCGGCATATTTCAGACCACCCACGCGGGCGTTCTCCTGACCGCCAGCCAGCACCTCTTCACGATTCTGGAACAGACCGTCGACCACATAACCTACAATCGAGCCATAGGGCTTCTTAGCCTCCACCAGGTTCTCCTTGGCGGTGTGAACGTATGAGCCTGTGGTCGTCTCGGGCAGGTAGGTCACGCGCTGACGGAAGAAGTCGAGGTTGCCGTTTACGTTGTATTTCAGACCGAAATCGGTGGTGCCGCGATAACCCAGAGCGAACTCCATACCCCAGTTGCGCAGACTGGGCCCGTTGAGCCACGAGGCGCCGCCCTCACCCACCGATCCGAGGTAGGCAGGGTTGATGAGCATGTCCTTCACATTCTTGATATAAGCATCCATTGTACCATAGACGGAGCTGCCGAAGAGGGTGAAGTCGATACCGAGGTTATACTGTTCGGTCGTTTCCCACTTCAGGTTGTTGTTCTGCGACTGTGTGGCGCGGAAGCCAGAAGGGAAGATACCGCTGCCGGCAAGCGCCAGATCATAGGCTGTCGACTCGTTGCGGCCACCGCCGTATGTGGCAGCATAGAGACCGTAGCGAGCGTAGTTGGAGATAGCCTGGTTACCGGTCTCACCCCATGAGGCGCGGAGCTTCAGGTCATTGATCCACTCCTGCTTCAAGTTCTCGGAGAGACGGTAGCCCAGCGTAAAGGCGGGGAAGGTACCATAGCGGTTGTTCTCACCGAAGCGTGAAGAACCGTCGCGGCGGATGGTGAACGAAGCGAGTACCAAGTCTTTCCAGTTGTAGTCCAGCTTGCCGAAGAACGATACCAGGTTATAGCCCTCGCGGATACCGCCGGCACGCTGGGTGCCCGTGGCGGCATCAGGCCACATGTAGTCGTAGTTCTCCAGTGCGTACATCTGTGCGTAAGCCGATGAGCGCTCTTCCACGTCGCGGTGCAGCTCCATACCGGCCAGCACGATGAAGTTGTGGTCGGCACCGATGTTGAATTTATAATTGGCTGTGTTCGACCAGGTCCACTTCACGGAGTTCTTAGTGCCCAGATTGGCAGAGGGCGTAGAGTTGTTCACCACGTCAGAGTGCCAGGTATAGGTAACGCTGTGGATAAACTCCGACCAGTAGTCAAGGCCAAAGTTAGAGCGCAGCGTCAGGCCCTTGACCGGCTGCAGGTTGACATAGGCATTGCCGAAGATGCGCCACATCTTCAGACGGTTGTCGCGGTTATGGTAGAGCTCACGTAGGGGGTTCTGGCGATCGCTCATACCACCTACAGGGCCTGAGAAGGTCTTGCCGTCTTCTTCATATACGGGTAGTGTAGGCGACATCTTCAGGGCATTCTCTAGAGGCTGGCAGTCCACCTGGTTACTGTAGGTGATAGTGGCGTTCTCACCCACGCTCACGATCTTGTTCACCTTGTAGCTGGTGTTGATGCGACCAGAGAAGCTCTCGAAATCGGTGTATTTCAGGATACCGTTGTTCTTCTTATAACCGAAAGAGAGGAGTGCCGATGATTTCTCTGTAGCGTTCGAGAGACTGAGATCGTAACTCTGCAAGAAACCCGTGCGACTGATTGCGTCGAGCCAGTCGGTGTCGCTGAAACGCATGGTCTTCTTAGAGTTCATGAAGCCGTCGTAAAGGCCGTTCACAATGAACTGGCGCATTTGTCCCGTGGCGGGGTCGTAGGCTTGAATATGCTTACCGTTGGCAGCGTTGAGTGTCAGCCCGTAGTTGTTGGCATACTGCTCGGGGTCCAAGCCGTCGTTCATGGCAGCCTGTGCCATGGCAGTAGCATATTCCGATGTGTTGGCCAACTTCATCATGGTCTGCTTGTTGTAGAACTGGGTGGTGAGATTGGCCGAGAAGTCTACCTTCACCTTGTCACCCTTCTTGCCGTTTCGGGTGGTGATGATAATCACACCGTTGGCAGCGCGGCTACCGTAGATAGAGGCCGAGGCGGCATCCTTCAATACCTGCATCGACTCGATGTCGTTCATGTTCAGGGTGTTCAGGCTCGTGGTCGTGGGCACCCCGTCAATAATAAAGAGGGGATCCTGTGACGAGTTGAACGAGCCACCGCCACGGATGCGGATGGTGCCAGTGCCTACAGGCGAGCCGTTCGAGGTGATGGTCATGCCCGGCACCTTACCTTGTAAGGCTCGCATGGGATCGGTATCACTCGACGTCTTCATATCGTTGGTCTTCACCACGGCTACAGAACCCGTGAGGTCGGCCTTACGCTGGCTCTGGTAACCCGTCACCACGACCTCTGCCAGTTCGCTGGCGTTCTCTTTCAGTTGCACCTTCATGCCTGGGGCGGCAGCCACTTCCACATTGTCATAGCCAATGTAGCTCACCACGAGCATGGTGCCCGCCTCAACCTTTAGTTTGAAGTTCCCGTCGAAGTCGGTAACAGTACCGCTCGTCGTTCCTTTCTCCTTTACGGTGGCACCGATGACGCCTTCTCCGTTCTCATCGACGACAGAACCCGTCAGTTCCGTTTGCGCGTATATTATTGTACTCGCAAAGATGAGCAGCGTGCTCGTTAGGAATCTCCTTAGTCTTTCCATTTGTCTTTTTTTGTTTTAAGTTAATACTCTGTCTGTTTGAAAATCTGCTGTGAAAGTACTAACTATTTGTTCTTGGGCATTAAAAATATCGTTCATCCCATGCGAAATATGTTGCAATGAAACATTTTTGCAATGGAATGAACGATATTTCTTAGCTTTTACTCGTGAGCCGGCAGCAGATTATTCACTTTTTCACTTCCTTACGTCTCCCGGCACCATGCCATACTCCTCCTTGAAACATTTCGTGAAATAGCTGGGAGCGGTAAAGCCGACGGCATACGCAACCTCAGAGACGCTCTTGTCGGTAGTAAGCAGCAACTGGTAGGCGCAGCTCAGGCGAGCAGTTCGTAGCAATTCCACAGGCGACGAGCCTGTCACAGCCTTCACCTTGCGGTAGAGTTGCACGCGACTGAGGTTCATGTCTTCTGCCAGATCTTCCACACTGGTATTACTGTCTGTCAGACGAGCTTCCACGACTTCCTTAAAACGCGTGATAAACAAAGAGACGGCAGAAGCGTCGCTTTCCTCTGGGATAACAGAGCTTCCTGATGCCTCTGAAATCTCGGACGTCTTCTGGGACTCAGAGGGTTCCGAGATCACTGTGACATCCTCTGGCTTAAGGTTCCATAAAGTGTTAACCACGCGCGCTCTTTGCATACTGATTTTCCGTAAATGATAGAGGTAGAACAATACGAAGACGACGATAAGTAACGCGATGATGCCGATGGCGAGCCAATTCACGACACGCTGGGTGTCAAGTTCATGCAGGTAGTTGTCGGCTTTATTATGTAACTGATCCAGATGGTCGGCCTGTCGCATCAATTCCTCGCTCTGCATGAGTAGTACCTTGGCATTGTCACTTGTTACAAGGGCAGACATCAACATGGTCTCTTTTTTATAGGGCTTGCCCTCAAGTATGCTAACGGCCAATTCTATGATCTGATCACCATGCGTGGGATAGATGTATGAAGCATCAAGCAAGGAGTCGCGCACCAGCTGGATACCACCGTTCTCGCCAGGCAGACCATCGATGCCGCAGAAAAGGGGAACGTGAATAGTTGCAAGTGAAGACTTGGCTATTGCTGTACGTGCTCCCATCGCCATGCGATCGTTGTGACCAAAAACACAATCAACACGATTATCAGGATTGTCTGCCAACCATTGCTTCATAGCCTCGACTGCGCTCTCTTCTGTCCAGTCGCCCTGTAGCGAGCCAACGATCTTGATACCTGGTGTATCCTTCAGGGCGTTCATGAAACCATTATGGCGCTCGATGGCAGACGACGAGCCTTCTAATCCTTTTATCTCCAACACCGTTCCCTGTCCATGAAGTCGAGAGGCGATGTATTCGCCCATCATACGGCCCATCTCGTAGTTGTCGGCACCGATAAAGGCGGTATATTTCCGTGAACTGGTCTTGCGCTCGAACACAATCACAGGGATGCCTTTTTCGTATGCACGATCGATAGCAGGCGAGATGGTCTGCACCTGATTTGGTGCCACAATCATCAAGTCGATGCCATCATTCACAAGACTGTCAATCTGCTGCACCTGCCGCTCGTCGCTATCGTAGGCCGCCGCGAACTTCAGTTCCACGTTATCATGGAAATAAGCACCCATGCGCAACTCTGCATTCTGCTTGTTACGCCATATGTCATCCGAACACTGCGATATTCCGATACGATACTTCACTTTGTCTCCAGAGCAGGAGGCAAGTACCGCGGCCAATACAAGTAAATAAAAGAATCTTTGTCGCATATATCAAATTATGAACAAGACAAGAATGCATAGGGCAACTTAATTGCTGCCCTAAGATTCGTTATACAGGTGGTTTACGTCTATTTTCAAGTCGTTATATTCTTACGTTTGTTATACTTATCTCTTCCTCTGGCTTTCTGTCTCTTCACGCTTGGCCTTGTAGTAACGGTCGACGAAGTCGATCTGTTCGCGGTTGGGGCGCATGATGAGTGAGGCTCCGTTGGAGAACTGCATCGTGGTGGGCTTGCTGTCGTCGAACGACGGCCAGTAGGGCAGACCCTTGCCATTCGGGTTGCCCGTCTTGGCGAAGTTCACCCAGTACTGTTGGATGATCTCTGCCACGGCCGACTCTGCAGGGTACTTGTCGGGCTGATTGAGGAACTCACCGTTGAGGTAGAGGATATCATCGGCATGAGCCACACCGCGACGGCGCGGGTCTGGCGAGAAACTGCGTGTGGAGGGCTGGGCTAGGAAGGCGGCATAGGCCGGACTCTTGCCGGTCTTGGCCTGCAGACTGACCCATGCGTAGGAAGGCCAGGCAAAGCCCATGTCGCGGAAGGCGTCGCCGAAGCCATGGAACGCCTCGTCGACCGTGCTGCCCGGATAGGTCTTCAGGGCCTCGTCGGCATAGGAGCCGAAGATGCCACGGATCTGCTTCTCGTAGTCCTCGGGCTTGATGGAGTGGGAGAACAGGGCGCCTTCGTCGCTGTTGGTCATCACGATGACGGGCACGTCGTTATACTCGCCACGCTCGTAGAGGCGGTACTGGTCGTCGCAGATCACATAGCCGTCGACACAGGGCCAGAAGCCACCGAAGCCGACATCCTTGCCACAGAGTGCCTGACTGTCCATCTTACGTAGCTCTTTCAACGACTTCTTTTTCAGGTGCTTCTGGAAGGCGAGACCTTGGGCCTCGGCACCTTTCTGTGAGGCATCCAGACCCAGTGAGCGCGGCTGGTCGCTCCAAGGGGCGAACGAACCACCGCTCTGACTGATGCAGCGATGGAAGAGGCCCTTAGCCAACGGTGAGGCGCAGAGGATGCTACAGCTGATGGCACCTGCCGACTCTCCGAAGATGGTGACATTGGAGGGGTCGCCGCCGAAGTTGGCGATGTTACGCTGCACCCACTGCAGGGCGAAGATCTGATCGAGCAGACCGTAGTTGCCGGAATGGCCTTCGCCGTTCTCCTTGGTCAGCTCGGGATGGGCCATGAAGCCGAGGGCACCAGTGCGATACTCCACGCTGACGATGACCACACCGCGCAGGGCGAGGTATTTCCACAGATCGCCGCCATAGTGCTCGGTCTGGAAGCCGCCGCCATGGATCCACACCATCACTGGCAGACGGTCGTCAGCCGAGGTGGCAGGGGTAGCGATACCGAGGTAGAGACAGTCTTCACTCATCATGTCGGGGGTCAGGCCCTGACGAACGGGCTGGGGCGGCCAGGGGCCGAACGTGTCGCATACCCTCACTCCCTGCCAAGGCTTGGCGGGCTGTGGTGCCTTCCAACGGAGGTTGCCCACAGGAGGGGCGGCATAGGGAATGGCCTTGTAGACAGCCAGGGTGGTACCGTCGGCAACACCTTCCACGTCGCCGGTCTCTACGTGTGTCTTAAGTAACGGCTGACTCTGTGCAGCAGTCATGCCCAGTAGTCCGAAGACCAGGATGAATAAATACTTTCTCATGTTGTTGGCTTTAATTGTTGGTGGTTATTGTTTCGAATATACGAAGTTGTCGACGTCGACATAGCCGCCGGCTTTCTTCGTGGCATAGCAGAAGATGGCGAACTTAGAGCCCATGAAGAACCGGCGCCAGTCGAACGCCATCTTATAGTCGTTGCCGATCTTCGTCCACTGCTTGCCGTCAAGACTGTAGTAGAAGGTGGCGAGGTCGCGGCCGGGACCGAACCCGCCGCTCGTCTTCGAATCACCGGCACGGAAGTCGCCGTCGATGCGCAGCCAGATCTTTGTCTGCTTCAGTGGCACCTGTGCGATGATCTTCTCCGTGTGGTTCTCTACGGCTTTCTCGCGGTCGGTGAGGCTGACGGTCTGCTCGCTCATCTCCAGCGTCAGCTTCTTACCCTGGCGCTTTACCGTCAGTATGCCGGAGTCGCTGTTGAAGGCGGCCAGACCGGCGCAGTCGCCGTCCTTCAGGTGCGAGAGGTCGAGCAGCACAGCACCGCTGCATGTCGGACCTTCCATGCGCTGGGTCAGGGTGTTGGGCGCCAGATAGAGGTTGGGCACGACACGGTTGGTCTTCAGGCGCAGGAAGCCAGGACGCTCCGTGAGCGACCAGGCTTGGTTGATGGGGTTGTGGTTCCACTGCCAGTGGAGACCGAGTTTCGCATCACCGAACTCGTCGCTTTTCACGATGGCAGTCTCGGGTTGTCCGCTCTTCAGCGGGCGCATCGTCTCGGGCACCTTCCCGTTCTCGTCGCCGATCTGCGGCCAACCGTCGATCCAACGACAGGGGGAAAGTGTGAGTACACGTCCCACACCGCCACGGTCCTGGAAGATGATGCCATACCAGTCGCCGTCCTGTGTGTCGACGATGGTGCCTTGTCCCACGTAGGGGAATCCGCCGAAGTCTGACTCCAGGATCACGTTCTTCTCATACGGACCGTGGATGTCGTCGGCACGGTAGCACACTTCCCGACGATGTCGTCCGGGGGCATAGGCCTGCGAGATCATCAGCAGGTAGTATCTGCCGTTATGCTTGATCATACGTGAGCCCTCCAACAGTCCTGTCTCGTCGGCCTCGCGCTCGAAGATCTGCTGGTGAGTACCCTCGATGACATCTGAGAGGTCTGGTTTCAGCTCCATCATCTCGCCAGTGCCATAGACCACATACATACGGTCGTCGTCGTCGAAGAACAACGAGCAGTCGTGGAAATGGCGCATCCTTGATACGATGGTCCACGGCCCTTCGGCCTTCTCGGCTGAGAAGATATAGGTGTCACCCATAGCGCCCTCCTCGTTGGGCGCCAACAGCGCATAGAACTTACCCTTGTGGTATTTCAGGGAGGTGGCCCACTGACCGCGCCCGTAGGCCGTTCCTTCCTGCAGGTCGTATTTCGGTGAGTCGGTCAGACGGTCGAAGATATAACCGACAGTTTCCCAGTTCTTCAGATCCTTCGAGGCCATCACCGGCGCTCCTGGCATCAGGTGCATGGTGGTGGACACAAGGTAGAAGGTGTCGCCCACACGGATCACGTCGGGGTCGGGCACGTCGGCCCACAGCATCGGGTTCTGGATCTTCTCATTACAGGTACTCTGTGCCGTCATGTTCATGGCGGCCCAAAGGATCAGAATCATAGTCAGGAGTCTTTTCATTTCTTTGTTCGTTTTAGGATTCGCATGCAAAGATACAACAAGTAGGTGAAAAAACTCACAGATTGAAAGAGAAATAAGAAAAAAGATGTTATCTTTGCAGAGACAAACCATTATCATCATGTATCGGATAGAATACCTCTTTGACAAAGAGCGGCGTAAGATGTGGTACAGGGCTTTCCGTATGTGGCAACGTAGGCCTCACGAGGTGAAGCCGCTCTCTGAGAATCAGCATGCTTGTGCCTCCTGTGGCACGCTCTATCAGGGAAACTACTGCCCTCGTTGCGGACAGTCGGCTGTCGTCGGCCGTTTCTCATTTAAGAAGGCCTTGTTGCTTTTCTTGGATGTGTGGGGCATCGGAAACCGGGGTATGTTCCGGAGTATCCGTGACCTGATGTTCCGTCCGGGATATATGATTCATGACTACCTCGGAGGAATGCAGTCGGCTTATTTCCCCCCATTTAAGATGTTTTTCCTACTGACAGCTCTCTCATTACTCATCGAGCATGGCGTCGACTTCGGAGTGGAGGAGAAAGAGGCGGATGCCAAACAGAACCTGGTTGAGACCATCAAAGAAAAGAAAGGCCTGTCGGATGCGAAAGCTGATTCTATCGCTTCATTGCTTCAGGAGAAAATCGCTGAAAAGGAAAGTGATGACAGCGGGGTCTACAAGAATGGGAAGAAGGTGGACAACCAGTATGTCAACGACGGACTGAGTTTCATGAAGTTTATGAATGGATTAAGAAAGAAGAATCCGGCCATCTTCTCGCTATTCACGCTTCTGTTAGTCTCTGTACCGCTTTATTTCCTCTTCTTCCGACGGAGTCCGGCCGTACAGGATTTGCGCTATTCCGAGTTCTTTGTGGCATTGGTGTATGTGTCAAATGTGTATACCCTATATGCCATCATCGGGAAATTGATATGGCCAGTCAGTATTATCGCATACTGGATGGTCTTTGTGGCTCTCAAGCAGTTCTCGGGATTCACGAAACGTAGGGTGCTTGCTTATTTCGCACTGACCTTCGTCGCGGTCTTGCTCGCACTGATTTTTGTGGGTGTGGTCTTTAGTCTCTGTGCCGGTTTATTAAGTAACTTAAAGACGGCAGCGTGATGACGCCGCCGTCTTTATATACCATATAGGGTGTCTGTCGTTATTCGGGACGGATGGGGGCACCCATCTCTGATGCCTCTGCATCCTGAGCATCGAGCTTGAAGAGCATGAACTGCGGGTTCTCAGCCGTACAGGGCGTCCATGAGAGTCCCTCGCTACCTTCGGCACCATTCGGGTTGGCGTATTTCACGAAGTTTGTCCAGGCAGTCAGCATCTTCTCAGACAGATCCCAGTCGCCTTGTGTCCAAGGGCGCCAGCAGTGCTGCAGCGACTTGAAGACATACCACAGGTCGCTGGAGTGGAAAGCACCTTTCAGACGACTGGTAATCTCGGGATGATGGCCGTCGTCGGGTAACGGACGGGCAAACTCATAGGCCCATGCCTTACCACCCTGACTCTCACGTACCTTACAGAACTCAGCGATGCCGGGTGCCATCGAGCCCATGTCGTTAAGGGTGTATCCAATCATATAGGGTACATCGGCAATTGTTCCGCCACGGGTTGCCTCGTCGAAGTTCTTCAGTGATACGTATCCGTCGATGATGGGACGCTCCATGATCATGACGTCACTTTTGTTGACCATATTATAAAGTGTTCCGACTGTGTAGAGCAATTCTGTTGAAGCGGCGCGCAGCTTGGTCAGGTTGGTGAGTCCGGCCCAGTCCATCACTTTCTTGGTCTCGGCCTCGGCCTCTTTGAGCGTCGGGTTGTAGGTGAAGAACTTCACCATCGGGGTAGCCGGCATGGCTTCCTCACCCTCTTTCGCTGGCACGTTGATACCACCGCCACTCATGATGACTGCCTTGTTGAAGAGACCACGGGCCAGGGGAGACTCACAGAGTGTCTTCACACTACCGGCACCTGCACTCTGTCCGAAGATCGTGACATTATCGGGATCGCCACCAAACTGCGCAATATTCTGCTTAATCCATTTCAACGACTGGATCTGATCGAGGATGCCATAGTTGCCAGAGACCTGATGGGGACTCTCTGCCGACAGCTCTGGATAGGGCATAAAACCGAAAATGCCGAGACGGTAGTTGATCGTGACGAGCACCACATCCTTTGAGGCCCACTCCTGACCGTCGAACTCAGGCTCCGAGCCCCAACCCTCGCGGTAACCACCACCGTGAATCCAAAGAGCTACCGGCAGTTTCTTCTCGACCTGACCGGGTGCCTTCGTCCATACATTCAGATAGAGGCAGTCCTCACTGTAAGGTGCTTCATCGCCATAACCCCATTCAGAGGTGTAGTAACCAGGATAGTGGACGGACTGATAACCGGGATGACCGAATTTATCGCAAATTCGGATGCTGTCCCACGCTTCCACTGGCTGTGGCTCTTTCCAGCGCAGGTCGCCGATAGGGGGAGCGGCATAGGGGATACCGCGATAGACATACACGCCAGTATTCTCGGCTAGCACACCCTGTATCCTGCCACCATCAACGGTAAGGACGGGTGTCTCGACTTCGGGCATCGTACAGCCCAACAATGCCAACAATGGCAAAAGAAGCAAAGATTTTTTCATAAATTGTTATTTGGGTTTAGGTCCTTAATTATTGGATTTCCTGTTGCAAAAATACGAAAAACCTTAAAACGCTTCCCCTTTCATTGTATCACATAGTTTGGAAAATGTATCATTTCCAGATAGATAGCTGATAATGAGCGATTTGGTGAATAAAATGACAGAGACCGAAAATAAGTCGGTCTCTGTCGTTATAGATTAACAACAAAATGATGAGAGACAGTTATTCTATACCTTCTTCCCTGTCCATCTGTTTGGCCATATCCGTTGCTGTGGGCTTATAAATGCACTTGATCTTTGGAGCTGCGTTGGATCTCGTAGACTCCTTGATCTTGAAGTCCATGACATATTTCTGGGTTCTGCCAGCATGATTATAGGGATAGCGACCCCAGACGGGATTGTTGGGCGAGACACCAGTACTCTCAAGCGTGGTGGCACCGTCGGTGAAAGCCATCGAGTTGTCGCCAGGACCAGGCATCGTTATGAGGTTCTTGACCCTATTGCCCTTGTAGCGGACTGTCAGCTGCCAGTTGAGATCGGTACCGATGCTCTTGTCGCAGTTCTTATACATCTCAATGTATACCTGATATACACCAGGCTCGATAGCTTCCTCGGGGATAACGATATTCTCATTGTTCAAACCATCGATACGGCAGTCTGCATTTGAGTCGTGGTCCAGACCGTAGGTGATGGTAGAGCCGTCGGCGGCCTCTACCGTCCATTCACGTGCATTGTAGTAGATGTGCTTGCCACTGGGGGTCAACAGATGGAGGTCCAGATCCTTCTTCCTGTCGAATGTCAGGTTGATGGTTAACTCTCCTTCTTCACTCTCCACGAAGGTAACCGTCTTACGGAAACCCTGTGTGATATCTCCGGCGGTGGTACGAGCCTTGATGACCATGACGAGATTACTGTTCATTCCTTGTCCGTAGACAATCGGGATCATGTAGTAGTGACTGGCGTCACGTGTCCTTGTGGTCATGTTAGCAGGTATCTCCATATAACCGTTCTGACCATCTACGCCAACGTAGAAACGATCGTATTCCTGGTTGGAGTTCACGGAGATGAAGTTAAAGCCGCCAGTCAGTGCATAGTCGTTCATCTCTACACCACTGATGGTCGCTTCGGTTGTGGATTCTGGCATGCCCTCACTATGGAAAGTACCATTTTCGATAGAGAAGAATTTCTCTGCGTACTTCGACTCGGAGCCAGAAGAATCGTCGTCCTTTTCACATGATAAGAACAAACATGTCAGTGATGCTACCAGCATCAGACAGGGTAAATACAATTTTTTCATAATGCTTAATATTTTATTGTTAGTACTGTTATAGGATTCGCCGATGAGTCACAACGATTATTCTATAACGCAAATATAAGGAAGAAAAGCAACGGGGGTACTAACAAAAAAAGAAAATCGACTGATAATTTCTGAAATTGTCAGTCGATTTTTTCCATCCATTCTTTCGGCGTCATATCCGTCAAGGCTTTAAAGGTGCGGAAGAAAGATGTCTCATTACTGAAGCCTGCTTCCATATACACCGTTGAGATTTTCCTTTCCGGATGATGTCGCATGATCTCCTGGACATAGTTGATGCGATAACGATTGATGAAATTGGAGAACGTACATCCTTCGCATGAGTTGATACAGTCGGAGATATAGCGACTGTTCGTGCCCAGCATGGTTGCGATGTCAGAAACTTTCAGGTCACTTTTCCGATAGAGTTCCTGGCTCTCAACCAACTTACGGATATTCTGTATCAGCGTGGCTCTGGAATAAGGCTTGTCATCAGTATCATCCGTGAACTCTTGCTCTAATAATGCCCGATGATGCTTCCTTCTATGTAGAATCAGATAGATAATCAGGAAAGCTGCAATCAGGATGGTCGAGATGAGTAGTGTCAAAAGCCACTGCCAGTTGTTCCCCGCCTTGATCGTCGTTGGACTTTGAGCGATGCGTAGTAGATAGGCGGCAGCAGAGGGGGTGAAATTACTGTGGTCGAGCAGACCGCCAGCCATCAGTAAGTTACCTTCATGGTCAAAGACTGGTACGTTGTCTGGACAGAAAGACAGCGTGTCGGTGTAGTAGAGTGTCAATGGCGCAGGCTTACTTTCGGTGGCATGAGCATAATCGATACAAAGAAGGTAGAAGCGATGGGCTTTTTCTTGGTTGGAATGGTCATCATGGCTGCTTCCCATGATATAGCCTCGTCCGGCTTTCTGATCGACAAAGACAGGTGTGTAATACTCGATATTCTCCCATTGGCTTCGCATCGGTATAGGACAGACGGTGGGCAAGAGTGAGAAGTTCCCGTTCTCCGCTTTTGCGATGGCCACTTGTCCGGTACTGTCCTGAACCGGTATCAGATAGGCATAGAGATTCTTCGTCTCGTCACCGATAAAGCTCTCAGCAGGGCGATGGTGACTGACAGGCAACAGACGCCATGACTCAAACAGTGGAAGGTGTATGGTGTCACCTTCCAGACGGTCGGCCACGGCGCAGGAAATCGTGTCACCTCTAATGCCAGACATGCCGAAGATGATGACGTCGCTTTTGGAGGTGCGGAGGATATAAGGATGGGAGCGTTCAACAGTCGCGTCTTTGATATAGGTGAATTTCTTCTGACCATTGAACACCTCGATACCGTCCTTGTGGTACCAGTTGCCTGCGATGACCACTTGTCCATTATCCATCTCCAAACCAGCGGCAAGCGTCCGTTTCAGGTCCATGCTACTAAAGCCGTCGAAGGTGTGGGTGACGGGATCGTAAAGTTCTGCCAGATGAGTCTGGCCGATGCCGATAGGCTGATCACAGCCTCCAGCCAGCAGCACCTTTCCCGATTTCAATACAACGGAGAAACCGACATCATGGTTGTAGACCATCTGCAACTGATTCCATTTGCCATTGCGATAGTATTCTGCTGTGGGGGTGGGCACGAAGCCATTGGTATGACCGCCAGCCACGACGAGCTCACCGTTGACATAGAATAACTCATGTCCTGCACGGGGGATGTTCAGGTCAGGAAGTCGTTCAATCTCAATCTGGATCATCGGACATTTCTCTCTCGACTGATTGGGCGATGAGGCCTTCTGTGCCATGAGTGACGGCGCAGAAATGAGACTTAAGAGAAGTAGGCCGAGTATTCTTTTCATAAACGCACTAACGGGCTAGTAGACTGATTGTTGTTGCAAATATACGAAATAAATCAGAAATATGGAACGTTTTTCTTCGTTTTTTGAAGAAAAAGATGATGTAAGAGTAAAAAAAGAGATGACACTTCCGAGTGTCATCTCTTTGAACTGTTATTTTGCTGCCCTTACAGCATTGAGGAAGTTGACCATCTTCTGGAGGTTCTCTTCGGCATACATGCCCATGCCATGACCGCCCTCAGGAACGAATGTAGCCTCGGTTTTCACACCAGCGGCCTTCAGAGTCTCGAACAACTTCTTTCCCTGACAGCAGGGAACGACATTGTCTTTTTCGCCATGGAAGATGATGAGGGGAGGATCGTTCTTGTCGACATACGTGGTGGCACTCAGACTCAGGTATTTGTCTGGTTCCTTGTCGAGTTTGGCATTCAGCAGCACATCCTCGGGGCTGTTCTCGCCCATCTGCATATGCTCGCCGCAGTCCATGGCTGTCAGGTCAATAGGGCCAGACCAGTCGCAGGCGGCGTTGACAGCACTACTCTCACTGGTATAATTGCCGATCTGACCCTCCAGATCGATGTCGACCGTACCGACGGTCTCTTGCTTTGTTCCGCTGGTGGTGGCTGCGACAGATGACAGATGGCCGCCGGAAGAGAAACCGGAGGTGGCGATGAACGAGGTGTCGAACTTATATGTCTGTGCCTCTCCCCGTACAAAACGGATGACAGCCTTGATGTCATGGATCTGTGCTGGCCATTTGGCATCCATGCTGGAGCGATGGTTGGGACATACCACAGCATACCCAGCCTCTAACAGTGCCTTGACGATGGTGCCGAGATCGGCCATGCCTTTGCTGTTGTTGCTGAACCATGCACTGCCGTAGATATGGATAACGACGGGATAAGATGCCTGTTCCTTCTTAGGCAGATAGATGTCGCAGGTATGGTAGGCCTGATCGTCGCCGGCGTAGTTCACGTCTTTCCACTCCTGTGATGTCTCCAGTTTTACCTGTGGTACTTGGAAGCCTCCGAAGCCTCCTTGGGGCTGTGCCATGGCTACGGATGTCAGGCACAGCATCATTGTTGAGAATAGTATCTTTTTCATTTCTGTTTGAGTAATAGTGATTCTAATGCCTGACGGCGCTCGGCCCATGTCTTGTAATCATCGGCCCGGAGTGTCTGTATCTGAGGAGCATTGTCGCCGGCTTGTTTCATAAAGTCCAGCGAACTGGTGGTCAGAATGCATGGTTTGATCTTTTTGTCGGCGATCAGCTTATCGGCAACGGCATCGGCACCACCAATCTTGAACCAGCTCTCCATGGTGTCGTCTTTGCCAGGAACCAGTTGGATGAGTTTCGGCATACTCTCCCTCATATCCGTGCCGGGAACGTACCATGCCTCGTTCAGATCCAGATTGTAGCTGACCATGCCATGCTGGATGGCACCCATCCCGGCAAAGTGATAAGGTGAAGCGGGATGGTCGGCAATGCTGGGCTTGAAACCCTTAGATGGTGCCAGATACATATCGTTCGGGTCGGCTGTCTGCATACCGTCGACCAAGAAATAATAGGTGAAGGGCTGCATGATCTGATCCGTCAGTTCTACGCTCCATACTCCGTCGTCGTCTTTCTGCATAGGCAGAGGCTCGCTCAACAGTTCTGTGACGAGTGACACCTGTTTAGCGTCGGCAGCCTTGAAACGGAAGGCGATGCTGTTGTCCTTGTATTCGGGTGAGACGATAGGCTTGGGGAATAGTCGTGCCATCACACCTGCGGTGAACTGCTGTTCCTGACCAGTAGCTGCTGGCGCAGGTTTCCCGTTCTTCATGGCTTCCTCAGCGACATCTGGCTTGAAGAGCAGACGCAGGGTCTTGTCGAGGAAATATTTGGCATTCATCCAGGTATGTCCGAACTTGTCGGTTGTAAACTCCTTCACAGAACGGATACCCTTCTTATCAAGAAACTCCATGTAATCGCGTGCGTTACCGAAGAGGAAATCATCGGTGCCTACGCCGAGCCAGAAGAGATGAAGCTTGCTGTTTGTGTCGGCAGCATTATCGTATACTCCAGGAATGTCTGTCGAGGTGAACGAACTGTAGCTACACAGATATGAGAACTTGTCGAGATGATGCAGACCGTTTGACAGACCTTGGTTACCACCACGTGAGAAACCACCGATGGCGCGGTGGTCGCGATCGTTGATGGTGCGGAAGTGCTGTTCGACATACGGCATCAGGTCGTTGATCAGGTCAAGACTGAAGACGTCGCGTCCAAACTGCATCTGCGGCATGCCGCCCATACCGGGTTTGGTGGGTAACAGCTTATAGGGGTTACCGTAGGGCATGACGATGATCATCTCCTCTGCCGCTCCTTCGGCCAACAGGTTGTCGAGGATGTAATTGGCGCGTCCTACTTTATAGTATACCTCCTCGGTGTCGGTGGTTCCACTGATCAGGTAGAAGACGGGATACTTCTTGTCGCGGTTTCTTTGGTAGCCAGGTGGCAGGTAAACCACGGCTTGATTGGTAGCGCCGAGACTCGTGGAGAAGTAATGGATATACATTACAGATCCATGGGGAACCGGTCTGATGTCGTGTGCCAAAGAACCTTCCCGGCTGGGAATCTCCAACAGACTGTTCTTGAACCCTTCGTTGGGGAAATACAGATCGCACTGGGGATCCATGATGCTCACTCCGTCGACAACGAAACAATAGGGATACATGTCTGGCGCAGCAGGCCCTAGGGTCACTGTCCACAGGCCGGTCTGCTCATCGCGTACCATAGGGACGCGTCCGGCAAACTGCACATCTACCAGAACCTCCTTGGCTTGGTCGTTCTTGTACTGGAATGTCACCGTACCGTCATCATGACAGATGGTTCCGGCATTGACTTGCATACAGCAAGCCAAAAAGCACATGAGAATAAGAATAGTTTTTGTTTTCATAAGATAATAGTTATGTTAATGAATAGTGTATCCTGCACGGATAAATACAGGGATATATGCTTTACTGACGGGTGTCGTGACATATTGCCCGCCGTCGTAGTGCTTGCCAGAGTGATAGTCGTTCCACCCATCTGGGTTCTGGGGTAGATAGGTCTGCCATGTCGTTACCCCAGGTTCCGTGACAGGACTTATCAGAAGTGCTTTGCCGAACATATATTCATATTTCTGTTTCAGAGCCTCTGGATCATTGGCAAAGTCGAATACCAGCGGGCGCATCAGCGTACTACCCTCTTCGGCGACGGCCTTGGCCTGGCGCTTGATATAAGGCAGCAGCCTGTATCGTTCCTTTAGGCATTCTGCGATGATCGTCTGCGCTTCCTCGCCGTAGTTCCAGGGCTCGGTGTTGCTCATATATCCATGGACTCTCATCAATGGTAGATAGACCGACGTTTCAATCCAACGTAGCATACGCTCTATATAAGCACTGTCAGTATATTGGTTCTGAGGACGGAAGAAACCGCCAGCATCATAGGTCCACCAAGGGATGCCTGCTGCCTGCATCCCCAGTCCTGCTGTGATCTGTCGACGGAAGGTCTCCCAATCGTTACCCACATCACCGCTCCACATGGCAGAACCATATCGTTGGATACCAGCAAAGCCGCAACGTGTTAGGATCATGGGAGCCTTGCCTGCTTGCAGCAGACCTTCGTAAACGGTCTTGTTGACTAACAGCGGATATACATTGCGCACCTGCTCGCCCGTCCATTGACCATGATTCACCTTCCTGCCCAGCAGATCGTCGTTTTCTGGTTCGGTAGCATCCTGCCACCAAGCATCTATGCCCAGAGGTAGCAGCCTCTCCTTGAAATGCTTCCAGTAGGCTGCTGCAGCATCAGGGTTAAAGAAGTCTATCCAGTCGGTTCCGGGGATATAGTGACCAGCGGCCTCCATCTGCTTTCCTACTTCTGAGTTCTTGTCGATCTTCGACCATACGCTTAACATCAGCTTGATTCCCATCTTGTGCAGGCTGTCGGTCAGGGCTTTGGGGTCGGGGTAGTTATCTTCGTCGAACTGCATGGAGTTCCAACCATGCTTGCCCCAGTACTGCCAGTCCTGAACGATCACGCTTACCGGCAGCTGCTCGCTGCGGAAGTGGTTGGCCGTCTGAAGGATCTCTTCTGACGAATGGAAACGTTCGCGACAATGGATATAGCCTAAAGCCCAATCCGGCATTTGCGGACATTCGCCTGTCAGTTCACGATAGGTGGCGATGATCTCGTCGGGTGTACCAATAAAGATTGTGTAGTCAACGGCTTCGGCTGCAGGCGAGCGGAACGTCGTTTCGTCTTTCACCTTTTGATAGTAAAGCACAGGTTGATCGTCCTTGGTTAACTCTGCTGATAGTTGATGACGCCCTTTGGCCAGATATACGATTCGCGACGCTGTCGGTGGCAGCCAGAGGTTCTGCATCTCTATCACCGGTTGTCCGTCAATGCAGAGGTTGTGACGGCGGGCCATCTTCTGACCAACATCCAACAGCAGGCTATAGTCGCCATCTTCTAAGATGTCAACTGTAGCGTCGAAGATATGACGCTCGCGTACTTCGCGCTTTCCACCTTCGGTCGATGTCACATTCACGACCTCACGTTCGCCGATTCCTGTGCGTTTTAGGAGTTTCACGCTCTTCTCGCAGGGGTTAAACTCGGTCAGACCGTAGTTGTTCCATAATACACCGTAACCCTTGCTTGACAATAGCATGGGGATGCTGATTTGTGTGTTGACCTGTGTGAGGCGTCGTGACAGTCCCCTGACGTTGCTATAGCCGTCCTGAAACTGCCCCAGTCCGTATAGGTACTCATCTTTCGGTGAGGAGAAGGTCAGCGTGGCCTCGCCAGCCTGAAGTTGATGGGTGATGGCATTGAAAACGACGTTCCCTGTCTGATCCTTTATCGTCAGTCTGTTCCCTTCCACTTCAGCCGAGACATCTGCCGTCTTCAACTCATCGTGCTTGACATATAACCAATCGGGTAAGGAGGAGATGGCCTGAGAGGTAGCATATCTCACACGTACGGCATTCTTAGCTACATAGCTTACTATCAGTTTTTCCTGTGCCGTGGTTGGTGCAGTTATCACGCATAGCCATATAACCGAAAGAAACACTCTTCTATTCATACCTTTTTATTTAAACTGCCACCAGTCTAGGCGGACATCACCGCTGACTTTATCAAAACAGATGTAGAGGTCGTGCACACCAGCTGCATTTTTAACGATGCCACTGAATGAGCGATAGGTCTCTATTCTACCGGTCTTGCCGATGATAACCGAACCGATCGCAGGTCCTTTGTTGCTATCTAGTCGCAGGGTCACAGTAACACCGCCTGTTGATGCCGCAGTCATCATGAAACGCTTGGCGCCCTTGGCAAAGTCTACACCGCGAAGTTTGATATACTCACCATCGTTGATGTCGTAGATATACAGATTCCTTTTTCCTGTGGATGATGGCATATCAGCCACAACACCCGTATTCTCTATTCCTATCTTGGCACTCTTCAGTCCGTAGCCCCAGGCCATCGTCTCGGCTTCTACACGCTGATAGGGATTGAGCCAACATAGTTGTTTCATCGGCTTCTGATCCAACCAATAGGGTACTTCCAGAATCGTACCGTCGGCATTGTAGGTGATCTCCGTAGCTGAGACGCTGCGGCGCTCGTGATGCACGAAGGTGTCCAGGTGCATCAGATCATAGTTTTGTCCGAACACGTACGAATGCCCCTTATAGTCGATGATGCCGGGATGATTGCCGCGGTTACGTTCTGTTGGGCGCATGATATAACCTTTCCACTCCCAGGGACCTGTCGGTGAGTCGCTCATGGCATAACCCAGAGCCTCGGGGCAGCAGGTGGATGCAAATCCAAGATAATAATGCCCATTGCGCTTATAGAACCATGGCCCCTCCTGATAGTTGGGAATATGCGACAATTTGGACACTTCGCTGGTCAGGGAGGTCATGTCGTTACCGAGTTTTGCCCAAAATGTATAGGGATTCCCCCAATACATGTACGCCTGGCCGTCGTCGTCGGTATAGACCGAAGGATCGATGTCGTACCAGTTGCTCTGATCCCATACCAGAGGCTTACCCAGTGGATCCTTGAACGGTCCGTAGGGAGAGTCGGCCTCCAGCACACCGATGCCATGTCCGTGCAGTGGGGCATAGAGGTAGTATTTCCCGTTACGCTCAACGGTCTGGATGGCCCAAGCACCGTTCTCGCGTGACCGCCAAGGGAAATCTTTTAGTGAGGCTACGGCTCCGTGCTCGGTCCAGTTTACCATATCGGTGGTCGACCACAGCAACCAATCATACATGAAGAATCCTGCGGATCCTTCCTCGTTCTCATCAGGAATATCCTCGGGTGAGGCATCGTGTGAGGTATAGAGGAAGAGGGTGTCGCCTACGACAAGCGGTGATGGGTCGGCGGTGTATTTCGTTTGGAAGAGCGGCATATTCACTTCGTCGAGTTGAAGGGTCTCGATGATGGCAACGAAACCACCTCTTGGCAGACAGGTGATATCATCGGGCAGACGGTCTATGGTTTCCACATTCCACAGACTCTCCGTCTTCGGCTCATCCAGGTAAAGTGTCGTGCGATGAATTCCTTTCCCGATGAAGTCTAGGTCAAGGGCGAAGGTCTTCTCCTGTTCCGTACCATTGATGCCTGCTACATACCAAATATTGCCGCTTCTGCGGGCAAGCACGACAGACTCACCAGGGTAGCCGCTGACGAAACGGGTGTCGTCCCATACGACTGGGAGCTGACTCAAGAATTCCTGCACCTCTTTTGGTTGTGCCAGATAGCTCTCGGGTCTGTCGGCAAGATGTTGTAGGCCAGACTCATAGAGAATTGTCAATGCCAACTCATGTCCGTTTGTGGTGATATGCGGATGCTGGGAGTCACTGAACGTGCATGGGGTATAGTCCATCGGACCGATGACATTGCGGGTGAAGGGGAGTGTGGCATTATGAGAAGCGGCCTTGTCGGTGAAGGTCGGTACATTGTTATACCATTCCGCACCATAGACCCCTTCGGTGCTAAGCAGGTTCGGATAAGTGCGTTGCCAACCTCTGGGGATAGTGGCACCGTGGAAGTTCACAAGGAGGTGATGCTTGGCAGCGCACTCCAGTAAGTCCTGACAGTAATCCATGTTCATCTGGTTGTCACCGGAGAAGAAATCAATCTTTACGCCTGCCACGCCGATGCGTTCGCACCAGGCGAATGCTTCCTCTCGATCTTCTGGCTTGTTCAGTCGGAATTTCGGTCCGGGAGCACCATCGATCCAGCCCACAGATGAATTGTACCAGATCATCGGCCTGATTCCCTGTGACTTGGCATATTCGACAGCATCTTCGATGGTCTTACCATCCTTCATCTCGTCCCATTCGGCATCGATAAGCACGTAAGGCAGATGCAGGGTGACGGCCATGTCCACGTATTTCTTGATGATATTGTAGTCGTTGCTTCCATGGTTATAGGCCCAATAGATCCACGATACCACACCGGGATGAATCCAGTTCGTATCATCAATCCGGCATGGCTCGCTGACATCCGTGATCAGTGTGGACTGTACGATGTCGGACAGTTGACCGATGATGGCCACACGCCAAGGTGTGTGCCAGCTGCCATTTACCTTCACCTCGTTCTCATCGGGAACTACACGGTAGTCGCCGTCAGCACCATAGAGGCAAGAAGCACTTTGTTTTCGTTCGATGTTCGCCTCACTGATCAGGACAAAGAGACCATCTTGGGGCTCCAACAAGGCGGGGTAGCCCCATCGATTGTTATATCCGTCTGGAGTGACGGATGGACGATTGAAGCTCGGTATTGGTTTTGCCTTGGCTGTTGTGGAGAGGGGAAAGAAACCTTCGTAGGCCTCAGTCCACTGTTGTATCCAACGACGTGTCCCCTCGGGTATATGATAGATAGTCTGCTCTTCCCATGGTTTTTGGTCTTGCAGGTTGTCGTATTCATAACGGAATGCGATGCCGTCGTTGTACAGTCTGACAACCAAGCGTCCATGCTTGTCGCGCAAAGGGACCTGGTACTCGTTGGCTTCGTTGGTGCAGTGGAGACGTTTGCCAGCTATCATGCGGTAGTCGTCTTTGACCTGTCTGACAAATGATAGTGCGGACTCCGTTGTAGAATACTGAAAAGCCGTTGGTGTCAACTCCAGAGCCTGTTGCTGTTTATAACAAACAATCAGTCGGTCGTCATGAACCTTTACCGATATATGCCCATTCGGCGATAGCACATTCTGTGCCATCGCCGAAAGAGACAGTATGCTCGTCAGAACGAGCATGATTTTTATAATCTTCATCGTCAGGTGTTCTGATTCTTATTTGAAGAGCAGGGGAGCCATCTCACGAAGGCTACGACGCCAGGTCAGGAACTCATGGGCGGTGCCTTCCGACACAAATCCTACAGCATTGTAACCTGCGGCTTTGAGTGCCTCAACCGACTTGTTGATGCCGTCGGGGAACTCCTTTGAACCACAGCTCTCGAAGATCAGACGTACCTGTTTCGTGTCATTGATCTCCTCGGGAGCATACTGACCACCGCTGAGCAGACCCCAGTAGCCGAATACCTCCGGACGGCGCAGTGTGATGAGTTTCGTCTCAACACCACCCATTGACAGACCGGCCATGGCACGATTCCATTTATCAGCTTTGGTGAGGTAGTTTTTGTCAATGAAAGGTACGAGCTCATCGACAAGCAGGGTCTCAAACTCTTTGGCATCGAACTTGCCGATGGTACCAAACTTGATGTCATTGGTCAGACCATAGGCCATCACGATGATGAAGGGCTTAATCTTGCCTTCTGCGATCAGGTTGTCCATGATCAGACCGGCACAACCCTGTACGGGCCAACTGGTCTCGTTCTCACCCCATCCGTGCTGCAGGTAGAGAACAGGATAGCGTTCCTGCTTGCCCTTCACGAGCTTGCCGTATCCATTGGGCAGATATACGGTTGCCTCCTGCATCTTGCCAAGACTCTTTGAATAGAAAAGGATCTTCTGGATGTTCCCGTGAGGAATATCGGTACGACAGGCGTAGAAATCTTGGTCGGGTGCGGGAATCTCGATACCACTCTCCCAACGGCAAGAGCCAAAGTAGTTGCCGGTACCGGGATCGTTTACTACGCCACCATCAATCGTCAGGTGATAGTAGTGGAAACCAGGATCCATCGGTCCCTCTGTAGTACCAGTCCATACACCGTCTTTGTCCTTGCGGAGCACTGTACCGCCACGGCCACCAAGACCGAGACTGACGATGACAGACTTGGCATCGGGCGCCTCTATGCGGAAACGAGCATAACCCTCGCTGTTAACCTGTGGGTACTCCTGTCCGGGTTGGTTCCACTTGTTGGGAACGAAGTCCTCTTTTGGTACAAAGTTGTCGCTGGCTGTATCGAAATCTCTGATCACTCTATAGGAAGCCTTTGGCTTGTAGTTCTCATCGAAAGGCAGCGGGTGGTTGTTCAGACCGAGCCAAGAGTCCTTATCGCCAAGATTCCAGAATGTTACATTGTCGATGACATCCTTGTGCTTTCTGAAAACACGGAAGATACGGTTGTACTGGTCTTCTTGAAGGGTGGCGATGTAGGGCGCCTGTGGCTTAGCCGCACCACGGGCAAATATTAACTGTCCACCGCTCTCTGTGTTGGTACGCAGGTCGAGCTCTGTGATGTGGATGTGCTTTACCAACTCACTGAAACGGGTGATGGTCTTGTCGAGTTCTTTTTCGTCGGGAGTATAGATGTTATAGTGGCCTTGCATACCGATACCGTCGATGGGTACGCCAGCATCCAACATCTTCTTTACCATGTTATATATGCGCTCACGCTTGCCGGGATCCACGCAACTGTAGTCGTTGTAGAACAGCAGCACGTCGGGGTCAGCCTCGCGGGCGAATTCGAAGGCTTTTGCAATGAACTCGTCGCCGCAGAGCTTGAATAGCTGACTCTGGCGATAAGGGCTAGCTTTGGGCCAGAACATCTGAGGACCGTCGTCGGCCATGGCTTCGTTGACAACGTCCCATGCATAGATGATGTCCTTATAGCGATTTACCACTGTGTGGATATGCTTGCGCAGGCGCTCGTAGAATACCTCTTTCTTGACGGGCTTGCCCTTCTTGTCCTTGAACATCCAGTCGGCAAACTGAGAATGCCAGCAGAGGTTATGTCCACGCAGTTTGATACCGTTCTGACGGCAGAAATTGGCAATGCTGTCGGCAGCACCGAAGTTCCAAACACCTTCCTTGGGCTGCATCATTCCCACTTTCATGTCATTTTCTGCAGTGATGCTGTTGAAGTTCTTCTTGATGAGTGCAATCTGGTCAGAATCCTGAATGTTTCTCTTGTTCACTGCGACACCAATGGTGAAATAGTCTTTGTAGGCATCTTTCAGTCCAATTCCCGCATTTGGATCAACTGGCTGCGGCCATTGTGCGAATGTGGACATGCTACCTGCTACAAGCAGGGTCAGTCCGAGTAATAGTCTTTTCATTTGAAGAATTTGTTTTATGTTATAATATCTTTATTCAGCCGCAAAGGTACGACAATTCCTCTAGAAATATTATTTCGAGCGTATCATATACTTTACTATTTGTATCATAGCGGACGCAATCGTAACATCCGAGAATTGTAAGATGCTACGCAATAAGATGATCCTTGTGCTCAAAAAGAATCAAAAAAAGTAAATAATAACCGAAAAACATATAGAACAGACATGGATTTTGTATCTTCGTAGTCAAAAACAACCGAAAAACAGCACCCTTTTCACACGAGGAAGAGATAAAAAAAAGGCGAAATCTAACCAGATAGGTAGATTTCGCCTGTGTTGTTATATCTCTAGTTTACTTCTTGAACAAATGTGGGATGAACTGGTTGAGACCACGGCGCCAGGTAAGCCATTCGTGGGCTGTACCCGTCGATTCGTAGTAGTGGGCGTTCACACCCAGATCGTTGAGGCTCTTGACAAGTTTCTCTGTACCAAACATCTTGTCCATGCCCTCCGTACCACTCATCATGAAGAAGTAGTGGATCTGCTTGTTCAGCTCGTCAGCCTTGGTGAATACTCCATCGTAGGCGGTCTTCACATCGAGGTTGAAGATGGCACCACTGAAGGTTCCCAGATAAGAGAACTTGTCGAGATTGTTAAGCACGATATCGAAGGTCTGGTGACCACCCCAGGATAAACCTGCCATGGCACGGTTATCACGGTCGCTCTTCGTGCGGAAATTGTTGTCGATGTAGGGGATGAGATCGTTCAAAAGAACTGGATAGAAGGAGTTTCCATAAGTCTCCATGGTCTGTCCTTGTCCGAACGGAGCTTTGATGTCGCCACTCTCCATAACCACGATCATCGGTACGGCCTCGCCCTTGGCGATGGCGTTGTCCATGATGTGTTGCATGTGACCCTGCTTGCTCCAGCCAGTCTCGTCCTCACCCATGCCGTGCTGCAGATAAAGCACAGGGTAGCGCTTCTTGACATTTTTCTTCAGGTCGTATTCGGCAGGGGTGTAGACCATGGCGTGACGCCATACCTGTTGTTCATTGCTGAAATAGTAGATGCTGCGAACCTGTCCAGCGGGTACACCCTGCTGTGGGCGGTAGTAGTCGCCTTCGCTGCCCTCGGGCACCTCGATACCACCTGCTTCGCGGTTGCAGCCGAAGAACGTCTCAGTGGCTGGGTCGATGAAGTTCACACCGCCAATGTTCATGAAGTAGTAGTGGAAACCCTCTACCAGCGGATCGGTGATGGCGGTCCAACCACCCTCGCCGTCGCTCTGCATGTTGTATTTCTTGTCACAGATGTCGAGTACTACGTTCTTGGCTTCAGGAGCCTTCAGGTAGAAGTAGCCGCGGCGTTCCTTGTCGAGTTTGGGGAATTGATTGCCTGGAACGGTGGTCTCCGCGATGAAAGCATCGGCGGGCACCTCCATCTTCTTGATGCTTGACTCCATCTTAGGACGTATTGGCTCGTATCCCAAGAAACGGGCGACGGCCTCGCCATAACGGCAACCCAGCTCACGATAGCCTGCTGCATCGAAATGCAGTTTGTCGGGACCGTTGGTGCAGTCGTCTGAGGAAATCACCTGTGAGGTATGCAGGGTCTTTGGTAGATCGTCAATCTGTTTTTTGCACCCGATGCATACGCCCTCGCCGTTGGCCTGTACGATATTTCCGGCATAAAGGGGCACATCTTCTGGCTTCAACTGTAAGTCGCCACACAGGTTGTCGTATACCTGCTTCACCATGCCTGCCCACTTCGGGTCACCCGTGTTCGTCTCACCCTGATGCATCAGAATGCCTTTGATAACACCGTCCTTCTGGGCCTTCTTGGCTAATGTGACCAAACGCTCGTAGGGGTTGTTGTCGTAGGCGGCAAGCATGCCCTTCATCCATTGTGGAGCCTTCTTGATGTAGCTCTGGATGCTGTCGGGGAGGAATCCCTTGATGTCAATACCGCCGATGGCCACATGGATGACACCAATTTTTATATTCTCAGGCAGTGAAGTTACAAGGGTACGGCCAAACCAGTCGACAGGTGTCAGTCCGGTATTAGGACGACAGAGGGGGGCAGAAGCCTCACACCATTCGCCCATCTTACGACCTTTCTCAGGAAAGTCGACTGCAGGCATCAGCAGGAATCGCGGACCAGGACTAGCAAGGTCCTGAGCCTCTGGGCGTGCAGCTCCCTCCATGTTTGATTGCCCGAAACAAAGGAAAATGTAGAAATTAGGGTCTACGGCTGCTGTCATCCTTGAAAACGGCAACGCTAAAAGTGCTATTGTTAGCACGGTTCTCATTGATTTTTTCATCTCGTTATTGGTTTATTGAAGTCTTCCTTGTCTGAAGGAAAAGTGGGTGCAAAGTTACATAGTTTTTTTGAGGTGCCCTTTTCTGTATGTTACAACTTCTTTTTGTTGTGTTTCATTTCGCAAAAAGGGAGCAAAAGGTGAACAGGTTCTCTCTATCGGCGGGGAAATGTGGGCCATAAACATAATTATATATAACATTTCCTTGGTGGTTTTTGAAAAATACATTATCTTTGCCCAAGAAATCATAAACATGCCAATACATATGGATAGGAAGATTCTACTAACTTTCTTCACTTTTTGGACACTTTCAATATCAGCGCAGATGGGGCGGTTGTTTGACGCTAACCACCAGTTGTCGAGCAATTTTACCAGTCAGGTTTACCTTGACAATGACGGCTTCATCTGGTTGGCAACCCGCAATGGCTTGAATAAGTATGACGGCTACCAGTTCCATATCTACAAGAAAGAGAAAGGTGGTGCTTTGGGCATGGCCAGCAATTACGTAAACTGTATTGTTCAAGATCATCAGGGACTATTCTACCTGGGTATGTGGGGTATTCTTCAGACGTATGACGGCAATCGCTTTCAGACGGTAGAGGTAAAGGACCTAGGAGGTAAACATATCGATTGTTTTATTACCTGCTTCCTGAAAAGACGTAATGGTGAAATACTGGTCGGAACGTCAGGCTTTGGCGTGCTGAAGATCGACAACGCCAAGAATGCTCATCAGGTGGGTGGCGCTTTGAAAGGTGTCCATACTGTTGAGCAGATGATGGAGGACAAGAAAGGAAACCTGTGGGTCGTGACCCGTAATCAGGGTCTGATCTGTGATAACGGGAAGTCGTCGCGTGTTTACTTCAAGGATGCTCCGATGAACGCATCTCTCCGTAAAGTCTGCGAAGGTTCTAATGGTATGATTTACCTTGGAACATCGAAGGCAGGCCTGTTCCAGTTGAAAGGCAACGACTTCGTTCGTGTGGAGCAGGTGGGGACAAAGCCTATTGAGGAACTCTATTTTAACCGGAGGGGCGAGTTGTTATTGGGCTATGACGGTGAGGGACTTGGAGTCTATCATCCTCAGACAGGAGTGCTGACTGATAATCCGTATTATAGTACGGAGGTCGATCTGTCGAAGAGCAAGGTTACTTCAATCACGGAGGACCATAGTGGTAATATTTGGCTGGGACTTCTACAAAAGGGACTATACATGCAGTCGGGTGCTTCGATGGGCTTTAACTATATGGGTTATAAACAAGGCTCCCGTAATATGATTGGCTCGGCCTGTGTCATCAGTACCTGTGTTGATAGTCAGAAACGCCTATGGGTTGGAACGGATAAGGATGGCCTTTATTGTTTTAGTAGTGACAGACAACAGGTCAGGCACTACAAAGATAACTTCCCCGCTTCGGTCATGACGATTGCCGAAGACCTTCAAGGGCGAATATGGATTGGCTCATATAACGATGGTGGTGGATGGATTGATCCTCATGGTGGACAGTATCATAAGTACAATTTCCCCTTCCCGGATAATTTCAGTATCTTTGATATTGAGGTTGATAATAAGAACCGTCTATGGATAGGAACTTTGGGAGACGGCATGTTAATGCTGGATCAGCAGACTGGCAAGACCGTCATCTATCCAGTGAAAGGAAATGCGGAAAGTAACAGGAACGTCAACAGTCTGACCAATGCCTATGTCTCGCAACTGTCTATCTCACCAGACCAGAGGCGTATCTATGTGGCAACAACAATGGGTGTCTGTTGTTTGGATGTTGAGAAAGGCAGTTGGCTTAGTACCTTTGGCAAAAACTGTCTGAATTATGGAACACCAGTACGTGTAGCCCGTGAGTTTATGGGAAAACTCTGGATTGGTACAAATGATGGCCTCTGCTGTTACGACCTGGAGAAGAGAACGCTGACGCAGTTTGCGGAGGAAAAAGGACTTGGTGATAATGGTATCGCTTCTATTGAGCAGGATCTGCGTGGAAAACTCTGGGTGGCCACAGACCATGGTCTCTATTGCTATGACCCGAAAACGGAACTCATACAGAGTTATTTTATTGACAACGGACTACAATCCAATGAGTTCTCCGATGGCGCGTCGTGGATGACGAACACGGGAACTTTGTATTTTGGTGGCGTCGGTGGACTCACGTGGTTTAATCCTGTGGATATCGCACAGAGTAAATGGGAGGCGACGGTGCAGTTGACGGGATTCACCATCAATGGTGAGGTCGTTAATAATACGACAAAATCTGGCCGGTTCCATGTGACGGATACGACGGTTATCGCCAGTCGGAATTTTGAGTTAGGTTATCATGATAACTCGTTTGCCATCCAGATGTCGACACTGACCTATGATAATCCCGAGCATATCACATATCTGTATAGTATTAACGGTGAGGCCTTCGTTCGTTTGCAGCCAGGTGTTAATGAGATTACTTTCTCGCATCTGTCACCAGGCACCTATCGCTTCCGTGTGAAGGCAGAACGGAATAATATTGAGACCCCGGAGCGCATGTTCACGGTGGTTGTGCATGCTCCTTGGTACCGATCGGCATGGGCTTGTTTCTTCTACCTGCTTGCGTTGGGAGCAGGAACCTGGTATTATGTTGTTAACCGTCGACGGAAGGAGCAAGATCGGTTACGCTTGCAAGAGCATATCCATGCGGAGGAGTTGGGTGAGGCGAAGTTACGCTTCTTTATGAATATCAGTCATGAGATTCGGACTCCGATGACACTGATTATGACTCCATTGCTGTCTTTGCTGAAAGAGGAAACTGATCTCAGAAAGAAAGGTGTCTATGAGACGATCAAACGAAATGCGGAACGTATTCTCCATCTGATTAACCAGATGATGGATCTGCGTAAGATCGATAAGGGACAGATGCAGATGCGTATGAAGGAAATTAATCTCGTGGGTTTTGTCGGAGATATCTACGCACTTTTTGAGCATCAGGCGAAGGTGAAGGGAATCACCCTGACGTATGAGCATGATACGCCTTCCCTGCCGGTATGGTTAGATCGGCAGAATTTTGACAAGGTGATTATGAATATCCTTTCAAATGCCTTTAAATTCACCCCGACAGGAGGAAAAATAGATATCCGTGTCACGCATGATGAGAAGAATGCAACCATTTCTGTCAGTGACAATGGTGAGAAGATCCCAGACGAGAAGATTGACAAGATTTTCGAGCGATTCTATCAGGTGGCTTCAACAGCCAATGACCGGAATGTGGGAACGGGTATCGGTCTTGATCTGACGCGCTCACTTGTGGAGTTGCATCATGGCACGATCTCTGCACATAATCTAGAACAGGGTTGTGAGTTTATTGTCTCTATTCCATTGGGTAATGCCCACCTGAAACCAGAGGAGATGGATGTGGAGATGGACGACAATATGGCAGAGAGTATTTCTATTGAGATTGAAGATCTGGAACAGATGGATGATGACTCGGCTATTGCTCAGAAGAGCGGTAGGAGACACACGTTGGTGGTGGCGGAAGATGATGATGAGATCCGTGACTATCTTGTCAGTGAACTGAGTCGTGACTATGATGTGTGCGCTTGCACCAATGGTGTGGAAGCATTGAAGGAAGTACTGCGTGTGCGACCTGATCTGGTTCTCAGTGATGTGATGATGCCTGAGATGGATGGAAGCATGCTCTGCTCAAAGTTAAAAGCCAACCCGTCTACGAATATCATGCCTGTTGTGCTTCTGACTGCCAAGAACCGTGATGAGGATCGCTTGGAAGGTCTGGAGACAGGTGCCGATGCCTATATCGTTAAACCGTTCAATATGGATATCCTGCGACGTACCATCATCAACCTGATCAATAGTCATCAGCTTCTCCGTTTGAAGTATGAGCGTAACGATCAGTTAGAGGAGAAACTTGACGAGGTGAAGTTGAAGTCACCGGATGAGAAGTTGCTGGAGCGAGTGATGGCAACGATTAACGCCCGTATTGATGATTCCGACCTAAGTGTAGATATGATTGCCGACGAGGTGGGTATCAGTCGTGTCCACCTGCATCGTAAGATGAAAGAACTGACAGGACAGACTCCTCATGACTTTATCCGTAACATACGTCTGAAGCGAGCCGCTTATCTGCTAGCTAACCAAGGCGTGAACGTCACGGAGGTCATGTATGCCTGTGGCTTCTCTAATTCGGCTTCGTTCTCTACCCTTTTCAAGAAGTTCTATGGTGTTTCACCAAGAGACTACATGAGGGAGCACGGGAACCGTTAATAGTCTTATCTTCTACTTCTTGTAGCTCTTGGGTGACTCTTTCCCAAAGAGGTACTGTGGCTGGTAGCCACCGAAGTCGATGACAATTTTCTCAAAGACAATACCGGGATCCTGTGGGTGTAGTGTAAGGATGTGTGTATCAAGACTGTCATCGAGAGGCAGTTCTACAATCTGTTCTACCACACGACGAGCTACGGTAGGATAGTAGACGGTGTAGATGTTTTCTGGTTTCTCGTTCAGGTTGCTGTTGAAGTTCACACTTACTGGTTGGTTGTTGTCGAAGGATACATCGTAGATGAGACCTCCTTTGTCAAGGAAATCGAGGGTCGACTTGGTGATGATGTGTACCTTGGCAGTCTTTTGTCCTTTGACTTTGAAACGGTAAATCAGTCTCGCCTCGTCGGTGGTTGCTGTATAAGGCATCAGGGCGATACCACTAAGTGTGCGCCCCATGTGGGGAATAACAGTCCACTCAGTACCTTCCATTTGTGTTCTCAGGAAGGTGTGCTCGGCCTCGATGCTGATATAGCCGTCACGTGCGCAGAATGTCGGTCCTTGCTCTGGGCTGGGAACCTCTTTGAGTTTCGGGCATTCGTCGGCAGGGAACCAGTCGTTCCAATCCGTGTAACTGATGTGCTTCTGTGTCATCATTCCATCCCATTTGCCATTAGCGATTTCCTTGTTGTATTGGAGGTTAAGAATGGAGTCGCGTCGGAAAGCCTGACGGCAACGCTCTGCCCAGATGTTGGCATCGGGATCATCCAATGCTGCCAACTGGTAATTCATGGCCTGTGCATAATACATGTCATAGATATTGCCCATGGCTTGCACAGGGAAGAGAATAATCTGGCGGTAGGTGTCACGATATTCGGGTTTGAGAGTGATGAATTGTCGTAATGCACGGGTCTCCAATGCCTGATAGTCGCTCACTACCTGTGCAAACTCATCGGTGGTGTAGGTCGAGGCGTCAAGCATCTCTGAGGTGATGCGGCCGTTATATTTGCTGATAAGGTTCAGAATTGATGCGGCTTCCTCAGCTTGGTCCTCACCGAAACTCTCTACACAGAAATCGCGGGTGTGGTCAAGCAGATTATCTGCTTTATATTTGCTGGGATTCCATGCCATATCCATGAACAACTGGATAGGATACTCCATCGGCTTCAGATCGCCTACGTTCAGAATCCAGAGTTTCTGGATACCGCCATTGTAGGCTAATTGCAACTGTTCCCACATATTCTGTATAGGAGTGACGTTAATCCACTTTGAGTTGCGGGGAGCACCAACATAGTCCACGTGGTAGTAGAGTCCCCAACCGCCTTTACGCTTCTTTTCCTCTGCAGTAGGTAGTCGGCGTACGTTACCCCAGTTGTCATCGCAAAGCAGTACAGTCACGTCATCAGGTACTCGCAGACCAGCATCGTAGTAGTCTTGTACCTCTTTATATAATGCCCATATCTGTGGGGTCTCCTTTGCGGGACGCTTAGTGACCTCCTTAATGATACGACGCTGGTTGTCGATGATTGTCTCCAGTAACTTGGTGTCGGTGCTGTTGCCCATCGCTTCGTCCCCGTCGCCACGCATTCCGATGGTGATGATATCGTCGGTGCCTTTCATGCGCTCAATGCCTTCACGGAAGAATCGGTCGAGGTTCTGTTTATTGGTAGTATAGTTCCATGCGCCCCATCCCTTACGGTCACGTGCGTATTCTTGATGGTTACGTGCCATCGGCTCGTGGTGTGAGGTTCCCATCATAATGCCCATGGCATCGGCGGTTTTCAGGTTTTCCGGATCGTCAGCATAGAAAGCCCAGTTCCACATGGCTGGCCACAAGTAGTTCCCCTTTAGTCGCAGAATCAGTTCAAAGACCTTCTCATAAAAATGGTGATTACCGTAGTCGGTGCCGAATGTGTTCTTTACCCATGAAGTGAGACACGGAGCCTCATCGTTAAGAAACAGGCCGCGGTAGCGCACAGCAGGCTCTCCGTCGGAGTATTCCCCGTCTCTTACATACAGATCATTATGTTTCTCTACAGGAACATCTGCCCAGTAGTACCATGGAGAAACACCGATTTGCCGTGACAATTCGTAGATGCCATATACCGTGCCCCGCTTATCACTACCGGCAATGACAAGCTGACCGTCAATGGTTTTGATGATATATTTCTCAGTCTTCCCTTTAAGATTACGGAGCTGTCCTTGCTTTACCCATTGGTCGATCTTCGAGTGAATGCCAACAGTTCCAATAAGAATGGTTGGTGAATTGGCCTGGAATGAAGCCGTCCTTCCTGTGACCCGTTCAAGGTCTATCGTCAGGTTCTTTGCAGCCAGTTGTACGCAACTATGTTCCCGACCATCTATACCGATGGTCAGGTCTTGTAGGTGTATGGCCCCTTTGATGGGACTATAGGAAATAAATTGCTCAGCAGCCTGTATAGGGAGCGAAAGAATAAGAGCAAGACTGTATACAAGTATTCTTTTCTTTCTTAAACCAGATTTTATCCTTTTCATTATCTTTCGTTATTTTTAGCTGCAAAGATATGGGAAAATAACAAAAAGGATATCTTGATATGTATCAGATGTTTTAAGATTCGTATCAAATCAAAAGAAAGCAGGGGCCGAAACGACCCCTGCTGTGATATCAGAATTCGAGAATCAAACTTTCTCGTGGCCTGAGTTCCAGATTCTTGGAGATATCATACTGTCGGTTGGTTAGGATATCCATTGCCTGAGTCGCCTTGCCGATAGCTTCAGCGTAACGGCTGACATCCATTGTGGCGGGCTTCGATGTGCCATTGAGAACAGTGAGCACCGTCTTGCCTTGGTATTGGCGAGCTATCACATATATGCCGTTGAAGGGGATGAACTGTGTTTGCTTGCCTTTTGAGATGACCTCATTGCCTTGTCGCCAATGAAGCAAACGACTCAGCCATGTGAACATGCTCTGTTCTGCTTTGGAACGTCCTTCCTGCGTAAAGGCATTACGCTCATCGCCAGGGAATCCGCCAGGGAAGTCTTGGCGCACATAGCCGTCTGAGATATTCTTCGTACCGTTCATAAGTATCTCAACGCCATAGTAGAGCTGTGGGATACGGTTCACGGTGAGTAGCAGCGCCAGAGCCTGTTTTAGGGCCAAAGTGTCTTGACCTTCACCCAGGAATCTGTCGGTATCGTGGTTCTCGATAAATGCCATGACACTCGACGGGTTGGGGTAGAGGTAATCGTATACAAACGAACAGTAAAGACGGTTCAGTCCTTTCTCAAAGCCGTCGGTTTCCTCATCCTTTGCCTGACTGAACTTGTTGTAGAAAGAGAAATCCATCACCGTCTTCAAGTAAGAATTAGTCTTGGCGAGTTTCGAGTCTTTCTGCCAGGTGGCTGTATAAGCTGGCTCTGTGACCCATGTCTCGCCTACAGTATTGAAGTTGGGATACTCTTCATTAATTTCTTTCATCCATTGAGCCATGGCATCTGCGTAAGCGTAAGGATAGGTGTCCATGCGGATGCCGTCGATTCCGACGGTCTCTATCCACCACATACTGTTCTGGATAAGGTAGCGCAGGAGGTGTGGATTGTGCTGATTTAAATCTGGCATAGAAGGCACGAACCAACCCTCGGTTGTCTCTTTGAGGTCAACCTCTGAAGCATAGGGATCGACGATTGGCGTCAGCTTGTAGCTGGTCTGCAGGTATTTGTTCTGCTGTTGCTCGTTCAGCCAGTCGGGGGCGTTCAACCAGTCTTTGGAAGGCATGTCCTTGGTCCATGGATGTTCGAAACCACTGTGGTTGAATATCATGTCCATCACAATCTTCAATCCCTTGGCATGAGCCTCGTCGCAAAAACGCTTGTAGTCCTCGTTGGAACCGAAGCGCGGATCTACCTTATAATAATTGGTGGTGGCATAGCCGTGGTAAGTGGAGAAACCATCTTCGCTATCGGGAGAGTCGTTCTCCATAACGGGGGTGAACCAAAGGGCGGTGACACCAAGTTCATTGAAGTAGTCAAGATGCTCACGGATACCGTTCAGATCGCCGCCATGACGGAGCGATGGCTTTGTACGATCTTCAACATAGGAACGCATACCTTTGATCTGTTTTGGATGATTGGCACTCTGTGCAAAACGGTCTGGCATGAGTTGATATAGTACGTCGGCGTTGGAAAATCCCATTCGCTTGTCGCCACTCATTTCACGCTGTTTCAGTTGGTATTGTACCTTTGTCTTGCCAAAGTTGAGTGTCATCGTTCCTGGCTGAGCAGTCTTCAAGTTCATATAGACAAGCAGGTAGTTCGGAGAATCTAAGCGAACAATGCTGTCGATGACTACTCCCGGATAGTCGGTAGTTACACTGGCTACATCACGGATACCTTGACCATAGACCATCAGCTGTACCGTAGGTTTTTTCATTCCTATATACCAATCAGTTGGTTCGATGTGGTCAACTAAGGTCTTCTTAGTTGCCGCCATGGTCATTGTCGTGCTTACAAGTAAGCAGATCGTTATTATTTTCTTCATATTTAGTTGTGAATGATTAATGCAGATTGTGGATCCACGACAGCTTTGTTGCCTTCGATGGTGCTGAGGCCATCCTCACAGATGACTCCGTCGCAGCATACAACACTATATTTGCCTTGTGGAATGGTGATCTCGATAGCGTCTTTATTGGCATTCAGAATGACAATGATGTCACGCCAGTCATCACGTCCAGCGTAGTTCTTAAGACGGTAGGCCACTACGTTCTTTGGTGCTTCCATGAATTCCAGGTGCTTCCTGACCAGATCTGCTGATCCGAGACGGAAGGCAGGGTGGTGCTTGCGTAGAGCAATCAGATCTTTGTAGTAGTTGAATACTTGTGGGTATTTCGCCTTGTTATCCCAGTTTATCTGGTTTACAGAGTCAGGCGACTCAAAAGAGTTATGTACTCTTTTCTTATCACGTAGCATCTCCTCACCACTGAGCATGAAAGGTACACCCTGAGAAGTGAAGACTGCCGTCTGTGCTAACAGGTCCAGACGAATCAGTTCGTCGGTCTGTATGCCAGGGATACTTGTCTGCAGGCGGTCTACAAGACACATGTCATCATGGCAACTGACATACGACATCATCTGTGTCGGTTCTGTGGCCCACGGCTCTTTCGAGTAGTTCACTTTCGACATATCTACTTGTGGATGACTGATGGCACCCACGATACCGAACTTAAGGCTCTCTTCGTTATCTGCTATTCCACCGAGGAAAGCGGCTTTCTTATCGTCGTCGAACGGACCGCGGAGGGCATCGCGGATCTCATCAGAGAAGGCTGCAATGCCAGGCATTTTTGTGATGTTCGCCTTTAAACCAAGTTTTTCCTGCGGATAGGCACACTGACCAGCACTCCATCCCTCACCATAGATGAAGATGGTGGGGTCAATCTCATCCACAGCCTTGCGGATCTCGTTCATGGTCTCAATATCATGGCAGCCCATTAGGTCGAAACGAAGGCCGTCGATATGGTATTCGTTAATCCAATATTTGACGCTCTCAATCATGAACTGACGCATCATCGGCTTATCAGAGGCGGTCTCATTGTTACAACCAGAACCGTTGCTATACTGCCCGTCAGCGGTCTTACGATAGAAATAGTCCGGGTAGGTACGCTGGAAGTTTGAATGTTCGATGTCATAGGTATGGTTATACACCACATCGAGAATGACACGGATGTCAGCTTTGTGGAGGGCTTGTACCATTTGCTTGAACTCACGGATACGCACTTCAGGCTGATAAGGATTGGTAGAGTAGCCGCCCTCGGGTACGTTGTAGTTCACAGGGTCGTAGCCCCAGTTGTACTGCGGAGTGTTGAGGCGCGTCTCATCAACGGAACCATAGTCATAGCTCGGTAAGATATGGATGGCATTCACCCCTAATTGTTTCAGGTGATCGATGGCCCATGGTTCAGTGAGTGCCATGAACTTGCCAGGATACTCGGCGTCGGCACGGTTGATGGAGAAGTCACGATGGTGCATCTCATAGACAACGAGGTCTGCAGGTGACTTGGTGACTGGACGTTTGTCGCAGCACCAATGTTCAGGGTTGGTCTGCTTCATGTCGATGATGGCAGCGCGTTTGCCATTCACACCAACAGCTTTGGCAAAGACACCAGCACACTCGCCGCGTCCTACGTCGAAGGTATAGAACTTACCCATCAGATCACCTTTAACGGTGGCACTGAACTGCTCTTTTCCCGTCTTCTGCATCTTCACGGTCTTGACGGCTTTACCATCCTTTCCTTGTTGGTAGATGCGTAATGTTACCTTTGCGTTGTCGGGCGCAAAGAGTTTAAATGTGGTGGCCTGTGGGGTGTAGGTCATCTCTTGAAAAGCCTGAGCTGCAACCTTATTGGTCAGCATCATAGACAATAGTCCTGCAATAATCAATTTCTTCATTGGTCTTTAATTATGGTTGGCCGTTAATACTATTTGGCAATCAAGGAAACGGCAAAACCGCCACCAGGAGCCTCTTTGAGTTTCAGGATGTCGCCCGCTTTGACCACACGCTTGCTGATGGTGTAAGCCTGCGGATTCGTCTCGTAATGTGCCCCCTTCGCGTCTGCGTAGATGGTACACTCATACTTACGACCTTTATCGAGGAAGTCGAGTTTAATGACAGAGGTGTGACCGTTTTCGTCGCATTTTCCACCGATGAACCAGTTGTCGGTTCCCTTGGCCTTACGGGCTACGGTGATATAGTCGCCTGGTTCTGCTTCCAGATATTTCGAGTCATCCCAGTCGCAAGCCACGTCGCGGATGAACTGGAAGGCATCGTCGAACTTCTCGTAGTTCTCAGGCAGGTCGGCTGCCATCTGAAGTGGGGAATACATCGTCAGATAGAGTGCCAGAGAACCAGCGAGGGTGATACGAGCCCAAGAGGGGTTGTCGCTCCACTCAGAGAGTTTGGTCACGAAGATTCCAGGTGTGTAGTCCATCGGCCCTCCCTGCAGACGAGTGAATGGCAGGATGCAGGTATGGTCAGGGTTTGAACCTCCGAAAGCCTCATACTCTGTACCACGTGCCGACTCGTTGCCTACAAGGTTAGGCCATGTGCGGCAGAGACCAGTAGGACGTGTCGCTTCGTGGGCGTTGATCATGATATGATGCTTGGCAGCCTCCTTTACCACGTAGAGATAGTGGTTGTTCATCGACTGCGAGTAGTGATGGTCGCCGCGTGGGATGATGTCACCCACATAGCCTGTCTTTACTGCGTCGTAGCCGTATTTGTTCATCAGCTCAAATGCTTCCTTGATGTGGCGCTCATAGTTCTGGGAACTAGATGATGTCTCGTGATGCATAAGAATCTTTACGCCTTTAGAGTGAGCATATTCGTTGAGCATCTTGATGTCGAAGTCGGGGTAGGGGGTTACAAAATCGAATACGTCGCGTTTCCACATGTTTGCCCAGTCTTCCCAACCGACATTCCATCCTTCGACCAATACTTCATCAAGCCCGTTCTTGGCAGCAAAGTCGATATAACGCTTCACCTTCTCGTTGTTGGCACCATGACGGCCGTTGGGTTTCACGCTGTTCCAGTCTATCTTGTCGAGCTTGATGCTGGGGAAATCGTCCGTGTAGTTCCATGAGCTCTTGCCGACAATCATCTCCCACCACACACCGCAGTATTTTGTAGGGTGAATCCATGAGGTGTCCTCAATCTTACAAGGCTCGTTCAAGTTTAGGATGAGGTTGTTGGCCAGCATGTCGCGGGCATCGTCGCTCACCATCACCGTGCGCCATGGTGTCTCACAAGGTGTCTGCATGGCACCTTTCAAACCAGTTGCATCAGGCGTGAGATGACTGACAAAGGTGAAAGGTTGTGGCAACGGATAGGCCGAAGGTTTGGGGCTTGGTGTATAGGCATTGCTGCCGCCTCCGAGTTTAGTAGTGAAGGCCTTTGTCTGGTCGTCGACCAGCTCGAGGTGCATCGTCGCGTAGTCCTGACACGCGGCCTCGTGTATGTTGATGTAGAGACCATCCTGTGACTTCATCTGCAGTGAGGTCTGTACGCCTGTCTCTGAGAAGATGGCTACCGAGCTGTTGCTCCAGTTCACCGCTTTCTTCATGCACTCACGGATTTCCGAGAGTCTGGTCTCCTGAGTCTCCTGCTCCTGAGTGTCATAATCGCCAGGCAGCCACCACGCCTTGTGGTCGCCAGCCATGGCAAACTCAGTGCGCTCTTCCTGAATCAGGAAGTAGTTTAGCGCCTGCTGCTGAGGGAACTCATAGCGGAATCCGACACCATCGTCATAGACGCGGAAGCGAATCAGTATTTCGCGCTTAGTGTCGGCCTGCAACAGTGTGGCGGCCAACTCGTTGTAGTGGTTGCGTATGGTGGCAGTCTCGCCCCATACAGGTCTCCATGTCTCGTCGAAGGTTGAGGTCTCCTCCTTGGCAATGCTGAAACCGTCTATGAGGTTGGTCTCATCCATACCCTTCGAGGCATGCTTGTCCTTAGCCAGTTCAAGGCCGAGGTGCGAGGGCTTGATCACCTCACGCCCCTTGTAGGTCATCTCGTAGACAGGACGCCCTGTATTATCCACAGAAAACTTCACCTCAATGTTGCCGTTGGGCGACTTGATGCTTCCTGCCATTGCTATCATCGGCAAGGCGAGCATTACAAATATTAGAATTCTTTTCATTTTCTTCCGCTTTGTATGATTAGTGTACTGATTTCGTTGTTCAGATCATCGGCAGCCAACAGTTGTTCAATGGTCATGTGCATACGATAACGCCAATAGTGACGGGGGTTGGCAGGAATGTTGATTCGCTCGGCATTGGCATCTGGCAGACGACGGTTCTCGTCGATGCTCATCCAGTCCTGGAAGGAGAGTAGGCAGAGCATTGAGGGTGATGTGAGATGCCGACTGACGATATCCTTGGCCAGCCAACCGGGTAGTGGGTGGGGGGCCGCACCGCCACGGTAGAGCATGGAGTTGAAATAATCCTGAGTCTGCCCTTCGTCCTCGTCCCACCACTGGCGAAGTGTCGACATGTCGTGGGTAGAGATTGTGCATACACTACGATAGGGGTTGCGTGATAGGTGGCCAAAGCGTACGGTATTGTCCTTCGGCATTGACTGGATCTCAAGGCTGAGGATGCGTAGCTCGTTCATCACCCAGGGCACGCAGTCGGGTACCATGCCCAGATCCTCTGCACAGACGAGCATTCTGGTGGCTTGTGTCAGTCTGGGCAGTTTCTTCATGGCCTCGGTATACCAGAACTGGTTATTGCGGCGATAGAAATAGTCGTTGTAGAGCTTGTTGAACACAAACTTATCATGATCCCAAAGAGTTTGGTATATGAAGTCGTTCTGCACCCCGATTCTCGGATGGAACTTATCGTTGTTTTTCCGGTCTCTGACGAACAGCACGTCACTGATGAGAGCATAGAGACCATCACGGAGATCCATATCCTCCTTCTCGGTCTTTCCCTTGAAGGCCGCTTCTACCTTACGCTGGGTGTCGAACTCAGGCTTCATCTCCCAGATGTCGTCGTGAGTGTGGTTGAGGAAGGTGTCTTTGACGTACTGTGCTTTCTTGCCGAACATCCTCTCCAGGGTCCAGTCAGCGATAAACGGTTTGGTAAAGAGCTCCTCCTGGAACTGCAGACCATAAGCCTCAATCTCCTCACGGGTCATGCCGAGTGAGGGAGAGAACTGTCCCAGCAGACCGTGAACGGCATCGATGGGAATCTCCCAGATACGGAAGAAGCCAAGTACATGGTCAATACGATAGGCATCGAAATACTCCGACATCTTTCTGAAACGGCGGACCCACCAGGAGCAACCGTCCTCAAGCATCGCATCCCAGTTGTAGGTCGGGAATCCCCAGTTTTGTCCGTTTACGGAAAAAGCGTCGGGGGGTGCTCCGGCCTGACCGTTCAGGTTGAAGTATTTGGGCTCGACCCATGCCTCAACGCCGTCGCGACTGATGCCGATGGGGATATCGCCCTTCAGGATGACTCTCTGTTCACGCGCATGGTGATGAGCAGCATGCATCTGCTGGTCAAGGATAAACTGGACGAAATACCAGAAAGCGACTTGTTTATATAGCTTTGTCGTCGACTTCGACATGGACTCGCGTTCCTTGGCGGGCAGCGTATGATGATCGGGCCACTCTGAGAAGGTGGCTGTGCCATAGAGGTCACGATAATAGCAGAAAGCTGCGTATGGAACAAGCCATTCCTTGTTCTGCTCGAAGAAAGCTTTGAAGGCCGTCGTCTTCATCATCTTGTCACCCTCCTGAGCATAGATCTCACGCAGATATTCCATCTTCGCGTTGTTCACACGCTCATAGTCGATCTGAGGCAGCGCATTCAGTTCCTGGCGCAGCTTCTCAAAATAGGTCTTCCGTTTCCGGTCTTTCAGATCTGGCAACTGTCGGAAGTCTGTGTACTGCGGGTGGAGGGCATAGATGCTGATGCTGTTATAGGGATAGGAGTCCTGCCATGTGTGAGTGATGTTCGTATCATTGATAGGCAGCACCTGAAGGATACGTTGCTTCGTCTTGGCGCACCAGTCGATCATCATCTTCAGGTCGCCAAAGTCGCCAACACCGAAGCTACCCTCACTTCTCAGTGAGAAGATGGGTATCACGGTGCCTGCTCCTTTCCACGGATAGGCCGGGAAATAAGCCTGCGGCAGTTCGTAGACCACCACCTCGCCCATATCCAGATCTGGCATTGTGACGACGCGGTTCATGCCGTTCTCCCACAGCGGCGTCACGTCACTATCCTCGTTGAGGGCGATGAACTTGAACTCAATGGTCTGTGGCAGTTTATCAGCATCAAGACTGATAACCCATTCGTTACTTTCATGTTCTGCCATGGCGATGGCACGCTTGGTATCCCAGTTGCCAAGTGTCTCTCCACTACCGATGATGGCCAGTCGCTCGTTGTTGCGCAACTGCGGTGCACGGACCTTCAGTCTGACGGTCTTGGCATATTCCGTCAGTCGACTCATCTGATGTTTCCTGGCGGCAACGCACTCTGTGAACGCAGAGGAGTACATATAGGAATCTTCCGGTATGTCCAGCCAGTGGTCGTAGATGATATAGCGCGCCCCTTTCTTGGCGGCAAATTCCAGTCGGTGGGGAGCTACCAGCCATTCGTGGCGTATCTGCTGCTCTCCTCTTACGACACTGTAGAAATAGTCGATGTGTGCGCTGGCCTTCACGGCCTTGCTCAGCTCGCATGTCCAGTGAAGACCGTCAACAGTCTTCATCTGATGCTGTTCCGTCTTTCCTGCAGCGATAATGTTCAACATCAGTTCCTCGCCGAAAGTTGTCTGGTACTCAAGATTAAATGCTACTCTCATATTTGTCTTTAGTTATTTTATACGGAATATGTCAACAGTTTCTCTCTTATTCCGGGTCAAAATTACAAAATATTCTGTATCAGTGTTTTATTTGGGCTGAGTTATTGGCCTTGCAAATGCGCAAACGTTTGCATCCGCAAGGCATAGGACTTCCCGATCTGGAACGATGCCGTGCCACCATTCTGAGAGGGTGATGGAAGGTGCCGATCTCTGTGCTATAATTCAGAAAGAACTATGGAGTGTTCTTGTACTCGCTTGGACTGACACCAAACTGTTTCTTGAACAGAGACGAGAAATGGGAGAGGGTACTGAACCCTGTCAGGTCGGCCACTTCAGAGATGGTGTGCCTGCCCTCCTTGATGAGTTGTGCCGCACGGTTCAGTTTGTACATCCGGAAGAAACTGCTGGGTGTCTCACCGGTCAGTCCTTTAATCTTATAGTATAGTTTGGTGCGTGAGATATAAAGCATTTCTGTGATGCGTGTCACGTCAAGTTCAGAGTTGGCCAACTCATCTTCCATGAGTTTGTAGAGTTCGTCCATGAATGCTTTATCTTGTGGCGACAAAGCCTCTTCCACGCCCTTCTCCTCGGTGGTGGTCTTGGTACTGAGGATATGTTGGATGCGAAGTCTGTTGCTGAGCAACGATTTGATCTGTGCCAACAGAACATTGGGATCGAAGGGTTTCGTGACGTAAGCATCAGCACCGGTGTCTAGTCCTTCTATCTGATTCTCCGCCGTAGCCTTGGCTGTTACAAGGATGACAGGGATATGACACAGTTGTAGGTCGTTCTTAATCTCCCGACAGAGGTCGTATCCACTTCTGCCAGGCATGACCACATCGCTGAGTATGATGTCAGGTTCCTTCTCACGGATGGAGCGTAGACTGTCATCAGCGTTGAAATGGCTGATGACATTATAGTGCTGCTGCAACAGGACTTGCAGATAATTGACGACCTCAGAGTCGTCATCGACCACGAGGATGGTCGGACGGTCATCTCTGGTCTCTGCCGTGACGGTATGTTGCTCAGGAACCTGTTCATACGGATAGTCTTGCTCATCCTGTTCTAACGGTCTTTTCTCCGCATCACTGTATGCGTCCTCATGCATCGGCAATAGCAGAGTGAATACGGCACCAGTCTGTCCATTCTTGGCATTGCTAGCGGTGAGTTGTCCGTGGTGAAGTTCTGCCAGTCTACGTGCATAGTAAAGCCCGATGCCTGTTCCCCAGTTGATGGTACCTTTGGTCTGATTGTCCAGTTGGTAGTAACGTTTAAAGATATTCTCCAGTTGATCGTCAGGGATGCCCTTACCTGTATCGGTCACCATGACCTTCAGTTGTTGAGCGTCCGTATCGATCGTGAGGGTCACCTGTCCGCCGCGCGGTGTGAACTTGATGGCGTTCGATAGGAGATTAACAAGAATCTTCTCGACCTTGTCTGCATCCACCCACATCTGCATGGTATCCTCCATACCGATGACCTTGAAGGTAATATCCTTCTCTTTCATGTTGAGAAGGAAGATATCACAGATATGTTGAACGAGAGGAATGACATCCTGCATACTGACGGCGAGTCTTAATGTATCGTTCTCCAGTTTGTTAAAGTCCATCAACTGGTTGACGAGCCGTAGCATCCTTCTTACACTCCGTTGCACGATTAAAAGCATATTACGGTCCTCGCCTTTGAGGTTGCTGCTCTTGGACAACAGGTCTACCGGTCCTTTTATCATTGTCAGGGGGGTACGGAACTCATGGGAGATATTAGCAAAGAAACTCATGTTCATGGCATTGACACGTTTCTCCTGTTCCTTCTCCTGCTCCGCCAGTCGGGCAGCTTCCTTTTCCTGACGGATTCTCCGGCGCAGTCTATAGATAAACCGTACGATGAGCATGAATGCCAATAGGTAGAGCAACCATGCCCACCAGGTGTTTGCTGGTGCTGGATCAACGATCACGCTTATGGTACGTTCGTCGCTGCCGGCCTCATCACTGGCACTGTCGGTGGTGCGCACCCGGAAGGTATAATGTCCGGCGGGAAGATTGGCATAACTGGCCGAGTGACTATTGCCTGCATCGATCCAGTCGTCGTCTATCCCGTCTAACATATAATAATAATGTACGCGCTCGTATTCGCCGAAGTCGAGAGCCGTGAACGAGATGCTGAAACTATTCTCCCTGTGACTCAGATGAATGCTCTGACAACTGTCAAGGACAGCCTCGATGGGACCACCTTCGGCTGGGTGTATGAGTTGGTTGTGTATCTTCAGGTCGCAGAGCCTCAAAGGAATCTTTCTCAGGGTGTCGATGTCGGCAGGATTGAACATGGTGATGCCGTCCGTACTGCCGAAGACCAGACTGCCATTAGGCAGCTGGCATGAGGCGCGGTCGCAGAACTCGTCACCGCCGATGCCGTCGGCCTTGTAGAGTGAGGTGATGCGGCCGGTCTTGGCATCCAGACGGTTCAGTCCTTTCATCGTGCTGATCCAGAGATTACCCTGACGATCTTCCTCGATGCTACCCACGTCGGAACAGGAGAGGCCTGCGATGCGAGTCATGGTATTTGTCTTGGGATTATAACGCAGCAGACCGTTGCTCACGGTACCTATCCATACGTCGCCTCGTGTGTCTTGATGCATGTCGGTGGGTATATATACACTACGACGGATGCACTGTTGCATGTCGGGGATATCAAGTAGCGTCAGTTTTCCCGTCTTGGGATCCATCTTCAGAATCTTCTGGTAGAAGGCGGATATCAGCATGGAGCCATCATTTATCTTTAGCAGTGACGGGATAAAGGTGAAATCCACGTTAAAGACCTGCTTCCGTTCCGGTTCATTGTTACCAGGGTGAAAGGCGAAGATATCCGTTGAACTGGTCGATACCCATACTGTGCCGTCATCGGTCTGCTCGAAATCCATGGTCATGAAGATTGGCCACTGATTAAGTATGTTCAGGCGCTCTCCGTTATAGCGGCATTTCATCACGACATTGCTTGTTGAGAGCCAGAGCAGTCCGTCGCGGTCACAGAAGATATGGGTTACGGTATTGTTCTTCTCACCGGCAGCCAGTCCTTCTATCTCAATCTGCTCAGCCTTCTGGCTACGACAGTGATATACATAGACCCCTTTCAGGAGGGTTGAGATCCAGAGGTTCTCTTGCTGGTCCATCGCTACGGCGAAGACCGACGAGTTCTCGATGACACGGTTCAGGTAGTTGTCACTGCCACCGAACTTCTCCTTGTAATAGTAGTTGGCAAAAAGTCCTTTGTCGTAGGTTCCCATCCAGATGTTCTTGCGAGAGTCTTGGAAGATCTGTGTCACGTAGGCATCGGGTACTGGCACTGAGAATCCCGCATCGCCTTCGCCGGTAAGTGTATGGGTTAGCAGGTTCAGTTCGAAGATGCCGTTGTGCGAGGTGCTCAGCAGAATGGTATTGTTGTTCAAGAGACAAGCAGCCTGAACCACGTTGTTGTGTGCCAGCAGCCTTGTCTCCATCTCCGGACTGAGAGGAATCCTCTGACGTGCCTTTGTGTCGAAGATCATCAGCGTGCCGTTACCCGACGATAGCATCAGCCCGTTTGATAACAGGTCGAAATAGTAGAAGTTCGTCCCGGCAGGATGTCTGAGTTCCATGCGCTGTTTGAAGTCCTCGCCACTGTATATCAGCAGATTCTCCGGTCCGACCAGCAGGATATCGTCGGCGGCATCGATGAAACAGTCGCCCCACGACTGGTTGGTCATCGTCCTGTTGATACGCGACAAGAAGATATGTTGCACCTCGTCGTACATCAGCAGTTCTGTACCGTTGTATACGAAGATACGTCCCCGACTGTCTGTCAACAGTTTACGGGCATTGCAATTGCCCGTCTGCATCGGGATGCGCTCAAAGTTGTCTTTTCTTGTATAGCGACATACACCGTTCACCGTAGCCACCCACAGTCGTCCCTGTTTGTCGCAGAGCAGTCCTTGAACATTGTTGTCGGGCAGCCCCATCGAGTCGTCGGTACAGAAGTACTGGTGATACTCATGACCGTCGTAACGGTTCAGTCCACGGAAGGTGGCTATCCACAGTTGTCCCGTCTTGTCCTCCTCGATACATTGCACCCGACTATTCGATAACTCCTGTGCCACGACAAGACCATGTGCCTCGTCCTTATCCCCTTCAGAGTCTTTCCGCCCTTCCTGATGACAGGCGCCGATGACGATTGCCCCAAGGATACAGATAACAGTCCTACCGATGTCTTTACGATGAATCATAGATTGTATTTTGTTGCAAAGATACAAAAAAATGTGATATGTCACAGAACGTCAGTTGTTCTTTTGAACGAATACGATAGTTTTTGAACGAATAGGAAAACGGCAGAGTTGATTTGAACAAAGAGGATAATCGAAAAACAGAATGAGGAAGTGAGATATGTGCTTTCCTCTTATCTTTGCAGCCGAAAAACGATATAGGGTCGATTACCTAAACATAAATAACGAAACAATTTATTCCTAACAATTAACTCAAAACAATTAAAGACTCAATGAAAAAGAACAGTATTCTATTGATGTTGATGGCATTGTTTATGTCAGTGACATCTTTCGCCCAAGGACTGATGGGAACTGTGATTGACGAAAACGGCGAACCTGTTATCGGTGCCACCGTTACCGACAAGAGTAACGCAAAGAATGCAGCCATCACAGATTTCGATGGTCGCTTTACGATGAACGTCAATGTGGGACAGATCATCGTCATCTCCTATATCGGCTACGATACACAGGAGTTGGCTGCTAAGAATGGCATGGTCGTCAGACTGCAGCCCGACAATAAGGTGCTCGATGAGGTGGTTGTGGTTGGCTATGGTGTACAGAAGAAGAGTTCTGTGACAGGAGCTATCTCACAAGTGAAGCCCGAGGATATGGAGAACCGAACCATCTCCAATGCCCAGCAGGCCTTGCAGGGTAAGACCTCCGGTGTGCAGATCATCTCGACATCGGCAGCTCCTGGCTCATCACCGACCGTACGTGTACGTGGATACTCTTCTAATAAGAGCTCCGAACCCCTCTATGTGGTCGATGGCGTACGCCTGAGTGATATCAGCGGTATCGACCCCGCCACCATCGCCTCGATGGAGATCCTGAAGGATGCCGCATCGGCCGCCATCTATGGTGCTGAGGCAGGCAATGGTGTCGTACTCATCACCACCAAGAAGGGTAAGGCAGGACAAGGTAGGATCGCCTATGATTTCATGTGGACGGACGAGAGCCTCGCTCGTATTCCGAAGATGCTGAATGCCGAGGAGTACAAGCAGTACATGACCGAGGGCATCCTCTTCACGAAAGACTATATGGATGCCAACTGGGACGGAAAGACTGATACCAGGTGGACTGATGTCGCCTTCAACCACGGGCATATGCAGAAGCATAACCTGTCGTTCACTGGCGGTAATGATCGCGGTAACTATTACCTGGCTCTCTCGTACCTTAATAATAATGGTATCGTTAAGGGCGATGCCGACACCTACAAGCGACTGACCGCCACCATCAACGGCGAGTATAATATCAAGGATTGGCTGAAGGTAGGTACGACCAACCAGATAGAAAAGTACGATGTTCGTCAGGTATCATCGAACAACGAGTATGGCTCACTGCTGACCGCCGTGCTGATGATGGATCCTCTGACGCCCAATACCTATGGCAGTACACTGCCATCTAACTATCAAGTCTATCAGGCCATGGGCAAGACCTTCATGCAGGATGAGAATGGCAACTACTACGGTATCTCTCCGTTCTACAACGGTGAGCAGTATCACCCGATGATCATGCGTGACAATGGCCTGAGTAAGAACGGGGGCTTCAACGTGACGGGATCTATCTATGGCGACTTCACGCTGATTCCTAACCTGACGGTCACTTCGCGTTTCGGCTATCGCCTGAACGGTGCCCGCTCTTCCTCTACGAGTCTGCCTTTCTATGGCAATGCCGTACAGAGTCGCGACTATGTGAGTCAGAACAACACGTCTTCTACCACGATCTACTATCAGTGGGAGAACTTCGCCAACTACATGCAGACCTTCGGCAACCACACCGTGACAGCCATGGTCGGTGTATCCTTCCAGGATTCATCTTACGACTATGTGACTGGCGGCCTCGAGGCCAACGGCGAGGATGCCCTGAAGAAGAATCATCCGCTGTTCTACTATCTGAACTATGCCAATCCCTCGGCCACGAAGAGTGTCAGTGGTGAGACCACCAGCAGTACAAAGTTCTCCTACTTCGGTCGTCTGGGCTACGACTTCCTCGGTCGTTATATGCTGAACGCGTCGCTCCGTGCTGATGCTGCCGACCTCTCGAAGCTCTCTCCGAAGAAGCGCTGGGGTTACTTCCCCGCCGTGTCAGTAGGATGGACCATCAGTGAGGAGAAATTCTTCCAACCTCTGAGGAAGGCCTTCGACAGCTTGAAGTTCCGAGCCAGTTGGGGACAGAACGGTAGTCTCTCCGCACTCAGCGGCTACAGCTACAGCACAGACATCGCCTTGGGCGGTCTCTATGCCTTCACACCTGGTATCCAGTATACGCAGGCCGCAGCTCCCTCGACCATGGGTAACGAGGACCTGAAGTGGGAGACCTCCGAGCAGCTGAACTTCGGCTTCGACGGCATCCTGCTGGGCGGTCGCATGACCTTCGGTGTCGACTACTACATCAAGAAGACCAAGGACCTGTTGGTATGGAACACCACCCCCTCACTGATTATCGGTGGTGCCACATCGCCTATCAACGCAGGTAACGTGGAGAACAAGGGCTTCGAGTTCGAACTGGGATGGAGAGACCGTATCGGCGACTTCAGCTATGGCATCCGTGCGAACCTCTCTACGCTCTCCAACAAGGTGACCTATATCGACCCCTCTATCACCCGTCTGGCTGGTAGCACCTTCCATACCTATACCATTACCTATTTCGAGCAGGGCTATCCCGTGTACTATTTCCGTGGCTTCGAGTTCGATAAGATCAATCCTGAGACGGGTGACCCGATGTTCAAGGATATCACAGGCGATGGTGTGGTTAACAACGACGACCTGACCGATATCGGCAATGCCATCCCCGACATCACCTATGGTGTCACTCTCACGGCTGCCTACAAGGGTCTCGACCTGACGGTCTTCGGCACTGGTTCGCATGGTAATAAGATCTTCAACTGTATCAACCGTCCTGACTATGCCACCTCGAATAAGATGAAGAAGGTGATGTTTGATGACCGTTGGACGCCCTCGAACACCAATGGTACCAAACCCCGTGCTGGCGCCAACGACCTCGACAAGTACGTAGACTCCAGTGCCATGATCTACGATGGAAGCTACTTTAAGATCAAACAGATACAGCTCGGCTATACACTGCCCAAGAGTCTGCTCGGTAAGGTGGGTGTCAGCCATGTCCGTGTATATGGATCTCTCGACGATTTCTTCACCTTCTCAGGCTATCCAGGCTTCGATCCTGAAGCCGCAACCAACGCCACCACTGGTATGGGTGTGGATAAGGGTGCCTATCCGACATCTAAGAAGGTAGTCCTCGGCTTTAACATCGAGTTCTAAGAAAAGGCAAAAAAGGAAATAAGTAAAAAGGAAAATAGTTATGAAAAAGAACATTTTATATATCGCGTTGCTGGGCGGCTTGTCGCTGATGAACGTCAGTTGCGAGAGCGAGCTCGACATCGAGAAGCACGGCAATATGGGTAGCATGGACACATACTATACCACAGACGAGAACATAAATACCGCTACTGCCTCCCTGTATCTGGAGGCGAAATCGAACTACTACAACTGGTTCTTCGTAAAGAACCTGCTCTCCGACGATATATGGTGCGGCGGCGGCCAGCGAGGTGACAACGGTGAGATGGAGAAACTCAACGAGTATAGCTTCGACTCCAACCACGGCATGATCGAGAGTCTCTACTCTGGTCTCTATGGCATCATCTACAAGGCCAACCTCATTATCGATAAGACCGAGGGCGACACCCCAGTCATGAAACGCGCCATCAACGAGGCCAAGGTGTTCCGTGCCCTCGGGCACTTCGAACTCGTCACCCTCTGGGGTACGGCTCCGAAGGTGGACCATCTGCTCGCTGCCGATGAGTATCGTCAGGCTAACGGTACTGCTGCCGACACCTGGGCCTTTATTGAGCAGGATCTCACGGAGGCCATCAACTCAGGAACCCTACCATCCAAGAGCGATGCGAATGATCAGGAGACAGGTATCCGTGTCACCAAGGAACTGGCTCAGGCTCTTCTCGGTAAGGCTTATCTCTTCCAAGGTAAGAACAGTGAGGCGGCTATCATGCTCGACAACGTGATCAGCTCTAACAAGTATGCCCTGTTCGCTGGCGAGTACGATGACCAGTTCCATGCAGCCGCCAACAACAACTGTGAGTCGCTCTTCGAACTGCAGAAGCGCAACGACCCCGAGCAGTTGTGGAACTCCTTCGATATGGTGTACATCATGCAGGGCTGGCGCACCAGCGAGCTCTCCTATGGTGGTGAGTCCATCATGAAGCTTGCCATCGGTAACTATGGCTTCAGCAATCCCCGTAAGTCGCTCTACGAAGCCTTTGTGGCATGGGAGGGTGCCGACGGCTACCGCCTCGGCAAGACCATCATGAACTACGACCAGCTCAAGGCCTTTGGAGTGCAGGTACAGTCAGGCAAGTCTGTCTATGGCAACGAGGGATACTTCTTCTGGAAGAACCAGGCATTCAGAGAGGACTGTATCATGGATATGTCGTACTTCCAGATCGGACAGTACATCGACCTCAAGGTGATGCGCTATGCCGAGGTGCTGCTGTTGGCAGCCGAGGCTAATCTGCAGGCCGGCAACACAAGCAAGGCTCTTGAGTATATCAATATGGTCCGTGCCCGCGCCAAGGAGACGCCTCTGACAACGGTCACCCTCAACGATATCAAGACCGAGAAGCGTCTGGAGCTATGCAACGAGGGTGTGCGCTATCAGGACCTTGTGCGCTGGGGCGATGCCAAGACGGCGCTGGGCGAGCAGGGCAAGCAGGTACCGGCCTTCACGGTCAGCGGTGTGCAATGGAACTGGCAGAACACCAAGTATGGTTTCCAGGATAAGAACATGCTCCTGCCCATTCCTCTGAAAGAGCTCGAACTGAATCCGAACATGCATCAGAACACAGGCTGGTAAATGAATCGTCAGACACAGAGATACGGGGATGCAGAGAAAAAACTCTGTTGCTCTGTACCTCTGTGTTGAAATTATTTGTATATTTGCGCCAATCAATATCTTAAAGAAATCATCTCATCATGAAAAAGTTATTCTTTCTCGCTGCCTTCTGCCTGATGGGCATGGCAGCCAAAGCTCAGCAGAACCTAAGTTGGGGACAGGGACCGCAGGTGGCCTCGCCCGTGGTGAATGCTGACAACTCCGTGACCTTCAACCTGATTGCCCCCGAGGCCCAGAAGGTGCAGATCACGGGCGACTTCCTGCCTGCAAAGAAAGTGGAATTCGGCGGTAACTCCTACGAGACGCCTGGTGTTGTCGATCTGGTGAAGGACGACAAGGGTGTGTGGAGCTTCACCTCTGAGCCCTTGAAGCCGGAACTCTACACCTATAATATGTTGGTCGACGGTGTGAAGATCATCGATCCGCTGAACGTCTACAACATCCGCGACATCAACAACCTGTTCAGTGTGCTGCTCATTGGTGGAGAAGGCCGCGCTGATCTGTATAAGGTCAACAAGGTGGCTCACGGCACTGTGAGCAAGGTGTGGTACGAGAGTCCTACAGCCGGACTGACGCGCCGCCTCACGGTCTACACCCCTGCCGGCTACGAGACCAGCGGCAAGGAGTATCCCGTACTCTACCTGTTGCATGGCATCGGTGGCGACGAGAACGCCTGGAGCGAACTGGGGCGTGCCACCCAGATACTCGACAACCTCATCGCCCAGGGCAAGGCCGAGCCGATGCTCGTGGTGATGACCAACGGTAACATCTCGCAGGAGGCTTGTCCTGGTGAGACCTCTGAGGGCTTCCGTGTGCCTACGATGATGCTCCCCAAGACGATGGAGGGCTCGTTCGAGACGGCCTTTCCTGATGTGGTGAACTTCATCGAGAAGACCTACCGTGTGAAGAAGGACAAGTCTCACCGTGCCATCGCTGGTCTGTCGATGGGTGGTTTCCATAGTCTCTTCGTCTCGATCAACAATCCCGATATGTTTGGTTATATCGGCCTGTTCTCTGCTGCCGTGGATCAGCAGCAGAACGGTCAGGGTGGCTTCCCTAATATCTATGCCGACCGCAACCAGAAGATCGACAACCTCTTCAGCAAGAAGCCCAACCTCTTCTGGATCGGTATCGGTAAGACCGACTTCCTGATCAAGAACAACAACGACCTGCGTGCCTATCTCGACTCGAAAGGGCATAAGTACACTTACCTCGAGACCGATGGTGGTCATATCTGGCGCAACTGGCGTATCTATCTTTCAGAATTCACTCCCTTATTGTTTAAGTAACATGAAGAAAACCGCTTTATTTCTCGCCACAGCCATCGTCGCAGTGGGCTGTGCCACAGCCGACAAGTCGGCCCCCAAGAACAAGATCAACCAGGAAGAGGTGATGGCCAGGATGTCGCTTGAAGACAAGGCCCACTTCGTCATAGGCACTGGCATGGCCGGCTTCTCTGGCAATGATGCCGTGATCGGTGCCACACGCAGTCTTGTACCTGGTGCCGCTGGTACCACCTATCCGCTCGACTCACTGGGCATCCCTGCCATCGTACTGGCCGACGGTCCTGCCGGACTCCGTATCGATGCCACTCGCGAGGGTGACTCAGCGACCTACTACTGCACCCATTTCCCCATCGGCACCCTGCTCGCCTCGACATGGAATACCCAACTCGTCGAGGCGGTTGGTCAGGCCATTGGCGAGGAGGTGAAGGCATATGGCGCCGACGTGCTGCTGGCTCCTGCCCTCAATATCATGCGCAATCCGCTCTGTGGTCGTAACTTCGAGTACTATTCCGAGGATCCGGTGGTGGCTGGTAAGACGGCTGCCGCCTATATCACGGGCGTGCAGAAGAACGACGTGGGCACGAGCATCAAGCACTTCGCGGCAAACAATCAGGAGACCAATCGCATGAACAACGATGCACGTATCTCTCAGCGAGCTCTCCGCGAGATTTACCTCAAGGGCTTCGAGATCGCCATTAAGGAGAGCGAGCCCTGGACGGTGATGACCTCGTATAACTATATCAATGGTGTCTATAGCTCAGAGAGCAAGGACCTCGTGCAGACCATCCTCCGCGATGAGTGGGGCTACAAGGGAACGGTGATGACCGACTGGTTTGGTGGTAAGGACGGTGCCCGTCAGATGTGGGCTGGTAACGATATGCTGCAGCCAGGTAAGCAGGAGCAGTTCGATAGCATCGTGGCTGGCGTAAAGAGCGGCAAGCTCGCTGAGGCCGACCTCGACCGCAGCGTTCAGCGCACACTCAGTCTCGTCGAGAAGAGTCCTCGCTTCCAGGGTTATCAGTACACCAACAAGCCCGACCTGAAGGCTCATGCCGAGGTGACACGCCAGAGTGCTGCCGAGGGTATGGTGCTGATGAAGAACAACGGCATCCTACCATTAGAGAGTTCAAAGCTCAACGTGGCTCTCTATGGCAACACCTCCTACGACTTCATCGCTGGTGGCACGGGCTCTGGTAATGTGAACCATGCCTATGTGGTGTCTCTGCTCGACGGACTGAAGAACGGTGGCTATACCGTCTCCGACGAACTGAAGAACGCTTACGCCACCTATGCCGACGACTGTAAGAAGGCCATCGAGGCCGAGATCGAGGCGGCCTCCAAGAAAGATCCCAAGAACGCCATGCTGTTGCGCTTCATGCCTCGTCCGCTACCTGCCGAGAAGCTCTTCTCTGTCGACGAGCTGACCAAGCAGGCCGAGGCTTCCGACGTGGCGGTGATCACGCTGGGACGTATCTCTGGCGAGTTTGTGGATCGTAAGGTGTCCGACTTCAACCTCAGTCCCTCTGAGCGCAAGCTCATCGAACAGGTGTGCGAGGTCTATCACAAGGCCAATAAGCAGGTCGTGGTGCTGCTGAATATCGGTGGTGTCATCGAGACTGCCTCGTGGAAGGATCTGCCTGACGCCATCCTCTGTGCTTGGCAGGCTGGTCAGGAGGGCGGCAACAGTGTGGTCGACGTGCTCAGTGGCCGTCAGTCGCCAAGCGGAAAGTTCACCATGACCTGGCCCGTGAACTTCGCCGATGTCTACTCATCGAAGAACTTCCCCATCGACCAGGATCCTCGTATCGACATGATGAACCAGGGACAGAAGAGTACTAACGTCCGCAATGTCGACTATACCGACTATGAGGAGGATGTCTATGTGGGCTATCGCTATTTCGACTCGTTCGACGTGCCCGTATCCTATCCCTTCGGTTTCGGTCTCTCATACACGACCTTCGATTACGCTGATGCCAGTTGTACGGCCGACGACGATGCCATCACCGTTAAGGTCACCATCAAGAACACGGGCGCTCACGAGGGCAAGGAGGTGGTAGAGCTCTACGTCTCTGCTCCTGACAACAAGACCAACAACAAGCCCGTCAAGGAGCTCAAGGCCTATGGCAAGACGAAGAGCCTGAAGCCAGGAGAGAGCGATACGCTGACCCTCCGTGTGAAGACGGCCGATCTCGCCTCGTTCGATGAGGCTGCCTCGGCTTGGGTCGTTGCCGAGGGCGAGTATCAGTTGCTTGTTGGTGCCTCGTCGCAAGATATCAAGGCTACCCTTACTGCCAAGGTCAAGGCCCAGCAGACGAAGGTCAACGATGTCATGAAACCTCAGACACAGCTCCATCTGCTGAAGCGATAATCCGCAGAGCAGCGATATCCATACAAATCCCAGACGGTCTTACATGATGACCGTCTGGGATTTTCTCCGTTTGTCCTAAAAAAGTGCCGAAAAAAGCGTTCGTCCGAAGTCGTGAACTAGAAAAAACGAGGGGGACTTTTAGTGCCTTTTTCCCCTGTTCGGCGTAGAGATGAGGGCAACTTTGGGTAGGGGTGCCTTCTAACAGTCAAAGGGATGGTCTCCACGACCATAAGGAATGGCACTTACGAGAGAAAGGGATAATCCCTTATAGGGTATAGAGATAATCTCTTACACTCGTAAACCCTATCTCCACGACTCATAAGGCCTATCTCCTTGACTGTAAAATCCTACCCCTTTCTTGTGTAGTTGTAATTGCCTTATTATCAGTCAATTATCGAAATTGCTCAAAACTCGCGCCTACGCCCCACATTCCCATGCTCCTGATCACCACGCGAGTTATAAGCGGTCGTTTGTAAAGAAAAGTCGCCATGGGCCCTATGGGACTCCCTTCGACAGGCTCAGGGACCGCGGTGGGGCCGTGGAGGTGTGTCACACTCGTTAGCCTCTCTCTTAGCTTGTCGTGCCCAGACTTCTAGGGCGTTATGATTATTTAACACAAGGACGTGCAGGAATTGCCGCTTGTCTGTGTTATAGTAGCAGAAACATTCCTAAAAGTATCAGATATGAAAAAGAATCTATTTGCAATCCTGGCCGCTGCGGCTTTGGCTGTATTGATGCTGTCGTGCTCCTCGTCGGACATAGAGAATTTTGGAGAGTTAAAAGCGCCGGTGGCAACCATTAACATGTTGGAAGAGGACACCCGCATCGTATTGACTGAAGCGCAGCAGGTATTCGTCAACGACAACAACCGTTTTACTCTTAACTTCCTGAAAGCAGCGAACGAGGCTGATCAGAGCGGCAAGAGTTTCATCTACTCGCCACTCAGCATCACCTATGCATTGGGAATGGTAAACGATGCCGCCGTAGGTAAGACAGAGGAGGAGATCGAGCAGACCTTAGGCTTCCTTCAGGGAGGTTCCAAGGCTGTGAACGAGTTCTGCAAGAACCTGATCGACAATCTGCCAAAGGTGGATAATAAGGTGACGCTGAACATCGCCAACGCCCTCTTCCTGAACAAGCAATACACGCTGAAGAAGCAGTTCGAGGAGGATCTAAAGGACTATTATGATGCCAAGGCCGAGGTACTCGACTTTAGCGCATCCCAACAGTCGGCTGCCGTTATCAACAAATGGTGTGAAGACAAGACCAAGGGTATGATTCCTGAGATAATTGAAGCAACAGCCCCTAATGCGGTGTCGTATCTGTTGAATGCTATCTACTTCAAGGCCGACTGGGCTTCGAAGTTTGACGAGAAGAACACCAAGGAAGAGGACTTCGCCAGTCTAAATGGCAATCTCACGCTGCCCTTGATGCACCAGAAAGTGCTGATAAGATATCACAAAGATGATGTCTATTCTTCGATTAAGATGCCTTACGGCAATGGCTCGTGGGAGATGACCGTGATGCTGCCAGAGGAAGGGAAGACAACAGACGACGTGATTAAGCGCGTGAACCAGTACGCTTCGGAGGGGCGCGACTTCTGTGGTACGGATACTTATTCTCCCTATGAAGTCGATCTGAAGTTGCCTAGGTTCGAGACATCATCAGATACCGATAACCTGGATGGAAAGCTTAATCAGCTGATGCGTAAGTTGGGCGTCAATCTAGCTTTCAATGCCGATCTCTCGCAGATACCTAATATGTGCGAAAATAGGAATCTTTTTATAGGTACGATGCGGCAGAAGGCAAAGATCAAGGTCAGCGAAGAGGGATCGGAGGCTGCGGCAGTCACGATAGCTGGTATGTTTACTAGCGCTATTGGTCCGTCAGATCCCCCCGAGTATCCCAAGGCAATCTTCCATGCCAATAAGCCTTTCGTCTATGTGATACGTGAAGTTTCAACAGGCATCATCCTGTTCGTGGGTAAGTTTACTGGCGAGTAGATGAGTCTTTGATTGGTGTTGATAAGGTATAAGAGGATGTGTCAAGAATGACACATCCTCTTATATCTATATCTGATATGTTCCTTCTATCCGTACGGTGGCTTTTCCTCCGAAAAGAACCTTTCCGTTGACGTACTTCAGTCTGACGGCATTGAAGATGCGATTATCGCCACCCTGTTCGATGGTGACAGGATGGCCGTCCCAGAGATCCTCACTTAACAGGTAGTTGGCAAAGGCACTGTTGCCAGAGCCCGTTGCTGGGTCCTCGAGGTAGCCGAACCTTGGCGCGAAGACTCGTGAATGGGCGAAAGCCGAAGCATCGGCCGTCTGCTTGGAGAAGAGAAGGATGATATCGATGTCGTTTCCTTCACAGAAGGTCTTCAGACGGTTCACATCTGGGTAGACCGAGATCTCTGTCGCCAGGTCTTTGACGGGTACGATAAGCGTCCGCAATCCTGCGTCAATGATTCGTATGGGCAAGTCCTTGCGGATGCTGTTGTCAGGCAGTTCCAGGATGTCTTCCAGTTGTCTTGTCGTGAGTTCCGTTGGATGCTCAATGGGGGCTGGGGCACTGATGTAGACGGCATCTTCTTCTTTGATGGCGTTATACACCTCGATTATTCCCTTGCGGTTGGTCTCTACGGTGACTACGGGCTTCGACATCAGTTCGGGGGTGTCCTTGACCAACGAATACATGGTGGCGATGGTCCCATGGCCGCAGAAGTCGACCTCACACTCTGATGAGTAGTAGGTCAGTTTGGCATCTGCTTTATCAGAATGTCCACAGAACACCATCTCCATCACGAACCCTTTATGCTCGCTGGCAATCGTTTGCATCTGTTCGCCTGTCATGGTCGCGTCGCCCAGGAACAGGCATGCTGCTGGGTTGCCAAGCGAATCCCCAGTCGTGAAGGCGTTGCTCTTGATGTACTTGTATGCTTTCATCTTATAACGCTCATATCGCCTTGATGGTTTTCTGTAGGTCTTCCAGGAAGCGGGCAGCGTGTCCGCCATCCATCTGCACATGATGGAACTGGAACGAGATGGGGAGTGTGGTCTTCAGCAGGCGGTGCCTGTATCTGCCCCAGGCCAGAAAGGGATTGTTGAAGACATTGCTGTATTGATTGACGATGCAGTCGAGCTCTGTGGCCACCAACGTGGAGGTTCCAACAATCATCATGTCGTCGCGAAAGGAGCTCGTACATGTCTCGCTGGCCAATCGTGTCAAGTTCATGTACTCGGTATTGAACTGTTCCAGATCGTCGGTATAGGGGATGTCGCATGAGCTGATGTCTCCTTCCTTGTTGTCGACAATCACATTGATGGCGAGACTGTCAAACTTATAGAGTCTCCCCAGTAATCCTGAGTTCTGCTCGTCTGCCCGGGCTTTCTCAGGCAACAGGTAGAACTCCTTGATCCTGCTGGCTGTCTTGCCGATACACCAGCATAGGAGCACGTTGAATTTGATGCCCCTTCGTTTGCTGACCTTATAGAGATGTGTCACGTCGAAGGTCTTGGTAAGCGTCACCATCGGCATGGGTGATTTCATCCAAAGCTCGAAGGCCTTTGCACGAGACGTCTCCTGCGGGTTTACTTCTTGTTTCATACTGATCTTATATGGTTATCCATGTCAGTTTCCGCCAGAGCCCCTCTAATGGGCCGCGAGGATGATTCTTAAACCAATAACGGCAGAAAAGGTATTGGCAGATGACCATGCTCAGGCCGATGATCACAGCATAGGTGGTACCGAGTCGTCGATAGCAGGCCAGACCATAACCACAGAAGATGGCACAGCCGATGATGGACTGCAGCAGATAGTTGGTAAGACTCATTCGGCCGAAGATGCAGAGGTGATGAAGTACGCGGCGCACACCTCCGAAAGCATACCAGGCAGAGACCACTGCCGAGACAATCATCAGCAGGATCAAAAGACTGTAGATGGGGGTGGCCCACAAGGAAAGTGCTCCGAAGTCGATGAAGCTTAGGCTGACGACGATAAGCGTCGAAGCACAAAGGACCATGTGCCAGATGCGTAAGTTGTGTCCCTCGTTGTAGAACAACCTCTGTCGACCAAGTTGCATGCCGAGGATAAAGAGACAGAGGAGCTGTGTCAGACGTCCGCTGAAGACATTGAATCTGAAATTCACCTCAAACCCGTATCGGAGGTTGGTGATGGTGTTCTCCAGAAACGAGCCATGTTCGTGCATGCTGTTGATACGACTATACAGTTCCCACATGGTGGAATGATCAATCGTACGACCAGTCAGCAGACAGAAGAGCTCCACGGGTTGGATGGCTAATAATACAAGGATGCACCAGACGACTCGCGATGGCAGATAGCTGATAGGGATGAGCAAAAAACCATATAGCGCATAGAGCATCAGAATGTCGCCATCGTAGAAGGCCAAGTTGATGAGGCCGATGCCAAACAGCAGGCACATACGCCAGGCAAAGCGACCAGAGAACGAGCGCCCCTTTTGCTGCTGGTTGTCGTTCATGATGAAGAAACTCAGTCCGAAGAGCATGGCGAAGATGCCATACATCTTACCAGAGAGCAGCCATGCCAGCACATCGGCCACCTGCTGGTCGCAGGGCAGAGTGTGGGCTATCGACTCCATGGTAAAGATGTTGAAGTGCTCAACAGAATGATACAGGATGATGCCAGCCACAGCGATTCCCCTTAGGGCATCGGCCACATCGATTCGGGTATTGGGGAGATGACGAGTTGTATACATGGGATAAATAACGTATCTATAGCATCAGATGACTACTGCCGTTCCGCTAGTAGACACCATGAGCATCGAACCGTTGCTCCCGATGGTCTCGTAATCGATATCAATTCCTACAACAGCATTGGCGCCTATAACCTGGGCACGCTCCATCATCTCTTTTAATGATGTGTCTTTTGCCTCACGCAGTACCTGTTCGTAACTGGCAGAGCGTCCGCCTACGACATCGCGGATGCCTGCAAAGAAGTCTTTGACGATGTTAGCACCAATAATGGTCTCGCCTGTCACCAAACCTTTATACTCTCGGATTGTGTGACCTTCAATGGTTGGGGTTGTTGTAAGTATCATAATTGTTATCGTTTTAAGATCTTTATTTATATGACGTGACAAAGATACGAAAAAGTTGCATAACTCCGCATGATTTGCTTCCGCCTTCTTATCTTCTCCGGTGATTTTATTTCGGTTCGACATGGACGGAGATGTGAGTGCTTTCTCCATAATGCTGTCTGAGGAGAGCTTCTACCTCGGAGGCTTTGTCGTGGGCCTCGCTTAGGGGGATGTCGCCGTCCATAAGGATATGTAGTTCGATGGCATAGTGATTACCGAGCCGACGTGTGCACAGATCATGAGGCTCTGCCACACCAGGTACGGATGCTGCGAGTTGTAGGATCTCTTGTTCCACCTCGTCGGGTAGTGATTGCTCCATCAGGTCGCCGATGCCATTACGTAACAGGTCTGTTGCCACCTTTATTATAAATAGTCCAACGATAACAGATGCCACAGGATCGAGAACCGTCCACCGCCGACCGAGGAAGATGGCACCGCCGATGCCGACGGCAGTACCTATTGACGAGAGTGCGTCGCTGCGATGATGCCAGGCATTGGCCTCCAGAGCCTGTGAGTTTAGCAGCTTGGCTTCCATCATCGAATAACGGTAGACTGCCTCTTTTAGTACCACAGACAAAAGGGCAGCCCAGAGTGCCAGCATGTCGGGAGCCTCCAACTGCTGACCGCCCAGCCATGCCCCAATCTTCACCATGCCGCTATAGACAATGCCTATTGCCACGACAAGCAAAGCGACACCGATAAGGGTCATCGCCAGGGTTTCGTATTTGCCGTGACCATAGTCGTGCGACTTATCCTTGGGTTTGCCGCTGATGCGGACAAAAACGAGTACGATGATGTCCGTTACGAAATCACTGAGCGAGTGGACGGCGTCGGCAACCATCGCGGCACTATGTCCCATGATGCCCGCCACGAACTTGAAGAGCAACAGGATAATATTGACAGCCCCACCTATCAGGGTGACCTTATAGATTTCCTTGTTTCTTTCCATCTTTTCTTTTCGCATACAAAAATACGCCATTAATTCGAGAAATCATCTAAATGTCTTCGGAAAATGAACAAACAAGACAGAAAATGAACGAATAGGATAGTTGACGGGTACTTTTGAACACAGATATAAAACAAATGAACGGAGCGGAAAAGCGTTTTTGAAAATAATCTATATCTTTGCAGCCGGAATCTGTAAGGTTTTCGTATCTTTGCAGAATCAATAACAAAACTATAAAACAATGAAGAAGAAGATTAAACTATGTCTGATGCTTGCAGGCACGTTCTTGGGTAGCGGCTTGCATATGTCTGTCTTTGCACAGGTCAAGCTCTCTGCAATCAATATTGACGAGATTGTGCAAACGATGACGCTGGAAGAGAAATGTCATCTTGTACTGGGTTGCGGTATGCATTTCAATGATGAGGCGAAATTCCCTGGTACGGCAGGAAGCACGTATGCCATCGCCCGTCTGGGTATCCCCGAGACCTACTGTGCCGATAGTCAGCAAGGCCTGCGTATGGACCATCACCGTGATTGGGATCATCGTGATTATTATCCCACGGACTTTGTGGCTAGCATGACCCTTGCCTCTACTTGGGACCGTGAGGCTGCCTATAAGGTCGGACAAGGCATCGGTAATGAAGTGAAAGAATTCGGACTCGACTGGATCCTCTCACCCTCGATGAACTTGATACGTGACGCCCTCTGTGGTAGAAATCATGAGTACTATAGTGAGGACCCTTATCTCTCGGGCATGATTGCTGCAGGCTATGTGAACGGTGTGCAGAGTGAGGGTACGGCCGCCTGTCCGAAGCATTTTATTGCAAACAATCAGGAGACTAACCGTAGCAACAATATCTCTCAGATGTCACAACGTGCACTTCGTGAGATTTATCTGAAGGCCTTTGAGATCATGGTCAAGGAGAGCAATCCCTGGACCATTATGACCTCTTATAATAAGTTGAACGGTCCATATGCCGTGCAGAATCATGAACTACTGACCACCATCGTTCGCGACGAGTGGGGATGGAAAGGTATGTATGTGTCGGATTGGGGCGGCGGTGATAATGCTGTGGCCGCCATGCAGGCCGGTAACGATATGCTACAGCCTGGCAGCGATATGCAGTATCAGGTCATTCTTGCTGCCGCTAAGAATGGACAACTGTCGATGGAGGTGCTCGATGCCAACGTAAAGCGTATCCTTGAATATGTCGTGAAAACCCATAACTTCAGGGGCTATGCATATACGAACACCCCAGACCTGAAGGCGCATGCTCAGGTGGCGCGTGAGGTGGGGGCCGATGGTATCGTACTGCTGAAGAACGGTCGTTCCTCCAGTGCTTCCGAAGGCGGGGAGAAGCTGTTGCCGTTAAAGGGTAAGCGTGTGGCTCTCTTCGGTTGTACCAGTTATGATTGGATATCTGGAGGGTCGGGCTTTGGTGGTACTACCGTAGGTCACTATACCGTCTCGCTTGTTGAAGGTATGCGTAGCGCAGGCTATGAGGTGTATAAGCCTCTCATCGGCATCTATAAGAAACATATCGCTGGCGAGCAGAAACGATTATATCCCAACGGTCGCCCGCAGTTCTCATTGATGCCTCCTGCTCGTGCAGAGGAGAAGCTCTTTTCGAATGAAGAGCTTGCTTCTGCCATCGATGGTAGTGATGTGGCTATCATCAGTCTGGGACGTAAGAGTGGTGAGGCTGCCGACCGTAGTGAGGCAGACTTCTATCTGAAAGATGGTGAGAAGGCACTCATCAAACAGGTCAGTGAGGCCTATCATGCACAAGGGAAACAGGTGGTGGTCCTGCTTGACATCTGCAGTCCTATCGACGTGGCCTCATGGCAGGATCAGGTGGATGCACTTGTCTGTACTTGGCAAGGTGGACAGGAAAGTGGTTTTGCTGTGGCCGACGTACTCTCTGGTAAGGTGACCCCCAGCGGAAAATTGCCTATGACTTTCCAGATCAAGTACGGTGATGCCTATGCTGACAGGAACTTCCCCTCTAATGTCGATGATAAGACGCTTGGTGCAATGTTCATGTGGGGACGAAACAAGGATGATGCCAAGAAACGGGAGCCGCAGAAGAATATCGATTTTACCAACTATGAGGAGGATATCTACGTGGGCTATCGCTATTTTGACAGTTTCGACAAGCCTGTGGCCTATCCTTTCGGATTTGGTCTGAGTTACACGACGTTCGACTATGGGAATATGCGTGTGAGCGAGAATAATGGTATCTTTACTATCAAGGTAGATGTGAAGAATACAGGCGACTATGCTGGTCGTAATGTTGTGGAGCTCTTTGTGGCTGCACCAAATAGCAAGAAGGCAAACAAGCCGGCCAAGGAGTTGCGCAACTTTGCCAAGACACGTCTGCTGCAGCCTGGTGAAAACGAGACTGTGACGATGACGGTCTCGACTGCTGATCTCGCTTCGTTCAACGAGAAGCTGTCGGCATGGAAGACCGATGCCGGTCTGTATACGTTTATGATCTGCTCGTCGGCCAGTGATGTGGAGGCCAAGGCCACAGCCAAGGTGAAGGCCTATACTCGGAAGGTGAACAACGTCATGAAGCCCAACGTACAACTGAATCTGTTGCGGAGATAAGAAAAGGTAAGACAACTATAAGTATAATATCGTATGAAGAAAACAATTATCATGATGGCGCTTGCAGCGGTTTGCTGCATGAATGCCTCAGCCCAGGAGAAACTCTTCAACAGTGCCAACGTACAATCGCCCGTCGTCAATCCCGACGGAACGGTGACCTTTAACCTCTTTGCCCCCAAGGCCGTGAAGGTGGAGGTGACAGGCGACTTCCTGCCCACGCAGACCATCGAGGCGCCTGGCTTTGGCTCCTATGATGCTCCAGGTGTGGCACAACTGAAGGAGGACAAGAACGGTGTGTGGAGCTATACCACCGACAAGCTCGCTCCAGAGATGTACAGCTATACCTTTAATATCGATGGCATGACGGGGGTGAAGGATCCTGCCAATATCTATGTGAACCGTGATATCGTGTCGTTCTCGAACATCTTCATTGTCAGCGACCAGAAAGGCGACAAGGGTGATCTCTATCGTGTGAACGAGGTGCCTCACGGCAACCTCTCCAAGGTGTGGTACAACAGTCCGACGTTGAAGATGCAGCGCCGCATGACCATCTATACCCCTGCGGGCTATGACAAAGGCGGTCGTTATCCGGTACTCTATCTGTTGCATGGCGCTGGTGGTGATGAGAACGCGTGGAGCGAGCTTGGGCGTGCTGCGCAGATTCTCGACAATCTGATTGCCGCGGGTAAGGCCAAGCCCATGATTGTGGTGATGCCCAATGGTAATCCCAATTGTCAGGCGGCTCCTGGGGAGTGGTCGTTTGGCATGTACACCCCGGGTTTCCGTGACAGCGGTACTGGTCCCACGGCTCCTGCTGCTGCAACAATCCCAGAGAGTTTCATGGACATCGTCAAATATGTCGATGCCAACTATCGCACCATCAAGAGTCGTGCAGGTCGTGCGGTCTGCGGACTCTCGATGGGGGGCGGTCACACATTCCACATCAGCCTGCTCTATCCCACAACGTTCGATTATTATGGTCTTTTCTCTGCTGGGTTGCATCTCGGCAAGAGTCAGATTATGGAAGGATCGTTTGCCGATCAGATCAAGGGCGATCCCGATTTCGCGGGACAGTCAGCTCGTCTGTTCGGTAGTAAGCCCAAGCTTTATTGGATGGGTATGGGCAAGACCGACTTCCTCTATCAGGGTACCGTCGATCTGCGTGACTACTGGGATTCCAAAGGTTACAAATATGAATATGTGGAGACTGAGGGCGGACACATCTGGCGTAACTGGCGCATCTATCTGACGATGTTTGCACAGAAGGTTTTTAAATAAGGAAAAACTGATTATATATGAAAAGAGCGCTGTAAGTTTTGACTTGCAGCGCTCTTGTTTTTGTAACCAGTCTTAAACTAGTACCGAAGTACCCAGAGCCGGGGTCGAACCGGCACGGGTTGCCCCACTGGTGTTTGAGACCAGCGCGTCTACCGATTCCGCCATCTGGGCATGTGTCGCCTGCTGGTTACCAAAAGTGGGTGCAAAGGTAATATAAAAAAATGAAATCACAAAGGTTTCTGATAAAAAAATAAAAAATGCTTGCAGATATCACTTATTATGCTTATCTTCGCAAACAGAAGGTTAACTATAAATATGATTCATGGATAAAACTGACAAGAGAAACTTTTGCGTGATACTCGCAGGAGGTCGCGGCAGACGATTATGGCCTTGTAGTAGGAATTTGTATCCCAAACAGTTTATTGATTTCTTCGGGACAGGACGTACGCAACTGCAGGAAACTTATGATCGTTTTGCGAAACTTTTGCCAAAAGAGAATATATATATATGTACGTGTAAGGAATATCTGGTGCAGGCTCAAGAGCAGTTGCCAGAGATACCAGAACGGAATATCTTGGTAGAACCTGTTCATCGTAATACTGCTCCAAGTGTGGCTTGGGCGAATATGAGAATTCTTCGGGAGAACCCCGATGCGAATATCATCATAACCCCTTCGGACCAGATGGTGCTTCATGAGGATGCTTTTGTCAAGAGTCTGGAGAATGGTATCGCTTATGTGTCAGAGAATAATGTTCTGCTGGTCATGGGCGTGAAGCCCACGCGACCAGAGCCAGGCTATGGTTACATCCAGTTGGGCGACCAGAGCAGTGAACTGGATGTGTATAGGGTGAAGTCGTTCACAGAGAAGCCGGAACGTGACTTTGCGAAGATGTTTATGGAGAGTGGTGAGTTCTATTGGAACACGGGCATCTTCATCTCTAATGCTCAGCATCTGCGCAATAATTTCGAGATGCAGTTCCCAGAGGTACTGCGTAATCTTGAGGTGGAGAAACCCAACTATACCTATGAGGAGGAGATGGAGTATGTGGCTCAACGTTACTCGCTTTATCCGAACTTGTCTATCGACTATGCTATCCTTGAGCACAGTGACGATGTTTTTGTCATGAAGTGCGATTTTGGTTGGGCCGACATGGGTACATGGCATGCTATCTATGAGGCGATGAGCAAGGTGGAGAACGACAATGTGGTAATCAACTCGGAGGTGGTGATGGATGATTGTCACGATAATGTGATCAAACTGCCGAAGGGGAAACTTGGTGTCTTCAATGGCTTAGACGGCTATATTGTCGCCGAGGAAGGTAATGTGCTGATGATCTGTAAGAAGGGCGACTCGTCTTCGCTCGTCCGTAAGTATGTCAGTGAGGTGCAGATTCGATACGGTGATGATTTTGTATAGTAAGATAAAAAAAGAAGCAGTAGCCTTTCGGACTACTGCTTCTTGTATTCTGCATATATCTTTGATGCGATATCCTTGAACTCTTCTTCCGTGAGCTTCAGTTTCTCACGACGGAAGTCGACATCCTGCTCCGACTGCATCGGAATCAGATGAATATGGGCATGAGGAACTTCTAGGCCAAGTACCACCTGAGCCACTTTCTTGCAAGGGAAGGCTTTGCCGACTGCCAGCGCCACCTTCTTGGCGAACACCTGATACTCGGCAATCTCATCATCGCCCATGTCGAAGATATAGTCTACCTCACGACGAGGAATCACGAGGGTATGGCCTTTTACCAATGGGTTGATATCAAGGAAAGCGTAGAACTTCTCGTTCTCAGCGCACTTATAGCTAGGAATCTCGCCTGCTGCAATCTTACTGAAAATATCCATCGTTATATCGTTTAATGATTCAACAGCTAACAGTCGGCAGCCAAGGGCTAACCTACAGTGATCTTGTCAATACGGAGTTTGATGGTGCCGCGTGGTATCGTCACCTCTACTTCATCGCCCACCTTGTGATTGAGCAACCCTTGTGCGATTGGAGTTTGGATAGAGATTTTTCCCTCGCGGAGGTTGGCCTCGCTCTCGCTGACGATGGTATAAGTCATCTTGGCCTTATTGGTCAAGTTCGTCATCTCTACTTTCGACAGAATCTGAACGGCGTCAGTGCTCAGACGGGATGTATCGACAACCTTTGCCTCGGAGATGGTCAACTTTAACTGATTGATCTTATCCTCAAGATGAGCTTGTGCCTCTTTGGCGGCATCATACTCTGAGTTCTCACTGAGGTCGCCCTTTTCGCGTGCCTCGGCGATAGCGGCTGAGGCTTTTGGGCGCTCAACACTTTCCAGATGTTTTAGTTCGGCTATCAGTTTGTCATAGCCTTCTTGTGACATATAAGCCATAGTTATTCTTTTTTATTGTTCTACATTGTTCTTCTAAGATGGATAAACAAAAAACAAAGAATCCCGACAATACCGTCGTGTCGGAATCCTCATGATCTTATGATGTCTTATCCTTACTTGTCTGTGTGCAAAGATAGGAAATATTTTCGAATCAAACAAATTTTTCTCGCAAAAAAACATCAGTTGCGATGACCTGTAAATCTCCATGCATAACAGAGAACCATGTAGATGATGGCTGCGGAAACCCATCCTCCGATGACGTCTACGGCATAGTGGGCTTGGATGTAAACGGTGGCGAAGCACATCAGCACGAAGAAGGGCAGTATGCCATAGAAGAGTTTCTTGTTCTTGGCGCGCCAGGCGAGGAAGAGCAAGATTGTACAGATGCCTACATGACTGCTGGGGAAGGCGGCCGTGGGGCGTTCGCCGGCATCGTGGGCGGCCACCACGCATTGGTAGAAGAATCCGTCGCGATAGCCGGGGATGGGCAGGCTCTCACTGTGTGTAGCGAAAAAGTCGTGCATGTTGGGGAACACTCCGTTGGCGATGTTATCCATACCTGCGGCCAGATAGTAGTACTGTGGTCCTGTGACGGGCAGCGCGATGAAGATGACGTAGTAGACGAAGAACGCAGTGAGTATGATAAAGGCCGTGCGACTGAATTCTTTATAACGGTAAAAGAAATAGAACAGGGTCACCAAGGCGATCAGTGGATAGTACGAGGCATAGCCCAGGTGCATCAGCTCGCTGAGCACCGGATTGGTGAAGTTCTTCGAGAAGAGCAGGGCAGGCTGGCAGTTGAAAAGCTGTTGCTCATAGCCTGCGAAGAGATGGTCGAGGTTGGGGAACATCCTGTTGAACTCATAGGTGTCGGGATACCACCAGGAAAGCAGGGCCATCTGGGCAATGATGCGGCAGAGGTGGGTGAACCTGCAGGGCAGCATCCTGTAGACAGCCCACATGGCAATGGTCATCGCCACGATACGTATGCGCCCCCAGAGCATCGACTCGGGGTTGACCACTTTCGTGTAGGTGAAAAACATGATCAGCAGGGTGAGTGCCAGATAGCCGAGGATGACCCATTCGACGGTCAGCAGTCCTTTCTTCGGCTTCTTCTCAATCTCGAATAAATATCTTAGTGATTTCAATGTGAGTTCAGTATTGTTTTTGTTGTCAATTGCGGATTACAGCCACTGGTGGTCTTTGTACCACTGGATGGTCTTCTTGACGCCTTCCGCCAGTTGCACCTTCGGCTGGTAGCCCAGCTCGCGCCGAGCCGGTTCTATGTCACAGCGCCAGTTACGCTGGCGCAAGATGTTGTACTTGTCGTTGTTTAGGGCCGTCACCTTACCTGTTATCTGCCCAATATACTCTCCAAAGAACGTTACGATGCGGAGGACCCATACGGGTGCCGTGATGCGGATCCACCAAGGACGTCCTAGTTCCTCATGGATCAGGTTACTGAATGTGGCACTCTGGTATACCTTCCCGTCGGAGAGGAAATATTTACGCCCCGTCTTGCCATTCTCCAAGGCGAGGAAGACTGCTTGTACCACGTCGTCGACATACACGAACGTGATATCCTGACGCTTAAAGCCTACGGCAAAGTCGGAGTGTTGTTTGATACTCTTCGCCATGATGAAGTAATCCTTTTCACGAGGGCCATATACACCTGTTGGTCTTAATATAATATAAGGTATTGTGGTCGTGGCAAGGAACTGTTCGGCTTCCAGCTTGCTCCTTCCGTATTCGGTGTTGGGTTGTGGGGTGTCCGTCTCGCGAATCTCCTGATAGGGCTGTTTCTCACGGATGGCTCCGAAGATACTGAGACTACTCACGAACACAAAGCGTTTCAATGGCATCTGCAAATCGGTGAGTGCCTCGACAAGGTTTTTCGTCCCCTCGGTATTGATGCGACGGAAGTCGGCTTTGTTCAGGCATTTCGTCACACCAGCAGCATGCACCACGTAGTCAAAGTCCTTGTCTCGTAGCTGTTCTACGAGTTGTTCCTTCGACGAGAGGTTCAGTTCGATGAGGTGGATGCGCTCGTCCTGCAGATATTCCCTTGAGCTACTTCCTCGCACGGCAGCCCATGTCTCAAAGCCTCTTCTGAGGGCCTCCTCTACGATAAACGAGCCGATAAATCCGCTCGCGCCAGTAATCAGAATCTTCATCTTTCGCTGTTTTGGGTGCAAAGGTAGTGCAAAAATCTCATTTTGCGAAAGAAAAGGGCATAAAAGTTCAGAGGGCCTGTCTGTACAGAAAGAGATGCCTCCTTGGACAGGAAGTTTGTTTGTTATAGAGTAAAGATTGTTTACCTGTTGTGGAGACGACTTTGGGAAGCCCTGTTTATGGGCGTTTTGGGGCTGTTTGTTTTTCCCAGCGGGAAAGTCGGGGTTTCCTCCCAGGTTTCTGCCACTTTGCCGGCATGAAACTCCCAGCTTGCTCCACCCTTTCTTCATGCGACCTCGTGACGGCATACAATTTGTAAACATTTAGTCAAATAGAACATATAAGAATGCAAAAGAAAAACAAGGATTCCTTTTGCATTTCTCTCGTTTTTTCGTAAATTTGCCGTCGAACTATATGAAGTATATAAGACTATGGGAAAGAAAAAAGGTGGAAAACGACTAGGGAAGAAGCAGGTCAGTGAACTGCTTCAGAATCTCTTTCAGCATAACCCAAACGAGACATTCTCGTTTAAGCAGATATTCAAAGCACTGAAGTTTGATACCCATCCGTTGAAGATGCTTGCTATCGACGTGATGGAGGAGATGGCATGGGACGACTTCCTGAGCAAGGTCAGCGATAACTCATACCGCCTGAACATGAAAACGCAGGTTCAGGAGGGCATCTTCCGTCGCAAGGCGACAGGGCGCAATTCCTTTGTGCCCGATGACGGTGGAACCCCAGTCTTTGTGGCAGAGCGTAATTCTATGTCGGCCATGGATGGTGACCGTGTAAAAGTATCGTATATGGCCCGCCGTGACAAACATATTAAGGAGGCTATGGTGGTGGAAATTCTCAAGAGGGCTCATGATACTATCGTCGGCAAGCTCCGAGTGACGAAGGATATTGCATTCCTCGTTACCCCCGATAGTACATTTGTTCATGACATCATCATCCCGAAACGTAAGTTGAAAGGAGGTAAGTCTGATGATAAGGCTGTGGTTAAGGTGATGCAATGGCCCGACTCAGAACATAAGAATATCATTGGCGAGGTGATTGACATCTTGGGAAAGACTGGTGAGAACAACGCCGAGATGCATGCCATCCTTGCGCAGTATAACCTGCCATACAAGTATCCGAAGGCAGTGGAAGAGGCTGCAGAGAAAATTGATGCGACGATTACACCACAGGAGATCGCACGACGTGAGGACTTCCGTGATGTGTTTACCTGTACCATCGACCCCAAAGATGCCAAAGACTTCGACGATGCTCTGTCTATCAGAGCCGTTGGTAATGGTGAGGCGCAGAAGAGCAAAGGGCAGCTCTGGGAGGTGGGCGTGCATATCGCTGATGTGTCACACTATGTGAAGGAGGGTTCCATGATCGATAAGGAAGCGGTGAAGCGTGCCACGAGCATCTACCTCGTGGATCGTACGATCCCCATGCTGCCCGAACGACTCTGTAACTTCATCTGCTCACTCCGCCCTAACGAGGAGAAACTGTGCTATAGCGTCATCTTCCAGATGGATGATGAGGCGAATGTGAAGAGCTGGCATCTGGCCCATACCGTGATCCGCAGCGACCGCCGCTTCGCTTATGAGGAGGTGCAGCAGATTCTTGAGGATAACGGTGTCAAGGACGGCACAGGAGAGCCGGCACCGCCAGCTACGAAGAAACATCCTTACAAGGGGGAGTATGCTACAGAACTTATTAAGCTTGATGCTCTGGCCAAGAAACTTCGTGCCGCCCGTTTCAAGAATGGTTCTGTGAAATTCGACCGCGAAGAACTACATTTCGATATCGATGAGAAAGGTAAGCCCATCAGGGCCTACTTCAAAACATCAAAGGATGCCAATAAACTCGTTGAGGAGTTTATGCTTTTGGCAAATAAAACCGTGGCCGAGTCTGTTGGTAAGGTGAAGAAAGGGGTGAAGGCAAAGACGCTTCCCTATCGTATTCACGATCAACCGGATCCGGCTAAGCTGGAGAATCTGCGTGAGTTTGTTGCCAAGTTCGGCTATAAGGTGAAGACCAGCGGAACGAAGGGTGCCATCTCCCGCAGTCTTAATGCTTTGATGTCCTCGGCAGAGGGAACCCGTGAGCAAAATGCTATTGAGACTGTGGCTCTCCGTGCGATGATGAAGGCAAAATACAGCGTCCATAATATCGGCCACTATGGATTGGCTTTCGATTATTATACACACTTCACCTCACCTATCCGCCGTTATCCTGATACGATGGTGCACCGTCTGCTGACGAAGTACCAAGAGGGTGCTCGCTCGGCCAACAAGGATAAGTATGAGGAACTCTGTGAGCATTGTTCTGATATGGAGCAGATCAGCCAGAATGCAGAACGCGACTCCATCAAATATAAGATGGTGGAGTTTATGGAGGATAAGATAGGTAATACGTACGATGCTCATATCAGCGGTATCCAGTCGTATGGCATCTATGCTCAGATAGATGAGAACCATTGTGAGGGTATGATTCCCATCCGTGATCTAGGTGACGATTACTACGATTTCGACGAGAAAAACTATATGATTGTTGGCCGCCGTCATCACACGAAGTATCAGCTCGGTGATCCGATCCGTATCCAGGTGGCTCGCGCGAACCTCGAGAAGAAACAGCTCGATTTTACCCTGGCAGACGATTGATAATGATGTCTCCTGGCCGTTGCTGCAGTTGAATCTGCCTTCCGAGAGCTTTTATGCTCTCAGACTCTAGTATTTCCCTGAAGTTAAGACCCGCCGTCTGGAACTCACGGGCAAGTAGTTCGTTGGCTAAGAGGGTCTGGGTCGCTTTGGCAAAGGCCTCTCTTAGGAGAAGCTGGTTCTCCTGAGCATCGTCTGTTAGGATTGTAGTGTTTGCGACCGCATCGTAAATCTTAGCGATATTATCGTGGTTTTGTTGGTTGCTTTTACCCTTAGGGTCGACAATGTTCTTCAGGAAAGTAGAAAGTACCTTGGCGCCAAAGTCGCCAGGGAAATTTTTCCTGGTGGCATTGAGCAATACTAGTGCTGTCAACTGTAGTCGGGAAAAACCAAGTCTTCCCGCCATGATCTCCAAAAGGAAAATCTCTTCTGTGGCGCTGTCGCCGTCGGCTCCCATAACCTGAATCATCTTGACCAGATAATCTTCCTTCTCTTTTCGAGTGGCGGGAATGGCAACTTGAGCTTGTTGACCGCTACTCTTGAACATCTCCTTGAGTTGATCCTCGGTGATATTGTCCAACTGACAGATTCTTGCTATGGCGGCCTTTTCTTCTTCAGTGATTTTTCCGTCGGCAAGGGCAAGGCCAATAAGATCACGAGCCAATGAGTAGTCATTGTCTGTCGTGATAGTCATGATGTCTGTAAGAACTCCTCCCATATTTGTTGATAAATGGTGTCTATGGATACAAAGATATGGAAATCTTCTGGGAAAACAAAGAATTTGGGGACTTTTTTGCCGAGGGATGATGTTAACGAGACTCGATTATGCGAAAAACGGAAGAAAATATGTCTTTTTTTCTTTTTTTTCAAGGAAAAGTTCTTATCTTTGCACACATAAAAACTATATTAATCAGCTATAATGTTAGGACAGATTGAACAACGAATGCTAAATCTGGCTTTTTCAGGATTACAGATTGGCATAGGGATTTACGATAAAGATGGACATATGATGACCAGTAACGAAGAGTTCAACAGGTTACAGAATGACTATCCGCAAGATTGTGAATTGCTGTGTCGATCAATCCGTGAAGGGAAGTCTGGAAAAGAGCAGTGGATTCGCGAGGATGGAACTGTCTTAGAGTCTTTCGTTGTCCCCTTTACCAACGATCAGGGGGAGACCGATGGTTATATATTCCGGCTGAGTAATATTACGGAAAGAAGACCGCGATACGGAAATGAAGACCAAAGCCGGTTGGAAGAGATATTTCTGAATAATGTGAACCATGAGATCCGAACCCCCTTGAATGCGATTATTGGTTTTAATGATCTCTTGAACGGTGTGGCCGGCGAACATATGGAGGAGGAAGAGAAACGGATAATGAAGGATCATATCCACAGGAATGCCGAGCGACTGATTAATGTCGTAAATGACTTGGTCGATCTATCAAAGATGGAAAAAGGTAGCTTGATTATTCATAAGACGGTGGTGAGTCTGATGGAGATCTGTTATAAGGCACGCGAGAGCGTGAAGAATGAGGTTCAACCGGGAGTAAAGCTGTTGCATCAGTATCCTGTGGTGCTCAAAGATACGAGAATCTATACGGATGGTCGTCGGATGGTACAGTTGCTGCGTAACATCTTGTCGAATGCCTGCAAACATACAAGGATGGGCGCGATTACACTGAGAGTCAGAACGGTGGAGAGTGACGATTCCCAAGGACAACCGCGACTACAGATACGGGTCAGTGATACGGGGGAAGGTATCCCCGTGGAGAACCGCAGTCAGTTGTTTCTGCCGTTCCGCAAGTTCGATGGTGTGACAGAGGGTCTTGGCATGGGACTGGCGATCAGTCGTCAGATCGCAAAGATGCTTGGTGGACGCCTCTATCTGGACGAGGACTATGAAGGCGGCTCAAGCTTTGTGTATGAGATGCCTTTTGAGGAAGCGTAAGCGAGTGGAGTGATAAAATACACGAGGAAAGAGGAAATCTGGAATGCAGTATCGCATGGCGGAGGCATTCTGCTTGGGGTGGTGGTTGGTGTCATCTTCCTAGTGTGGTGTTTCCGAAGCGATAACAATTGGGCACGGATTGGTGTCATCCTCTATCTCTTTGGTATGCTTGGTTCTTACGTGGCTTCTACGGTTTATCATTCTATCAAGCATCATTCGAAATGGAAAGAACGGCTCCGGAAATGGGATCATGCCGCCATCTATTGGCATATCGCCGGAAGTTATTCTCCGCTTACATTGGTTGCGTTACGCAGTCAGGGATACTGGGGGTGGAGTCTTTTTTCTTTTGTCTGGCTCTGTGCTATTGTTGGAACGGTTATTAGTCTCATTAAGCTAAAAGAGCATTCAAATCTGGAAACCTTTTGTTTCGTGGGTATGGGACTGAGTGTGCTTGTTGCTTTCAAACCGCTACTGGATTCTGTCAGTACGGCGGCAGTTATCTGGATAATTGCTGAGGGAATATGCTATATCACGGGGGCAGTGTTCTACTCTCTGAACAAAAAGAAATATATGCACTCTGTGTTTCATTTCTTTGTGTTGGCAGGTAGCGTCTGTCATATCATTGCCGTCTGGGATGTACTGATGGAGTACTTATAAGAAGGTAGCGGTAAATAATTTGTTTTTTGTTTTGTATTTCGCTATAAAAATTGTAATTTTGCGAGCAAAATTTGCAAAAACTGTAAGATATGGCTTATACACGTATGACTGCTGCGGAGGCTGCAGCACTGATTAAGAATGGCGAGAATATCGCTATGAGCGGCTTTACACCTGCGGGTGTGGCCAAGGCAACAACAAAGGAATTAGCAAAGATTGCCGTTGCTGAGCATGAGGCTGGGCGTGAGTTCAAGGTGGGTATCTTTACCGGTGCGTCGACGGGACAGTCGACTGATGGTGACCTTGCCAATGCGCAGGCTATAAAGTATCGTGCACCCTATACGACAAATCCTGATTTCCGTAAGCATGTAAATATGGGGGAAATCCCTTATAACGATCTGCACTTGAGTCATATGGCACAGGAGTTGCGTTATGGCTTCTATGGTAATCTTGATTGGGCGATTCTTGAGGTATGCGACATTGAGGAGGCAGGCAATGACTATCATGTGTATCTGACTGCTGCCGGTGGTATTTCTCCGACGGCTGCTCGTCTGGCCAAACATGTCATATTAGAGTTGAATTCATTTCATAACCCGAATGCGAGATTTATCCATGATGTGTATGAGCCATTGGATCCTCCTTACCGCAAGGCTATTCCAATCGAACACGTCAGCGACCGTATAGGTAAACCTTACGTGTCGATTCCAAAGGAGAAGGTGGTGGGAGTCGTGGAGTGTAACATCCCTGATGAGGCCCGTGCTTTTAAAGACAGCGATCCTGTTACTGATAAGATTGGTTTCCTGACGGCTGAGTTCTTGGTTGAGGAGATGCGCAAGGGGCGTATTCCTAAGGAGTTCCTGCCGTTGCAGAGTGGTGTGGGTTCAACAGCCAATGCCATCCTTGGTGCTCTGGGCCAGGACAAGCACGTACCTGATTTTAATATCTATACCGAAGTGCTGCAGGATTCTGTGGTTGGCATGATGATGAACGGCCGTGTGAAGGATGCTTCAGCCTGTTCCCTGACGGTCAGCAATGATTGTCTGATGCAGGTATATGATCATATGGACTATTTCAAGGATCATCTGACACTGCGTCAGAGTGAGATATCCAATTCGCCGGAGGTGATTCGTCGATTGGGAGTGATAGCCATCAACACTGCTATAGAGGTCGATCTCTATGGTAATGCAAACTCAACGCACATTAGTGGCGTGAAGATGATGAATGGTATCGGTGGCTCGGGTGACTTTATCCGTAACGCTTATCTGAGCATATTTACCTGTCCGTCTGTGGCCAAGGGTGGTGTAATCTCTTCGATTGTTCCGTTTGTCAGTCATCAGGATAGCTCGGAGCATGATGTGAACATCATTGTTACCGAACAGGGTGTCGCCGACTTGCGCGGAAAGTCGCCTGCTCAGCGTGCGGAGATCATCATTGAGAACTGTGCGCATCCTGACTATAAGCAGTTGCTTTGGGACTACCTGAAGATTGCGAAGATGGGACAGACTCGTCATAACCTGACAGCCGCCTTCGCTTTGCATGATACGTTGGCACGTAAGGGTGACATGAAACTGACGGATTTCGCAGACTATATCAAATAAGTGAATCAAAAAGAGAAGAGGCCTCGCTATAACAGCGAGGCCTCTTTTCTTAGGTAAACCCCTTAAATCTTATCAAATGCCTGACTCAGATCAGCAATGATATCGTCAATGTGCTCTGTTCCGATGCTGAGGCGGATGGTCGAAGGCGTGATATGCTGTTCTGCCAGTTCCTCGGGCGAGAGCTGGGAGTGAGTGGTGGTGTAGGGATGAATCACCAGACTCTTCACGTCAGCTACGTTAGCCAGCAGAGAGAAAATCTGCAAGGCGTCGATGAACTTCCATGCCTCTTCTTGTCCACCCTTGATCTCGAAGGTGAAGATTGAGGCACCACCATTGGGGAAATACTTCTGATAGAGTTTGTGATCGTGGTGGCTCTCCAATGCGGGATGGTTCACCTTGGCAACCTTCGGGTGCTTGGCGAGGAAGTCGACCACCTTCAGGGCGTTTTCTACATGACGCTCCACACGCAGACTCAGTGTCTCGACACCTTGCAACAGGATGAAAGCATTAAAAGGTGAGATGGCTGCACCAGTATCACGTAAGATGACGGCACGGATGCGGGTTACGTAGGCTGCGGCACCCACTGCATCGGCAAACACGATACCATGGTATGAGGGATCGGGTTTTGCCAGTGTCGGGAATTTGTCGGGGTTAGCCTTCCAGTCGAACTTACCACCATCTACGATGACGCCACCAAGAGACGACCCGTGACCACCTAAGAACTTTGTAGCTGAGTGAACGACGATATCTGCGCCATGCTCCAACGGACGGATAAGATAAGGTGTGCCGAAGGTGTTATCCACGATGAAGGGGATTCCGTGCTTGTGAGCCACGGCTGCCACTCCTTCCAAGTCAAGCACATCAGAGTTCGGGTTTCCGAAAGTCTCTGCATATACAACCTTCGTGTTTGGTTTGATGGCAGCTTCGAGTGCGGTGAGGTCGTTCACGTTGATAATAGTATTGCTGATGCCTTGTGTTGCCAGCGTGTGGGTAATCAGGTTGTATGAGCCACCATAGAGGTTGTCGGCTGCCACGATATGATCACCAGCCTGAACGATATTCTGTAGGGCATAGGTGATGGCGGCGGCACCAGAAGCTACGGCCAGACCGGCGACACCACCCTCGAGGGCTGCTACACGATCCTCAAACACACCCTGTGTCGAGTTGGTCAGTCTACCGTAGATGTTACCGGCATCGCGCAGACCAAAGCGGTCGGCGGCATGCTGACTATTGTGGAACACATAGCTTGTGGTCTGGTAGATGGGTACTGCGCGTGCATCAGTAGCGGGGTCGGCCTGCTCTTGGCCTACATGGAGTTGCAGTGTCTCAAAACGATAATTCTTTGTACTCATAATGATATATCCTTTCTTTTTTTGTTATTTAATGTCTTATTCACGCTGCAAAGGTACGAAGATTAGAATTATCATCCAAATTTTGCTCAAAAATCGGAAGATATATCTATTATGTAGAATTATATGGATGGTTATTCTAAATGCTACTCTTTATAACAGCTTAAATAGAATAATTTACTAAAAAAGGGGGCTTTTATGCCCCCTGAGACTGTGATTTGTCTACCATTGCCGCGACGCAAGAGTCGGACCATACATTCTCGGCTGTCTCCACCATATCTATAATAGTATAGATAGGTAGGATAATTCCCAGTACAGCGACGGGTGCACCAATGCCCGACATCAGGGAGAGTGTGAGAAAGAAACAGCCCATCGGTACACCTGCATTGCCTACAGCTGAGATGACGGCGATAAGAATCCAAAGTAGGATGGTGGAAAGAGTGATGGGTGTATCTCCCTGTTGCATCACAAAAAGAGAGGTCACTAAGATGAAGGCTGCGCAGCCGTTCATATTAATGGTGGTGCAGATAGGCAAGACGAAACGAGCGACCTGACGACGGATGCCAAGGCGATTCTCAGCTGTCTCCATGGTGACGGGCAAGGTGGCGGCGCTGCTTTTGGTAAAGAGAGCCATGAGAACGGCTGGCATCATTTTCCCAAGCACGTGAATGGGATTGAGTCCTCGTGCCAAGAGAAACAGCGGGAGTACAATGAAAAACTGGATGATATTGCCGCCTAATACCACCAACACATATTTACCGATGCTATCGGCCACTACACCTGCAGAGACCTGTGCCGACAACTGAGCGGAGAAAGCCACAATGCCGAGAGGCAGTGTCCAGATGAGGCCGCGGATGAGAAAGAAAAGCAGATCCTGCAGCCCGAGAAGTCCTTTTACAACGATGGTCTTATTCTCGGTCTCCGGCAACTTCGACAATCCGATACCAATGGCAAAGGCCAATAGAAGCAGTGATAGCACGTTGCCTTCGAGGAAAGGACGTACGATATTGTTTGGGATGACGCTGAGAATATGCTCTTTGTATGAGAGTGGTGTGCTTTCTGTCACATCATTTGTCACGAGAGCTTCTGCGGGCAGGTTGCCTGGGGCAATGAGTACATAGAGAAAGGCTCCAACAATGGCTGCAGCGAAGGTGGTCAGTAGTGTGTAGGTTAGTGTTCGTCCGAATATCCTACCTGAACCTTTGGATCCAAAGGTGGCAAAGGTCGTGATTACCGCCAGTACGATGGTTGGCACTGCCAACAACTGGAAAAGTCTTGTATATACTGTCGCCACAAAATCCATCACTTCGTTGAGCCAATCCAGCCCAAGTAGTCCTAAAACAGCACCCACCACGAGTGCACCTATCCATAATAACGTTCTTTTCATTAGTTTGAGAATCTGCCTGCAAAAATACAAATTAATTAGAAAAGTCCGGGTACATAGTTATAAAAAACTGTGTCACCCGAACCATAGAAATAAAGTATATGAGACTACTTCTTGTGTGTCTGTCGCCATGTGTGTGTGTAGTCGATGACGGCGCGCAACTTTTCCCAATCGGTTTCACCTGGCACGGTGCAGTCGGCACCGAGGATGAAGTTGGGTGATGCGTTCTCCAGTACCTTGTCAACTTCGGCCTTTGCTTCCTCGATGGTACCAGTAGCGATGACGCCTAAGCGCTCCAGTCCGCCAAAGATAGGACGACCAAACCGCTGTTGGGCTTCTTTCAGGTTGAGCGTTGATCCATCAGAGAATTTCAGAGGAACATTAATGATGCTTGCTGGATAGTCGGCGAACGCGTAGAGAGCTTCTGCATTCTTGAATGGTGTACCATAGTCGCAGATGTGGAGAATATTGATCTCACCAATCTCTGCGGCAACTTCAGACACATGCTTATCCCACTGACGTACGTACTTATTCCAAACCTCAGGAGTGAGGGAATTGCCGTCACCTCCCTGACTAGATACGTAGAAACCGTCGGCACCATGCTTGCGGGCAGCACGGAGATAGTTCTCGATGCTCAGTGAGAGGTTCTTGATGGCCTGTCCGAAAGCCTTCGGGTCTTCCTCAATCAGTTTCTTGAGATTCTTGCGATTTCCGAATCCCAGTGTTTGACCGGCCAGTGCCAGAGGCGAATAGACGGTAGGCAGTATAAAAGCCTCACCACCAAACTCACGTGCAAGGTCTGCTATGACGGCTACCTGTGGCTCGAAGAAATCTTCACCATAGACAGGGACCTTTGCCCAGTCTTTTCCAGACAGGATATCAATCTTCGGAACAGAGATCTCATAGAACACTTTCACGAAATCCATGTTGGTGGCACGATAGAAATCCTTGTGATCCTGAACGGCCTTACGACCCAGTTTGTTCTCAAAGTGCAGGAAGAAGGCTGCCGGTACGTATTCGTTAGGACGACTTTGGTCGAGCACCTGGAGGATACGCTCACGGCTGTTGACCTTTGAGGTAGAAGACTGGGCATTAGCAGCCTGACTGGTAAGAGTGGCAAGTGCAATGACTGCCAATGTTGACTTTACAATCTTTTTCATGTTGTTGTTATTTTAATGATTATTGTTGATGATCTGTTTGATTGCTTGGGGTTTATTCAAAGCTGCTGTCGTATGGGCCGTCTCCGGTCTCGCCGCTGTAACCCCAGTTCTGTTCGAGGTTGGGGTTGAGGATGATCTGATCCTGTGGCAGAGGCAGATAGTAGTTCTTCTTCGAGACATTCTCTGCCTTGGTGGTCTTTGTGCCAGTGACTTCTTCGTTGCTGGGTGTGTGAGCCTTGACATATTTTACAAGGATATGCCAGCGTTTCAGGTCAAACCAACGATGCCCCTCAAGTATGAATTCCAGACGACGCTCTTCGCGCAGATGCTCGCGGAACTCCTCCTTTGTCAGGCCACTCAGTTCCAGTGGCGAACCGTCGGAGGGTGTGTTTTGGATATTCAGATATGGACTCCAATAGGCACGACGACGCACTTGGTTGATGGCATCGTAGGCGGCAGCAGTAGGACCGTTCAACTCGTTTTCCGCCTCAGCCTTGATAAGTAGCACCTCTGCATAGCGGATGACGGTCGTATTAGTCGACTGTCCTGCAGCATTACCACTTGATGACGGATTAGCGTAGTTCAGAGAGTCGATATACTTACGGAATCGTGGAATGTCGAACACGAAGTCGGAACTTGTATTGGGATTGTAGATACGCTTGGCCCAGGAGCCGTCGCGGCGTTGGTCCTTAGGGTCGGTCTGCTCGTAGTAGCGGTCGCTGGTTGCCAATAGTACGGGCTCAGAATTGCTCCAGTTGGTGGCGAATGTGCAATGGCCTGTCACATTACCGTTCACACTGCGGTCATGCTCGATAGAAAAGATATGTTCCGGGCCGTTTTTCTTGTCGACCGACCAGTTGTCGATAAACTTGTCCAAAAGACGGTATTTGCCAGAGTCGATGACCTTTTGAGCGTAGTCGATGGCCTTCTGGTAATAGTCACGCTGGTTGAGCTTGCTTTTCTCGGTGCTCGTCTGCGCCCACTCAAGATAAACTTTCGAGAGCAGAGCGGATGCGGCAGATGATGAGGCTTTGCTGTCACGTGTAGAATAAGTGGCAGGCAGGCTCTCTGCAGCGGTAAAGTCATTGACGATCTGTTCAAACACCTCATCAATCGTGTTGCGTGGGGCACCCTCGCCCTCACCGTCGTGCAGAACGATGGGCACACCGCCGAAGTAACGTACCAGATTGAAGTACATCAGGGCACGGAGGAAACGGGCCTCGTTGATATAGTTCTTCTGGGTCTGCTCATCGAGCCATGCGGCATCGCTTACCTTGTCAATCACAACATTGGCGCGGTTGATGGCCGTATAGTGTTCTTCCCAGGCATAACCCACAAAGAGATTGGTCGGCTGTACGGCGAAGTTTGATAGCTCACGGATATGGGCGGAGTTAGTCTGCGCTCCAGCCTTCACATAGTCGGTTTGCAGATCGTTGATGTAAATGCTCTGGTTGTTAAACATGCCATAGAACCCATCAACGGTAAACTCCTGATAGATGCCGTTAATGGCAGTCTCAATATCTTCCTTGCTCTTGTAGAAGTTGTCTCTATCAATAGAACTCAGGGATGTCTGGTCCAGGTCGGCGCAGCTGTTCAGCAGTAGTGCTGCTGCGAATATATAGATAACATTTTTCTTCATAACTCTTAATCTTCTTTTTATCTTCTAACTTCTTAAAGCGTTATATTGAATCCTACTAAAACAGTTTTAGACGAGGGATAGGTTCCGTTGTCAATGCCTTGGTACAGGGCGCTGGTCTCGTCGCTTCCGCTACGGTTGGCTTCAGGGTCATAGCCTCTGTAACCAGTAATGGTGAAGAAGTTCTGTAGCGATACATAGAGACGGAGGTTGGCATCCTTTGTGATCTGTTTCAGCGGCAAATTATAGCCCAACTGGATGTTCCTGATCTTCAGATAACTGGCGTCTTCCACAAATCGGTCGTCGGTGTAGATCGATGTGGCATTGCTGGCCTTCTGAATTGTCTGACTGGGATTGGTGGGTGTCCAACGATCAGCCACTGTAGCCAACGGGTTGTAATAGTAGCCATTACCGCGCTCCAGACGACAGGCCAGTTCGTTGAAGATCTTATTACCGTAGCTTCCGCTTGCGCTGACAAAGAGGTCCCAGCTCTTGTAAGCCACCTTCGTGTTGAAACCGTAGGTGAATTTCGGTTGGATGTTTCCGAGTACCACACGGTCTTGTTCGTTCACGACACCATCTTTGATCACATCCTCAAACTTCGGGTTACCGGGCTCGACGGTCGAGATGGTTTGCGAAGGCAGACTGCTTAGGTCTTCTCCTGTCTGAATGATCCCCTTGAACTTGTAGCCATAGAATGAACCAAGGGGCTCGCCGACTTTTACGATAAGTGGGTTGGTGTAGCCATGCGAGGGGATGAAGTATTCAGCATCACCTAAGCTGACGACCTCGTTCTTGTTATGGGCGATATTGCCGTTCAGTGTCCAGCGTAAGTCCTTCTGTTCGATGAGCACGCCGCCGATTTCCAGTTCTACACCTTTGTTAGTGACAGAACCCACATTTCGTAGTACGGTGGAGAAACCGGTCACCTGTTCTACTGGCACATCAAGCAGCAGATCGCTTGTCTTCTTATAATAGCCGTCGAGTGTCACTGTCAGACGATTCCGGAAGAAACCAGAGCTCAGACCTATATTATAAGAGGTGGTGGTTTCCCACTTCAGGTCGGGGTTCGATTTATTCGAGATGATATAGCTTGTGGCACGTTCACCATCGATAATCACCGTGCGGGGCACCACATTGGCGGCAAACTGGTAGTCGCCGATCTCTTGGTTGCCTACGACACCGATAGATGCCCGCAGTTGGATATAGTCAACCTTCTTGCTCAGGTGTAACCATTTCTCACGGTCGATGTTCCATGAGGCGCCCAATGAGGGGAACCATCCCCAACGATGGTCCTTCGCGAATCGACTGCTACCGTCGGCGCGGAGTGTGAGTGAGGCGTTATACCGTGAGTCGTAGCTGTAGTTTACACGACCAATCCATGACTGGAGCGTAGAGATGTAATGCCCACTTGATGAAGGCTGCGTCGTACTGGCAGCGCCTAAGTTGTCATAGCCAGTGGCATCGTTACTGAATCCATAGGCTGTGGTGGCAATCCTACTGCGGTCTGTGCGCTGGGCGGTATATCCTGCGAGGACCGTCAGCGAGTGCACGTTCTTGAAAACATTATTGTAGGTGGCGGTGTACTCCGTCTGCCATACGTGTGTCTTGGTCTGTCCAACGGAAGCGTAGCCGTTGTAAGGCAGTCCGTCAGAGGTGTAAGAGGGGGCATAGTAGCTCTGACGGGTGTTCGACAGATCAGCACCGAGACTGGCTTTCAGTTTCAGTTGTGGTATGACGGTCCATTCGGCAAAGCCTGTTCCCATCACGCGGGTGTTCTCCGTCTCTGTCTGATAGTTCTGCAGGTCACTGATAGGATTACCCACCTTACCATTATAGATATCCACACTGGTCGGTGTCGGCTCGTAGTTGAATGATCCGTCGGCATTATAAATAGAGGTATAGGGTGTATGTGAGATGGCACCATACCAGGAGTTGGCTGCAAACATCGAACTTCTGTCCGACATACCTGTCATCTTGTTATAGGCACCATTGGCGTTGACACCCACCAGAAGGTTCTTCAGCACATTGCGTTCATAGTTGACACGTCCGGCATAGCGCTTCAGTCCTGTGTTGATGATGATTCCCTCCTGACTCTTATAGCTGCCGCTGATGCTATAGCGTGAGATCTCGTCGCCGCCTACGGCCGACAACTGATGCTCTTGTTGAAAGCCGGTCTGCAAGGCTGCATCCTGCCAGTCGTAGCTCTCGGTCGGCTCGTCCAGGCGATAGCCAACTTCACCGTTCTCGTACATCTCGTTCCATAGGTCAGCCCACTGCCAGGCATCCATGAAGTCGACCTTCTTACTGATCCGACTCCAACCGAAGGAGGCACTGTAGTTGATGTTGTTACGACCATGAGAGCCTTTCTTGGTTGTGATGATAATCACACCGTTGGCGCCTCGTGTGCCATAGATGGCTGTGGCCGACACATCTTTTAATACTTCGATGCTCTCGATATCACTTGGGTTCAGGAAAGCCAGCGGGTCGAGCACGGCATCGGTGCCTCGTGCACCAGTGCGGTTCGATGAGGCGTCGTTGTAGACGATGAAGCCGTCGATGACATAAAGGGGCTCGTTACCGCCGGTGATGGAGTTTCCACCACGTACCCGGATGATGCTGGCTGCACCAGGCTGGCCGCTGGTGGTGGTCACATTCAGACCTGCTACGGCTCCCTGAAGGGCGCTCTCGACAGAGGTGTTCGACTGCTTGAGTAGATCGTCGCCAACGGATGAGATACTACTGGTAAGTTCCAAGCGCTTCTGAGCGCCATAGCCTACGACGACGACCTCGTCCAGACGACTGGAGTTATCGACGAGACGGATCTCTACGGGCTCCTCGAAGTCGTAGACATCTACGTCCAGAGGACGATAGCCTACATATTCCACACGGAGGGTAAGTGGAGCTTCCACCTTGGTCTTCAGGGAGAAGTTTCCATCAACGTCGGTGACAACACCTTGTGTCTTCTCTGTTTTCACAATGACGGAGGCGCCGATCAACGGTTCTCCCGTGCGTCCATCAGTGATATGTCCTGTAATCAGGTTCTGGGCAATAGCCAATAAGGGGCTAATCGCAACAACAGTTGCAATAAACAATCTTTTTACCATAAGTCTAATGATTATCTTTTATTTCTGTGCTGTCAGTGTGTCATTAATCTTGCTTGCTTCGGCTTGAGCGATCTTACTGTCTAGGTTTAGCAGACCGAATTCATGGTTGTACTTCGTGCCGTTGTTAAGTATCCATCTCAGGAAACGGCTGACGGCCTCATCGGCGATGTTATAGTCAAGGCCGATCTTCTCTACGGCAACTCCAGACACTTTCCCGTTCTCGAGTGCAACAAGCACATCATCAAGCGTACCGTTATCGCTAAAGCTGTTTTCCAGATCGCGCTTTACGTCGATTCCAATCAGTGAGAGGTCACTCTTCAGGTGGCGACTCTTCAGATCGAAGATGTTCGGAAGGGCGTTGAACGACACACCGAGAGGATCTTTCTGTAGGGCCGTGTTCAGGAACAAGTCGTCGCCAGAGATGCGCTTGCCCCGGAAGTTACTGCTTTCCTCACCGAAGTTATGGGCAAACGAGGCGGCTACCGAGGTGGCGTTGCTACCGCTATAGATAATAATGTTCTCGAAAGCCTTGATCTTCTTCACGTCCTCATCGAAATCGTCGTTGAGGAAGAAGAGCTGCTTGATCTTCTTGTTGTTCAGATGCTTCCCTTCGAGCAGTCGTGCTGCCTCCGAACGACGTGCGGTGATAGGCAGTACGGCTGTCTCTCCGAAATAGACGACATGACTGAAGCCTTCGTTGTTGATCTCTTTGTTTTCTAATACTATATGAAGGTCAATGTTATCCTGACTGCCCGAACCCTTTACAATCTGGAACACCACGCCCGGCTCAGTCTTGGCGTATTCCTCAATCCATTTCTCAACCAGTGGCCGTGCAAAGCGCGGACTCTTAATGGTACGCACGTTACCGTTTACACTGTTTCCTTCAGCCCAGATGTTGTTCTGTAATCCAAGCCCCAATACCAATGCTATTGTAAATACGATTCTTCTCATAATTCTGTTGTTTAGTTTATTAATCATCTCTGGTGCAAAGGTACGGCGATTCCCGTATTCCCACAATCCCTTTGATATGTCATTCCGTATACCAAAGGTGTGGTATTTTTGTCAGAAAGGCCAGATTTGCAGGGCAGAAAGGCCCTGTTTATAGCTCAAAAGAGATGTTCAGGTAGATATTCCGCCCTTTCTGAGGGATGCCATTCCAGTCGGCATATGTGGTATAGAACCTATCAAGGATATTCTCTATGCCAGTCCGTAAGGTGACATGCTGTAGTGTGTAGCTTGTTGAAAGGTTACAGACGACCCATCCCGGTGTTTCCTTCTCACCGTATTTTACGCCGTATGCCGTATGTCGTACATGTCCTTTTACCTCTGCCAACAGTCTGAGACGTCCTGTGGAGTAGGTCAGTCGGGAGGTATAACTGAATGGTGCGATGAGGGGCAGTGGGTCATCATGCTCATCATGTCCAAGGCTGAAGGCGAGTGTCGTGCTCCAGTTGAGACCGTCGAAGGGCTTCCATCCTATTGTCAGCGAGGCGTTGGCGATGATGGCATGACTGATGTTCCCATATACCTTTACGCCCTCTGCACCGACAGTCATAGGACTGAGTCGTGTCTCGAACTGTCCAATGATATAATTGGTGAAAAGGAATGCGTTGCCGTCAATACCTATGGAGAAGGTCTTGTCGGGTTGCCAGTTGATGGCCGCATTTACTTCTACTGCCGACTCGTTCTTCAAACGTGGATTGCCGATGTAGTCGTACTGGTCGAAGGTATTGTTTAAATAGTATCCATAAGATTCTGTTACCGTGGGCGCACGACTCCCCCAGCCGGCACCAACTGAGAGCCGGAGGTCGGAGAGGGATAACTGATAGCTTGCGGCCATGCGACCTGTTGTCTGGTGATATTGCCGTCGCATCCCAGGGAAGAACACACTTAGTGCCTGGTGACCTTCCTCGTTGTTCAGTCGTTGCTGTTGCCACGACACCTTTGCCGAGAGGTGAAGGACCGACAGGGAGGAGAGTATGATACGATCAGAGAAGGAGACACCCATGTTGAGCGTGCCCACGTCGGGCCATGTCACCATATACATCGGGGCGGCACCACCCGGATACATGGTCATGTCGGCAAACAGACGGTTGTAATACCCGTCTACGTTCAGACTCGTCTCATGCCGTCCAACGGATCCTGTCAGCAGACTATAGGCGCCTGCCGTCCAACTTCGTCCTGGCATATCCATGTGAATCTCCACGTCAGGCCGATGGGTGTCGTCCATCTCGTGGACGATATGGTTATAGTAGACCTTGGTCTCCCATGAGTTGAAGAGGGGGCTGACAAACAGGTGTTTGTACGAGAGTGATGTAATGAAAGCCTCGGCCTTGGCAACATCCATATTGAGGGCTGGGTAGCCTACGTCGGAGGCACGGTCGACAATCAGCGTCGTCTCCATCACGTTGTTATCTGTCAGCTTAAGACCGGTGTTGACAAAGGCATTCACCTTCTGGAACTGTGAGAACGGCAGTCTGTCTCCTCCACCGCTCTTGTAGTTGTCCGCATGACGATAGAATGCGCCACCACCGATATAGAAATGCCGACTGGAGTGTGTCGCGTCGGCACCATATACCTGTAGCTGACCGTTGGCCTCGTAGCCTACGGAGGTGTTCAGGTGGAAAGGGGCGCCAGCGAAGCCGACCTTTCGCAGACGTAGGTCCAGACTGCCACCGATGTTGCCAGTGGCTTGTGGGTTTCCGTTCAACCCGGCATTCAGACTGATGCTCTGTAGATTGCCGCTCTCCACATAGCTTGTCACGGGGTCCATCTTGTCCGTGCAGGCATAGAAGATCTTCATGCCATCAATGGTGGTCGACAACCGTTCCGTCTGCATGTTGTTGACCATCGGCTCCCAAGCATATGAACCACGACGCACCAGTTCGACATGCGACAGCTCCGACAGGTGCTCGTCGATAGACGCTGTCTGTCCCTTGGCCGAGCGCTTGCCACCTTGTTTATACGACACGACCACCACTTCGTCCAGATGATGTGGCGCCGTGGCAGTCGTGTCCGTCAGAAATATGGTTGATAGCAAAAGAGTTCCTAACATGTTTCTTTGTTTCTTGACTAGATGGTTACGTCCCAGAAGAGCGAACTGTAGCCACTACTCTGATTGTCGCCTCCGGCAACGACATGACCTTGGGCATCGCGAATGGTCAGATGGATGCGCCAGAGACCGGTCATGGTGAGATTGATGGTGCCCTGATAGCTGCCGTCGGCCTGTGGGGTGAGTGGTCTGTTGTCTGGCGAAGTGTGGTTGCCCATATCCGGCATACGTGGGTCGATATCCACGGTGAACGACTCTTCTGCCAAGGCATAGGGTGTGGTGATGGGGGTGCTCTTCTTCGAGATATAAGCACGTATCACGTTGCTACCCGTCTTCCAGTCCGAGGCGTTCGCCAGCGAGAGGAAGTATGTGTCGTCGCCTACCTTGAACGACTTGAGCCATGCTTGTCCGTCGGGTAGGGCGTCGACCGTGATGCCGGCCTTGTTGACATCTCCTTTTCCACCGAGCACGTCCACATGGTATGATAGTGTCCACGATCCACTCTCGCCCGACGACATGATAAATGATACCCATGCACGTTTAATGGCTGGGAAGTTATCGTTGAAGACCTCGGCATTTCCGGATACAGGCGTGGAATGCTCCATCTTCATCTTGGTCATCAGCATCAGTGGTGTCAGACCGGTGATGGAGAAGTCTTTGATGTAGTTGTTCGACGACTTCTTCGTCGCAACAAAGAAGACCTCGTTATAACCTATATGGAACTTGCCGGTCCGGGTGTATGCATACACGTTGTATTTACGGTCCACCTCTGTCGTCAGTGTCGGAATGATCTTCACTGTCTCCAGAAACTTGTAAGCCTGTAGGGCTTGTTCGGCCGTGCAACAGTCAATATCGTTGGTGATCGTGATTCCTGGTATCTCAATGCCAGCACTGACCCCGTCGTCGTTGCTGTTGCAAGACGTCAGGGCAATGGCTGATAAAAACAAAAACAATCCTTTTACTTTCATAATTCTTTGCGTTAGTTTGACACTGCAAAGGTACGGCGATATGCTTGCTCCCACAATCCCACGTTCGTGGCATTCGCATACCATCTCATAGGTATTTTACCATCTTCACCGTACTGGACAACCGTCGAAAACGTGGGCTCACGCTCGCTTACTTGCAAAAAAGAGGGGCGAAGGATGCTTTTTCATGGATATTTTTGTATATTTGCACTGTTATTATAGATAAACCATAAACAATGACAAGTATGTTTAACCAGAATAAAGAATCGGCGCTTTAAATCAATGAGATAGGTTCTTTTACAGTAAAACAACTTGTTTTACTGTCGTGGAGATGCCTTCTTTGATGGAAAGAGATCATCCCTTTGAAGGTAAAACAAGTTGTTTTACTGTAAGAGATGACTGTGGAAGAAAGGTAAGAGACGTCTTCTTATAATAAGACAGACGACTCGTATCATAAAGAAGAATAGTGGTAGACTAACAAAAAGAAATATGGCAGTACACATCAAACTGATTAAGAACAACATCAAGAGTAGTAGTTCTTATGGGAAGTATTTTGCGAAGACAGTGAGTCAGGGCGAGGTTACTCTCGACGAGATCGCGGCTGAGGCATGCCGTAACAGTGGATTCTCGGAAGGTGCTGTGGTCGGCGTGGTCACAGAACTGCAGGATATCCTGAAGCAGAAACTTACCGAAGGGCAGACGGTGATCCTTCCTGGCATCGGTCGTTTCAGTCTCCGGGTGGAGAGCGTCGGTGTGGATGACCCGAAAGCGTTCAACATCCGTCAACACATCACCCGCGTTGTCTGTGGCTTCCTTCCTGCTGGGCGCCGCATTCAGGGGCGTCATATCCTCTATGATTTCTGCGACGGTGTGAAGGCTGTTTGGCAGAAAGGCTTCAAACCATAATGGTTGTCGCTATGTAAAAATCGCTAGTAGGAATGGTCTTACTAGCGATTTTATAGATAAAAGCGGTTGGCCCTGGCTCTCTCTTGTGGTGGAACAGAGTCGGGTAAGTACGTCCTGACGTCGTGGATCACCTATAGGTGGACCTCTTTGTCAACCACTTCACCGTTTAGGATGCGGAAGGAATTCAGGTGAACACCCTCATGCAACGATAGGATGGCATAGCGGATCGTGGGATCGTTGGCCAGACGGAGATCTTCCTGTGACGGTCGCGAGGGCGAAGCAGGATGACTGTGCCAGTTGGCGAGAATCTTCAGTCCTTTGGAACGGGCATATCTCAAGGCCGCAAACTGATCCTTCGGTGCGAAAGAGAAGTGCTCGGAGGAGTGGTCGATGTTCTCCATCCAATAGTTCTCCGTCACGACGTCGCCCTCATCAGAGCTAATGCCCAGCAGGTAGCCGCACGTCTCGTCGGGTGCGTCCTGCCGGGCCTGACTAATCAACTTATCAATGATTTCTTGTGGAATAAGCATCTCTTAGTGGTTTTTGAGGTCGCATGCGGCCTGTTCGTAATCTATCAGGTGGTCGATGGTCGGGTTGGAACCGCAGATGGCGCACGAGTCACGGTGCTTGACTGGGACGGTGCGGAACTGCATGGTCTTGGCGTCGAAGGTCAGCAGACGGTTGGTGAGCAGCTCACCGATGCCTGTGAAGTACTTCAGTGTCTCCGCGGCCTGGATGGTACCGAGCATACCCGCGATGGCGCCAAGTACACCGGCTTGCGAACAGGTGGGTACTGCTCCCACGGGAGGCGGCTCTTTGAACATACAACGATAGCAGGCTGTACCGGGCAGATGCGTGAACGTCTGACCGTTGAAGCGCAGGATGCCACCATGTGAGAAGGGCTTGCCTGCCATGACGCAGGCGTCGTTGATGAGGAACTTCACAGGGAAGTTGTCGGTGCCGTCGACGATGAAGTCGTACTCCTTGATGATGTCGAGCGCGTTCGACGAGTCCAGGAACTTGTAATGGGTCTCTACCTTTACGTCGGGGTTGATGGCCAGGATCTTCTCTTTGGCACTTTCAACTTTCGGTACGCCCACATCCTTGGTGAAGTGAATCACCTGGCGCTGAAGGTTGCTCAGGTCTACCACGTCGGCATCCACGATGCCGATGGTGCCGATACCTGCCGCTGCCAGATAGAGTGAGACAGGAGCACCCAGTCCGCCGGCGCCCACTACGAGCACACGTGCGTTCATAATCTTCTCTTGTCCCTCTACTCCCACATCCTGCAATAGGATATGTCGTGAGTAGCGCTGTATCTGTTCTTCTGTGAAGTCAATCATCGTGCGCCTCCTCCCATGAAGTACAGGAAATCGACCTTGTCGCCTTCCTTCAGTTGAATACTTTCCCAATCCTCACGCTCGGCAAACTCCTCGTTCACCTGCACGCTGACCATATCGGGTTGCTGTACATCGCTCTGTTTAATGAGTTCACTCACGTTGAGCGGCAGGCCCACTTCCTGCGCGTCTCCATTAACATAAATCTTTGCCATAATTGTTTGAGTTTGATTCTGGGTGCAACGTCAGTGCGGACCTGGCGTAGAGAACTTGCTCTTTGCCAAAGTGCGACCTGACTTCGCGATATAAATATCCGACTGCAAAGGTACGGTGTTTTGCCTGATGCCACAATCCCGCAGGGATGGTAATTCGCATACCATATCAAGGGTATATGAAATGCCATGAAAAGGCGATTGTAAGGCGTCTGATTTCGCCGTACCTTTGCACCCAGACTCAAACGTATAAAACGATGGCAGAAAACAAGAAACTAAGCATTATCGCCTTCAGTGGCGATTTCGACAAACTGACAGCAGTATTTACATTAGGTACAGGCGCGGCAGCCGTGGGCTATGAGGTGAACATCTTCTTCACCTTCTGGGGGCTCGACGCGATCAAGCAGAAACAGGGACGGAGCTTTACCGGCGGCAACTGGCTCACGAAGCTATTCGGCTTTATGATGGGAGGCCTCCGCGTTACCCCCACGAGCCGTTTCAACTTCCTTGGTGCAGGTCCGGGGATTTTCCGTTACCTGATGCGTAAGAACAATGTGGCAACCCTTGAGGAACTCGTCGAGGCTGCCAAGGCTCTTGGCATCAACCTCTATGCCTGCGAGATGGCGATGCATGTGCTTGGCTTGAAGAAAGAGGATTTCATCCCTGAGGTGAAGGACGTTCTCGGCGTGGCCTCGTTCCTGAATCTCTCCGAGGGCGGACAGACATTATTTATATAATAGATAAAAGGTAAGATATGGCTACAAAGGTATTAGACATCACGAAGGAACATTGTCCGATGACCTTCGTCAAGACCAAGATTGAACTCTCGAAGCTACAACCGGGCGACATCCTGGAAGTGCTGCTCGCAGAAGGCGAACCTCTCGATAACGTGCCTCGCAATGCCAAGGATCAGGGCTACAACGTTCTCTCTGTAGAACACGTGGAAGGCACGACGTATAAGGTAACTATTAAGAAATAAATCACAATTCAAACGTATTAAACTAGAAAACAATTATGGCAGAATCAAATCTTCAGCGCAGTGTGACCACTGCTACCGCCAGAAGACTGGCGACGACAACTAAGACGGCCCCGCAGATGGGCAGTATCACCCCGAGACTATTATTGAAGCTCTTGCCGTGGGTGCAGGTTAGTGGCGGCACGTTCCGTGTAAACAGGACTAAGGTCGAATTAAGGAAGAACGACCGTCTGCCCATCCAGTACGTGAACGGTGTGCCGTCGTTTACGGCGAAGAACTTAAAGGCAATCCCCCTCTTCTCTGAGTTCGACGACGAGATACTGAACCGTCTGGTAAGTGCTTTTGAGACACAAGAGGTGGATGTCGACAAACTGTTCGTGGAGGAGGGCAAGGACAAACAGCGCTTCTTCATCGTAGCCAGTGGACAGGCTGAGGTCATCAGCAAGGGCTCTCATGGCGAGGACCTGCGGATCGCTCTGCTGGGCGATGGTGAGTATTTCGGCGAGGCCGACTTGTTGGACGAACAGGAGTCGACGGTCTCGGTGCGTGCCATCACGCCGACGGTGTTCCTTGGCCTGAAGCTGAAGGAACTGATCAAGTTCATCAAGGAGGTGCCCGACTTCCGCGAGACGTTCAATAAGGCTGTCGATAAGCAGTTGCGCCTGAAAGCGTCGGTGAACGACAACGGTGAGAAACACATCGACCTGGTGAGCGGTCATGAGGAGGATAATATCATCCCCGAGACCTACATCGACTACGAAGAGAACCCGACGGAGTACTCGTTGAACACTCTGCAGACCGTCGTTCGTGTGCATACCCGTGTCAGCGACCTCTATAATAACCCTTATAACCAGTTGGAAGAGCAGCTGCGCTTGTCGATAGAGAGCATCAAAGAACGACAGGAGTGGGAACTCATCAATAATAAACAGTTTGGTCTGCTGGCAGCTGCAAACCCTGCCTACCGCATTACCACACGCTACGGCTCGCCAACACCCGACGACCTTGATGAGTTGCTCTCGTTGGTGTGGAAGGAACCGGCATTCTTTATTGCCCATCCGCGAGCAATCGCTGCCTTCGAACGAGAGTGTACGTGGCGTGGTGTGCCGCCTGTGACAACTGATCTCTTCGGTACTCGGGTTATCTTGTGGCGTGGTGTACCCCTAATCCCCTCGGACAAAGTAGAGGTGGAGGGCCAGTACCTGACTGGTAGAGGCGTAGGTACGACGAAGATTATCCTCGTGCGTGTCGGCGAGAAGAACCAGGGTGTCATCGGCTTGCATCAGAGTGGCATCCCCGGTGAGATAGCACCGTCGCTGAGTGCCCGCCTGATGGGACTCGATAAGTTTGGCGTGGCCTCATATCTGCTCACGAAGTACTTCTCGTTGGCCGCCCTTACCGACGATGCCATCGCTGTGCTCGAGAATGTAGAGGTGGGCTATTATCATGACTATCAGCATCGAAATAAAGTTGAAAAGTAAATGATCAATATATCAGAACTAAATAGTTTTCCGACACAGGACGGTGGCTCGCTGGCTCTGCTGAAGGAACTCGCACAGAAATACTGCCCAGAGGAATTGCAGGCAGAAAGGCGACGGGTAGTTGGGGATGACCTGGGAATACGGCAGGTGGTACTACCTGACGAAGGCCTGAACCTCTCGGAGCTGGAAGCTGGCTTCAGGCAGCTTCTGGCGGGGGGCAGTGGCTATAGCGAGTTGCCTTACATCGGGGATACGGATGCACAGACGTCGGCTCTCCCCAAGGACGACGGTTTCGGTATCGGCATCCCTGAGACGCAGAAGTTGAGGAATCTGCACTACGAGGAAGCTGACACACTGAACTCGGAGCAGATCAAACACGACTTCCCCGTACTACAGCAGAAGGTCAACGGTCACGATCTTGTGTGGCTTGACAATGGGGCAACGACGCAGAAACCCAATCAGGTGATTGATAAGATCGCGGACTACTACCGCAACTACAACTCGAACATCCACCGTGGAGCTCATACGCTGGCAGCCCGGGCGACGGATGCCTATGAAGAGGCGCGGGAGAAGGTACAGCGGTTCATCAACGCTGCTACGAGCGAGGAGATTATCTTCGTACGTGGTACCACGGAGGGTATCAACCTTGTGGCACAAACCTACGGGCGTCAGTTCCTGTCACCTGGCGATGAAGTCATCGTCTCAGAACTGGATCACCATGCAAACATCGTGCCTTGGCAACGTGTCTGTCAGGAGCGTGGGGCAACACTCAGGGCCATTCCAACCGATCAGAACGGAGACTTGATCCTGTCGGAGTTCGAACGACTCATCACACCACATACCCGCTTTGTTTCTGTGGGGCATGTCAACAACACTTTTGGTACTATCAACGACGTGCAGCGTATCATCGAGATCGCCCATGCACACCAGATCCCGGTGCTGATAGACGGAGCTCAGTCGATAGCTCATACGCCTGTGGACGTACAACAATTGGGCGCCGACTTCTTCGTGTTCAGCGGTCATAAGATCTACGGGCCTAACGGCATAGGCGTGGTCTATGGACGCAAGGAACTGTTGGACAAGATGCAGCCCTGGCAGGGTGGTGGTAATATGATTAAGGACGTGACCATCGAGCGCACAGAGTACAACGTGCCGCCTGCACGCTTCGAGGCTGGCACCCCTAACGTGGCCGATGCCATCGGACTGGGGGCGGCGCTCGACTACGTGAGTCGTCTTGGTATCCGTAATATCGAACACCACGAACATCAGTTGACGGAGTACGCTCGTGAACAGCTCGGGCAGATTCCTGGTCTGACGCTCATAGGTAACCCGAAGAATCGCGTGTCGGTCGTGAGCTTTGTGCTTGACGGTATTCCTGTACCTGAGGTCGGTACGCTACTCGATAAGGAGGGTATTGCCGTGCGTGCAGGTCACCACTGCGCCCAGCCCGCCTTGCGTGCCCTCGGCTATGAGATGAGTGTGCGCCCCACCTTCGCGCTCTACAACACCCGTGAAGATGTGGACAAGCTCGTGATTGCGGTGAAGAAAATAATTGGGTAGATAAATGAAGTACGAAACGAGAATACTGACGACGAAGTATCAGAAACCTGATGCATACGGGGCACTGTCGATGCCCGTCTATTATACGGCGGCGTTTGAGTTTGAGTCTGCCAAGGCCATGGGCGACGCGTTTTGTGGTCGCTCCATGGCCCCGTCGTATGCTCGCATCGCCAATCCCACGACGACCTATCTGGAAGAGCGAGTGCGGCAATTGACAGGGGCAGCGAGCGTGACTGCTCTCAACACCGGTATGGCGGCCATTCATTATGCCTTGACGGCAGTCAGCGCAGCAGGTCTTAATATCGTGGCTTCGAAACATCTGTTTGGTAATAGTGTGTCGCTGCTTCGAGATACACTGGGCAGCTTCGGCGTTGAGCCGCGCTTCGTCGATTTTACGAAACCCGAGGAGGTGGAGGCTCAGATTGACGACAATACTTGTGCGTTGTTTTTCGAGATTATCACTAATCCGCAGTTGTTCGTGGCAGACATCCGCAAATTGGCTGATATCGCCCATAAGGCTGGTGTCCCACTGATTGCTGATACCACCATTGTCCCGTTCTCCACCTTCCATGCCGTTGATTTCGGTGTGGATATTGAGGTGGTGTCAAGTACGAAATACATCTCTGGTGGTGGCACGGGTCTCGGCGGCCTGCTTATCGACTATGGACGTTTTGACTGGAGTCAGGCGCCTTCGTCATCGATACAGGCGCGTGTCAAACGTGTCGGTAAGAAGATGGCCTTTACGGCTCGTGTGAAGACGGAACTGGTGACGAACCTTGGGGCACTCATGACACCGCAGGTGGCTTATATGGAAACCCTCGGTCTTGACACACTTGATATCCGTTTCCGTCGTCAGGCCGAGACCACGTTGTGGCTTGCCAAACAGTGTCAGGCATTGCCGGAGATCAAACGCGTGAATTATACCGGTTTGGAGGATAATCCGTTCTATGCCCTTTCGAAGGCACAGTTCGGCCCGTTGCCAGGCGCTGTTTTCACCATCGACCTTGCCGATAAGGATTCTGCTTTCGCTTTCATCGACAGATTGCAGATCATCCGTCGTGCCACAAACCTCTTCGACCGTAAGTCGCTGGCTATCCATCCCGCCTCAACGATCTTTGGCTTGTTCTCTGCTGAACAATGCGCAGAGATGTCTGTGCCTGACACTACCGTTCGTCTGAGTATCGGTCTTGAGAACGGGGAAGACTTGCTGGAGGATATCAAGCAAAGTTTAAGATAAGAGTGAAGGAACTTCACTCTTATCTGTTCCCATGGCAGGAACAGGTCGTTCCCTTTATGGTTACCCCTTCTCAGATATAGAACTCCGACGAGTCTACCAATCCTGCCCTTAATGCATACTTGATAACCTCGTGAGCTGTGTTGATACCCAACTTGCGGAAAATGTTCTTGCGATGGGTCGTGATGGTGTGGACACTCGAGATTCGCTCAGCGGCAATCTCTTTCGTCGACTTACCTTGGGCGATGGAACGCACGATTTCTATCTCGGTTTCTGTCAGGAAACTGGGACGGCTCTCCTCTACCTGTTGCTGGTTGATAATGACTTCCAGTGCCCGCTGACTGATATATCGTTGATGACGGTCGACGGTCTGAAGGGCCTCACGTACTTCGTTCAGCGGACCGTCTTTGAATACGATACTGAACTGATGGGATGAATAAACCACACGACGCATGAAGGCTGGCGTTAACTCGTCGCTGATCAGTATCCACTGTGACAACGCAAAACGCTCACCAACGATAAGCAACTGGTCTGCATCTGTGAAGTCGAACAAGGTGAAGTCGAGTAGTACAATGGCGTCCTCGTGTTCTTTCAGTAGCTCTACAAGTCCCGCTTTGTCGGTGGCCACGTAGAGTTTGTTCTCTTCATCCTGCTTGATAAGGCTTATCAATGCCAATCGTGTCAGTTCTTGATTATCTGCCAATATGTAATTTCCCATCATCAAATAGTTTAGCAACGTATCTTTTCACGGTGCAAAGGTACGAAGATTAGAATTATCATCCAAAATACTTGCGTAATTCGGGAAATATATCTAAATTTGTATCCGAATTAGAGAAATCCTCTAAGTTCGTTGTTTGAAACTCGTTATGATAGAATAATATTCTAAGAGAGATATGGAAACATTAGATGAGACCGACTTGCAGATATTGCGCATCCTGCAGAAGAATGCGAAATTGACAACAAAGGAGCTGGCAGATGCTGTTCATCTGACGCCCACGCCTGTCTTCGAGCGCCAGAAGCGACTCGAGCGCCAAGGCTATATCAAGCGTTATGTGGCTGTTCTTGATCCGGAGAAATTGAATCAGGGATTACTTGTCTTCTGTAAGGTGAAGCTGAAGCAGATAAACCATGAGATCGCCGATGCCTTCACTCGTCGTATCATGCGTATTCCGGAAGTGACGGAGTGTTATAATACTTCGGGCGCTTACGACTATCTCCTGAAGGTGCGTGCCTCTGATATGAAACAGTATCAGGAGTTCGTATTGAACAAATTGGGTGATATCGAATCGCTAGGGTCTATCGAGAGTACCTTTGTGATGAGTGAGGTTAAGCAGAACCACGGCATTAACCTATAGACTTGCGAATAACAAAAATGGGGCAAACGCCCCATTCCCGTTATTCCTGTGTCAGTTCTTCTATCTGGTCGACAATCTCCTGGTAGTTGTCTTGGTTGCGGTAGTGGATCTTCAGACCGATGAGTACACCGAGGATGCAGGCAATCGTCATCGAGGCTGCAAAGATCCAGAACGAGTCGTCGGATATCTGCTGGTATTTGTCGTAGATGAAGTAAATGATCCAAAGCAGTCCGGCGGGGATACCGAATTTCAGCCAGTCGCTATCAAGTTTCTTGGCTTTAGCCACTTTCTGGCGTGCATCGATCAGATTACTATTATAGAGGTCGTTGGCACGTAGATAGCGTCCTGTATATAGAGTGTAGCCGAAGACGATAAGCATCAGAATGCTCATGGTGATCCATACACCAATCGATGAACCGTTGAGTTTCACGAAGGCCCAGTAGCCGTAGGGAATCATTAACAGACTGATAATATATACAAACGTGTAGCGACGGTTGATGTTGGATGCGGCATGACGGATCGATTTACGGATGATGCGGTCGTTAATGATCTCCTGCTGTTCCAGTTTCTTCTTCAGCGTGTTCATCTGTTCACGCATCTCTTCTAATTGTGTATCCATAATGGGTAAGTTTTTAATCGTTAGACATGTTCTTTAGTTGTTCTCTAATCCTGAACAATCGGATGCTGACGTTCTTAGTCGTGATGCCGACAATCTGTCCGATTTCCTCGTAAGAGAGGTTCTCGAGCCAGAGCAGGACAATCGCACGGTCGAAAGGCTGTAGCTTGGAGATGCGCTTATGAAGCATGTCCACCTGGCGCGTGTCCTTGTCGCGGTCTTCAAAGAGATTGATGTCCATGGTCAACGGGACGGTGGCACTGCGCCGCTTCTTCCTGTCGAGAGAGATACAGGTGTTGAGGGCGACGCGGTAGATCCACGTCCTGATGTCACTGCGATGCTCGAAGCTTTCGAATCCCTTCCAGAGATTGACTAGTACTTCCTGGAACAGATCGTTCACTTCGTCGGCATCTTGCGAGAACATATAGCACACGGTGTAGATGGTGCTCTTGTGTTCCGCTACGGTTTGCGCAAACTGTCTTTCTAATGTCGTCATTGTCGTCTTGTTCTTTAGAGTTTTCACCCATTAGACGCAACAAAATTACGAAAAACTACACGAACTTTGGAAAAAAATAAAAAAAATCGTAACTTTGCAGTCTCTAAACGTTTAGTATATGGAATCAAGACTGGTTATTTATAATACGCTGACACGACAGAAGGAGCGCTTTGAGCCATTACATGCACCGAATGTGGGTATGTATGTGTGTGGCCCGACGGTCTATGGCGATCCACATCTGGGTCATGCCCGTCCTGCCATCACCTTCGATCTCGTGTTCCGCTATCTGAAGCATCTGGGATATAAAGTAAGGTATGTACGTAATATCACTGACGTAGGTCATTTGGAGCACGATGCCGATGAAGGAGAAGACAAGATCGCCAAGAAAGCCCGACTGGAGCAGTTGGAGCCCATGGAGATAGCGCAATACTATACCAACCGCTACCATCAGGCGATGGATGCCCTGAACGTGTTGCGTCCGAGCATCGAACCTCACGCCACGGGGCATATCATCGAGCAGCAACAACTGGTGCAGCAGATTCTGGATAATGGCTTTGCCTATGAGTCGAATGGATCTGTTTATTTCGACATCGAGGCTTATAATAAGAAATTCAAGTACGGAATCCTTTCTGGTCGCTCGCTGGAGAACATTAAGGATGCCAGTCGTGAGAATCTTGACGGTGTAGGAGAGAAACATAACCAAGCCGACTTTGCTCTGTGGAAGAAGGCGCAGCCTGAGCATATTATGCGTTGGCCTTCACCTTGGAGCGATGGTTTCCCTGGTTGGCACTGTGAATGTACGGCTATGGGCCGCAAGTATCTTGGCGAAGAGTTCGATATCCATGGTGGTGGTATGGACCTCGTGTTCCCGCATCATGAGTGCGAGATTGCACAGGCACAGGCATCGATGGGACATCCGGCCGTGAAATATTGGATGCATAACAATATGCTGACCATTAACGGTCAGAAGATGGGTAAGTCGTATAACAACTTCATCACACTGGAGCAGTTCTTCACGGGCAATCATCCGCTCTTGGAGAAAGCTTACTCACCGATGACCATCCGTTTCTTTGTCCTTTCTGCCCATTATCGTGGAACGGTTGACTTCTCGAACGAGGCTCTTGTGGCTGCGGAGAAGGGATTGGAGAAACTCATGAATGCCATCAGCGACCTTGAGCGTGTTCAGGTGTCGGATAAGTGTGACGCTGAAACGGAGAAGGTCGTCAAGAGCCTTCGTCAGAAGTGTTATGATGCCATGAATGACGATCTCGCCACACCGCAGGTTATCAGTAATCTCTTCGAGGCTTGTACGGTGGTGAACAAACTCACCGACCACAAGGCTACGATCTGTGCCGACTGTTTGAAGGAGCTCTCCGAGACGATGCACCTCTTTGCCGAGGATATCCTTGGACTACAGAATAGGAGTCAGGAGTCGGGTGCCAAGAGTCAGGATAGAGAAGCGGCTTTTGGGAAGGTCGTTGACATGGTGCTTGAGTTGCGTGCGAAGGCTAAGGCAGACAAGGACTGGGCAACATCGGACAAGATTCGTGACGAACTCGCAGCCGCCGGCTTTGAAGTGAAAGATACCAAGGACGGTGTTACATGGAAACTGAATAAATAAAAGGAGGGCGGTACCGCCCTCCTTTTATCTTACCATTGCTGTTTGAAAAAAGGCTAAAGGCATTTCTATGGCCAGGGTCTGATCGCAGAAATCCTCGAACGATAAGTATGTGAGTCCTTTGTATGGATCTTCCGTTCCCCATGAGTTCTTCATGATAAAGAACGGCTCGCCACTGTCGTCATGGGCGATTCCGACGATGGCCATGGCGTGTTCCTTACTCTCCCAACAAACACCATGGTGCTCACGCACAGCCTGCTCGGTCTTTGTCAGTAGCGTGTCCATGGGAATATTGTAGAAACGGTCGTGCAGCCAGTTGGCTGGTTGATCGATGTCCACCTTTTTATAATATGGCTCGCGATCAGTGCTGGTCAAGGCGATGTATTCGTTTGGCGCACAGACGCTGCGTGCAAACTCCTGGGGCGTGTAGGCGGCGCCAAGCATGAATACCCACTGAGGAGCGGGCGTCTCGACGGTGCGCATGGCATCATAGCCTACGATGCCGTACTTCTGGATCAGACGGATGAGTGTGACGCCCATGCCGTGTTTGTTCTTCGGAGCGGCAGATTCCTTCTCCATCATCTTCTCTATATAATAAGGTGAGAGGTTTACTGAGTCGCCCCAGCTCAGATGCTCCGTCTCGATAGCCGCCAGCATGGCGTATGCCCAACATATCTCACTCTCGCCTTGATCTTTGATGGGCGTCATCCTGTTGAGCACCTCGTGTGTGAAGTGCTTTGGCTCTTGCCAACCACATCCGACCGTCAGAACAAGACATAACAGGGGCATGACAACCCTTATAGGTCTCTTGCCAAATAACAGTATGCTCCTTTGGAGGTCTCCTGTATCTGCGTGATTAGTCTGTTCCATCTCATCAACTTGTTGTTACAAGACGCAAAATTACATAAAAAAGAGGGAAAAAGCAAATAAACATTGCTTTTCACTCTTCTTTTCGTGTCTTTACGTTCTTTGAGTGCGAAGCTGCATGCTCTTTGCAAAAAAAAGAAATGAATTTCTTTTGTTCTGCGCTCGTTTTTATGTACCTTTGCACCCAGATGAGAGAAACGATCAAGGATTTTGAGATCATGGCACCAGTGGGCTCTCGGGAGTCGTTGGCTGCTGCCATACAGGCCGGTGCCGATAGTATCTACTTTGGCATCGAGAAGTTGAATATGCGTGCTCATTCCGCTTCAACCTTCACCATTGACGATCTGAAGGAGATGGCGCAGACCTGTTGCGAGCACGGTATCAAGAGCTACCTGACCGTCAACACGATTATCTACGGTGAGGATATCCCTTTGATGCACGAGATTGTCGACGCGGCGAAGGCGGCCGGCATCTCTGCAGTCATTGCTAGTGATGTGGCTGTGATGACCTACTGTAATAAGGTAGGCCAGGAGGTGCATCTGTCTACCCAACTGAATATCTCGAACATTGAGGCGTTGCGTTTCTATGCTCAGTTCGCTGACGTCGTCGTACTGGCACGTGAGTTGAATATGGATCAGGTGGCAGAGATCTACCGTCAGGTGGAAGAGGAGCATATCTGCGGTCCTTCGGGCGAGCAGATCCGTATCGAGATGTTCTGTCATGGCGCCCTCTGCATGGCCATCAGCGGCAAGTGCTATATGAGCCTCGATGCGGCCAACCGCTCGGCCAACCGCGGCGAGTGCATCCAGATATGTCGTCGTTCGTATACTGTGACAGACAATGAAACGGGTCACCAACTGGAGATTGATAATAAGTATGTCATGAGTCCGAAAGACCTGAAGACCGTACGTTTCATTGACCGTATGATGACATCCGGCGTGCGCGTGTTCAAGATAGAAGGTCGAGCACGAGGACCTGAATATGTGTATACCGTCGTGAAGTGTTATAAAGAGGCCATTCAGGCTGTCCTCGACGGTACGTTCACGGAGGCGCGGAAGGATGAGTGGGATGAACGCCTGGCCACTGTCTTCAACCGTGGCTTCTGGGATGGCTACTATCAGGGACAGACGATGGGCGAGTGGAATAAGAACTATGGCTCGAACGCCACGGAACGTAAGGTCTATATCGGCAAGGGCGTGAAATATTTCTCGAAGCTCGGCGTAGCGGAGTTCACCGTCGAGGCGAACACTTTCAAAGTAGGAGATAAGATGCTTATCACAGGTCCGACTACAGGAGTGATGTACGTCACGGCCGACGAGATCCACGATGATCACGGTCCTGTAGAGGTGGCACAGCAAGGCACGAAGGTCAGCATCGCCGTTACAGGTAAGGTGCGTCCCAGTGATAAGTTGTTTAAACTAGAAAAGTCAAAAGGCAATGGCAATTAATGATATTCAGGACGAGATTATAGAGGAGTTCTCTGCTTTCGATGATTGGATGGACAAGTACCAGTTGTTGATTGATCTGGGGAATGAGCAGCCTCCTCTTGATGAGAAATATAAGACGGAGAGCAACCTGATAGATGGTTGCCAGAGTAGGGTATGGCTCCAGGCCGACTATGAGGATGGAGTTCTCCGATTCACGGCTGAGAGTGATGCGCTGATCGTGAAAGGTATCGTGGCTTTGTTGATACGTGTGCTCAGCGGACATACACCTCAGGAGATTCTGGATGCCGATCTCTATTTCATCGAGGAGATCGGTCTGAAGGAACACCTGTCGCCGACGCGTTCGAACGGACTTGTAGCAATGGTGAAACAAATCCGTATGTACGCCCTGGCATTCAGTACGAAACAGTAATTTAGACGTTTTTTTATAGTCCGTTTTGGAAAACAAATGTGCGTAACAAGTTTTCCAATACGGACAACTGTGTATTGCCCTTTTTCTGCAAAGTTGTCCGTATTGGTTTTCTAAGTGCTTTTGAATCAGCTGATTAATATTTATTAACGCAAGAAAAGTTTTCCAAAATAGGCAACTTACGGATAAATGTCGTATCTTTGCAAACGGAATTTTTTGACTAAAAACTCGATAAGCATATGATTCAGACAGTAGTAAAGCGTGACGGACGCATTGTGGGCTTTAATGAGCAGAAGATTATGGCAGCCATCCGTAAGGCAATGCTTCATACCGATAAGGGTGAGGATGAGCGCCTGTTGTATCAGATCACCGATCATATCGCCCAATGTGGCGACAGTCAGATGACCGTGGAGCAGATCCAGGACTCTGTAGAACTTGAACTGATGAAGTCGAGCCGAAAGGATGTGGCACAGAAGTATATCGCCTATCGCAATCAGCGTTCTATAGCCCGTAAGGCGAAGACACGCGACGTGTTTCTTGATATTGTGAACATCAAGAACAACGATGTGACGCGCGAGAATGCCAACATGAACGCCGACACGCCTGCCGGCATGATGATGAAGTTCGCTTCTGAGTCGACGAAACCGTTTGTCGACGACTATCTGCTGTCCGAGGAAGCCCGTGATGCCGTGGAGCACAACTATCTGCATATCCACGACAAGGACTATTATCCCACCAAGTCGCTTACCTGCTGTCAGCATCCCCTCGATAATATCCTCAACCGCGGTTTCGTGGCCGGTCATGGTGCTTCGCGTCCGGCCAAGCGTATCGAGACGGCCTCGGTACTGGCTTGTATCTCCATGGAGTGTGCTCAGAACGAGATGCATGGCGGTCAGGCTATCCCGGCCTTTGACTTCTATCTGGCACCCTATGTGCGTATGAGTTATGTGGAAGAGCTGAAGGCGCTGGAGGAGTTGAATGGTGAGAGTTATAAGGACCTCTACGACGAGCCGCTGATCGACTATATCAAGAAGCCGCTTGACGGTCTGACGGGTAAAGAGCGTGCACGTCAGCATGCGGTCAACAAGACCGTTGGTCGTGTGCATCAGGCCATGGAAGCGTTCATTCATAATATGAATACGATCCACTCCCGTGGTGGTAACCAGGTGGTATTCTCTTCGATCAACTATGGAACGGATACCTCTGCCGAGGGTCGCTGCATCATGCGTGAGATCCTGCTTTCGACTTATGAGGGTGTCGGTAACGGCGAGACAGCCATCTTCCCCATCCAGATATGGAAGAAGAAGCGTGGCGTGAACTATCTGCCCGAGGATCGCAACTTCGATCTTTACCAGCTGGCCTGTAAGGTGACGGCGCGTCGTTTCTTCCCGAACTTCCTGAACCTCGATGCATCATATAACCAGACTGACGAGTGGCGTGCCGACGATCCTAAGCGTTACATCCATGAGGTAGCCACGATGGGTTGTCGTACCCGTGTCTTTGAGAACCGTTTCGGTCCGAAGACCAGTGTGGGACGCGGCAACCTTTCCTTCTCTACCATCAATATCGTGAAGCTCGCCATCGAGTGTATGGGCGAGCCCGACCAGCAGAAGCGTGTCGATATGTTCATGGCGAAACTCGACAACATGCTGGAGATCACGGCTAAGCAACTTGACGACCGTTTCCAGTTCCAGAAGACAGCCTTCACTAAGCAGTTCCCCTTGCTGATGAGGAGCCTTTGGATTGGAGCCGACAAGCTCGGTCCCAACGACACGATCGAGAGCGTTATCAACCAAGGCACCCTTGGTATCGGCTTCATCGGACTGGCAGAATGTCTGGTGGCCCTGACGGGTAAGCACCACGGAGAGAGCGCCGAGTCTCAAGCGCTGGGTCTGAAGATTGTGGGATATATGCGTCAGCGTGTCAACGACTTCTGCGAGCGCTATCATCATAACTATTCTGTGCTCGCCACACCGGCCGAGGGCCTGAGTGGTAAGTTCACGAAGAAAGACCGTAAGCAGTTCGGTAGCATCCCCGGTGTTACGGATCGCGACTACTATACCAACTCCAACCACGTGCCTGTGTACTACAAGTGCTCTGCCCGTCACAAGGCAGAGGTGGAGGCGCCCTACCATGAGATGACCCGTGGCGGTCATATCTTCTACGTGGAGATCGACGGCGACGCCACCCACAACCCCCAGGTCATCATGAGCGTGGTCGATATGATGGACCAGTTGGATATGGGTTACGGTTCCGTGAACCACAACCGTAACCGTTGTATGGACTGTGGCTATGAGAATGCCGACGACAAACTGGAGAAGTGTCCGAAGTGCGGATCTACGAATATCGACAAGCTGCAGCGTATCACAGGCTATCTCGTCGGAACGACCGACCGTTGGAATAGTGGTAAGTTGGCCGAGTTGAACGACCGTGTGACACATATCGATCACGGTGCACAAGACCTGTTCAATAGCTAAAGGCTGACAGTCCGACATGATACGAGTGCTCGATATCATAGAAGATACGATGGTGGATGGTCCGGGATTCCGGACCTCCATCTATTGTGCGGGGTGCAGTCATCGTTGCCCGGGCTGCCATAACCCCCAGTCATGGGCTTTCGACCAGGGCCATGAGATGACGACAGACGAGCTGATGAAGATCATCATGTCCGACCCTTTCGCCAATGTCACCTTCTCTGGTGGCGACCCGATGTATCAGGCGGCAGGCTTCGCAGAACTGGCACAAGCCATCCGTCAGCAGTCGAACAAGGATATCTGGTGCTTTACCGGCTTCGTCTATGAGAGTCTGATCCATGAGGACCAGCGTGCGTTGTTGGAACAGATCGACGTCCTCGTCGACGGTCCTTTCATCCAGGAGCTCCATGACCCCGACCTGCTCTTCCGTGGCTCGTCGAATCAACGCCTGATCGATGTGCAGGCCTCGCTCTATGCCGGTAAGACCGTCTTGTGGAACCCCGATGTCACAGTGAACATATGAAACAGCGTCTTCTCTTTATCTGTCTGGGCAATATCTGCCGCTCTCCGGCTGCCGATGGCATCATGCATCATCTCGTCGAGGGGCGTGGTCTCGTCGATGATTTCTATATTGACTCCGCCGGTATCGGCTCCTGGCATGTCGGACAGTTGCCCGACTACCGTATGCGTCTCTGTGGCGAGCGGCATGGTTATGTCTTCGACCATCGTGCCCGTCAGTTCTCTGCTGCCGATTTCGACCGCTTCGACCTGATTGCCGTGATGGACCATGAGAACTATCACGACGTGGCGCGCCAGGCCCGTTCGGCTGCCGACCGCCAAAAGATTATCCGGATGAGCGACTACCTCCGTCACCACCCTGGTCAGCAGACCGTCCCCGATCCTTATTATGGCGACGAACGCGATTTCGAGTTTGCCGTCGAGCTGCTCGAAGACGCCTGCGAAGGCCTGTTGGATGAACTGACCGGTCGGTAATACCATTGCATCATTAAGTCAGGGGGTGCCCTATAAGGGCAGGGACGAAAAAATTCTGATAAGTTTTTGACCTTTTCGATGCTATTATACGAAAAAAGCAGTATTTTTGCAGAAAAATACTCGGCATTATGGCAAGAAACACGAAATGGCAGGATGATTACTGGCTGCTGTTGATGCAGATATACCTGCAGAAGCCAGTCGGCATGAAACCGATGTACAGTCGGAAGATGGTCGATCTGAGTATGGAACTGCATATCCCTCCTACGGTGCTTTTCAATAAGATGTGTCAGATCGCTAATCTGGAGACACCCCGTATTGAGCATATCTGGGAGACCTACGGTAATAATCCCCGTAAACTGGCACGTGCTGCCCGTCTGTTGCGTGAGATGACAGGCTTCAACCATGCCGACGAGTTCTACGACGGTGTGGAGATGAACGAGAGCTTCGAGAAGGATTTCAGGCCGGCGACAGAAGAGACGCCGATGACGCCCGTGATGCTGACACTGATCCTCGACCTTTATTTCCGTCTGACCCCCATCACGATGGTGGCAGAGACCCCCGAGGTACAGGAACTGGCCCGACTGCTGAAGGTGAGACCGCAGGAGGTTGCCGAGGTGCTGGATGTGTTCCAGCACTGTGACCCGTATCTGAACAAGAAGAACGTGATGATCAGTCCGCTGCTTCTTCCATGTCAGCAGATATGGCGGCGCTTCGGCAATGCCAACCCCGAGGATCTGGCCTCATATGCCGATCAGTTGAAAGAGTATTATAAGAGTGATAAGTGATGAGCGATAAGTTGGGACAGATACAGGAGCAGTCGCAACAGCTGAAGCAGGCACAGAGTTTCTCGCATCAGCAGTTGCTGCAGGCCTCGTTGGTGGAACTGCCCGTCACCCAGCTGTTGGATCGTATCAATACAGAGATGAACGACAACCCGGCCTTGGAGTCAGAGTCGGGTGGTGACTATACGGAGAGCACGGACACTCAGGAGAGCCTGGATAATCCGGAGCCTTCCGACGACTTCTATGAGCAGAACGAGCGCGAGGAGCGACAGTCGGCCCTCGACGATGCCTTGAGCAATATCGGGCGCGACGACGAGGATCTGCCCGTTTATCATGGCGGCAGTGCCATCGCGGAAGAGCACGAGGATATGGTCTACGGAGAGGCCAGGTCTTTCTATGACCAGTTGAAGGAGCAGATGGGCGAGACAGATATGACCGCACGTCAGTATGACGTCATGGAGTATCTGATCGGTTCGCTCGACGATGACGGCCTCCTGCGGAAGAGTCTGGTGGCCATCAGCGACGAGCTGGCGGTCTATCATAATCTGGATGTGTCGGTCCCGGAGATCGAGCAGGTGCTCCTGCTCCTGCAGACCTTCGATCCGGCTGGTATCGGTGCCCGTTCACTTCAGGAGTGCCTGCTGCTGCAGATCGGTCGTCGGGAACCGTCACGACTGAAGGACCTGATGATGCGTGTGGTCAACGACTATTTCGAGGCGTTCACCAAGAAGCACTGGGATAAGATACAGACAGAGTTGTCGCTGAACGAGTTGCAGGCAGCGACGTTGCTTCAGGAACTGCGGAAGCTGAATCCCCGTCCGGGCGCCTCGTTGGGCGAGACGGTCGGCAGGAGTCTCCAGCAGATCACGCCCGACTTCATCGTCGACACCCAGGACGACGGTACCGTCACCTTCACGCTCAACAACGGTGAGGTGCCTGAGTTAAGAGTGTCGCAGTCGTTTGTCGACTCCATGAAGGAATACCAGCAGAACAAGGAGCATCTCAGTCGGCAGACCAAGGAGGCTCTGCTCTATATCAAGAAGAAGGTCGACGCGGCACAAGGCTTCATCGAGGCCATCAAGATGCGCCGTCACACGTTGTCCGTCACCATGCGTGCCATCATCCAGTTACAGCACCAGTTCTTCGTCGATGGCGATGAGGCTTCCTTGCGCCCGATGATCCTGAAGGATGTGGCAGAGAAGACAGGCCTCGACGTGTCGACCGTCTCCCGTGTGAGCAACTCGAAGTATGCACAGACCCGTTGGGGCACGTTCCCCCTGCGCCATTTCTTCAGTGACAGCTATGTGACGGAGAGTGGCGAGGAGTTGTCGACACGGCAGATCAAGGCGGCTTTGCGCGACATCGTCGACGGAGAGGATAAGAAGCACCCCCTGAGCGATGATGCCATCAGAGACCAACTGGCCGCCAAGGGCTTCCCGATAGCACGCCGTACCGTGGCGAAATACCGTGAGCAGTTAGCGATTCCCATCGCCCGACTGAGGAAGATGGCGATTAAGTGAAAAGAAGAGACAACGAGATGGTGATAACAAAAGAGAAGAATATTATTCTGGCAGCGCGCATCGTGAGCATGCTGTTCACCCCTTTCTACCTGCCACTGGTGGGACTGATGGCACTGTTCGTGTTCAGTTACCTCAGTCAGATGCCGTGGGCCTATAAGCTTCAGGTGCTGACGCTCGTCTATGTGTTCACCATCCTGTTGCCCACAGTGCTCATCCATCTCTACCGTCGCTATCAGGGGTGGAACCTGATAGAGCTCGGCATCAAGGAGCGCCGTGTCGTTCCATATGTGATCTCCATCCTCTGTTATTTCTTCTGCGTCTATCTGATGGACCTGCTGCATATCCCCCATTTCATGGGAACGATGGTCTCTGCGGCCCTGTTTATTCAGATTATCTGTGCGCTGATCAATGTATGGTGGAAGATCTCCACGCATATGGCTGCTATCGGCGGTGTGGCCGGTGCCCTCTTCGTGTTCGGCGAGTTCTTCGGCTTCAATCCCGTGTGGTGGCTCTGTCTGGTGCTGATCCTTGCCGGGGTTCTCGGCTCCAGTCGGATGATCCTCCGGCAGCACACGTTACCTCAGGTGGTGACGGGCTTCTTCGTCGGAGTCGTCTGTTCCATCCTGGGACTGATCTATCTGTAGTGATAACATATGATGCAATCAAGTAAATAAAGATATGAAACCATTAGTCAGTATTATCATGGGCAGCACCAGTGACCTGCCTGTTATGGAGAAAGCCTGCAAGCTCTTGGATGAGATGCAGGTGCCGTTCGAAGTGAATGCTCTCTCAGCCCACCGCACGCCTGATGCGGTGGAGGAGTTCGCCCGTACCGCCAAGGACAGGGGCATCAAGGTGATTATCGCAGGCGCCGGCATGGCTGCCGCCCTGCCGGGTGTCATCGCTGCCTCGACCACCCTGCCCGTCATCGGTGTACCCATCAAGGGCATGCTCGACGGTCTCGACGCCATGCTCTCCATCATCCAGATGCCACCGGGCATTCCCGTGGCCACCGTCGGTGTCAACGGTGCGCAGAACGCAGCCATCCTCGCCGTGGAGATGATGGCTCTGGATGATGCCGCTCTGGCACAGCGTCTGGAGGTGTATAAGGGTAACCTGAAGATCAAGATCGAGAAGGCCAACGAGGAACTGGCTGAGGTCAAATATCAGTATAAGACCAACTGATAGCTGTTGACTTTCAGGTATTTTGTAATCAAGGTTCGAAGTTCTATGTATAAGAGAAGACAATCATCCGAGACCCGCGTTGGAACGATTGGCATCGGAGGCTCAAACCCCATCCGTATCCAGTCGATGGCTACGGTCGATACCAACGACACCGAGGGTGGCGTGGCACAGGCCAAGCGCATCATCGATGCCGGTGGCGAGCTGGTACGCTTTACCACACAAGGCACACGAGAGGCGGAGAATATGAAGAATATCTCGGCCCGACTGAAGGCCGACGGTTATATGACCCCTCTGGTGGCCGATGTCCATTTCACAGCACATACGGCCGATATCGCAGCCCTTTACTGCGAGAAGGTCCGCATCAACCCGGGTAATTACGTCGATCCCGGGCGTACGTTCAAGCATCTGGAATATACCGACGAGGAATATGCGGCAGAGCTGCAGAAGATCGAGCGTAAGCTCGTGCCGTTCCTGAATATCTGTAAGGAGCACCATACGGCCGTACGTATCGGTGTGAACCATGGCTCGCTCTCCGACCGTATCATGTCGCGCTATGGCGACACCCCCGAGGGTATCGTGGAGAGCTGCATGGAGTTCCTGCGTATCTTCAAGCGCGAGCAGTTCCATGATGTGGTCATCAGCATCAAGGCGTCGAACACGGTGGTGATGGTAAATACCGTGCGCCTGCTCGTGGCCACGATGGACAAGGAGGATATGCATTACCCCCTGCATCTTGGTGTCACCGAGGCTGGCGAAGGCGAGGACGGTCGTATCAAGAGTGCCTTGGGCATCGGTGCTCTCCTGACGGAGGGCATCGGCGACACCATCCGTGTCAGTCTCTCTGAGGAGCCGGAGTGCGAGATCCCCGTGGCCCGTAAGCTGGTCGACATGATCGAGGCGTGTGCCGCCCTGCGTGAGCAGGCAGAGGCCTCCATCAACGATAACACCATCGTCCTTGATGTCGATGCGCCCGACTGGGAGACCCTGCAGCTGAAGGCCGCCATGGCGGTGGGTGCCCTGCTCATCGACCGTAAGGCTATGAAGATCGTGATCCGTTCGCCTCGCTATGCTTCTTCCCAGTTGGAAGCCCTGGGCGATGCGTTATTGCAGGCCGCCCGTATCAAGTTCACGAAGACGGAATATATCTCCTGTCCTGGCTGTGGACGTACGCTCTACAACCTGCAGGAGACGATTGCCAAGATCAAGGCAGCCACAAAGGACTGTGTGGGACTGAAGATCGGTATCATGGGCTGTATCGTCAATGGGCCTGGTGAGATGGCCGATGCCGACTATGGTTATGTCGGTGCCGGACGCGGTAAGATCTCCCTCTACCGTGCCAAGGAGTGTGTCGAGAAGAATATCCCCGAGGAGGAGGCCGTCGAGAAACTCCTCGAACTTATCCGTAACGATCGGAAATAGATGCCCTAGCGCCTGCCACTGCGGTGGGCGTCGCCGGCCTTCCTACTGGTACCCTGTGGCTGGGTCGGCACGCTGATGGTCTGTTGACGGGCACCCCTGATGGCCTGACTCTTCTTCTTGTCGGGCTGTGGCCATCTGGAGCCGGCCTGCGGCAGTTGGCGTGCGTTGCGGTTGGGGTCGTTCGAGTAGGTGCGCCCTTGATAGGGACTGTAATGGTACTGACGGTTGCCGCCCTTGTAGGTGTCGTAGACACGTGGCGCGTTCCTGTAGAACCTGTTTTTCGGGTAGTGTCTGTATATGACAAAGGTGAACGACTTCGACTGCCAGCCGATGGGCCGGTAGAAGTATTCCGTGATGAGGAACCGCTGATACTGGTAGCTCGAGAGCACGAATTTCAGTTCGTTGTTACGACGCGTCCAGTAGAATCCGTACAGATCGCTCTCGAAGTTGAGGCTGATCATGTAGTCGAGGTTAATCTCATAAACCGCATTGTACTGGTCGTCGGTCAGATCGAGCTCATAGCCCATCTTGTCGGTCAGGTACAGCGCATGGCTGCGTGCCTTGGAGAAACTCATCGCTTGGGCGGAGACGGCTATCGCCATCATCGCCACCAAAGTAATCATCAGTCTTTTCATGATCATCGTTTTTTAGTCGCTTTTTCATCGGCAAATATACGATTTAGTCGATAAAAAAGAAAAAATAATCGACGAACAGGCCGATTATGCGTTTTTTCTCGTATGAAGCCAATACGGTCTTTGTCGGTGATCGGGGAGTTGGTCGTGGACGGTCATGCCGTCAGGCATGCTTGTTCTTATAGACAATCAGCAGCGTGACACCGATGAAGGTCAGCAGGAATTCTATAGCGACGATAATAACATAACCCATAGTGCGAAGTTTTTTTGGTTTCTTATTCTACTGCAAAGATAGATGATTATCCGACGTGGGAGACGCTTCGGTTATTAGTTGTTCCGAACGAGACTATCGGAAAAAGCAATAACCGCCTTTTTTCTGTGGGGATATTTTTGTTTGTTTGTTGAAAATGTGTATCTTTGCACCTGTGATACAGAGATGTGTCGCCCGTGAAGGTGCACTTAGCTGTGCTTAATTGGGAATGTGAGTGAGAATCTCCGACTGTCCCGCAGCAGTAAACTCCATTATGGCTCTCAGGCAGAAAAGCCATTGCCCGTTTGGGCGAGAAGGCGCTTGGGAGTGGAGGAAAGTCTGAAGACCAGCCTTTGTACGGAATGATGCCTGATGCTCTCGATGTAAGGGCAGAGGGAAAGAGTATGACAGAAAGTGAATCGTGAGTTATGGAACTGCGACAACTGAGGTATTTCCTCAGGCTATCCGAGACGCTCAATTTCTCGGTGGCCTCGAAAGAACTGTTTATCACCCAGAGCACGCTCTCGCAACAGATCCTGAATCTGGAGCGTGAGCTGGACCAGCAACTGTTTATCCGCAACAGTCATGAGGTGCTGCTCACCGAGGCGGGCAGGATGCTCCTGCCGCTGGCCCGTGAGAGTGTGTATAAGGTGGACAACTGTTTCCTGAGGATGCAGGAGCTGAAGAACATGCTGACGGGCGAGCTGAATATCGGCGTCACCTATTCGTTCAGCAGCATGATCTCGGAGACGATGATCGACTTCCTGAAGAAATACCCCAAGGTGAAGCTCAATGTGTTCTATGCGTCGATGACAGACCTGATAGAGCGACTGCAGCGCCATGAGCTCGACTTCGTGGTGGCCTTCAAGCCGACGGAGCACAACGAGCATATCGAGAGCCGACTGTTGTTCGACAACCGCCTGGCGGCGATCGTCAATGAGCACCATCCGCTGGCGGCCAAACAGGAGGTGACCCTCGACGAGCTGGAGCGCTACTGCTTCGCCCTGCCTGCCAAGGGACTGCAGGCCCGCCATGCCTTCGATCAGGTGCTTCTGCATACAGACCACCATTATAATGTCAAGGCAGAGATCAACAACGTGTCGCTGCTCTTGAAGCTGGTCCGTCAGACGAAGTTCGTCACGGTGCTCGCCGAGGCGACCATCATCGACGAGACGGGCCTTCGTGCCGTCCCAATCAACGTGCCGTCGTCCAGGATGGAGGGCTGTATCCATGTGCTCCGCGACGGTTATATGAAAAACTCCACACGAGCTTTCATCCAGATGCTTGAACAGTGTACAGAGGTTCTTAAGAACAGGCTGTATTAAGAAAGAGTAGCGCCATTTTCTCTCTCTCTCTCGTGCGCTACTCTTTTTCCATTCCTTAGATTGTCAGGAAAAACTGCCTAAAAAAACGTTCGTCTGAAGTTGCGAACTAGAAAAACCGAGGGGCTCTTTAGTCCCCTTCTTGCCCTGTTTAGGTGCACTTTTCCCCTGTTCGGTGGAGAGAAGGGGCCTACTTTGGGTGGGGGTGCCTTCTAACAGTTAAAGAGATGGTCTCCACGACCGAAAGGAATGGCACTTACGAGTGAAAGGGATAATCTCTTATAGGGTATAGAGATAATCCCTTTCACTCGTAAACCCTATCTCCACGACTCATAGGCCCTATCTCTTTGAGGGAAAAAACCTACCCCTTTCTTGTGCGGATGTAATCGTTTTATTATCAGTCAATTACAAAAACGGTCCAAAACTCACGCCTACGCCCCATATTCCCATGTTCCTGCCCACCACGCGAGTTATGCGCGCCCATTTGTAAAGATATATCACCACAGACTCTTCGAAAGTCCCTTCGACAAGCTCAGGGACCGTAGATCGTGAGCGGTCCCCGAGCACCCCACCGCGGTCCCTGAGCCTACAATCCCCCAGCGGTCCCTGAGCCTGTCGAAGGGACACCCTACAATTTACCCCACAGATTTGGCCGTTTCAAACAAATTGCCTATATTTGCCCTCGATATCAACCGTAAAGATAAGTTATGCAGAAAGTTTATATATCATTATTTATCGTAGTGTTATTCTCGTGTTGCTCAAAAGGATATGATAGAGTAAAATTGATAGCTGGCGATAGCTGCCAGTATTGGTATTATGCGAATTCAGATCCTGATATCAAGACAAAATTCTACATATACTTTGATCGTAAGGGGAAAAACTATACTCTCGAAGAAAGATATGCCGACAAGAAATGCTATCTCCATGACGGTGGGGATGTGGAATATATTCCGACATGGTCTTTGGTGAATGATTCTGTAATTGAGTTGGGTGGACTCAATCGTCATTTGACAGTTGTGAATGACACTTTCCTGATCATAACAACTGATGAATTTCATTGGGTAGACACGCTATACAAGGTAACGGATCCTCATTTGCTAAAGAAACTACAAGAGGTTCGAATTCCGTGAAAGTAAAATAATCGACCATTTGTCTCGTCGCCCCCGCCCTTACGTACAGTTACAGGGGAAAACATATTGCCTATATTTGCCATCGCTAATCAACTATAAATCGCTTGGGATAGCGGATAAACGATCCTTGTGTGAAGAATGAATAAATCCGCAGCCCTGCCATGAGCAAGGCTGCGGATAATCTTTGTAGAGGACTTTTATGTGGTCGCTTCATGACTGCGATGAAGACCGGTGGTGCCGGTCTGTCAGTCGGTCACGGTAGAGAGGAAGAGCTCGTGGATGCGGGTGTCGTCGTCGAGCTCGGGATGGAAGGCGGTGACGAGCTGCCGACCTTGGCGGGCGGCGACGATATGACCGTCGACCTGGGCGAGCACCTCGCACTCGGGCGATAGGACCTGGTTGATGTAAGGGGCGCGGATGAAGGTCATGGGCACATCATCGCCGATACCTGCTACAGGAGCAGTGGCGTGAAAGCTACCGAGCTGGCGACCGTAGGCGTTGCGCTGCACGTCGATGGCCATCGTATCCAGATGCATCGGCGAGAGGAGGATCAGGCCTGCGCAAGTGCCGAAGACTGGCAGACCTGCGAGGATGTCTTTGCGGATAGGCTCGAACAGACCGAGCTCGTGCAGAAGCTTGGACTGGGTGGTCGACTCGCCTCCAGGGATGATCAGTCCGTCTTTCGGCTGTTGCCAGTCGGCGAGCTGCCGTACCTCGAAGGTGTCGACGCCTAAACGATGGAGCATCTGCTCGTGTTCGGCAAATGCTCCTTGTAATGCTAGAACGGCTATTCTCATCGTATTACTTTCCTCGTTCTGCCATCAGCAGTTCAATCTCCTGCTCATTGATTCCCACCATGGCCTCACCGAGGTCTTCGGAGAGCTCTGCCAGCATCTTGGCATCCTGATAGTTGGTGACGGCCTTGACGATGGCGGCAGCACGCTTGGCAGGATTACCGCTCTTGAAGATGCCGCTACCGACGAACACGCCCTCGGCGCCGAGCTGCATCATCAGGGCTGCGTCGGCAGGGGTGGCCACACCACCAGCAGCGAAGTTCACGACGGGCAGCTTCCCGTTTTCATGCACATACCGTACCAGTTCATATGGAGCCTGTAACTGCTTGGCGGCCTCATAGAGCTCATCCTCGCTCATCGAGACGAGACGACGGATCTCGCTCTGCATCAGACGCATATGGCTCACTGCCTGCACCACGTCGCCAGTGCCAGGCTCTCCCTTTGTGCGGATCATTGTGGCACCCTCGGCGATGCGGCGAAGGGCCTCGCCCAGGTTCTTGGCGCCACAGACGAAGGGTACGTCAAACTTTGTCTTGTCGATATGGTAGATATTGTCGGCGGGTGAGAGTACTTCGCTCTCGTCGATATAGTCGATCTCGATGGCTTGGAGAATCTGTGCCTCGGCGATGTGACCGATACGGCACTTGGCCATCACGGGAATGCTCACGGCCTCCTGGATGCCGCGTATCATCTTCGGATCACTCATCCTGGATACGCCTCCAGCGGCGCGGATATCGGCAGGGATACGCTCTAGGGCCATCACGGCACAGGCACCTGCGGCCTCGGCAATCTTAGCCTGCTCGGGGGTTGTCACGTCCATGATCACACCGCCCTTCAGCATCTGGGCCAGTTCACGGTTGAGTTTTGCTCTCTGTTTTGAATCTTGTTTTTTCTGTTCCATTTTTTCTTTGTTCTTATTTCTGTTTCCTGAATGCTGTCGGACTGATACCTTTCTGCTTCTTGAAGAACTTGGTGAAGTGGGCCTGCGAGGAGAAACCGAAAAGATAGGCGGTCTCCTGTACCGTGTGGTCTGTTGACTTCAACTGTCGTTCAATTTCATGCGTCAGGTAATCATCGATGATGGTCTTCGGCGCCTTGCCCGAGATGCGGCGTGTCACCTGTGCCAGATAACGGCTGCTGACATTTAGAAGGTCGGCATAGAAACGGACGTCGCTGGCCTCGCGGTGGTGCTCGGTCACGGCATCGAGGAACTCGTTGTAGAGCTCACTGCTACGCCCCTGTAAGTCGGCGGCTCTGGCCACTTGGGTGTTGATGTACGCCTTAGCCTTTGACTTGGCCTCGTCGGGCTTCGCCCCCTGACTGAGAAAGACGGCCACGGCACTGGCATAGCGGTTGGCTAATCCGTGCATGGAGCCTTCGTCTTTCTTGACAACCAGCGTACAGAGCGGCAACAGCTCGTTTCTGATAGCCTCCTGCATGTCGTGACTGATGAGGGTGTCGCCTCTTGACGACAGCACTACGGCATCGAGCACGACGTGGCGTGGACGGTACTTCCGCAGGGCCTCGACCACCACATCGAGCGTGTCGCGTCTGCGGATCAGTCCTACCTTCACGACCTCGGGCTGGAAATCGTTCATCACAGCATCGATCTGCCTTTCCACGATCGTGGCAGGGATGTCATAGAACTGCTGGATGCCAAGCGTCGTCTGCACGGTGATCGAGGTGATGGCCGACAAGGCATAACCGCCCAGTTCGGAAATCGTCTTGATGTCCGCCTGGACGCCTGAGCCGCCCGTCGAGTCGCTACCTGTGATCGTCAGAATGGGTCTCATCATCTTCTGTTGTCTGATAATTCGACTGCAAAGGAAATGAAATATTTAGAAACAAAGAAATGAAGTTCCCGTTTTGACAAAGGAAACTTCAATTTGAACAAAGATTATTCAATGCCAACGCCCTCAATCCTATTTCATGAGGATGGCAGACAGTTCCTTCATCCCTTCTGATGCTCCCTTCTGGATCTGCTGGACACGACTGCCGGCAGAGATGGGGTTGGGGTCGATGAGATAGATTGGAATGTCTGGACGGGCGTAGTGTAAAAGACCGGCAGCGGGATAGACGACGAGTGAGGTGCCGATGACAATCAGGATGTCGGCCTCTTGTACCTCTTCTGCCGCAGCACTGATCATGGGAACAGCTTCGCCGAAGAACACGATGAACGGACGGAGCAGGGAGCCGTCGCCGGCTTTTGTGCCTGGCTCCACCTCACAGTTCTCGGGGGTGAGCGTGATCTGATAGCGCGGATCGTCGACATCGCGGCTGGAGCACACTTTCATCAGTTCACCATGCAGGTGGATGACCTTCGAAGAACCAGCCATCTCGTGAAGGTTGTCTACATTCTGAGTGACGACGGTCACGTCGTACTGCTCCTCGAGTTTGGCAACGAGCCTGTGGCCCTCGTTGGGCTGTACGCCCCAGCATTTCTTGCGGAGCATATTGTAGAAGTTTGTCACAAGCGTGGGGTCGGCCTCCCACCCTTCGTGGGTTGCCACTTTCTGCACGGGGTAGTTCTCCCACAGTCCGTCGGCGTCGCGAAAGGTCTTCAGTCCGCTTTCTACGGACATGCCTGCACCAGTCAATACAACGATCTTTTTCATGTTTGGTGAGTTTTTTTCTTGGCAAATATACAAAAAATGCCTTTGCCATGACTGTTTTCATTGGATTTTTATATTAATCTGTGTTAATCTGTGTAATCTGTGGTTTAAAATTGCTACCTTTGCACCCGTTTTTATAAGGTTACACATTATTATAATAATAGGAAATATAAGGAAAGAATGGATAAGTTAAGTTATGCTTTGGGCTTGGGCATCGGTCAGCAGTTGGCCCAGATGGGAGCCGATCATATCAGTGCGGAAGACTTTGCTGCTGCCATCAAGGATGTGCTGGCAGGCAATGAACTGAAAGTGTCTCATCGTGAAGCGCAGACGATTGTGCAGGATTATTTTACCAAGCAGGAGCAGAAACTTCAGGCTGAGCGCGCCGAGAAGGGAAAAGTACATAAGGAGGCCGGTGAGAAGTATCTGGCAGAGAATGCCAAGAAAGACGGCATCGTCACGCTGCCCAGCGGACTGCAGTATCAGGTGCTGAAGGAAGGCAATGGTAAGAAGCCTTCTGCTAAGGATACGGTGAAGTGCCATTATGAGGGTACGCTGATCGACGGTACGGTCTTCGACTCCAGCTATCAGCGTGGTGAGCCAGCCACATTCCCTCTCCAGCAGGTAATCGCTGGTTGGACGGAAGGTCTGCAGCTGATGCAGGAGGGTGCTAAGTATCGTTTCTTCATCCCTTACCGTCTGGCATATGGCGAGGGTGGCGCTGGCGCCTCTATTCCCCCGTTTGCCGCTTTGATCTTCGACGTAGAACTGATACAGGTGGTGTAATAGTATAGAATAATCTAAAATTATATAAATATGAAAAAGTTAATGTATGTAGCCGCTATGGCTATTGTAGCTGCAGGTTTTACTGCTTGTGGTAACTCTGCTCCGAAGGCTAGTCTGAAGAGCGATGTTGATACGCTGAGCTATGCTATCGGTATGGCACAGACTCAGGGTCTGAAGGAATATCTCGTAGGTAGTCTGGATGTTGATACGGCTTATATGTCGGAGTTCATCAAGGGACTGAACGAGGGCGTGAATGCTGGCGACAACAAGAAAAAGGCTGCTTATTATGCAGGTATCCAGATCGGTCAGCAGATCAGCAACCGTATGATGAAGGGTATCAACCACGAGATCTTCGGTGAGGACTCTACCAAGACCATTTCCATGAAGAACTTCATGGCAGGCTTTATCAGTGGTACTACAGGAAAGAAAGGCCTGATGACCATCGAGGAGGCTCAGGAAGTGGCTCAGCGTAAGATGAAGGAGGTGAAGGCCAAGGAACTGGAGAAGACTTACGGTCCGAACAAGGAGGCTGGTGAGAAGTTCCTGGCTGCTAATGCTAAGAAGGATGGCGTGAAGACGCTGCCCAGCGGTGTGCAGTACAAGGTCATCAAGGAAGGTACGGGCGCTATCCCCACAGATACCTCTCTGGTGAAGGTAAACTACGAGGGCCGTCTGATCAACGATTCAATCTTTGACAGTTCTTACAAGCGCGGCGAGCCTACTACGTTCCGTGCTAATCAGGTGATCAAGGGATGGACTGAGGCTTTGGTTCACATGCCTGCCGGTTCTGTATGGGAGGTGTATATTCCTCAGGAGCTGGCTTATGGCGAGCGTGAGATGAATATCATCAAGCCTTTCTCTGCACTGATCTTTAAGATGGAGCTTATTGAGGTTGATTCCAAGAAATAATGAAAAAGACTATATTGATGGCACTCGCCCTTGTGGCGAGTGCTTCTTTTTATACAGCTGAGGCTGCAAAGAAGAAAAAGAGCGTGGAGCCTGTGGCTCCTGTCGTTGAGGCTGTGCAGTTGAACAACAGTTCCGACTCTGTCAGCTACGCAGGTGGTATCACCTTGACCAACGGTTTGATACCTTTCCTGCAGCAGCAGGGTGTCGACACCGCCTATATGGCGGATTTCATACAGGGCTTCAAGGAGATGGTACAGGCAAGCGAGAATCCGAAGACGAAGGCCTATGCCGTTGGTATGGATATCGCCCGTCAGGTGTCAACCCGTATGCTTCCTGGTATGATCAAGAGTTTTGCCGGCTCTCCCGACTCTATCGTGAGCGCACAGCTCTATCGTGGTTTTACAGATGCCTTGGTAGGTGATACCACCGTGTTTACGATGGAGACTGCTGAGGCTTATTTCCAGAAAAAGCAGAAAGAGGACCAGGCTGCCAAGGAAGAACGTCTCTATGGTCCGAACCGTGAGGCCGGCATACGTTTCCTGGCTGAGAATGCCAAGAAAGATAGTGTAATCACACTGCCTAGTGGATTGCAGTATAAGGTGCTTGTCCAGGGCGATGGTGAGGTGCCCCTGAAGACGGATAAGGTGCTTGTGAACTATGAGGGGCGTCTGATCGATGGTACGGTGTTTGATGCGTCGGCTAAGCATGGCGACCAACCTTCGGAGTTTACGCCCGAGCAGGTGATCAGAGGATGGACAGAGGCTCTGACGATGATGCCTGTTGGCTCGAAGTGGCAGCTCTTCATCCCGTATGAGTTAGCCTATGGCGCCCGTGAGGCTGGGCAGATTCAGCCTTATAGTACCTTAATCTTCGATGTGGAGCTGGTGGGTATCAGCAGACCGGAGACGGAGAGTCCTGCACCAGCCCCGAAGAAAGGCAAGACATCGAAAAAGACAAAGAAATAAGTAAGTGTGTCACAAATGTGACACACTTTTTTTATTTTTTCCATAAAAAAGTTGTATTATTCAATATATTTATGTACTTTTGCTATCAATATGTAACATAAAATAGGAATAATGGAAAAAATTGATCTTCTGGACAAAAAGATTCTGAGCATTCTGTCGAAGAATGCCCGTATCCCGTTTAAGGATGTTGCTGCCGAGTGTAATGTCTCCCGTGCTGCCATCCACCAGCGTGTACAGCACCTGATAGAGGCGGATGTCATTACGGGCAGTGGCTTCGACGTGAATCCGAAGAGTCTGGGTTATTCCACTTGTACTTATGTGGGTATTAACCTGGAGAAGGGATCCATGTACAAGGATGTGGTTGAGTGCCTGAGACACATACCCGAGGTGGTGGAGTGCCATTTCACGACAGGTCCTTATACCATGCTTGTGAAACTGTATGCCCGTGACAATGAGCAACTGATGGATCTGCTGAATGGTAAGCTCCAGAGCATCCAGGGTGTCGTGGCAACAGAGACTCTGATTTCTTTAGAACAGAGTCTGAAGCGTGAGATACCTATCTGTATAGAAGAGGAGCGGAAATAACTATGGAAAAGTTTGACTTGCAGGCGCATCTGGATGGTGTCTATACGAGGTATCCCGAGGCGGAATACCGGCCGATAATAGGCATCACGGGTAATTATGAGGATCTGACCTGTAAGTTGGGAAAAGGCTATTACCAGTCGGTCGTGGCGGCTGGGGGTGTACCTGTGGTGATTCCTCCTGTGGCCGACGCAGATACGATCGTTAACACACTGGAGCGTGTTGACGCTCTGATCTTGAGCGGTGGCGGTGATATCAATCCTTTGTGGGTTGGAGAACAGCCTTCGCCTAAGCTTCATGGGATCAATCAGGAGCGGGATTTGCCGGAGTTGATGACGGCTCGTCTGGCTTATAACCGGCAGATACCTATGATGGGAATCTGTCGCGGTATTCAGACATTGGCGATGGCTCTTGGTGGAAAGGTGGCGCAGGATATCAGTGATGTGGCTGGCTTGAAACATTCTCAGGATGCGGATCGTTCGGAACCTACACATAATGTCGTCCTTGAGAAGGAATCAGTTATCTCTCAGATATATAATACATCCATTCTCCATGTTAACTCCTTCCATCACCAGGCCGTGACAGACCCCGGTGAGAAGTTCCATGTGGTGGCAAGATCGTCTGATGGTATCGTGGAAGCGATGGAGAGCAGTGAGTACAAACCGATAATTGGTGTGCAGTGGCATCCGGAATGCTTGCAGGATGGACTACCCCTGTTCCGATGGCTTGTGGATAAGGCTGTCGCATATCGTAGGGCCCATCAGTTACATGATCGTGTGCTGACACTTGACACCCACTGTGACACACCGATGTTCTTCCCCCAGGGAATCCGTTTTGATCATCGTGATCCGAAAATCCTGGTTGATCTGCATAAGATGACGGAAGGTCGGCAAGATGCTACAATTATGGTGGCCTATCTGCCTCAGCCGACGTCTCATCCTACTGCCTATGCTGATCAGATCTTTGACGAGATAGAGGCTATCGTCGATCAGAATAGTCGGTATATCTGCATCGCTCGTACCCCGGCAGATCTCTATGAGAACAAGCGTCAGGGTTTGAAGTCGATCATGCTGGGTATCGAGAACGGTATCGCCATCGATGGGCGACTGGAGAATCTCCAACATTTTGCCGAGCGTGGTATCGTATATATGACGCTCTGTCATAATGGTGATAATGATATCTGTGATTCCGCCTCTAAGAGTAGTCATACTCATGGTGGTGTGAGCAGTTTTGGTGAACAGGTAATCCGTGAGATGAACCGTCTGGGGATCATGGTGGACTTGAGTCATGCGGGGGAGAAAAGTTTCTATGATGCGCTGGAGATGAGCTGTATGCCTGTTGTATGCAGCCACAGCAGTAGTAGGGCTCTATGTGACCATCCCCGTAACCTGACCGATGACCAGATGCGTGCATTGGCTGCCAAAGGTGGAGTCGCTCAGACAACAATCTACAGTGGTTTCTTGAGAAAAAACGGAGAGGCTAACATAATGGATGTGATGGATCATCTGGAGCATGCCATTAAGATCATGGGTATCGATCATGTGGGCATCGGTACGGACTTTGATGGCGATGGGGGCGTGCGTGGGTTGGCCGACTCGTCGGAGTTAATTTGTTTTACTCGTCAGCTGTTGGCTCGTCGTTATAGTGAATCAGATATCCAGAAAATCTGGGGAGGGAATTTCCTTCGTGTGATGAGTATGGTTCAAAATGGAAAAAAGTGATGAAAAACAATATACAGAGAATAGCCTGTGCCATGGTCATCGCTTGTGGTATGATGGCATGTGGAAACTTGCGTAAGCAGACAAATGATGATCAGGCGGCATTGCAGCCGGTTGGTCCGGTGTTCAATGCTGATAGTGCCTATCTGTTCTGTCAGAGACAGTGTGATTTCGGTCCTCGTACAATGAATAGCGAGGCTCACGATCAGTGTGGACAGTGGATTATCCGACAGTTTGCTGGATACGGTATGACTGTTGTCCCTCAGGAGGCGATACTAAGAGGCTACGACGGTACTGCGCTGAAGAGCATGAATATCATAGCCAGCTATCTGCCTGATCAGAAAGACAGAATCTTATTGTGTGCCCACTGGGATAGTCGTCCTTGGGCCGATAATGACCCTGATGAGGCTAATAGGCAGAAACCGGTTTTGGCGGCTAATGATGGGGCAAGCGGTGTGGCTGTGATGCTTGAGATCGCACGCCTGTTGGCGAAAGACAGTCTGAAACTCGGTGTTGACTTCGTTTGTTTTGATGCGGAAGATTGGGGGGTGCCTCAATGGAGTGATGTACCAGACGATGGTAATTCGTGGGCTCTTGGTGCACAGTATTGGGCGGGCGTTTGTCCACGTCAGACTGCTAAGAGTTATCGCTTCGGTATTCTTCTGGATATGGTCGGAGGAGAAGGGGCTCAGTTCTATAAGGAGGGTATGTCCGTACAGTATGCATCAAGTATTGTTGACAAGGTGTGGCGTGCTGCTCAGGTGGTTGGCTTCGGTAGTGTGTTCCCCAATCAGATGGGTGGTTACATTACAGACGATCATCTGCCAGTGAACAAGCAGGCGGGTATTCCTTGTATTGATATCATCCCCTATTATCCAGATTGTCAGCAAAGCAGTTTCGGACCTACGTGGCATACTATTAACGACGATATGGATCATATCGACAAGAATACGTTACAGGCTGTGGGACAGACAGTCGTACAAGTTCTTTTCTCGGAGTAAGCGTTTTTCAGATCTGTCCGGCTTCAACCATCAGGACGACACGCTCGGTCAGACGGTCGACACCCTCTGCATCGTATTCCTTCTTGAGTGAGGCTCCGAAACCCCATGCGAAGACCTGCCAGAATCCAGCTCGGATAGGTCCCATGAATGCCTTGATCATGTCGTATGATGAGGAGTGGCATTCACGGTCAATCAGTTTAATCAGAAGTTTTCCCTGTGAATAGGTCAGCTTTTTCATCTTAGGCTTGTATGTGCGGAAGATATCATCTTCCACACGTTTGATATGCTCGTCTTTTGCCTTTTGGTCGGGTAACGTCTCCAGGAATTCCGTGGTCTCAATCAGCATCTGTCGCGCCTCCTTAGCAATAGGCAGAACCTTCTTGACATTTTTTACCAGTCGCATGTAAGAGTCGGCCTGTTTCCTGTTCTTGAAGGTCAGCTGCGGATAGACGTAGACATGGTTCATCTCCATGTATTGGATACTATCGCCCTCATGGAGTACCTTCCCCACCTTCACCGTCGGGACGAAAGTCGGGGAATCCATTTCTGCCAATACCTGTTCGGCAGTCAATTGCTGTTCTTGTGCTTGAATGCCTTGACACAGCGAGATGAGTATGATGAGAGTCAGTATCTGTCGCATAACGGGTGCAAAAGTACGAAAAAGGTATGAAAAGCAGAACGTAAGGCAAGAAAAAAGCACTGTTTTTGCATTAATTACAGAAAAATACACTACCTTTGCGAAAACTAAGAAGGAAAACTTAAATTTAATGGTATATGAAAGCACAAGTCGTGTTGGCATTCTCTATGTTTGCTCTGGCTGTCCATGGTCAGGGGTGGCAGGAGTCTGGAATGGAGCATCCGTGGGAGCAGTATCTGAATGAGGTGCTGACGGTCGATGAGATGGAGTCCGCATCGTGGGAGACGACTTACGATCTCCTCTGCGAATTGGAGCAACAGCCATTGGATATCAATATGGTGACGAGGGAACAATTGGAGGAACTGCCTTTCCTCTCTGCTCATCAGGTCGAAGAAATCATGGAGTATCGGTATCGTCATGGTAGGATAGAGTCGATGGGAGAGCTACTGATGATACGTTCACTTGACTACAGACAGCGACGGTTACTGACTTGCTTTTTATATATAGGTGAAGAGAGTATGCCCAGATTTCCTGATATGAAACAGATTGTCAGATATGGGAAGCAGGAGCTGACGGCCTCGGCGCGTGTGCCGTTTTACGAACGAAAAGGCGATCGTAATGGTTATCTGGGATATCCATACAAACACTGGATGCGCTATCAGTTTACGTATGGCGATAACGTTAAGATAGGTGTTGTAGGAGCTCAGGATGCCGGAGAGCCTTTCTTTGCTGATAGGAACAGACTGGGCTATGACTATTACTCACTTTTTCTGCAAGTGAGACAGTGGGGACGAGTAGAGTCGTTGGTCGTCGGGAATTATCGGGTAGCCCTGGGTATGGGCTTGGTTATTAATAATAGCTTTGGTCTCGGCAAAGTGGCCATGCTGCAGAATCTGGGACGGACAACTTCTAATGTCAGAGCGCACTCGTCACGATCAGGGAACTATCTTCAGGGAACAGCAGCGACGGTTCGGGTGACGGACCATCTGCGGGCTATGGCCTTCCTGTCGTATCGGCCTATAGACGCCACCTTGAACAAAGACTCCACGGTGTCCACTATCTTGGCATCGGACTATCATCGTACGGAGAAAGAGATGGGGAAAAAGCATAACTTGCACCAGACGGCTGTAGGAGGAAGCTTGCGCTATGATCATGACGGTCTGCATGCAGGACTTAATGTCTTGGCTCTACGATATGACAGAGAGTTGCGGCCAGATATATCCGTACTCTATCGGCGTCATTATCCGCGAGGACGGAGCCTCCTGAATATGGGGGTTGACTATCAGTTCGTACGTCGTAAGGTCGCTCTGCAAGGAGAGACTGCCGTAGACAAGAAAGGCCATCTTGCGACAATCAATAGTATGAGTTTGCAGCTGTCCGACAGACTAAGTGTGATGGCTTTGCAGCGGTTCTATGCCTATCGCTACACATCGACGACAGCACAGAGCTATAGTGATGGTGGTCGAGTGCAGAATGAGAGTGGCGTCTATTTGGGAGTGTCGTGGCAGCCCACTTCAGTGTGCTTGTTGACGGCTTATAGCGACATCGCCTACTTTGCATGGGCGAGATATCGAGCGTCACAGTCGTCGTATACTTGGGATCATCTGTTACAAGGTACTTGGCGGCAGCGTGACTGGACATTTGGAGCACGATATCGTCTGAGGTTACGCCAACAGGATAGTAAAGAGAAAACTGCCTTAGAAAACCGATGGGAACATCGTGGTAGACTAAGTGCCGAATATGCGTTTGCTGAGAATCTTAGCTGTCGGACTCAATTGGATGGGGGTTATTGTCCTCATGACAGAGAATGGGGCGCCATGCTGAGCAGCAATATCTCCTATCGGTATCACTGGCTGCGGCTGAACGCAGGACTGGATTATTTCCATACAGACAGTTACGATAGTCGTGTCTATCTTTACGAACAGGGACCGCTCTATACCTATTCTATATATCAATATGATGGTGAGGGTATCCGTTATTGGCTGATGCTCCGTGTCCAATTAGGGAAAAAGATCATGCTGACGGCAAAGGCTGGCGTTTCGGATTATTTCGATCGTTGTGCGATAGGTAGCGGTTATCAGCAGATTGATGCGTCGGCTATGACAGATCTTGATCTGCAGATGAGATGGAAGTTCTAAAGTTTTTTATAATTAGATGATAGAAATTACAAAAGATTTTTGTATCTTTGCAATAAATTAATCATTCAATAAACATTAAACTTATGAGAAAGAAAGGATTTGCTTTACTTTTGGCTTTTTTGAGTATGGCTGGTGTACAGGCCCAAGTCATGGAACCGAACCTGAAATGGGGTAAACCGACCGATGAAGAGTTGCAAATGACTGTATACGATGGCGATACAGAGGCCAATGCTGTGGAATTATACCGTAGCTTGGATGTATACTATGGTGTGCTAGACGATTTTAAAGTTTATTATTCGTTGAAGCGCAGGTTGAAGATCTTGAAGCCAGAAGGGAAAAGTGAAGCGGATTTGAGTATCGTGTACCGTGAGAACGAATCGAACCGTACGACTTGCGAGAATGTGAGAGGACTGAAGGCGATTGCTTATAATCTGGAAGACGGGAAACTGGTAAAGACCAAAATGGAGTCTTCTATGATTCATGAGGAACGTCTTAACAAAAACGAGAAAGTGATGAAGTTCAGTGTGCCTCAGGTGAAGGTCGGTACGGTGATAGAATATGAATATCGGATAGAGAGCGATTATTATTGGGATCTCCGTGACTGGTATGCCCAGAGTAATATTCCTGTTCTATATACCAGATATGAATTGTCTTATCCGAAATGGTTTAATTTCAATATTGAGGAGACGGGTGTGAACAAGATGGAGAAGAAACAGACGACAGGTAATCTGAATATGGGAGAACAGTCTATTGTTACCAATGTGATAACCTTTGAAGGCCGTCGTCTGCCTGCTCTGAAGAAAGATAATTATGTATGGAACGTGAGGGACTATTCTAATAAGGTGACCCATGAGTTGGGAGGTATCAATGTTCCTGGACGACTTTACAAGAATTACACTTCTACATGGGATGATATTGATAAGTCGTTGCTTGGCGATGAAGATTTTGGTGGAAGACTGAAGAAGAGTAGTCCGTTCAAGTCGGAGATCGTTGCGCAGGGCATCGCATCCATTCCCGACCAGAAAGAACGTATAACGGCTGTGTTTAAACTGTTGAAGGAGAAAGTTCGTTGGAATGGAGATTATGCTTTCTGGGGGAAATCGACCTCAAAGGTACTGAAAGAAGGCACAGGCTCTAATGCCGATATGAATTTCTTGTTGATCAATATGTTGCAGGATGCAGGTATTGAGTCTTGTCCTGTAGTGTTGCGTAAAAGAAGTTCTGGAGTTCTGCCATTATCACATGCCAGTTCGAAGTATCTGACAACATTTGTGGTGGGAATTCACGATACAGACTCGACATACCTTTATCTTGACGGTTCCGTTGAGGATGGTTATATCAACGTGCTACCAGCGGACTTGCTGGTTGACCGGGCTCGTGTCATCTCAAAAAGCGGACAAGGATCGTGGGTAGATATCCGGAGTCATGCTTCGGGGCAGGAATCGACCACCATCCAAGCTACTCTTAGTGCCGATGGCTTGCTGACGTGTAAGTCTCGAACACTCTTGGTAAACGAGGCCGCTGCTGCTCTTCGAAAGAAATGGCGACTTGCCAAGGACAGTGTAGATGTAATAGGAGATATACAGGAACGACAGGATATCGTCATTCAGAATTATCAGTTGAATGGGAAAACAGATTTCTCGCCAAGGGTTTCGGAGACAATGGAGTTTACGAGACAGTGTGATGCTACTGATGACAGAATATATGTTAATCCTCTTATACTTGTTCCTATGAAGGAGACACCATTTAAGGATGAAACACGTGAACTGCCTGTTGAGTTCCCTTACAAGCAAGCAGAGACCATGAATACGATGATTACCCTTCCGGAGGGCTATCAAGTTGAAGAGGCACCTAAGCCTATTATACTGAAGGCTGACGGTCTGACAGTACGTATAATGGGGACGGTGTCTGACGATAATGTAGTACAGATGCAATATAAAATGAATCTTAGCAAGTTGTTCTATTCTAATGCAGAATATCAGGATTTGAAGGCCTTCTTTGATCAAGTGGTAGAGCATAACAAGAACATGCTTGTGATAAAGAAAATTTCGAAATGAAGAAACTATTGATATTGCTTGTATTGTTCTCGTGGCAGGAGATGCGGGCCCAACATACTGTAGTGGAGGAATCTCTGATAGAGGTGAACTGTGAGAGTATGACCCATGCGACGGTCCAACGCAGGGAAGTCGTGACAATCCTGAATGAGCAAGGGGCCGATTATGCAGGATTCACATGCTCTTGCAGTAAACAGGTTAGGTTGGTGAAGTTTCGGGGACAGGTGAGTGATGCTACGGGACGTGTTATCCGCAAACTGAAGGAGAGTGAGTTGAAACGCACAGAATATTCAGAGTATTTTGCTGTCGATGATTATACGATGTATTTTGATTACACGCCTCCTACTTACCCTGTGACCATTACTTATGAGTGGTCGATGGATATACGAGATAATCTTGTCGAGTTCCCGGTGTTCTGCCCATTTTCAGGCTACGATGTCAGTGTGAAGAAAGCAACCTATAAGTTGGTTGCTCCCAAGGATATGAAGATCCGATATACGACACAGCATATTGACCATCCTGTTGCGGTGGCAGATGCTGAGAATGGTAAGCAGATGCTGACGCTTGAGGTTTCTGATCTGCCTGCTATCCGTCGAGAACCATATATTCCGCCCCTCCGAGAGTTATTGCCGATGGCCTATTTTGCACCACAGCAGTTTTCTTATTATGGAACTCAAGGGAGTCTTGGAAGTTGGAAAGATTACGGAAGATGGCAATATGGGTTGTTGGAGGGACGTGATGCACTCCCAGAAGAGTTAAAGACAAAACTTCACCAAATGACGGACCATCTGAAGACGGATCGCGAGAAAGTTGACAAAGTATATAAGTACCTTCAGGAGACAACGCGATATGTGGCCGTTCTTCTGGGTGTCGGCGGGTTGCAGCCAACTCCGGCGGCAGATGTCTACAAAAGTGGCTTTGGCGATTGCAAGGGTCTGTCGAACTACATGCGAGCGATGTTACAGGTCATAGGTATTGCTTCTAACTATACTGTCATCAGTATGAACAATCGTCGCTTGTTGAAAGACTTTGCTAGTATAGGCCAGATGAATCATGTGATTCTTCAAGTTCCATTACCAGGTGACACGCTTTGGCTGGAATGTACAAGTTCTCATCTGCCGATGGGGTATGTGCATGAAGATATTGCAGGACATGATGCGATAGAGATTAGTTCAGATGGTGGTCGTATGGTCAGACTGCCTGTCTATGCCGACAGTACGAATCTCATGCACACTACAGCTGAGATTCAATTGGCTTCAGATGGGGCTGCCACTATGGTGCTTTTGCAGACAGTTCATAACCGCCAGTATGAGAACAGTATCCCTCTGCTGAAAATGAAAGAGAAAGATTGTCAGAGAGTGATGTTGAATAAGGTTCGTGTTCCACAAGCGACAGTCAGTCAGTTGGATGTGCGTGAGGTGGGGCAATCCATTATCATCGATGCACAGATTGAAAGTGCTAAGTATGCGTCGGTCACCGGACAACGTCTTTTTGTTCCTGTATGTCCGATTCATCAAGGCTATTCCGCTCCTGTTGTTAAGAATGAGCGTCAGTGGGATGTATATGTTGATATGGGATACCTTGATATTGACGATTTCACGATGACGATTCCTGAAGGCTATGAGATAGAATCTTTGCCTAAGAAGGTGGTTGTGGAAAAGCCGTTTGGAAAGTTCACCTTTGATATATTGAAGGAAGAAGATAAGGTGCATGTCAAATACAGTCTTCTAATGAAGTCTGGATCTTACGAGAAAGCAAAGTTTCAGGAACTGTCAGAGTTTATCAAACAGGTAAGTAGTTCTTATGGGCAGAAGATGGTACTAAAGAAAAAGTAACTGTTTATACAGGTCAATAACCTGACCTGTCACATCTGTACCTTCAAAACGACGGATATACTCCTGACTGCGTAGGATGCGTTGCTCGCGTCCGTCAGCTCTAAGGAGAGTCTGTTGAATGGCATTGGCCATGCCTTGTTCATCGTCAGGATCGACATAGAGACTGTCTGGTCCACCGGCCTCTTCAAGACAGGAACCGGTACAGGCAACAACGGGAAGGCCACAGCGGATCGCCTCAATGATAGGAATGCCGAATCCTTCGTAGCGTGAGGGATATACAAAGGTTTCTGCCATGGCATAGAGGATAGGTAGAGAATCGTTGGGAACACCGTGAAGAACATGTATCCGATGACTCTGGTTATGCTTTCGGGCATATTCGAGGACCTTGTCTGTGTATGTCGTATGCCGGCCAACGATAACAAGTGACAGATCGTCAGGCAGATATGGAAGTGCCTTTACCGCAAGTAGGATGTTCTTGCGTTCCTCAATGGAACCAACATTAAGAATGAATCGTTTTGGCAGGTTATATGATTGCCGAACTGTCTCTTTCTGCGTATCACTGATTTGATCGGAATATTTTGGTGAATAGCTCTGATAGATCAGTGATATCTTTCGCTCATCAACTTGACCGAGTTCTATGATGTCACGCTTGGTGCATTCGCTAATGGCAATGACATGATCTGCCTCGCGAATCGTCTGACGAAACTTCCACGTATAGAGCTTCGTGTCAAGCCAATGGTAGAATTCGGGATGTCGCAGGAAAATAAGATCATGGATTGTCACAACGCTTTTGATACCGCTTTTATGGATACCGAGGGGGAGCTCACCAGAAAGACCGTGGAATAGTTGCACACCGTCATGCATTAAGTCTTTTATGATGCCTTTGCTGCGCCATAGTGCTTTTGGCGTATAGGGTATGCCTGTTGTTGGGTATCGGAAAACAACGTTGTCGTGATCAACAACCTGACTACGCAGTTCGTCATGTCCTTTGTCTGGGGCATATAATATGAGCTGCAGATTGCGAGACTGCGTGGCGATATCGTTGACGAGTGTCCGTCCGTAACTGCCAAGTCCTGTCCCATTGCTGACAATCCGTTTGGCATCATAGCCTATGGTGAAATGCCCTGTCATTTTCTTTTGAAATGCTTAAACACAAATCTGACGATGATGAAGTTCGTGGGGACGGTTATCGCTAATACTGCAAAAGGTGCGAGCAAATGATGTAACCCCATCCAGAGGAAGAAGTTAAAGAGCACAATCTGGAGGAAGTAATTAAAGGCGTGTGCACCGATAAATCCTGCTCCGTTTTCCTTGGAAGTCTTCTCCTTGAACGTGAAATGGGCGGAAAGATAGTAGTTTACTAGGAAACTGAGGAAATAGCCGATAGAGTAAGCTATGTTCACATTTATCCAGTGCTGGAGCAACCAATAGATAGAATAATGCAGTACCATGGCTGTTGAACCCACGATACCGAAACGTATGATCTCTCCGATTGTCTTGTTTCTGTCCATCCCGTGATATTTGAAGGCAAAGGTACAAATAATCTTTTATTTTTCATCCTAAATTCTTAATTTCTTCGTATCTTTGCACCCAAATAAAAGATGTTTATGGAACAGGAAATGAATTTTCTCGATAGGAACGAATTTAATTTCGAACCTAGTCAGAAGGTGCAGGATGCAATCCGCAACTTCGATCCCAAGACGTTGTGCTTCTATACTCGTATCTATGACCAAGGCAAGAAGAGTGTCATCAGTGTTCGTCTTAGTGAGATCTATGGTGTACCAGAGGAACAAGTGTTGTTGGCCTATGGCGGTGAGGATATTTTGAAAAATGCGATTCATTACTACCTGATGAAGGGTGATAATAAAAAGATACTTATTCCGGAATTCTCTTGGTGGTACTATAATAAAGTGGCTAGCGAGTGCTATGGCACTTTCGAGATGTACCCCCTTCATGAGCAGGATGATACCTTTGCCTATGATGTGGACGAGGTCATTGAATACACAAACCGTATTCATCCACGTATGTTATTGTTAGCTTCGCCCAATAATCCTACGGGTAATAGTCTGACCCCGGAGGAAATCGGAAAAATCATGGAGAATATTCCTGCGGATACGATGGTGTTGATTGATGAGGCATATGCTAGTTTCATTACATCTGATACGGATTATATCGCTCCATTGGTGAACAAGTATGCAAACCTGATTATCTCACGTACACTGTCGAAATTCTATGGTCTGCCTGGTCTGCGCTGTGGTTTCGGTTTTATCGGTGCTGGCCATGACCATTTTGTGAGTTATATCAACAAGTACTTGGGCTATAACCGTTTCTCAGAAGCGGTAGCGTTGGCTGCACTTGACAGTGATGAGCATTATCGTCGTGTGGCCGATGACATGGAATGGGGGCGTCAATTGTACAAGAAAGAGTTTGGTGACAAGCCTGGCTTCAAGGTTTATAAGAGTGTCGCCAACTTTATCCTCATAAAGTATCCGCAGGAGATAAAAGAAAGACTGCAAAGCGCTTTAGCAGATAAGAATTACAAGATCAAGTTTATGACGGACAAAGGACTGGAGTCGTGCTTGCGAATTACTTTAGGGCGCAAGGAACAGACCCAGACTGTCGTTGATACGATGTTGAGTTGTCTATGATTGGGGTGATTTTAGCTGCCGGCATGGCAAAACGTCTACGCCCGCTAACTGACACGAAGCCAAAGTGTCTGTTAGAAGTGGGTGGGAAGACTCTTCTTCAGCGTATTGTTGACGCGATGGCGGATACGGGTATCACGGAGTTTGTGGTGGTGACAGGCTACCGTGCTGAACAGATTCGCGACTTCCTGACGCAGCGCTATCCTGACTTCATCATCCACTTCCTTCATAATGCTGACTATGAGCACAATAACAACATCTATTCGCTATGGATGTCTGGACAGGTGGCTCGCGGACAGGAGTTTCTGCTGATGGACAGTGATATTCTCTGTGATCCAGAGACGGTAGCGGTGGTAGCACGACAGGAAACTTCGGCATTGGCTGTCAATCGTCACGAACTGGGCGAGGAGGAGATGAAGGTGGTCGTAGATGCAGACATGCACATCACCGAGATCAGCAAGACTTGTCGCCCGGAGAATGCCCTCGGTGAAAGTGTCGGTATTGAAAAGATGTTGGCAGACTATAGTGAGGCGCTATTCCGAGAACTTGATCAGATGATTGTGCATGAAGGTCTTATCGACATCTTCTATGAGCGCGCTTTTGAGCGTCTCATCCCCAAGGGGTATACCTTCAAAGTGATCGATACTACTAGGTTCTTTAGCTATGAACTGGATACGCCAGAGGATTTTGAACAGGCAAGCCGACTGTTGCCTGACAAACTGAAGTGATAAAATTATTGGTAGATGGCATCCTACGATATTGACCTCCTACATCAGCGCATCTTGCGCATTCTCATGGCTGTTGATAAGACCTGCCGTGAGAATCAGTTACGTTACTATATCTGGGCAGGCACAATGATAGGTGCCGTGCGTCACAAGGGATTCATTCCATGGGACGATGACATAGATATTGCTATGCCACGTCCCGATTATGAGCGGTTCATAGCCCACAGCAAGGAATGGCTGCCGCAGCCCTATGAATTTGTATGTGCCGAGAACGACCCACGATATCCCCTGCCTTTCGGAAAGGTTCAGGATGCCTCGACGACACTTATTGAGCGTACCCACTTACACTACCTTGGAGGCATCTATATTGATGTGTTCCCCATCGATGGCGTGCCTGCAGGTACTTTAAGTCGGAAATGGCACTTTGCCGTTTACGAATATTGGAAGCGTGTACTCTATCTGATTCATCGCGATCCTTATAAACATGGGCATGGGCCTTCATCGTGGATTCCGCTGTTATGCCGAAAGATATATACGATGCAAGGTGTTCAAAAGAGGATACGTCGTCTGCTACTGAGATACGACTATGAGCAGGCTCCTTTGGTGGCTGACTATGACGATGGACGTCACGGAGCTATGAATAAGGATGTGTTGGGTACACCGACGTCCTATTCTTTTGAAGATGAGACCGTGTTGGGTGTGGAGCAGTATGATACCTACTTAAGTCATAAATATGGTGACTATATGACCATTCCTGATGGTGAGCATCAGCGTCAGCATAACTTCCATGTACTCGACTTTGACAGGTCGTATAGGGAGTTGAGTGGTGAGAAGTAAAAAAAGAGTTATGCATAATGTCCTGGTAGATTTTTCACATTTAGCCGACCTAAACGGTTTTGGTGAGATAGCCCGCAATTATGCTCCGCTGCTCGCACAAGCCAAGCTGACGGATATACACCTTATATATATTGTGCCTGACCATCTGATAGGAACCTTCGGCCCGCGCATCGACTATATACGTCGCAGGCATAAGCGGGAAGATCTAAGAAAACTGGACAAACACATTGATTTGTGGCATGCTACTGACCAGCAATATCATTTGCGTGGTGGCGACGGTCGGACACTGCAGCTCCTTACTGTACACGACTTAAACTTCCTGCGCGAAAAGAGCGGGCTACATCGTCTGCGCCATGTTGTGCAGTTGTGGTGGCGTATGAGGTGCAGTGATCATCTGACTTGTATCTCCAAGTACGTCAAGGATGATATTCTGCAGCACTACAAGTTAGGGTCGAAAGTGCCAGATGTCATCTATAATGGTATTGAAAGTTGTGAAGACGAACTTCAGGTACGTCCCGCTTTTGTAGGGGCTAATGACGAAAAGTTTTTCTTCACCATTGGTCAGATACGTGAGAAGAAGAACTTCCAGACGTTGGTGCCAATGATGCGCTATTTCCCTGACCACAAACTCTATATCTGTGGTGATGATCACTTTGCGTTTGCCCAAGAGTTGAGGAAACTGATTAGGGAGCAGGGAGAAGGACGCGTCATCATGACTGGCAAGATCAAGGATGAAGAGAAGCACTGGCTCTATGCTCATGCTCAAGCCTTTCTGTTTCCTAGTCGTCTTGAGGGCTTTGGTATTCCCGTGCTTGAGGCAATGCGTTATCGTTGCAAAGTATTCTCCTCCCGTTTCAGTAGTTTGCCAGAGGTATGCAGTGAGCATGCATCCTATTTCGATGACTATACTCCAGAGACTATGGCAAAAGTTGTACGAGAGGGTGTCGCCACTTGGGAAAAGAACGGCCCACAAGCAACGGCTGCTCTAACATATTCTCAAGGATTCAATTATGATATTTATACGGAAACTTATATCCGCCTATATCGCCAACTCCTTACAGAAGGTAAATAACTGATTCCATACAAATTCGACAGTGGCATCGTTGGCATCAATGCCTAATGCTATGATGTCTGTATCTTGAGGCAGCCAAGTGGTTTTGCTGGCAAAAGGAGAGCAGACCACCAACGAGGGCTTTCCCATGGCATGGACGATATGCCGTCCACCTCCCTCGTTACCAAAATAGGCTGTGCAGTTGGCTGCCATTGCGGCCAATTGGCGTGGACTCTTAGCCTCGATATTCATAAAAACGTTTTGGGGACAATCCAGATGCTCGAAGATGCGACGAGCATTCTCCGCCTCACGCCCAGGAGCGTAGTTGAAAATAAGTTGCCATTGTGGAATGGCCTCGATAAGATGCCCTATCACTTCTGTCATGCGGTCTTCTGGCCACGTCTTTTTCTCCAACTTCGCCGTAACTCCCACTAGCATGACAGGTCGTTTAAAGTCGATTCCCTTCTGGCACATGTAGGCTTTAAAGTCTGCTTTTTCCTTTTCTGTGATGCAGAGTGTTAGGTTCTTGTCTGTCACTTTGGGTTCCAAGGGTTCTGTCAGTTTCAAGTTATGGCTAATCATACTCTCGTTATCTTCGCAACCATCAAAACGATAGTTAAAGATACCCCAGGTATAAGGCTTACGGATACCAATACGCCATTTGCTCTGAATGGAGAAAAGCGCGAAGGGTATGGTGTTGATGGTAGAGCGCATATCGATGATGACGTCGTAGTGTGTCTTGTGAACGATACGCCATACTTTTGTTATATAGGTGAAGAAAGAGTGCCGTTCTTGTTCAGAGAATGTAATGATCCGACTGATGGCGGGATGGCCTTCAAACAATGGAGCTATTCGCTCGTTGAGTATATAATCGATCTCTGCTTCGGGGAAGTTCTTCCTTAATGTGCTCAGCAGAGGTGTGGTCAGAATGGCATCGCCCATCTGGCGAAATCGGATGACAAGTATCTTCATAGGATATCTTTGATAGCAGTTTCTTTGTATGGTCGCTCTAGGTCGAGACGAAAAAAATGGTGCTGTATCTGCTTCTCTTTCGGTGGTAGCTGCATATAATTGCCGTATTTGTTGGAAAGGTACTCATCGTAGTATTCAACCCCAAGGAACTGCTTGTCCTCGAAAGGATAAACCTGAGGTGTGCCAAGGATACGTTTTTCAAATACGCCCTTCAGTCCATCATCATAGTCGCAGACGAAGTCGGATTCCTCGTAAGGGTATTTTGTCATATAGTCCTTTACTTTCTTCTGTAGGTCTTCTAGCGAATAGATCTTATGAAGCAACCACGGAAACCATGAACGAGGGCCATGTCCATGTTTGAATGGATCGCGACCACGTAAGAATAGCAGATGGCGCCAGAACTTATAGCGTTTGAAATGCGCTTTTCGCTCCTTTTCGTCTGCGGGAGCTCCGTCAATGGGGAATACGTCGATATATATACCTTCGAGGAACTTAAAGTCAGGGCGCTCGAGAACAGTGGTTGATGCGTCTTCAATTTTTGCGAAGGGGTAAGGGTAGTTTGGATCAGTCTCTGGAGCAATCACCTCGTATGGCTTTGGTAACCACTCGTGCCAGTGGCTAATCAGTATCTCGTAGTCTGGTCGAGGCATGCAGATATCCATGTCGTCATCCCAAGGAATAAATCCTTTATGGCGCACGGCTCCGAGCATGGTTCCGGCCCAAAGGTAGTAGTGCAGGCCATGTTCGCGGCATATCTTATCAATAGCCTCCAGATTACCTATAATCTTACGCTGTAGAATGCGGATGTCGTAATTCGTTTCGTTGTGTAGTCTCATAATTCTAGTTTGAATTCAATTTCACGTTTCTTCTGGTATCGTTGCCAGAACGCTGCTCGTGCCTTCATCGTGATATCGACACAGATGGTGGGATTGAAATGACGCTCTCGGGCATATTCCTCGACGAGCAGTTGGATAAACCTCTTAGGTCCCCAGAGACGGCAAAAACTCTTGCAGCCACATTTCATATCAACGGGTCCGAAGCGCATCCGATTGATGTCGACGATTGAGAAATGATAGGTGCCTTCTCCATCCTGATCCCATAGAATATTTCCGGGAGAAAAGTCAAGGTGAAGCACCTCTTGATTGTGCATAAAGGCAACATAATGTGCCAAGGCCTTCGCTACGGGCTCGTAGACCTCAGGTGTGGCATCGCCTATCTCATAGAGCAGATGGCGATAGGGACATTGTTGGCTAATAAAGTAGCTCTGCTGCAGAAGTCCTATGGCATTACGGTCCTCGAGATATGCAATGGCCTCTGGCGTTTCTATACCTTTATCCAGGAGACATTTCGGATAGGTAAAGGCGCGGATACCTTTTGGCTTGCGGATGCCTGTGGAATAGATTAGGTCGTTCAAAAGACACGGCTTCCGGAAGCGTTTCACATTCAAGGGCGTTCCGTCTGGGGCTTCGAAGCGTTTGATGAGGTTCCTCCGTCCGCCATAGATATAGGTACCCTCTATATCCATAATAGAAGGCAACTGCATGATAAATTTGCGCAGATGCTCATATTGGGGGTTGATGTAGATCTTTCTGTTCATGATTCCTTGAATTCTTCTCTTGGGATGGCTTTGCCGTTGACCATGATATACTGGCGATCGAACTCCTCGTGGGTACGTTTCCAACGATTGTGTGTCCAAAGATAATAGGAGGGGTCGCGACGGATTGTTTCCTCCAGCATCTGGAAGAAACGGGATGTAATCTCGTTGTCGGGCTCTTGGAAGGCGTGTTGGGATATCTGTTTAAAGGTGCAGACGTATTGTCCGCGTCTTGGTCGTTCCATTTCTGCATAGAAAACTGCATCGTCCATTTTCCTCATGATGCGCTCGCCACCTGTAAAGACAGGTGTGTCGTGATTAAGAAAAGGTAACCACAGATGGATATTGTGCCATCGAGGAGCCTGGTCACTGATATAGCCGAAGAGATAGTTTCGATTTTCTCGCTTGCATGTTGCCAGTTGCCTGAGAATATTTTTCTTGGGAATACATTCTCCTCCATGAGCCTTGCGGATGTCAATGAATAGCTGATCGAAGGCGTCATTATATAGCGGGTGGTAAATTAATCCCATGACAGCTTCTGGATGTCGTTTGAAGGCCAGTCCTATGGCTGAGAGCCATTCCCAATTGCAGTAATGTCCGAGGATTGCAGCACAATTCTGACCTTTGTCGAAGCATCTCTCCATCTCTTCAACGTTGCGATATTCAATATGACGCAGCAACTTCTTGTCGCTGATGGTGAGCAGTTTGAAAGTCTCGAAGATATAGTCACAGAACCAGTGGTAGAACTTTCTCTCAATCTGACGAAGTTCGGTTACGCTCTTTTCCGGGAAAGAGGAAGAAAGGTTCTTCCAGACAATCTTACGTCGGTATTTGACAATATGATAAACAAGTACATATAAACAATCTGACAGTCCGTAGAGTAATCGGAACGGAATCAGAGAAAGGGTATATACAAACCCATAGAGAAGGAAATAGGCAATCTTCTTCATTTATTGTGTATTGAAGTCATTGGTGGCATGTCGCATAATGGACAGATTGAGACGTTGCAGCCGATTGACATCCGCACTTTGTCTGGTGTGGGACCGGTAGGCCGCGGAATTATAGAGGGTATACCCTGTGCTGTCAACGAGCAACTGGGCGTTATTATTATTGATGGCTGTTGGATAACAGCAGATCTTGCAATCTGGTGTTTGTCTACTCATGTTCTTAATTTTTTAGTTGTTTGCTAAGTTGTAGAACTTTTTCCACAATAGGGGCCATATCATAATATTTATATTCTGCAAGACGGCCGCCAAAGATAACGTTGGACATTGTCTGTCCCCATTCACGGTATTGTGCTGCTAGCTGGTTGTTCCTATCATCATTGATTGTGTAAAACGGCTCCCTGCCTTCTTTCCACTCTGTTGGATATTCACGAGTGATAATGGTCTTGGGACAGTTGTAAACTTGTTGACCAAACATTTCAAAGTGCTTGTGTTCAATTATACGCGTATAGGGCACATCACTACTGGTAAAGTTCATAACGGCATTGCCTTGGTAGTTGGGTGTGTCGAGCACTTGGTGTTCAAAACTGAGAGAACGGTACTCAAGCCGTCCGAGACTATACTCAAAGAACTGGTCAATGGGGCCTGTATACACCGTCTTATCTGCTTGTTGTTCCCAATAATGGCGGTCTGCAAAGAAGTCTGTTCTTGTCTTGACCTCAACACCAGCCAGCAGACGGTTGATGAGTGCAGTGTAACCTCCGACAGGAATACCTTGATATAGGTCATCGAAATAGTTGTTATCATAAACGAAACGTAGTGGAAGTCGTTTGATGATAAAAGGAGGTAATTTCGTGCAGGAACGCCCCCATTGCTTTTCTGTATATCCCTTTATAAGTCGCTCGTAGATGTCATGTTCAACCAACATCAACGCTTGTTCTTCAAGATTACGTGGTTGATTGACACCTGCTGCAGCCAGTTGCGCAACCACTTTTCCCCTCTGCTGATCAATAACTTGACGTGCTTCGTCTGGAGTTAGTACGCCCCACATCTGGTGGAAGGTATTCATGTTGAAGGGAAGATTATACAGTTTTCCCTCATAACAGGCAACAGGTGAATTGGTATAGCGGTTAAATGGCATGAGTGAGTTAACGAAATCCCACACTTGACGGTTAGATGTGTGGAATATATGTGCTCCATATCGGTGTACATGTATACCCTCCGTCATCTCGGTGTATACATTTCCTCCCACATGGGGACGTTTCTCAATGACTAGACAGCGCTGTCCACGTTGATGGGCTAGATAAGCAAAGGTTGCTCCAAAAAGTCCGCTTCCAACAATCAGATAATCGTATTTGTTCATTCTTCAAAGCCTTTATTCTTCCTTCTCACCCTTGGTTTTAGCCTTATGCCCTTCACATATTTGTTTCCTGCGATTATGCGTCCAAAGATAATTGATCCTTCATTTATCGAACTTTGAGGTCGTTGGTGGTACGTTGTAAAATAGCTTGATTTAGACGTTGTAGTCGGTCGGCATCAGAACTTTGCCTGATGCTGAACTGGCGAGCGTCGAAATCGTAGAGGATATAGCCTGTACTGTCAATGAGCAACTGAGCGTTGTTGTAATTGTTGACGGCTGTCGGGTAATGATAGGTACTGCTCATGATATCACGACTGAAAGCAAAATCGTCGTGACTTAACTGCATCTGTCCAAGAAGTGTCGCTGCCAAATCCGTCTGGTTACAGATATGTCCGATGATGCGTGGTTCTCTAACAGCACCACCCACCCATAACATCGGAATATGGTTCTTCAAGAGTGGCTTGGACTGATCTATATCGTGGTGGTTGACCCCATGGTCTGCTACCATAATAACGAGCAGATGATCCCATGCTGGTGTCTGACGGAGTGATTCGATGAAATTTTCTAGACAATCGTCAAGGTAGGCGAACGCATTCTGTACCTCGTCTGTATGTTTTTTCGTCGGCACATCCCAAGGCTCGTGACTGCTCAGCGTAGAGTAACCGATTAAGTAGGGTGCTGGTGTTTCCTTGATCAGATGCAACAGTGTCCCGAAGGTGATATCATCGCGGACGCCCCATTGTGCAGTGCCCTGCTCCTCCTTGGAGTAATCATCCTTCCATCTCAATTGTTCCCATCCTGTGCTAATCAGGTAGCCGCGCATGTTGGTGAAGTTGATATCACCTCCATAGAGATAGCTTGTCTTATAGCCTTCTTTCTGCAGGCTCCTAGCGATGCTTGGTAATGTACGACTCTTCTGTGGCATCTTCATGACCGATAGCGATGGAAATGATGGATAGCCGCTTAAGGTGGCGATGGTGCCGCGGTCGGTGCGCCATGAGTTCGCAAAACAGTTGGAGAACCAGATGCCTTCCCGTTTCAGTTTCTGGAGATAGGGCATGACATTCCTAAATTGCTCGCCGCAACTCTCCAACAGAATGACTACCACGTTGGGACGGCTGGTCGTTAGAAGCGTATCTGTCAGCATACTTTCCGTGGTATAAACAGTGTTGGTCAGGGTCTGACACTCGTTATCGTCCATGAACTGATACTGATCAATATTTCCCATCGTATGGCTTAGGGAATACAGAAAACTAAATACAGGGTTAACGGCAGAGTGGTTAAGGAACTGATCTTGTGAATAATATACCTGACCGATGTTCGTCGTTGACTCACCCAGACCTCCTCGGATACCAATGATGAAAAGTGGAATGAGAACCAAATCTCCTATGAGTACAGCACTTTTGTGGTTTGGCAATTTAGTTTCATATGGAATAGACTTGTAGAGACGGTAAATCAGGACCGTACCTATCATTAGGATAATGATCCGTATGGCCATATATAATCCCGATACACTTGCTTTCGCCTCGGCTGGTGTCTCAAGATATTGCAGACAAGTGGCGTCGAGCTTGAAACCCCAGAAAGGATACAGACTAGTGTCAGTAACGAAGGCAAGAATCAATGCAAAGGCGATGATGCTGTAGTAGAATCTCAGAATCTTGATGAGCAACTTGCTTTCCCTCCAGATAGATACGATTGTTACCAGAAAAGGTATAATCAGCAGGTAGAGACTGGTAGAAAGATCAAGCGTGAGGCCATGCCAGATGACATCTACCATATCTTTCACCGTGAAAGAGTGTCCATCATGGTTGAGTAACATGAAGGCAATCTTAGCGATAACAAATAGTAGTATCGTCAATAAATAGGTCTTAACCAGATAGATCAGTCGTTGTCTCATCAGCTTTGCATATCATGCAGTTTCTTGTAATAACCATCAAAAGTCAGCAGACTATCATGAGTACCGCGCTCTACGATTTTTCCCTCGTGGATGACGCAGATTTCGTCGGCATTTTTGATGGTTGACAGACGATGGGCGATTGCCACAGTCGTGCGTGTCTTCATCAAACGCTCCAATGCATCCTGAACCAGTCGTTCACTCTCAGTGTCGAGGGCAGAGGTCGCCTCGTCAAGGATTAGAATTGGCGGGTTCTTTAGGATGGCTCGTGCGATAGACACACGTTGGCGCTGTCCACCAGAGAGTCGACCGCCCCGGTCACCAATATTCGTTTCGAAACCCTGTTCCGATTGTGTGATAAAGTCATAGGCATTGGCGATACGTGCAGCCTCTTCAATCTGTTCTTGTGTGGCGTTCTCCACGCCGAAAGATATATTATTTCTGAATGAATCGTTGAAAAGAATTGCCTCTTGGTTCACGTTGCCGATAAGTTGGCGTAGGTCATGGATACCTAGGTCCTTCACATTGATGCCATCTATCATTACTTCGCCTTCTTGGACATCATAGTATCGCGGTATTAGGTCTACAAGCGTCGATTTTCCTGAACCGCTCTGTCCGACGAGTGCAATGGTCTTGCCCTTGGGGATAATAAGGTTGATATCGCGCAATACCCATGTATCACCATAGCGGAACGATACGTTACGGAACTCTATTTGATGACCGAAACTGGAGATATGTATGGGTTGAGAGATTTCTGTGATGGTGTTTTCTGCCATCAGAATCTTGTCGATACGCTCCATTGATGCCAATCCTTTGGGAATGTTATAACCAGCCTTGGAGAAGTCTTTCAACGGCTGGATAATCGAATAAAGAATGACCATGTAGTAGATGAAGGTCGGTCCCGTAATTGCATGACTGGTCAGTACGAGAATGCCACCGAACCAGAGTACAATAATAATCATGAGTGTTCCAAGGAATTCACTCATCGGGTGTGCCATCGACTGACGGATATTTACGCGCATAATGTCATTGCGATAGGCGGAATTCACACGGTCAAAACGTGTGTTCATTTTCTCTTCGGCACAGAAAGCCTTGATGATGCGTAATCCACCTAGTGTCTCTTCCACCTGACTCATTGTGTCGCTCCACAAAGCCTGTGCCTTGATACTTTTCTGCTTCAGTTTCCTACCGACAAATCCCATGAACCACCCGAAAATCGGTACAAAGACAATGGTGAATAGGGTGAGCTGCCATGATACGAACAGGAGGGTGGCGAAATAAACGACGATGAGAATCGGGTTCTTGAACAGCATATCAAGGCTCGACATGATGCTCGACTCCACCTCCTGCACGTCACCGCTCATTCGGGCAATGATATCACCCTTTCGTTCCTCAGAAAAGAATCCCAACGGAAGTGATGTGATTTTTTTGTATAGTTGATTCCGGATATCACGTACCACACCTGTACGAATGGGGATAATGGTAGCTGACGATAGGAAGTAGGCCCCTGTCTTCATGGCTGTGGTCAATGCAAGAAATAGTCCGATAAACAGGAGGGTCGTCGTTTGTCCATAGCTGGCAATGAGTTGTGTGACATAATAGTTCAAGTTATTCATCAGAACAGCCTGTATGTTACCCCAGTCCCACGCCATCAATGTGGTTGCCGCCTCGGTATCGCCTGTCTGGAACAGAATCTGGAGAATGGGAATCAGGGCAGCAAACGAAAAGATATTAAGAACAGCAGAGAGGATGTTGAAGATGATCGACAACACCAGATATTTCTTATAGGGTGGGACAAACCGCCGTAATACACGTAGAAACTCTTTCATAGCTATCAACTTTCAACTCCAAACAATGTGGCACTAGTGGATCCTGTTATCTTAACTCGGACAATTTCTCCGATGTGGTGGTTGCCCTTGTTGAACACCACCATCTTATTTTGTTCTGTACGTCCGCAGAGTTGCTCACGGCTACGTTTCGAGAATCCCTCTACAAGCACGTCAAACTCTTTTCCTTCGTCTTTTTTGTTTTGAATGGCACTGATCTCAGTCTGGAGCGCAATTAATTCGTTCAAACGACGAATTTTTTCTTCTTCTGGCACGTTATCGGGTAGATGTTTTGAAGCGTAAGTGCCAGGACGCTCGGAGTACTTGAACATGAAGGCTGAATCATAGCCCACTTCGCGCATCAGTGAAAGCGAGAGCTGATGATCCTCTTCTGTTTCATTATGATAACCCACAAAGATGTCGGTCGAGAGTCCGCAGTCTGGGATGATGCGACGGATGGCAGCCACACGGTCCATATACCATTCACGGGTGTATTTGCGATTCATCAGTTTAAGAATCTTGTCGCTTCCGCTTTGTACGGGCAGATGGATGTGCTTACATACGTTGGGCATGTCAGCAATCACGCGTAATGTTTCGTCGCTCATATCCTTGGGGTGTGAAGTCGTGAATCGTACTCTCATCTCAGGAACTTCTTCTGCCACTCTACGTAGCAATGCTGGGAAATCTGGCGTCTCCGGATGGTCTGGTCGGGCATAGGAGTTGACGTTTTGTCCTAGTAGCGTCACCTCCTTAAAGCCGCGGTCACGTAGGTCTCTGGCCTCTCGAAGTATACTTTCCACGTCGCGACTACGCTCACGGCCTCGGGTGTAAGGTACAATACAATAGTGGCAGAAGTTATTACAGCCACGCATGATGCTCACAAAACCACCTATTTTATGTCCCAGTCCGATACGTTGAGGAACTATGTCCTTATATGTTTCCGATGTCGAGAGTTGGATGTTCATAGCCTTATGCCCTGTCTCAGCCTGAGCAATCAGGTCTGGTAACGAGAGATAGGCATCCGGTCCTACCACAAGATCACAATGGTGATTTTCCAACAGATCTTGTTGTGCCCGTTCGGCCATACATCCTAATACGCCGATAATCAAATGCTTTGTAGATACGCCGGCTTTCTGTCTGTGTCTGCGCTCTGCGTCAAGTGCCTCTAATCGGTGATAGATCTTCTGTTCAGCATTATCCCTTACCGAGCACGTGTTCAAGAAGACGGCATCGGCCTCATTCAATTCCTCGGTGGTTTCATAGCCTGCCATCTTCATGACAGAGGCAACTACCTCCGAGTCTGCCACATTCATCTGGCAGCCATACGTTTCTATATATAGTTTCTTCATTTTTCCTTCTTCTTATTTGATGTAATTACACAATTGGCAAGGAGATGCCATTGATTTTCTGGTAGACATCAAGGGCATATACATCTGTCATGCCGCTGATATAATCGATAACGGCCATCAGACGTGTCTCCAGTTTCTGTGATTCGATGTCGTATTGGTTCGATACACGACTGATAAGGTGTTGGGAGTAGAATCGTTCCGGATGGACGGCTGCACCTATGAACTGCTGCATCAATGTTTGCATGATCTGATAACCTGATAGTTCGACATCTAGAACGGGCTTGCTCTTGTAGATTCGTTTTAGCGACACTTTACTACAACGTTTGTAAGCTTCTTTTTGTAATGAACCGATATGGTCGATAAGACTGCCTATAAACGTACCATTAAGAATTTCGTCTTCGAGCTCGACAAACACTTTGACGCATTCGTTTTCCAATTTCCCGATAACACAGGCACGCAGGTATACCACCTTCTCGTTGGGATCAGTGACGTGCTCATCGTCGATACGCCGAAGGATTTTCTGTCGGTCGTCTTCATCAAAGAACGCTAGTAAAAGGTCCATCGTCTCATCGAACGAGAGAATCTTTAACTTATGGGCATCCTCGATATCCATAATCTCATAGCAGATGTCATCGGCTGCTTCTACAAGGTAGACCAGGGGGTGACGCGCATATCTCAGAGGAGCCCCAATTCCTGATAGGCAGATAATGCCTAGCTCATCTGCAATTTTCCGGTATTCCTCTTTCTCTGTATCGAAGAACCCGAACTTTCCTTTCTTGCCTGCTACAGAAGATGAAAACGGGTATTTTACGATACTGGCAAGGGTGGAATAGGTCATAACGAAACCGCCAGGTCGTCGACCCTTGAATTGATGGGTGAGTAGACGGAAAGCATTGGCGTTTCCTTCGAAGTGGATGGCATCGTTCCAGAATGTTGGACTGACCTCACGTTGTAGATCACTGCCAGCGCCCTCTGTGAAGAATGCTTGAATTGCTTTTTCGCCGCTATGACCGAAAGGTGGATTCCCCATGTCGTGCGCCAGACAGGCCGTAGCAACTATCTGCCCGATTTCCTGAAAGAGCGTGTCTCTCAGTTCCGGATGCCTCTTGGTTAGTTGTAGTGCAACATCATTGCCTAAAGACATACCTACACTGGCAACTTCCAAAGAATGGGTCAGACGGTTATGCACGAATATGCTGCCTGGCAGAGGGAAAACTTGAGTTTTGTTTTGCAAACGACGGAAAGGAGCCGAGAAAATCAGCCGGTCGTAGTCACGCTTGAACTCCGTCCGGTCATCATGGCGCTCGGGGTGGCGATGTTCTTGTCCGAGTCTTTTATTTGAAATCAGTCGTTGCCAGTCCATCATATTGAATGCAAAGGTACGAATAAGTGAGCGAAAAACCAAATTTATTTGGTGTTTTCCGAATGATGGTACTTTCGAACGCAGTTCAAGGGTACGAATAAGTAAGCAAAAAACCAAATGGCAAAGCTTATTTCGCAGAAATTAACGAAAAAATGAAAAATAAATGACCGTAATCGTCGTAATCTGCGGTAAAAACATTAACTTTGCACATTGATAAAACAAGAAATTAACGAAATGCTGGAGATAAAAGTTGTCAATAAAGGGCACCAACCTCTGCCGCAATATGCCACGACGCAGAGCGCTGGTATGGATTTGCGCGCTAATTTGGAAGAACCTGTGCTGTTGAAGCCTATGGAGCGCAAGTTGATTCCGACAGGGCTGCACATCGCTCTGCCTGTGGGGTATGAAGCACAGGTCCGACCACGTAGTGGACTGGCACTGAAGAAGGGTATTACAGTGCTGAACTCTCCTGGTACTATCGATGCTGACTATCGTGGTGAGGTAGGTGTGCTGCTCATCAATCTGTCACAGGAGGATTTTGTTGTCAACGATGGAGAACGTATTGCACAAATGGTCATTGCCCGTCATGAACAAGGCTCTTTCATGCCTGTTGATGTGCTTGATGAAACTGAGCGTGGCGAAGGAGGTTACGGTCATACTGGTGTGAAATGAAATAAGGGAGTGAGAAACTCAAGGAAAGAATGAGTAATCGTTGTAAGATGAAAGGCATAGTGATTTGCGGAAGGCCGTGGGCTATTCGGCTGTTGCTATGCGTGGCTTTGCTTTTTTCTTACATTTCTCTCCTTAAAATATCTGCCCAGGAGCAGTCCTATGACCAGTTCTTTATGGAGGCTATGGTTCAGCGGCAGAAAGGAAATAACGATGCTGTGTTTGATCTTCTGCGTCATTGTTTGGAAATCCGGCCAGATGCAGCGGAGGCGTGGTACTATATCTCACAATATTATAATGCCCTGAAGAATGCCGACAAGGCCATGGCATGCATCAAACGTGCAGCAGAGTTGTCGCCTGGTAACGAGACCTATATGGAAACGTTGGCACAAGCATATATCCGTCAACAAGACTATGCGAATGCTATCGCAGTTATTGAAGGGCTATATGAACGTAATAAGGACCAAGAGGGATTGTTGGAGATGCTCTTCCAACTGTACCAGCAAGAAAACGATTATGCAAAGGCTATCCGTGTATTGGAGCGGATGGAACAGATAGACGGGAAAAGTGAACGTCTGTCGGTGGCCAAGAGTGAGATATATACCCGAATGGGTAATAAGAAGGCAGCAGTAGCTGAGATAGCAGCCCTATCGAAGCAGTATCCTAATGACCTTAATTATATGGTGATGTATGGAGAGACGCTGATGATGAATGGGCAACTGAAACGGGCGTTAGGCATCTACGACCGTGTCCTAAAACAAGAACCTGATAATAATAGGGTACTTCTGTCATTGCGTACTTATCATCAGGCGCTTGGTCATACAGAGGTTGCAGACTCTCTGACGAAACGTGTACTACTGAATAGGAATGCTACGACAGAGGAAAAGGTTCGCCTGCTGCGACAGGAGATTTCTGCTAATGAGGCTGCTGGAGGTGATAGTACACATATCCTAAACCTTTTCCGCATGATGTTGGCTCAGCCACTTTCTGATACAGATATGGCTGTTCTTTATGCATCTTACATGAATGCGAAAAGGATGCCTCGTGATAGTATACGTCCTGTCTTGGAGAAGGTGTTGGAGATGACCCCAGACAATGCTGCCGCTCGTTTACAGTTAGTAGGTTATGCATGGGATGCAGAGGATATGGATCGCGTCATCTCCCTGTGTCAGGATGCCCGACAATATAATCCCGATGAGATGGCATTCTACTATTACCAAGGGATTGCCTATTATAAAAAGGATAATCTTGACGGTGCTTTGTCTGCCTTTCAGAATGGTATCGGTGTCATCAATGAGGAGAGCGACCCGATGATTGTTTCTGACTTTTATGCCGTGATGGGAGATGTGCTTCATCAAAAAGGAATGGCTCAAGAGGCGTTTGCCGCATACGACTCTTGTCTACAGTGGAAGGCTGACAATTTTGGCTGTCTAAACAACTATGCCTATTATTTGAGTGAACGAGGCGAACAGTTGGACAAAGCCGAGGAAATGAGCTATAAGACAGTGAAAGCGGAGCCGAAGAATGCGACCTATCTCGATACTTATGCGTGGATTCTGTTTATGCAGGAACGATATACGGAGGCAAAAATATATATTGATCAGGCGTTACAAAATATGGAGGATACGCTTGGCAATGCAGTCATCATCGAACATGCAGGAGATATCTATGCTCAGAACAAGGACATGGACCGTGCTCTTTCTCTCTGGCGTGATGCTCAACAGCAGAAGCCGGATGATCCATTGTTGAATCGGAAAATAAAACTCAAAAAATATCTAAAAGAATGAAACTGTCCAGTATTGTAAGAGTGGCCGTTTTGGCTTTACCGTTAGTGCTTGTCTCTTGTGGTTCTCACAAGAAAGTGGTTCAGGGCCCTGTTACACTCTCTCCAGAGCAAACCGAGGGCGCACACTTTATCTCAAGTGTGCAGGACAATGCGCAGACAACTAAGTTCATTACTTCGAAAGTGAAGTTCTCTGTCGAGGTGGGGCCCCAGAAGTTGACCCTTACCGGTAATCTGAAAATGAAACGCGATGATGTTATCCGTCTTCAGTTGATGGCGTTCGGTTTCGTTGAAGCTGGACGTATAGAACTGACAAAAGACTATGTGCTCATCATGGACCGTATTAACAAACAGTATTTGAAGACGCCATATATGTCAGTGGATTTCCTGCGAAATAGTGGCCTAAACTTCAATACTCTGCAGGCGCTCTTCTGGAACGAACTCTTCAAACCCAATGAAGGACGTGCTCAGAAGCAACATTCTGCCAATTCTAGTGGGACAGTTTACTCTACCTTAGAAAGTGGCGATGATATGATTATCAGTCTTACCGAGGGAAAGATGGATTATAGCTGGCTTGCCAGTAAGAAGAATGCGTTGATTAAAATGGCCAATATCCTCTATAAGGATCGTTTCAACGGCAATACCCAACTGAACTGGGACTATGACCAGTTCGAAATGGTAAATAAGAAGATGTTCCCGAAGAAGTCAGGAATTGTCTTAACGACACCGGACAAGGAGGTGAAACTGAATATGACATTGAATTATGTTGGGTCTGACACGGAATGGGAGACACGTACGGAGATTTCTAATAAATATCGTGAAGTTACCGTTGACGAAATTCTGCGCCGTTTTATGGCCCTTTAAATAAGACAGAATAGGAGTGAAGAGACTGTTCGTCCTCTGGATTCTGGTTAGCTTAGTGGCGGTTGCTCCGGCACAGCAGACAAGGAAAACGTCTGCTCAGCGTAGGACAACCACCACTAAGTCGTCTCGTCCTGTCAAGAAAACGACGTCTGTCAAAAAAACGGCTTCTGCGAAGAAGGTTGCAACCCCAAAGACCACAACGCCGAAGAAAAGTACACCTGTTACGGTCAAAGGACTGAAAAGTGAACAGGAACGTGTTCGTCGACAGATCAAAGAACAGGAGCGGCGCCTACAGGCTAATGAACGGGATGTGAAGAAACGTCTGCAAACACTGCTCGTTATTAACAATGAGATTGCTGATAAGCGTAGGGCGATTGATACCATCCGTCACGATATCACCAAACTTGATGACAACATCCATTTGCTCCGTATCCAGTTGAAGAATCTGGAGAAAGAGTTGCAAGATCGGAAGCAACGTTTCAGGAAATCCCTGAACTATATGTATCGTAATAGAGACATCCAGAGTCAGATGATGTTTGTATTCAGTGCTAATAGTTTCTCCCAGATGTATCGTCGTCTACGCTTTGTCCGTGATTATGCTAGATATCAACAGGCTCAGGGCGAGGCTGTGAAATCGATGCAGATGCAGGTACAAGAGACTTATGATGAGTTGACTTCCGCCAAACGACAGAAGAATGATCTGCTTTATCGGGGAGAACAGGAGAAGAAGTCGCTGGAAAATAAACAGGTGGAGCAGCAGAATGTTGTGCAATCTCTGAAGAAGCAACAAAAAGCCATTCAAGATATTCTTGGAAAACAGAAGAAACGCGATGCGGAGCTGAATGCACAGATTGACCGAATGATTGCAGAGGAGATTGCTCGAGCGAAAGCACGTGCTGAAGCAGAGGCAAAACGCAGGGCTGCAGAGGAGGCCGCAAAAAAACGAGCAGAAGAATTGGCTCGGAAGAAAGCTGCTGCTGAGGCTGCAGAAAGAGAGAATGCCCGTCGTGTTGCAGAAGCTAAGGCTCATGAGGAAAAGGCTAAGGCTGATGCCCGAGCTGCAGCTCAGAAAAGTGCTGCCGAGAAAGCCGTCGCTGAACGTGCTGCCCGGGAGGCAGAGAGAGCCCGCTTGGCTGCTGAGCGTAAAGCTGCGACAGAGAAAATAGCTCATGAACGTGAAGTGGCGGAAGCCAAGAAATCTACTACACCTGATTATACTGTTTCTACCGAAGACCGTCGACTTAGTGGTAACTTTGAGAATAATCGTGGTCGTCTTCCAATGCCAGTTGTTGGCAGTTATAAGATCGTGTATCGTTTCGGTACCAATAATGTTACGGATGTCAAGGGACATGTGACACTTGATAAGAAGGGTATTGACATCAAGGGACAACCTGGTGCTCCAGTACGCTGCGTTTTTGACGGCGAGGTCAGTGCAGTATTCGGCTATGGAGGTACTACGGTTGTTATCATCCGCCATGGTAGCTATCTCTCTGTCTATTGTGATCTGGCATCTGTCAGCGTCAGTCGTGGACAGAAAGTCAGTACACGCCAGACGATTGGAAGGTTAGGCTCAGATGGTCTCATGCAGTTCCAGTTACGTAAGGGAAATGCCAAATTAAATCCCGAGTCTTGGCTGGCTAGATAAAAAGTGCTTATAATACCAACCCCTGCAAAAGAGATACGTAGGTCTCTATTGCTTGTTCAATCTCGGAGATTTTGATAAACTCGTCGGCAGAGTGTGAGCGGCTTGATGAGCCAGGGCCTAACTTAAACGAAGGGAAAGGCATTAGTGCCTGATCACTCAATGTCGGGGATCCGAAAGGTTTCATCCCGTAGTCTATGCATCTCTTGACTAATGGGTGATCGGCAGAGATGCTTGATGAGTGAAGACGGAAAGAGCGGGCCTTCAGTTCGCATTTCTTCATCTTGTTACGGAGGAACTCAAACAGATACTCGTTCTGGTAGTATTCATTGGGACGAACATCTATGACAAAATGGAGAGTGTCTGGTACGACATTATGCTGTGTACCTCCTTCGATGACTGTTACAGTCATCTTAGTCTCTCCCAGCAGTGGGCTGTTCTTGCGGAAGCGATAGTCACGTAACCATAATAGGTCGTCAAGTGCCTCATAGATGGCATTTATTCCTTCGTTTCTGGCAGCATGTCCTGATATACCATGAGCATAACCGTCTATGACCATTAGGCCTTTTTCGGCTATGGCAGGTTGCATGCCTGTGGGCTCACCGACGATGGCCACATCAATTTCAGGCAAAAGAGGAAGTACCCGACTGAAGCCGTTTTGTCCCGACACCTCTTCTTCTGCTGAAGCAACCCACAGCAGGTTGTAGCTCCTCGGACGGTTCAACATGATGCGATAGACCTGTAGTAGGGCGACAAGGCCTCCGCCACAGTCGTTTGAGCCGAGGCCATAGAGGACGTCAGCTTCCTGTGTTGGCGTAAAAGGATCACGCGTCCACGATGTGACGGGTCTCACAGTGTCGATATGAGCGTTTAACATGATTGTCTTACGGTTCTCATCCCAGTCTGGGCAACCCACCCATAGATTATTCTCTTCCCGCCCGTATGGCAATCCCCACCTTTCCAGATACTCTGACAGTTTATTAGCAGCCTTAGTCTCCTCTCTGCTTATAGAGGGGATGGCAATGAGCTCTTTTAACAATTCTACTGCGTCGTTGGTATAATCTTTGATTATCATGTCGGTAAGTCATTATTTCTGTTATTACTTCTTGACACAATCACCGATAGGAGCATGGAAAGAACCAGTACGCCGAAGATGATGGCAAGCGAGAGTGGTGTAGACACCTCTATATGCGGCATGCTTAGATTGATGCCGATAAGCTGTCCGAATGCGTTCATGTATTCGTCCATCGCCAGTAGCATTTTGATACCTACAAAACTGAGTATGATGCCTAGACCATATTTTAGGTATGTGAAATATCTCGCGATGGCCGCAAGTGCAAAGTAAAGAGCCCGGAGTCCAAGAATGGCGAAGATATTCGATGTGAGTACGATAAATGGATCTCGGCTCACAGAGAAAACTGCAGGGATAGAGTCGACGGCGAAGGCCACGTCAGTCGTCTCAATCACAATGAGAGCGATGAAAAGTGGAGTGGCTAGCCGCCGGCCACTTTCTGTCACGAAGAAATGATCTTCATGCATTTGGTCGGTCACAGGGAAGAAATTCTTGAATACTTTTACAAAAATGTTCTTCGAGGGGTCTACATGCTCATCTTCTTCATGACTAAACATCTTAACGCCTGTGTATATTAGGAAGATTCCAAAGAGCCCGAGGATCCACTCAAAACGACTAATCATCGCAGTACCCGCGAAGATGAAGATGCTTCGTAGGATAAGGGCGCCGAATATTCCCCAGAAAAGTACTTCGTGCTGATATTTTCGTTTGATGCCGAAGAAAGAGAATAGCATTAGGAAAACAAAGAGGTTATCCATCGATAATGATTTCTCAATCAAATAACCAGCAAGGAACTCCATTGCTTTCTCATGTGGATCAATGGGGTAGAATATATAGATACCTGCACAGAAGATGAGTGACACACCAATCCACACAGCGGTCATTTTTAATGCTTCGGAGATACTGACTTCATGCTGTCCTTTCTTGGCGAACATCTTCAAGTCGGCCAATAGCATAATCAACACCAGAACATAGAATAGAATCCACGCCCATAGGGGCATATTTATTGTTTCCATTTGATTTACATTCTACTGGCAAAGATACGGAAAAACGTGAGCAGGACAAAATAAGTTCACTTATTTTTTTTGCTGAGTGTAGGTATCCTCGCGATTTCTATCGCAAAGTTACGGAAAAATGAGGGGAATAGCAAATAATGTGTGAGAATATTTTGTTTTACGTTCGACTTTCCGTATCTTTGCAAACCGAGATCTGAATCATTATGAAGAACAACCCTCTGAAAGCGTGTCCGTTATTGCGCCTGGCTATTTGTCTGATGGTCGGAATTGTGCTAGGTCATCATGTGCCGTTGTTGACTGTACTTCCATTCTGCTTTGTAGGTATGGTAGTCCTTGCCTTGTTGCTATGGCGATATGCTACTTTGCAATCACTGGTAATCGCTGCCTGTTTTGTTCTTCTTGGATGGTTGCTACTGCAACGGCAGCGTGCCTCACTCGAGGTGAGATGGCCCGACGGACAGGTGCAGTATGAGGCGGTGGTGCTCAGTGAGCCGATGGAAAAGCCGAAGACCACTGCTGTTGACGTGATGTTGGTGCGAGATGGTTGGAAAATCAAGTGCTATCTTTATAAGGATAAGCGAAGTCGATCGTTGCATATCGGCGACGGTCTATGGATTCAGTCACGGATCAGACGTGTTGGTGATTGGCGTATTGGACGGTTCAACTATCGGCATTACCTCGAAGAACGTGGCTTTGTGGGCACAACGTTCGTTGCCAGTTGGAACTGGCGGAAAGTAAAAGTGTCGTTAAGGGATCTTTCGTATCTGCAACGAACACAACTCGGGTTCTTGAAATCACGTAGTCGTATTTTACAGCATCTGGCGACGCAGGGATTGACTGATGAGCACTATGCTGTAGTGTCGGCCATGGTACTAGGTGATAAGTCGTCATTAACGAACGAGGTGAAGAATCTCTATTCCGTGACAGGAGCGTCACATGTGCTGGCCTTGAGTGGTTTGCATCTTGGCATCATCTATACCCTGCTGTCGTTGTTGGTAGTACGACGACGTTGGCATACTGTATCGCAGTTTCTGATAGTCTTGAGCATTTGGGCTTTTGTTTTTCTGACAGGTATGTCGGGAAGTCTTATACGTTCTGCTGTGATGTTGAGTCTCTATGCGTTGTTGTCGTTAGGCCACCGGGATAAGTTGTCGGTTAATACACTGGCTTTTACGGCCATTGTGATGCTGATGGCGAATCCTTTGTCGCTCTATGACGTTGGTTTCCAATTGTCGTTCATGGCGGTATTTGCTATCCTGCTTTGGTTACCCTTGTTCGATGAGGTCTTTTCTTGGGAATATCTGCAATCGCATCGTTTAGCCAAATGGGTATGGGCTCTGGTGTCTGTCTCCTGTGCCGCGCAGATTGGGGTAGCACCGCTCATCGCCTATTATTTCGGTCACTTCTCAACATTCTTCCTACCAACAAACTTTATCGTCGTACCTGCAGCCACGCTTATCCTTTATCTGTCGCTTATTGTACTATTGGTTCCTTCCTTCACGTACATATTATTATATGTGGTCGGCATATTGCATAGTGTATTACGATATATTGCCTCCGTTCCTGGGTCCAGCATGGGTCCTCTTCACCCAACGCTTTTGCAGGTGATGATGGTCTATGTGATTGTGGCATCTCTCTATCTGCTGATCGTCAGACTATGCAATCGCTCTTAGAAAAGAAGCGTTGCCAAGGCTGGAATTGTCAGCATAGAGAGTAAGGTGGTGATGAAAGTTACCTCGGTAATCGTCGTTGTGTCACGACCGTACTTCAAACATAGAATCGTACCGTAGGTGGCTACGGGCATAGCGATGACTACCGTATTGATGTTTACGACGAACGTAGAAAAACCCAGTAATGTGCACAGATAGTAAATACCTATCGGGAGAATAGCCAGGCGGAACAGTGTTGTAGCATAGACTGTGTGGTTGCCGAGCATCGTACGGAACGAAAGGTTCGACATCGAAGATCCGATAATGAGTAGGGCGGCCGGTACGGTGATATTTCCGAGCATGGTCAGTGGTTGACTGACTGCGGGGGGAATATAATCGATTTCCAGAGCAACAATCGCCATCGTCAGGTAAGCTGCTATCATCGGAGTGGAGTAGAGAACCTTCTTCTGAAAACGTGGTCCTTCGACGGCATTCTTACCTGTGATGAGTATGGTGCCAACGGTAAAGACGGCAAAGGTGTTTACTACGTTTAGGACGGCTGCATAGAACACTGCTTCGTGCCCGAAGAGTGATGCTACTACGGGATAGCCCATAAATCCAACGTTCCCGAACATCAGGGCAAAGCCGATTGCTCCCTCGTCTTCTCTCTTGTTGGTCAGAATGCGTGGCAGGAGAAAGGCTACACCTGTCAATACGATATAGGTGATTGCGCTGATCAACAGTAGTGGCAGGATATAGTTTCTGTCAGGCAACTCTCCCGTCATGGCCGACGAGAGAATAAGTGCCGGACAGGTAAGGTTAATCACCAGTCTTGACAACTGTCTATCGAAATCACCTCCCAGATAACCCAACTTGCCTGCCACGTATCCTACGATAACAATGGCAAACAGTGTCATCATCACATCAGCCATTAACTTTTATTTCTCAACTACATATACCCCAGCCAACGAAGGATATCGTTGAGGTTCGCCACGACCATCAAAAGTATCAAGATGCCGAAACCAACATATTCGGCGCGAATCATGAAGTTTTCCGACGGCTTACGACGTGTAATCATTTCATAGATAAGGAAAAGTACGTGGCCACCATCAAGCGCAGGAATCGGTAGGATATTCATGAAAGCGAGGATAATTGAGAGAAAAGCCGTCATCTTCCAGAACAAATACCAATCCCATACTGGTGGGAAGAGAGAGCCGATGGCTCCGAAGCCGCCAAGTGATTTCGCACCGTCGGCAGTAAATACGTACTTCATGTCACCCACATAACCAGCAAGTACATTCCAGCCATATTTGATACCGGCAGGGAAACTTTCAAGGAAACCGTATTCACGGGTAAAGGGCTCGTAGAGACCGGCCAGACTCTTTACGAAGAACCCAACCTTCAGGTCGGAGGTAAGGGTGGTACATAGCGTATCAGTGCGCTCTCCTTTGTCGACGACGAGCGTTACCGTGCGTATCTTCAAACTATCTGCGGTGGTCTTTGCTGTCGTCAGCATATCCTGGAGTACACCAATTTGATCGGTGAATTCATTATAGCTGTCGACGGCCTTACCATTAATGGCGAGGATCTTGTCGCCTTTGCGCAGGCCAATCTCTGAGGCTGGTGTGTCAGTTATCACGCTGTCGATTTCTGCGGGCGTGATAGGAGTGACGAAGCGAGGCTCTGTCTTCAGCATATCGAGGAGATTCAGGTCGCCAGGAAGTGTAAGACTCATCGCTTTGCCATCGCGGATGATGTCTACACGGTGGGCCTCAGATAGGTCACGGTAGAGATCGGCGGAGAAATCCTTGAATGCACCTTTGTCAGTGCCTACGAGGATATCACCATCTTGGAAGCCGAGAGCCTTGGCCTCGGTGTTGAACTTCATACCCAGTGTCATATCTTTCACGGGGATGTAGGTGTCGCCCCAGTGGAAAAGAATCATGGAATAGATGAACAGAGCGAGAAGGAAGTTTACAAGTACACCGCCAATCATGATCAGCAGGCGCTGCCAGGCCGGTTTGGAACGGAACTCCCACGGCTGTTCAGGTTGTTTCATCTGCTCAGTATCAAAACTCTCGTCAATCATGCCGGCAATCTTGCAATAGCCGCCGAGGGGTAGCCAACCCATACCATATTGTGTGTCACTGTTCTTGGGCTTCCACTTAAAAAGACTGCCATCCCATTTCCAGATACTCGGGTCGAAGAAAAGATAGAATTTATCTACGCGGACACCGAAAAGCTTGGCGAAGAAGAAATGACCGCCCTCATGGAGCAGTACCAGCAGGCCGATGGCCAGCATGAATTGTAATAATCTGATTAAAAAGATATCCATATTGTTGTTTATGGTTTGCTGTTTACTGAAAAAGTGGTTATTTGTTCATTAGTTCTGTGGCGATGCGGCGCGCCTCAGCGTCGGTCGCGATATATGTCTCATAAGTCGGCATCTTGTCGAATGTGGCACGTGTCATCGTTTCTGCAATAATGTCACCCATCTGCAGGAAACTGCACTTGTCTTCGAGGAAACCACGGTTCACGATCTCATTGGCTGCATTGACGATACATGGCATGTTTCCACCCTTGTCAATGGCCTCGAAAGCCAGAGCCAGACAACGGAATTTCTTTAGGTCAGGCTCAAAGAACTCCAGGTCCTGTGCTGCGAAGAGATCGAGTTTGTCACCGCTCAGCGGTAGCCTGCGTGGGAATGAAAGGGCATACTGGATTGGCAGTCGCATGTCGGGTACACCGAGCTGGGCCTTCACGCTGCCATCCTGGAACTGGACGGCGCTGTGGACGATGCTCTGGGGGTGGACGAGCACTTGGATCTGCTTGGCATCGACACCGAAAAGCCACTTGGCTTCAATTACCTCAAAGCCCTTGTTCATCATTGAGGCAGAGTCGATAGTGATCTTTGCTCCCATATCCCAAGTCGGATGGCGCAGAGCATCTGCCTTTGTCACGTGAGCAATCTCCTTCATCGTCTTCAGACGGAACGGACCACCACTGGCTGTCAGCAGGATCTTTTCTATCGGATTATGGTCCTCACCAACGAGACACTGGAAAATAGCAGAGTGCTCGCTGTCAACAGGTAGAATGGGAGTATGATATTGTTGGGCGAGGGCGAGAATCAACTCACCGGCCACGACAAGCGTCTCTTTGTTGGCTAGGGCGATAGCCTTTCCTGCCTTAATGGCATGGATGGTGGGCGAAAGTCCGGCAAATCCTACCATCGCTGTCAGAACCATGTTGATAGGCTCTGCTTCTACGATCTCGTCAAGGGCTCGCGCTCCAGCATAGACCTTCACGTCGGGTAGATCGCTCATCAGCGACTTCAGTTCATCGTAACGGGCCTCGTTAGCGATGACAACGGCTGCAGGCTTGAATTGATGGGCCTGCTTGGCAAGCAAGTCAACTTTGTTGTTGGCAGTCAGACAATACACCTCATACAGGTCACTGTGCTCCTCAATCACTTCAAGAGCTTGTGTTCCGATTGATCCAGTGGAGCCTAGTATAGCTATCTGTCTCTTATTTTTCATTGTTTCTGTTTTATTATTTGACTGCAAAGGTACAAAATAAATATCAATTCCATCAAAAAAAGGCGTTTTCTTTGGTCCTCTGCTTATTTATTCGTACCTTTACACACCATTTATGTTCCTTTTGAGATTCAACGCAAAAACAAAATGATAAAATATTAGAATGAAACAGACTATTAAATCTTATTTAAATCGGGAAGCGAAGATGCTTCTCGTAACTGTGATGTGTGTACTGAGTAATCTGTCGCTTCATGCACAGACCGTTGGCCCGCTGATTCAAACACAGTGGGATCAGGGCAGTCCTTATAACTTGATGATCCCTGAGAAAGACGGGGTGCATTGTCTCACCAGTTGCGGTGCGACGGCGGAGGCACAGCTTTGCTATTATCACCGCTGGCCGGAACATGGAATGGGGCAAGGCTACTATCACATTTCTGGCGAAGATTTTGTTTATGTCGATCTGACACAAGACAACTACGACTATGATAAGATGTTGCTGAAGTACGACGCCAACAGTAGCGAGGAGGCGAAGAAAGCTGTGGCCTTACTGATGCGTGATGTGGCTTTTACCGGTGCGGTATTGGATGTGGATGTGTCGGCAAGTCCTAGTTACGGTTATCTCGCTAGTCTGTTGGGTTTCGATTATGGGATGACGCATCTTGATGGTGGCTATTGCACGATAGAGGATATCAAAACGATTCTCCGCACAGAGTTGGATGCGGCACGCCCTGTTATTGTGGATGGTAGTAACGGCTCTGCAGGTCATTCTTTCATTTGCGATGGCTATAATGACAAAGGAGAGTTTCACTTTAACTATGGCTGGAGCGGTAAATCTGATGGCTGGAGTACTCTGGAGAATTGCCTCTTCCCCCTCAGCATGAGCATTGTCTTCAATATTAAGAAGGACGAAGGTGGTGACCCAGGATTCGCTTTCTGTTCCAATAAGGATTTTAAATGGGTGGGCGGCAACACGCTCTCCGGCAACTATAAGTTTGATTGTTACTTCAGTCACGATGTGGTGCCTCAGATTGCTTTGGCAGTAGAGAATACGGAAACACATGAGGTACAGTATTTCTATCACTACGACAAGGAACCCGGTGATCCAAATGACGTGGAACTTGTCTGGGAGCTGAACGAAGACCTGCCTGATGGTAGTTATATTCTTTATCCTGTGGGACATGGCAAGGAGAAGAATGTCCAGTGGCAGAAGGCCTACTTCCGTGCTCTCTGTCAGCATGAGGTGGCACTGACAGTGAAGGATGGTGTGAAGACCTTTGCCAATGCCTCGATGAATGATCCCGTGAGAGACGGCGCCGTTGAGCTCGATGGCCTCTGCTACGAACTGGATCAGGCTGCAGGTACAGCTACCTTTACCTATCGTAACGATAAGTACGCTAGCTATTTCGGTGATATCGTGATACCGGAGAGTATTACCTTTGACGGTAAGAACTATAACGTCACCGCCATCGGCGAGAATGCCTTCCGTGAATGTAAGCATCTGGGTAATGTCACTATTGGAAAGAACGTTACCTACATTGGATGGGCTGCCTTCGACCAAGCCTCTGTCGGAGATGTGACCTTTGCCGAAGGTTCACAGCTGGATAAGATTGAGAAGTTTGGTTTTTACGCAGCATCTTTTAAAAACGTTGTGCTGCCTGAGGGCCTGCGGACGATAGGGGCTACGGCTTTTGCCAACTCAAAGATCAATTGTATCACGATTCCTACGACGGTTACTTCTTGGGGAGAGAGTTGTTTCTGCACAGAAAACCTCGTCAGCGTCCGTGTCAACAGCACTACGCCGCAGACGGTTCCTGATATCTTCCGCAAGAATATCGACGATGCTGACTATTCCAGTTTTAATGGTTCCTGGGGTATCTATGGTATATCAGCCACGGTGCTCTATGTACCAGCAGGCTCTAAGGATGCCTATGCACAGGCTGACGTCTGGAAGGATTTCGGATTCATCTTGGAGCCGGATGACGATGATAGTTTCGTGGCATCCATTTTTCTTGACGCTGTCGAAGTTGACGGGGTCCTCTATCAGGTTAATGGTACAAAGGGCATTGCCCGTGCCATCAGAGTTAAGAAAGGTGTAAAGGAAGCTGTCCTCAAAAATACGCTTACTATGGGTAGTAAAACGCTCCATGTGAAGAGTGTTGGCAGTGATTTCCTCTATGATAATAAAGATGTAGATAAGATTGTTGTTGCGGCCAGTGTGGAAACGATAGAAGAAGATGCCCTCGATGAAAATGTGGGTAGTCTGGAGTTTGAGGCTGGATCACACCTGAAGACGATAGAACATCATGGACTGTATGCCCTTACTCTTCGTTCGCCACTGGTATTGCCGGAAGGACTGGAAAGCCTGGGAAGGATGTGGGTTACTGTGCCCGATATCACCATCCCCTCTACGGTAACAAAGATGGAGGATACAAATGTCTTTTTTGATCTAAGTCACTGTCGTGTCTCCTGGCCGACACCGCTCGTAGTACGGAACTTATTTGATGATTTTGTTGATGTAAGGAATGCTACGCTTCATGTGCCAGAAGGTACCAAGGCGCTCTATGAAGCTGCCGATGGATGGAAACAGTTCGGAAAGATTGTTGAGGACGGTGGCAAGTCGGCCATCCTAAGCGTCAGCACCAGTCAGACAGATAATACCGACGATGCCTGGTACACCCTCGATGGTCGTCGTGTCACTCAGCCTACGAAGAAGGGACTGTATATCCACAAGGGTCAAAAGATAACGGTCCGCTAAGTCATGATGGAAAGGCAGCAAGTCCCTTGATGGAATCAGCAAGGGACTTGCTTGTCAACAAATCTATTCATTACTTAAATAGAACCAACTCAAAGGTCGAGCAGACCTTTGGGAATGCGCATGGTGATAGTGCGGTTCTGTTGATCGATAGCCGTGATGATATCTTCGGAAGCGGGAATGAGTCGACCGTTCTCAAGGCAGAAGAGGATGTTAATGGTAGAATCGTCAACAGAGGCAATACGTCCGATGTTGCAGTTGCTGTCTGCATCGATGATATCATAGCTTACGATGGCCGCCCATGAAATGTTCTCGTCATCGCTGTCGGCGAGCTCACGGGGGAAGTAGACATCGCAGCCCGTCAGTTCTTTTGCACGCTCAAGTGTGTCGATGCCCTCAAACTTCATCAAGGCGTTGCTGTCAGTCTTGAAACGATACTCCTCAATGAAGAAGGGCACTAAGATTCCGTCTAGGTCAAGGATCAAGTAGTCGGCATCGGTCCGGTCAAACACATCATCATCAAAGAGAAAAGAAATCTCCCCTCTCACACCGTGGCCTTTACCGAGCTTACCGATCTTGTATACTTCTTCTTTTTTGATCACTGTTAGTTCCTCCTGATTCTCGCTCCAAGTGCATTCAGACGGGCTTCGATATTCTCGTAGCCGCGGTCGATCTGCTCGATGTTCTCAATACGACTGGTGCCGTTGGCACTCATGGCGGCAATCAGTAGGGCGATGCCTGCACGGATGTCTGGACTTGACATGCGACCGCCGCGGAGGGTGATCTTCCGATCGTGACCGACGACAACGGCTCTGTGGGGATCGCAGAGGATGATTTGTGCGCCCATGTCAATCAGTTTGTCGACAAAGAACAGTCGACTCTCGAACATCTTCTGATGGAAGAGTACGCTTCCGCGTGCCTGAGTAGCTACAACGATCAGAACACTAAGCAGGTCGGGGGTTAGTCCTGGCCAGGGCGCATCGGCGAGTGTCATGATGGTGCCGTCGATAAACGAAGGTATCTCGTAGTGCTTCTGACGAGGGATAACTAAATCATCACCATCCACCTTGATCTTCACGCCGAGACGACGGAAAGCATCGGGGATGATACCGAGGTCTTTCACGGAAACATCCTGAATGCGGATGCCATCGCCGCATACGGCTGCCATACCGATAAACGACCCCACCTCAATCATGTCAGGTAGAATCTTATGATCGGCACCGTGCAGACGGTCAACACCGACGATCGTCAGCAGGTTCGATGCGATACCGCTGATCTTGGCTCCCATCTGGTTGAGCAGATGACAGAGCTGTTGTATGTATGGTTCACAAGCCGCATTATAGATGGTTGTGGTACCTTTGGCAAAGACAGCTGCCATAATGATGTTAGCTGTTCCCGTGACGGAGGCCTCGTCAAGTAGCATGAAAGTGCCCTTCAACTTCTGGGCCTCAATCTCATAGACGCTGCGTCCTTCGATATGCTTAAACTTCGCACCGAGTTTCTTGAAACCTAGGAAATGGGTGTCTAGTCTTCTGCGTCCGATCTTGTCTCCGCCGGGCTGTGTGATGATAGCTTTGCCCATTCTGGCCAGCAGCGGACCAATCATCAGGACACTGCCACGCAGTTCCGCGCAACTCTTGACAAACGCGTCGCTCTCCAGATAGTCGAGGTTCAGTTCGTCGGCCTGAAAGGCATAATCGCTGTGCGACAGTCTGTTGACCTTCACACCAATGTCGCGGAGAAGTTGGATGAGGTTGTTGACATCGCGGATGTCTGGGATATTGCGAATCACCACCTTCTCATCTGTCAACAGCGAAGCACAGATGACCTGTAATGCCTCGTTCTTGGCTCCCTGCGGCTTGATGGTTCCGCTCAGAAGATGCCCGCCCTCAATAGTGAATGATGCCATAGGCTGTCGTTATCTTTTTTTCTTGTTTCTTTTGTTATCGTCCGCAGCAGAGACCTTCTCGAATTTGAAGGAGTTGAGGTCGAGTTGGATGATGCCGTCGGTGAAATGCGCCAGATCGCTGGCTATTCGCTCGTCATCCATGGAACCGTGCCCCCATGTTGCCAAATCACGTTTCATCTGGTTGGCTGTATAACGGGTCAGTGTGTCGCGCTCTTCTCCCTTCGGCATGGTCTTGAGTTTCTCAAAGAGCTCTTCTACAAGCCGACCGTAGTGGCGAAGCCTGACACCGTCCTTCGGCAGGGCCATCGGACGGGGCTTGCTGAGGATTTTCTCTGCCGATGATACGTCGAAGGGCCAGTCGATATCCAACTGCTTACGACTCATCAGATACAGATGATCCCAAAGTGTCTGCTCATAGTCGGCATTGTCTCTGGGCTGCGGTGCTTTGGTCTCCATCATTCTGATGATGGCTCTGGCGCAGTTCTCCCGGTCTTTCTTGTCTGGCAGACTGATGGCATGGTCGATCATCTTCTGAATCTCCCTGCCGTATTCCGGCATTGCGAGTTTCTCGCGCTTGGTGTTGTAATCTAATCCTTTGATGTCCATATGTCTTTTTCGTTTTTTCTATTTAATAACCGGCTGCCAATGGCTAAATCAACTTTTTCGGCATTTTGGCCACGAAATCCTTCAGATAGTAGGGCACAAAGTAGGCCACGTCTTCTGTCTGGCCATTCAGCCAGCGCCGGTCGGCGAGAGGCTGCATCCATTTTGCCAACGGTTCGACACCGTCGATATAATGGACGTTGGGGTGATTGATGGTCTCCATACATTTCCCGGCTCCGTTTCCGAAGAAATAGACAGGATGCTGGTCGAGATACTCTCTATAGGTGTTTGCATCCACGATGTCGGCTCCGGTCTCGCGCACAGGTCTTAGGGCACGATCATAGATGGCGGCATACACTTCCATGCGTCGGGCGTCAAGCATTGGACAGAGCAGGGCATCGTCTTCGAGCTCCTCCATGTCTTTCATCTTACCTAATAGGACAGGCACACATAACAATTCCAACGTAGGCACGGCAATCAGTTTCAGGTCTCTGGCATAACAGATACCCTTGGCCATGGAGACTCCGATGCGTAGTCCGGTATAGGATCCGGGACCGCAGCTCACAGCTACGGCATCGAATGGAATCGCATGGTTGTCGGTAAACGAGAGTGCCTCGTCAACGAAAGTACCTAATTTCTCTGCATGGTTTGGGCCCGTGTGGTCTTCCTGTTGGAAAATGACCTGCGTGTCTTCCGACACCGCCACAGAACATGCGTTCGTACTTGTTTCTATGTGTAATATTGTCGACATGTTATTACTTTCTTATTAATAAGGTGCAAAATTACGAAAAGTTGGGCGCAAAACAAAGAAACTTGTTTCTTTTTTACCCAAGACACAGCAACTTCGTGACTTTTATCACAAAGTTACTCAATTTTTTCGTTAATTCCAAGCGATTATCAGAAATTAACGGTGTTAGGAGAGGGCAAAGGGAGAGGCTGTCTGTTCTTAGTCGTGCCCTCGGATAGAAGCGACATGTCGGCCCTCTATAATATATAATAAGGTGTGCCTTGCATTTGTGCTTGATGTTGGTCAAGAGGGATAAAAATTTCGCATATAAAATGAAATTTTTCCTGGA